>NZ_JAXOJO010000001.1:0-1335549 GCF_036663735.1 Parasphingomonas zepuensis | reverse complement strand
TCGAATAGCTCCTGAAAACCCCGCATCCAATCCTCCCGGGCAACCCAGGAGACGCTACAGAATCCAATCTATCGAAATTGGCCAGACCCTCTTTCCGCCATATGCGATTCCCCTGCCCGGCGGGAGAGGCTTTAAGAAGATCAGCGCTCTCTTGTCGCCGCGAATTTCACCTTGGGATAGCGATCCGCGACATACCCCACGTCCCAGGCCGTCTTCGCCATGTAGACCGGGTTACCGTCGCGGTCCTTGGCCATGGAGGAGCGGTTGAGATCCATGAAGGCCTTGAGGTCGGCCGGGTCCGCCGCCGAGACCCAGCGGGCCGTGTCGAACGGGGCCATTTCGAGCCCGGCATCGACCTTGTACTCTGCATCGAGGCGCGAGAGCAGCACTTCGAGCTGGAGCTGGCCGACCACACCGATGATCCAGTTGGACCCGATCTCGGGATAGAAGACCTGAGTCACGCCTTCTTCCGCCATGTCGTCCAGCGCCTTGCGCAGCTGCTTGGTCTTGGTCGGATCCTTCAAGGCGACGCGGCGCAGGATCTCGGGCGCGAAATTGGGCAGGCCGGTGAAGCGGATCGTCGCTTTCTCGCTGAGCGTATCGCCGACGCGCAGCGTGCCGTGATTGGGGATGCCGATGATGTCGCCCGGGAAGGCCTCGTCAGCGAGTTCGCGGTTCTGCGCGAAGAAAAGGATCGGCGAATGGATCGCGATCGGCTTGCCGTGACCGGTCGGGGTCAGCTTCATGCCGCGCTTGAAGGTGCCGGAGCAGAGCCGCATGAACGCGATGCGATCGCGGTGCTGCGGATCCATGTTGGCCTGGACCTTGAACACGAAGCCGGTGACTTCAGCATAATCGGGCGCGATGGGCACCGGATCGGCCGGCTGCGGGCGCGGGCCGGGGGCGTGCTGGCCAAGCGCGGCGATCAGTTCCGCCACGCCGAAATCCTTGAGCGCCGAGCCGAAATAGACCGGCGTGAGATCGCCGTGGCGATAGGCCGCCGGATCGAAGGTGGAATAACCGCCCTGCGCCAGCTCGGCCTCCTCGCGCAGCTTCCTCAGGCCGTCCTCGGACAGGACCCTGGCAAGCGCCGGATCGTCGAGCCCGGTGAAGCTGAGCGGCTTGCCCATATATTCGCGCGATGGACCTTCGGGCTGGCTCAGCGTGTTGGCGTAGAGATCGTACACGCCTTCGAAATCGCTGCCCATGCCGACCGGCCAGCTCATCGGGCAGACGTCGAGCTGCAGGATGTCGGCGACTTCGTCGAGCAGCTCGAACGGATCGCGCCCCTCGCGATCGACCTTGTTGACGAAGGTGATGATCGGCACCGAGCGCAGCCGGCAGACCTCGAACAATTTGCGCGTCTGCGCTTCGATACCGCGCGCCGCGTCGATCACCATCACCGCCGAATCGACCGCGGTCAGCGTGCGATAGGTATCTTCGGAAAAGTCTTCATGGCCCGGCGTGTCGAGCAGGTTGAAGGTCAGGCCGTCCTTCTCGAACGTCATCACTGAGGAGGTGACCGAGATGCCGCGCTGCTGCTCGATCTTCATCCAGTCCGAACGAGCACGGCGGTTCTGGCCGCGCGCCTTCACTTCGCCGGCGAGATGGATCGCGCCGCCGAAATAGAGGAGCTTCTCGGTCAGGGTGGTCTTGCCGGCGTCGGGATGCGAGATGATCGCGAAGGTGCGGCGGTCGGAGATTCCAGTCATCGGGGCGCCCTAGCGGCTTACGCGGTCAGCGTCACGTGCAGTGCGCAGCCCCAGTCGCTGCCGGGGGCGATCGCGAACACGCCGGGCTTGTCGGTGAAGTCGCCGGCATAGCCTTCGGGATCGGCGATGCCGTGCCAGGGCTCGATGCAGATGAAAGGTGCGCCGGGCTTGGTCCAGATGCCGAGCTTGGCCGTATCCGGGAAGGCGATGTCGAGCTGCGGGCCGGTCGAGGCACCATAGCGGACGCGGCGGGAGCGGACCGGATCCCAGATCAGCGCGTCGTTGAGGAAGAGATCGTCGCGCAGTGGCAGGGTGCGACCATCGAGCGGGGATGGGCGCGGGACGGCACCGATCAGGCCGCCGGGAACGATCTGGCGCAGCGGATCGGGCTCTTCCTGGTCGAAGACGATGCGGTGATCCTCGCGCGGCGCGCCGTAAGGCAGCGGCCAGGCGAAAGCGGGGTGCCAGCCAAAGCTTGCGGGCATCGCGGTCTCACCGCGATTCTCGATTCGCGCGGTGATGTCGAGCGTTGCCCCCTGGATACGGAAGGCAAGGTCGAGCGCGAAGGAGAAGGGATAGGCCGCACGGGTTTCGTCGCTGTCGGTGAGGCGGAAGACGGCCCGGTCGGCGCCTTGCTCGATCACCGCGAAGGGCATGCGGCGGGCGAAGCCGTGCTGCTTCATGGGATACTCAACGCCATCGAGCCTGAGGGTGTCACCATTCAGGCGCCCGACGATCGGGAAGAGGATCGGCGCGTGGCCAGTCCACCAGGCGGGATCGGCGTCCGTCATCAATTCACGACCATCGGCGTCGCGCAGATGGGTGAGCTCGGCGCCGAACGGGTTGATAGCGGCGGAAAGGCCGGCAGAGGCGATTTCGATCAGATCAGGCATTCAAGCTTCCGTTCGCTTCGACCTCAATCGTCGGTGATTGTCCTTGGCTGCGCCAATAGCCAGTCCTCGCCGTCATACCGATCCTCGAGATCCTCGCCATATTGGATCATGGTATCTTCCGGGCAGCCGAGTTCGGGCAGATGCAGCCGCAGCAGCGCCCGCGCGCCATCGACGTCCGTCGCATCGACATCGAGCACGCAGAACAGGATCTCGCTTTCGCCGTCCTCGTCCTCCTCGCTGAACATCGTGCCGCCGCCCACGCTGCATCCGAGCCCCGCCAGCCGCAGCTCGGCGTCGACATGGATGCTGAAGCGATAAAGGCGATCGAACGGATCGAGATCGCCCGGCACGATGACCGACATATAGTCGACATCGTCCGGGTCCCGCATCTTCTCCTCGAGGCCTTCAAGGAAGCGTTCGATCCTCAACCGCGCAACACCGCCCCCAGTTTCGCCGCCGCCGCCACGACCTTGTCGGCCACTGCCTTTAGCTCTTCGTCCGTGAAGCTCTTCTCGCCCGGCTGGAGCGTGACTTCGAGGGCGAGGCTCTTGTGGCCCTCCTCGACGCCGGCGCCAGTGAACACGTCGAACAGCCGCACTGCGGTGATCGCTGCCTTGTCGGCACCCTTCACCGCACGGACCAGCGCGTCGGCGGCCAGGGCGGTGGGGACGAGGAACGCGAAGTCACGGCGCACGACCTGCAGCGCGGGTGGGGCATAGGCGGGGCGCATGAAGCCGGCCGCGCGCTTGCCCGGGATCGCATCGAGATACAGCTCGACCGCCGCGACGGGCCCGTCGAGATCATAAGCGCGCGCGGTGAGCGGATGGACCATGCCGAACGCCGCCAGCACCGTTTTCGGCCCGAGCCGGAGCGTGCCCGACTGGCCGGGATGCCAGGCCGCGCCGGCCTCGCCCATTACCTGCAGATTCTCGACCGGTGCGCCGGCCGCGGCCAGCAGCGCCAGCGCCTCGGCCTTGGCGTCGAAGGCGTCGAACGGCGCTGCCTTGCCGTGCTGCCAGCCGCGCGCCCGGCCTTCGCCGGCGAGCACGACGCCGAGCGTCGGGCGTTCAGCCTCGGCAAGATAGCGACGGCCGATCTCGAACAGGCGCACGCTCTGCGCGCCCCGCTTCAGGTTGCGCGCCGCTGCGGCAAGCAGGCCGGGCAGGAGCGACGGGCGCATGACCTTGAGGTCTTCGCTGATCGGGTTGGCGAGGCTCCACGCCCCGCCGCCGAAGGGCGCTGCCTCGGCCTCGGACAGGAAGCTCCACGTCACCGCTTCGTTGAGGCCGCGCGCGGCGGCGGCGCGGCGGGCGCGGCGTTCCAGCTTCTGCTCGGGCGTCGCGGTGGGCCGAGCGACGCCGGGGACTCGATCGAGCGGGACTGGCGGCACCTTGTCGATGCCCTCGATCCGAATGACTTCCTCGACCAGATCGGCAGAGCTGTCCACGTCGCGGCGCCAGCTCGGCACCGTCACGTTCCAGCCGGCATCGACCACGAAGCCGAGGCTTTCGAGGATCGCCTTTTGCCGATCCGGCGCGATGGCGAGACCACCCAGCGTTTCGGCGCGGTTGGTATCATAGGCGATGGTGCGGGGCGCGACCGGCGGGGTGCCGGCGCGCGTCACGCCGCTGGCCTTGCCGCCGCAAATCTCGGTCACGAGGCGAGTCGCGATGGCCAGGCCGTCCTCCAGGAATGCCGGATCGACACCGCGCTCGAACCGGGCGCGGGCATCGCTGGTCAGGCTGAGCTTCTGGCCGGTGCGGGCGATATGATCGGGATCGAAGAACGCGCACTCGATCAGCACGTCCGTCGTTTCCGCCGACACGCCCGACTCCGCGCCGCCCATGATGCCGCCGATGTCATGGACATGCGCCTCGTCGGCGATGACTGTCATGGTCTCGTCGAGCGTATAGGTCTTGCCGTTGAGCGCCAGCACGGACTCGCCCGCCCTGGCGCGGCGCGCGACGAGGCCGCCCGAGAGTTTCGCCCGGTCATAGACGTGCAGCGGGCGGCCGAGATCGACCGACACATAATTGGTAATGTCGACCAGCGCCGAGATCGGCTTCTGCCCGATCGCGGTGAGGCGGCGCCGCATCCAGTCCGGCGCCTCGCCATTGGTGACGCCGGCGACGGTCTGACCGAAAAAGGCCGGGCAGCCATCCGTATCGTCCGTACGCACGTCCGGGCCGGGGCCTTCGCCCGCCACCGGATCGACCTTCAGCGGCTTGAGCGTGCCGAGGCCTGCCGCGGCGAGATCGCGCGCGATGCCGCGCACGCCCATACAATCCTGGCGGTTGGGCGTGATGGCGACGTCGATCACCGGATCGTTGAGGCCGGCATAATCGGGATAGGACGTGCCGACCGGCGCATCTTCGGGCAGCTCGATGATGCCGTCATGGTCGTCGCCCAGCTCGAGTTCGCGGGTCGAGCACATCATGCCGTTGGATTCCACGCCGCGGATCGCCGCGACCTTCAGCACCATGCCGTTGGACGGCACGACCGCGCCCGGCAGGCCGAACACGCCGACGAGCCCGGCACGCGCATTGGGCGCGCCGCACACGACCTGCAGCGGGCCTTCGCCCGCGTCGACCGTCAGCACCTGAAGCTTGTCGGCCTGGGGATGCGGGGCAGCCTTGAGCACTCTCGCCACCTTGAACGCGGCGAGCTTCTCGCCCGGATTCTCGACGCCCTCGACCTCGAGGCCGATACGGGTCAGCGCCTCGACGATCGACTCGAGATCGGCGGTGGTGTCGAGATGCTCTTTCAGCCAGCTCAGCGTCAACTTCATGCCCCGACTCCCCCGGACAAAGTGGGCACGTCGAGCGCCGCGAATCCATAATGCTTCAGCCAGCGGACATCGCCGTCGAAGAAGGCGCGCAGATCGTCCATGCCGTATTTGAGCATCGCCAGCCGATCGATGCCGCAGCCAAAGGCGAAGCCCTGCCACTCGTCGGGATCATAACCGCCGGCCTCGATCACCGTGCGGTGGACCATGCCGCTGCCGAGCACTTCCATCCAGCCGTCCGACCCGCCGATCACGCGCTTGCCGTTCACGAGGCTGAAGCCGACATCGACCTCTGCCGACGGCTCAGTGAACGGGAAATAGCTCGGGCGCAGGCGCAGGACGATGTCGTCGCGCTCGAAGAAGGCCTTGAGGAAGGTCTCGAGCGTCCATTTGAGATGGCCGAGCGTGATGCCCTTGTCGATCACCAGCCCCTCGACCTGATGGAACATCGGGGTGTGGGTGGCGTCGCTGTCCGAGCGATAGGTGCGGCCGGGCGCGATGATGCGGATCGGCTTGTTGCCGCCCGCCGCCTGCATCGCGCGGATCTGCACCGGGGAGGTGTGGGTGCGCAGGAGCATCCGCGAGGAACCGAGCGCGGCCCGCGGCGAGCCAAGCTCGCCGTCGGACGACGGGCTTTGCCCGTCGCCGGCCGTGCTCGCCTCCGGCTGCGCTGGGAAGTAGAAAGTATCGTGCATCGCGCGCGCCGGATGAGTCTCCGGGATGTTGAGCGCGGTGAAATTATACCAGTCGTCCTCGATCTCCGGGCCGGTCGCGACCGCGAAGCCGAGATCGGCGAAGATCTCCGCCAGCTCGTCCATCACCTGGCTGACCGGGTGGACGCTGCCGGTACCCACGCCGTCGGCGGGGAGCGTCATGTCGAGCGTCTCGCGGGCGAGGCGTGCGTCGAGCTCGGCGCGGTCAAGCGCTGCCTTCTTGTCGGCGATCGCCGTCGTCACGGCTTCGCGCAGCGCCTGGATGCGCGGGCCTTCGCTCAGCCGCTGTTCGGGCGACATGCCGCCGAGCGTCTTGAGCAGGCCAGTGATCGTGCCCTGCTTGCCCAGAGCGCCGACCCGCACCGTATCGAGCGCGTCGAGCCCGCCCGAGGCCGCAATGGCAGCGAGCAAATGTTCCCGCATCTGATCGAGATCGTTCATGGCATCCTCAAACTGGCCGGGCCTGAGGCCCGATAACGAAAAGGGCGCGGGTGGAAAACCACCCGCGCCCCGTGTTTCGGTCGCTACAGGTCGCTCAGGCGGCCTGGGGCAGAGCCGCCTTCGCCTGCGCGATGATGGCGCTAAACGCCGCGCCCTCGTGCATCGCGATGTCGGCCAGGACCTTCCGGTCGAGTTCGACGCCGGCGAGCTTCAGGCCGTGCATGAAGGTGCCATATGTCAGGCCCTCGACGCGGACGGCCGCGTTGATGCGCTGAATCCAGAGCGCCCGGAACGAGCGCTTCTTAACCTTGCGGTCGCGATAGGCGTATTGCCCGGCCTTTTCGACGGCCTGGCGGGCGATGCGGATCGTGTTCTTGCGACGGCCATAATAGCCCTTCGCCTGATCGAGGATCCGGTTATGCTTGGCGCGGGTGGTTACACCCCGTTTTACGCGTGCCATTCTCTAATTCCTTCCGCTCAACCGAGACCGTAGGGCGCCCAGGCCTTCACCGCTGCGGTGTCGGCCTTGGCAAGCACCTTGGTGCCGCGATTCTGGCGGATATACTTGCCGTTGTGATGCAGCAGGCGGTGGCGCTTGCCGGCGACGCCGTGCTTGAGCAAGCCGGTGGCGGTGAGCTTGAAGCGCTTTTTGACGCCGCTCTTCGTCTTGAGTTTGGGCATTTTCGTCTCCTTCTTATGCGCGACGATCTATGAACGGCCACGGCAGCCCATACCGGCCGGGCAGTTCCTCTTACTCGCGGAAAGGCGGGCGCATAGCGGCTGGACGGCGCGAATGCAACCTTTCGGAACTTGCTGCGTGCGCGGAAGGTTAAAAGGCGATGGATTCACCGCGCACCCCCGTTCCGTCCCCCGTAACGGCTGCCGACGCGCCCGAACAGGCCCCCGTCGCAGCCGAATCGGCGACGCCGCCGGAGGAAAGGGGGCGCCTGTCGCGGCCATGGCGAATCGCGCGCAATATCGTGCTGGGCGTGATCGCGACGCTCTTCCTTGCCTGGCTGATCCTCTACATCACCAAGGGCCGGTTCCTCAAACACCCGTTCGAGCGCACCGTCGCAGCGATGACGCATCGCACCGTGAAGGTGCCGGGTGACTTCCAGCTCTATTTCGATCCGATCGACATCCATTTCGTCGCCGAGGGGATGACGATCTCCAACCCGGACTGGGCGAGCAAGCCCAATCTGTTCGAAGCGAAGCGGATCGACACGCGCATCGCCACCTTCCCGCTGATCTTCGGAAACCGGCGGGTGAAGATGCTCGACATGGTCGACGGCGCGGTCGATCTCGAATGGAGCAAGGACCACAAGATCAACACCTGGACGTTCAGCGAGAAGAAGGGGAAGCCGCTCGAACTGCCGCTGATCCGCGAGGCGACTCTGGCCGGCACGACCTTGCGCTATATCGATCCCAGGTTGCGGCTCTCGACCGATATCGCCTTCAAGACGATCGAGGCCTCCGATACGCGCTTCGCCAATTCGATCCAGTTCACCGGAACCGGGCGGGTGCGCGAGACCCCCTTCACGCTTACCGGCGCGATGCTGACGCCGAACGCGACCGTCACCAACGGCAAGAACCAGCTCGAGCTCCACATCAAGGCGGCGCGTACCGCGATCGACGTGGCTGGGACGCTCGATGCGCCGACCCGGATCGAAGGCGCCAACCTCAAGGTCACCGCGCGCGGCCGCAACATCGCCGATCTGTTCAGCATCATCGGGGTCGCCCTCCCCGAGACACGGACCTATCGGCTCGATTCGGCGCTGACCAAGGTGGGCGACGAATATCGCCTCACCGGGCTGCACGGCCGGTTCGGCGACAGCGACATTGCGGGCAAGGTGACCGTGCTGATGATCGAGCCGCGGCTGAAGATCACCGCGACGCTCGCCACCCGGACGCTCGACATCGTCGATGTCGCGCCGTTCATCGGCTATAATCCCGACATCGTCGCGGCCAAGGGCAAGGCCGGCGTGATCACCCAGGTAAACGGTACGCCGAGGCTGTTGCCCGATGCCAGGCTGCGCGTCGACGCCTTGCGCAATTTCGACGCAGACGTGCGCTATACCGTGCGCAGGCTGCGCGCGGAGAGCGTGCCGGTGTCGAACATCGACCTCACCCTGGCCCTCGACAACAGCCTGCTGACGCTATCGCCGCTGACGTTCGAGATGGCGCGCGGCCATGTCGCGTCGGACATCAAGATCAATGCGCGTACGCCTCTTGTCCATACCGATTACGACATTCGCCTGGCGCCCACGCCGATGGGCGTGCTGCTCGCGGGCTATGGCGTCGACGAATCGGGCACCAGCGGCACCGTGAAGGGGCGGCTCCAGCTCAGCGGCGACGGCGACACGGTCCACAAGTCGCTGTCGACCGCGAGCGGGCGGATCGCGTTCATCATCCCGGCAGGGAGCTTCTGGACGCGCAACGTCCAGCTGTCAGAGCTCGATCTCGGCACCTTCGTGTACAAGATGTTCCAGGGCAAGTTGAAGGAGCCGGTCCGGATCAACTGCGGTCTGGTCGCCTTTACCGTGCGGCGGGGCATCGCGGCGGCCGACCCGATCCTGATCGACACGCGCAAGAACGTGATCCTCGGGCGCGGCGGGTTCAGCTTCCGGAACGAATCGCTCGATCTCGCCTTCCGCGCCGACGGCAAGAAGTTCAGCCTCATCTCCGGCCAGTCGCCGGTGGGGCTGAACGGCTATTTCGCCAAGCCCGGAATCAATGTCGTCAGCCCGCAACTTCTCACGCGCGCGGGGGTCGGGCTAGGGCTGACCCTGGTCGCGACCCCGCTTGCCGGGGTGCTCGCCTTTGTCGATGTCGGGGATGCGAAGAGCGCGGCGTGCGGGCCGGTGCTGTCGGGTGCGACGGCCAAGGCGCAGCGCACCACCAAGGGCGAGCCGCGCGACGATGTCGGCCGCGGCACCACGGCCAAGGCCGAGAGCGGCAAGAAGACGTCGGGTGAGCGCAAGGATCAGCGCAAGAAGTTCCTGGGGGTGTTCTAAGGGCGCGGGCTCAGTGCCCGCGGCACGCCAGCGCTTCCAATATATCCTCGATCCGGGCCGGATCGCCGGCCGCCACGACCTCGCCGATGCTATCGGCGGTGAGCGGATCGCCGGCCCAGTCGCACATGCGCCCGCCGGCGCCCTCGACGACGGGGACCAGCGCGGCGAAATCGTGGAGCTTCAGCCCGTCCTCGACGACGATGTCGAGCCAGCCCGACGCCAGGCAGGCATAATTATAGCAATCGCCACCCAGCACCGTGCTCATCACTGCCGCGTCGAGATGTTCGAAGGCGTGAAGCTGGTCGTCGCCGAACAGCGCGGGCGAGGTGGTCGCGAGCAGCGCCTGGGCTAGATCCGGGCAGCGGCGGGTCGCGGCGGGCTTGCCGTTGAACAGAGTCGGCCGGCCGATCACGCCGGTCCAGCGCTCGCCGAGGATCGGCTGGTCGATCACCCCGAGCACCGGCCAGCCCTCCGCGACCAGGGCGATCAGCGTGCCGAAGATCGGGCGGCCCGAGATGAAGGCGCGGGTGCCGTCGATCGGATCGAGCACCCAGGCGCGTCCGCTGGTCCCTTCGCGCACGCCATATTCCTCGCCGATGATCGCATCGTCGGGGAAGCGCGCCTCGATCGCGGCGCGCATCGCCTGTTCGGCGGCGCGGTCGGCGAGCGTGACGGGCGAGGCGTCGGCCTTGGCCTCGAGGCCATGACTGTTGCGGAAATAGGGCCTGATCGCCGCACCGGCGAGGCCGGCAAGGGTTTCGGCAAAGGCGATTTCGGCATCGGTGACTCGCATCGCCTTGGCCTAGCCGGGCGGTCGGCGCTTCGCCAGCCCCAGCACGCCAGTTCGGACTCGCGTCCGTAACAAAGCGCTGGCATCAATCCGGCGATGCGCATTTCCCCGATCGCCGCCGGCGCCGCCATGCTCCTGTCAGCGCCCGCCGCCGCCCAGCTCCGGCCGCTGGTCGAACCGCCCGCCTCGGCCGAGGCCGCGCGGCGCGGGGTCGATGTGTTCCTGCTCAACGAGGGCAGCGCGCCCGTGCCGGCGGAGGGACCGGGCGAGCTCGACACGGTGGCCGGGGACGGCACCCGGCTGCACCTGATCCTCGCGCCGGAGGAAGCGCCGATCGTCCAGCCCGGCGCCTTTGCGAGGCGCCTCTACCGGCTGGCCGAGACTGCGCCTGTCGCCCAGACAGTCGCCGTCGAACGGGTCGCCACGGATTCGTCGGGATCGTCGGGCGCCTTTGTCGAGCGGTTCAGTGCCCATGAGCCGGTCTACGGCGCGTTCGGGACGGGCGATGCGGGCGGCAAGCTGCAGCTGAGCTTCGCCTTTCGCGCGCTGGGCCGAGAGGACGGGCCGAGCCTCCGTTTCGCCTATACCCAGACGATGTTCTGGGCGCTGGGCGAGCCGTCCGGACCGTTCCGGGCGACCAATTACAGCCCGGAAGTCTATGTCGACCTGCCGCTCGACCGCAGCGCGACGCTCGGCCTCGGCTATCGCCATGATTCGAACGGGCTCGGCACGGCGGGGTCGATCGACGTGAACCGTATCTTCGTGCGGGGCACCAAGCGGTTCGGGCTGGGGGACCGCTGGGATCTGGAGCTGGCGCCGGAGGCCTGGTTCTATGTCGGGCGGCGGGGAATCGCGTCCGATCTCGATCACTATTGGGGTCACGGCGCGCTGGGGGCTTCGGTCGGACAGAGGGACGGGCTGAAGCTGGCGGTGACCGGACGGGGGTTTCCGTACACGGGAAAGGGTGCTGCGGAGGCTTATCTGTCTTATCCGCTGATCGCGATTTCCAACAAGTTGCCGCCTATCTATCTGTTCGGACAGGCGTTTTCCGGATATGGCGAAGCGATCAGCGATTATCGCGACCGGCACACCCATGTCCGGTTAGGAATCGCCTTCACGCGATAACGTGGCCACGCCATTAGTTGGCGAAAATTCCTACATTCTTTGCGGTGTTTTTACCATTCAGGCGACGCTGTGGGCGCGCGCCCTAGCAATTTCAAGGCTTTGCGAGTTTGGCACGGTCTCTGCAATCACCCTGGCATCGGCGGCCGGACGGTCCGGAACGCCAACATCAGGGAATGAAACCATGTCGATCCGTTTTGCCAATGTCCAGCAGCTCGCGCTCTCCTTCGCCGGCGCCCTGCTCTTCACCGCGCTGATGGTCAGCGCCGCCGTCCCCGTCGTTCCGATCGCCTGATCGCCGACACCGCACGAAAGACTCACGAAATGACTCGCTCTTTTGCAATCGGCTTCGCGTCCTTCGCGACCACCGCCGTCCTGATCCTCGGCCAGTTCGCCGCCGTCGGCGCCATCGGCTGAAGACCCGCCCCTTCTGCTGAAAGCGCCCGCCCGCAGCGATTATGCGGGCGAACCGGGCGCGAAGCGTGTAGGTTCCACCCGGGCGACCCGCCCGCAAAGGAACCGCCGCCATGGCCAAGAGCCAGAAGAAATCGAACAAGGAAGTCCGCAAGCCCAAGGCGGAAAAGACCAAGACCATCGCCGCCAACCCTTCGAGCAAGGGCAAGGCCGTCGAAATGACGACGCTGAAGAGCTGACTCGATGGCTGACGACGACGCCTTCGTCTATGACGAGGCAAGCGGCGAATGGATCAGCGCGGCCGACGCCGAAGCCGGTGCCGCCACGGGCGCGGATACGGTCGAAGTCCGCGATTCGGTGGGCAATCTGCTCGCCGATGGCGACCAGGTGACGCTGATCAAGGACCTGACCGTCAAGGGCGCCGGACAGACGCTCAAGCGCGGCACGCTGATCAAGTCGATCCGCCTGACCGGCGACAGCCAGGAAATCGATTGCCGGTTCGACGGGATCAAGGGCCTGGTGCTGCGCGCCGAGTTCGTGCGCAAGCGCTAGCGTCAGCGCAGGTGGTTGACAGGCGCGGGCGCTGTCCGACAGATCGCTGGCGATGAGCGCGGGGGCCCGATGAGCAACGACGTCAAACTCCATCCGAGCTGGCTCGAACCGCTCCGTGCCGAATTCGACAGCCCCTATATGGTGGCGCTCAAGGCTTATCTCGTCGCCGAGAAGGCAGCGGGCAAACGCATCTTCCCCAAGGGCACCGAGTGGTTCCGCGCGCTCGACCTGACCCCGCTCGAGGATGTGCGCGTCGTGATCCTGGGGCAGGACCCCTATCATGGCGAGGGGCAGGCACACGGCCTGTGCTTCTCCGTCCAGCCCGGCGTGCGGCCGCCGCCGAGCCTGGTTAACATCTACAAGGAGCTGGCGAGCGACCTCGGCATTCCGCCGGTACGCCACGGCTTTCTCGAACATTGGGCGCAGCAGGGCGTGCTGCTGCTGAACGCCGTGCTGACGGTGCAGATGGGCATGGCCGCATCGCACCGCGACCGCGGCTGGGAGCGCTTCACCGACGCGGTGATCCGGCTGATCAACGCGCGGCCCGAGCCAGTCGTGTTCATGCTGTGGGGCAGCTACGCGCAGAAAAAGGCAGCGTTCGTCGACAGTATCGATCGCGGCGGGCGGCATCTGGTGCTGAAGGCCGCCCACCCGTCCCCGCTATCGGCGCATAACGGCTTTCTCGGCTGCAAGCATTTCTCCAAGGCCAATGCGTTCCTGGCCAGCCATGGGCAGAAGCCGATCGACTGGGCGCTGCCGGCGTCAGTGTAGCATTGGCGCAGCAAGCGGCCAGCGCGCCCTGATTTCATGCCGGTTCTGGCCAACCAGGCTGTGCACCAGGAAGAACTCCGTCGCGCGCCAGCTCATCGCGGGGACGGGCAGGATGAACGGTTTTCCATCGCGGTACAGCAAGGTCATGTGCGGGCTATGCCGCCAGCCCGTGCGCATGCGCGCCTGCGCGGCCCGCATGCCGGCGCGCAACAGCAGGTGAAGGGCCTCGACCGCATGCAGCGTCTCACTCGGCGCGAGCATCACCGACCGCCCGCTCGCGACGGCCTGATCGAGGACCACGGGACACTGATGCGCGACGATCGCATCCCCGATCCGCCTCATCACCTCCTCCTGGCGATCGGGAAAGACCGCGAAGTCGTTCGTGATCGCCAGAGTGAGATGGAGATGGGGCCCGCGTACTTCACGGCCAGGGCCAAACTCTCGTTGCTGGTCGGCGAGATAGCCAAGCGCCTCTTCCGGCGGGCGAAGAGCATAGAACAAGCGGTGGACGGGTGGATGGAGCATGGGACAGCCTTGCGAATCGATCAATGATGTTCTTATTATGTTCTGACGCTGAGAAGGGAGTCGAGTCCGCGACTCGGCACGTCGCTTTCGCGGCCGCGATCGCAAGGAGAGGACAGGATGAGCGAGACTAACCGGGGTGGATTCCATCATATCGACCTGAACGTGCGCGACATCGCCGCATCGAAGGCCGTCTATGGGCCAGTGCTCGATTTCCTCGGCTACACCTGCGTGAAGGACGGCCCGGAGGGTTGCGAATGGGACAGGGGCCCGGACGGGCGCGGCGCGTCGCTTGGGCTCAGGCCATGCCATCCCTCGCTCGCCGGATATCGCCACCAACGCTATGCGCCGGGGCTGCACCATCTCGCCTGGCGCGCGGCAAGCCGGGGCGACGTCGATCGGCTGCATGCGCTGCTGATCGAACGCGGCATCACGGTGCTCGACGCGCCGGCCCATTATCCCGAATATTCGGGCGATTATTATGCCGTGTTCTTCGAGGATCCGGACGGGATGAAGCTGGAGCTGGTCCACGCGCCGGGCTGGATCTGACGTTCAGGTATCGAGAGAGATATCGTCCCAATCCTGATCCATCGAGCCGATCAGCCAGTTCAGCGCGTGATGCCGCTCCATCGCGACATCGTCATTCAGGCCCGACGGCGGCGGCTTCCCGTTGATCCGGGCATCGACCAGCGCCCAGCGATAGCGATAGATCAGGTCCGCCTGATCGAGGATGTCCCCGATCGGCCGCAACCGCGCCTTCGCCACGAGCTGTTCGGCACTGTTCTCCTTGAGCAGCCTGACCAGCACTGCCGGATCGACCGCGGTGCGTGGCGGCCCCAGGGAATCGACGAAGCCGAGCGACCAGAGCAGGACATTGGCAGCTTCGTACCGCCAGGAGAATTTCACGCGGTCCCGCTCGCTCGGCGCGGCGGCGGCGATGAACGCCTTTTCATCGGGGGTCAGCACCGTCGCAAGATGATAGTCCCGGACGATCCCGTCGACCGGGCCCTGTTCGAGCCCCTCCCCCTTGAGCGCCACGGCGAGCGTCGCAATCGCACGCATCGTGATCTGCCGCGCCGGGCGCTTCTTCGCTTCAGCTTCCGATTCGATGACGGGGAGCCAGCTATTCACTGGCACGCGCTGAGCCACCATCACTGCATTGGAGCGCGAGCGGCGCGCGACCGCATCCTTCGGGAGATCCGGATAGCGTTGCTCAAAGCTCTGCGCCTTTGCCGGCGGCGCCCGGCCGGCCAACAGGACCCAGGCGCCGAGCACCATGACAGCGAGGACGGCGATGGTGACGGCGATCTTCATGCACCCTCCCGGTATGAGCCCAGCCTAGCGACAGGCCGTGATTCGGACCAGAGCCATGGGTCGGGGACAGATCACCCCCCGTCCGCGAACTGCACCAGATCCCACAGATTGCCGTAGAGATCCGCGAATACCGCGACGGTGCCATAAGGCTCGACCTTCGGCTCTCGAACGAAGGCGATGCCCTGCGCGATCATCGCGGCATGATCGCGCGCGAAATCGTCCGTGGCGAGGAACAGGAAGACGCGGCCGCCGGCCTGGTTGCCGATGAACGCCGCCTGTTCCGGCGTTGCCGCGCGGGCGAGCAGGAGCGTGGTGGCGCCGGGGCCGGCCCCGGGCGGGGCGACGACGACCCAGCGCTTGTCCTGCGCCGGCTGATAGCTGTCCTCGACGAGGGAAAAACCGAGCTTGCCGACATAGAAAGCAAGCGCTTCATCATAGTCGCGGACGACCAGGGCGACATGGGCAAGGGACTGGGCCATTAATCTCGATCAGAATAGCATCCTAATCTGGATTATAAAATAAACCTTGTTTTGCTCTGTCCAACGAACGTCATTCTGCGCCATCCCCAACATGTCCCAAATCAGGTGCAAATTAATGCTGGACGAAGGACGGGCTTAATATTAGGCGGCACTCGCCCAATCCGATCAACTATAGGGGATTGGGATTGCTGGACGTTTTTCGTCCGTATCTGGGGGACACTATCATGAAAAAATATCTGGTGCTTGGCGCCGCTCTTTTGGCGTGCGCGCCCGCCATGGCCTTTGCGCAGGACGCCGAGCCGGTCGCCGCGCAGGACTTTGACGGCATCCGCCTCGAAGCACGCCTCGGTTACGAAACGCCGACCATTTCCGACGACGACGATGTCTACAAGATCGGCAGCGCGGCTTCCTATGGCGGCGAGATCGGTTTCGACATCAAGGCCGGCAACAAGGTCGTGGTCGGTCCGTATGCGACCTATGAATTCTCGAGCGTCAAGCTGTGCGACGGCGGCGCGTGCCTGAAGGAAGACGGCAATCTCGGCGTCGGCGGCCGGATCGGCTTCGTCGCTTCCCCGAAGGTGCTGGTGTATGGCAAGCTCGGCTATGCCCGCATCAAGTTCAGCGCCAGCGTCGGCACCGCTTCGGGCTCGGAGAGCCAGGGCGGCGTGCAGGGCGCGATCGGCGTGAACGTGAATTTCGGCAAGAATGCCTATGGCCTGCTCGAGATCAACTACGGCGATTATGGCGACTTCTACGGCGTGGGGCTGCAGCGCCGCCAGGCGCTCGGCGGAGTCGGTGTGCGCTTCTGATCTTTCGCACCCTATCGCATGATGGAAGGGGCGTCCGGCAACGGGCGCCCCTTTTTCGTGGGGCCCCTTTCCGTGGCTCCCCATTTCGTGGGCAATGCGCGGCCCGCACGAATCACTTTCCTTCGCACCTTGATCCGGCCACGCCGGAATCCTGCAATGATTGGCAGTATGCGCACGAATATACCGCGCGCGGCGTCGAAATCGTGATGATTTGATGAGAATCATCGCGCGCTATCTGGTACCAAAATGGATGTTCCACGTATCCCCATGGCCCCTGCGGCGTATTGGGCCGATCCGGGAGCAACTATCTCCGCCTGCGATTGCCGCGGTTCGTGGCAATTCTTGGCAGATGAATATCTGGTGTGATGAAGGTGCCGAAAGCCTTACTTGTCCGAAGTTCGAAGTGACGCGAATATTTAATAAAACCAAAACATAGTGGGCGCAGTACATTCGGGGGGATGTTTGGGGGATTGTATCCCCCATGAGAGGCGCGGCTGCTCTTCGGGCGCACGGCAGATCGCCGCACGCCGGAGGGCAATCAACCCGACATTTGTCGGCCAACAGCGCTTCGAGGAACGATTATCATGCAGCAGCAATCGGGAATGTGCATCGTCAACCGCGAGCTGGTGGAAGATCTGGAACCCCTAGTCGGATCGCAGGCGGAGGTGATGCGGCGGCTGGGCATCAGCTGGAACAGCTGGATCAAGATCGTCGCCGGATTGCCGGTCCGCCGTTCGGTCGGCCAGCGGCTGAAGGAACGCACCCTCGCCCAGGCAGCGGCGCTGCAGGGCTTGCGGACCAAATTCCCCTGCACCGTGGCGCCCGACGGCATCAACCGCGCGGCGCTGGAGAGCGCCTTCATGCTCCCCGCCGCCAATGATGCCGGCCCGGCGCTGCCCTCGAACGGGCATGGCCTGCGTTCGGTGCGCCAGGCACGCTCCTTCCGGTCGTGCGAGGGCATCGCGGGCTGACACCGCCGGTGTGCGACGGGGACGCAGGGAGCCGGAGGCGGAAGGAATCGCTGCCCAGTTCCCGGCATCGCACCGCCGCCATGGTGATCCCACCCGTTGCCGGGAGATAGGGCGATCGCATCCGGCGCGTCGCGCGGGACGCGAAAATCCTGAAGAGGATGCGCGGAGGTTTCCAGATGCGATCGAACGCATCGCGCAGACCATATCCGTATCTCCGCGCCTCGGCGCGACCCTGATCTTCCTTGCCAGTCCGAAACGGCGCGGCTTGTGCATATGCGGCCTGCAGATTGGACTATCCGCCCTTTACCATGTGTTTACCATGTTGGCCGATAGCCCGGCGCTCCGTCGGGCGAAGGGCAATCATGCGATCAGGGATGTTCAACGATCGCGGCCTTGCGCTGTGGCGGATCTGGTTTCCACCAGTGCCGGCCGCACTGCGCGACAGCCTGACCGCTTTCCAGCTCGCCAATATCCACCGCCAGATCCCGATCCTGCATCTCCTCGCGCTGACCAATCTGGCGCTGGTCGATTATGTGCTGTGGCACCAGGGCGTGCCGCTGCGCTTCTATGGCTGGACGGCCGGCGTCGCGGCCTTCTGCCTGTGGCGGATCCTGTTGTGGCAGCGCCGCAACGCGCGCGGGGTTGGCGCCGGCGATACGGCGCGCTTCCTGCGGGGGACGAACATCGCCGCCACTGGCTCAGTCGCGGTGGTCAGCGCCTTCAGCGTGCTGAGCTTCGTGCAGGGCCTGGGCTTTCCGTTGCTGATCCCGGTCTCGCTCGCCTTCGGGACGTTCAGCATCGCGCATTGCCTGGCGCCGTTGCGCTTCGCATCGATCGCGACCCTGCTGATCGGTATCCTTCCGTCGGGCATCGCCATGATCGCCTCGGGCGATTTCATGGCCATGGCACTGGGCGGGAGCATGAGCAGCGTGGCGCTGCTCAAGATCGGCTTCCTGCGCGATTATCATCGCCAGACGATCGCGATGCTGGCGCTGCACCGGCAAGTGGAGACGCTGGCGCATAGCGACGCCCTGACCGGCCTGGCCAACCGCCACGCCATCTGCGCGGCGATCGAGGATGCGCTGGCCGAGGCCGGGCAGAGCGGCGAGCCGGTGACGGTGGCGCTGATCGATCTCGACGGGTTCAAGCAGATCAACGACACGCATGGCCATCATGTCGGCGACGCGCTGCTGAAGATCGTGGCGGAGCGGCTGACGGCGCATGCCGGGCCGGGCGCGATGGCCGGACGGCTGGGCGGCGACGAGTTCGTGCTGATGCTGCGCGGGGAAACCGGCGGGCTCTCGATCGATGCGCGGCTGACCAGCATCGTCCTGCGGCTGTGCCAGCCCGCGCAGATCGGCGCGCTGATGCTGCCGGTTTCGGGCAGCCTGGGCTTCGCCACCTATCCCGCCGGCGGGCTCGACCTGGACGGGCTGCTGCAGGCGGCCGACGAGGCGCTGTATGCGGCCAAGCGCAGCGGCAAGGGGCGGGCGATGGGCCAGGCGGCGGTGCTGCGGGTGGCGTGAAGGGCGCGGGGGCGCTCCTGGGCGCCGCAACCGCGCAGGTCGCCCTTGGCTCACAGTTGAGGCGTTGCGTAACATTGCGGAAAATGCCGGAAAGGGAGACATTGCGGCATCACCCGCGATGGAGTCGCGCATGAGCCCCCCACTTCGCCTGTTGAGCTGCGTTGCCGCTTTCCTCGTTACCGGGCCCGCTTTCGGACAGGCGACGACACGGCCCTGTGGCCTCGATGAAGCACCCGGCCCGGCCTGCCTGCTGGCGCGCAAGGACCTGCCGAGCGTGGACAGGAAATCGGTCTATTGGCATCTCGACAGCTTCCCGTCGAAAGCCGCGGCGCAGGACAGCCTGACCGCCAACGGCACCATCGTGGAGGCGTTCGACAAGATCTGGCTGTTCACGATCGCGCCGCGCGCATGGCGGGCGAAGCACGGTCGCCATGTCGCGCGGCTCGGTCCGCTCCCGCTCGATCCGGCACCGCGCTACACGGCGGAATATCTGCGCTCCGTCTTCACCCCGGGCATGACCGCGCCGCTGCATGTGCATTCCGGGCCCGAAGCCTTTTACGCCGTCAGCGGGGACACGTGCCTGGAGACGCCGGAGGGCGTCCAGATGGGGCGCGGGCCGGGGAACAGCCTGATGATCCGCGCCGGGCCGCCGATGCTGTTGATGGCCATCGGCCAGCAGCCGCGGCGCGGCTTCGCGCTGATCCTCCACGACGGCGCCAGGCAACCCACCACCCTGACTCATGACTGGCATCCGACTGGCCTGTGCGAACGGCAGCTGACGCAGGGCCGGGCACGCTAGAGCAGAACTGGCTGGAATCACCCTTCCCGTTCGCCCTGAGCTCGTCGGGCCGAACGGGGGTAAATACCCAAGCTAGCGCTATTCCCGCGCCTTGAGGAACGCGGTCAGCGCGGCGAAATAGCGTTGCTGATCGTCGTACATCGCCATGTGGCTGCCCTCCGGCATCAGGGCGAACTGGCCGTTCGGCAACTTCTTCGCCATCGCCGCCATATAGGCCGGATCCATCGTGTCGTAGCGCGCGCCGATGACGAGGGTGGGCGCCTGGATCTTCGCCAGATCGGCGAAGCGATCCCAGTTGAGCAGGCGGCCGCTCGCGCCGAGTTCGCTCGGCCCCTGCATCAGCGTGTAGAGCTGGGTATTGAGCTGCGCGAAGGAATGGTTGAGCGGCTCGGGCCATTCGGCCGCGGGACGGCGCAGGATGTGCTGCTCGTAATGCAGCGGCACCAGGATTTCCATGTAGCGCGGGTTGGCGGTGTCGCCTTTCGCTTCCAGTGCCTTGACCTCGGCGAGCAGCTTCTGGTCCATCGCCGGCATCAGCGTCTTTTGCGCATAGGCGTTATAGGCCGGGACCGACGCCATCATGTTCGACACGACCATGCATTTCAGGTTCGCCGGATATTTCAGCGCATATTCGATCGCGAGGATGCCGCCCCAGCTGTGGCCGAGCACGCAGAAATTGTCCTTCGTCAGGCCAAGCGCGACGCGGACCTGCTCGACCTCGTCGACGAAGCGATCGATCGTCCACAGATCGGTATCGGTCGGCTTGTCGGAGCGGCCCGATCCGAGCTGATCATAATAGATATATTCGATGCCCTCGCGCGGCAGGAAGCTGTCGAAGGGTTCGAAATAATCATGCGTCGCGCCGGGGCCGCCGTGCAGCAGCAGGACCGCCATTTTCGGGTTGTTGCCGACCCGCTTGGTCCAGACGTTGAAATTGCCCTTGGGCGTGGTGATCGGCACCATGCGCACGCCGCCGGCCCAGGCATCGGCCTTGCCGGCGGGATCGAGATAGGTGGGCGGCGGCGTCTGTGCGGCGGCGGGGGCGATGGGCGCGGCCAGCGCGAGCAAGGCGGCCAGAAGTCTCGTCATGCGGTCCTCGTCGATAGCGTCGGCCCCATCAGTGTTCGGATGGGCTCTCGGAAGGCAGGATATCAGCTGAACGAGGGCCAGTCCGGTAAAATTGCAGAAAGAGTGCCGGCATGTCTGCCACCTCGGCCGCGACTGTCGCCAGTTCGGGGTCAGTCAGCAGATCCTCGAAAAAGGCCTCGACCTCCATGGCGCCGGCGACCTGAAGCACGGCCTGCCTGTTGTCCGCCGGCAGGAACGGAACACGGCGGATGGGCGGCCGGAAATCGCCCGTAAAATGTCCATCCAGGGTGTGCGACCAGTTCCATCCGACACGAAACTGACCATGGTCCGGCAACTCGGCCGGCTGGCCGATCTCGCCCGTCAGGATCGGGTGCGCGCCGACCAGCCAGGTGATCAGCTGCGCCCGCCAATATCTGTTCGGAATGGCGAGGACTGACTGAAACCACGCTTCGACCGCCTCCGCCGGGAGATATTTGACGCAGAAGAAGAGCGATGCCGAGAACAGGCCATCGGCGTCGAACCAGCCGAACAGCCCATTCCGTCTTTCCCGCTTGTTGAGGCATTCCCCGACGTCGAGCTCGCCCCCGGGCCAGAAGTGCGGCGACATGATGTAGCGTCCCAGCGTGCGCAGCGCATCGGTCCGAAAGCCCCGATAGGGCCAGTCTCCGTTCGATTCCGGGTGCTGGGCCATGAAGGCAGTGATCAGCAGTTCAACCGGATGCCAGAATCCCGAGCGCCATTGCCGGTCGATCAGGCGCGGCAGCAGATAGTGATACCATATTGTCCACTCCCTGAGCTGGCCGAAACTACCCGGACCTATCGCGGTCTGCTCAAGGGCTTTCTCGATCTCGTCGTCCGTCAGCGAGTCGAGCGCGTCGAACAGTCGCGGGTACATCTCGCGCTCCGCCGCCATGAACCAAGCCTCACCCATCGGCTCCCCTGGCCTGGAAAAGGCACGGGCCATTCGGTCAACGGCGGCCGAGTCCGGGGATTGCCCGGGAATCCACAGAAAGGGGGAACGGGCCTTGGACATTCATCGGCGCATAAAGGGCATTGGCTAATGCCTGCTTTCCACAGTGATCAGAAGCGTGCGTAACGCGCGATTGGCTTGAATTTTTGTACAGAGTTCTGTACAAATACGCCATGGATACGCTCAGCATTTCCGAAACGCGCGCCAATTTGAAGGCAGTCATGGACCGGGTCGTCGCGGACAAGGCGCCGATCGCCATCGCGCGGCAGCGCGGCGAGGGTGTGGTGATGATCTCGGCAAGCGAATGGGCATCGATCGAGGAAACGCTTTACCTGCTGCAATCCCCGAAGAATGCGAAGCGCCTGCTGGCGAGTATCGCTGAACTCGACGCCGGCGAGGGCGAGGAACAAGCGCTGATCGATCCGTGAAGCTCGTCTTCTCATCGGCCGCCTGGGAGGATTATGTCGCCTGGCAGGGTGAAGATCGCAAAACGCTGGAGCGCATCAACACGCTGATCAAGGAAAGTCTGCGAGAGCCGTTTCGCGGGACTGGCAAGCCGGAGCCGTTGGGCGGAAATCTGTCAGGCTGGTGGTCCAGGCGAATCAACCGCGAACATCGGCTGGTGTACCGCGTGACGGGCAACGGGGAGGCCCAGGCGCTGGAAGTCGCGCAGTGCCGGTATCATTACTGAGGCGGCACCAATGTTCCCGCATCCAGCGATGGGGGTCGGCTTTCCGATTTACGGGGCAGCGCAGCCAGTTCGGCTTTCTGCGCTTCGGTAAGGGCCGGCAGATCGGTCGGACCGCCCTCGCGGCGCACGATGTCAGCGCTGATCTTCTTCATAACGCCGCCTTTTTCTGTCGGTCCGAACGACCTCGACCGGCTGCCGGCTACCTGGCTGGTACCGCCGGCACGCGCGACCACGCTGACTACAAACCGCGGCGGCCAAAGCCGGACGGGACGGGTGTGAAGCCCGGTGCTGGGGCCGTCCGCACCGTGGCGGGGCGACGCGCCGGCTTTGGCGCGCGATCGCTTCCCTCGTCGGGCAAAGGACCGTGGTAAGAATCGCCGTACCAGATGCCGTCGCCGGCCGGCCGGCCGGGCCAGAACATCAGGCAGAGCGCCATGCCGAGATTGAAGAACGTGCCGAGCAGCGTGCCGCCGCCAGCGCTCATCGCCAGGCCGGGAATGGCGTGGGCCACGAGCCGATCGAAGAGGACGGCCGCGATCCAGCCCGGCAGGACATAGATCGGCTTCCAGCCGATATCCCGGATCCGCTTCGCCTGAAACGCGAGGGAAAACCACAGATAGAAGGGCAGCACCACCAGCAGGAGAATCAGGACGAGGCCCGGCGGTACCGAAGTCCTGTAATCGGCGATCGACCCGCCAGCGGGCCTGAAGCCGAGCACCAGGGCGAGCACCACCAGCAAGGTGAGAACGCCAAGTCCCATACAAGCCAGGAAATATTCGAACCGAGCCATGCGGCCACCGAAACCCAGCATATTGTGAAGCATCGGCGCCCTCCCGCAACTGGGCTCTTCTGCAACGGCGGGTCTTACCGCATCCGCGCCGAACAAGGTTAATTGCGCAGCGGGGGCGCTGGAGGACTGCGCACCTTGGTGCCTGGTCCGCCGGATCGGAATTCAGTCCCACAATTCCTGAAGCTGAGTGCTGGACCCACGTCCTCGATGATTTTGGGGCCACCCCGCGCGCGCAGTTAATATAATCTCCAAAAACGCCTCGCTATATCGGAGCGCTCGCAACGCGGGCGGCGTGACCGCGATCACGCGTAGCCGCCCAAGACTCCCTCTATCCCCAATTCCGACATCTGGATTCGACCAGACAGCGGAAGGGACAGGACATGCCACAGCAGGACATCGACGCACTCAATCGCGCCATCGCGGAAGCGGGCGCCGACTGGGTCGCCATCGAAACACCCTATAGCCGTCTGGACGGGGAGACGGCGACCTCCACCGCGATGGGCCTCGCCCTGACGCCGGAGGACGCTTATGCCGACCTGCGCAGCGCGCGTAGCAGCGAATTCAACATGATGGTCCCCCTGCCGCCGCCGCCGGCTATCGACTGGCGGGCGAACAACGGCAATTGGGTGACGCCCGTGCGGGATCAATCGACCTGCGGCTCTTGCGTTGCCTTTGCGACGGTGGCGACCATCGAATCGCGCGTGCTGATCGCCGAGAACGTGCCTGACGCGGACTTCGACCTTTCCGAGGCGCACTTGTTCTATTGCGGTGTTCCGAATGCGTGCGGCCTCGGCTGGCAACCACCGCTCGCCCTGGTTCAGGCGCAAAATCCGGGGATCGGTCGTGAAGCTTCGTTTCCCTACAAGCCCGGCAACCAGCCCTGCCGGCCCGGCGTGCCCGTGGTCGTGAACGCCGGCAACGCATCGACCGCGGCGACGACGCTGGCGCGCAAGCAGGCGCTGCTCGAAGGCCCTGTCATCGCCTGCCTCGCCGTCTATGGCGATTTCTTCCATTATGGCTCGGGGGTGTATCGCCACGTCACCGGCAATCTCGCCGGCTATCACGCCGTTTGCGTGGTCGGGTACGACGACGCGAACGCCTGCTGGATCGCGAAGAACAGCTGGAACACAAGCTGGGGCGAAAAAGGCTTTTTCCGCATCCGCTACGGCGAATGCGGGATCGATTCGCAATATCCCTTTTATTATCCCGACAGCGTCGCGCTCGTACCCGGAACGACGATCCCCTAAAGGTGGCGAATGGACGATCCGATACTTCCCGACCAGCTTACCATTGCGCCCGGCGCCTCCAGGACCCTCGAGGCGCCGGGTCACGGGATCGGCGGCTATTTATGGAGCGCGGAAGTAGAAGGGCCGGGACGGATCGAGGACATCTCCATACCGGCAATCGGCGATATCGGGACCGGCGCCACCGGACGGTTCCGCCTCACCTGGCTCGGAAGTCAGAGTGGCTCGGTAATTTTGCGATTGAAGCGGCCGTGGGAAGATGTCCCGATCGAGAGCCACCGCATCGAGATTCGGTCCGGCGAGGACGAAGCGCACTGATGGCGCCGTTGGGCTCGTACGCCTCCGGCTCTTCCCAGAAATCCGGCGAGAAGGCCGCGCGATGGAACAGGCCTTGATGCGTGATGCCACAGCAGGCGCAGTTCCAGCCCGCGCCGCGCAGGCGATCCAGCGCGGAGAGGGGCTTTTTCCGGCCGAAGACTTCACGGACCTTTTCGCTCATTCCTCAGCGGTCCTTTCGGCGCTCTCGCTTGCGGCAAGGCTCCCTCCACCATTCGCGAAGAGCGAATGGTCCCCCTCCCTGCTTTGCAGGGTGAGGAGCAGATGAGGCCGCGCCGCTACTCCGCTGCCGGCAGGTAAATCTCCCCGCCCTTCTCGCGGAATTTCTCGCTCATCTCGTCCATGCCCTTTTCGGCATCGGCGTTGGCGAAATGGGCGCGGGCGGCATCCCCTTCCTGCGTCGGCGTTGCCGCGAGGAAGCTGTCTACGCCGCTGTTCTGCTTCGCCGCGAAATCGCGCACTTCCTGCGTGATCTTCATCGAGCAGAATTTCGGGCCGCACATCGAGCAGAAATGGGCGGTCTTGGCGCCTTCGGCCGGGAGCGTCTGATCGTGATATTGCTCGGCCGTGTCGGGATCGAGCGACAGGTTGAACTGATCGCGCCAGCGGAATTCGAAGCGGGCGCGGCTGAGCGCGTCGTCGCGCAGCTTCGAGGCTGGGTGGCCCTTGGCGAGATCGGCGGCGTGGGCGGCGAGCTTGTAGGTGACGACCCCCACCTTCACATCGTCGCGGTCGGGCAGGCCGAGATGCTCCTTGGGCGTGACGTAGCAAAGCATCGCCGTGCCGTACCAGCCGATCATCGCGGCGCCGATGCCGCTGGTGATGTGATCGTAGCCGGGCGCGATATCGGTGGTGAGCGGCCCGAGCGTGTAGAAGGGCGCTTCGCCGCAGACCTCGAGCTGCTTGTCCATATTCTCCTTGATCTTGTGCATCGGCACATGGCCGGGGCCTTCGATCATGACCTGGACGTCGCTCTTCCACGCGCGGTGGGTGAGCTCACCGAGGGTGTAGAGCTCGCTGAACTGCGCTTCGTCATTCGCATCGGCGATGCTGCCGGGGCGCAGGCCGTCGCCGAGGCTGTAGGCGATGTCATAGGCCTTCATGATCTCGGTGATCTCGTCGAAGCGTTCGTAGAGGAAGCTCTCCTTGTGGTGGCTGAGGCACCATTTCGCCATGATCGAGCCGCCGCGGCTGACGATGCCGGTCACGCGCTTCGCCGTCATCGGGATATAGGCGAGACGCACGCCGGCATGGATGGTGAAATAATCCACACCCTGCTCGGCCTGCTCGATCAGCGTATCGCGGAAAATCTCCCAGGTGAGATCTTCCGCCACGCCACCGACCTTCTCCAGCGCCTGGTAGATCGGCACGGTGCCGATCGGCACGGGCGAATTGCGGATGATCCATTCGCGCGTGTCATGGATGTTGCGGCCGGTGGAGAGATCCATCACCGTGTCCGCGCCCCAGCGGATCGACCAGACCATCTTGTCGACTTCGTTCGCGACGTTCGAGGCGACGGCCGAGTTGCCGATATTGGCGTTGATCTTCACGAGGAAGTTGCGGCCGATCGCCATCGGCTCGGATTCGGGATGGTTGATGTTGTTGGGGATGATCGCGCGGCCACGGGCGACCTCGTCCCTTACGAATTCGGGGGTGACGTGATCGGGGATCGACGCGCCGAAATCCTGGCCGTCGCGGATCAGCGCTTCCTTCGCGGCGGCGCGGCCCATATTCTCGCGGATCGCGACATATTCCATTTCGGGCGTGATGATGCCGCGGCGGGCATAATGCATCTGGCTGACGTTCATGCCCGGCTTCGCGCGGAGCGGGCGCTTCACGACGTTGGGGAATTGGGGCACGCCGGCGGAGCGATCCGGGCCGGACAGGCCATTATCCTCAGGGCGGATTTCGCGCGCGTCATAGGATTCGACATCGCCGCGGCCGAGGATCCAGTCGCGCCGGAGCGAGGGCAGGCCGGCCATGATGTCGATCGTCGCCTTCGGGTCCGTGTAGGGGCCGGAGGTGTCGTAGACGCGCAAGGGCGGCTCGCCGCAGCTCGGCTCGAGCATGATCTCGCGCATCGCAACGCTGACCGCAGGATTGCCGGGCGCGCCGACATGGATTTTCCGGGAGCCGCGGATCGGGCCAGTGGTGACGCCGATTTCGGTGCGGGCGGGGATATCGGCCATGTCTTCACTCCAATGGTGCGGAGCGAGGACGGATTTCGGGTGAAAGCCGCTCCCTCCCTCCGCCGGTCTCAACCGGATCAGGTTCGGCGGGTCGGGGGCTGCAGCCCCCCTCTCAGGCGCGCATCAGCGCCCCCCCGGGGAAGCGACCGGTCTAGGCGCGTCGGCGGACAAAGGGAAGCGGCGCTATTCGAAGACCTCGGCCAGCTCCGTCTCGTCGGGATAGCGATCGTAGGTGTTGGCCACGCGTTCGGAGCGAAGCAGGTAGGCGGTCCAGACCGTGGCATAGATGAGCGGGCGCACCGTCTGGACATCGACGAGATCAGCGATGCGGCTTAACGGCACGCCCGCGATGATCGATACCGCGATGATGTCGAGCAGGCTTGGCACGATCGCTATCACGAACAGGCCGCCGATGACGATCCGCACCGTTTGCCACTGCTGCACCTTCATCAACCGCCACGCCATGTACCAGGAGAACGCGATGGTGGCGGCGCCAATGCTGCCGGAAGCGGCCTGCATCACCACCCAACGATCGCCAAAGGCAGCCGCCGTTGCCGGGCTGCCGAAAAGATCAGCGAAACGGTTGGTCAGGACGCCGAGCGGCGTGAACACCGCCAGCGTAAGGACGAAAAAGGCGAGCCAGCCATTGACCCCGGTCAGTGCGCGCGAATCATAGGCCATGTAATCCCCCCGGATGGTGACGGGAGCATAGAGCGATCTGGTCCGGGGTCGAACCGAAACCACCATGGCAAAGAAAAAGGCCGCGCGACCTGACGATCGCGCGGCCTATCCTTTTTGGCCCGTCGAGAGCGGCCGTCAGTTGGCGGCGCTGGTCCGGAAGAAGGTGCTGGTGACGCCCGACGGATAGAAGCCGCCGCCCGACACCGCCGAATTGTTCGCGTAGAACACGTTCAGCACCTGGCCCGGCGTGCGGCCGAAGACGATGCCGTCATTATCGGCCGGCACGATATTCGCGGTGGTGGCGCTGCCGGTGACGCCCTGATCCGAATCGGTCGACCCGTCGAACGAATCGCGCGCGGCGCTGATCTGATCGGTCTGGGTGCGTACGGCGGCGCCGCGGGCATAGAGCTGGGCCCGGATCATCGCGGCGTGGAACGCCTTGGTGGCGAGCACGTCGGCCGCGGCGTTGACGAAGAGCAGGCTCGACAGCGCCGGGATCGCACCGCGATAGGCCGTGACGAGCACGTCCTGCAGCATGAACGCGCCGAGCAGGAAATTGACCTCATTGGCATAAGGATTGAACGTATCGGCCAGACCGATCAGGTTGGCGGTGCGGGCGATGCGGGTGAAGCCGCCGGTCGCCGCATCCGAGATGTCGATCGCCGGCTGTGCCGAGGCGGCAGCGCCGACGGCCGAGCGCAGGAACAGCACATGGGCGAGCTCGCCCGCAGCGATCTCGCGTGCATATTCGCCGAGCAGCGTATCGGTAAACGTCACCGCAGCGCCGCCGGTGACCGTGCCCTGGGTGCCAGTGCCCTTGACCAAGGCCGCGCCGCCCTCGGGCAGCTGAGTCGAGACCGGGAGTGCCTCGATGCCGGCGCCGGTGGTCGCGCGGAGATAATATTGCGCCGAGAGATATTGCAGCTGGAGCGCGAAGTTGAGGTAGTCCGCGTCGAGCGCGACGGTCGAGCTCGGCGTCGGGGTTGGCGAGCCCGAGCTGCTTGGCGTCGGGGTTGGCGTCGGCGAGCTGTCGTCATTGCCGCCGCCGCAGGCAGCGAGGCCGAGCGCGACCGTGGCGGTGCCGGCGAGCTGCAGGAAACGGCGGCGCTGGCTGCTGCGCGAGTCCGCATCGAGCGCCAGGATCGGGGTATCGGAATCGATCATCGTGAAATCTTCCCTTGGGGGAGCGCTAGCGATCAGCCGACTGAGGCTGAGCTGGCCTTGAGGTTGCCGTTAACGCCGGCCGTGTAGAAGCCGCCCGACGAGACCGAAGCGCTGTTCAGGTAGAATATGTTCAGCACCTGGCCGGTCGACCGGCCAAGAACCAGGCCGTCGGCGCTGGCCGGCACCACGTTCGAGACGAGCTTGCTGTCGACCGTGCGGGGCGAGATGCCCTGATCGAAATCCTGCGCGGCGCCGGTGCCGTCGAGGCTGTCGCGGATATCGGAGATCTTGTCGGCCCCGGTGCGCAGCGCCGGCGTGGCGACGCCCTTGGCATAAAGCAGCGAGCGGATCACCGCGGTGTGATGCGCGTGCGTCGCGGTCATGCCGGCAACCTTGCCGAGCAGGGTCTTGTCGACCAGCGAGGCGCAGGCCCCGGCAAAGGCGGTGACAAGCACGTCTTCGAACATATAGGCGCCGAGCAGGAAATTCTCCTCACTGGCATAGGGATCGAACGACGCGCCCGCAGCCACGATGGTGGCAGCGGCGGCGAGCTTGCTGAACGCACCGGTCGCCGCGACTCCGAGATCGATCGCCGGCTGGGCGGTCGTGCCGTCCGTGCCGAGCGTGACGCGCAGGAAGGCGACATGCGCCGTCAGATCCTGCGAGATCTCGCGGGCATATTGGGCGACGAGCGGATCGGTAAAGGTAACCTGGCGCGCGCCGGTGGCGGCGCCCGCGGTGCCGACGCCGGTCAGCTGCGCAGCGGGCAGGCCCGCCCCGGTGACGGCGAAGCTGTAATATTGCGCCGCGAGATATTCGAGCTGGAGCAGGAAATTGCCCATGTCGTTATCGGCGATCGTCGCGGCGGTGGCCGATGTCGCGATCGACAGCGCGCCGGCGCCAGCGGCCGTCGCGGCGGCGGCGCCGAGCGCTGCCCTGAAGAATTCGCGGCGTTCGTTGCGGAGCGTGCTTTCCGGCTGCGGGGCGGCGTGGTTACCCTCGATCAGCTGCTGGTCTTCGGTCAAAACGACCTCTCCTCGAAATGGTTTTCCCGGTCGAACGGGAAGAATTTGGCCACCGGACCCAATCGCTTGCGTGGCTGGCACGCCGATTCCGGCCGGTTTCCGCTCCCGGGTAGCCGATGTACGGGGGCGACATCAACAACCGTTAACGGCCTTTCGGACGGCACCGCCTCGATTCGTCCCGAAAGCGACGGACCGAACCGTGCCGATCGATCGCCGGCGTCCCGAAGACGGAGTCAAACGCGCGATCCCGCAATCCTCAAAGCAGATACAGCATCCGCACCTGCTGGGCATCGGCCTGGCCCGAGACGGTGAAGCGCGCGGCGGCGAAGCTGGGCGGGCCGAAGGTGATGGTCGGGTTGCGCGAAAAGCCGAAGCCTTCGCGCGGGATTCCGGCAAAGGTATCGAGCTTGCCATTGCCATTCTCGTCATGGATCACCGCGATGGCATAGTCGCCGCGGGGCAGCGTGAAGCTGACATCGTGGGTGGTCGCCGGAACCGAGCGGGTCACTGCATGGGCATCATCGCTGCATTTGGGAAAATTGGCCGGCACCGCGGTGAGGCAGATGCGGATCATGCCGCGGGCGGAGCGGAGCTTCGCCACGTCGAGCGACAGATCAGAGACCGGCATCGCCCCCGGCAGCAGCACCATCGCCACCGCCCCCAGCGCGAGCCGCCGCCCCAGCCGGCCGGCGAAGCCCGGAGCGGGCATGATCGCGGGCGAAATCGCCGACGCCGCGATCGGTGCCGCACAGGCGGTCCCAGAACCGGAAATAAAGGCCATAATTCCCCCTGTACTGCTCGTGGTGCCGCTGGTGGTGGCTCGCCGTGATGAGCCAATCCCCCAATCGGCCCCGCCACATGAACGCAGGGAAAATCTCCCACCCCATATGGTTGGTCACTCCCATAACGGTCATCACCGTCAACACCATGCCGAGCGCAGCGGGATGAATCGGAATCACGAAGACCAGTAGCGGAATTGCCACAGCGCCAGTGATCGCCTCGACCGGATGAAACGCCATCGCCGCCCAGGCAGTGGGCGGGCGGCTGGCATGGTGGACGGCATGGGCGATGCGGAACGGCGTGGGCCAGTGCATCCAGCGATGAGTCCAGTAGAACCACGTGTCATGGGCCATGAGGAAGAGCAGCACCGAGACCGGCAGATACCAGAGCGGATAAGCGTGGACATCAGCATAGATCAGCGTCCAGCCGCGATTCTGCCAGCCCCAGGCAATGATGCCGGCCGGCACGCCGTAGATCGCGGCCGAGGCGAGGCTCCAGGCGATCTCGCGGCGGATCTGCGGATCGAGCCCGGCATAGAGGCCAGGATGCTTCGCCCGAGTCGCGGCGGCGAAAGCGCCGCTGACGATCAGGTAGCGTATACCGACGATCAGCGTCATCGCGACGGCGGAGAGCAGGACGGCGAGCGCTACGGTCATGGCATCGCCTTACACGCCAAGCCCCTGCCGCGTCATCTGCCGCGTCATCCTATCCCGATTGCCAGACCCTGATCGCTTCGACCGGCCAGACCAGCATCAGCACGTTGAGGGTGAGATTGTCGCGGATGATGGCGAGCGTCATCAGTTCGAACGCGATGGCGAGCGCGACGGTCCACCAGGCGGGCAGCCGCCCCGCGAGCCAGAAGCCGGCGATCATCCAGCCGATGTCGCACAAAGAATTGAGCACGCTGTCCCCCGTATAGCCAAAGGCAATCGTCGCCTCGCGGTAACGATCGATGATCAGCGGTGAATTCTCGAGCAATTCCCAGCCGCCCTCGACAAGCACCGCCAGTGGCAGCGCCCAGGCGCGCCAGGCCGGGCGCCCACGCAGCGCGAGATACGCCGCGCCGTAGAAGAGGAAGCCGTGGATGATATGGCTGAAGCTGTACCAGTCGGCGATCTGCTGGCTGTTTTCCGGTGACTGCACCGTGCCGTGCCAAAGGCTGACCGTGCCGCACGGACAGATCGGCGGGCGGGCATTGAGCAATTCGATCGCGCCGACCGCAATGACCAGGGCGAGCGCGACGAGTGGGACGCGCCAGCGGCGCAGAAACACGGTCAAACGATCATCCCGGCGCAATCGCGGGCGATCCGGTCGAGCGCCGCGCGCGGTTCGCCGGCGCGGGCGCGCACGCTGAGCGAATGAATCACCGACGCGACGAGCGCGGCAGACGCTGCCGGGCGCGTGCTGCCGGCGGCAACGAGCAATTGTTCGATGCAGCGATCCTCCATGGCGAGGAATTTGGCGAGCGCCGCGCGGACTTCCGGATCGGCGGCGGATTCGGCGGTCGCGGTGCCGACCAGCAGGCAGCCCGAGGGCCCCTTCTCGCCCGACATATAGCCGTCGATCGCCCCGAGCAGCATGCGCTCGACCATCGGCTGGAGCGGCAGGTCGAGCGTGCCCAGTCCGGCAAAAGCCCGTTCGGCGCGATCATGCAGGCGCGCGAGCGCCGCCAGGTACAGGGCGCGCTTGTCGCCAAAGGCGGCATAGAGGCTGGGCCTGGCCAGCCCGGTCGCATCGGCCAGCTCGTCCAGCGACGTGCCGGCAAAGCCATGCGTGCGGAACCGCTCGGACGCGGCCTTCAGGGCGGTATTCGCATCGAAGCTGCGCGGACGGCCGCGCGGGCGCTGTGACAAATTCTGTACCATTTCGCAAAGAATCATTGACTCCACCACATATTATGCGAAACGGTATGGAAATCAACCGTACCCCGGGAGGCTGCCATGAAGCTGTATTTCATCCCCTTCGCCTGCTCGCTCGCGACGCGGATCGCGATCGAAGAGGCTGAACTCGACGCCGAATTCGTGCAGGTCCTGCCCGGCGGCAGGCTGCCCGACGGGCGCCCGTTCACCGCGATCAGCCCGATGGGTTATGTGCCGGCGATGGAGACGGCGGGCGGGCTCGCGCTGAGCGAAGGGCCGGCGGTGCTGACCTATCTCGCCGATCTCGCCGCGGAAGGCGTGCTGGCGCCGGCGCCCTATACCGCCGAGCGATACCAGATGCTGCGCTGGCTGAACTTCATCTCGACCGAGCTGCACAAATCGGTATTCGCGCCGCTGATGAGCCAGGCGACGCCCGAGGGCGCCAGGGAGTGGGCGCGCCATCTCGCCACCAGGCGGCTCGACCTGCTCTCGGCCCATCTCGACGGGGCCGATTATCTGGTCGGCAGCTTCAGCGTCGCCGATGCCTATCTGCTGAGCGTGCTCAACTGGTGCGAATTTGCCGGCATCGCGATCGCCGACTGGCCAGTACTGCTCGGCTGGCGGACGCGGATGCGCAAACGGCCGTCGGTCGCGCAGGCAATGGCGACGGAGATGCCATTGCGGCAAGCGGCCTGATCGCCGCGGCTATTTGGCCTGCGGCTTGCCCTCCATCGGCGCGATCCGCGTACCCGCAACTTCCCATATCCGATCGCTGCCGGTACCGACGGCAACCGCCTTTCCGCTCCACAGCGACAGATAGACGTGGAGTTCGGTCGGATGCGGATCGAGCAAGTGCGTGATGAAGAGCATAGCGCTATCGGGCGGCGCCTGCATCGGAAGACAGGCCCTGCTGAAATCGCGCGTCCCGACGACGGTGCCGTTGGCGCCGACATCCACTTCGTGATGGCCGCCAAAAGGATATTCACCCGCCTTTGTCATCGGCGTCAGCAAATAGACCGGCACGGTGCCGTCGGGCTCGGGCGGGAGGATTACGGTGTTGAAGGGACGATCGACGCAACGCGAGAAAGATTGCGCCCTGGCGACACTGGCCGCGGCGGCCATGCGCGCGCCCTGAGCCGACAGCGCGCTGCCCTCCGACTCCGGCACCACATCGACCACGACCTTTCCGTCGCCGATGAAAGCGACGTAGATCGCGTAGGGCCTGGCATCCCTGAGCCCGTAAAAGGTCACCCTCAGCATGTCCCCACTCGGCTCGACCACCCAGCCGCGGATCGCCTGCATCGTCTCTTGCGGGAGACCCTTCGCGAGCATTGCATCGGTGCTGTGCCAGGCGGCCTGATCGAAGGCATAGAGCTGGGCGCCGCGTTTGCTGACGGTGGCGAGATCGGCGGTCCCGATGCTTTGCTGCGCGGCCGCTGGAGCGGCACTGACGGCGAGCAGTATGGCGGCGGCGAGCAGGCGCATGCATTTCCCCCTTTTTCAGGGCGGATCGTAATGGGACACGTCTCCAGCGCAAGCGCATGATTTGCATGACGAGGGGATTGGGCTAGGCACGGGCCATGCCTGCCGTCATCTCCTGCGACATCGCGATCGTCGGCGCCGGACTGGCCGGCGGGCTGGTGACGCTCGCGCTGAAGAAGAAACATCCCGAACTCGACGTGCGGCTGATCGAGGGATCGGACCGGATCGGCGGCAATCATCTCTGGTCGTTCTTCGCGAGCGACGTGGCGGATGCCGACCGGTGGATCGTCGCGCCGCTGATCAGCCATGGCTGGACGAGCTACGACATCGCCTTCCCGGCGCATCGGCGGACGCTCGAAGCCGCCTATTATTCGATCGAATCCGAACGGCTCGATGCCGTAGTGCGCGCCGCCCTGCCCGACGGCGCGCTGATGACCGGGCGCAAGGTGCTCGGCGCGAGCCCGACCGCCGTGGTGCTGGCCGATGGCGACCGGGTTGCCGCAAAGGGCGTGATCGACGCGCGCGGGCCGGGCGACCTCGGTCTGCTCGAGCTCGGATGGCAGAAATTCCTCGGGCGAGAATTCGAGCTGAGCGAAGCGCATGACGATCCCCGCCCGATGGTGATGGACGCGACCGTCCCGCAGATCGACGGCTATCGCTTCGTCTATTGCCTGCCGTTCGCTGCAACCAGGATGTTCGTCGAGGACACTTATTACAGCGACACGCCCGGATTCGACCGGGCCGAGCTGGCCGGCCGGATCGATGCCTATGTCGCCAATCGCGGGTGGCACGCGGATCGCGTCCTGCGCGAAGAGACAGGAGTATTGCCGGTCGCGATGGGCGGCGATTTCGAGCAATATTGGCGATCGGGCGGCAACAAGGTCGCCAAGGCGGGGATGCGCGCCGGGCTGTTCCATCCGACCACCGGCTATTCCCTTCCGGACGCCATACGAACCGCGTCACTGATCGCGGATTCGACCGACTTTTCAGGCGCGGCGCTGCACGAGCTGACGCATGGCCTGGCGCAATCGACCTGGCGCCAGCGTGGCTTCTACCGCATGCTCGACAAGATGCTGTTCAAGGCCGCAGAGCCAGCGGAACGATATCGCGTGCTCGAACGCTTCTATCGCCTCGATCCCCGGCTTATAGGCCGTTTCTATGCCGGACGATCGACCATGACCGACAAGGCCCGCGTGCTGATGGGCAAGCCGCCCGTTCCCATCGGGCGGGCAATCGAAGCGATAACGGGCACGGCAATCCGCCCGACCCTCCACCGGAGCACTACATGAGCCGCAGCGCTATCGTCATCGGCGCCGGGTTCGGCGGGCTCGCGCTCGGCATCCGGCTGCAATCCGCGGGCGTCGAGACGACCATCGTCGAGGCCCGCGACAAGCCGGGCGGCCGCGCCTATGTCTGGGAGAAGGACGGCTTCACCTTCGATGCCGGGCCAACCGTCATCACCGATCCGCCGTGCCTGCAGGAATTATGGGCGCTGACCGGACGCAACATGGCGGACGACGTGACGCTGACGCCGGTGCTGCCCTTCTACCGGCTCAACTGGCCCGACGGCACCAGCTTCGATTACACCAATGACGACAACGTCCTGATGGCGGAGATCGCCAAGCTCAACCCCGAGGACGTCGCCGGGTATCGCAAGTTCCTCGACTATTCCGCCGGGGTCTTCCACGAAGGCTATGAGAAGCTCGGCCATGTCGCGTTCCTCGACTTCGCGTCGATGATCAAGGCGGCCCCGGCGCTGATGAAATATCAGGCGTGGCGATCGGTCTATTCGATCGTGTCGAGCTTCGTGAAGAGCGAGCATCTGCGCCAGGCGCTGAGCTTCCACACCTTGCTCGTCGGCGGCAACCCGATGACGACGAGCGCGATCTACGCGCTGATCCACAAGCTGGAGCGCGACGGCGGCGTGTGGTTCGCGATGGGCGGCACCAACAAGCTGATCGCCGGCCTGGTCACGCATTTCGAGCGGCTCGGCGGCGTGCTGAGGCTGAACGATCCGGTGACGAGCATCGAGACGCTGGGCGACCGGGCGACGGGCGTGACGACCGCATCGGGCTGGGAGGGCACGGCCGACATGGTGGCGTGCAACGGCGATGTGGTGCACACCTATCGCGACCTGCTGAAAACCTCGCGCAGCGCGCAGCGCACGGCGCCGAAGCTCGAACGCAAGCGCTTCTCACCATCGCTGTTCGTGGTGCATTTCGGGATCAAGGGCACCTGGCCCGGGATCCCGCACCACATGATCCTGTTCGGGCCGCGTTATAAGGGCCTGCTCGCCGACCTGTACGACACCGGCGTGCTGCCCGAGGATTTCTCGCTCTATCTCCATCACCCGACCGTCACCGATCCGAGCATGGCGCCGGAGGGGCATTCGACCTTCTACGCGCTGGCGCCGGTGCCGCATCTCGGCAAGTTCCCGGTCGACTGGGCGGAGATCGGGCCCATCCTGGAAAAGCGCATCCTCGACGAAGTCGGGCGGCGGCTGATCCCCGATATCCATGAGCGGATCGTGACCAAATTCCATTACGCGCCGAGCGATTTCGCGACCGACCTAAACGCGCATCTCGGCAGCGCCTTCAGCCTAGAGCCGATCCTGACGCAGAGCGCCTGGTTCCGCGTGCACAATCGCGACGACGAGATCCCGAACCTCTATTTCGTCGGTGCGGGCACGCATCCGGGGGCCGGTATCCCGGGCGTGGTCGGGAGCGCCAAGGCGACGGCGGCGCTGATGCTGGAGGGACAGCGGTGACGGCGATTCCGATGAAACGCCTGGCGGTTTATTGTGGATCGGCCACGCCCAGCGATCCCGTCTATATCGAATCCGCGCGCGCCGTGGGCCGTGCCCTGGCCGAGCGGGGCATCGGCGTCGTCTATGGCGGGGGACGGCTTGGGCTGATGGGCGCGGTCGCGGACGGCGCGCTCGATGCGGGGGGCGAAGTGATCGGGATCATCCCGACCGCGCTGGTCAGCGCCGAGGTTGCCCATCGCGGGCTGACCGAGCTGCATGTCGTCGACACGATGCACCAGCGCAAACAGGCCTTCACCGATCTGTCCGACGGATTCGTCAACCTGCCCGGCGGCACCGGCACGATGGACGAATTGTGGGAGGCGCTGAGCTGGGCGCAGATCGGCTATCATGCCAAGCCGGTCGGGCTGCTCAACGTCGCGGGCTATTACAATGATCTGATCGCCTTTTACGAGAAGATGGGCGAGGTCGGTTTCCTGCGGCCGCAGCACCAGGCCATCCTGATCGTCGACAGCGGCCTTGACGGGCTGCTAGCCAAAATGGCGGCCCATGTCCCGATCGAGACGATCACCAAGATGAGCGCCAAGGACCTGTGAGCGACCTGCCGTCGCGTGACGCGATCGTCGCGACCGCCGCGGAATCGATCGCGCGCGGATCAAAGAGCTTTGCTGCCGCGAGCCGGCTGTTCGACCGCAGGACGCGCGAGCGCGCCTGGCTGCTCTACGCCTGGTGCCGGAAATGCGACGATATCGCCGATGGCCAGGATCACGGGCACGGCATGACCATCGTCGAGGATGCGCCGGCGCGGCTCCTGCGGCTTTCGGCGATGACCGACGCAGCATTGGCGGGCGACTGGGTCGGCGATCCGGCCTTCGACGCGCTGCGCATCGTCGCGGCCGAGACGAGGATGCCGAAGCGTTTCGCGCACGACCTGATCGCCGGCTTCGCGCTCGACGCCGAGGAATGGCGGCCGCGCAGCGAGGATGACCTGTACAAATATTGCTATCACGTCGCGGGTGCGGTCGGCTGCATGATGGCGGTGGCGATGGGGGTTTCACCGGACGACGAAGCGACCCTCGACCGTGCCTGCGATCTCGGCATGGCGTTCCAGCTCGCCAATATCGCGCGCGACATCGAGGAGGATGACCGGGTCGGCCGCTGCTACCTGCCCGAGGAATGGCTGGTCGAAATGGATATCCCGCCCGGGCAGCACATGAAGCCGCCGTTCCGCCAGCGGCTCGCGGTGCTGGCGAAACGGCTCGCCACCCGCGCGGCGGCGTTCGAGGAAAGCGCGCGCGCAGGAACGCCCGCTTTGCCGTTCCGATCGGCCTGGGCCGTGCTGGCGGCGGCGGGCATCTATGGCGCGATCGGACGCGAAGTCGCCGAGCGCGGCGAACAGGCCTGGGACCACCGCGTCTCGACATCGGCCATGGCGAAAATCGCGATGATCGCGCGGGCCGCACGCGAGGCGGCGCAGCGTCGGTCGCTTTACCCGCCAGTGCCGCGCAACCCCGATTTGTGGCAGCGGCCGCGCTGACCGCTGCGGCAGGCGTTCAGCCGAGCAGCGGTTCGCCCGGATAGGGCTTGCGGTGCAGCCAGATGCCGGCCGCGCCGCCCAGCACCGGCAGCAGGACGGCACAAAGCTGCATCCACAGCGGATGGGGCAGCATCGCGATGTTGGCGATGCTGCCGGCAAGGACCACCGCCGTGACGATCCACCCGGTCGGGCGCCAGTCGCTGATCCGCAACGCGAGCCAGGCACCGGCCAGCGGGCCGGCCAGCCAGCCTGCGACGACGAGCCATTTGGCCGTCAGCGGCATGCCGGCGACCACGGCGGCAAGCGCGGCCGGATCGCCGCTTTCGAGGACGGGCAACGGATAGAGATAGCTGGCCAGCGCATCGAAGGCCGCGACGACCAGCATCGCCGCGCCAGCGCCAAGCACAACACTTAAAATCTTCCGCATCGGCTGCCCCTGTTCAGGCGCCAGCCTAGCATCGGATAAGGAAAGCGGAAGGCCGGGAAAAGCGAAAGACCGGATCAGCCGCCGCGGCGTTGCTGACTGGTCTGCACGAGTTGCGGCCGATTCGACCGGCAGGTGGCGCTGATTACCGGATAATCGATATCGCTGTTGCGCTCGAGCATGACGGGCATCGCCGCCTGGCATTGCTGAACCGAGGCATAGCGCACGGGCACGACCCGGGCCTCGGCACAATTGGCCGAACCGTCCGCGCAACCCATGATCGCCATCACGAAAAAGAAGGGTTCCATGCCTCGTCTCCAGTCCCGGTATCAATCGACGGGCGCGTCTCTGGTTCCGCGAAATGCTTCCGATCCCGATTTGGCCGCCTATATGGGCGGTGATGCCCCCACTTACCGAGACCCCAAGCAGCGAGCGGCCGCTGATCCCGACGCTCCGGCGCTTCCTGCCCTATTTGTGGCCGGCCGATGCGCCCGCGCTGCGGCTGCGCATCGTGGCGGCGATGACGCTCGTGGTCGGATCGAAACTTCTGCAGGTCTTCGGCGTCGCCTATGCCATGCGCTATGCCGTCGATCGCATGGCGCAGGGCGACCGGAGCGCGGCGTGGATCGTCATCGCGCTGGTGCTGGGCTATGCTGCGGCGCGTTTCGGCACGACGCTGTTCGACAATCTGCGCAACACCGTGTTCGAGCGCGTCGGGCAGGAAGCGACCCGCCGGCTGGCGGCCAGCGTGTTCCGGCACCTCCACCGCCTGTCGCTGCGTTTCCACCTCGAACGGCGCACCGGCGCCGTTACCAAGGTGGTGGAGCGCGGCACCAAGAGCATCGATACGATGCTGTATTTCATGTTGTTCAACATCGCGCCGACTCTGCTCGAGCTGGTGCTGGTGCTCACCATCTTCTGGAGCAATTTCGGGCTGTGGCTGGTCGCATCGACCGTGGCGATGGTCGCGATCTACATTTATTTCACCCGGCTGGTGACCGACTGGCGCGCGGCATTACGCACGCAGATGAACGACCTCGACACAGGCGCAGTCTCGCACGCGGTCGATTCGCTGCTGAATTTCGAGACAGTCAAATATTTCAACGCCGAGGAGCGCGAGGCGCGGCGCTACGACAAGGCGATGCTGGCTTATGCCACGGCGGCGGTGCGCAGCGAGAATTCGCTCGCCTGGCTGAATATCGGCCAGGCGCTGATCACCAATGCGATGATGGCGATCGGCATGGGCGTGATCGCCTGGGGCTGGGGCAAGAGCCAGTTTTCGGCGGGCGACGTGGTGTTCGTATCGACCCTGTTGTCGCAGCTGTTCCGCCCGCTCGACCTGCTCGGTATGGTCTATCGCACGATCCGCCAGGGCGTGATCGACATGGGCGCGATGTTCGACCTGATCGACACGCCGTCCGAGGTGATCGACGCGCCCGGCGCGCGCCCGCTTGCGGTCGGCGCCGGGCATGTGCGGTTCGAGGATGTCCGCTTCGGCTATGACGACGGCCAGCCGATCCTGAAGGGCATCGATCTCGACATCCCCGCGGGCCACACGCTGGCGGTGGTCGGGCCGTCGGGTGCGGGCAAATCGACGCTCGCCCGGCTGATGTACCGGTTCTACGACCTGACGGGCGGGCGGATCACGATCGACGGGCAGGACATCGCCGGGGTCACGCAAGAATCGCTGCGCGCCGCGATCGGCATCGTCCCGCAGGACACGGTGCTGTTCAACGACACGATCGGCTACAACATCGCCTATGGCCGCGAGGATGCCGGCGAAGAGGAGATCGAGCGCGCCGCGCGCGGCGCGGCGATCGCCGACTTCATCGAGCGCCAGCCGCTGGGTTATGCGACGCGGGTGGGCGAGCGCGGGCTGAAGCTGTCCGGCGGCGAGAAGCAGCGCGTCGCCATCGCCCGCACGCTGCTGAAGAATCCGCCTATCCTGATCCTGGACGAGGCGACCAGTGCGCTCGACAGCCGCACCGAATCCGAGATCCAGGCGACGCTGGAGGATATCGAGCGGGGCCGCACCACCATCGTGATCGCGCACCGGCTGTCGACCGTGATCCATGCCGACGAGATCGTCGTGCTAGAGGCCGGCCGGGTGGTCGAACGCGGGCGCCATGCGGCGCTGCTGCGGCAGGACGGGCTGTACGCCGAGATGTGGAACCGCCAGGCGCAGGAGCGCGAGGAGGACGGGGCGCTCGCGGCGGAGTGAACCCTCAGGCCGCCCGTTCGGCGAGCAGATCCTGCCACTCGGCATGCCGATCGATATAGGCCTTCACGAATTCGCAGACCGGGCGGACCTTCAGGCCGCGGTCGCGGGCCTGGGCGAGCGCGCCGGAAATCAGGCGGCTGGCAACGCCGTGCCCTTCGAGCGCGGGCGGGACGAGCGTGTGCGTGAAAGTGATCACGTTCCCTTCCAGCGTGTAGTCGCTGAAGGCGAGATGGCGATCGACCACCAGCTCGAACCGGTGGGCAGCGGGATTGTCTCGGACGTCTTCGGTCATGCGACCAAGCTAGCAGGAAAATCCCGGCGGCCAACCGCTTCAGGCGCAGCTGAGCCTTATTTGCGCGGCGGGCTTGTCGAAGACGATCGACGAGCAGCGATCGAGCTGGTCGAGACCGAGGCTCAGGCGATCGCGGTCCGGATCGCGCTTTTTACCGGCGGTGACGACCACCTCGTCCGGATCGTCCCGCTCGTCCGCGATGATCGAGGCATCGCCGAAATCGGCGACGCGGACGAACAGCCGGTCGATCGCGAGCGGCCCCACCTGCAACGGCGCGGCAAGATGGAGCCGACGGACCGGCCGCTCGACGCCGAAGACGATCTCGGCCCGTTCGACCTCACCCTCGGTCCTGCCGTTCAGGGCGGCGGCGATCCGCACCCCGGCGCCCGCCGTGGCCACCGTTCGGCGGTGGCGAAGATCGAAACGGACCTTGAGCGGCTGGCCGCCAAGATCGATCCGCGCGAACAGCCCGCCTTTGCTGCCCATCAATCCGCCCGCATCGACCATCGGGAGGGTAACGGTCCGCTCGCCCGGACGAGGCGCTCTCAGGGCGAAGCGTACCACATCCTCGGCGAGGCCGCCGGGCCCGATCACGCCATCGGCGTCGGCCGTATAGGGTTGGACCGTCCAGGCCACTCGCCGCTTGCGCGGGCCGCCGCCGGTATCGATCGTGGTGACGGCGCTCGACCCGTCGACCGATACCGGGCCGACCATATAGCGCATGCCGAACATGCCCGGACGCAACCCGATGCGGGCGGCATAATCGGGCGCCAGCATCAGCATCGACGGCGCGCCGGGATCGACCAGGATCCGGCCCGGCATGGTGGCGACATTGCCCGGCACGATCCCGTCGCCGGTGACGATGCGCTCGCGCGGCGCATCGGCGGCGGCGACCAGCAGCACCGCGCCACAGACGACAAACAGGCTCGGTCCAGTCATCGCTTCATTCCCCCGCTTCGCCAGCGACTGTCACCGCCGAGCGCGGCGAATTGATGGCGGCATTGCGACGGCGCGCGATGAACTCTAGGTCGGCCGGCATGCCGCTCGATCCGTTGCCCATCCTGCAATCCACCTTTGGCTTTCCCGAGTTCCGCGGCGTCCAGCGCCAGGTGGTCGATCGCGTGCTCGGCGGGCTGAACACGCTGGCGGTGATGCCGACGGGCGCGGGCAAGTCGCTCTGCTATCAATTGCCGGCGGTGATGCTGGACGGGACCTGTGTGGTCGTCTCCCCGCTGATCGCGCTGATGCACGATCAGCTGCGCGCCGCCGAGGCAATCGGCATACGCGCCGCGACGCTCACCTCGGTCGATACCAACCAGGCCGAGACGATCGCGCGGTTCAGGGCGGGGGAGCTCGACCTGCTCTATGTCGCGCCGGAGCGCGCCTCCGGCGACAGCTTCCGCAACCTGCTCGGCCAGGCGCCGATCGCCCTGTTCGCGATCGACGAAGCGCATTGCGTATCCGAATGGGGGCATGATTTCCGGCCCGACTACCGCCTGCTGCGGCCGCTGCTCGACCATTTCCCGGGGGTGCCGCGCCTTGCCCTGACCGCGACGGCCGACGCGCATACCCGCGCCGACATCCTCGACCAGCTCGGCATCCCACGCGACGGCAAGATCGTCGCCGGATTCGACCGGCCGAACATCCGCTATCTGATTTCGCCGCGCGACAACACGACGCGGCAGATCGCCGACCTGATCGCCGAGCAGCCCGGCCCGGGCATCGTCTATGCCCAGACGCGCAAGGCCGTCGAGCAGCTTGCCGAGAAGCTGGCGGCGACGGGGCGCTCGACCCGGCCCTATCATGCCGGCCTGGAGCCCCATATCCGATCGCGCAACCAGGCCGAGTTCGTCGCGTCCGAGGACATGGTGATCATCGCCACGGTCGCGTTCGGCATGGGTATCGACAAGCCCGACGTGCGCTTCGTCGCGCATGCCGGCCTGCCCAAATCGATCGAGGCCTATTATCAGGAGACCGGCCGCGCCGGGCGCGACGGGGATCCGGCGATCGCGCATTTGTTCTGGGGCGCGGAGGATTTCGCCAAGGCGCGCCAGCGCATCGCCGAAGTCGAGCCGCACCGCCAGGCGGGCGAGCGCACCCGCCTGACCGCGCTTGGCGCGCTGGTCGAGACGGCCGGGTGCCGGCGACGCATCCTGCTGAAGCATTTCGGCGACGATTCCCCGGAGACCTGCGGCAATTGCGACAATTGCCTGAATCCGCCGAGCGCCGTCGATGCGACCGAAGTGGCGCGCAAATTCCTGTCGGCGGTTTTCCGCACCGGGCAGAGCTTTGGCGTGGGCTATATCGAGAGCATCCTGACCGGCCAGTCGAGCGAGCGCAGCCTGATGAACGGGCATGAGGCGCTCGGGGTGTTCGGCATCGCGTCCAGCCCCGAGGAAGCTGCCCTGATCAAGCCGGTGGCACGTGCGCTGTTGCTACGCGATGCGCTGCGCGCCAATGATTTCGGGGGGCTCGAATTCGGGCCCGAGGCGAAGGCGATCCTGAAGGGTGAGGCCGAGGTGGCGCTGATCCTGCCGCCCAAGCGCGAGCGGCGGCGCCGCGGCGGCGGTACGGGCGCGCCCAACCCGATCGGCGATCCGCTGTTCGAGGCATTGCGCGTCAGGCGGCGCGAACTGGCGCAGGAGGGCGGCGTACCGCCCTATGTGATCTTCCACGATTCGGTGCTGCGGGACATGGCTACGACGAGGCCGGCGAATCTCGCCGCGCTCGGGCGGATCTCGGGCGTCGGCGCACGCAAGCTCGATGCTTATGGCAACAGCTTCCTCGAGGTGATCCGTGACCATTGACGCGGGACCGCTCGTGGTCCGCCTTGCGCTGGCGGCGGTGCTGATGGCGGCGCCCGGCGCGCTTTCGGCAAAGCAGCGCGAGCCGAAGCCGCTGACCGAGGCGCAGTTGCAGACCTATCCCGAGGCACGCGGGCTGCCGGCGGATATCCAGCACTTCATCGTCAGGCACAGTGACTGCGAGCATTGGGCCGGCGAAGAGCCGTATGACGCGCCGCGACGCCGCGAGATCGAGCGCGGTATCGCGGCATCCTGCAAGGGGCTCGACGCAAGCGCCGTGACTTTGCGCAAGCGCTACGCCAAATATCCCAAGATCCGCGCGGTGCTGCGCAACTATGAAACGGTAGGGCTATGATCCGACGTATCGACGACACCATCTCAGTCGCCCCACAGATCACGCCCGAAGACGTGGCGGAGATCGCGGCGGCCGGCTTTACCGCGATCGTCAATAACCGGCCCGACGAGGAAGAGGGCGGCCAGCCCGAGGGCGATGCGATCCGCGCCGCGGCGGAAGCCGCCGGCCTGTCCTACACCGCCATCCCGATCACCCATGCCGGCTTTTCGGGCAACCAGATCGACGCGATGGTCGAAGCGCTCGACGTGGCGGGCGGGCCGGTGCTGGCTTATTGCCGGTCGGGCACGCGCTCCTGCAATCTGTGGGCGCTCGCACGGGCGAAGCAGGGCGACCATCCGGACCGGCTGATGGCGAAGGCCGCGGCGACCGGATATGACCTGACCGGCATCCGCCCGCTGCTCGACGCGCTGGCCGGGGGCAGATGAACTGGACTCAGCTTGCCGGGTCGATCGCGGCGGTCCTGGTGCTGGCCGGGATCGCGCGGTGGCTGCGGCTGGGCGAGAGCCGGATCGGCAGCGCGGCCGAGGCGCGCGAGATCGCCGAGCAGATGCTGGCCGGCTTCGTCGCGCATGCCGCTCTGGTCAGCCAGGACGGCGGCGCCGCGATCGTCGCGGGTAATGGCGCGATCGCCGTGCTGAAGCGGCACGGGGCAAAGGTCGCGGCACGGCGGCTGCTCCCGCCGCTCGCGCTGGGGCCGGCGATCGAGGGCGTGACGGTGAAGACGGGCGAACGCCTGTTCGGCGACGTGACGTTGCTCGGCGTGCTCGAGGCCGATGTGCGCGGACTGGAAGCGTCGCTGACAAGAGTGTAAGCAGTGGGACATGACGTTGCCCGATCCCGTCGCTTATGCCGTGCCAGCCTTCGTGCTGCTCGTGCTGGCCGAGATGCTGGTGGCCTGGGCGCGCGACCGGAAACGCTATGAGCCGAAGGACACGCTGACCTCGCTGGCGCTGGGCACCGGCAGCACCGTCGCCGGCGCGCTGACCGCCGCCTTTGCTTATGGAATGGCGGTATGGGTGTGGCAGTTCCGCCTCTTCGACATCGGCTATGCCTGGTACTGGTTCGCGTTGTGCTTCGTGATCGACGATTTCTTCTATTATGTCTTCCACCGCGCCGCGCACCGGGTCCGCTGGTTCTGGGCGAGCCACGTCATCCATCATTCCAGCCAGCATTATAACCTGTCGACCGCGCTGCGGCAGACCTGGACTGGCGTCCTCAGCCTGAATTTCCTGTTCCGGCTGCCGCTGTTCCTGATCGGCTTTCCGCCGGCGATGGTGGTGTTCGTGGGCGGGCTGAACCTGATCTATCAGTTCTGGATCCATACCGAAGTGATCGGCCGCATGCCGCGCTGGTTCGAGGCCGTGATGAACACGCCGTCGCACCACCGCGTCCATCACGCGACCAACCCGCGCTATCTCGACCGCAACTATGCCGGCGTGTTCATCCTGTGGGACAAATGGCTCGGCACGTTCGAGCCCGAGCGCGACGACGATCGCCCGCGCTACGGCATCGTCAAGGATCTGGGCAGCTTCAACCTGCTCTGGGCGGCATTCCACGAATGGGTGGGCATCGCCCGGGACGTGTGGGCGGCACCCACGCTCCGCGCCCGATGGGGCTATATCGCGAAACCGCCCGGCTGGAGCCACGACGGCAGCCGCGACACGTCCGAGATCATCAAACAACGCTGGCTCGAGCAGGAGAAAGCCGAATGGAAGAAGCCGACATCGTCGTCATCGGAGGCGGATCCGGCGGAGCGGCGGCGGCCGGCCGGCTGAGCGAAGGCGGCCGCTACACGGTCGCCCTGCTCGAAGCGGGCGGAAGCAATACCGGACTGCGCACGCGGATTCCGGGATTCCTCGCCTTCCAGACCCCGGCGACCAACTGGCAATTCGAGACGGTGCCGCAGGCCGGGCTGAACGGCCGGCGGGGATACCAGCCGCGCGGGCGCGGAATGGGCGGATCGAGTGCGATCAACGCGATGCTCTATCTGCGCGGCAATAAATGGGATTACGACAATTGGGCGGCGCTGGGCTGCCCCGGCTGGTCCTATGACGACGTCCTGCCGGTGTTCAGGCGCGCCGAGCATAATGCCCGCGGCGCCGATGCCTGGCACGGCGGCGACGGGCCGCTGCACGTGTGCGACCAGAGCGATCCTCATCCCGGCTCGGTCGAATTCGTCGAGGCCGCGCGGCAGTTGCAGATCCCGGTGAACGAGGACTTCAACGGCCCGCGCCAGGACGGCGTCGGCGTCTATCAGGTGACTCAGCAGCGCGGCGAGCGCTGGAGTTCGTCGCGCGCCTATATCGAGAGCGCGGCCGGACGGGGCAATCTGCGCGTGCTGACCGATGTCGTCGCAGAACGCGTGCTGATCGAGGAAGGCCGCGCGACCGGTGTCGTCTACATCCAGGGTGGCGAGGCAAAGACGATCCGCGCGCGCCGCGCGGTGGTGCTGGCGGGCGGGGTGTTCGGCACGCCGCAGCTGCTGATGCTGTCGGGCATCGGCCCGGGCGATCACTTGCGCGAGCAGGGCGTCGCGGTGCTGGTCGACCGGCCGGCGGTCGGCACGAACCTGCAGGACCATGTCGATTATGTCGCTGCGTTCGAGACGAGCGGCCGCTATTTCATCGGCCAGACGCTGGCTGGCAAGATCAAGTCGATCGGCGCGATCCTGCAGTGGATGCGGCACCGGCGCGGGGCGATGACGACGCCCTATGCCGAGTCGGGCGGATTCCTGACAGTCGATCCGGCTTCGCCGGCGCCCGACATCCAGCTCCATTTCGTGCCGGTCGTGCTGGAGGATCACGGGCGGACCAAAGTGAAGAGCCACGGCTTTTCCTGCCACGCCTGCGTGCTGCGCCCCGAAAGCCATGGCACGGTGCGGCTGCAATCGAGCGATGCGCGCGCCGCGCCGCTGATCGATCCGGCCTTCCTCAGCGAACGCCGCGATGTCGAGCTGCTGATGAAGGGCGTGCGGGCGATGTACCGCATCCTCGCGACGCCGCCGATCGCCGGTCATAAGGGCCGCGACCGCTATCCGGTCGATCTCGACGACGATGCCGCGCTGGAGCAGCTGATCCGCGCGCGCGCCGATACCATCTATCACCCGGTCGGCACGGCGCGGATGGGATCGGACGCGATGGCGGTATGCGATCCGCAGCTGCGCGTGCGCGGCGTCGCTGGCCTCTATCTCGCGGACGCGTCGATCATGCCGAAGCTGGTATCGGGCAATACCAATGCGCCGTCGATCATGATCGGGGAGCGCTGCGCCGATTTCGTGAAGGCCGATCTCGCGGGATAGCGCGGGTCGGGTCGCGCGTGTAGCGCGGCACGATGGACAGAAAGATCATGAACCGCGTCGGCCTGGCCGCCGCCATCCTGTTGGTGCCCGGCGGCTTCATCCTGGGCGCGACGCTCGCTGCGCGCCATTATCGCAACCGGAACGCCGGGGAGACCGAACCTGAGGTCGAACCCGCGCCAGACGAGAAGCAGCCCTGACATAAAAAGGGCCGGTGCGTTGCCGCACCGGCCTAGGTCGTCCGCAGGAGGAACATCGTGGGGGGCCGGCCCGAAGACCGGCCCCAATCTTGTCAATAGTTGTAGGCGCGCTCGCCATGCTCGCCGACGTCGAGGCCTTCCAGCTCGACTTCGGGCGTGACGCGGCCACCGGTGACTGCCTTGGCAATGAACACGGCAACCGTGGTGCCGATCGCAGCCCAGATGATCGTCGCACCGACGGCCTGGATCTGGACCAGGATCTTCGCGCCCATGTCATAGTCGGCGGCGCCAGGGCCACCGAGCGACGGAGCATAGACGATGGCAGTGCCAATCGCGCCGACGATGCCGCCGATGCCATGGATGCCGAAGGCGTCGAGCGAGTCGTCATAGCCGAGCTTCGGCTTCACCTTGGTGACGAAGAGGAAGCAGACGATCGAGGCGACGGCGCCCAGCACGATCGCGCCGAACGGGCCGGAGTTGCCGGCGGCCGGGGTGACGGCGACCAGGCCGGCGATGATGCCGGAGCAGAAGCCGAGTGCCGAAGCCTTGTGACCCGACGCACGCTCAGCGAGCATCCAGAACAGGCCAGCCGAAGCGGTGGCGACGAAGGTGTTGATCATCGCGAGGGCGGCCGAACCGTTCGCCTCGAGCGCCGAGCCGGCGTTGAAGCCGAACCAGCCGACCCACAGTAGGCCGGTGCCGACCGCGGTCAGGGTCAGCGAGTGCGGCGCCATGCGCTCGGTCGGGTAACCGATGCGCTTACCGAGGATCAGGGCGAAGACCAGAGCCGAGACGCCGGCGTTGATGTGAACCACCGTGCCGCCGGCGAAATCGAGCGCGCCGAGCTTGAAGAAATAGCCGCTCGCCGCCCACACCATGTGCGCGATCGGGAAATAGACGATCGTCAGCCAGACCAGCGCGAAGACCATCACCGCCGAGAACTTAACGCGCTCGACGACCGATCCCAGCACCAGCGCGACGGTGATCGCCGCGAAGGTCATCTGGAAGCAGACGAAGACATATTCGGGGATGCCCACGCCCGCCGTGAAGGTCGCGGCGACGCTGGAGGAGTCGACGCCCTTGAGGAACGCCTTGTCGAAGTTCGAGAGAATGTTGCTGAGGCCGCTGGTGTAATCGGGTCCGAAGGCCATGGTATAGCCCCACATCACCCAGACCAGCATCGCCAGCGCCGCGACGGCGCCGATCTGCGTCATTACCGAGAGCATGTTCTTGGTGCGGGCGAGGCCGCCGTAGAACAGGGCCAGGCCCGGCAGGATCATCATGAGGACGAGGACCGTCGCGGTCATCATCCAGGCGGTGTCGCCCTTGTCGACGGTAGGCGCGGCCGGTGCCGCCGCGGCGGCGGCATCCTGCGCCCAGGCCGGGAGCGCCGCGAACAGCGCAAGCCCGGCTCCGAGACCGGCAGTGCCGGCGTATTTCAATGCATGCTTCATCACTGCCCCCTTACTCACAGCGCGGTTTCATCGGTTTCGCCGGTGCGAATGCGCACCGCCTGGCCGACATCGAGAACGAAGATCTTGCCGTCGCCGATCGCGCCGGTGTTGGCCGATGCCTGGATCGCCTCGACGACCTTGGGGGCGAGATCCGCCGCGCACACGATCTCGATCTTGATCTTGGGCACCATGTTGGTGCTGTATTCGGCCCCGCGATAGATTTCGGTCTGACCCTTTTGTCGGCCAAAGCCCTTCACTTCCGTCACGGTCATTCCCGCAACGCCGATCTCGGTGAGGGCCTCGCGGACCTCGTCGAGCTTGAACGGCTTGATGATGGCAATGATGAGTTTCACCGGCGCCCCCTTTTGCAATTGTCCCGGAGAAGACACAGCAATGGTCGTGCCAAAATCGAAAACACGCGTTTCCGCGGGGGTTCCGCTACGAAAATATTACTTCAAGGTAAATTTTTGTGCAGCCGCGAAGCACTGCCCAAGAATCAGGCAGCGCCGGCGACGATCACCCGAGCTGTTGCGAGATCCCCGTCGTCGACCATCACGCGAACCGGGATGAACAGATAACTCCCGTCGGCGATGCTGGCATTGCCATCGAGCGCGACTGCATCGATCCCTTCGGAATCGAGCCGTCCGATCAGGATATGGGCTTCGTTGCGATTGAAGCGGCCAAGCTCGACGAGCGCCATTATTGCGCGGGGCGCGTCGGATTGCGGACGGGCAAGCCATCGATACTGTGGGTGCGCACGGCATATTTGGCGAAGCGCGCCGCGTCGCCGGCGTTCGCGTGATATTTGCTGAGCGTCGTCCGCTCGCGCTCGAAGCTCATATGCGGCACGCCCCAGCCGCAACTGGTCTGCGCCTGATCGATCGCCACCTCGAAGATCTGGCGGGTGCCCGGCAGCAGGGTGAAGTGCCCCGCCAGTTCGGTCCAGCGATCGTCCTGCGGAAGGACCGGCGTGCCGCGGCCATAGATGCGGAAGATCAGCGCCGGGCTCTCAAAGGCGCAGAACATGATCGTGATGCGCCCATCGGCGACGAGATGCGCATTGGTTTCGTTCCCGGAACCGGCGACGTCGAGATAGGCCACGCGGCGATCATCCAGCACCCGGAAACAGTCCATGCCCTTGGGGCTTAGGTTGATCCGCGCATCCGCTGCGGCGGTGGCGACGAAGAACAGCGGCTGCTTCGCGATGAACGCGCGGTGATCGTCCGTCAGGGCGTCGAAGAATTCGGCCATGGGACCATCCTAACGCGCCGCCGCACCTTTGCGAATAGGGCCGAAGCGTCAGACGGCGCGCGGCACCCGTGGCCGGCCGAGCGGGCATTCCAGGGCATCCCGGTCCCACGCGCCGAGGTCCGCGGCGGCATCATAGGTCGACTGGCAGAAGGCGAGCAGCGCCGCATCCGGATCGGCCGCGATACGCACCGCGTCATAGGAGAGCAGGAACTCTCCCATCTCCGTGCTGTAGGCGGCTTCGGCAGGCTCGATCCTGGCCTCGGCATAGCCGGCCGGCGCGGGATAGGCATAAGCGTAGAACGACGCGTGCGGGTAGGTGTCGCTACCCGGCCAGAAGCCGACACTCGCCTCCTCATGGCTATAGGCCTCGCACGTCACCGCATCGGGCAGCCCGGGCAGGCCGCCGGGGTGGCGCGGCGCGTCCCGGCCGGAGAAGCGAGTCGAGGCAAGATCGAAGCTGCCCCAGAAGAAATGCGTCGGGCTGGCCTTGCCGAGAAAGCCGGTGCGGAACCGTTCGAACACGCGCCGCGCCTGGATCAGCGCCCGCCAGAAGCGGCGGGCGGCATCCGCGTCATAGGGGCGCTCTTCATGATCTTCGGCGAACGGGATCGCGCCGGACATCTCGCTCGGCGTGCCGTCGAACGCAATCGCGACACCCAATTCGGAAAGCGCGGCTACCACCGCAGCATGGAAACCGGCGATGCTGCCCGCCGCGAGCGGGATCGTCGCGACACCGCCATCGCTGCTGGAAAACTCGACCTTGTCGGCGATCAGATCGACATCGATCTGCAGAAGGCGATCCCCGCACGGGATCGCCGAACTGCTCAGCCCGCGCGCGGTGATATAGAGCGGCACATGCCAGCTATGGTTGAGCCACGGCGTCAGCGCGAGCCTGACCTTGCCGATGATCTGGGTGCGCAGTTGGAGACCGATGGCGGTTTCGCGCCAGGACGACCAGTGGAGTTCGGGCCAGATATTCGATTCGGGCACAGTTGCTTCCCCTGGATTCACCACAGATTCGTTCAGTCATCCGTACCGGGCACCCGATCGACGGGATTCCTGAACCTGTGGTTGAAAGTCTGCCGCGCGAAGAACAGGGCGATAAAGGTAGCACCTGCGGCCTGCCACAGGTCCTTTTTAAAGAAACTGCGGAAATAGCTCACACCGCAGTGCCACCCACCGTCAGGCCACTGACCAGCAAGGTCGGCTGGCCCACACCTGCAGGCACGCTCTGGCCGCCCTTGCCGCACATGCCGACACCTTCGTCGAGCGCGAAATCATTGCCGATGCCGGTCACCTTGGTGAGCACGCTCGGGCCGTCGCCGATCAGCGTCGCGCCCTTGATCGGGACGCCGATCTTCCCGTTCTCGATGCGGTACGCCTCAGTGCAGGAGAAGACGAACTTGCCCGAGACGATATCGACCTGCCCGCCGCCGAAGCTCTTGGCGAAGATCCCGTTCTTGACCCGGCTGAGCAATTCGGCCGGATCGTCCTGGCCGGCGCGCATGAAGGTGTTGGTCATGCGCGGCATCGGGGCATGGGCGAAGCTTTCGCGGCGGCCATTGCCGGTCGGCGCGACGCCCATCAGCCGGGCATTGAGCCGGTCCTGGATGTAACCGCGCAGGATGCCGTCCTCGATCAGGACATTTTCCTGGGTGGGCGTGCCTTCGTCGTCGATCGACAGCGAACCGCGCCGATCGGCGATCGAGCCGTCATCGACCACCGTCACGCCCGGCGCCGCGACGCGTTCGCCGATGCGGCCGGAAAAGGCGCTGGTGCCCTTGCGGTTAAAATCGCCTTCGAGCCCATGGCCGATCGCCTCGTGCAGCAGGATGCCGGGCCAGCCCGGGCCGAGCAGCACGGTCATCTCGCCGGCCGGCGCCGCGACTGAATCGAGATTGACCAGCGCCTGGGCCAAAGCCTCGTCGATCGCGCGGTTCCACGTCTCCGGCTGCATCAGCGAATCATAGAGATAGCGCCCGCCCAGGCCGAAATTGCCCGTCTCGCGCCGTCCATTCTGCTCGACCACGATCGAGACGTTGAGCCGGACCAGCGGGCGGATGTCCGTCGCGACGAATCCGTCGGCGCGGACGATCTCGACCACACTCCAGGTGCCCGACAGCGAGACCGAGACCTGCGCGACGCGCGGATCGCGCGCGCGGGCGGCGGCATCGATCGTCTGGCACAGATTCACCTTGTCGGCGAAGGGCACGAGATCGAGCGGATCGGCGGCGGTGTAGAGATGACGGTTGGTGGCGCGCGGCGGCGGCGCCTTGGCCGAAGCCGAGGGATCGATCAGCGCCATCGTCTCGGCCGCGCGGTTGATCGCGGCCGCGCTCAGTTCATTGGCATGAGCAAAGGCTGTGGTCTCGCCCGACACGGCGCGCAGGCCAAAGCCGCTATGCGTATCGTAGGAGGCGGTCTTCAGCCGGCCGTCGTCGAAACCGAAGGCCTCGGCCTTGCGATATTGCAGGTAAAGCTCCCCGTCATCGGCCCGGGCTAGGGCCGACGCGGTCAGGCGCTGGGCCTCGGCGGGATCGAGCTGGCCATCATGGTAGAGGAACGAGCGGGGGTCTGATCGGCTGGTCATGCCGGCCAATATAGGCGGCTCAGACGCTCGCGCCAGCCGGATGATCGGGAAGAGTCGATTGATCGACCCCGTCGGCAGGCCCGCCGATGAGCACGAAGCGTCGGTCGCAATAGCCGCAATCGACATAGCCATGCTCGTCGATCTCGAGGAACACGCGCGGATGGCCAAGCGCGGCGCCGCCGGGAATGTCGGTCGCGCCGTCACAGGCGACGCGGCGGTGGGAGACGCGGAGGGTTTCTGGCGGAGCGATCATGAGGAGGCGCGATAGCAAGGTGACGGGGACGGGGCAATTCTTCCTTTCCCCTGCACGCCGGGAGAGGGGTTGGCGCGCGCTTGCTGCAAGCTTAAGGGGCGAGGATGACTGAAGCCGCGATCGTCATCGACTCCCTGTGCAAGACCTATCAGGGCGGCAAGCGTGCGCTCGACGATGTCTCCTTCGAAGTGCCGCGGGGGCAGATATTCGGGCTGCTCGGCCCGAACGGCGCGGGCAAGTCGACCCTGATCAATATCCTGGCAGGGCTGGTCAACAAGACCGGCGGCAATGCGACGATCTGGGGCTTCGACATCGATCAGCACCCACGCAACGCCAAGGCATCGATCGGCATCGTCAATCAGGAAATCCTGTTCGATCCCTTCTTCACCCCCTTCGAGACGCTGGAGATCCAGGCCGGGCTCTACGGCGTGCCCAAGGCGAAGCGGCGATCGATGGAGCTGCTCCGCGCGGTGCACCTGGAGGACAAGGCGAACGCTTATGCCCGCACGCTTTCGGGCGGCATGAAGCGGCGGCTGATGGTGGCCAAGGCGATGGTGCACACGCCGCCGGTGCTGGTGCTGGACGAGCCGACCGCCGGCGTCGACATCGAGCTGCGCCAGCAGCTCTGGGCCTATGTCCGCAGCCTCAACCAGCAGGGCGTGACGGTGGTGCTGACCACCCATTATCTCGAAGAAGCCGAGCAATTGTGCGACCGGATCGCGATCATCAACCATGGCAAGGTGATCGCCAACGAGCCGACCCGCGAGCTGCTCGGCAAGGCGACCGAGAAGCTGGTCGAGGTGACGGTCGATCGCGACGTCGCCACGCCGCCCCAGGCGAGCTGTTTCCAGAAGATCGAGCTGAAGGGCACGCGCACCCTCGCCATCACCTATGGCAAGGACAAGGTGAACGCCGGCCAGGTGCTGGCAGCGGTGCAGGCGGAAGGATACGGCATCGTCGACGTGTCGACCCGCGAGGCCGATCTGGAAGACGTGTTCCTGAACCTTACCCGGGCGTCGAACGCTTAACGCCCTTAGTCCTGAGCCATGGCTCGGCCCGAACGGAGATTTGGGTGCCCGATATCGACCATCAATCCGACATCCTGATCATCGGCTCCGGCGCCGCCGGGCTGACGGCGGCGCTGAACCTGGCCGATCGCTTCAAGGTGACCGTGCTCGCCAAGGGCGGCTTGGCCGAAGGATCGACGGCCTGGGCACAGGGCGGGATCGCCGCCGTGCTTGAGCCGGGCGACACCTTCGAAAGCCATATCGAGGATACGATGATCGCCGGCGCCGGGCTCAACGACCGCGCCACCGTCGAATTCGTGATCGAGAGCGCGCCGGCGGCGATCGAACGGCTCACCAAGCTGGGCGTGCCGTTCAACATGGAAGGCAATACGCCGCATCTGACCCGCGAGGGCGGGCACAGCCACCGGCGCATCGTCCATGTCGACGACGCGACCGGCTGGGCAGTGCAGGTCGCGCTGCAGAGCGCGGCCGAGGCCCATCCCAACATCACGCTGGTGCCCGACATGGTCGCGATCGACCTTGCCACCAGCCGCCACGAGCAGCGCTATTCCGGCGCCGGCAATGTCTGGGGCGTCTATGCCGTCAACCGGGGGACCGGCCGGGTCGAGCTGTTCACCGCACGGGCGACCATCCTGGCGACGGGCGGCGCGGGGCGGACCTATCTCTTCTCCACCGCGCCGCGCGGCGCGACCGGGGATGGGATCGCGATGGCGTGGCGCGCCGGATGCCGCGTGTCGAACATGGAATTCATGCAGTTCCACCCGACCTGCCTCTACAATCTGGAGGTCAAGAATTTCCTGATCACCGAGGCAGTGCGCGGCGAGGGCGGGCATTTGCTGATCCCGGAGACGGGATATCGCTTCATGCCCGATTTCGACGAACGCGCCGAACTGGCGCCGCGCGACATCGTGGCGCGCGCGATCGACCATGAGATCAAGCGGCTTGGCCTGGACTATGTCCATCTCGACATCAGCCATCGCGGCGCCGATTTCGTGAAGGAGCATTTCCCGAACATCCACGAGAAGCTGCTCGGGCTGGGCATCGACATGACGAAGGAGCCGATCCCGGTCGTCCCGGCCCAGCATTATACCTGTGGCGGGATCGCGATCGACCTCAACGGCAAGACCGACCTTCCGGGGCTTTATGCCGCCGGCGAATGCAGCGAATCCGGGCTGCACGGCGCGAACCGGCTTGCCTCCAATTCGCTGCTCGAATGCTTCGTGTTCGGCGAAGCTGCGGCCAGGCACATCACCGAACATTGGGACGAACTGCCCGCCCCGCCCCCGATCCGCCCCTGGGACGAAAGCCGCGTCGAGGATTCGGACGAGGAAGTCGTCATCAAGCAGAACTGGACCGAGATCCGCCGCTTCATGTGGAATTATGTGGGCATCGTCCGCACGACCAAGCGGCTGGAGCGGGCGCAGCACCGGATCAAGCTGCTGACTGGCGAGATCGAGGATTATTACGGCCATTTCCGGGTGACGCCAGACCTGATCGAGCTGCGCAACCTGTTGCAGACGGCCGATCTGATCGTGCGATCGGCGCTGCACCGCCACGAATCGCGCGGGCTGCATTATACGCTCGATTATCCCGAGCTGTTGCCGGACGCGGTCGACACGGTTCTCGTCCCGTAAGGCACCGCCGAGCCGCCGCTGCAGGCTGGACATCGAACGGTGCCGGCGCGTGCAGGGCCGTAGAAACCCTGAATGGATTCAATCGCATCTCCTGCGAGGCTGCGACACCATTTCACCTCGCGCCAGCCGCCATTCATCGCAAGCCCGCTACGCTAGGGATTCCTCAAGGAGATTCCATGTCTAAGGTGACAATCGGGGTGGGGCTTAATTGGTGACGCAGATTAACACCTTCATTTTTCCAAGGCCGATAGCGGCGCTCCTGCTCGCGGCAGCGCTCTGTGCCTGCGGGCACGATACCAGCCGCCATCTCGCGATCGTGCCGCCGGCCCCGCGGCCGCCAGCCTATCGGGTCGTGATTCCCGTGCCGCCGCCGACACCCCGGCCGCCGCGCGCGCCCGAGGCTCTGAACGCCACCATCGCCGCGCTCGGCCGCAATTTCTCCGGCAAGGTCGGCATTGCCGTGCGCAGCGTCGATCAGGGCTGGGCCGTGACGAGCAATGGCGAAGTCCGCCTGCCGCAGCAAAGCGTCAGCAAATTATGGGTCGCGATGACCGTGCTCGATTATCGCGACAGCGGGCGGTTGACGCTCGACGATCCGATTACGCTGACCAGGGAAGATTTCACGCTGTTCCACCAGCCGATCGCTGCGCTGGTGAAGGATGGCGCGGGCTATCAGACGACGGTCGGCGAACTGCTGCGCCGCGCGCTGACGATGAGCGACAATACCTGCAACGATCGGTTGCTGCGCTATGTCGGCGGCCCTGCCGCGGTGCGCGATTTCATCCGTCGCAAGGGGCTGGGCGATATCCGCTTCGGCCCGGGCGAGAAGCTGTTGCAGAGCGGGACGGCCGGCCTCGAATGGAGGCCCGAATTCGCTTATGGCAACGCCTTTGCCGTGGCGCGCGCGCGCCTGCCGCTGGCGACGCGGGTCGCTGCCTTCGAACGCTATGTCGCCGATCCGCCGGACGGCGCAGCCCCGGCGGCGATCGCCGGCGCGCTGGCGAAGCTGAAACTCGGCCAGGTGCTGTCGCAACGCTCGACCGACTATCTGATCGGCACGATGGAAATGTCCAAGACCGGCCGGCAGCGCATGCACGGCGCAGTGCCGGTTGGCTGGAGCTTCGGCCACAAGACGGGCACCGGGCAGGATCTGGGCGGGCGCACCGCCGGCTATAACGATGTCGGCCTGCTGATCGCGCCGGACGGCCGCAGCTATGCCCTCGCCGTGATGATCGGCGACACGCCCAGGGCGATTCCGGAGCGCCAGAGGCTGATGCAGGCAGTGGTGACCGCGGTGGTTAGCAATCACAGCGGGAGCGATCTCCGCCTTGCCGGAGCAGCGGGCGGGCGCTGACGCCTGGTCGCAGGACCGTATTTCGCTGCCCCGGGAGTGTCCGGTCGGGTCGGTCCGACCCCTCGGACGTTCACTGCGCATTCGCCTCTCGCCCGACCCGCGGACCGCTGCTATTCCCCGCCGATGCCTCATCTCTATCTCGTCGACGGCTCCGGCTATATCTTCCGGGCCTATCACCGGCTCCCACCGCTGACCAACATCCATGGCGAGCCCGTGGGCGCGGTCTATGGCTATACCACCATGTTGTGGAAGCTCGCCGACGAGCTGCACAAGGCCGACGGGCCGACTCACATGGCCGTCATCCTCGACAAATCGAGCCATACTTTCCGCAACGAGCTGTACGACAAGTACAAGGCGCAGCGCCCGCCACCGCCCGAGGATCTCGTCCCCCAGTTCCCGATGATTCGCGACGCGACCCGCGCCTTCTCGTTGCCGTGCATCGAGGAAGAGGGTCTCGAGGCCGACGATATCATCGCCAGCTACGCCAAGGCGGCGCTGCGCGAGGGCTGGTCGGTCACGATCGTCAGTTCCGACAAGGATCTGATGCAGCTGATTGAGCCGGGGCTCGACCTCTATGACACGATGAACAACCGGCGGCTGGGCGCCGAGCATGTCCTGGAGAAGTTCGGCGTGATGCCGGACCGGCTGGGCGACGTGCTGGGCCTGATGGGCGACAGTGTCGACAATGTGCCGGGCGTGCCTGGCGTCGGCCCGAAGACCGCGGCCAAGCTGATCCAGGAATATGGCGATATCGAAGGCGTGCTGGCCGCCGCCCCTTCGATGAAGCCGGGCAAGCTGCGCGACAATCTGATCGAGCATGCCGACAATGCGCGGCTGTCGCGCGTGCTGGTGACGCTGAAGGACGATGCGCCGCTGGCCGATGCGCTCGAGGATCTGGCGCTGCAGGGGATTCCGGAGGCGCCGCTGCGTGCGTTCCTGGAGCATCACGGGTTCAAATCGCTGCTCGCCAAGCTGTCGGCAGTGGCCGATGCCCCGGTCGAGACGCCGTCCACCGTGCCGCAGGAGGAAGATCCGCCCTGCAACCATGATGGCTATGTCACCGTGGTGGACGAGGCCGCGCTGGACGACTGGATCGCCCGGGCCAGGCACCAGGGCTGGATCGCGATCGATACCGAGACGACCGGCGTGGACGCGACGCGGGCCGATCTGGTCGGCGTGAGCATGGCGCTTCAGCCGAACATCGCCTGCTACATCCCACTTGCCCATGGCGGCACCGGCCTGTTCGCGGAGAAGCCCGACCAGCTGACCGCCGCCGTGGCGCTGGCGAAGCTCAAGCCGCTGTTCGAGGATCCCGGCGTGCTCAAGATCGGGCATAATTTGAAATACGACATGATCGTGCTCGGACGGCTCGGCATCGATGTCGCGCCGCATGACGACACGATCCTGATGAGCTTCGATCTCGATGCGGGGCTGCACGGCCACGGCATGGACGAGCTGGCGGCGACTCACCTCTCGCACAGCTGCATCGCCTACAAGGATGTGGTCGGCACCGGGAAAAGCCAGCTTCAGTTCAACGAGATCGATCTGGCCGCGGCGACGCGCTACGCGGCCGAGGATGCCGATGTGACGCTACGGCTGTGGCGGCGCTTCAAGGCACGCCTGCCGGCCGAGGGCGCGACGCGGGTGTACGAGATGGTCGATCGGCCGCTCGCCCCGGTCATCGCGCAGATGGAGCGGCACGGCATCAAGGTCGACCGCGAACGGCTGGCCCAGCTGTCGACCGAGTTTGCCCATTCGATCGCTGCGCTTGAAACCGAGATCCACGGCCTCGCCGGCGGCCCCTTCACGATCGGCAGCCCCAAGCAGCTGGGCGACGTGCTGTTCGAGCGGATGGGCATCAAGGGCGGCCGCAAGGGCAAGTCCGGCGTCTATTCGACGGACGTGAACGAGATGGAGCGGATCGCGGCGGACAAGGATTCGCCGGGCAAGGTGATCGCGGCGCGGGTGCTCGACTGGCGCCAGCTGTCGAAGCTGAAATCCACCTATACCGATGCGCTGCAGGCCCAGATCAACCCGGAGACCGGCCGAGTCCATACCAGCTATTCGCTGACCGGTGCCCAGACCGGGCGACTTTCCTCGACTGACCCCAATCTGCAGAATATCCCGATCCGCACGGAGATCGGGCGGCAGCTCCGCGACGCGTTCGTCGCCGAACCGGGGAATGTCCTGCTCGCCGCCGATTATTCGCAGATCGAACTGCGGCTCGCCGCGCACATGGCGGACGTGCCGGCGCTGAAGGCCGCGTTCGCCAATGGCGACGACATCCACAGCCTGACCGCGCAGGAACTGTTCGGCGAAGTGACGCGCGATACGCGCGGGCGCGCCAAGACGATCAACTTCGCCATCCTGTACGGCATCTCGCGCTGGGGCCTGGCCGGCCGGCTGGACGTCACGCCGGACGAGGCGCAGGCGATGATCGACCGCTATTTCGATCGCTTCCCGGGTATCAACAACTATATCGCCGAGACGATCGAGAAGGCGCGCGACAAGGGCTATACCGAGACGCTGTTCGGCCGGAAGACGCATTTCCCGCGGCTGAAATCCAAGGTCCAGCATGAGCGCCAGGGTGCCGAGCGCGCCGCGATCAACGCGCCGATCCAGGGGACCAGCGCCGACATCATCAAGCGCGCCATGGTGCGCATGGGGCCGGCGCTGGCGGATGCCGGGCTGCACCAGGTGCGCATGCTGCTGCAGGTGCATGACGAACTGGTGTTCGAGCTGCCCGAAGGCGATGTCGCGGCGGCGCGGCCAGTGATCGAGCGTGTCATGGCCAGCGCGGCCGAGCCGGCGGTGAAGCTCTCCGTGCCGCTCGGCATCGAGATCGGCGTCGGCTTGAGCTGGGGAGCAGCGCATTGACCCTTGCCGGCGCTGCCGCGGACGGGGGCACTGACGACATTGCCGCGCTCGCCAAGGGCGGGCGGACCAACATCATCGGCTTCTTGCTGCGGCTTGCGGCACGCCTGCCGTTCCTGTTCATCGCCGGCCGCGTCTATGGGCCGGACATCGTCGGGCGCTTCGCCATTGCCGTGGTGGTGGTCGAACTGGCGGCCTTGCTCGCGACGCTCGGACTGAAGCGGGGGCTGGCGCAGGCCTTGTCCTCGACCGAGCGGCCGCATGTCCATGTCGCCTGGGACGCGATGGCGGTGGCGTTCTTCGCCGCGCTGATCGCCAGCGCCGTGCTGATCGCCATTCCGGAGATCATGTATCCGAACAGCCCGATCCGAGGGATGGACCGCTGGCTGCCGTGCATCGTCTTCGCCATCGCCTGGTCGGACGTCAGCCTGGCCGCGCTGGCCTATCGCCGCAATGTGAAGGCGACGGTGACCGCACGCGCGATCGTCGAGCCCTGGACGATCAGCGTCGCCGCCTATGCCTTTTCCTTCGTCTCGCTGCGCGACGGGCTGATCTATTCCTACATCCTGTCGATGGCGGCGGCGCTGATCGCTTCGCTCATTCCGTTCGTGCGCAGCTATGGCCTGCCGGTTGGATGGCGGCCGGGGGTCGTGCGGCTGTTCGGCATGGCCAGCCGCAACGTGCCGCTAGCCGGCGCGGACGCAATCGAATGGGGCACGCGCAATGTCGATCGCTTCATCCTGGGCGTGATGTTCGAACCGAAGGTGGTCGGCATCTATTACATGGCGCAGCAGGTCGCCTCGATCCCCGCCAAGCTCAAGACGAGCTTCGATCCAATCCTCGGGCCGGTGATCACCGCGAGCCTGGCCAAGGATGACCGCGAGGCAGTGGCGGCGCAGGTGCGGCAGGTCGGCTTCTGGATTCTGGCCGCCCAGCTCGGCCTCGCACTGATGGGATCGATCCCCGGCGAAGCGGTGATGGGCGTGGTCGGCCCGCAATTCGTCGCCGGTACCGCCGCGCTCGCCTTCCTGCTGACCGCCGAGGCCGCCGCATCGACCGGCGCGGTGTGCGAATCGGCGTTGGTCTATATCGCGCGGGTTCGCAACCTGGTGATCTCGCTCGGCATGCTCGGCTTTCAGGTATTGCTGAGCTTCGGCCTGATCTTCGCGATGCGCGGCGTCGGATGGCCGATCAATTTCCAGGCGGCGGGCCCGGCCGTCGCGCTGCTGATCTCGCTCGGACTCAGCTCGATCATCAAGGCGACCCTGTTGTCGCGCTTGCTCAAGGCGCGCGTGTCCGGATTTCGCTGGCCGCTCGCCTGGGCGGCGGTGGCGGCGATCCTGGTGGGGACTGCCTTCACCTGGCTGCCCCCGCGCTATGAATGGGCCGAGCTTATCATCGGCCTGCCAATGATCCTGGCGAGCTATGCCTTCGTGCTGCACCGCTGGGCGTTCGGCCCGGAGGACCGCGCCCTGTTCGGCAAGGTGCCGGCGGCTGAGGCCCCGCTGCCGACCTGAGGCTCAGTGGCGGAAGTGGCGCATGCCGGTGAACATCATCGCCAGGCCAGCTTCATCCGCAGCGGCGATCACCTCGTCATCGCGGATCGACCCGCCCGGCTGGATGACCGCGGTCGCGCCGGCCTCCACCGCCGCGAGCAGCCCGTCAGCAAAGGGGAAGAAGGCATCCGACGCGACGGCCGAGCCGATCGTACGCGGGGTCGCCCAGCCCGCCTTGTCGGCCGCATCCTTCGCCTTCCACGCGGCGATGCGCGCCGATTCGAGCCGGTTCATCTGGCCCGCGCCGATGCCGGCGGTGGCGCCGTCCTTGGCATAGACGATCGCGTTCGACTTGACGTGCTTGGCGACTGTCCAGGCGAAGCGGCAGTCAGCCAGTTCCGCCGGGGTCGGCTGGCGCCTGGTCACCACGGTGAGATCGGATGCGGCGCCGTTGTCGCGGGTCTGGACGAGCCAGCCGCCGGTGATCGACTTGGCCATGATGCCCGTGCGCGCCGCATCGGGCAGGTCGCCGGTGAGCAGCAGGCGCAGATTCTTCTTCGCGGCAAAGATGGCGAGCGCGGCCTCGTCGGCGTCGGGCGCGATGACGACTTCAGTGAAGATGCCGGAGATGGCGCGCGCGGTCGCTTCGTCGAGCGCGCGGTTGAGCGCGATGATGCCGCCAAAGGCCGACACCGTGTCGCAGGCGAACGCCTCCGCATAAGCCTGTTCGATCGTCGCGGCGGTCGCGACGCCGCAGGGGTTGGCGTGCTTGACGATCACCACCGTGGGCGCGGCATCGCGGAACTCGCTGACCAGCTCGAGCGCGGCATCGGCATCGTTGTAATTATTGTAGCTCAGTTCCTTGCCCTGCACTTGCCGTGCCTGGCCGATTCCGCGCGCGGCGGGGCCGGTAGCGGTGTAGAAGGCCGCCTGCTGGTGCGGATTCTCGCCGTAGCGCAACGCAGCGCCCCGCTTCAGCGTGATCGGCAGCGTTTCCGGGAAAGCCTCGCCCTGATCGGCAAAGCCGAACCAGCTGGCGATCATGCCGTCATAGCTGGCGGTCGCAGCAAAGGCGCGCGCGGCGAGGCGCTTTCGCAGATCGAGCGTGGTGGCGCCGCCGCTCGAATCCATCTCGGCGATCAGCGCCGCATAGTCGGCCGGATCAGTGACGATGGCGACAAAGGCGTGGTTCTTCGCCGCCGAGCGCACCATCGAAGGGCCGCCGATATCGATATTTTCGATGATCTCCGGCCGCTCTGCGCCCTTCATCACCGTCTGCAGGAAGGGATAGAGGTTGACCACCACCAGATCGATCGGGCCGATCCCGTGCTCCTCCATCGAGGCGACATGCGCGGCATCGTCGCGCACCGCGAGCAGCCCGCCATGGACCTTGGGGTGGAGCGTCTTCACGCGGCCGTCCATCATCTCGGGAAAGCCGGTCAGGTCGGAGATGTCCCGCACCTGGAGCCCAGCCGCGCGGAGCGCCGCCGCGGTACCGCCGGTCGAGACCAGCTCGACGCCGTGGCGCGCGAGCGCCTGGCCGAGGTCGACAATGCCGGTCTTGTCGGACACCGACAACAGGGCGCGGGTGATCTTGATGGCGGTCATGAATACTCCGGGGGAAAGGTCCCGGACCCTGTGCAACCTCAGGTCGCGCGCTTCAAGACCCAGCTGACGCTCGCCCCGCCGGCCGGCGCTTCGCCCGAGACGACGAGCTGATGCGTGGCGTGAGGACGACCATCGGCGTCGATCCACAGGCTGTCCTCGATGCCAAGCGTGCCGCCGCGACAGCGGAACTGCCACAGCAATCCGCCGGGCAGGCGGAGCAACGCGGCCATGCCATCGGCCGTGGGCGAGACCGATACGCCGAGACCGAGATGGAAGCGGATCGCAAAGGCACTCGCGGCCAGCTTGCGCTGCTTGCTCGCCGGCACCAGCAGATCCTCGCCGCGCACCTCGCGGCCGTCGCCCGACAGCACCAGCTGGCGCCGATGGACGAAGCCGTAGCGCCGGGCATAGCCATCGTGACTCGCCTCGATCCGGCTCGATACCACGCTCTCCTGCCGCGCCAGCTCGACTTCGGCGACGCCGCGCCCGAGCGTGCCGTCGGCATGAATCGCCGTCGAATTGCTGTCGCCGACGATCAGCGTCGAATGTGCCGCAGTGGTGCGCAGGCCATCGGCCAGCGCAGCGGGCAGCTGCGCGACCGCAGCGCGCGCACCGCCGCAATTGACGATCAGCCGGTGCGGCCCGTCGGAGAATTCGAATGCCAGGGTGGAAGCGCAGCCACCCTCAACCAGCCGCGTGATCGGCGGGGGCGCGGCATCCATGATCAGCACGCCTGCGCCGGCGGCGAGCCGCTGATAGCCCCAGTCGCGTGCCTGCCGCAGCGGCCGCGCCCGCAGCTCGGTGACGGCGATGATCTGGTCGAGCGTCTCCCCCGACACGGGGCCGCCGCCCTGCCAGCTCGATAGCCCCTTGTCGCCGTGGCACACGCCGAGCAGCGCCGGCACCATTCGCGCGAGCACGGCACCGATGCCGGACGGCTCCACGAGGCGGCGGGCGCGATAGACTTCGCGCAGGCTGGTTAGCAGCATGATGATATCGAGCTGCGCCAGCGGGGAGCGTGCGACGCTGCCACCATCCTCGAACACCGATACGGACAGTGCCTTGGCCAGCGCGGCCTCGGTCGCGGCGCGCCGTGCCTCGCCGCCCTCGATCAGCAGCCCGGCCGCGACGACGCCGCACAGAGCGGCGATGCGCGGTGCCCCTGGCGGCAGCTTGTCGGCGCCGCGATCGATATGCCGCGCGCCCCGCGCAAGCGTGTTGAGCACGAGGCTGCGATAGACCAGGTCAGTGCTCGACAGGATCAGCGGCGCATGGGCCGTCCACAACAGGATGCGCCGGCCCCAATGATCGGCCCGCCAGGCGGGCTCGCTCACCGTATCGGCATGCGCGGCGAGCCAGCGACGCATCAGATCCTCTGCAATCGGCGTCGCCTGCGCGCGCGTCGCCACCGTCGAGAGATCGCGGAGCCAGAGGAAGCTGTGGAGATAATCGGCAAAGGCGCGCGAGAAATCGGGCCGCGCGAGATCGAGGTCAGCGATCGTCCGCGTTTCCCCGCGCAGGCTGAGCTTGCCGTCGAGCAAGGCCCGGCCGCGACGCGGATCGCCGGGGAAGGGATCGTCGGGAACGGCGATCAGCTTGAGCGGATGACGACCCCGCAACCGCATGCCGTGGATCGGGGTGCGCCAGGTGAGGCGATGGAACTGCTCGGCAAGGCGTTCGGCCAGCGAGAGCCCCTTGTCGCCCCCCTGCCGGATCAGCCGCTTGCCTTCGTCGATGCCGTCGGCGCCGGTATCGCGGCCGTCTTCGCTCACCCGCCCCTCAGGCCGAGGATGTTCGCGGCATAGGCCGACGGCCCGCCGCGGAACGTGGCGGTGCCGGCGACCAGCGCATCGGCGCCCGCGTCGATCGCCGCCCGCGCCGTCACGGCATCGATGCCGCCGTCCACCTCGAGATCGACGGTGAGGCCGGCCTTGTCGATCATCTTGCGCACGCTTTCGATCTTGCGCAGCGCGCTCGGGATGAAGCCCTGGCCGCCAAAGCCGGGATTGACGCTCATCACCAGCACCAGATCGACTTCCTCGATCAGATAATCGAGCGCCTTGGCGGGCGTCTGCGGCGTCAGCACCACGCCGGCGCGCTTGCCGAGCTTGCGGATGTGCTGCAGGCTCCGGTGCGTGTGCGGGCCGGCCTCGACATGGATGCTGATGATGTCGGCGCCAGCCTCAGCGAACTGATCGAGGAACGCGTCGACCGGGGCGATCATCAGATGCACGTCGAGCGGCTTTTGCGTGTGCGGGCGGAGCGCCTTCACCACCGCCGGGCCGATCGTGATGTTCGGCACGAAATGCCCGTCCATCACATCGACATGGATCCAGTCGGCGCCGGCCGCATCGATCGCGCGCACTTCCTCGCCGAGACGCGCGAAATCGGCGGAGAGGATCGAAGGGGCGATACGGACTGGCTGTTGCATGACCGATTCCTGTAGCACGACTGAGTCGCGCGGCAAGCGGCTCAGCCGGCGCGGCGCATCCTCGCGATGAAGAAGCCGTCGCATCCGCCTTCGTCGACCAGCATGCCGGGCCGCGTGCGGACGCACCCGCTGAGATTCGGGGCGATCCCCGCCGGCAGTTCGTCGTCGCCGACGCGTTCGATCGCGAAATCGGGACGGCTGCCGAGGAACGCGGCGATCTGATCCTCCCCTTCGGCCTTTTCGAGCGAGCAGGTGGCGTAGACGAACACACCGCCGGGCTTCACCCACTGCGCGGCGCGCGCCAGCAGCTGGGCCTGGACGCGCGCCATCTCGACGATCAGCTTCGGGCTGACGCGGTGAAGCACATCGGGGTGGCGGCGGAAAATGCCGGTCGCGCTGCAGGGCGCGTCGAGCAGCACGGCATCTGCAGGCTCGCGCGGCGACCATTTCAGCAGGTCGGCCGCGATCACTTCGGCAGACAGCTGCGTGCGGGCAAGATTGTCGCGAAGTCGCGCCAGCCGACTTTCCGACGAATCCACCGCGGTGACGCTCCAGCCCGCACTGGCCAGCTGCATCGTCTTGCCGCCCGGCGCAGCGCACAGATCGAGCGCCGTGCCGGTGCCCCGCCCGATCAGCCGCGCCGGCAGCGAGGCCGCGAGATCCTGCACCCACCAGCTGCCTTGCTCGAACCCCGGCAGCTCGGGCACATGCGCGCCGGCCAGGCGGATATGGCCGGGCAGCAGCGACGTGCCGCCCATCGCCTCGGCCAGGTCAGCCGTCTGCGCCGGATCGGCGAGCGTCAGATCGAGCGGCGGGGGCGCCGCGATCGCCCGTTCCGCCGCCGCCACCATGTCCTCGCCCCAGGCCGATTGCCAGCGCGCCTCGATATCGGCGGGCAGGCCCGGGAATTCCGGCAGAGTCGCGCCGCCGCGCATCAGCGTGCCGAACACGCCGTGCACCAGCTTGCGCGGCCCGCCGTCGATCAGCGGCAGCACCGTCGAGATCGCGGCATGCGGCGGCGTGCCGAGCGCGAGCGCCTGGACCAAAGCGATGCGCAGCCCGAAGCGCGCCTTGGCGTCATCCGGCAAGGGCCGCTGAGTCGCCGAATCGATCAGCGCGTCGAGATCGGGCAGGCGGCGCAGCGTTTCGGCGGCGATGGCATGAGCAAGCGCGCGATCGTCGCTGCGATCGATCCCCTGAGTCGCGCGATCGAGCGCCGCCTCGAGCGGCAGCCCCTGGCGGAGCACCGCATCGAGCAGCTTCAGCGCGGCGCGGCGGGCGGGAACGCCGGGCGGATCGGCGGGACGGTCGGACGGTCTGGTCAAATCACTTGAACTCGTGCGGTTGCGGGAGGATGAGGCATGCGCAGCATCCAGGAAGAACGCCATGGGCCGCCGCCCGCCACATGTGAAGCCGCCAGCCTATCTTTCCAAGAGCCCGCCGGTGCCAAAACCCGATCCGAATCCCCCGGCTGAGCCAGGCAATGATCCGCTCGGGCTCGATCCGACGCGCTACGGCGACTGGGCGCTGAAGGGCGTCGCGGTCGATTTCTGACCTGGTGCAGAAACGTCTATTCGGGATTTACCCTTGTCGATCAGCTAAATAGCGACGCGACAGCCGGCAAGGCCGCTCAGGCGAGCAGATCGGCCAGCTTGCCCACCGTGTTCCAGTTGCGCATCGTCGCGATATTGGGGAATTTGAGCTTGGCCATCGCCGGCAGCAATTTCGAATTGCCGACATCGATCGGGAAATCCACATAAAGCTCGCGCCCGACCGCCTTCAGCCGTTCGGGGCCGTCATAGATTTCCGGGATTCGTTCGATCAGCCCGTCGGGCACCGGATCGCGGTGGAACGCGACAAGCAGGTGATTGGGATGATCCCGCGCCGCCTCCGGAAAGGGATTGGCGGCGATCACTGCCTTCAGTTCGGCCAGATTGCGAACCATGACGTCAGTCTTCAGGCCCCAGCCGGCCAGCGCTGTCTCCAGCGCCCGTTCCAGCGCCGGCCCCACCGTCTCGTCACAGCTGAAGACGACATTGCCCGAGGCAAGCAGGGTCTTGACGTCACGGTGCCCAAGCCCTTCGATCAGCGCCTTCAATTCCACCATCGGAATCTTCTTGCCGCCGATATTGATGCCCTTGAGGAGCGCGGCCCAGCGCATCAGCGATGCTCCCGCGTCAGCGGCCGGGCGAGCAGCGCCCCCACCACATCCTTGACGTCAGCACCGTCGAGCAGCGCGCAGACCGCCGCCGTCACCGGCATGTCGACGCCGGACTCGGCCGCGGCCTCGCGCAGCACGGGCGCGGTGAAGGCGCCCTCTGCGACGGTGCGGCGATCCGCGAGCAAATCGCGCGCGGCCTTGCCCTGTCCGAGGCCGACGCCGAGCGAGAAGTTGCGCGAGCTGGTCGAGGAGCAGGTCAGCACCAGATCGCCCAGACCCGACAGGCCGGCCAAAGTTTCGGCCTGCGCGCCCCGCGCCAGGCCGAAGCGCGTCATTTCGGCAAAGCCGCGCGCGATCAGCGCGGCGCGGGCATTCTGCCCAAGGCCGGCGCCGTCGACCACGCCGCAGGCGATGGCCAGCACGTTCTTGACCGCCCCGCCGATCTCCGCCCCGATGACGTCAGACGAAGCGTAGGGCCGGAACGCCGCGCCCGCGAGGCGGTCCGCCAGCCGTGCGCCAAGCGCTTCGTCGGCGCAGGCGAGCGTGACGGCCGTGGGTTTCCCCTGCGCCACCTCGAAAGCGAAGGTCGGGCCGGAGATCACCGCGATCGGCGCCTCCGGCTGCACCGCACGCGCGACCGCGCCGACCAGCAGCCGGGTCCCCGCCTCGATGCCCTTGGCGCAAAGCACCAGCGGCGTGCGCCCGACCGTCATCGCGCCGAGGACCGAGCGGACATGCTGGGCGGGAACGACGACGAGCAGCGCGTCGCATCCCGCCAGCGCATCGAGCGATCCGGTCGCTTCGATCGAGCCGGGCAGCGCAATGCCGGGGAGAAACAGCGGATTTTCGTGCGCCGCGTTGATCGCCTCGACCACTTCCGGCTCGCGCGCCCAGAGCAGGACGGGTTCGCCGTCGCGCGCCGCGACGCTCGCCAGGGCCGTGCCCCAGGCGCCACCGCCAACCACCCCGATCTTCATGACGTCATGCCTTCACTCCAGCCCCGCGCACTGCCTCCGCGCCCGGATCGAGCGGCCAGCGCGGACGCGCCGGCACGTCGAGCGGATCGGTCAGGCCCGCGGCGAAGCGCTCTGCCCCGGCCCAGGCGATCATCGCAGCATTGTCGGTGCAGAGCCACAGCGGCGGCGCGACGAAGCGCAAGCCATTGTTTTCGGCCAGTTGCTGGAGCGCAGTGCGGACCGCGCGGTTCGCCGCGACGCCGCCCGCCACCACCAGCGCGGTCGCGCCGTCGGCCCGCCCCAGCGCCCGGGTCGTGCGATCGATCAGGCAATCGACCACGGCCGCCTGGAAGGAGGCCGCGATATCCTCGGCCCGCCAGGTTCCGGCATCGCGCGCGCGGGCAACCGCGCTTTTCAGGCCGGCAAAGGAGAAATGCGGCTCGGCCGATCCTTTCAGCGGGCGCGGCAGCGGGACCGCCGTCGGATCGCCGGCCTCGGCCGCCCGCTCGACTGCCGGGCCGCCGGGAAAACCGAGGCCGAGCAGCTTGGCGGTCTTGTCGAAGGCTTCGCCTGCGGCATCGTCGATCGTGGTGGCAAGGCGCCGATACGTCGCCACGCCCTCGACCAGCAGCAACTGGCAATGGCCGCCCGAGACGAGCAGCAGCAGATAGGGAAAGTCGAGATCGGGGTCGCTGAGCCGCGGCGACAGCGCATGGCCTTCGAGATGATTGACCGCGATCAGCGGCTTGCCGACTGCATGGGCAAGCGCCTTGCCGGTGACCAGCCCCACCATGACGCCACCGATCAGCCCTGGTCCCGCGGTGGCGGCAATCGCATTGACCTCGGCCAGCGTGATGCCGGCATCGGCCAGCGCCCCCTCGACCAGCGGGATCAGCGCCTCGACATGCGCGCGCGCCGCGATTTCGGGGACGACGCCGCCATAAGGCCGGTGCGCCGCTTCCTGCCCGAGCAGGCGGTGCGCGAGCACGCGGCGATCGCTGGTCACCAATGCCGCCGCGGTTTCGTCGCAGCTCGATTCGAGTCCAAGGATGATCGCCATCGCGCCTCCCTAACCGTTCGGCCCGCGCTTGTCGAAGGGCCGTCCCGTCTTCTAGAGTCGCCGGCGAACACCTTCTTCATGCCGGGCCCGGGGCGAGCCCGGGATGACGCGGTGGTTCAAGCTGAGTTGCCCGGCGGGCGTCTTCGGCCCGACGCGCCCAGCCCGAACGGAGTTTTCAGTGTCCAGCCCCATCCTGAGATTAGGCACCCGCGGATCGCCGCTCGCGCTCGTGCAGGCGCGCCTGGTGCGCACGGCATTGTGCGCGGCGCATGGCTGGGACGAGCAGTCGGTCGAGATCGTGCCGATCAGGACGACAGGCGACAAGGTGCAGGACCGCGCCCTCGCCGAGATTGGCGGTAAGGCGCTATGGACCAAGGAGCTGGACCGCGCCCTGCTCGACAGCGAGATCGATTGTGCGGTGCATTCGATGAAGGATGTCGAGACGGTGCGGCTCGACGCGATCCGAATTGCCGCCATGCTGCCGCGCGCCGATGTGCGCGACCGGCTGATCGGTGCCGACAGCATCGCCGCGCTGCGCCAGGGCGCGGTGATCGGGACGAGCTCGCCGCGGCGCAGCGCTCAGCTCAAGCGAATCCGTCCCGATCTGACGACCGTGCTGTTCCGCGGCAATGTCGACACAAGGCTGGCCAAGCTGGCCGCCGGCGACGTCGATGCCACGCTGCTCGCCGCCGCCGGACTCGACCGTCTGGGACGCCCGGAAATCGGGACCCCGATCCCTCATGACGTCATGCTGCCAGCCCCGGCCCAGGGCGCGGTGGGGATCGAGGCGCGCGCCGGGGACGAGCGCGTGCTCGGCTGGCTGAGCGCGATCGACCACCCCGCCACCCATGCCTGCGTGCTGGTCGAGCGCGCCTTGCTAGCCGCGCTCCAGGCGGATTGTCATTCGCCGGTGGCGGCGCTGGCGACGATCGTTGGGGCGCAGATCACCCTGCGCGCCGAGCTTCTGGCGGAAGACGGCAGCGCGCATGTTTCGGGCACGGCGACCGGCGACGCCGGCACGGCCGAGGCGCTGGCGCAGGAACTGCTCGACCGCGCACCACCCGCCGTGCGGCGCCTGTTTGCGTCATGACGTCACTCGCGGTGCTTCGGCCCGAGCCGGGCAACACCACGACCGCCGGGCGGATCGAGGCAGCGGGGGCACGGGCGATCCGCCTGCCCCTGTTTGCCGTCAAGGCGCTCGACTGGGTTCCGCCCGAACCGGCAGATTTCGATGCCCTGCTGCTGACCAGCGCCAATGCCGTGCGGTTTGGCGGCGCCGGTCTCGACCGGTTTCGCACCTTGCCGGTACTGGCGGTGGGGGCGCAGACGGCGGCCGCAGCGAGCGCAGCCGGATTTGACGTCATGGCGTCGGGCGACCGGGATGCGGCTGCGCTGATCGCGACGGCATGGGCGAACGGCGTCGCACGCGCGCTCCATCTCGGCGGCCGGGAGCGCGGGATCGAAGCCGGCGGACCGGTGGCGCGCGCCATCGCCGTCTATGCCAGCGACGCGCTGCCGATCGGACCGGGGGACCTGGATGCGCTGCACGGGACAGTTGCATTGCTCCATTCGGTGCGGGCGGCGACGCGGCTGGCTGAACTGGTCGGCGCGCGCCGGCCGACCATCGGCGTGGCCGCGTTCAGCCCGGCGGTCGCAGCCGCCGCCGGCACCGGCTGGGCATCGATCGCCATTGCCGCCGCGCCCAATGATGCCGCGCTGATCGAGGCCGCGCTCACGCGCGATTGACCGGGTGGGCCAGCACGGGGATAAGGCGGCATGAGCGACGAACTGCCGACCCCGACGGCGACATCCCCGAGGCCGCGCTCGACGCTGAGCGCGAAGCCGGGCTGGCGCACCGCAGCGATCCTGGGCGCGATCGCGTTCCTGGCCGGCCTGGCCGCGATGGCAATCGGCCTGCGCAGCTTTCCGCAATGGTTCGGTGCGGCGCCGGTCGCGACCGTCACCTTGCCTATCGCATCGACCGCCGGTGGCGACCGCACACCGGTGGTGATCGTGCCGGGAAGCAGCGGCCCGGCCGCACCAGCCATCGATCTCGACGCACTGTCCGCCCGTGAAACGGAGCTGGCGGCCCGCCTTGCCGACCTGGAAGCCAGGACCGCCAGCGTCGGCGGCCAGGCCCGTGCCGCGTCCGGCTATGCGACCCGCGCCGAGGGGCTGATGATTGCGTTCGCCGCGCGGCGCCAGATCGATCGTGGCCTGCCGCTGGGCTATCTCGAGGAGCAGTTGCGCGGGCGCTTTGGCCCGATCCAGCCCCAGGCAGTCGGCACGATCGTCCAGGCCGCGCAACAGCCAGTGACGATCGAGGATCTGCGCGTCGGGCTCGACACGATCGCGCCGGAACTCAGAACCGGGGTGGCGAGCGACGGCTGGGTGGCGAGCCTGGGCCGCGAGCTCGGCAACCTCATCGTCCTGCACCGTGCCGATACACCGTCGCCCCTGCCCGCCGACCGGCTTGCCCGGGCGCGGCGCACGTTGGAGGCCGGCCATGTCGAGGCAGCGCTCGCCGAAGTGGCCCGCATGCCCGGGGCTGCCCGGGCCGAAGGCTGGACCAGCGCCGCGCGGCGCTACATCGGCGCCCGCAACGCGCTCGACACGATCGAAACCGCCGCGATCATGGGCCAGGGCGCGCCGGGGCGCTGACCCCTCACAATCCGTTTATACGTTTCAGGAGCGCCACCGCGCCGGCCGGCGCCCGCACCTTCGCACCGTTGATGAAGAAAACGAAGGTGTCGCGCGGCTTCATGGCCGGGGCTTCTGCCGAAGCATAGGGCAGTCCTTCGGGCTGGCCGCCGGATGCCCACTCCCTCGCCATGGCGAACCATCGATCGAGCTCTGGGGCAGTATAACCGGTCGGCACAATCTCAACTGCCTTTTCCAGTCGGGCGTAGACGAAATCGCCGGTCACATCGGCAATGGCCGGATATTCGGCCGAATGGGCGAAGACCAGGGCAACGCCGGCAGCGCGCGCCATCGCGACGAATTCCGGGACATGAAAGCTGTCGTGTCGCACCTGGATCGCGTGGCGCAGCGCGATCCCCTCATGCGCGGCCGGGAGCAGTTTCAGGAAAGCGCCGAAATCCTCGGCATCGAATTTCTTCGTCGCCATGAACTGCCACAGGATCGGCCCGAGCTTGTCGCCCAGCTCGACGATGCCCTGTCCGACGAATTTCGCGATCGAATCGCCTGCCTCCGCCAGCACCTTGCGATTGGTGCAGAAGCGCGAGGCCTTGAGTGCGAAGACGAAATCGTCCGGCACCGTCTTCGCCCAGGAGGCGAAGGTCGCGGGCTTTTGCGTGCCGTAATAGGTGCCGTTGACCTCGATCGCCGTCACCGCGCGGGACGCGAATTCGAGCTCCCGTTTCTGGGCGAGGCCCTCGGGGAAGAACACCCCGCGCCACGGTTCGTAGGTCCAGCCGCCGATGCCGGTGCGAATCATGCCATTGCTCATGCGATTCTCCTGGAAAGCGCGGTTCTAGGACGGGAAGCGGCTTTCGCGAAGATGCGCGACGCTGCTAGAACCATGGCGAACTACATTGCGTGGGGAAGATGATGGCGACCAACCGGACCGAAATCGATCCGACTGATCCCTATGAGCGGACCGCGCAGACCTTTCCGGTCCTGCCCGAGGCGATGATCGAGCGCATGATGGCCTATGGCCGGGTGGAAGCGGTCGAGAAAGGCACGGCGCTGTACACGCGGGGCGAACGCGGCGTCGATTTCTTCGTCGTGCTGGACGGATCGATCCAGGTGCTCGACACCGACGAGTGCGGGGTCGCCAGCATCTTCACCACGCACCATGCGCGCCAGTTCACCGGCGAGCTGGACCTGTTCAACAATCGCGCGATCCTGGTCACCGGCCGTACTGGAGAGGACAGCCGAGTGCTGCAGATCAGCCGGGTCGATTTCCGGCGCATGGTCTCAACCGAAGCGGATATCGGCGAGATCATCATGCGCGCCTTCATCCTGCGCCGCGTCGGGCTGATCAAGCACGCGCATGGCGGCGCCACGCTGATCGGATCGGGCCATTCCGGGGATACCCAGCGGCTGCAGCGCTTCCTGGAACGCAACGGCTATCCGCACCGCCTGCTCGATACCGACAGCGATCCGGATGCCGACGGTTTCCTCGAATGCTTCTCGATCACGCCCGACCAGCTGCCCGTGGTGATCGCACCCGGCGAAAGCCTGCTGCGTAACCCGCCGACCGGCGAGCTGGCGGACGCGCTGGGGCTGACCGAAACGCTCGACCCCACCCGCATCCATGACGTGATCGTGGTCGGCGCCGGGCCGGCCGGGCTGGCCGCCGCAGTCTATGCCGCATCGGAAGGGCTCGACACGATCGTGATCGAGGGGCTCGCGCCGGGCGGCCAGGCCGGGACCAGTTCCAAGATCGAGAATTATCTCGGCTTTCCGACCGGTATCTCGGGCCAGGCGCTCGCCGGGCGTGCACAGGTGCAGGCGCAGAAATTCGGGGCGCGGCTGGCCATTGCGCGGCCGGCGGCAGCGCTCGACTGCAGCAAGGATCCCTATGTCGTGACGATGGAGGACGGGCAGCGCGTTTCCGGCCGTTCAGTCGTCGTCGCGAGCGGCGCCCGCTACCGCAAGCTCGACGTGCCCGATTATGCCCGGTTCGAGGGCCAGGGCATCCATTATGCCGCAACTGCAATGGAGGCCAGCCTGTGCGCTGGCGAGGAAGTGCTGGTCGTTGGCGGCGGCAACTCCGCTGGCCAGGCGGCGGTGTTCCTGTCGCGCTCCGTCAAGCATCTCCACATCCTGGTGCGCTCGCGCGGGTTGGCGGAGACGATGTCGGACTATCTCGTCCAGCGCATCCTCTCCTCGGACCGGATCACGCTGCACACCCATTGCCAGGTGACCGCGCTGGAAGGCGACACCTATCTGGGCCATGTGACCTGGGCCAACGCGAAGACGGGCGAGGAGCAGCGCCACACCATCAGCAACATGTTCGTGATGATCGGTGCGCAGCCCAATACCGACTGGCTCGATGGCTGCCTGGCGCTCGACGACAAGGGTTTCGTGAAGACCGGCGCCGACGCCGCCGGATCGACATCGCCTTATGCGACGAGCAAGCCCGGCATCTTCGCGATCGGCGACATCCGCGCCGGATCGGTCAAGCGGGTCGCGTCGGGCGTGGGCGAGGGATCGGTCGTGGTCTCTTCCGTCCACCGTTTCCTGCATCCGATGGAGTGATGCGTCAGGCGTGCTCGACAAAGGGGTAGTGATCGCGGATTCGGCGGTTGAAGAAACCGCCCTTGGAGGTGACCCGGCGCATCGCGTCGAACACTTCTTCGGGCACATCGAGATAGGAGTAGCGCCGTCCGCTGACGAATTCGATATCCAGCCGCTGATCGGCCGGATCATAATCGAACGAGCGGATGACGCTTGAAGGCATGCGGTTTCAACGTCGTATCGCGGGACGGGTTCACTGGTGGTTCTTCATGGGATCGCAAAAGCGCCGATGCTATGGACACCTGCGCCACTTCATCCGTTCGGGAGGGGTGGCACCTCCTTGCCGGAGGTGGTGATGGAAGGGAAACGCATGAACGAAGACACGCTCACCGGACAGGGCCGCGAAATCGGCGGCAAGATCAAGGAAACGATCGGCGACGCGACCGGTGACCCGGCGCTGCAGAACGAAGGCGTGGCGGATCAGGTTGGCGGCAACGTCCAGCAAAGCTATGGCGCCGCCCGCGATGCCGTCGTCCAGGGTGTCGGCCCGCTGGCCGACAAGGCGAAGCGCTTCGCGCGCGAGCGGCCCTATGCGACCGCGGCTCTGGTCGGGACGGTTGCACTCGCCCTGTTCAACACGTTGCGCGGCAAGAAATAGCAGCCATCTGCGGTAGCGTTCGATCTGCGGGTCGAACGCCGCCGCGCCTGGTCCCCGACCATCGCCGGGAAAGCATTTTGCGCGACGCGTCCGGGCCGCTATTCCGGATGCACATGACAATGAACGCTGGCCTGCCGTGATTTCCGACATCGAACCCGGCACCGAGCGCCCCGATAGCGGCCGCGCGATCAGCGTGACCGAATTGTTCACGATCGGCGTTGGTCCCTCCAGCTCGCACACCGTCGGGCCGATGCGTGCTGCGCTCGATTTCGCGCAACGCGTAGATGGCCGGGGCGTCGATGGCGGGGGCAAGGTCGGCCGGGTCGTTTGCGAACTGTTCGGATCGCTGGCGCTGACCGGCCATGGCCACGCCACCGACGTCGCGATCCTGCTCGGCCTGTCGGGCGAGAGCCCGGAAACGGTCGATCCCGACACCATCGCAGATCAGGTAGCGGCGATCCGCTCGGACGAGCGGCTGGTGCTGGCCGGGCGAACCGGGATCCGGTTCACCGAGCAGGTCGACCTGCTGTTCCGCCGCGGCGTCTTTCTCGCCGGCCATGCCAATGCGATGACCTTCACTGCCCATTTCGACGACGGACGATCGGAAACGGCGACCTATTATTCGGTTGGCGGCGGCGCGATCCTGCGCGAGGGCGCGCCGCAGGCGCTGATCAATCATACGCTGCCACATCCCTTTTCCTCCGGCGCCGAACTGCTGGCGCAGGGCGAAGCGACCGGCCTCACGCTCGGGGACGTCGTGCTCGCCAATGAACTGGCGTGGCGCCCGGCCGGGGAAACCGACGCCTTTCTCGACGATGTCCGGGCAGCGATGCATGCCTGCATTGCGCGCGGTTGCCGCACTGGCGGCATCCTGCCCGGTGGCCTCAAGGTCCGCCGCAGGGCGCAGGACCTGCACGAGACGCTGATGCAGCGCGGGCCGCGCAGCGACCCGTCGGCGGTATTCGAATGGGTTAGCCTGTGGGCGCTCGCCGTGAACGAGGAGAATGCCGCGGGCGGGCGCGTCGTGACGGCGCCCACCAACGGCGCGGCCGGCGTATTGCCGGCGGTGCTCAAATATTATGAGGTATTCACCGCCGCCCCGACCCGGGAGGGCAGCCGGCTGTTCCTGACGACCGCAGCGGCGATCGGTTTCCTGTACAAGAAGCGCGCGTCGATCTCGGCCGCCGAAATGGGATGCCAGGGCGAGGTGGGCGTCGCTTGTTCGATGGCCGCCGCCGGGCTGGCCGCGGCGCTCGGCGCCAGCAACACCCAGATCGAGAATGCCGCCGAGATCGGCATGGAGCATAATCTGGGCCTGACCTGCGATCCCATCGGCGGGCTGGTGCAGATTCCCTGTATCGAGCGCAACACCATGGGCGCGATCAAGGCGATCAACGCCGCCTATCTGGCGCTGCGCGGTGACGGCGACCATATCGTCAGCCTCGACGCGGTGATCGAGACGATGCGCCAGACCGGCAACGACATGCGATCCAAATATAAGGAAACGAGCCTGGGCGGACTTGCGGTGAACGTGGTCGAGTGCTGATCTGACCGTGCCTGCGGGCAGGAGAGATGTCGTGCGCCACTATCATTTGTTCGACACTACGAGCGGCATCGCTGCGATCGCCTGGAGCGAGGCCGGCATCATCGGCTTTCGCCTGCCGGCGACATCGGCCGAGGCGACGGAGCAGTCGTTGCTTCGCCGCTTTGCCGGGGCGGTACGCACTGAGCCGCCGCCCGAAGTGGCGGGAATCGTCGCCGCGGCACAACGCTATTTTGCGGGCGGGAAAGCGGATTTCTCGGACGTGCGTGTCGATCTGGGCGAACAGGCGCCGTTCTTCGCCCAGGTCTATGATCGGGTGCGAAAGCTCGGCTGGGGCGAGACCGTCACTTATGGCGCTGTGGCGAAGGAACTCGGCGCCGGCCCCGAAGCGGCGCGCGAGGTCGGACAGGCCATGGCCGCGAACCCGGTCCCGCTGATCATTCCGTGCCACCGCGTCCTCGCGGCGGGCGGCAGGATCGGCGGTTTCTCCGCACCGGGCGGCGCCGACGCCAAGCTGCGCATGCTCGCGATCGAGGGAATCGACCTTACACCGCCGGCGCCGGCCCAGCAGGGCTTCGGCTTTTAGCGGCGCGGGACTGGCTTTTGTGCGCGGCATGGCGGAAGTATTAACGCGAAAAGACGCACAATCAGGGATGGCGACCGTCAATGAAGCAGGATCGGGATCTCGAGGCCTTGCTCGGCTACCAGATCGACATGGCGCATCTTGCGATGATCGCTGATGCGCGTGAGGCGTTGGCGCCGTTCGCGATAACGCCGGCCAAGCTGACCGCAATGCTGCTGATCCGTGCCAATCCGGGATGCGACCAGACCGCGCTTGGACGGGCGCTGCGGATCAACCGGTCGAGTGCGATGAAGCTGATCAACTATCTGGCCGAGCGCGACCTGGTCGAGCGGCGCCCCGGCCGCGACCTCAGGACGAACGCGCTTCACCTCAGCGCCGAAGGCGAGGTGCGGCTCGCCGAGATGCTCGCCCGCGTGCAGGAATCCGACCAGCGCATGAGCGCCCGGCTCACCGCTGCGGAGCGCACTACCCTGGCGAGCCTGATACGCAAGCTTCGCCAGCCGCGCGATGTGGCCGGATCCGGCGTAAAGACGAAGCGGGCAGGCTCCGAAAGGGTTGCAAAACTGTCCGCCTAGCATACAGTGAAAACGACTGAGTATGGCGCCCGATCGCGCGCCCGCACGATGGAGTGGTTTACCGACATGGCTGACATACAAGACGCCGCCCCAAATGCGGCGCACGATGGCGCGGATCGCCTGCCGATCGAGCGGTTGTTCCGGCCGCGCTCCGTGGCGATCGTCGGCGCGTCGGACAAGCCCGGCGCGCTCGGTGCCTCGGTGCTGAACAATCTCGTCCGCCAGGGCTTCCCGGGCGCGATCCATCTGGTCAATCCAAAGCGCAGCGAGATCGGCGGGCGCCCCTGCGTCGCCTCGGTCGACGATCTGCCCGAGGGCGTCGATGCGGCGGTGCTGGCGATCCCACGCGTCGGCGTGCTCGACGCGCTGCGTGGGCTGGCGAAGCGCAAGGTCGGCGCCGTCGTAATCTTCTCGGCGGGCTTTGCCGAGGACGGCCCACAGGGCCTGGCCGACCAGCAGGAGATCGCCCGGATCGCCGACGCGGCGGGCATGATCGTCGAGGGGCCGAACTGCCTCGGCCTGGTCAACTTCATCGATCATGTCTCGCTGACCTTCATCGATATGCCGGAAGCGCGCGCCACCGGCGAACGGCGCGTCGGGATCGTCTCGCAATCGGGCGCGATGGCGGCCGTGCTGGCCACGACGATGATCACGCGCGACGTTCCGCTGAGCTGCTATGTCTCGACCGGCAACGAAGCGGCGAGCGGGGTCGAGGATTATGTCGCGCACCTCGTCGGCGATTGCGATACTGCGGTGATCGGGCTGGTCGTCGAACATTTCCGTAAACCCGCCCGCTTCCTAGAGGTCGCCCGCGCTGCCCGTGCGGCGGGCAAGCGCATCGTGCTGCTCCATCCCGGCAGCAGCGCCGCGGGCGCTGCGAGCGCCGCGACTCATACCGGGGCGATGGCGGGCGATTATGCGGTGATGCGCACCCATGTCGAACGCGCCGGCGTGATCCTGGTCGACTCGCTCGAGGAGCTTGGCGACGTGGTCGAGATCGCCGTGCGTTGCGGGTCGTTACCCGCGGGCGGGACCGGCGTGCTCGCCGAATCGGGTGCGTTCAAGGCGATGATGCTGGATCTGGCCGAGACGATCGGCCTCGACCTGCCGGCCCTGACCGATGCCGACAGCCCGGCGTTGCGCGCTGCGCTCCCCGATTTCGTGCCGGTCAGCAACCCGCTCGACGTGACGGCGCAGGGGCTGGTCGATCCCGGCCTGTATGGGCGCACGCTGGCCGCGCTGGTCGAGGACGATCGCGTCGGCACGATCATGATCGCCCTGATCCAGACCGAGACCCGCACGTCGCACGTCAAATTCTCGGCGGTGCTGGAAGGGCTGCGCGCGTTGCGGCCGACCAAACCGATCGTCCTGGCCGGCGTGGATGAAGGCGGCGCCGTGCTTGCCGAGGACATCGCCGCGCTGCGGGAACTGGGCGTGCCCTATCTGCCGACCGCCGAACGCACGATGCGCGCGCTGGCCCGGGTCACGGCCTTCTCCGCCCGCGACGACAGCGTTGCGACGACGGATGCAGCCCCGATTGAGGGCCTGCCGGGCGCCGGTAGCACGGTGCCGGAATATCGCTCCAAGGAGCTGCTCGGCGCACGCGGCATCGCCTTCCCGCCCTTCGAACTCGTGACGACGGCCGAGGCTGCGGTCCAGGCCGCCGAGAAGCTCGGCTATCCGGTGGTGCTCAAGGCACAGGCAGCGGCGCTGCCGCACAAGAGCGACGCCGGCGGCGTGATCGTCGGCCTGAAGGACGCTGCCGCGGTGGCCGAAGGCTGGGCAAAGCTCGCTGCCAATATCGCCGCATCGCGGCCCGATCTGACGCTCGACGGCGTGCTGGTCGAGGCGATGGCGGAGCGCGGGGTCGAGCTGATCGTCGGGGCACGCAACGATCCCGAATGGGGTCCGGTGATCCTGGTCGGGTTCGGCGGGGTGACCGCCGAGCTGCTCCACGACGCGACGCTGCTGGCGCCCGATCTGCCGCGCGACGCGATCATCGCCGCACTGCGCACCTTGCGCATGGCACCGCTGCTCGATGGCTTCCGCGGCGCGCCGAAGATGGATGTGGGGGCAGTGGCCGACATGGTCGCGGCCTTGGGCGCGCTGGTCTCGGCGTCGCCAACGATCCGCGAGGTCGATCTCAACCCGGTGATCGTCTATCCCGAAGGACAGGGCGCGATCGCGCTGGACGCGCTCATCACCCTCTGAAGCACGGTCATTCCCCTCTCCCGCGGCGCGGGAGAGGGGATTGCCGCTTATCCCTCGACCTTGGCCTTCGCCTGGTCGTAGGCGCCGAGCCCGGGCTTGTAGCTCTTCTCGTCGATGAACTGGCGGATGCCTTCCTTGCGGCCTTCCGTCTTGTCGTGGAAGTTCGCGGCTTCCTGCATGCGGACGAGATAATCCTCCGCTTCGTCATAAGTCATCGTGCCGACGCGGCGCACCGCATCCTTGGCGAACTTCAGCGCGACCGGGTTCTTCTTGTTGAGCAGTTCGGCGACTTCGCGCACCCGCGTTTCGAGCCGGTCGAGCGGGACGCTCTCGTTTACCAGCCGCCACTCGGCCGCTTTCTTGCCGTCGATCAGTTCGCCGGTCAGCGTCATCCACATCGCGTCGCGCATCGACAGCAGGTCGACGACGACCTTGGTCACGCCGCCGCCGGGCAGGATGCCCCAGTTGATCTCGGACAGGCCGAACTGCGCGCCGTCAGCGCAGATCGCGAGATCGCACGCGAAGAGCGGCCCGAAGCCGCCGCCGAAACACCAGCCATTGACCATCGCGATCGTCGGCTTCTGGAACCAGCGCAGCCGGCGGAACCAGCCATAGCTCTCGCGCTGCGACTGGCGCACGCCGCGCAGGCCCTTCGCTTCGGTCTCTCGGAAATATTCCTTGAGATCCATGCCAGCCGACCAGGCCGTGCCTTCGCCGCCAAGCACGAGCACGCCGACATCGTCGCGGAATTCCAGCTCGTCCAGCACTTCGAGCATGCGCCGGTTGAGCGTCGGGCTCATGGCATTGCGCTTCTCCGGGCGCGCGAAATAGACCCAGGCAACCCCGTTCTCGACCCGGTACGACACCACATCCTTGTCACTCATCACTCGGTACTCTCCAGGGGGCTGGCGCGCCGCTTGTCCGGGGCGGGCCAGCGCAGTTTCAAAAATCACGGAAGCAGGATCGCGGACTTGCGCATCCCCGGCTCCGGTATATTGTACGCCAAGCAAACAATAACGCGAGTCTCGCGCGAAGCAAGGGAGAGCATGGATGAAGATTGCGATTATCGGCGCCACTGGGAATGTCGGGCAGCGGCTGGTGGCCGAAGCGACCGCGCGGGGCCATCAGGTCACCGCGATCGCGCGCAAGCCCGGCAGCGAAGCCGTCGATCCCGCCGTGACCTGGAGGACCGCCGACCTCGCCGACCCCGAGTCGATCGTCTCGGCGCTCGCGGGCAATGACGTGGCGATCCTGTCGGTGCCGTTCCGCACCACCGATTTCGAGCGCGCGCTCGACGGCATCCGCCGCTCCGGCGTCGCGCGGCTGCTGGTGGTGGGCGGCGCGGCCTCGCTCGAGATCGCGCCCGGCCAGGTGCTGCTCGACACGCCCACTTTCCCGGATTTCATCAAGCCCGAAGCCGAGCCGGCGCGCCAGGCGCTGAACCGGCTGCGCGACGAGACCGAGCTCGACTGGACCTTCCTGTCGCCGGCGATGATGTTCGGGCCCGGCGAGCGCACCGGCAGCTTCCGGCTCGGCACCGACACGCTGCTCACCGCAGCGGACGGCAAGAGCCATATCAGTTACGAGGATTATGCGATCGCGCTGCTCGACGAGATCGAGACGCCGCGCCATTCGCGCCGGCGCTTCACGGTCGGGTACTGAACCGATGCCGCGGGCGGACCTTCCGCCCGCGGCCTTTCCGGTCAGCCCGCGGCTTCGGCCGGGACGGCGTCCTCGGGCAGCTGCCCGATCACCGACTTGACCTCGAGGAACTCCTCGAGCCCGAACTTGCCGAACTCGCGGCCATTGCCCGATTGCTTGTAGCCGCCGAACGGCATGTCGAAGGCAAGCCCGCCGGCGTTGACGAACACCGCGCCCGCGCGGATCTTGCCCACCATCTTCTTCGCCCGCGCCGGATCGCCGGCGATATAGGCGCCCAGGCCGTACGGCGTGTCGTTGGCGATCTCCACCGCCTCGGCATCGTCCTCATAGGGCATGATCACCAGCACCGGCCCGAAGATCTCCTCCCTGGCGATCGTCATCTCCGGGGTTACGTTCGCGAAGACGGTGGGCTTCACATAGAAGCCGGTGTCCTTGCCCTCGGGCCGTCCGGTGCCGCCGGCTACCAGCGTTGCGCCCTCGTCGATGCCCTTCTGGATCAGGCCCTGGATGCGCTGCCACTGGCTGGCGTTGACGACCGGGCCGATATGATCGCCCTCGGCCAGCGGCTCGCCGACCTGCTTGGCGGAGAACATCTGCCCGACCTTCTCGGCCGCTTCGTCATGCTGGGACTTGTGGACGAGCATCCGCGTCGGCGCGACGCAGCTCTGCCCCGAATTGAGCAGCACGCCGCCCACGCCGCCCGGCAGCGCCTTTTCGAGCGGAGTCCCTTCGAGGATGATGTTCGGCGATTTGCCGCCCAGTTCCTGCGCGACGCGCTTGACCGTGTCGGCGGCGTTCTTCGCCACCATGATGCCGGCCCGGGTCGAGCCGGTGAAGCTGACCATGTCGATATCGGGATGGCTGGCGAGCGCCGTGCCGACGCCAGCGCCGTCGCCCTGCACCAGGTTGAACACGCCAGCCGGCACGCCCGCCGCTTCCATCACTTCGGCGAAGATCGCGGCCGAGGTCGGCGCTTCCTCCGATGGCTTGAGGATCATCGTGCAGCCCGCGGCCAGGCACGGGCCGACCTTGGCGACGATCTGGTTCATCGGCCAGTTCCACGGCGTGATCAGCGCGACGACGCCGATCGGCTCGCGCAGCACCGTATTGGCGCCGATCTTCTCGGAGAATTCATAGTCCTTGAGCGCCTGGAGCGCATTGGCGAGATGCCCCATGCCGGATCCGGCCTGTGCGGTCTTCGCGATCGAGATCGGACAGCCCATCTCGGTCGCGATCGCCTCGGCGATGTCGGGCACGCGCTTCTGATATTCGGCCATCACCCGCTCGAGCAGCGCGATCCGCTCCCCCTTGGTGGTCTGGGAGAAACTCTCGAACGCACGGCGCGCTGCGATCACCGCGGCGTCGACATCCGCCGCCGTGCCGAGCACGATTTCCGATGCGGGCTGCTCGGTCGCCGGGTTGATCACCTGGATCTTCCGGCCGCCGATGCTGTCGACCCAGCGGCCGTCGATATAATGCTGTGGGTAGCTTTTCATGATGGCATCCTCGTTGGGGAAAGGGAAATCAGGCGGGGATCAGCCCCAGCGCCGCATCGGTCGCCGGGATACCCCATTTTTCGCGTGGCGGCATCGGTCGTTCGCTCCACGGCGGATCGAGCGTGAAGCTGGATATGGTGCGCCCCTCCGGGATGCGCCCGTTTCCGCCGCCCTGGGTATAATCATAATAGAGCGTCATCAGCTCGCGGTGCCCATGGTGCCGCCCGACGACGGGATGCGCCAGGCACGCATCGCGCCAGCGCAGCACGCGGGTCAGCTGCTGCGGCACCTGATAGGCTTCGTAATATTCCAGGAACTGCAGCCGCTTGAACATCGGCGCGAACGCCACCTCGGCCCAGCCGAAGCTGTCGAACAGGAAATCCCCGTCCGGCGCATAATAGGACAGGAAATCGTCGAGCCGGGCATATTGCGCATCGACTTCGGCAGCATGCTCGTCGCGCTTCGTCGCGTCGCGGTTGAGGATCATGCGATAGCCCGCGCCGGTGAACTGGCCGTCGGTGGCGCACAGCATCGATTCGACGGCATGTTCGTACGGATCGCGCCGCGCGACCGGCCGCTCGGGGAAGCGATCCTCGAAATAGCGCATGATCACCATGCTCTCCTTCAGCGTCTCGCCATTTTCCAGCTCCAGCGCGGGAAGCGCGGTGGTGCCGCGGGTCTTGCGCAACAGCCAGTCCGGGCGCGGCTTGGAGATGTCGATCTCGTGATCGGCCATGATGTGATCCAGGCCCTTGAGATCGAGCAGCAGTTCGACCCGTTCGGAAAAGGGGCAGCCCGGAATGTGATACATGCGCAGCTGCCCGCCCGCGGGCTCGTCGTTCCAGCTCATCGCTCGATCCTCGCTTTCGTCACGCCGCCTTGACCGGCTCGGGCAGCGGCGTGGTTCCCGCGCCGCGATTGACCGGCGCCGGCGCCGTGCCGGTCCCCTGTTTCAGGAACGGCTCGGGATCGCCCTCGCGCAACTCCAGCCCGAACAGGCTGTGCATGCCCGGATGCCGGCCCAGCCCGTCATAGAGATCGAACCCGCGATCGAGCCAGTCGCGCAGCGGATCGTCCGCGGTGAGCGGCGGCGTGGTCGCGACGGATCCGGTCCACAGGAACGTGGCGAGCGCGGTATAATCGGCGAAATTGGGCTTGTCGCCGCCGAGCCATTTCGTCTCGCGCAGCAGCTGGCGCAGCGGCTCCAGCGTCGGCGGCACCAGCGGGAGGCGCTCCTCGCGCCCCGCCTGGACGTCTTCGAGCTTCTGGCCGCCGAGGAAGATGTTCTCGCGCGTGGTGCGGACATATTCATGGTCCTGCGGCAGCGACAGATTGTGGTAATCCAGGATGTAGCATCGGAACCACGGCCCGATCGCGGTGCGCCACAGCCACGCATCGATGAACTTCGTCAGCACCTTCATGCTGGGCCCTTCGAACAGCATCGGCCGATCGGGATATTTCTCGTCGAGATATTCGGCGATTACCCAGCTATCGAGCACCCATTCCTTGCCGTCGACGATCGCGGGGAGCCGTTCGGACCGGCCGTCCGTGCGATCGAGGATGCCGGTGAACCCGCCGGGCACGATATCGATGTCGAAGCCCTTGTGCGCGAGCGCATATTTGGTGCGCCAGACGAACGGGCTGATCGTGCAGCCCGAGGCAAGCTGGAGATCGTAGAGAGTGATGCGGTTGTTATCGGCCATGGCTTCGGCTTTCCGGATGCGGTGATTCAGGCAGTGGCGGGCTGGCGCGGCGCCATTTCGCTCTTCGACCGGGCGAACATCTCCTGCGCGGCGGGCCGCGCGTTGATCCGTTCGATCCAGGCGAGCAGATGCGGCGTCGCCTCCTTGTTGACGACTTCGGCGAAGCCGAACTGCATGCCGTTGGCGATGGCGAAATTGCAGATGTCGGCCAGGGTATAGGTGTCGCCGGCGAGCCACTCGCTCGTCGCCAGTCGGGCTTCCAGCCGATCGACCGAGAAACGCACTTTGCGCATCTCCTCGTCCAGCACCTCCTTGGGGAAACCGGCACGCGCATTGCGCCATTTGACGCGCTGCTCCGCGACCGGGATGCGCGCGACCTTGTCCTCGAATTCGGCATCGGAAAGCTTGCGCGCCATCGGCCCGATCATCCGTTCCCACCCGAGCGTCGAGACGCACCAGCAGAAATATTCATCGACCCATTTGGTCCAGACCCGCATCTCGGCAATGGCGACGGGATCGCGCGGGCGCAGCGCCGGCGCGTCGGGAAAGGCGTCCTCGAGATATTCGCAGATCACGGTCGATTCAGTGATGATATGCCCGTCATGATCGAGCGCCGGCACCTGCCCGCGCGGATTGATCTTCTTGAACCAGTCCTCATGATGCTCGAACCGGGTCGGATCGACGAAGCGCGGCGTGAACTCGAGCCCTTTTTCATAAAGGGCGAGCAGCGGCTTGAGCGAATTCGCCCCCGGGCCGAAGCTGTACAGCGTCAACATTTTTGGACTCTCCAAATCCAGTCGCGCGATTGCGCGTTATCGAAACTGGTGGCCCGGCGGGGCCGGTGTCGCAAGTCGTGTCCCTATACTATCAGCGGGACTAACTGCCCCGCCCACACTCACTGGCGTTCGTGCTGGCTGTCACTGGCGATGATAGCGCCAGCAATCGCCTTGCCGTCGCCCCGCGCCTTTGCTTCACCGGCGCGGTGCCCGGGCAGGTTGAAAGCGGCCGCCTGTGCATGCGCCCGCCCGGGCGCGCCGAACCGGAGAGAGGTGCCAATGCTCGAACTGCTGACGTCCGAGACCCCGAACGGCTGGAAGGTCGCGATCCTGCTCGAGGAGCTGGGCGAACCCTACAAGGTCACGCCGATCTCGCTCACCAATCTCGAACAGAAGCAGGACTGGTATGTCGCGCTCAACCCCAATGGCCGCATCCCGACCCTGATCGATCATGACGCGGACGATTTCGCGATCTTCGAATCCGGCGCGATCATGATCTATCTCGCCGAGAAATTCGGCCGTTTCCTCCCCGCCGACGCCAAGGGCCGCAGCCGCGTGATCCAGTGGGTGATGTGGCAGATGTCCGGCCTGGGGCCGATGATGGGCCAGGCCACCGTCTTCAACCGCTATTTCGACGAGAAGCTGCCCAGGGTGATCGATCGCTATGTGCGCGAAAGCCAGCGGCTGTTCGGCGTGCTCGATACCGCGCTGGCGACCAGCGACTATCTCGCCGGCGACTATTCGATCGCCGACATGGCGTGCTTTCCCTGGGTGCGCGGGCACGACTGGGCCGGCGTCGACATGAGCGGCTTTCCCCATCTGCAGCGCTGGTTCGACAGCGTCGCCGCGCGTCCGGCAGTGCAGCGCGGGCTGATGGTGCCGACTCCGCCGAGCGCGGCGGAGATGGCGGAAAAAACGACCCGGCAAGGCAGGAACATCCTCGCATGACCGATACCCCATTTCTCAGCCGCCGTGTCCGCATCGAATGGGGCCAGTGCGATCCGGCCGGGATCGTTTATGCGCCGCGCTATCTCGACATGTTCGGGGAAAGCACGATCCTGCTGTTCGAGGCGGCCGGCCTGCCGCGCAAGCGCGACATGCTGCGTACGCTGGGCGTGGCGGGTTTCCCGATGGTCGACGTGTCGGCGCGCTTCCTTCGTCCGACCGCTTATGGCGACGACGTGACGATCGAGAGCGCCGCACCGGCCTTCGGCAATGCGAGCTTCACGATCGATCACCGCCTGCTGCTGGATGGCGTGCTGTGCGTCGAATGCACCGAGAAGCGGGTCTGGACCGTGCCCGCGCCGGACCGGCCCGGCGGGCTGAAGGCGGAGCGCGTCCCGGATGAGATAAGGGCGATGTTCGAACGATAAAAAAGAAAAAGGATAGCGATGATGGCAACGACGATGGCGAAAAGCACGGCGCCGGCAGCGATCGAGACGACGATCGACTATCTGATCCCGACCTCCCGCATCAACCGCCGCTTCTGGGCGCCGGGCAAGGAGTTCAACACCGGCATCTATCAGCCCTATCCGGTCACCATCCGCAACGCGCGGCTGGCGGCCGAGCCACCGGCGCTGGACACCCATGGCTTCTGCCTCGCGCGGATGCCGAGCCGGATCCGGGATTTCCGCGACCAGGCCGAACTCAAGCGCGATTACCCGGCTGAAGTCGATACCATTGTCAAGGCACTGACCGGGTGCGACCTGGTCGTCCCGATGGGCGGCCAGCTGCGCTCGCCGGTCATCTCGGGCGCGGGAATCCAGCCGCCCGCCGCCGAGGCGCATGTCGATTTCAACACCCCGACCGCGAACCGCATCGCCCGGGCAATCTACGACAAGACCGCCCCGGACGGACCCGGCTACAAGCGCTTCCTCGCGTTCAGCCTGTGGCGCACCTTTTCCGAGCCGCCGCAGGATTGGCCGCTGGCGCTGTGCGAATTTGCCAGCGTCGGCGACGATGACGGCGTGCCGAACGTGAAGGTGGATGTCGACGAGATCCCGGAAGGCGATGCGCTGTTCGCGCCGATCGAGGGCGAGGACGAGATGATGGCGGCCACCATCTTCCGTCACAACCCGGCGCACCGCTGGTGCTATTTCCCCGACATGACTGCCGATGAGGTGATCCTGATCAAATTCCACGACAGCGATCACGATCGCGCGTGGCGCGCACCGCACACCGCATTCCACGACACCAGCCGGCCGGATGCCCATACGCGCGAAAGCTACGAGTTTCGCGCGCTGGCCTATTTCACTGCCTAGATCGTCGCGCGTCGAATCAGCGCCAACGGACGCACTTCTTCTTGCTGCTCCCCGGCGAAGGCCGGGGCCCAGCCGGGGGACGATCATGACGAAGCGCTACGCGTAGTTACTTCAACCTTTCCAACCGGGCGCCCGCCTTCGCCGGGGAAGAAGATCTTGGGGAAGTTTGATCGCATTGACGCGCGCCACTCTGGCGCCGGCGAGCACCGATCGACGCTCCACTGTTCCGATAAGGGGTAGCCGGACTGATAGAAGCGGGGGCGTCCTTGTGCCCCTGCAGGGGACCGCACAGTCTCCTCAAAAATCGGAAGAGGATGACATGGCACAGCAGTTCGACATCGAGGCGGATTATATCGTCGTGGGCGCCGGCAGCGCCGGCTGCGTCCTGGCCAACCGCCTGTCCGCCCTGCCCGGCAACCGCGTGCTGCTGCTCGAAGCGGGCGGCGACGATCGGCCGCTGAAGGAGCCGCGCCAGTTCCTGTCCAACGTGATGATCCACACCCCGATCGGATTCGGCAAGACGCTGAACGACCGCAAGGTCAACTGGATGTACGAGACGCAGCCCGACGCGGGGACCGGCGGCCGGGTGCACAAATGGCCCAAGGGCAAAGTGCTGGGCGGCTCCTCATCGATCAACGGCCTGCTCTATGTGCGCGGCCAGGCCGAGGATTATGACGGCTGGCGCCAGATGGGCTGCGAAGGCTGGTCCTATGAGGACGTGCTGCCTTATTTCCGCCGGTCGCAGAACCAGGAGCGCGGCGAATGCGACGTGCACGGTGCCGGTGGACCGCTGAACACCGCCGACTTTCCCGAACAGAATGAAGTCAGCCAGGCGCTGCTCGACGCCTGTGTCGAGGCTGGCATTCCCTATTCGCCGGACATCAACGCGCGCCAGCAGGAAGGGGTGACCTGGTTCCAGTTGACCACCCGCAACGGCAAGCGCTGCTCGACCGCCGTCGGCTATCTCCACCCGGTCGAGGGGCGCCGCAACCTGCGCATCGAAACGCGTGCCTATGCGCGGCGCGTCCTGTTCGAGGGCAAGACGGCGATCGGCGTCGAATTCGAACAGAATGGCAAGATCGTGCGCGCGCGCGCCAATGCCGAGGTCATCCTGGCGGCCGGCGCGGTCGAATCGCCCAAGCTGCTCGAATTGTCCGGCATCGGCCGCGGCGACGTGCTGCGCGAACATGGCATCGCCCTGCTGCACGAATCGGCCGGGGTCGGCGAGAATATGCAGGATCATTACATGATCGGCGCGCAATGGGCGGTGAAGCCGGGCCACCGCACCGTCAACCAGATGGCGCATGGCTGGGGGCTGGCGAAGGAGATCGCGAAATATGCGATCAACCGCTCCGGCCTGCTGAGCTATGCGGTCGCCCATCTCGTCGCCTTCACCAAGACCCGGCCGGAACTCGCCAGCCCCGACGTGCAGCTCCATCTGATGGCGGCATCGGTCGATCTGCAGAAGCAGAACGATCACCAGGCGTTCGATCTGGAGCGCACGCCCGGGCTGACCTGCACGCCGTGCCAGATCCGTCCGGAATCGCGCGGCCATATCCACATCGCCTCAGCCGATCCGACCGTCTATCCGCAGATCGTCGCCAATTACCTGTCCGATCCGATCGATCAGGAAGTCGCGGTCGCGCAGGTGAAACTGATTCGCAAGGTGATGAGCCAGCCGGCGATCACGCCCTATCTTGCCTCCGATGGTGATCCCTTCGGCGATACCGATGAATCGATGCTCGGCTATGCGCGCATGGCCGGATCGACGCTCTATCATGTCGTCGGCACGTGCCGGATGGGTGCCGACCCCGCCTCGGTGGTCGATCCCCAGCTGCGCGTGCGCGGTGTCGAGCGGCTGCGCGTCGTCGATGCCTCGATCATGCCGCGGATCGTCTCAGGCAACACCAATGCGGCGACGATCATGATCGGCGAACGCGCGGCCGATCTGATCCTCGGCACGCAATTGCCCACCGCGCTCGCATCCTAGAATCCCGCACGCCCGCACCGATGTCCAGCACCGCTCCCGTGCCGCGAACGATCGCGCTCATCGTGGCGGTGGTGATGTTCATGGCCATCCTCGAAGGCACGGTCATCGCCACCGCGCTGCCGGCGATGGCGCGCGACTTCGCGGTCGACCCGATCGACATGGGCGTCGGCATCACTGCCTATCTGCTCGTCTCCGCGATGTTCCTGCCGATCAGCAGCTGGATCGCCGAGCGGCTGGGCACGCGGCGCGTGCTCGCCGCCTCGATCGTCGGCTTCGCGCTCGCCTCGCTCCTGTGCGGCATGAGCCCGACGCTCGAGGCGTTCGTCGCGGCGCGCGCGCTCCAGGCGTTCTGCGCCAGCCTGATGGTGCCGGTCGGCAATCTCGTCCTGCTGCGCGTGACGCCGAAGCGCGATCTCGTCCAGATGATGGCGATCAGCACCACGCCGGCGCTGATCGCGCCGGTGATCGGCCCGCCGATCGGCGGCTTCATCACCGCGACGGCCGGCTGGCCGTTCATCTTCTTCATCAACCTGCCGCTCGCCGCGATCGGCGTCACGCTGGTGTTGCGGCTTATCCCCGATCTGAAGGCCACCACCCCGCGGGTGTTCGACGGCAAGGGTTTCGCGCTGGTCGCGGCGGCGCTGGCGGGTGCGGTGTTCGCGCTCGATCGGCTCGGTGCGCACCCGACGGCGTGGCACGGCCCGGCCGCGATCGGCGTCGCGGCGCTGGCCATCGGGATGGTCGCGGTGCGGCATCTGCGCCGGGCAGCGGCGCCGCTCATCCCGCTTGTCGCGCTGCGCCACCGGACGTTCCGCAGCATCGCGTTCGGCGCGGGATTCCTCATGCGGCTGCCGTTCATGGGCCAGGCGCTGCTGCTGCCGCTCTATTTCCAGGTCGGCTTCGGCCTGTCGCCGGTCGTCACCGGCATCCTGCTGCTCGCGCAGAATCTGGGCGACCTGATCCTGAAGCCGATCGCGGGACGCGCGCTGCGCGCGCTCGGCTTCCGCGTCGCGCTCACTTTCGGTACGACGACGATGATGGCGGCGTTCGCCGGACTGGCGCTACTCGGCCCGGACATGTCGTTATGGACCTTGTGCGGCGTGATGCTGGTGGTCGGCATGGCGCGGTCGATCGCCTTCACCGCGATGATGGCGCTGTCCTTTGCCGATGTCGAGGATGCCGAACTGGGCGGGGCGACGGTCATCAACAACCTCGCCAACGCGCTGTCGGCGGCGATGGGCATCTCGCTCGCCGCGCTGCTGCTCAATGCCGCGCGCGGCGCCGGGCCGGAGACGCTGGCCGATTATCGCGTCGCGATTCTCGGGCTCGCGGCGATCGGCGCGCTGGCCATCCCGCTGTTCGCACGCCTGCCCCGGGATGCCGGCGCCGAAGTGAGCGGCCACCGGCTGCGCGCCGCGCCCGAGCTCAGCTGACCGAGGCGGCGAGCCGGGCCAGGCCCTCGGCGCTGGCGGGATCGATCGGTGCGAACAGGATCAGGCGTTGGCCCGGCGCGCCCTCGACCGCATAGGAAGTGTGCCGGAAACGGATATGTTCGAGGCCGGGCATGGTCGCGTTGTTGATATGTTCGAAATGCGCCAGGATTTCCGATTCCTGCCAGCATTCGCGGAAGGTCTCCGACTGTTCGAGCATTTCGGCGATGATGGCATCGAATACCTCCGGCTTCGACGTACGGCTGTAATCCCATTTGAAGCGCGCGGTCAGGCGCTGCGCCATCTCGCGATAATGCGCCGGGTCCTCCCGATACTGGTCGCTCAGCATCAGGATGCGGAACAGGTTGCGCTCGTTGCGGGGCAAGGTGCCGTAATCGCGGAAGGTGCGCGTGACGAGGGCGTTCCAGCCGATCACCGTCCAGTCCTCGATGATGACCAGCGCCGGGATCGACAGGCTGTCCATCAGATGCTGGGTCGCCGGGCGGATCACTTCGTCGATCTGCGTTTCGAGCGGGGGCGGCCGGTGCTGCGCCAGGGCGAACAGGAATTCGCGTTCGTTGCCGTCGAGCCGCAGGGTGCGGCCGAGCCGCTCGATCATCGGCACTGACAGCTGCACGTCCCGCCCCTGTTCGAACCAGGTGTACCAGGTGACGCTCATCCCGGCGAGCGTGGCGACTTCCTCGCGCCGCAGCCCGCGCGTCCGCCGGCGCTCGCCGGGGGGAAGGCCGACATCGGTGGGGGACAGGCGGGCGCGCGCGGTCTTCAGAAAGCGGGTCAATTCTTCGCGATGCGCCATGGCCTATCCAGTTACTTTCAATAATGGCAGAGCAAGCGGCCTTTCCGGCCGTCGCGGCATGTGCCAGCCTCTTCCCCGACGCCCCTACCATAGCGGACGTCCAAAGGGAGAGCGAGCTTGGCCGAGAAGGTCTTCATCACCTGTGCGGTGACCGGTAGCGCAAAGATTCCGGCGCATCCGAATTTTCCGTTCCGGCCGGATCATGTCGCGGCCGAGGCGCTGGCGGCGGCCGAAGCCGGCGCGGCGATTATCCATCTGCACGTGCGGCACCCCGAGACGGGCGAGCCCTCGCAGCTGCTCGAGGATTATCGCGAAGTCGTCGGGCTGATCCGCGCGAAGAACAACGAAGTGATCCTGAACGTCACCACCGGCCCCGGCTGCACCTGGATGCAGAGCGAGGAAGATCCGGCGGTGTGCGGCCCCGGCACGCTGATGTTCACCGCCGAGCGGCGGCTTGAACATATCCTCGATCTCAAGCCCGATATCTGCACGCTCGACATCTGCACCATGCAGCTGTGGGGCGGTGTGGCGATCAACCTCGATCCGATGATCACGAAGATGGGCCACATGATCCAGGACGCCGGCGTGATGCCCGAGATCGAGTGTTTCGAAGCCGGCGATTTCGTCTTCGCCGACGATCTGATGGCCAAGGGCGCTCTGCCGAAGAACGTGCCTTTCTCGTTCGTGCTGGGCACCAAATACGGTCTGCCCGCCACGCCCGAGGCGATGATGTACGCGAAGAACCAGATTCCGCGCGGCGCGCGCTGGACTGGCTTCGGCGTCAGCCGTCACTCCTTCCCGATGGCGGCGCAGGCCGTGCTGCTCGGCGGGAATATCCGGGTCGGGTTCGAGGACACGGTGTATCTGCGGCGCGGACGGCAGGCGCAGGACAATGCCGATCTCGTCCGCTGGGGTGTCGACATCATCGACCGGCTCGGCGGGGACGTCGCCAGCGTTGGCGAGACGCGCGCGATGCTCGGCCTCAGGAGCTGACGGGCTTTTCGCGCCAGAGACCATCTGCCACTATCCGAAAATACGGTGCGGATCGTCGATCGAGCGCCGCCGGCGGCCTTTGAGGAAATGACATGACACAGACTGCACCGATGGCCGATGTGGCGGGCAAGACCGCCTTCATTACCGGCGGCGCGAACGGCATCGGGCTGGGCATCGCGCGCGCGCTGGTGAACGCCGGGGCCAATGTGGTCGTGGCCGATATCCGTGACAGCGCGCTGGCCGAGGCGCGGGCATCGCTTGGCGCCGATGACCGGGTCGAGACGGTTCAGCTCGACGTTACCGATCGTGCCGGCTTCGCCCGTGCGGCCGATCAGGCCGAGGCGCGCTTCGGCAAGATCCATCTGCTGATCGGCAATGCCGGCGTCGGCGTGATGGGCCCGGTGATCGATGCGCGCTACGACGACTGGGACTGGGGGATGGGCGTCAATCTCGGCGGGGTGATCAATGGACTCGTCACCATCCTGCCGCGGATCAAGGCGCATGGCGAAGGCGGGCAGATCGTCACCACCTCCTCGCAATCGTCGCTGATCCCGATTTCCTATTCGGCGATCTACACGGCGGCGAAGGCTGCGGTGCTTGGCCTGTCCGAAGCGATCCGCGGCGAGCTGGCGGCGGAGAATATCGGCGTCTCGGCGTTCATGCCCGGCCCGGTGCAGAGCAATATCGCGATGTCGGGCGAGCTGCGCCCCGATGCCTTCAAGAGCGACAGCGGCTATCGCGAGCGCGAGGAAGCGCTCGAGAAGCGCCCCAATTCACCCTTGTGGATGGATGCCGACGAAGTTGGCGAGCGTGTCCTGGCGGGCATTCGCGCCAACGACCTGTATATCCTGACGCATCCGGAATTCGCGCCCGGCATGCGCACCCGCTTCGACGCGATCCTGGCGTCCTTCCCCGACGAGCCGATCAATCAGGCGCGTGCCGAGGCGATTCCGTTCCTGCTCGGCAATCCGGTGTTCGACGAACAGCTCGCCTTGCATCAGGCGAACGGGAAAGCGGCCGAATAATTACGATCGCAATATCAGAGAAAAGCTGACGGCTGCGGCCCGCCGAAATGGCGACAGGCCGCAGCGCAGGCGTCAGGCCGGCGCGTGCGTACGCCAGCCTTCCTGATAGGTTTCGCGCGCGACGCGCGAATAGGGGACCGGGCTCACGATCGCGCGGACCTCGATCTGCTTGTGCGGCTCGACCGTGGTCTTCCGGGTGCCGCCATTGGGCTCGCCCCACACGACCTTTAGCTCGGTGCCGACCGGGATCGCATGGTCGATCGTGGCGAGGCTGAGCGCGCTCTTCTCGTTGAAGCTGTAGCCGGTGAACATCGACAGCCCGACCGAACGGCCATCGGCATCGACCACGCGGTCGTAGTTGGACGAGGCATAGTTGGCGAGGGGGAGATCGAAGAACTTGTACTGCTCGCCATCGGGATCGAACAGCGACGCGAAGATCTTCGCCATGTCCTCGGCATTCCAGGCCAGCGTCACCTTCTGGCGCTGAGTCGCGGCATCGAGCTTCTCCAGGGCTTCGCGGCCGTGGAAATCATGGTCGAACTTGACGAACGGGCCGTAACCCAGCTCCCACGGATTGAGGTAATAATCCTCGATCTTGTCGGAGACGAAGCTGCCGCCGATCGAACCGGTCGCTTCATAGCTGTCGGCGCCGAGCCACTCGCGATAGGGCTTCAGCTTCTCGCCGGTGTAGATCGCCGGGAGCGGCGAGGGGATCCAGCCGGATTCGAGCGTGTTCGACGGATAGGCGCGGCTGCCGCACGGGACGATGCCGAATTCCTTGCCGGCTTCCAGGATCGCCGCGCGGATTTCCTCCTGCTCCTCATAGGGCCCCCAGATTTCGAGGCCCGGCGCGCCCGACATGCCGTGACGCAGCGTCCGGACCTTGCGGCCGGCGATATTCATCTCGCTCATGTTGAAGAATTTGAGCTGCTCGAGCGGGCCGCCGTTCAGCTTCTCGATGATCTCCCAGGCGCGCGGGCCCTGGATCTGGAAGCGCCAGTTGACCCGGGTAACCGGCTTGCCCATCGGGCGCGACGGGCTGCGGTCGTCCTTGACGATCTCGACATCGTAGCCGCCGGTCTCGGCGTGGAACATCAGCCAGTTCGCCGCCGGCGCGCGGCCGACATAGACGAATTCATTCTCGGCGAGATAGAACAGGATGCCGTCGCCGATGACATGGCCGTATTGCGTCGTCGGGACGTACTGCTTCGCCTTGTTGATGGCGAAGCCCTTCATCGAGTTGATCGCGGTATCGCTGATCAGCTTCAGCGCGTCGCGGCCGCGGATGAACAGGTCGACCATGTGGTGCGACTGGTCGAACAGAACGGCGGAATGCTGCCAGGCCCATTGTTCGGAACGCCAGTTGTGGAATTCGGGCGCGACGACGGGATAGACATAAGCGCCGAGCTGCGAGTTGCGCAGCATTTCGACGGGGTTGCCCGCCTGTTCCAGCACTGATTCGAGACTGCGTTGGGCCATCGGTCCTCTCCTTGTCGTCCGCCGTGATCACGGTCGGCGGGCATTGCTCAGGTCGCGCGCACCGTGCGCGGCGACGTTTCGGTACGCCGGTCATACAAATTTTTGTATGCGAGACAAACGAATTCGCCCGCGACCTGCCGTCAGCGCACATGTCCCGTCCAGGTCCGCAGCCCCGGGGCGGTGTGATCGGGCATGGCGAGCGACGCGGCGACGCCCGGTCGCGCGGTCATGCGATCGCGCCATTCCACGAGGCGCGGCGCCCGGCTGGCAATCGCCATGTCCGGAAACATGCGCTCGACCATCATTCCGCAATGCGCGTAGAAATTGATATCGGCGAGCGTGAAGCTGTCGCCGGCGAGCCATTCGCTCTCGCCCAGCTGCGCCTCGACCTTGTCGACCGCGACTTCGATCTTGCGCGTCGCGTTGGCAAGATCGGCCTCGCTGAAGCCCGAGCGCGCCGTCTTCCATTTCTCGCGCTGCTCGTGGAGCGGGATGCGCTCGACCAGCTTGGCGAAGTCGCCGGTGTCGATCCCGCGCGCGATCACCCCGACCATCCTGTGCCAGCCATGCATCGAGACGAAGTTCATCACATGCTCGTCGATAAACTTGTTCCAGTAGCGCATTCGGGCATTGCCCGCCGGCGTGTTGGGGCGCAGCGGCGGGCTGTCCGGAAACGCGTCCTCGAGATATTCGTTGATCACCGTGGTGTGGGTGACGATCGTCCCGTCATGATCGAGCACCGGCACCTGCCCTTCCGGGTTGATCGCGACGAACCATGGCTGATGCTGTTCGAATTTGTGAAGATCGACATAGACGCTCTCGAAATCGAGGCCCTTTTCCTTCAGCGGGATCATCGACTTCAGCGAATTGGCCACTGGCTCGGCGTGGTAATATTTGATCGCCATTCTAGTCTCCAACAGAAATAGTGTTCAGAATCCCGCCATCCACCGCCCAGCTCTGCGCGGTGACATGGCTCGCCGCATCGGACAGCAGGAAAACCGCCACCTCAGCCATCTCCTCAGCCGTCCCGACACGCCCCTGCGGTGTACGGTTACGCATCGCCTGAAGCGCCCCGTCGCCCAGCTGATCGAGCATCGGCGTCTCGATGAAGCCGGGGATGATGCAGTTGACCCGCACATTATGCGGCGCCGCCTCGACCGCCGCCGCCCGCGCCAGGCCGAGCAGCCCGTGCTTCGAGGCGACATAGGCGGGGTTGTGCCCCATGCCCCGCTCGCTCGCGAGGCTGCCGGTGACGAGGATGGCGCCGCGCTTCCGCTCGATCATGCCCGCCAGCACCCGTTTCATCGCCCAGAAGGGTGCGGTCAGATTGGTGCGCAACACGGCTTCGAAGACGTCATCGTCATAGGCAGTGAAGGGCGCGAAGCTGCCGCCGGTGCCGGCATTGGCGAACAGTCCGTCGATCGGGCCCTGCGCCGCTTCGGCCTGATCGATCGCGCCAAGCAGCGCGGTGCGATCGGAAACGTCCGCCGCCCAGCACATCGCCGTGCCACCCGCGTCGCGGATCCCCGCAACCGCCTGCTCGAGCATCTCCCGCCGCCGGGCAATCAGCGAAACCCTCGCGCCGCGCGACGCCAGCAGCCTGGCCGTCGCCAGGCCGATGCCCGAGGATGCGCCCGTGACCAGGATGTGGCGCCCCGCGACCATGCTCATGCCAGCCCGAGCACGCGGATCGCATTGTCCTTCATGATCAGCGGCAGCACCTCCTCGCGAAACCCCGCATCCTGCGCGGCGGCGAGCCATTTTTCCGGGCGGATCAGCGGGAAATCGCTACCGAACATCATCTTATGCTTGAGCTGGGTGTTGGCGTACTGGATCACCTGTTTCGGGAAATATTTCGGCGACCAGCCGGACAGGTCGATGAAGACATTGTCCTTGTGCAGCGCCATGGACAGGCTCTCGTCAGTCCAGGGCCAGCTCGGATGCGCCAGGATGATCTTCATGTCGGGGAAATCGACCGCGACGTCGTCGATCAGCATCGGCTGGCCATATTTCAGCCGTACGCCGCCGCCGCCACGCATGCCGGTGCCCATGCCGGAATGCCCGGTGTGGAAAATGGTCGGCAGGCCATATTCGGCGATCACTTCGTAGATCGGATAGGCGACGCGGTCGGCCGGATGGCAATCCTGCATGATGCCGTGGAACTTGAAGCCTTTGACGCCGAAATTCTCGATCAGGTCGCGCGCCTCGCGGGCACCGAATTTGCCCTTGCGCGGATCGATCGACGCGAACGGGATGACGATGTCGTCATGCTCGGCCGCCAGTTCCGCGATCTCGTAATTGCTGACGCGCTTGGCGCCGATGCCGCTCTCGCAATCGACCGTGAACAGGCAGAAGGCGATGTTCTGCGCGCGGTAATAGGCGATCGTCTCGGGGATGGTCGGCCGCTTGCGATCCGCCTTGAAATAGGCGGAAGCCGCGTCGAAATATTTCGCCATGACCGGGTCTTCGGGGTCGTGGCACGACACCTCTGCATGGACGTGGACGTCGATCGCGACGACCTTGCTGGGATCGACTGGCATGGCTTCTCCTTTTTATCCCGCCGCCAGATGCAGCGGTGTTGGCCTAGCGTGATCCGATACGACCGTTCGTATGCCTTGGATACAATTTAGCGCCTCCTCAGCGTTTTTCGGCCGCCGCTTTCTCGAGCGCCTTGTCCTCGTTGGCGCGGCTGATGACGTAGCCGCGGATCGCCTCGATCTCGGCCGGCGTCATCACTGACTGGAAACTCACCATCCCATTGTCCTTGAGCGCACCGTCATGGACGATCTTGCGCCACATGGCGGCGTCGCCGAGCACCCCGCTATGGCGCAGATCCGGCACCAGGCTGCCGCCCACGGCCGCATCGCCGTGGCAGACGCCGCAATAGCGACCGAAGCGATCGGCGCCGGTGGCGATATCCGCTGCCGATGCGGTCGATGGCGGCGGATCGAGCGGCATCTGCTGCAGTGGCGGGGCTGCGGGCAGCGCGCCTTTCGCGCCGAGCTTGAACACCAGCAGCCGGCTGATGTTGCGGCTTGGGCCGCTCTTGTCGATCAGCACGCCTGGCGCGAGCGCCCACACGCCGCCCCATCCCGCCAGCACCGCGACATATTGCTCGCCATCGAGTTCATAGCTCATCGGCGCCGCGACCACGCCGGTCTGAGTCGGAAACGACCAGAGCTTGCGCCCGTCGGTGGTGGAATAAGCGGCGAACTCACCCGTTGCATTGCCCTGGAAGACGAGCCCGCCGCCGGTCGCCAGGATGCCGCCGTTCCACGGGCCCTTGTAGGTGACGCGCCAGCGCTCCTTCTGGGCCACCGGATCCCATGCGATCAACGCACCGGTCGTCGCGGCGGCCGCGGCTTCGCGCACCGCCGGAATGGCGGGCATCGCCGCCTTGCCCATGTCGACGCCGACGTTGAAGCCCAGCGCGGCCGATTTCCAGGCCGGATCCGGGATGTACGGGAAGCCGGCGAGGTTCGCGGGGATGAAGACCAGGCCGCTTTTCGGATCGAACGCCATCGGATGCCAGCTATGCGCTCCGGTAGCGCCGGGCGATCCGATGAACGGCTTGCCCGTCTTGTAATAGCGCGCCTCGGGCGTCTCGATCGGCCGGCCGGTCGTCATGTCGATTCCCGTCGCCCAGTTCACGGGGACGAAATTCTTCGCGGACAGCAGCTTTCCGTTGGTGCGATCGAGCACGTAGAAAAACCCGTTCTTGGGCGCCTGCATCAGCACCTTGCGCGGCGTGCCGTCGATCACGAGATCGGCGAGCATGATATGCTGGGTGGCCGTGAAATCCCACGAATCGCCCGGCGTGGTCTGATAATGCCAGGCATATTGGCCGGTGCGCGCCTTGATCGCGACGATCGACGACAGATAGAGATTGTCGCCCTTGCCCTCCGACCGATAGGCTTGGTTCCAGGGGCTGCCATTGCCGACCCCTATATAGAGCAGATCGAGCGCGGGATCATAGGCCATCGCATCCCATACCGTGCCGCCGCCGCCCTGCTTCCAATAGGCGCCGTACCAGGTCGATGCCGCGGCCTTGAGATAGGCCGGCTCGTCCGGCTCGGTATCGGGCTGTGCGGGAACAGTGTAGAAGCGCCATTTCTGCTGGCCGGTCGCGGCATCATAGGCCGTGACATAGCCACGCGCGCCGAATTCGGCCCCGCCATTGCCGATGATCACCAGTCCGCCCACCACGCGCGGCGCGCCGGTGATGGTGTAGTTCTTGGTCTGGTCGACGGTTACGACGCTCCATGCGGGCTTGCCGGTCGTCCGGTCGAGCGCCACGAGTCGGCCATCGAGCGTGCCGACGAAAATCCGGTCGCCCCAAGCGGCGACGCCGCGATTGACCGCGTCGCAGCACGCCTTGACCAACGTCTCGCGCGGCACCTCCGGATCATAGGACCATAGCAGCTTGCCGTTGCGCGCATCATAGGCCTTCACCATGCTCCACGCCGTCGAGACGTAGAGCGTGCCGTCGATCATCAGCGGCGTCGCTTCCTGGCCGCGTGCGGTATCGAGATCGGCCGACCAGGCCAGGCCGAGCGTGGAGACATCGTTGCGGGTGATCCGCGCCAGCGGGCTGAACCGCTGCTCGTCATAGGTGCGCCCGGTCGACAGCCATTCGCCCGGGGCACCGGCGGCGATTCGCTGGCCATCCACAGTGCCTGCACGAGGCCCGCCCACATTGCCGGCGCCACTGGAGACGCCGCATCCCGAGACGGCCAGCGACAGCGCGGCTCCGGCCAGCAACGCCGCAAACTTGGCGCTTCGCCCATTCACTCTCATTACCTGCATCCTCCTCGGGGCCGGCGGTTTTGTGCCCGTCCGGTCAATTCACCATCCGCCCGTCGCCCCAATGGGCGGCCCTGAGCGCCTTTTTGTCCATCTTGCCAGCCGCGGTTCGCGGAATCGAGTCAACGAACGCGACGCTTTTCGGGGCTTTCACGCCTCCCAGCCGTGCCTTGGCGTGAGCGATGATCGTCGCGGCATCCAGGCCGTCGGCGACGACGATCGCATGGACCGATTCGCCCCATTTTTCATGGGGCACGCCGATCACCGCACACTCATGGACTGCGGCAAGCTCCGTCACCGCGGCCTCGACCTCGGCGGTGAAGACGTTGAAGCCGCCGGTCACCACCATGTCCTTCTTGCGATCGACGATGAAGAGGTAACCGTCGGCGTCGCGGTAAGCGACATCGCCGGTATGGTGCCAGCCGAACAGGCGCGCCTCGGCAGTGGCCTCGGGCAGCTCGAAATATTCCTTCGAGACCAGCACCCCGCGCACGACGATCTCGCCGGGTTCGCCGTCCGGCAGCAGATTGCCCGCATCGTCCATCACCGCGACGCGGACCGAGCGGGTCGGGCGGCCGCAACTCGCCAGCCGTTCCGGATGATCGCCCGCCGCCGCCGCTGCGACGATCTCGGGCGGCAGCCAGGTCGTGATCATCGGCGATTCGACCTGTCCATAGGCCTGGCACATGCATGGGCCGAATTTATCCACCGCAAGCCGCAGCTTCTCGGGCGACACCGGCGAGCCGACCAGAATGAAAATCTTCAGCGAGCCGGTATCGTGCCGGCCGAGTTCGGATGAGGCGAGCAATCCGTAGAGCGCCGTCGGCGGCAGATACATATGGGTCACGCGGTATTCGGCGATGGTGCGCAGCACGGCATCGGCATCGAAACCGGGGAGGATCACCTGAGTCGCCCCCAGCGCCAGCGTGCCCAGCGCGACTGGCCCCGCCGCATGAGTCACCGGCGCCACCACCAGCGACACCGGATCGGCGGTTCGCCCGCCCACCGCGTCGCCCAGCGTCTCCAGCATCGTCCCCCAGCCCAGGTTGGTGACCACCACGCCCTTGGATGGTCCGGTCGTACCCCCGGTCGGGAACAGTCCGACGACATCGTCGGGGTTGCCGAACGGATCGGACGGGTCCGGCAAGTTGCCGGCCGGCGTGTCGGCAATGAACTGGTCGAGCGAGCAATCGTCGCCCCACGGCCGATCGAGACAGACGAAGCGCGTGAGCGTCGGCACTTGAGCGCGCAACGCCGCGACGTCGGCGGCCAGGCTCGAATGGTAAAACAGCCAGCCGCAGCGGACATAGGAAAGATAGCCCGCATTGGCGTCGATCGCATTGCGGGTGTTGACCGGCACCCAGACGCCATTGGCGCGCCAGATCGCGAGCAGCGCGACCATGATCGCCGCGCTGTTCGGGCCGTACAGCGCCACCGGCTGCTGGTTCCGGAAACCCTTCGCGTACATCGCGGTCGCGATCCGCTCGGTCAGCGCCTTTACCTCGGCGAAGGTCAGGCGCTCGCCGTTTTCGGTGTCGATCAGGCAGGCCCGATCAGGATCGAGATCGTGCCCGCGGTCGAAATAGTCGATCGACCGCATCTCAGCCCCAGCGGTTGATTTCGGGGCCGGGCGCCCAGACCTTCTCGGGAGCGTCGCTGCGCGCCAGCGACAGGGCCCGGGCGACCGAAGGACGGGTCGCGACCCGTGCGAGCCATGCCGCGAGACGGGGCTTGCCGGTAAAGGCATCGGGAAGCAACTCGCGCATCCCGGCGAGCCACGCATAGGTTTCGAGATCGGCAATGCCGAACGGCCCCATCAGCCAGTCGCGGCCATCGGCGAGTTGCTGCTCCACCTTGTCGGTCGCCTGGGCAATCTTGGCGCGACTGTCGGCGAGCTTGGCGTCGTCGAAACGGCCGGCCTGGGCGTCACGCCAGCGCCCGGCGAGATCGACACTGACGATGGCGTCCGGCACCAGCGCGGGCGGCGTCTGCTCGAGCCCGAGATAGGAGGCGGCCGGCGCGACGCGTTCGATGACGTAGCGGCACCAGGCCATCGTCTCCCATCGCTGATAGGGATCGGCGGGCCGCAGCGGCGGGCCGCTCCCGACATCGTCGAGATAGCAGGCGAGGAAGACGCTGTCCGTCATCGCGACGCCATCGACCACGAGCACAGGGCCTTCGCCCTCGATCGACTGATCGACCTCGAAGGCATGCGGCACCCGCTCCGAATGGCGTTCGCCCACGGCCAGATCGATCCGCTCCAGCGTTACGTCCACGGCTTTCTCGAAGGCAGCGGCAAGGACAGTCAACGAGGGCCCGTTCGGCTCGCCGTGATAAAGGATGGTCGTCATGCCGGTTCGCTTTCCAGGATCGTCACCCGCTTCGCCATGTCGGTCCGGCCCAATGCCCAGCACGCCTTGGTCGCGGGGCGCGCATAGATGGTGCGGAGCCAGCGCATGATGTTGGGGGTCAGGCTGTCGTTCGACAGCGTCGGCTGCGACAACGGCAGTGCATAGGCGAGATTGAAGCCATTGATGTCGGCGAGGCTGTAGCTGTCCGAGGCCAGCCATTGGCGCCGGCCGAGCGCTTCTTCGAGAAAGGTGATGCCGAGTTCGACCCGGCGGCGCGATTCCGCCATCTCCTCGTCCGAAAAGCTGCCGCCGATCGCCTTGCGCCACGCGACTCGGCGCTCCGGCATCGGAATTCGCTCGATCGCCGCGTCAAGTTCGGCCGGGTCTTTCTGCCGTACCGACGGGCCGATGAAAACGCTCCAGCCGATCATCGAGAAGCTCGGGCCAAGCCACTGGTCCATGAACTTCATCCACCAGCGGGCGCGCCACTGGTCGACCGGATCTTCAGGCATAAGCCGTGGCCCTTCGAATGCCTCGTCGACATATTCCATGATCGCGGTCGATTCTGTCAGCACGCGGCTGCCATGAGTCATCGCCGGGATGGTGCCGAGCGGATTCACCGCGAGATATTCCGGCTTGTGCTGGTCGAAATTGAGAAGGTCGAGATAATGGCTGTCGAACGCCACGCCCTTTTCCATCAGCGCCAGCATCGGCTTGCCCGAATTGGCGTTGGGCTCCCAGTGGTAGAGCGTGACATCAGTCATGCGAGGACGGGCTCCTTGAAGGCAGCGGTGACGGTGTCCGGCGAGATGGAGGGGTGACGACCGCATGGCGGTCGTCACCCCGGAGGCGGGTGTCAGAACTTCTTCTTGACCGAGAGCGCCCATTCCCGCGGCGTACCCGGGCGACCCTTGCGGAAGCCAGCCCCGGCACCGCGCAGATCGAAGATCGACAGATAATAATATTTGTTGGTGACGTTGGTGACCTCGAGCGACACGTCGAGATCCCGGTCCTCGTTCTGCCAGGTCAGGCGGGCATTGGTCAGCAGGAACGACGGAATGTAGTTCAGGGTGCGAACCGGCGCGATGTAGGTCGGCCCGGTATATTGCTTGTCCTGATAGTTGAGGTCGACGCGCGGCGTCAGGCTGCCCGCACTGCCCAGATCGATCTTGTATTGCGCCCCGAGACTGACCTTCCATGGCGGCACCACGGGCGGATCGTTGGGGGAGACACCGCCCGGGTTGGTCGGAAAGCTCGCAGCGGGGTTCAGGCTCGACGCGATATAATTGAAGTCGAGATAGCTGACCGAAGCATCGACCGTGAGGCCCGGGACCGGGAAAGCGGTCAGTTCAGCTTCGAAGCCTTTCACCCGGCCGTCACCAGCATTGAGACGCGCGGCGCACGGCGCACCCGGACAGGTACTGACCGGGATCTGGATATCCTTATAGTCGTTGAGGAAGGCGGAGACATTCAACCGAACCTTGCGGCCGAAGAAGTCGCTCTTGAATCCAATCTCATAAGCAGTCAGCTGTTCGGGCTCGAAGGCGATGACCTGGTCCGAGTTGAAAGGGCGCGGATTGCTGCCGCCGCCCTTGAAGCCGGTCGAGAAGGTCCCGTAGACCAGCAGGGCATCGGACAGGCGATAATCCACCGCAGCGCGATAATCCCAGCGCTTGGCCTGATAATGCGCCGTCAGGCCAGTCAATGCCTTCACATCTCCCGTACCCGGAACGATGTTCAGCGGGTCGGGACCGACATAACCAGCGCCATAGGCGGCACCGACCGGGTCGACGAAGCGGTTGATCGTGCCGTCGAGGTTCAGACGATAATAGGTCTGATCCTTCGATTCGCTGGTGTAGCGCAGACCGCCGCTCAGCGTCAGATTGTGAATCGGCTCCCATGAGGCGTGGGCGAATACCGCCTTGGCCTCGGCATTGGTGGGATCGGGCTGGCGGAACTGCAGCGGATAAACCGGTACGTAGCGGATATCCTGGAGCGAATCATAGACCGACTCCTGCTTAAAATAGTAACCGCCGAGCGTGAGGTTGATCGTTTCGCCGATCTTGGCGCTGGCCCGCAGCTCCTGGCTGAAGCTCCAGTTCTTGAGATGGTTCGATCCGAAGCCGATATTGGCCGGCGACAGATCGTCATCGCTGTCAAACTTCGTATCGAACGCTCGGTAGCCAGAGATCGAGGTGACCGATAACATGTCGTTCACCTGATAATTGATCTGCCCCGATACGCCCCAGCCATCATAAAGGCTGCGATCATTGCCTGAGGTGGCAGCGAGCTGGGTCCCGGTGGCGCCGAAAGGATCTCCGGGGATCGGCGTCGTCCAGACCGCCGCCGGCTGACCCGTGGTGATGTAGTTGCAGCGGCGCCCGCAGATGAAGCGATTGTCATAAGGCACGCCGGGCGCTGCGTTGACGTTCGACGTGTTGATGGTCGAGGTCTCCAGCAGCACTTCGCCCGCGATCGTGTGCTCGTCATGCGTATAATCGCCGATGATGTTGACCTCGAGCTGGTCGTTCGGCTGCCAGCGCAGGATGCCGCGGATGGCCTGATAGCCTACGCCGCCGAGCTTGCTAATCGTGCAATTGCCCGCGGAACGCGTCGTGGCAACGCCGCTTCCCGGATTGGCGCAGCCGTAATCGACTCGGTCGATGAAACCTTCCTGCTGCTTGAACACGCCGGAGACGCGGCCGAACAGCGTGTCGGTGAACTTGAAATCGGCCGCGCCGCGCAGGCCGATGCGATTACGCGCACCATAGCTGGCCTCGACAAAGCCGCCATTTTCGCCGGTCGGTTTGCGCGAATAGAGCTTGATCGCGCCGCCTTCGGAGTTGCGGCCGGCGAGCGTGCCCTGAGGGCCGCGCAGGATCTCGACGCGGTCGACGTCCAGCAGATCAAATACGGCGCCGGTCAGCTGCGGATAATAGACATCGTCGATATAGATACCGACACCAGGTTCATAGGCCGGGTTGAAATCATTCTGGCCAACGCCGCGGATCGATGCGCTGATGGACGGGCCGAACGACGCACCTTGCGGCCTTAGCGATACGTTCGGCGCAGCGTCCGCGACCTGGGCAAGGTTGGTCTGACTGCGCGCCTCGAGCTGCGCTGCGTTGACTGCAGTGATGGAGATCGGCGTGTCCTGCAGCCGCTGTTCGCGGAACTGCGCGGTGACCACGATATCCTGGGCCGACAGATCGGCGTCCGCTACCTGCTCGGGAGTCGATTGTGGCGTTCCGGCGGGGGCGGCTTGTGGGGCGGCGCCCTGTGCAATCGCCGGGCTGGCGACGAACATCGCCGAGGCCGAGGCCGAAGCGAGAAACAGTCGCTTGAAGTGCAAACGATCGATGTCGTGCATCTGAGATCCTCTCCTGAATCTGGCTCGGTCCGCCCCTGATTGGAACGCGACCGGCCGCAACGCCCTGATGAGCGTCGATTGTTAGTAAGGCATACAATTTCCCGGCTGGCAAGATGCCCGAATACGAAGTCTTCGAACGTTGCAGGAAAGCGACACCACGGCATTGCATGGCGCTTGCGCGGCGTGGCCAAGCCGGGCATCAAGTGTATCGCAAGGATACGGTTGCGCAAGTCCGCCGATCTACAGGAAAGGATCGCATGATGCAGGCCATGATTAACTATGTGCTGCGCGACCCGAAACGGATGGCCTATTTCGCCAACGATTCGAGTCGGGACACCGTGTTGCTGGATCCACGACCGATGACCATCGACGATTCCCGCGACCGTGGCGCCCTGCTCGATCAGGAGGGATTTCAGCTTGTGGGGCATCACAGCGACGTCGCCGATTTCGGCGATGCGGGCGAGGTCGCGCGCATCCATCCGGACGAGATCGAAGCGCTACTTGGCAATGTTACCGGCGCGGATGCGATCGTCGTTACGGGCGCTGGCGTGCGGCGTTTCGCCGAGCGATCGACCTTGTCCGGCGCGCTGGACAATTCGCGGCCCGCGCGCTTTGCGCATGTCGATATCTCGGACAGGACCGCCGCCGACTTCGCCGTGCGGTCGCTACCGGAGCAGGGCCGCACGCCGCGCCGCGTCGCGCATTATAATATCTGGCGTGCGCTATCCGCCCCGCCGCAGGATGTACCGCTTGCCCTGTGCGACGCGCGCAGCATCGCCCCGGAAGATCTGATCGCGGCCGACGCGGTGTTCGACCGTGACGGGGTGGACGTGTGGTCCTTCGAGGGACTGGTGGTCGCCCATTCTCCCGGCCATCGCTGGCACTGGTTCAGCGATCTCAGCTCCGACGAAGTGATCATATTCAAGACCAACGATAGCGATCTGGCACGGGCGCATTGCGTGCCACACGTTGCGTTCGACGATCCCGATTGCCCTTCCGACGTTCCACCCCGCGCTTCGATCGAGATGCGTGCGATCGCCTATTGGTTCTAGACCAGGGCGCTGAGCATATCGGGAACGAAGCGGGCATAAACCGAACATGAGTCGAATCACTGCGCCGGGCGACAAGCTTCGCTTCCGGCGTGACAAAGGCATGCGCCGAGGCGAGAGATATTCGTAGGCTTTGCATACAGATTTTCAGGGAATTAGCGGTGTCAGAAGCATATTCGCGTGAGCTGACCACAGCGGCGCCCATCTTTTCGAATGCGCGGACGGTTCCGACTGTGAAACGACGTTCGGCGCCGATAGGGTCGGAACGGGGAGAAGCAGCATGACACGCGATCCGCGCACCATCGTTGAAGAGGCGCCGATGAGCGCGTTACAGATCGCCGCGGTGGGCGTGGCCTTCGGGCTGAACGCGCTCGATGGGTTCGATGTGCTTTCGATCAGCTTCGCCGCCCCCGGCATCGCCGCCGAATGGGGGATCGACCGCGCCGCGCTCGGCATCGTGCTGTCGATGGAACTGATCGGCATGGCGCTCGGATCGGTCGTGCTCGGTGGGGTCGCCGATCGCATCGGGCGCCGCTCGACCATTCTCGGCTGCCTCCTGGTGATGGTGATCGGCATGTTCATGGTGCCGCACGCGGGCGGGATCGTCGCGCTGTCCTGCTGGCGCGTGCTGACCGGCCTCGGCATTGGCGGGATGATCGCGGCGATCAACGCCGTCACCGCCGAATATGCCAATATCAGGCGCCGCAACCTGGCGCTGGCGATCATGGTGATCGGCTATCCGATCGGCGCCGTAGCCGGGGGCACGATCGCCGCCGTGCTGCTCAAGAATGGCGACTGGCGCGCGGTGTTCGATTTCGGCGCGATCGTGACCGCCTGTTTCATCCCGCTGGTCTGGTTCCTCGTGCCGGAGCCGGTGCAGTTCCTGGTGTCGCGGCGCCCAGCGGGAGCACTCGCCAAGGTCAACCGCACGCTGGCGCGGATGGGCCACGGCCCGGTCGATGCACTTCCGGTGCCGACGGCCGAGGAGGAAGGCGGATCGATCGCGGATATTCTCAAGCCGGGCCTGCTGCGCATCACCGTGCTGCTGACCTTTGCCTATTTCGCGCACATATTGAGCTTCTACTTCATCCTGAAATGGGTGCCCAAGATCGTCGCCGATTTCGGCTATCCGGCGGGGCAGGCGGCCGGCGTGCTGGTCTGGGCGAATGTCGGCGGTGCGGTCGGCGGCGCGATCTTCGGGCTGCTGGCGCAACGTTTCCAGCTGAAGCCGATGACGGTCGTGGTGCTCGCCATGTCCTCGGTCATGGTCGCGATGTTCGGCGCGGCGGGCGTGCGCTCCTATGGTGGGCTGGCGGCGCTGGCCTGCGCCTCGGGGCTCTTCACCAACAGCGCGCTGGTCGGGCTCTACACGATCTTCGCCCGCGCCTTCCCAACGCATGTCCGCGCGACCGGCACGGGTTTCGCGATCGGCGTCGGGCGAGGCGGGGCCGCGCTGTCGCCGATCCTCGCCGGGTTCCTGTTCCAGGCCGGGCTACCGCTCGCCGGCGTGGCTATCGCGCTCGCTCTGGGATCGCTGGTTGCCGCCTTCGCGCTTGCCGGCGTGAAGCTACGCTTCGACGGCGCGAAATAGCCGCACTCACATGTCCAACCACCCACGGAAAACGACCATGCCCAGGCACGCCGCCTGATGCCGTATCGCAGACAGGCCGAGGCGCTCGTTCGCCAGCTGGAGATCGCACCGTTCCTCGATGCGCTCGAAGCCGAGGCGCCGGGCAGCGTAGACCCCGATATCTGGGCGGCGATCGTCGAACAGGCGGCACGGTTCGCTGAAGGCGTGATCGATCCGGTGGACGCAGCGCTCGACCGCCAGGGTGCCAGCGTGCGCGACGGCCGGGTCGTGACGGCGGATGGCCACCGGGCGGCGTGGCGCCGGTTCGCCGACGACGGGTGGCTCACTCTGGCCTTGCCCGAGGCAGCCGGCGGACAAGGCCTGCCGCTTGCCCTGCTGACCGCCTGCGAAGAGTTGTTCAACCACGCTTCGCCCGCCTTCACGATGCTGGCCACTCCCAACCGTACCGCGGCTGCCATGCTCGAGAATGTCGCGGACGCCGCGACTCGGGCGGCATGGGTGCCGCAGCTCCTGTCGGGCAAATGGACTGCAACGATCTGCATTTCCGAGCCGGATGCGGGATCGGACGTCGGCCGCATTCGTACCCGGGCGAGCCGTGGAGAGGACGGCATCTGGCGGGTCAACGGCGAGAAATGCTGGATCTCCTACGGCGACCATGATCTCGCGGCGCGGATCGGCCATTGCATGCTTGCCCGGAGTTCTGACGCGATCGGCGTGCGCGGGCTCAGCCTGTTCCTGGTGCCCAATGCGCGCGACGACGGGGCGCCGAACGGCGTCCATGTCCGCCGGATTGAAGAGAAACTGGGTCTGCACGGCTCGCCGACCTGCGTGATGGGCTTCGACGGAGCCGAGGCGACGCTGATCGGCGAGGAAGGCCGCGGGCTGCAGACCCTGTTCCACATGATGTTGCTGATGCGCCTGTCCTGCGCTCCACAGGGTGTCGGCGTGGCGGAGGCCGCGCTGGCGACCGCGATCGGCTACGCGCGGGATCGGCGCCAGGGTGGCGACCCGGCCGCTCCACCAGTGTCGATCACTGCCCATGCCGACGTCCAGCGCCAGCTGCTGCGGATGGCCGGCCGGGTGGAGATCGCCCGCGGCATCGCGCTCGCTGCGGCCGTCGTGATGGACCTTGGCGAGCGCTGCACCGATGACGAGGCGCGCGCCGGCTGGCTGGCGCTCGCCCAGTTCCTGCTGCCGATCGCCAAGGACCATTCGGCCCGGCTCGCTTTCGACGTCGCGAGCGAAGCGCTGCAAGTGCTGGGCGGGGCCGGCTACACGAAGGAGTGGCCAGTCGAGCGCCGGCTGCGCGACGCCCGCGTGTTCGCGGTGTTCGAAGGCACGACCGGTATCCAGGCGATCGACCTGCTCCACCGGCGGCTGTGGCGTGAACGCGGCGAAGGCATCAAGCGCTTCATCGCGCTGGCCCGGGCCGACGTGCCGGACGGCGAGGATGGTGCACCGCTACGCGCAGTGCTGAACCGGCTTGAAGAAGTCGCGCAGGTTCTTTCGGGCTGGCACGGCCGGACGCGCGACGCGGAAAGCGGGGCGACGGCCTTTCTCGATCTGTGCGGACTGGCGGTCGGCGGCTGGATCGCGACGCGCCTGATCACGCATGCCGGGGACGATGCCGTCGGCCGCCGGATCAGGGCCGCCGCGCGTTTCTTCCTGGCCGAGCTGGAACCCCGCGCCGAGGTGGAGGCGCGCCTTGCGACATTGGGAAGCGCGCGGCTCGAGGCGATCGGCGACTATCTCGACTGACCGCGGCGCTCGCGCCGGGAGTCGCTATTCGTGGATCCGGCGCAGCAATTCGACCAGCAGGGCGGTTTCGGCCTGACTGAACCGGCTGGTGAGCCACTGCTCATGATCGAGAATGCACGCGCGCGCCGCGAGCAACGCGGCATGGCCTGCTTCCGTCATGTGCAGGGTCTGGCGCCGCCGGTCGATCGTTGACGCATTGCGCTCAACAAAACCGCGTTGCTGCAGACGATTGACCATCGCCATCACGGTCGCGCGATCCATCTGGAGCCGCCTGCCGATATCCGCCTGGGCAATCTCCGGATGGTCGTCGATCAGCCACAGCACCGACACCTGTTTCTGCGTCAGGTCCAGGTCGGAGAAGGTCTCGGTAAAATGGCGATACACTGCACCGTGTGCGAGGCGGATATGGAAACCGACGATCTCGTCGATTCCACCGATATCCTCTTCCTCGACGACCTTTGGCCGTTTCTGCTGATGCAGGTAATTCATAGTAACAGTTTGGGCGGCATGAGCTGGAGCGTCAATGCCTTGGCTTGAAAAATTGTTCGTGTCGCATACAATGTCGGCCAATAACAAAAGACGAGAGGATTGGCCGTGGCGCATTTCCCCGACACGCCGGCGTTCACCGGCTTCAACACGCCTTCGCGGATCGAGGCGGATATCGCCGATCTGGATGTGAAAGGCGCGATTCCGCCGGAGCTCGACGGCGCATTCTACCGTGTCCAGCCCGATCCGCAGTTCGCGCCGCGCCTGGGCGACGACATCTCGTTCAATGGCGACGGCATGATCACGATGTTCCGCTTCAAGGACGGGCGAGTCGACTTCAAGCAGCGCTGGGCGAAGACCGACAAATGGAAGCTGGAGCACGAGGCAGGCCAGGGCCTGTTCGGCGCCTATCGCAACCCGTTGACCGACGACGAGAGCGTGAAGGGAAAGATTCGCGGCACCGCGAACACCAATGCTTTCATCTATGGCGGCAAACTCTATGCGCTGAAGGAGGATTCGCCCGCGCTGGTGATGGATCCGGCGACGCTCGAGACCGAAGGCTATACCTGGTTCAACGGCGCGATGACGGGTCAGACCTTTACTGCCCATCCGAAGATCGATCCCGAAACCGGCGACATGATCGCGTTCGGCTATGCCGCAAAAGGCGTGCTGACCCGCGACATGACCTATTATGTCGTCTCGCCCGAGGGCGAGCTCAAGCAGGAATTATGGTTCGAGCTGCCCTATTACGCGATGATGCACGACTTCGCGATCACGCCTGATTACGCGCTGTTCCATGTCGTGCCGAGCACGTCGAACTGGGAACGGCTCGAGCAGGGATTGCCGCATTTCGGCTTCGATACGACCTTGCCGGTCTATCTCGGGGTGCTGCCGCGGCGGCCGGACGCGACGGCGGAGGATATCCGCTGGTTCAAGCGCGACAATTGCTTCGCCAGCCATGTGATGAACGCGTTTCAGGAGGGAACGAAGATCCATTTCGACACGCCCGAGGCGAAGAACAACATGTTTCCGTTCTTCCCGGACATCCATGGCGCGCCGTTCAAGCCGATGGAGGCAGCGAGCTTCCTGACGCGCTGGACGGTCGATATGGCCGCCAATTCGGACGCGTTCGAGGGCTTCGAACGGCTGACCACGATGATGGGGGAATTCCCGCGCATCGACGAACGGCGGACCGGCCTGCCTTACCGCTATGGCTGGATGCTGGTGATCGATCCGACTCAGCCGGTCGAACTGAAGGGCGGCAGCGCAGCCGGCATGATCATGAACAGCCTGGGCATGGTCGATCACGAGACCGGGCAGGAGCAGAAATGGTGGTGCGGCCCGGTATCCTCGCTCCAGGAGCCCTGCTTCATCCCGCGCGGACCCGATGCGCCCGAGGGTGATGGATGGATCGTGATGGTCTGCAACCGCCTGGAAGAGCATCGCTCCGATCTCCTGCTGTTCGACGCCACTGACATTCAGAAGGGCCCGATCGCCGAGGTACGGATTCCGATCCGCCTACGCTTCGGCCTGCATGGCAACTGGGCCAGCGCCGAGGAGATCGGGCTGGTCGCGTGACCGGGCGCGATCCCGACGCGCCGATCCGGCCTGGCCTCGAATTCGTCTACGCCGCCGGCGGCGCGCTGGGTGAGCCGATTCCGATCGGCTCCACGCCAGACGGCGTCCGTCGGATCATTCCGATTTTCTCCGGACCCGTAGAGGGCCCGCTGATCCGCGGCCACTTGCTGGGCGGCGGTGCCGACTGGCAGGTGACTCGACCCGACGGCGTCACCGTGGCCGACGCGACCTATGCGATAGAGACGGATGACGGCGTCGTGATCCAGATCCGGAACCGCGGCCTGCGCCACGGCCCGGCCGAAGTGATGCAGCGCCTTGCCGCCGGCGAGGACGTCGATCCGGCGGACTATTATTTCCGCACCATCCCCGAATTCATCGCGCCCGCCGGGCGCTATGACTGGCTCAACCGCAGCGTCTTCGTCTGCGCCGGCGCGCGTTATGCGCTGGCGATCAAGCTGTGGGTCTGGCGGGTCACCTGATCGTTTGCACCGGCTCCCCGGCGGCACGGGCACGCGACAGGATCGCCCCCTCGTCCCGGGTCACCCGAGCCGCGAGGATCAGGAGCAGGACCACGATGACGGGCGAGACCCAGTTGATCGACAGGATCGCCAACCCGAGATCGCCCGTCGCGTCACTGATCATCCCGACCGCATAGGGGCCGATGCCGAGCCCGAAAATCGTCGTCACCACGATATACGTGCTCGCCGTGATCCCGCGCATCCGCGGCAACACCAGATCGAACATCGTCGCGTACAGCGGCGGCATCCACATCGTCAGCACCACACTGTACAGAGTGAAACGCAGGTAGAAGTCGCCGGCACTGGGCGACCGATAGACCCACATCGCGATCAGCGGGGATAGCGCAAGCGCGACAATCGTCACCCAGACCCGGCCGGGACCTGGCCAGCGGCTGTTCACCCAATCGGACAGTGGCCCGGAGATCAGCGGCCCGGCTACGCCGAGCGCGGCGGACAGCAGGCCGAACTGCAGCCCCGTCGTACTTTGCGACAGGCCGTAGCTGCGCATCAGGAACGACGGCGTGAAGCCCATGATGCCGTAGTTGATCATCGACTGGAGCGCGCCGACCAGCACGCACAGGACAAGCGCGGGGGAGGTCGCGATCACCGCAAAGGCCGGCGGATCGCTGCGGCGCATCGACTGGAGCAGGTTCGCGACGACGAACAGCCCGAAGCCGATCACGCCCCATTGCAGCGCGTGCGGGCTGACCGGAACGCCGCCGAGCACCAGGGGTGGGCGCGGCGAAAAACCGTCGGCCCAGCGCGTCATGAAAATCGCGCCCGCGACGATCGCCACGAGAATGGCGAGGTTGATGGCCCACCCCCGCGGCGACGCGCCGCGACGCGCGAGCGCCACCCAGTGCAGCCCCGGCGTCACCGAGCCGAGCACACCGAAACTGGCGAGGAACGGATGCGGATCGCGCGGCGTGACGATGCCTTCCATCGCGCCGCGCTCCGGCTCCTGCAATCGCCACATCAATAGTGCGATGACCACGCCGGGCAGCGACGCGACGAAGAAAGCGAACTGCCAGCCGGAAAATCCGAGCGGCGCGGCGCCCCTGGCATAGCGACTGTCCCACCATTCGGCCGCGAACCCACCCAGGACGAGCGAACCGCCCAGCCCGAGCGCGATCGCCGCAGCGAGCACTGCCATGACCAGCCCGCGGCGGCGCTTCGGAAAATAATCATAGAGCAGGCTCGTACCCGCGGGCTGCGCCGCCGCTTCGCCGATGCCGACGCCCAGGCGCGAGATCGCCAGCAGCAGGAAGCCGCTCGCAAACGCCGCCAGCCCGGTTGCCAGCGACCAGAAGAAGATCGTGATCGCCAGCAGCCGGGTGCGAATCCAGCCATCGGAGAGACGCCCGAGCGGCAAGGAGAAGAGCGCATAGAACAATGCGAAGACCGTGCCGTAGAGCAGGCCCATCTCGGCATCGCCGATCTTGAGATCTGCCTTTATGCTCGGTGCCAGGATCGCGAGAATATTGCGGTCGAGCAAGCTGATCATCTGCGTGGCCGCAACCAGTGCCAGCGCATACCAGGCCGCGGGACGGATCGCCGCCCGCTCGCTCACAGGTTGAACACCCGTTCCGCGTTGGTCTGCATCAACTTGCGCTTGGCGGCGTCGGTGATCGACAGGTTGTCATGCGTGCGGACTTCGTCGGGGATGTATTGATAGGGATAGTCCATCGCATACATCACCCGTTCGTCGCCCAGCACCTCCATGGTGAACTTGATCGCGGGCTCCCACGCCATGCCGCTTGTCGTGATCATCACGTTCTCGCGCAGATAATCGTGGATCGTCTTCTTGAGCGGTTTCAGGAAATCATGGCGCTGCGCGCGGATCCCGGCCTGGTGCATGAAATCGATACGGTAGAGCCAGAACGGCAGCGCCTCGCCCATATGCCCCACGCAGATGGTGAGATCGGGATAGCGATCGAAGATGCCCTTGGTGATGAGCCGCAGCAGATGCATGCCGGTTTCGACCCCGAAGCCGAAGATCGCGCCGTCGAGGCCCGCCTCGAGCATCGGTGCGATCATGCTGTCGGGCGGGGTGGACGGGTGGATGTAGAGCGGCTGCCCCATGTCGACCAGCGCGCGAAAGATCGGATCGAACTTGGGATCGTCGAGATATTCGCCCTGGGTGTGGCTGGCGATCTGCACACCCTTGAACCCGAGATCGCGGCCGCATCGGCGGATTTCTGCCGCCGACCATTCCGGGTCCTGCGGTGCGACGGCGGTCATGCCGACATAGCGGTCCGGATAGCGCGCGACATGCTCGGCGAGATGATCGTTAGATCGCTGCGCAATGCCTTTAGCCTCCGCCACGTCGAGCAGCGGCTGCACGCCCGGCGCGGTGAGGGCGAGCACGGCGACGTCGATACCGGTTTCGTCCATGTGGCGAATGCGCTGCTCGCCAAGGTCGAGCAGCCGATCGATGATCTGAGTCGCGCGCTCCGACGGGCTGGTCGCGTAGAAGCCCCATAAGGAGACCATGCCCTTGTCGGCGGTTCCGTCCCGCACCATCCGCAGATAGGCATCGATCTGCTCGCGCGTGGCAAAGGCTTCTTCGGTCGCGATCCGCTTGTAGCCGCGGTCGCCGCCGGTCTTCAGTTCATGGCTCATCGCTTCACCCTTCATGCACTGCTTTGGTGACGAGGCAGGCCTCGACGCCTTCGGGGCCGTCCTCCGAGCCGTGGCCCGACCATTTCACCCCGCCGAACGGCGAATCCGCCCCACCGATCATCGTAGTGTTGATGCCGATCATGCCGCTTTCGATCTCGCGGGCGAGGCGCCGCTGGCGCTTGCTGTCCTGAGTCCAGGCATAAGCGGCGAGGCCATAGGGCAGGCGATTCGCCTCAGCGATCATCGCTTCCTCCCCGGCGAACGGATTGATCAGCGCGACCGGTCCGAACGGCTCTTCGTTCATGATGTCGGCATCGAGCGGGATTTCGGAAAGCACGCTGGGTTTGTAGAAGAAGCCGCGATTGCCGATGCGTTCACCGCCGGTGTGCAACGTGGCGCCCTTCGCCGTCGCATCGCCGATCAGTCGCTCCATCGCGTCGGGGCGGCGCGGATTGGCCATTGGCCCCATGCGCGTGGCGGCATCGAGCCCGTCGCCCACGACGATCCGGCCCGCCCGCTCCGTGAAGCCGTCGCGGAACCGCTCGAACACATTCTCCTGGACGATGAAGCGGGTCGGCGCGACGCAGACCTGGCCGGCATTGCGATACCGCGCCGCAACCATGGTATCGAGCACCTGATCGACATCGACGTCGTCGAACACCAGCACCGGGCCGTGGCCACCAAGCTCCATCGTCGTGCGCTTGCAATCCTCCGCGGCAAGCTTGGCGAGGTGCTTGCCCACGATTATCGATCCGGTGAAGCTGAGCTTGCGGATGATCGGCGAGCCGAGCAGGTGGCGCGAAACCTCGTCCGGCACCCCGAACACTGCCTGCGCCACTTCCTTCGGCAGCCCGGCATCGAGCAAACACTGGAGCACGCCCAGCGCGGATGCCGGCGCTTCCTCGGCTGCCTTCAGGATCACCGAGCAGCCCGCGGCGATCGGCGCGCCGAGCTTCCGCCCGGGATTGCCGAGCGGGAAATTCCACGGCGCGAAGGCCGCGACCGGGCCGACCGGTTCCTTCGTGATGGTCGAGCGCTGCCCCGCCGGCCGGACGAGCGTGCGGCCGTAGAGTCGAAACACCTCGCCTGCATAGAAATTGAAGAGGCCGACGTTCATCAGCACCTCGATCCGTGCCTCGGCCAGGGGCTTGCCTTCCTCCATCGTCGCGATGCGCGCGAGATCTTCCTGGCGCTCGAGCATCAGCCGCGCCGCGCCCTGGAGCACGGCGGCGCGCTCCTGCGGGGTCGAATCCCGCCAGCGCCGGAAGCCGCGCTGCGCGGTTTCCAGCGCCCGGTCGAGATCGGCCGCATCGGCCAGCGGCAATTCGGCCAAAGTCTCGCCCGTCGCCGGGTTCACCACGGCATGCGTCCGGCGTCCACCGCCGGACACGCGTTCGCCGTCGATGATCATCGCAAGATCGGGATAGGTCATCAGTGCCTTCCTGGAGATAGGACCGTCCTGAGCCTGCCGGAGCGCGCCCGCCAGCGAGCGCGAAACCGACAGGCCCGGAACGACGGTTACGCGTCTGCGGCAGCCTTGTTCGCACGCGCCAGATCACGGTCGATATCGCCCTGCCAGCGCTCGGCGACGATCTCCTTGCCGGTGACCGGGTGCTTCATGTGGAACGGCACCAATTTGTGGGTCGGCCACAGCCAATGATCCTCGATCAGCGCGTCCGGGCCGGTCGGGTCAGTGGGATAGGTCACCTTCGGGAAGGGGACATATTCGGCGGGGGTATTGGCCCAGCCGGTTTCGAAATCGGCGTGCCATTGCGGCATGTAGTTCAGGATGTGGATCCGCCAGATGCCGTCCACCTTGCGATAGGTGTTCTCGTAAATGCCGCCTTCCCACCATTGACGCGTCTGCAGGTGAGGCTCGCTGCCAACATAATCCTTGTGCCGCCCGGCCTGCATCATCGAGCGCGCGCGAGCTAGGGCAGTGACCCCGTCCGGCTGGATATCGATGATATCCTGCAACTGGGGATGATCGAGCAGAAAGCCGTCGATCGGCCCGTTGATGCCATAGGTGAAGCGTTTCTGGAACCGCTCGACATAAAGGCGGCGAATGCCCTCCTTGCCCCGCCAGACGCCGCCGAAGAACCGCACCTCGCCATCGTCGGTGAACAGATCGGCGGTCTCGTTGTAGAGACATTTGTCGATCAGATAGCCGTAGAGATGCTGGAGCTTGCGCACATCCAGCTCGTCTTCGCGAATGGTCAGGCGTTGCGTCAGGTCCGCCACTTGTCGTTCGAGCGTGGCAAGGCGATCTGTATCCGGCATCCTCATTCTCCTTTTTTGTATGTCTTACGTACAATCTGCGCCGTGCGGTGACGCCTGTCAACGCAGCGCTGCCTGGGCCTCCAGACGCTCGACTTCTTCCCGGTACGGACGAATGCCGAGGTACATGAAGAAGGTCGCCATCGGCAGCAGGACCGATGCGGTCAGAACCAGCGCCTTCCACAAATCGGCCTCCACGCCGATCACGCGTTGCGCGACCGAACCGACGACGAAGCTGCCCATCGCGCCGAAGAAGGTGAACATGAAAAGGTAGATCGCCGTCACCTGGCCGCGCATCGCGTTCGGCGCGACGCGCTGGATCGCGGCGTTCTGCGGAACGGCCCCGGCGAGGCCGAACATGGCGCCGAGCGACATGACCGCCAGCGACGATTCGCCCGTCGGCATCAGGGGGGAAATGATCGAGCAGATCGTCACCATCCCGAACAGGATGGTCGCGGCGCGCACATTTGCGTCCTTGTAGCGCTTGGCCAGCCATTCGACGAAGAAGCCGCCAAGGAATACGCCCAGCAACGACGCGACCAGCAGCATCGGCGCCATTACCGTGCCGATCCGCGCCTCATCCCACCCATAGGTGCGGATCATGAAGGGCGTGCGCCAGAATTGCAGCCCGAACGTCTCGGTCGCGCTCAGCGCCAGGCCGGCGAACAGCGGATAATAGACTCGTCCGCGCGCGTGGATCGCCTTGGCCGCATCGAGCCCGGTAAAGGTCAGCATTCGGCGACCGAGCCCGGCTTGCTCGGGCACTTCGCCAGCGTCGGTCGACGGGGGCGCACGCGGCGGCTCCTTTACCAGCAGAAAGAGCAGCGAGACGAAGAAGCCGGGTACCCCGACCCAGATCAGCAGCCATTGCCAGTTGTGGATGGTCAGCCCCAGCCAGTGCGAATCCGGCCAGCTCGACACCATCCCGATCAGTTGCCCGCCAAGAAACACGCCGAGCGTGGTACCGCCGATGAAGCCGAGCTGGAGCAGGGCGAAGGCCCGAGTGATCTTCTTCGGCGGAAAAGCGTCCGCCAGCAACGAATAGGACGCCGGCGCATGCGCGGAACTGCCCGCGCCTACGAACATGCGGGTACTGACGAACTGCCAGAAGGTCTGCGCGAGGCCGCCGAGCGCGGTGATCCCGCCGATGACCGCGATCCCGCCGGCAAGCACATATTTGCGCGGATAGATGTCGGCCAGCCGCGCCAGTGGAATGCCCACGAACACGTAGAAGATGATGTTCGCCGGCCCGCCCAGGAAGCCGAGCTGCTCGTCCGTCAGCCCGAAATCGATCTTGATGCGCTGCGCCAGCATGCCGAACACGGTCGAATCGAAAAAGTTGAGGAAGGTCGCCAGGATGATGATCGAGAGCGCGAAATAGGCGCTTCGCGAAGAGGGCCAGGCGCGCTCGGCCACTGCCGGCCGGCCCCCGGTGTCCGGTGGAATCTCGTGCAGCAGAGGCGTGGGGGTAGCGGGGACCGGGCCTAATGCCATCTGAATTCCTCTCCTCCAGGGCGGGCCGCTAGCGGGCCCTCACCCATCCTTGACGTTCTGGACGTCTTGGATCGAAACTGTAAGTGTAGGATACAAATTTGGCGAGACAAAAAAGCCGGCCATCGAAGGTTGGCGGTACAGGAGAGAGTGAATGCAGAATCTGGAAGGCAAGACCGCGTTCGTGACGGGCGGCGCAAGCGGCATCGGGCTGGGCATCGCCAAGGCGCTGCTCGGCGCGGGCATGAATGTCGCGATCGCCGATATCCGCGACGATCACCTTGCCGATGCGACCGCCGAACTCGACGGCGGGGACAGGGTCATGGCGATCCGGCTGGATATCACCGATCGTGCTGCCTATGCCGCCGCGGCCGATGCGGTCGAGGCGCGATTCGAACGAATCCATATCCTCTGCAACAATGCCGGCGTCGCCGTCGTCGGCCCGACCGAACTCGCCAGCTATGCCGACTGGGACTGGGTGATGGGGGTGAATCTGGGCGGCACGATCAACGGCATCGTGACGATGCTGCCGCGCATCCTGCGGCACGGCGAGGGCGGGCACATCGTCAACACCTCGTCGATGTCAGGCATCATGCCGCACCCCGGCGCGACGATCTATGCGACCGGCAAGGGCGCGGTGGTGAACATGATGGAAGCGATGCGGCTCGAGCTCGAGCCGCGCGGCATCATCTGTTCGGTGTTCTGCCCCGGCGCGGTGGCGACCAACATCGCCAAGGCCGCCGAGACGCGCCCCGCGACGCTCGCCGAAACGGGCTATGCCGAGGCCGACAAGCGCCGCGCCAGCGATCCCAACGCCCATCTCTACCAGACCAAGGAGGAGGTAGGGCAACGCGTGCTGCGCGGCATCCTGGCCGACGAACTCTACATCCTGACGCATCGGGAATTTTACGATGGGGTAAAGGACCGCGCAAACGCGATGGTCGCGGCGGTCCCTGATCTGCCCGAGAATGCCGAGTACAAGGCGATTTACGCCGTGCTGTTCCGCAACCCGATCCATGCCGCGGAGATCGAGCGGCAGAAACATCTCAATGCCGGCGTGGAGCTGGACGCGTGAAGGATCTTGCCGGCCGGACGGCCTTCGTCACCGGCGGGGCCAACGGCATCGGCCTTGGGCTGGCGCGCGCGCTGCTCGCCGAAGGCTGCAAGGTGGCGATCGCGGATATCCGTGAGGACGCGATCGAAGCGGCGCTGAAGACACTCGACAACCAGCACGTCATCGGCGTGCCGCTCGACGTTGCCTCGCGCGCCAGCTTCGCCGAGGCAGCCGACCGCGTCGAGGCCGAGCTCGGCCCGGTGAGCCTGGTATTCAACAATGCCGGCATCAACCTTTTCCAGACGATCGACGAATCGAGCTTCGACGACTGGGATTGGGTGATGGGGGTGAACCTCCACGGCGTGATCAACGGCGTGATGACGTTCGTGCCGCGGATGAAGGCGCGCGGCGACGGCGGGCATGTCGTCAACACGGCCTCGATGGCGAGTTTCCTGTGCGGGCCGCAGCCCGGCATCTACAACACCACGAAGTTCGCCGTGCGCGGCATGAGCGAATCGCTGCGCTACAGCCTCGCGCCGTTCGGGATCGGCGTGTCGGTTTTGTGCCCGGGGCTGGTGAAGAGCCACATCTACGCCAGCGACGAAGTACGCCCCGAATCGCTTCTGGCCGGCGCCAGACCAGTCAACAGCGCGATGGTCAGCCGGCTCGAGCAGGTCCATCAGTTCGGTATGGAGCCGGACGTGATCGCCCAGCGTACGCTGGACGGGATCAGGGCGAACCGCTTCTACATTTTTTCGCATCCCGAATTCAAAGACGAGCTGCGCGAGCTGTTCGACGAAGTGGTGGCCGAATTCCGCGATTACCCGGAGGACCCGGGCTATCAGCGGCGCGTGGGCTTTGAACAGGGACGGCGCGAAGGATATAAGGCAGCGCGGGCAGCGGCGCGCGGCGAGGGCTGAACCGGCTCTCGCGGTGAAGGGCGCCCGCCACCGTGCGCATGGGTGGCGGGGCCCGAAGGCCTTTTATATCTGACACTGCTGGAAACTGGAGCGGGCGAAGGGATTCGAACCCTCGACCCCAACCTTGGCAAGGTTGTGCTCTACCCCTGAGCTACGCCCGCTCTGGCGCCTGCGCCGGTCGGTGGACCGGGCGGGTAAGGGGGCGGCCTCTAGCATCGGCCTTTCGACCCGGCAACCCCCTGTATCATTCCCCATGAAAAGGGTTGGCTTGCGGGGCGGAGCGCCCACATAAGGCAGCACGTACAGAACGGGAGTGACACTTGGCCAGTTTGGGAATGACCGCCGCGGAGCGCGAGGCAGTCGAGGGGTTCCGCCGCGATGTCGTGGAGCCGTCGATGACGAAGCTCGTCATCATCGATTTCTGGGCTGAATGGTGCGGGCCGTGCAAGGCACTGACCCCCGTGCTGGAGAAGGTCGCGGCCGAATATGCCGACAAGGGCGTGGTGCTGGCCAAGGTCGATACCGACAAGAACCAGTTCATTGCCGCGCAATTCCAGATCAAGTCGATCCCGACCGTCTATGCGATGTTCCAGGGGCAGCTGGTCGCCGACCTGACGAGCGCGCGGACCGAATCGCAGTTGAAGACGATGCTCGACCAGATCCTGAAGCAGTTGCCGGTGGCGAGCGAGGCCGCGGAGGCCGAAGCTGAGCTGGAGCCGCTGATCGCGATGGGCGAACAGGTGCTGGCCGAGGGCGATGCGGCGCGTGCGCTTTCCGTATTCGACCAGCTGGTGGAGATGGCGCCCGACCATCCCGCGGTGCTCTCGGGCCGGTTGCGGGCGCTGGTCGCGGCGAATCGGCTGGACGAGGCGGATGCGGCGCTGCTGGCCCTGCCGGAGGAACTGACGCGGCTGCCCGAGATCGAACGCGCGAAATCGGCGCTGGCGCTGGCGCGGGACGCGAAGCCGGTCGACGATCTCGCCGGGCTTGCGGCGGAAGTCGCCGCCAACCCGGACGACCACGCCAGACGCTTCGAGCTGGCGGGCGGCCAGATGGCGGCAGGTGACCGCGACGCCGCGGCCGATTCGCTGCTGGCGATCATTGCCGCCGACCGGGAATGGAACGAGGGCGCGGCGCGGCAGCAGCTGCTGAAGCTGTTCGACGTCGTCGGGCTGGAGGATCCCTGGGTTTCCGCACAGCGGCGGCGGCTGTCGGCGATCCTGTTCGGATGACCGACGCGCCGGTCACGACTCGGCTTTCGATCTTTCCGCTGCCGGGTGCGCTGCTGTTTCCGGGCATGCACCTGCCGCTGCACATCTTCGAGCCGCGCTATCGTGCGATGGTCTCCGATTCGATGGCGCGCGATCGGCGCATCGGCATGATCCAGCCGCGGCCCGGGCCACTGGCGCCGGGCGAATCGCCTGCCCTGTTCGATATCGGCTGTGTCGGCCGGATCGCCGAGTTCGAGGCGAGCGAGGACGGCCGCTACAATCTCGTGCTGGAGGGCCTTTCTCTATTTCGGATCGTCCGGGAACTGGATGTGACGACCGCCTTCCGCCAGATCGAGGCCGAATTGCTGCCGGTGCCGGACGAACCCGAGATATTGTCGCTGTCGCGGCGATCCTCGCTCGAGATGGAATCGCGCCGCTTCGCGGACGCGCAGGGTTATGCGGTCGACTGGGAAGCCGTGACGCGGCTCGACGACGAGGCGCTGGTCAACGGCATTGCCCAGATCGCCCCGTTCGACGTGGCGGCAAAGCAGGCGCTGCTCGAAGCCGGCGGAATCGAGAACCGCGCCGAACTGATCATCCAGCTGATGCAGTTCTTCGGCCGGCACGACGGCGAGGATTCAGTGACGCTGCAGTGAGCAGCGGAAGGAGACCCTAAACCGTCAGGCCCTGCAGCAGCTTCGGCACGTCGCCCGATTCGCCCCGCGCCTCGGCCATGAAGCGATCCTTGAGCGGCGGTAGCTTCTGCACCGCCGACAGGCCGAAGCGGCGCACGGCGGAGGCAGTGCGGCCGGGAATGCCGAACAACCGGGTCAGGCCGTCAGTGGCGGCGGCGACCATGAAGGTGTCGAGGCTGCGCCACCGCTCATAGCGGGCGAGCAGCTGTGGATCGCCCAGGTCAAGGCCGAGGCGTTTGCCGTCGACGAGCACCTCGACCAGCGTCGCCACATCGCGGAAGCCCACATTGACGCCCTGGCCCGCAATAGGATGGATGCCATGGGCCGCGTCGCCGACCAGGGCGAGCCGGTTCGAGGTGATCGTCGCGGCATGGTGGAAGCCGAGCGGATAGCTGGACCGCGCGCCTAGCGGGCCGAGCTTGCCGAGAAAACCGCCCATCCGTTTCTCCGCCTCGGCGAGGAAACCGCGATCGGACAGCTTGAGCATGCCGGCCGCCTCGTCGCGGCGGACCGACCAGACGATCGCCGAGCGATGGCCTTCGGCGTCGTCGTTGAGCGGCAGGATCGCGAACGGGCCCTTCGGGTAGAATATCTCGTACGCGATATTCTCGTGGCTCAACTCGTGGTGGAGCGACGTGACCAACGCGGCATGGTCGTAGGTCCAGCGCGCGACTTTCAGCCCTCCCGCCTCGCGCGTCGGCGAATTGCGTCCTTCGGCGGCAATCAGCAGCGGCGCGGTGACGGTCGCGCCCGAATCGAGCAGCACGGTGACGCCGTGGTCGCCGCGCTCCACCGATACGGCGCGCGTCTTCATCCGCACGTCGACACCCGGCGCCGCCTCTGCCGCGGCGAGCAGCGCACCGCGCAGCCGGCGATTCTCGAACATATGGCCTAGGGCGCCGCTGTCGGCATCCGGCTCGAAATCGAGCGCGCCCGGCTCAAGCCCGTCGCTCACCCGGATGCCCTGGATCGGACAGCCAAACCCGGCGAGCCGGTCGACCACCCCGATCGCATCGAGCATGCGGTACGGCGCGCTGGCGATCGCTGAAGCACGGCCATCGAAGCCCGCCGCGAGGATGACCGCAGGGTCCGCGATATCGATGACGATTGCGGTCAACCCGTGCGCATCGAGGGCGACCGAGAGCGCGCTGCCGACAAGGCCTCCGCCCAGGATGATGACATCAGCGTGATCCATGCACTGCCTGTAGCGCGGCCCATGGTGGCTGCCAATGCGCACGCCGACGCGTTTGCCTTGACGCCGGACTCGCCAGGAGCGATGATTCCATGCGTACAGACAGCGAACAATCGAGGACCAGATCATGGCTAGCCGGGCGCAGCCGCCCTTGTGGCGCGAGACGGTGAAAGCGGGCGCGGTGCGGAGCGGGGCGCTGATTGGCGCAATCGCGATAGTCATCGCCGCGATCCTCATGCTGGTCGCGCTGGCGACGTATCATTCAGGCGATCCCTCGCTCAACACTGCCTCGGGCGGGCCGGCCGAGAACTGGCTGGGTACGCCGGGGGCGTGGATCGCCGATATCTGCTTCGCCCTGTTGGGCCCGCCGATCGTGTTCGTGCTGCCGATCGCGCTGATGATTGCGGCGCGGCTATGGAGCGACGTCCCGGTCGGGCGCTGGCGGCTGATGCTGGCGGCGACGCTCGGCGGCATCGCCCTGGTCGATACCACCATCGCGATGATGTACCGCGCCGCCGTGCATGGCCTGCCCGCCGGTTATGGCGGGCTGATCGGCCTGGCGCTGTCCGATCTGCTGCACTGGGCAATCGGCCTGATCGGCGATCCCACTGCCATCCTGTGGACCTCGCGCGGGATCGGACTGGTCTTCGCGCTGGCCGGTGTCGCGCTCTGGGCACTGAGCTTCGTCATCGACATCGCCGAGAGGCCGCGGCGCCTGCCCAAGGCCAAGCCAATCAAGGCCGAGGCGCGCACCCCCGAACAGGAGGTGCTGGCGCCGGAACCAGCCCGCAAACCCACGCCCCGGGCCGTGGCCATGCCCGATTCGCGCCCCGGCCCGGTCATTGCCGAGCGCAATCTCGCCCCATCGGTCGCCAGGCCCAAGGAGAAGCAGGCGTCGTTCGATCTCGGCGACAATTCCCAGCTTCCCCCGCTCGACCTGCTCAAGCCGGCGCCGCCTGCGCCGGGCGGGCCGATCGACAAGGCGGCGCTGGAACGCAATGCACGGCTGCTCGAATCCGTGCTCGACGATTTCCACGTCAAGGGATCGATCATCAATATCCGGCCGGGCCCGGTGGTCACGATGTACGAGCTCGAACCTGCGGCGGGCATCAAGGCCAGCCGGGTGATCCAGCTCGCCGACGATATCGCGCGCAACATGTCCGCCATTTCCGCGCGCGTCGCGACCATTCCGGGCCGCACCGTGATCGGCATCGAATTGCCCAATGTCCGGCGCGAGACGGTCGGCCTGCACGAGCTGATCGGCTCGCAGACCTTCGACGACCAGTCCGCGTCCCTGCCGCTGGTGCTCGGCAAGAACATCGCGGGCGATCCGGTCATCGCCGATCTCGCCCCGATGCCGCATCTGCTCGTCGCCGGCACCACCGGCTCGGGCAAGTCGGTCGGCCTCAACTGTATGATCCTGTCACTGCTCTATCGGTTGCGGCCGGACCAGTGCCGCATGATCATGATCGATCCAAAGATGCTCGAACTGAGCATGTACGAGGATATTCCCCACCTGCTCTCCCCTGTCGTGACCGATCCGGCCAAGGCGGTGCGCGCGCTCAAATGGGCGGTCGAGCAGATGGAGGAGCGCTATCGCATGATGTCCTCGGTCGGGGTGCGCAGCCTCGCCAGCTTCAACGAGAAGGTCCGCGCGGCCCGCACCAAGGGCCAGCCGCTCGGCCGGCGCGTCCAGACCGGCTATCATCCCGAGACCGGCCAGCCGGTCTATGAGGAGGAGACGCTGGATTTCCAGCCGCTGCCGCAGATCGTGGTGATCGTCGACGAACTTGCCGACCTGATGATGACGGCGGGCAAGGAAGTCGAATTCCTGATCCAGCGCCTGGCGCAAAAAGCGCGCGCGGCCGGCATCCACCTGATCATGGCGACTCAGCGCCCCTCGGTCGACGTCATCACCGGCGTGATCAAGGCGAACCTCCCGACCCGCATCAGCTTCCACGTCACCTCGAAGATCGATTCGCGCACCATCCTGGGCGAGCAGGGCGCCGAGCAGCTGCTCGGCAAGGGCGACATGCTCTACATGCCGGGCGGCAAGGGCATCGTGCGCGTGCATGGACCCTTCGTCAGCGACGACGAAGTCCGCGCGGTGGCGGATCACTGGCGGGCGCAGGGCCGGCCCGACTATATCCAGTCCGTCACCGAAGAACCCGAGGACGGCTTCGCGCTGGACGGTGCGCCGGACGGCGAGGATTCGGCCGAGGACCAGCAATATCGTTCCGCCATCCAACTCGTGGTGGAAAGCCAGAAGGCGTCGACCTCCTGGCTGCAGCGCCAGCTCCGTATCGGCTACAATAGCGCGGCGCGTCTGATCGAGCGGATGGAGAAGGACGGGATCGTCAGCCGCCCCGACCATGTCGGCCGGCGCGACGTGTTGCGCGACCGGGACGGGAACCCGCTCTGAATCAGTTTGACTCGTTTTAGAGTCTGTTCGCCGCAAGTTACGCTCGCTTGGGCGCGCCAATTGGTCCATCTTTCTCACGCAAATCAGAGGTGCGCCATGGATCGGGATGCCCAGCGGCACGAAGTAGATGCCAATTACGACTATTTTGTCCGGGCGCTTGGGACCCTCCTCCCGGAGCATGTCGGGCAATTTGCCTTGCTGAAGTCGCGGGAGATCGTGGATTTCTTCGCGAATCCAGGCGATGCCTATCGCTATGGATTACAGGCGTATGGGCCTCAGGGTTTTTCCATTCAGGAAGTGACGGAAGAACCGATCGACCTCGGTTTCTTCTCGCATGTTTCATCTTGAGTGCTCTAACGATCGGCGTCGCATCATCCTTCCGGTCGTTATTCTGAAACCGGAACCGGTCACAGACCTCGACGGCTACAAGGCGATGGCGTTGCTCGATACCGGCGCAACGACCACAGGCATCACGCCGCGTTATCGATGCTCTGGGCCTGCTGAGCTTCGGCAAACGCCCGCTAGGTTCCGCACAAGGTGATGGTCAAGCCGATAGATATCTATTTAGAATTGGGCTCCATGCGACCGCCGCAGCTGGCGAAGGAACGAGTGCATTCCCCTATGTGTTCGACGCCACTATGGGTTTCGGCTTGAATGAGAGTTTCAGACTGGATGCCTTGTTGGGCATGGATGTCTTGAGCCAATGCGATTTTCGGATGGATCGCACAGGGCATGCCATTCTTAGTTTCGGCTGATCCGTGGTTCAGAGCGGGTTCAACCCCGCGGATCTACCCGCTCAGCCTGTCTCGGGAGAATATCGTGATCCTTCGCAATCTGTCCGTGCTGACGGCGCTCGCCGTCCCGGCATTGGTCGCCGCGGCACCCGCCACCGGCGACCTTGCCCTCGTCCAGAGCCACCTCCAGTCAGTGCAGAGCCTGACCGCCGCGTTCAGCCAGACCGACCGCGCCGGCAAGGTACTCACCGGCACGCTGACCCTGAAGAAGCCAGGCAAGATCCGTTTCCAGTATGAGAAGGGGGTGCCGATCCTGATCGTCGGCGACGGCAAGGCACTGACCTTCATCGATTATTCGGTGAAACAGGTACAGCGCTGGCCGATCGGCAATTCCCCGCTCAGCGTGCTGCTCGATCCTACCAAGGACATGACGCGCTTCGCCAAGGTTGTACCGGGATTCGATCCACGCATTATCTCGGTCGAGGCAAACGATCCCAAGCATCCCGAATATGGCCGGATCACCCTGGTCTTCGTCAGGCAGGCGGGCGCGCCGGGCGGCCTGATGCTGCAGGGGTGGGTCGCGCTCGATTCACAGAACAACCGAACGACGATCCGGCTGTCGAATCAGCAGTTCAACGGGCCCGTGAGCGACAGGACGTTCAATTGGAACGACCCACGGCGTACAGCCGGCAGAAACTGATCCGCTGTTCATAGTGGCGACAGGTTCCGGGCCCTAGAAAGACATTGCGGATGTGGGGCGGCCCGAGATTTTCCCCCTGTTGCTCGGACGCCTTGCTTCCCGCCTGCGTGACGAACGCTAGGTCGGCCCTCGCTCCATGCCCCCGGAGCGAGGGCCTTTCCTTGTCGGCACCCCTTCCCACCGCTACATCGCCGGAATGACGCTCAAGATCGTTTCCTGGAACATCAACTCGGTGCGCTTTCGCATGGAGATCGTTGAACGCTTCCTGCGCGAGGTGTCGCCCGACATCCTGTGCCTGCAGGAAACCAAGGTGATCGACGGGGATTTCCCGACCGCGCCGTTCCGCGCGCTCGGCTACAAGCATATTTTCCTGCACGGCCAGCGCATGCATCACGGCGTGGCGATCATCAGCCGCGTGCCGCTGATCGAGGACGATCGCTTCGACTGGCAGGCGAACCGCGAGGCGCGCCATGTCGGCGTACGGCTCGAAAACGGCATCCGGCTCGAAAACGTCTATGTCCCGGCGGGCGGCGATGTCCCGGACCGTGAGGTGAATCCGAAATTCGGGCAAAAGCTCGATTTCGTCGAACGCATGACGCGCTGGTCCGCTGGCCTGAACGTGCCGACCATCCTGGTCGGCGACTTCAACATCGCGCCGCTCGAATCGGACGTGTGGAGCCACAAGCAGTTGCTCGACGTGGTCAGCCATACGCCGATCGAAGTGGCGGCGCTCGACGGCCTGCGGGACTCGAACGACTGGGTTGATCTCGGCCGCCACTTCGTGCCCGCGCCCGAGCGGCTGTTCACCTGGTGGAGCTACCGCGCGAAGGACTGGCTTGCCTCGGACCGCGGTCGGCGGCTCGATCATATGTGGGCGACGGGCGATGTCGCGAAGACGGCGATCGGCCACCAGGTGTTCGAGGATTGTCGAAGTTGGCTCAAGCCGTCCGATCACGTGCCGATCATGACCGAGTTCGCGGTGTGAGCGACGCGCGGAGGACTGCAAACGCGATCGACGCGCTGCGCCGCGGCTGGCCGATCGCTATCGCTGGCGCTGATGGGACGCTCTCGCTGCTTCCGATCGAGACGGCTGATCCCGAGCGGCTCGCCGCGTTCGACCGTAGTGGTGCCGCGGGCATCCTGCTGAGCGCCGGCCGCGCCGCCACGCTCAAGCTGGCCAATCAACGCGATGCCGCAGCGCCCGATTCCCCTGTGCTGGTCGAACGCGCACCCTGGCTCGATTTCGCCGCCGCAACGGCACTCGCCGATCCGCAGCTTGATCTCCGGACGCCCCTGAAAGGGCCGTTCCGCGCGATTCCGGTCGAGGCGCCCGAAGCCGCGGCGGCTGCGCTGCGCCTGGCACGGATCGGCGGGGTCCTGCCCGCCTTCTTCGCCAGCACCACCGCCGAGGTCGATCTCACGCTCAGCCCGGCCGATATCGACGCGCATGAGGATGCCGCGCGCCTGACCATTGCGACGCGCGCCCGCCTTCCGGTGGCCGGCGCGGAGAGCGCTGAGATCGTCGCCTTCCGTTCGCCAGAAATGCCCGGGGAACATATCGCCCTGCTGATCGGCGCGCCGAACGGTCAGCCGCCGCTTGTCCGTTTGCACAGCGAGTGTCTGACCGGCGACGTGCTCGGCAGCCTGAAATGCGATTGCGGGCCCCAGCTCGACGCCGCGATCGCTGCGATCGCCGAGAGCGGCTGGGGCATCCTGCTCTATCTGCGCCAGGAAGGCCGCGGCATCGGCCTGATCAACAAGCTCCGCGCTTACGCCCTGCAGGATCAGGGATTCGATACGGTCGATGCTAATACCAGGCTCGGCTTTGCCGTCGATTCGCGCAATTTCGCGGTGGCAGCGCGGATGCTAGACCTGCTCGGCCAACGATCGGTGCGGCTGCTGACCAACAATCCGGAAAAGGTCGCATCGCTCGAAGCAGCCGGAATCAATGTTGTCGAGCGCGTGCCGCATATCCTGCCCAGCAACCCCCACAACGAACGTTATCTCGCCACCAAGCGGGACCGCACCGGGCATCAATTCTAGATGCGCTATTTCCTCGACGTCGAATTCAACGGATTCTGCGGCGAGCTGATCTCCATTGCGCTGGTGCCGGAGCTGGACGGCGCTGCGCCATTCTACGAGGCGCTCGACTGCGCGAAACCGACGCCCTGGGTCGCCGAGCATGTCCTGCCGGTGTTGCGGATCGCGCCGATCCCGCGGACGCTGATGGCGTCGCGTTTCGCCACCTATCTCGGCAATGACGAGAATCCCGTCCTGATCGCCGACTGGCCGGAGGATATCGCCCAGGCCGCCATGCTCATGGTCATCGCGCCCGGCCGGCGCGTGGCGCTCGACCGAATCACTTTCCGCATGATCGATTCGATCGGCTTCGATGCCGCCGCCCTCAGCGCGGTGCCGCACAACGCCTATCACGACGCGCTGGCACTGCGCGATTACATGATCAGACGCGACGCAGGCTGATCAGAGGATCAGGCGCGCGACCTCGTCGAAGCTGGTGGCGATGTCCCGCACGCCAATGGCGCGCAGCCGGGCGGCATGATCCGGCGGACAATGGCTGCCACCGCAGAAGCCGATGACATGCGCGCCCGACGCGACGGCGCCCGTCGCCCCGACCGGCGAATCCTCGAGGATCGCCGAGCGGCCGATATCCACACCCAGCGCCGCCGCGGCGTGGAGATAGACGTCCGGAGCCGGCTTTCCCCGGGTGACATGCTCGCGCCCGGAAAAGATCATGTCGCCAAACGCGTCGCGGATGCGGAGATGCTCGAGATGCCGTTCGATCCACCGCGTCGAACTCGACGAGGCGATCGCACGCGGCAGCTCGGGCGGCAGGCTGCGCACAAAGGCAATCGCGCCGACAACTTCCTCCAGCCCCTCCCGCATGACGCGATCGTCCTCGGCCTTGCGGGCGACATGGAAATCGTCGGGCACGGCGCGCCCGATCCAGCGCTCGATCGCGGCAAGGAAATCAGTCCCTGCCAGGCCCATGAAATGAGTCATCGATTCCTCAGGCGTGGTCGGATGGCCGGCGCCGGTCAGATATTCCGCGATCTGCCGGTTGCCGGCATATTCGCTCTCCAGCAGTACGCCGTCGAAATCGAAGATGATTGCGTCGAACTTCATGCGCGCGCGCCGAACAAGGCCGTGCCGACTCGGACGTGAGTCGCCCCGAGGGTCACGGCGGTCTCGAAATCGCCGGACATGCCCATGCTGAGCCCCGTCAGGCCGTGATCACGCGCCAGCTTGGCCAGCAAGGCGAAATAGGGCGCTGGCTCGGTATCGGCCGGGGGAACTGCCATCAGCCCCACCACCGGCAGCCCCGCCGTACGCGCCTCCGCCAGCAGCGCCGGAAGGGCCTCGATCGGGCACCCGCCCTTTTGCGGCTCGTCGCCGATATTGACCTGAACGAAACAGTCCGGCCGCTTGTCCTGCCGGTCCATCGCCCGCGCGAGCGCGACCACCAGGGATGGCCGATCGACCGAGTGAATCGAGTCGAACAATTCCACGGCGTCCTCGGCCTTGTTGGATTGAAGCTGGCCGACGAGATGCAGCTTCGCCTCCGGCCACGCCGCCCTCAGAACAGGCCATTTCACCTGCCCTTCCTGCACCCGATTCTCCCCGAATACGCGCTGGCCGGCCGCAAGCAGCGGTTCGATTTCCCCGGCAGACATGGTCTTGGAGATTGCGATCAGCGTGACCGAATCCGGCTTGCGGCCGGCAAGCCGCGCAGCGCCGGCAATCGCCTGCTGCACGGTGGAAAGGCGGGTGGCGGGGTCGTCGCGCTGCATCGGCGACGCTATAGGCAGGGCCGTGCCGCACCGCCACCCCAAGCGCCCGCCGATTCCGACGCAGTGGCTGATGACCGACGAGCGGATGGGCGAGGATCTGTGGCACGCCATCGCGATGCTGCCGCCCGGCGCCGGGATCGTCTTTCGCCACCACGCGACCCCACGGCCCGAGCGCCGCGCGCTTTTCGCCCGGGTGACGCGGTCCGCGCGACGCAGACGCCTGATACTGGTGCGCGCCGGACCAGAACGACTCGGCCGCGAAAACGGGGTTCATGGTAGCGGCCAGCCTGCCCGCAACGGGATCCGCACCTGGGCAGCCCATTCGCGAACGGAAGCCATAGCTGGGAAACGCCTGGGAGCGGATGCGCTGTTCGTATCGCCGGTCTTTCCGACGCGCTCGCATCCGGGCGCGGCGGCGCTCGGAGTCCGACGGGCTGCCGCAATCGCGCGCGGACTCGGCATCCCGGTCATCGCGCTGGGCGGAATGGACTCAGCGCGCTTCAGGCGACTGCGGCGGCTCGGTTTTCACGGATGGGCGGCGATCGACGCCTGGTTGCCCGATCAGAAGCGGAAGGCGGTTCCGACATAGACCGCCTGGCTGTCGCGGCGATCGTCAGGCGCAGGCTGCAGGCGATAATCGCGTTCGGCCTTGTAGCGCACGCCTGCCGTCACATCGAGATTGCGGGTCAGCCGATAGGAACCGCCGACATCGAGCGAATAGGCAGGCGCCTCCTCGACCAGCTTGGGCGCGTTCGCCAGCGGGCGATCGGCCGCTGCCTTGACCCGGCCCACAAAACGCTGGCCGGAATAGCTGACGCCGACATCGACTGTCTCACGGCTGCCCGGCAACCCGGCGAGATCGACCTTGGCCACGTCGCCTGACAGAGCGAACCGGCGCCAGCCGACTGCGACGCCGAGATTATAGGCGATCGGCGCGATGCTGACCGAGGACGGCGCATCGACGATCGAGCCGGGCCGGCCCGCCGCGAGCGCAGTACGGGTCGAGCGGGCGCGCACCGCCACCGTTACGGCGCGATTACCGTTACGCCGCGACTCGGTCGGGGTGAAACGGAAGCTGCTCGTGTCGAGGCCGCTGCGTGCGAATACCGCCGCGAGCCGGGGATCGGCGGCAGCCGGGGTGAAGGAGCCGATGTCACCGATATTGAGCGGGGCACGCTTTACGAGCCGGGCATCGCCCGGCGCGCCGATCGCCGGCGCCATGGCCAGGCCGGCGGCGATCAACGCCCCCACCCCGATCCCAGACATCCAACGACCTGACAACACGCGCAACCCCATTCTCGATGCACCGGATTCGGCATCCACCTGATAAATCGCGCCTAACATGATTCGATCCGACCCTGCCACTGTCTTGACGCATTTTCCCCCGAAGTGTTGCCCGCGGCACACAGGCCGCACGTACCTGCCGCGCTTGCGGCAGGCGCGAGACCATCTATAGATGCCCGTGATTTCATGAAACCGTCCAGGAAACCGCCGATGATCCGCCTTTTGCGTACCGCGATTGTGGTTTCGCTCGCCCTCCCGCTTATCGCCTGCGGCGGGCGTGGCGGCGACCGTCCCAAGACCGATCTGGCTGCCTCCCGGGTGACCACGATCGGCGTGAACAGCTATTTGTGGCGCGCCAGCCTCGATACGCTGAGCTTCATGCCGCTGCTCCAGACCGATTCGAATGGCGGCGTGATCGTGACCGACTGGTATGTGAACCCGGCCGCGCCGACCGAGCGGACCAAGGTGACCGTGACGATCCTCGACCAGGATCTGCGTGCCGACGGCGTTCGCGTGGCCGCGTTGCGCGAGATCAATCAGGGCGGCCAATGGGTTGCCGCGCCGGTCGAGGCAGCGACCGTGCAGAAGCTCGAAGACATCATCCTGACGAAGGCGCGCGATCTGCGCCGTGCCGCCATCGCCAATTAAAGGCGTTTTCCAATGGCGTCACGCTTCAACGCATTGAAGGCGGACGCGGCATGGCAGGCGGTGTGGGATGACCGCCGCACCTTTGCCGCGCGCGACGATTCGCCCAAGCCGCGTACCTATGTGCTCGAGATGTTTCCGTATCCTTCGGGGCGGATTCACATGGGCCATGTCCGCAACTACACCATGGGCGACGTGCTTGCCCGGTACCGGCGAATGACCGGGCACGAAGTGCTCCATCCTATGGGATGGGACGCGTTCGGCATGCCGGCCGAGAATGCAGCCATGGAAAAGGGCGTGCATCCGGGCGGCTGGACCCGCGCCAACATCGCGACGATGAAGGCGCAGCTCAAGCGGCTTGGCTTCGCGCTAGACTGGACACGCGAGCTCGCGACCTGCGAGCCCGATTATTACGGTCATGAGCAGGCGCTGTTCCTCGACCTGTTCAAGGCCGGGCTGGTCTATCGCAAGGAATCCTCGGTCAACTGGGATCCGGTCGACATGACCGTGCTCGCCAACGAGCAGGTCATCGACGGCCGGGGCTGGCGCTCGGGCGCGCTGGTCGAACGCCGCAAGCTCAGCCAGTGGTTCCTGAAGATCACGGACTTTGCCGACGAACTGCTCGAAGGGCTGGACGGCTTGGAGCATTGGCCGGACAAGGTGAAGCTGATGCAGGAAAACTGGATCGGCAAGAGCCAGGGCCTGACCTTCCGCTTCGGGCTGTCGAACGGAGACACGGTCGGGGTGTTCACCACCCGGCCCGACACGATCTTCGGATCGAGCTTCGTCGCGGTCGCGGCCGATCATCCAATTGCGCGCGCCGCGGCCGAACGCGATCCTGCGGCGGCTGAATTCATCGAGTTGTGCAAGCGGGGCGGCACCACCGCGGCCGAGATCGAGACGCAGGAGAAGCTCGGCTTCGACACAGGCCTGCGTGCGACGCATCCCTTTGATCCGGAATGGAAACTTCCGGTCTACATCGCCAATTTCGTGTTGATGGAATATGGCACTGGCGCGGTTTTCGGCGTGCCAGCCCATGATCAGCGCGATCTCGACTTCGCGCGCAAATACGGCCTGCCGGTACGCCGTGTCGTCTCCGATAGCGACGTGACCGATCCCGTCTTCACGGGCGACGAAGCCTATACCGGGCCCGGCACGCTGGTGAACTCGCACTTCCTCGACGGCATGGATGTCGAGGATGCGAAGCGCACCGTGATCCGCCGGGCCGAGGAAGCCGGCTGGGGCACCGGCTCCACCGTGTTCCGCCTGCGCGACTGGGGCGTCTCGCGCCAGCGTTACTGGGGCACGCCGATCCCGATCATCCATTGCGACGCCTGTGGCGCCGTGCCGGTCCCGCGCGACCAGCTGCCGGTGATCCTGCCCGAGGATGTCAGCTTCGATATCCCCGGCAATCCGCTCGACCGGCATCCGACCTGGAAGCAGGTCGATTGTCCGAGCTGTGGCGGCAAGGGCCGGCGCGAAACCGACACGCTCGACACTTTCGTCGATTCGTCCTGGTATTTCATCCGCTTCGCCAGCCAGCCGGGCAATGCGCCGTTCGACCGCGTGGTCGCCGAGAAATGGCTGCCGGTCGCGCAATATATCGGCGGCGTGGAGCATGCGATCCTGCATCTGCTCTATGCGCGCTTCTGGACCCGCGCGCTTCAGCATATCGGCATGCTCGATATCGCCGAACCGTTCGCTGGCCTGTTCACCCAGGGCATGGTGACTCACGAGACCTATTCGCGAGGCGAAGGCGCCGAGCGGGTCTGGTACGGGCCCGACGACATCGCGCTGGCCGAAGGACAGGCGACGCTGAAGGCCGATGGTGGCCCGATCGCGATTGGCCGCGTCGAGAAGATGTCGAAATCGAAGAAGAATACCGTCGATCCGACCGGCATCGTCGACCAGTACGGCGCCGACGCGGTGCGCTGGTTCATGCTCTCCGACAGCCCGCCCGAGCGCGACCTGCCGTGGAGCGAGGCCGGCATCGAGGGATCGTGGCGCTTCGTGCAACGGCTGTGGAGGCTGTTCGACGGCCTGGCCGAAGCCGAGTCGAGCGATGCGCGGGATACGCCGCTCGACCGCAAGACGCACCAGACCGTCGCCGGCGTCGCGGCCGATATCGAGGCACTGTCGTTCAACAAGGCCGTCGCCAAGCTCTATGAGCTGGTCAACGCGATCGAGCGGGCGAAGCCCTCCGTCTCGCGCGTCGTCGCGATTCGCACGCTGATGCGGCTGGTATCGCCGATGGCCCCGCACCTCGCCGAGGAAGCCTGGGCAGCCAATGGCGGCGAAGGCCTGATTGCGGATGCCGACTGGCCAGAGGTGGATCCGGCCCTACTGGTCGAGGACGAAGCGACGATTGCGCTGCAAGTGAACGGCAAGCTGCGCGACACCGTCACCGTGGCTAAGGGAACGCCGCGCGAGGCGATGGAAGCGATTGCCTTGGCCAATGCCAATGTGCAGCGTATCCTGGACGGCGCAGTTCCCAAAAAGGTGATCGTCGTGCCGGATCGTCTCGTGAACATCGTCGCATGAAGCGCGTCGCGCTTCTCGCCGGCCTCGCACTGACCTTGTCGGCCTGCGGGCTGCATCCGCTTTATTCGGGCGGAGGTTCGGGTGCGGTCGCGACGACGCTGACACGGATCGAGGTCGGCCCGATCGAGGGCAAGGCCGGCTGGTTGATGACGAATGCCCTGCATGACCGGCTCGCGGCGAGCGGCAGCCCGCTCTATCGCCTCGAAATCAAGCTCGATGACCAGATTATCGGCCTTGGCGTACGCCGCGACGACAGCGTCTCGCGCGAGCGGCGCACGCTGCGCGCCCGCTATCAGCTGGTAGATCTCGCCAATGGCACCGTGCTGCTCGACGCGACCGCCGGGTCCGACGCCGGCATCGACGTGGTCAGTTCGGAATATGCGACGATCGCCGCAGAGAACAGCGCGCTCGAACGCCTCTCGGACATCGTCGCCGACGAGATCGTCGCACGCGTCGCGCTCTATGCGCAGCGGACCAGCGCGCCGGCGAAATGAGCCAACGTCGGTGAAGGCTAACGCCAACCAGATTCGTGCGGCGATCGACGCGGCAAGCCCCGATATCCGTCTCTACCTGCTCCACGGCCCCGATGAATCTGGCGCGCAGGAAATTGCCGCGCGGCTGGCCCGGACGATGGGTCCGGAAGCCGAGCGGGTCGATCTCGAATCCTCCGCACTCAAGTCGAATCCCGGCCGGCTGGCCGATGAAGCCGCGTCGATGTCGTTGTTCGGCGGGGCTCGCCATATCCGCATCACCGGAGTCGGTGACGAATGCCTCGAGGCTTTCACCCTGCTGCTCGACGCCGAACAGGCCGGCAATCCAGTGGTGGCGATCGCGCCGACGCTCAAGGCGACCGCCAAGGTGGTGAAGCTGGCACTGGCGGCGCCACGGGCGATGAGTTTCGCCTGCTATCTTCCTGAAGGCGGCGACGCCGAGAAGCTCGCCACGGCCATCGCCCGCGAGCAGGGCCTGCGTACCGTCGGCGACACCGCGGCGCGGCTGGCGAGCGCGACGGCGGGCGACCGGGCGGTGATGACGCGCGAGCTGGAAAAGCTGGCGCTCTATCTCGATGCCTCGCCCGAGCGCCCGCGCGAGCTGGACGACGCGGCGCTGGACGATGTCGGTGCCGATCTGGGCGATTCGGAGATGAGTCGGGCAATCGATGCCGCGATCGACGGACGCCCCGATCTGCTCGGTACCGAGCTTGCCCGGCTGGAGGAAGCCGGCGTGTCGCAGATACCGGTGTTGCGCCAGCTCGTGCGCCGGCTGATGACGCTCGCCGAACTGCGCGCCGAAGTCGATGGCGGCGCGAGTGCAGGCACCGTGATCGAACGGGTCTTCTTTCGCGAGCGCGCCGCGACCGGCCGCGCCTTGCGTACCTGGTCGGCACCGAAGATCAGTGAAGCGATTCAGCGCGCTCGACTGGCCGAACGCGCCATCATGAGCTCGGGCACGGCCGGAACCGTGCTCGCGCAATCGGCCATCGTCGCAGTGGCTCGAATGGCAGCGCGCCAGCGATAGCGTCGCGCAACAGCGCGCGGTGCTGGCTCATATATTATTGTTAAAAATCAAGCAGTTGATATAGATTTCAGATCTTCTCGCCCGTCAGACGCTGGCAAACCATGTCGAGCTGGTCGAGCGTCGAATAGTTCAAGGTCAGCGCGCCGCCCTTCGGCCCGTGGGTGATGCGCACCGAGAGGCCGAGCAGGTCTGCCAAATGCCGCTCCAGCGACGAAAGATCGGCATCGCGGCCGGTATCGCCGCTGCGGATGCGTGTGGTTTCCGGCTTGGCCGCACGCGCCAGGCGTTCGGTCTCGCGCACGGACAGGCCCTTGGCGATGACCTGATAGGCAAGCTGTTCGACATCCGCCGCGCCTATCAGCGCACGGGCATGCCCCATCGACAGCGTGCCCTCGACTACCTTGTCCTGCACTGCCTTGGGCAATTCGAGCAAACGCAGCAGATTCGCGATATGGCTGCGCGACTTGTGGACCAACTTGCCCAGGACATCCTGGGTGTGTCCGTAATCATCGATCAGCCGAGAATAGGCCTCAGCCTCTTCGATCGCGTTAAGATCCTGCCGCTGGATATTCTCGACCAGCGCGATTTCCAGCGTTTCCGCGTCGTCATAGTCGCGGACGATCACCGGCACATCGTGCAGCCGCGCGCGTTGCGCCGCACGCCAGCGGCGCTCCCCGGCGACGATCTGATAACCCTTGCCATGCGGGCGCACGACGATTGGCTGGATGACGCCCCGTGCTGCGATCGATTCAGCCAGTTCCTCCAGCGCAGTCTCGCTGAAGTGGCGGCGCGGCTGGCCAGGATGCGGCGTCAGCGAGCCGACCGGGAGCGTACGCACACCCGCCGAGAGGGGTTCGCTGCCGCCCACCGGTTCCTCACGGGCGAGATCGCCCATCAGCGCATTGAGGCCGCGCCCAAGGCCGGAGCGAGGCTTTGGTCGGGGGTTCGGCGTTGGATCAGCGTGTTCGGTCATGCGGCCTTCGCGGGTCTGGGGGGCAGCCGGAGGATCAGCTCGCGTGCGAGGGCAATATAAGCCTCGGAGCCGGGACAGCGGTGATCGTAGATCAACGCCGGCAAGCCGTGGCTTGGCGCTTCCGACAGGCGGACATTGCGGGGAATGACGGTTTCGAACACCACTCGGCCAAGCACGGCGCGGACATCGGCCGAGACCTGGTCGGTCAAGCGGTTACGGCGATCGTGCATGGTCAGCGCAACGCCCAGGATCGACAGGCCCGGATTGAAGCGCTCGCGGATCCGCTCGACGGTGCTGAGCAGCTGACTGAGCCCCTCCAGCGCGAAGAATTCGCACTGGAGGGGCACCAGCAGCGAATTCGCCGCGACCAGCGCGTTGAGCGTCAACAGGCCAAGCGAGGGCGGGCAATCGATCAGGACCACGTCCCAGCGGTGATCGGAGCGCGCCAATGCCCGATTGAGCCGATGGGTGCGCTCCTCATAATCGACCAGTTCGATCTCCGCCCCGGACAGATCCACCGTCGCGGGAATGATATCGAGCTTCGGAACGCAGGTCGGAATAACCGCCTCCCCCAGCGGCATTTCCCCGAGCAGGATATCGTAACTGGATTTCTCGCGATCGGCGCGATTGATGCCGAGGCCGGTAGAGGCGTTGCCCTGGGGATCGAGATCGATCAGCAACACGTGTTGTCCGGTCGCCGCAAGCGCGGTGCCCAGGTTGATCGCGGTCGTGGTCTTGCCCACCCCGCCCTTTTGATTCGCAACCGCAATGACATTCATCGGCGTGACACCCCTTTTGCGAGGACGATGAGGGATTCCGCATCGGTGATGCTATGTTCCACGTGAAACACACCATGCCATGTCTGCTGCGCGGCCGCCACCTCTTCGCGCGCCGTTCGTCCCTTTGGGAGAATCCATAGCGTCTTGCGACGGCTACATTGCATTGCAGCCTCGAACAGGCCGCCGAGGGGTGCCACCGCGCGCGCTGAGATGACCGCGACGGGCCGCGCGACCGCCTCCACCTTACCGGCGATGACCTCGACGCGATTGGACAGGCCTAGCGCGCCGGCGGCGACTCGGAGAAAGTCTGCCCGCCGGCGCCTTGGCTCGACCAGAATGGTCGGCCGATCGGTCAATGCCGCTACGACCAGGCCTGGAAAACCGGCGCCGGTGCCGATGTCGAGCCAATCGCCCGGCGTTTCCTTAGCCAGCTCGATCAGTTGCGCCGAATCGACGATATGGCGCTCCCAGATCGCGCTCAGCGTGGACGGCGCAATCAGATTCTGCCGGCTGGCCTCGTCGATCACCAACTGCGCAAGGTCCGCCATGCGGGCCTCCCCTTCGCGGCCGAAGCGTTCGATGATCCAGGACCGTGCGTCGTCTTCGGTCATGCCGCGCGGCGCCGGGCGTGCAGCAGGATCGCCGTGAGAGCCGCCGGAGTGATGCCCCGAATACGGCCGGCCGCGCCCAGCGTAGCGGGACGAACCTGTCCCAGCCGTTCGACCATTTCGGTCGAGAGCCCGGGAATAGCGGCATAATCGAGCGTATTGCCCAGCCCGATCGAATCATTGGCACGGAGCTGCGCCACTTCCTCATCCTGGCGGCGCAGATATGGCGCGTAGCGGGCATCCTCGGCAATCTCGGCGACCAGTGCCGGGTCGCTCCCCGCCATCAACCCCGGGGCAACGTGATCGATCGTCACCCCGGCAAAGCGCAGCCAATCGGTTCCTGACCGCCGCTGGCCGTCCAGAGGACCCGCCGCCCCATTCGCCAATATCGCCGCGGCCGCCAGTGGCTTCTCTAGGATCGCTTCAATCTCGCCGCGGCGGGTGGTGCGGTGAGCCAGGCGGCTAAGCCGTTCCGCCCCAAGACAGCCTGCCGCGCTGGCGATGGGCCCGAGCCGGGTTTCGGCATTGTCCGCGCGCAGGCGCAAGCGATACTCGGCACGCGCGGTGAGCATCCGGTAGGGTTCGGTGATGCCCTGCAGCACCAGATCGTCAATCATCACACCGAGGTAGCTGGTCGCCCGATCGAGCACGACGGCATCTGTACCGAGGGCGATGGCAGCGGCGTTGAGCCCGGCAATGAGCCCCTGCCCGGCCGCCTCCTCATACCCCGTAGTACCGTTGATTTGCCCACAACAGAGCAGCCCACGCAACGCGCGCACCTCGAGCGTGGCTTCGAGCGCGCGTGGATCGATATGATCATATTCAACGGCATAGCCGGCCGTAATGATGCGAGTATTTTCCAGGCCGGGAATCGAAGCGATCAGGGCCGCCTGAACATCCGCCGGCAACGAGGTGGAGATGCCATTTGGATAGATGGTCGAATCGTCCAGCCCTTCCGGCTCGAGGAATATCTGATGCCCGTCGCGGTCCCCGAAGCGATGGATCTTGTCCTCGATCGAAGGGCAATAACGCGGGCCCGGCCCGGCGATCGCTCCACCGAATAAGGGCGACCGGTCGAGCGAGGCGCGAATGATCGCGTGCGTCGCTTCGGTCGTCCGCGTGATGGCGCAGAACAACTGCGGTAGCGAGCGCCGTGGCGTCACTGGCGACATCGTCCAGGGGTCATCGTCGCTGGGCTGCTCGGCGAGGCGACTCCAGTCGATCGTCCGCCCATCGAGCCGTGGCGGTGTGCCGGTCTTGAGCCGGCCCATCGGCAGCTTGGCATCGCGCAACTGCACGGCAAGCAGCGACGCGGCTGCCTCACCGATCCGGCCTCCCGCCAGGCGTTCCTCGCCGCAGAAAATGCGGCCGCCCAGAAACGTGCCGGTCGCCAGGACCACCGCGCGCGCCGTGAGGTTTTGGCCATCGGCAAGCGAAACGCCGGCGACAGCACCCTTCCGGTCGAACATCAGCGCGGCAACTTCCCCCGGCACGATATCCAGGTCTGGCTGCGCCGCGAGCATGCGCTGGATCGCCGCCGCATAAAGCCGGCGATCGGCCTGAACACGCGGCCCCTGCACTGCCGAACCCTTGCTGCGATTGAGCATGCGGTAATGCACGCCAGCGGCATCCGCCGCCCGGGCGATCATGCCATCGAACGCGTCGACCTCGCGCACGAGGTGGCCCTTGCCCAGCCCCCCGATTGCGGGATTGCAGGACATCGCGCCGATCTTCGACGGATCGAAGCTGATCAGGGCCGTGCGCGCGCCGCGACGCGCGGCTGCGGTCGCGGCCTCGGTGCCCGCATGGCCGCCGCCAACGACGATAACATCGAAATCCATCAGCTTGCGCTAGGTCGAGCTTTCCGCTCTGTCAAAGTTCTTGATCCTTTCAGAGCCGACTGTTCCACGTGGAACACTCATTTTCCGAGGCAGAACCGTGTAAACAGCGCGTCCAGCATGGCTTCGACGTCGCTGCGCCCGGCCAACTGGTCAAGCGCCCTCATCGCCAGCCGAAGCTCCTCCGCAAACAGCAACAGATCGCCCTGCCCGCCGGCCGTGGCAAGAAAGCCGGCGCAGCGCGCCAACAGGCCGCGCTGGCGCTCATTGAGCGCAACCATGTCCTCGCGGGGCAACAGGGCGACGGCCCGTTGGTGGAGGACCTTCCACAAATCGTTCATACCCGCGCCGGTCGCGACCGATATTGCCACGTCCGCATCAGCGGGTATTTGGGCGCGATCCGGCAGATCGGCGCGGGCATGGACCCGGATCGCCGTCGCATCGATGAGTCTCGTGTCCCCGAGCCACAGGATCAGGTCGGCGGTTTGCATCGCCTCCTCCGCCCGCACGACGCCGATGCGTTCGATCGGATCGGCCGTGGTGGCCACCAGACCCGCCGTGTCCGTCAGGACATAGGCAATGCCATCTCGAACGATCGGTGCCTCGATTCGATCACGCGTTGTCCCCGAGATAGGCGAGACAATCGCCGCATCCCGCTCAGCGAGCGCATTGAGGAGAGTCGACTTGCCGCTGTTGGGGGGACCGGCGATCACCACCCGGAGGCCGTCGCGCAGACGTTCAACGGGCGGTGTATCCAGCAACGCGCCAATCTCACCGGCCAAGGCATGGGCCTCGGCCGCGAAGGCCCGCGGCGCGGCCTGGTCGACTTCATCCTCTTCCGCAAAATCGAGCTGCGCCTCGACTTGGGCGGCAAGCGCGACCAGCCGGCCCGTCCAGCTTTCGGCGCGCCGACGAATCGAACCCTCCACCATGCTCAGCGCTGCGCGGCGCTGGCCCTCGGTCTCGGCCGCCAGCAGGTCCCCCAGCCCCTCGGCTTCGGTCAGATCGATCCGGCCATTGGTCAAGGCGCGGCGGGTGAATTCGCCCGGCTCGGCCTGGCGCAGGCCCGGCATCGCTGCCAAGGCCGCCTCCACTGCCCGGACCACCGCGCGCCCGCCGTGAAGATGCAGCTCGATCAGGTCCTCGCCAGTCGCGCTATGCGGACCGGGAAAGACCAGGACAAGCGCGCGATCGAGTAGCTGTCCGTTTGCCCGTAAGGCGCGGAGCCCCGCCTGGCGGGGCGGCGGCAACGTGCCTGCCATGGCGCTTGCGGCGTCGAGCGCAGCCGGCCCGCTCAACCGGACGATCGCGATCGCCGCGGGCGGAGCGCCGCTCGACACGGCAAAGATCGTCTCCACGTTACTTGCTCGAGGTCTCGAACATTTTGCGCCAGAATCCCATGCCCGCCTCGCCCATCGGCGACCAGCTCTTCATCAGATTGTCGATCATCTCGGGCGGCACGGCGCCGTCCATCGCGCCCATCACGCTCTGGATATATTTCTCATGGACCGGGGTAAAATCGGGCAATCCCATGAACCGGCGTGCTTCTTCCGGTGTGCAATCGACTTCGACATTGATCTTCATGGGCTTCATCTCCGCTTGAGCGGGCGACGGCCGCGCTGCATAAGCTTGGGCCCATGTATGCGCGCGACTCCGCTCAGATCGCAACGCCCATTGAGAACACCCAAGTCTCGATATTATTCTTAATTAATTCAGTTGCTTACGATGAATTTAATATCCGAGGAAAGCCATGACCGGAACCATCACGATCGACACGCTCGACGGTAACGCGCATTTTTCGGCCTATTGCGCCGAGCCGACGGGAAAGCCCCGCGCCGCGATCGTGGTGATTCAGGAAATTTTCGGGGTGAATGCCGGCATCCGCCGCAAATGCGATCGGCTGGCCGAGGACGGCTATCTCGCGATTGCGCCGGACCTGTTCTGGCGGATCGAGCCGGACGTCGAGCTCGACCCCGACGTGCCCGACCAGCTGCAGCAGGCCTTTGCGATGATGGGCCAGTTCGACCAGGCGCTGGGCGTCGCCGATATCGAGGCGACGATCCGCACAGCCCGGGCGCGGCTGGGCACGGGCGGCAAGGTCGGCGCGGTCGGTTATTGCCTGGGCGGTCGCCTAGCGTTCATGACCGCAGCACGAACCGACGTGAATGCCAGCGTGGGCTATTACGGCGTCGGCATCGACGGCCTGCTGAGCGAGAAGCACGCGATCGCGCATCCGGTGCTGCTGCATGTGCCGGAGGAAGATCATTTCGTCGACAAGGCCGCGCAGCAGCGCATGCACGAAGGTCTCGACGATCATCCCAAGGTGACGATCTTCGATTACCCCGGCGAGGACCATGGCTTTGCTACCGAGTTCGGGCTGCGCAGGTCGGATGCCTCGGCGACTCTGGCCGATGAACGAACGGCGGCGTTCTTCGCGGCGAATCTGGGCTAGCGAACGCCGCGCTTCCCGGCCGCAGGCATCATAGCGGTGCGCCGAAATAGCCGACGACCGGCATAGGATCATAGAAGGGGTGGAGCAGTGTGCGCCATTCCTGGTAGCGCATTGACGTGCGGAATCCATCGCGGTGACTAGCGATATCGTCCCACTCAACCAGCAATAGATAAAGGTCGGTGCTTTCGCACGCCTTGCGCACGGCAATCGAGCGGAAGCCAGGCGAGGCTGCGATCAATGGTTTGGCCCGCGCCATGGCAGCCTCGAACGCCGCGGCCTGACCGGGTTTAATCGAGAGCAGCGCGTGTTCGAGGATCATGTCGCTCGGCCTTCAGTAAGCGACGCAGCCTTTGCCCGCGTCGTCGGCCGGGCTTGTGCGAATCCTGCGGCAATATGCCGCAGGCCGCACCGCATTACTGATTCATCGAATCGAAGAAGTCCTCGTTGGTCTTGGAATCCTTCATCTTGTCGAGCAGGAATTCCATCGCATCGATGGTGCCCATCTGCATGAGGATGCGGCGCAGCACCCACATCTTGGAAAGCTTGCTCTTGTCGACGAGCAGCTCTTCCTTGCGCGTGCCGGACTTGCCGACGTCGAGCGCCGGGAAGATGCGCTTGTCGGCGACCTTGCGGTCGAGGACGATTTCCGAGTTGCCGGTGCCCTTGAACTCTTCGAAGATAACTTCGTCCATGCGGCTGCCGGTATCGATCAGCGCGGTTGCGATGATCGAGAGCGAGCCGCCTTCCTCGATGTTGCGCGCGGCACCGAAGAAGCGCTTCGGGCGCTGCAGGGCGTTGGCGTCGACGCCGCCCGTCAGGACCTTGCCCGAGCTCGGCACGACGGTGTTGTAGGCCCGGCCCAGGCGCGTGATCGAATCGAGCAGGATCACGACGTCCTTCTTGTGCTCGACCAGGCGCTTGGCCTTTTCGATCACCATCTCGGCAACCTGCACGTGGCGCGTGGCGGGCTCGTCGAAGGTGGAGGACACGACCTCGCCCTTCACCGAGCGCTGCATGTCGGTCACTTCCTCGGGCCGCTCGTCGATCAGCAGCACGATCAGGAACACTTCGGGATGATTGTCGGTGATCGCCTTGGCGATATTCTGCAGCAGCACTGTCTTGCCGACGCGCGGCGGGGCGACGATCAGGGCGCGCTGGCCCTTGCCCTGCGGGCTGATGATGTCGATCACCCGCGCCGACTTGTCCTTGATCGTCGGATCCTGCGGATCGAGCGTCAGCTTCTCGTCGGGATAGAGCGGGGTAAGATTGTCGAAATTGACCCGGTGACGCACCGCGTCCGGATCATCGAAATTCACCGAGGTCAGGCGAGTCAGCGCGAAATAGCGCTCGCCATCCTTAGGTCCGCGAATCTCGCCTTCGACCGTATCGCCGGTGCGCAAGCCAAATTTCCGCACCTGGTTCGGCGACATGTAGATATCGTCCGGACCGGCGAGATAGTTCGCCTCGGGACTGCGCAGGAAGCCGAAGCCGTCGGGGAGCACCTCGATCGTGCCGAGCCCCATGATCTGCTCGCCATTTTCGGCCTGGACCTTGAGAATCGCGAACAGCAAATCCTGCTTGCGCAGCGTCGATGCGCTCTCGATGCCGAGTTCTTCGGCCATCGCGACCAGCTCGGCCGGCTTGTTCTTCTTGAGGTCTTTGAGATGCATGGATGGCGTCCGGACGTATGATGGTCGGGGAGAGCGTCGGTCGGCGAAGGATACGCGACGATGCTGGAGGAATTTTGCCGCGGCACGGGGCTCAAGGCTCCGCGCGCTTCGACCCCTGCGACCTAGGTGTCGCCCCTCGTCAAGTCAAGTCCGCCGGCCCTAGAAAGGCCGCACGACCACGAGGACGACGATGAGCGCGACCATCACCGCCGGCACCTCGTTGAGCATGCGCAACTGCTTGCCGGTCAGCGTTGGTCGGCCGGCGGCAAGCTTCTTCGCGTAGCCCACCGCCCAGCCGTGATAGCCGCTGAGCAGCACCACCAGCAGCAGCTTTGCATGCAGCCAGCCCAACCCGCCGACACCCGAGAACATCCCGGCATTGGCCGCCAGCATCAGCCCGAGCACCCACACCAGGATCATCGACGGGGTCAGGATCATGCTGCGCAGCTTGTTCTCGCGCGCGATCCATAGCGGCGCCTCTGGCGAACCCGGCTGCGCTTCCTGGTGGTAGACGAGATAGCGCGGCAGCATGAACATGCCGGCCATCCAGAAGATGACGAAGACGACATGCGCCGCCTTCACCCAGAGATAGGCGTTGCCGAGGAAATTCATCGCGCTCTCCGCACATGCGCCAACAGGCGCTCGACATGGGCAATCGGCGTATCCTGCAGGATGCCGTGCCCCAGATTGAAGATATGCGGCCGATCCGCCAGCGTCTCGAGGATTCGTGTCGCCGCGGCATCAAGCCCCTCGCCGCCCGCGATCAGCGCCAGTGGATCGAGGTTGCCCTGAACCGGCAGCCCGACGGGCAGACTGGCGTGCGCCCAGACCGGATCGACGGTTTCGTCCAGCCCGATCGCGTCCGCGCCGGTCTCACGGGCATAGGCCGGCAGCTTGCCGCCGGCACCCTTGGGGAAACCGATTACCGGCACGCCCGGATGCAGCGCGTGCAATGCCGCGACGATCTTTGCGGTCGGCGCGATCACCCAACGTTCGAACTGCGCGGGCGACAGGCTGCCCGACCAGCTGTCGAACAACTGGACTGCCTCGACCCCGGCCTGAATCTGCCGGGAAAGATAGACGATCGTGCTGTCGGCAATCGCATCGATGATCTCGGCGAACGCTTTTGGGTCGGTATAAGCGAACCGGCGCGTCTCGCTTTGGTCGCGGCTGCCATGGCCAGCGACCATATAGGTTGCGACCGTCCAGGGACTTCCCGCGAAGCCGAGAAAGGTGGTTTCCGCCGGCAGCAGCGCCGCTACCTTTTCCACGGTCGCATAGACCGGATCGAGCCGCTCAGGGACAGCCTGGAGCCCCGCCAGCGCATGATCTACCAGCGCCGGGGTGAGAGCCGGCCCTTCGCCCGCACCGAAGCTCAGCGCCTGCCCCAGCGCCCATGGCACCATCAAAATGTCGGAGAACAGGATCGCGCCATCGAAGCCGAAGCGACGGATCGGCTGCATCGTCACTTCCGCTGCCGCTTCACTGTCGGTCGCGAGGGCGAGGAATCCGCCCTTTTCGGCCCGGAGCGCACGATATTCGGGAAGATAGCGGCCAGCCTGGCGCATCAGCCAGACGGGTGGAACCTCGCTGCGTACGCCGTTCAGCGTATCGAGCAGGGGCTTGCCGGGCGTCGGAGTCGGGATTGCGAGAGTCCTTCTTCTATAAAAGAATAGAGTCTTGAAAGGATGTAGCTGTCGTTGGCGCGTGGATGCCGGGGCTTATGCGTTCATCCCGAAAATGCCAACAGCTTGACCGGCCGGCACCGCCTGACTCCGCTGAGTCGTTCCATTGATCCCCATTATCCACAGCCTGTGGGCGGAATCATGGGGGTGTGAATGCAATTGTGGGCAAGTCGGGGCTTTTCCACACGCGCGGCCCGCTTTGCGTGGCCGGAAAGTTGCGCTAGCGATTTTCCGGATGTTTTCCACAACTCCATCCCCAACCGGCGGAATCGCCTGATGCGGTTGCATCTTCACCTCCTGTCCGATTCCACGGGGGAGACACTGGAGAACATCGCCAAGGCGGCGCTGGCCCAATATGACGATGTGGAGACGATCCGCCATTTCTGGCCGATGGTCCGCACCGAAACGCATCTCGAGCGGATCCTGCAGGAGATCGCGCAAAATCCCGGGCTGGTCGTGTTCACGCTGGTCAACAGCGCCACGCGGCGGACGCTGGAGACGCGTTGCCGGGCGCTCGGCCTGCCCGCGGTCGCGCCGCTGGATCCGGTGACCGACGCATTGTCGAGCCTGCTCGGCCAGCAGGCCAAAGCCCGGCCGGGGCGTCAGCATGTGCTCGATGCGGCGTATTTCGCGCGGGTCGATGCAATCCAGTTCACCATGGCGCATGACGACGGCATCAACTGGGAGGATTGGGAGGAAGCCGATATCGTGCTCGCGGGTGTGTCGCGCTCGTCCAAGACACCAACGTCCATCTATCTCGCCAATCGCGGCTTCAAGACCGCCAATATTCCGATCGTGGTGGAAAGCCCGCCACCGACCAGCCTGTTTTCGCTCCGCCATCCGCTGGTGGTGGGGCTGACCACCAGCGCCGACCGGTTGATCCAGGTGCGGCGCAACCGCCTGCTTTCGCTCAACCAGGCGCCGGAAACCGCCTATGTCGATCAGGAAGCAGTGACGCGCGAGGTCGCCTATGCGCGGCGCATGTTTGCCGACAATGGCTGGCCGGTGATTGACGTCACCCGGCGATCGATCGAGGAAACCGCGGCGGCGATCGTCCAGCTGGTGACGGAGCGGGACGCGGAACGGAGCGGGGCATGAGACTGGTACTGGCCTCCCGGAGCGCCTCGCGCCGGGCGATGCTGAGCGCTGCCGGCGTCCCGTTCGAGGCAGTCGCGGCCAATGTCGACGAGGACTCGGCCAAGGCGGCGCTACGCGCCGAGGACATCGCCCCGCGCGACCTGGCCGACAAGCTCGCCGAATTAAAGGCATTGCGGGTGTCGCACCGCGATCCCGAAGCGCTCGTGCTCGGCAGCGATTCGGTCGTTGCGCTCGAGGACGGATCGACGCTGGACAAGCCGACGGATCGGGCCGAGGCGGCCGATCATCTCAGGCGACTGTCCGGCAAGCGCCACGAACTGATCAGCGCGGCGGTGATGGCGATCGATGGCCGGCCGGTCTGGCGCGTCGTGGACCGGGCTAAAATGCATGTCAGGATACTCTCGGACAGCTTCATCGAAGAATATCTCGCGGTCGAATGGCCGGAGATTTCCGGTTGTGTCGGCTGTTACCGGATCGAGGGGCCAGGGGCGCAATTGTTCAGCCGGATCGAGGGCAGTCAGTTCACCGTGCTCGGTCTGCCCCTGTTGCCGGTGCTCGACTATCTGCGGGTGAGGGGAGTTCTGACGTCGTGACTGCATCTTATGCAGAGGTGATCGGCGATCCGATCACACACAGCAAGTCCCCGCTGATTCACGGCTTCTGGATCGACGCGCTCGGTCTCGACGCCGAATATCGCGCGCATCACGTGACCAGCGCCGATCTCGCCGACTATTTCGAGCAGCGCCGGGCGGATCCCGCCTGGCGGGGCTGCAACATCACCCTGCCCCACAAGCAGGCAGCGCTCGATTTTGTCGAGGATCGCGGGGCGGTGCGCGATACCATCGGCGCGATCAATCTCGCGCTGCGCGCTGAGGATGGCGCGATCGTCGGCACCAACACGGATGCCGGTGGCTTCTATGCGCCGATCGCCGATCTGCCGCTGACGGGCGCCCCGGTTGTAGTGATCGGGGCCGGCGGTGCGGCCCGGGCGATCCTGTTCGCGCTGTCGCGGATCGGCGTAGGTGACGTCACGATCCTTAACCGCAACGTGTTGAAGGCCGCCGCCCTGCTCTCCGCCTTCGGGCTCAAGGGCAAGGCGCTGCCGTTGTCCGCGCCGCTGCCGCCCGCAGTCCTGCTGGTCAATACCAGCGCGCTCGGCATGACCGGGCAGCCGCCGCTGCTGCTCGATCTGGCGCCGCTTCCCGAAGACGCTGTCGTTTATGATATCGTCTATGCCCCGCTCGAGACCGATCTGCTGCGTCAGGCGCGCGAGCGCGAACTGGACACGGTCGATGGCCTCGACATGCTGATCGGCCAGGGTGCCCTTGCCTTCGAGCTGCTGTTCGGGGCTGAGCCGCCGCGCGACCGCGACGAGGAGCTGCGCGGGTTGTTGACGGCGTGATGCCATGTTGACGCTCGGCCTCACCGGATCGATCGGCATGGGCAAGTCTACCGTTGCCGGCATGTTCGAGGAACTGGGCGTTCCGGTGTTCGATTCCGATGCCGCGGTACATCGGCTCCAGGGCGAAGGCGGGCGGCTGGTCGCGGCGATCGAAGCGATGTTTCCGGATACGACTGGCCCCGCGGGTGTCGACCGGACGCTGCTCGGCGAGGCGGTGCTCGCCGATCCTCGTGCGTTGAAGCGACTCGAGGCGCTGGTCCATCCAGCCGTGGGCGAGGAACGCGCGGCTTTTCTCGCTGCCCATGTCGATGCACCGCTGGTGGTTTTCGACGTGCCCCTGCTGTTCGAAACCGGCGGCGCGGCGAGCGTCGACAAGGTCATGGTGGTGTCCGCGCCGGCCGACGTCCAGCGCGCGCGCGTGCTCGCCCGGCCCGGCATGACCGAGGCAAAGTTGGACGCTATCCTGGCCCGGCAGCTGCCCGATGCTGAAAAGCGCGCCCGTGCCGATTTCATCATCCCGACCGGCGGCAGCCTGGACGAAACCCGTGCAGCGGTCAGGGCATTGCTCTCTTGCCTCGGGGCTCCGCAATCCCGATAACATAGATCATGCGCGAAATCGTCTTCGACACCGAAACCACCGGCTTCAGCTTTGCTGACGGGGACCGGATGGTCGAAATCGGCTGTGTCGAGCTGTTCAACCGAGTCGAGACCGGACGCAGTTTCCACGCCTATTTCCATCCCGAACGGACGATGCCGCCCGAGGCGCAGCGCATCCACGGCCTCAGTGACGCGTTCCTGTCGGACAAGCCGTTGTTTGGTCATGGCGTTCAGGATCTTCTCGAATTCCTCGGCGATGCCCCGCTGGTCGCGCACAACGCCAGCTTCGATTTCGGCTTCCTTAACGGCGAGCTCGGGCGGTGTGGGCGCGCCCATATCCATTTGGATCGGATGGTCGACACTATCGTGCTCGCCCGCACCCGCCATCCAGGCGCCAAGCACAGCCTCGATGCGCTCTGCACGCGCTATGGTATCGATCGCAGCCACCGCACGTTGCACGGCGCATTGCTCGACGCGCAATTGCTTGCCCAGGTCTATGTCGAGCTGACCGGCGGGCGCCAGATTGGCCTTACGCTGGTGACCGAAACGATCGAGGTGCAAAGCAGCTTCGCGCCGGCAGCCGCGCCGGCGATCGTGCGTCCGGCCCGCCTGTTTGAGGCGAGTGAGGCGGAACTCGCGCGGCACGCAGCGTTTATGAAGAAGATCAATAATCCGCTTTGGGGGGTCGAGGCGTCCGGTTGACGTAGGTACGGGGCCGGGCCTAGCTGCCCGGTTCCACAGAAGGAGAATGCTCATGGACATCCGGATTTCGGGCCATCAGGTCGCTACCGGCGACGCACTGAAAAGCCATGTCGAGACTCGGCTCCAGGGCATCGCAGCCAAATATTTCTCCCGCGCGATTTCGGCCCAGGTTACTTTCGGCAAAGGGCCGCACGATAACGGTTTCACCTGCGATATCGTGGCGCATGTGATGCAGGGCCTGGTGCTGAAGGGCAGCAATGACGGGATGGACGCGCATGGCGCGTTCGATGGCGTGGCCGACAAGATCGAGAAGCAGCTGCGCCGTTACATGCGCCGCCTGAAGGATCGTCATTCCGGCCAGGGTGCTGCCGCAAATGGTGCGGCAGAGGCCGGTGCCGATGACAATGCGGGCTACACGTTGTTCCGGGAAAGCGATGATGAGGTGGCAGAGGATTTCCCGCCGATCATCGCCGAAACCCGGGTCGACGTTCCAGATGCGACGGTCTCCGACGCCGTGATGATGCTCGATCTGCGCAACACAACGGCGCTGCTGTTCCGCAATGTCGGGTCCGGCGCGTACAATATGGTCTATCGTCGCGGCGACGGGACGATCGGATGGGTGGAGCCCCAACGCGCCACCTGATGCATGTGCTATCGCCGGGCTTCAAACGCGGCTATGGGCGCGCCCGGTGGCGTGCCCAAGGATGACGATGACCGACCTGACTGATCTGCTGCTGCCGGAGACCGTTCTCGAACGACTCACGGTGGCCAACAAGAAGGCGTTGTTCCAGCAGCTCGCGACCGCGGCGGCAGCCGCCTACGGCCTTGAATCGCCGGCGGTCGTCGAGGGACTGGCCAAGCGCGAGAAGCTGGGCTCGACCGGTTTCGGCGGCGGCGTGGCGACGCCGCATGCGCGGATCCCCGGCCTGAACCATGTCGTCGGTGTATTCGCGCGGCTTGCCCAGCCGATCGATTTCCAGGCAGTCGACGATCTGCCGGTCGATATCGTCTTCCTGCTGCTGTCACCGCCCGAAGCCAGCGCCTTGCATCTCAAGGCGCTGGCGCGGGTGTCGCGTCGCCTGCGTGACCGCAGTTTCGTAGACAAGCTGCGGGGAGCCGGGTCGCGCGATGCGATCTACGCGCTGCTGACCGCCGACGAGGCCCGTGACGCAGCCTGACCGTCTCGCTCTGGGCGAGCAGGCGCATTTTCGCGCCCTTGAAGCGCTCTACGCGGCAGCGCCGATCAACCGGTTGTTCGAATCGACGTTGGAGATCCCGGCCGCGGGCGTCGCGCGTATCCATTTCCTGATCGACGAGCGTTATTTCCATGCCGGCGGCGCCGCGCACGGCACGAGCTATTTCAAGATGCTCGACGATGCCGCCTTCTATGCAGTGAACAGCCTGGTGACGGATCGTTTCCTGCTCACCACCGCCTTCAATCTGCTCTTCACCAGGCCGCTAAAGGCGGGCCCGGTCGTGGCCGAAGGCCGCTGGGTCAGCGGTCAGCGACGAGTATTCGTCGCCGAAGCCCGGCTGATCGATGCCGAGGGGGAAGAGGCTGCACGCGGTACCGGCACCTTCATGCGTAGCCGGATCGCGCTCGCTGGCCTGCCCGGATATCGGACCGATCCTTGAGCGCCAGGCTGCCGAGCCACTTGCTCGTCGGCGCCCTGCTCAGGCGGGTGAATGACGCCGGCGGTCTCGGCACCGTGCTTGCGCGCGGCGACACCCAAGCCGGGGCGATCCTTGTCATCGCGCTGGAAAGAGGGGTGAATTCCGGTACTTTTGAACGCGGGATCGGCCCGGAAGGTCGCGATGAACTCCTTCGGGTTGGGCCACAAAATACTGATAACCAACAGGAAATTTCCGAATATTGGCGTCGCCGCCGCGCGCGGGACCCGGATTTGTGGGTAATTGAACTGGATATCGCGGGGGCAGAACGATTCGCCGCAGAAACGATCGTCCAAGGTTGACTTAGTTGCGCCGCGCAACGAAAGGGCGCGCTCTATCACGCGCGTTGCGCCGTGCCGGGTGCGATCCGGCTAGGTTACGCAGTCGGGGGGACGTCCGGACGATCGCTTCATTCTTGAACCGATCGTTTCCGCACACCACCGCATATTACGAAGTCTGAATGTCGCTTTTCACTCGCGTCGCGGCCATCGCGGCGATTTCCTTCAGTCTCGCCGGCATGATCGGTGCCAGCACGCCGGGCTTCGCTTTCGAGCTCGACAGGTCCCTTAAACTCCCGATTGATCTTTCTGTTCCGCAGGCGGATCCCACGCCCGCAGCCGCGCCGACGCCGGCTTCCGTGGAAACTCCCGCACCCGCCGTCTCCACTGACGGCGCCATCCCGGCTCCCGCCCCTGTCGACGAACCCGAATTTGTCAGCCTCGCCGCGGCCGTCGCCGCGCAGGATACCGACGAGCTCGACCGCGACCTGACCTGCATGGCTGGCGCAATCTATTTCGAGGCGAAGGGCGAGCCCCTGTCCGGGCAGCTCGCGGTCGCCGAGGTGATCCTCAACCGCATGAAATCGGGACGCTTCCCGAAATCCATCTGCTCAGTGGTGACTCAGCCTGGGCAGTTTTCGTTCGTGCGCGGTGGCCGGGTACCGGTGATCGCCAATAACGCGGCCTATCGCACGGCAGTCGCCGTGGCACGCGTCGCGATCGGCGATGCCTGGGACAGCCCGGCCGCGAATGCGATGTATTTCCATGCCCGCCGGGTTTCGCCGGGCTGGCGGATGACCAAGATCGCGGCGATCGGCAACCACGTTTTCTATCGTTGAGCGATCGTCCGAGCCGTCCGGCGCGACTGGCGCCGGTTTGACCTGTTCGTCAAATGTTCTACACCAGGGGGATGCTGCAGCGTCCCCCTGATTCGTGTGTCGATGCCCCCGGCTCACCGCTATGTGCCGCCGATGTGTCGCGGGGTACGGTGCGTATGCTGCTCCGCCACGATCTGGTCGCGATGGCGGAGGTGCCGCTCGACGGCGGCCGCCGGGCCGATCTGATGGCGCTCGATTCGCGGGGCAACATCGTCATCGTCGAGATCAAGGTTTCGCGGGCGGATTTGCTCGGTGACGGCAAATGGACCGATTATCTCGGCTGTTGCGACCGGTTCTACTGGGCGATACCGGCCGGATTCGATGCGTCGCCGCTCAATGGGGCGGCGTTCCTGCCGGCCCGCACCGGCGTAATCGTGGCGGACCGCTACGACGCGGCGATCGTGCGCGAGGCGCATACCGATCCGTTGCAATCCGCGGTGCGCCGGCGCCACACGCTCGCCTTTGCGCGGCGGGCGGGGCGGCGGATGATTGGGCTGATCGATCCGGACGCCGGCGCCCTGCTTTAAAGCCCGGGGCCGGAGACGGCGCGCCGCGCCTTTTTCGGGGTTTCCTGCATCAGCTTCGCCATCGCAGTGGCGCGGTTATCTTCCAGTGCATAGTCGCGCGCTGACTTGCCCGCGATGACGTCGGCCTGATCGGGATCGGCCCCGGCGGCAATCAGCGACCGGGCCAGGCCCAGGTCGCGGCGCTGGACTGCCCGGATCAACGGTGTTTCGCCGCTCGCATTGGCGAGATTTACATTGGCCTTCCGTGCGATCAGCGCGTCGACCAGATCGATCGCGCCCAGCCCCGCGGCCAGCATCATCGGGGTATTGCCCCGGCCATCCCTGATATTGGGATCGGCGCCCTTGGCCAGGAGGAAGCGCAGATAGGTCGCGTCGCCGCGCTTGACGACGATGTGGAGCGCCCCCTCGCCGGTTGAGACCTCCCGCGTGTTGAGCACCGTGGTGCCCGGCACGTTCAACATCTTCTCGACGTCGGTGCCCTTGGAGTCTTTCACTGCCTGGAGGAATTTATACCCCTCCGACTGGTTCTGCGCCTGGACGGGAATGGCGGTGCCGAGCAGCGCGGCGGCGAGCGCGATGCCGAAAGTACGTGCGATCATCTGGTGGACAGGCCCCTGTGGTTCCTAAGGCGATATCGGGTCGAACTTGCGCCGAAGCCCCTAACAGATCATGGCTGGCGGCGCCATGAACGAGATAGCCCGCGCACGCGCGCACGTCATCCGCCGGGCGCTTGCCGCTTTGCTGGTGGCAGCCCTTCCTGCAGCCTGTTCCGGCCCGCCCGCGCCCGCCCGGGCGCCGCTCGAGGGCGCACGGATCGGCGGTCCCTTCGCGCTCACCGACCAGGACGGGCGAGCGGCCCGCGACACCGATTTCGCGGGCAAATATCGCATCGTCTATTTCGGCTACACCTTTTGCCCCGATGTCTGCCCGGTCGATGCGCGCAACATTGGCGCCGGACTTGCCGCGCTCGACCGGAGCGACCCCGCCATCGCCGCCAGGGTCGTGCCGATCTTCATCACGATCGATCCCGAACGCGATACCCCGGCCGTGCTGAAGAGCTTCGTCGCCAATTTCCATCCGCGCATGATCGGCCTTACCGGCAGCGTCGCGGCGATCGATGCCGTGGCGAAAGCTTATGCCATCTATCACAAGAAGGGGGAGGTCTCGCCCGGCGGCGGCTATCTGGTCGATCACAGCCGCGTTGCTTATCTGATGGACCCACAAGGCAAACCGCTTGCGTTGTTGCCGCAGGACAAGTCGCCCGAGGCTGTCGCGACCGAGCTCAAGCGCTGGGTGAAATGAGCGACCGCTTCTGGGAGACCCTGCCGCTCGAAGCGCTGGACCGGGGCCAGTGGGAGGCGCTGTGCGACGGTTGCGGCAAATGTTGCCTCCACAAGCTCGAGGATGAAGATACGGGTGAGCTCGTGGCGACCAATGTCTCTTGCCGCCTGCTCGACCGCGCCACGGCGCAATGTTCGGATTACAAGCATCGCCACGCTTATGTCAGTGAATGCGTCCGCCTGACCCGCGACAATGTCCATGACATCGACTGGCTGCCCTCGACCTGCGCCTATCGCCTGCGCGCCGCGGGCGAGACTCTGCCGCGCTGGCATTATCTGGTGTGCGGAGACCGCGATGCCGTCCACCGCGCCGGCGAATCGGTGCGCGGCTGGACCATCTCGGAGGATGATGCGGGCGAGCTCGAGCACCACATCATCGATCGCGAATTGTGAGCGCGGCTGATTCCCGCTCCGACACGCCGGGGGTAGAGGTGGTCCGCAACGCGCGCGCGCGCCGCGCCAAATTGTCGGTCGATCCGGCCAGCGGGCGCGTTCGACTCACCTTGCCGCTGCGGGCGCCAGTGAAGCCCGCCTTGCTCTGGGCCGAAGGGCAGCAGGCCTGGATCGCAGCACAGCGCGCCCGGCTGCCGCGCCCGCGGCCGCTGGTGCCAGGCGCGCTGGTGCCGTTTGGCGACGCCATGCTCACGATCGAATGGCGCGAAGACATGCCCCGCCGGATCGAGCGTGACGGCGATATGCTCCGCTGCGGCGGTCCGCGCGATGGGCTGTCGCGGCGCATCGAGACCTGGCTGAAGCGCGAGGCGCTGCGCATCCTGAGCGCGGAGACAGCTGAATTCGCAGCGCGGGCCGGAGTCGGCGTGACCAGGGTGGCGGTCGGCGATCCGCGCGGGCGGTGGGGCAGTTGCGCCTCGAGCGGTGCGATCCGCTATAGCTGGCGGCTGATTCTCGCACCCGACTTCGTCCGCCGTGCCACCGTCGCGCATGAGGTCGCGCACCGAGTCCATATGAATCACGGGCCGGAATTCCACGCGCTGGTCGATCGCCTCGATGAGAGCGATCCGGCGCGATCCCGGGCATGGCTGCGCGCCAATGGCGCCGCGCTTCACTGGGTCGGGCGCGAATCCTGACGATCGCCCGAGCGTTCGGGCGGCGGCAGCGCAGTCGGGCGGTCGCGTAGGGCAGGTGAACGGGCCGGTCGCGGAGTGCGGCCGAGCACCTGATCCATCCATTCCTGGTCGAGCCGCTCGGGCGGCGGCGCGCGTTCCTCGTCTTGTGGCATAGGGTTGCCGTCGGGATCGACCCGGGGAGTACCCGGATCGGCCTGCCGAACGGCGCCGGGTTCGACCGGATTGCCATCGGCATCGACAAACAGGCCGTTGTCGGGCTCGCCGAAATAGGATTCCTGATCGGGCTCCAATTCCCATTCGGGCAGCGTCACCTGAGTCTCGAACTGCTCGATCGGGCGGCTCGCGACGGCGGGCTTCATGAATGCGGCGAAGGCGCGGGCCGGGGCAGTGCCGCCCTGTAATCCGGGCACGGGACGGGCATCGTCGCGGCCCATCCATACACCCGTAGTCAGGCCGCTAGAGAAGCCAAGGAACCAGCCGTCCTTGTTGGAAGTGGTGGTGCCGGTCTTGCCGGCGACTGGCCGGCCGATTTGTGCTGCCTTGCCAGTACCGGTGTTGACCGCGGTCTGGAGCAGGTCCGTCATCTGTGCTGCGACATAGGGCGCGACCAGGACATGACTGCGATCGACCTGCTGCGCGTAGATCGTCTCGCCGTTCGCCGTCACCTTGGTGATGCCGTAGGGGGTTACCGCGACACCCTTGTTGGCGACGCTGGCAAAGGCGCGGGTCATGTCGAGCAGCCGCACGTCGGAGGTGCCGAGCACCATCGCCGGGTGCGTGTCGACCGGTGTGGTGATGCCGAAGCGCCGCGCCATGTCGGCGATCGACCCGAAGCCGGTCTCCAGGCCGAGCTTGGCCGCCACGGTGTTGACCGAATAGGCGAAGGCAGTGCGCAGCGTCATTTCACCGCGATTGGCGCCCGAACTGTTGCGCGGGCTCCAGCCCCGGATATTGACCGGCTCGTCGACCACCGTGTCCTCTGGCTTGTGCCCGGCCTCGAGCGCGGCGAGATAGACGAACAGCTTGAAGGCCGATCCGGGCTGGCGCACCGCCTGGGTCGCGCGATTGTAGATCGACGACACATAATCCTTGCCGCCGACCATCGCGCGCACCGCGCCGTCGCGGTCGATCGCGACCAGCGCGCCCTGCGCGTTCGCCGGCGCATTGGCGCGGATCGCGGCATCGGCGTCGCGCTGCATGTTGAGATCGAGCGTCGTCCACACATCGAGCGGGCGGGTGGTTTCGTCGATCAGCATCTCGAGCTGCGGCAGCGCCCAATCCGTGAAATAGCGCACGCTGTTCTGCTTGGGCTCGGGCGCCAGCGTCACGCTCTTGGGATCGGCCGCGGCCGCTTCGGCCGGTGAGATCTTACCGGTTTCGACCATCAGCTCGATCACCACGCCGGCGCGGCCGACGGCCGCCTCGGCATCGGCCGTCGGCGAATATCGCGAGGGCGCCTTGACCAGGCCGGCGATCACCGCGGCCTCGGACAGGGTAAGTCGTTCGGCGCCGTGGCCGAAGAATTTCCGGGCGGCCGCATCCACGCCGTAAGCGCCGCCGCCGAAATAGACCTTGTTGAGATAGAGTTCGAGGATCTGGTCCTTGGAAAATCGGCGCTCCATCGCCAGCGCCAGCAGGGCTTCCCGCGATTTGCGCCCGACGTCATATTTGTTCGACAGGAAGATCGTCCGGGCGACCTGCTGCGTGATGGTCGAGGCGCCCTGGAAGCGGCGATCGGTGCCGCGGTTGACAAAGGCGAGCTTGACCGCGCGCGCCACGCCGATCGGATCGATGCCGATATGCGACCGGAAGCGGCGATCCTCGACCGCGATCATGGCGTCGCGCATCACCGGCGGAATCCGGTCATAGGGCAGCCATTCGCCGTAGCTCGGCCCCATCGATACGATGACCGTGCCGTCGGCCGCGTGCACGCGGATCATCTGGCCATTGGGCGAGGATTTGAGCTCCTCGAAGCTCGGCAGCTGCGCGCGCTGGATATAGACCGCGACGACCAGCGCGATCAGCCCGAGGACTGCGAGCACGCCGGCGATCTTCAACGCCAGCATCAGTCGGCGGCGCCAGATCGTGCGCAAAGGTGGCTGGGAGCGGCGGGCCATGAAGCTGTGCTGGGATAAGCTCTATTGATTGCGCAAACAAGCCGCCTGCACGTGGAGATATGGTGCAGCCGTGGTGAAGGCCGGGTGAACGGAGCGGGCTATTGAGTCGGTTCGGACCCGCGCGCACGGAAATCGAGGCTTAGCGAATTCATGCAATAGCGCAGCCCCGTCGGGGGCGGTCCATCGGGAAAGACATGGCCCAGATGCCCGTCGCACCGCGCGCAGCGCGCTTCGGTGCGCGTCATCCCGTGGCTGACGTCGCTATGCTCGGTCACATGTTCGGGCGAAATCGGCTGGCTGAAGCTGGGCCAGCCCGAGCCGGATTCATATTTGTCGGCGCTGTCGAACAGCGGATTCGCGCAGCCGGCGCACCGATAGATGCCGTCCGCCTTGTTGTGATTGTAACGCCCCGAAAAGGCCGGTTCCGTCCCTGCCTCACGCAGCACATGATATTGTTCGGCGCTGAGCCGCTTGCGCCACTCGGCTTCGGAAAGGATGAAAAGGTCCATGACGTCAGCTTTCCCGCGATGCCTCGGCCCGGTCAAGGCGCGAATGGTTGATTCGGGTCAGCCGCGCGACGACGTCGATAAGGGCGGGCGCAGCGCGCGCGATCGGCAGTATCGCGCGGACGAGGCCGGGTCGCTCGGCGCCTGCGCGAATCAAGCCGGCGATCCCGATCGGCCGGGCCAGATCGCGGGCGAGGCCGAGCTGGAACGGGATCGCCGCCGCGCCGCCGCCACCGGCATAGGCGCGCGCCGCCCGGATGCCGCTTGCGATCGCGATGCCCATGCCCTCGCCGGCCAGTGATGGAATGACGCCAGCCTGGTCGCCGAGCCGGAACAGCCCGGGCGCGCCTTCGCGGACCCGCCAGCCATAGGGGATGTTCGCCACCGCATCGATCGTTTCGCCGCCATGACGCCAGGCAAGGCGCTCGCCCAGGCGCGGCGATTCGGCCGCCAGCGCGTCGAGCAGGCGCTCCGGATCGCCGGCCTCGGCCAGGCGCGAGCGGTGCACCGCCATGCAGCAATTGGCGCTGCCATCCTCCTGCAGGACGATGCCCAGATAGCCCCGGTCGAACAGATGAAGCTCGATCGCCCCTTGGAGCAGCGCGGCGAGGGCGGGCGCCGGCGCGAGGCGGATGCGCAGGCCAAGGGTTGGATCCGCGCCGCGCGCGTCGGGCGGGCGGGCAAGGCCGCGCACATCATGCTTGCCGCTTGCCAGGAACAATGCCTCCGCCGTGATTTCGGTGCCGTCATGAAGTCGCGCTGTCGTTCGGTCGATCGCCTTCACCATGACGCCGCGCTCGATCGCCGCACCGGCACGCGCTGCCTGGTCGAGCAGTAGCGAGTCGAGGTGGCGGCGCGACACGCCGTGTGCCGGGCGGGGCAAAGGCGCTTCGGCGACCCGATCGCCGGCGAACAGCCGCACCTGGTTCACCCGGGCCGGCCCGAGCGCATCGGGTGTGATCCCCAGGCTTTGCAGCGATTCGAGCGTGCGCCAGCTCAGGAAGCCGCCGCACAGCGCGTCGCCGGTCTCGCGGCTGCGCTCGAGCAGCAGGTGCGGCGTGCCGGCGCGGGCGAGCAGGATCGCGGCGCTTGCCCCGGCCGGCCCGCCGCCGACGATCAGCGCAGATGTTCGACGCATAGCCGGAACGGAAAGGCGCGGTAGACGCGCGCCGGCACGCCCGCTTCGGCGAGGATGGGCGGCCATTCTGCCGGCCGGTAAGAGCGGGCGATCGACAAGGTGCCGTCAAGACGAACGATCCGGTGCCAGCCCGCCAGGCGCGCGAGGAGCGGATATCCCCAATAAGCGAAGCGATGGCGGTGCAGGTCGTTGATCATCCAGCCGCGCTGCGATTCTGCCGCCATGAAGCCGAGAAAGGCGATCAATTGGGGATGCGTCATATGGTGCGCGACCAGGCTGGAGATGACGAAATCCCAGCGGCCGCCGGCGAGGGCGGCGTAATCCCCGGTCAAGTAGCGGATGGCGAAGTCGGCCGGGGTATGGGCGGTGGCGGCCAGATCGCTGCGGGGGTTGAGATCGACCCCGACCAGCTCTGCGGCGATGCCGCGCCGTCTTGCCCAGCGCGCGATCCGGCGCAGCATGTCGCCGTCGCCGAAACCCACGTCGAGCAGGCGGAAAGACGTCATGCCGTCAGTGCCGCGCGCCAGGAAATCCAGTGTGGGGCGTGCCGCCATGGTGACGCGATTCACCCGGGCGAGATCGCCCACCACATCGGCATAGGTCGCGGCGTCGAGATCGTCGGCGTCCATCAGCTCCTCGGCGATGGCGCGCGTCTCGAGGGTCATGTCACGCTCCGGAAGCCGAAGCCTTCGGCGGCAAGGCCGGGCCCGAAGGCGAGCGCGACGCCATCTTTTACCGACGGTCCGTCAAGCAGTCTTGCCAGCACGAACATCAATGTCGCCGACGACATGTTGCCATTGTCGGCCAGCACGCCGCGCGATGCAGCCAGCGCCCCCGGCGGTAGCGCCAGGCTATGTTCCACCGCGTCGAGGATCGATCGTCCGCCGGCATGCACCGCCCAGGCGTCGATCTCCTCCGGCGCGCGGCCGCCCGTCGCGGCGGCGGCGAACGCGGGATCGGCCAGGCCGGCGGCGATCCGCGCCGGCACTTCGCCCGACAGATGCATGGCAAAACCGCTGTCGGTGACGTCCCAGCGAATCAGCCTCTCCGAATCGGACAGTGTGGTCGCGAAGGGCTGGCCAATCGCGAAGCCGCGCGGTTCGGCGGTGACGAGGGCGGCGGCGGCGCCGTCGCCGAATTGGAGCATCGCCAGCAGCGGCTCGATCTCCGATACGGCCTGGAGATGAAGCGTCGAAAGCTCGACGCACAGGACCAGGACGCGGGCGGCCGGCTCCGAACGGACGATGTGGCGTGCGGTGCGGAGCGCGGCGACGGCCGCGTAACAGCCCATGAATCCGATCAGCAGCCGCTCGACCGAGGGCGACAGGCCGATCCGCCGGGCAATGATCTGGTCGATGCCGGGCGCAACGAAGCCGGTGCAACTTGCGACGACGAAATGGGTGATGCCGTGAATTGGCAGCTGCGCCGCGAGCGCCTCGATGGCGGTGATACCGAGGGCGGGCGCCGTCTCGGCATAGAGCGTCATGCGCGCACCGGTGCCGGGGAGTGGGGCCTGGGCATAGAAGCCTTCGGCCGATACCGGCGATCCGCCATTGCTGGTGCGGTCGAGCACTGACCAGCGGTGATCGATGCCCGACCGCGCGGCCATGCGCGCGAACAATCTCGCCGACCGCCCGTCCTCGATACGGTCCTGCGCCCAGGCGATGAAGGCATGGTGGATGTCGTGATCGGGAACGGCGGTGCCAATCGCGTTCAGAAAGGCTGCAGCTTCGGGCAAGATCGGCTTTCAGGGGCGCGAAGGCTTCGCGCGTTCGGTTGCATAACGCCACTGTAGCCCGGTCGATCCTCATACCAAAGCGTTGCGATGGGGCGATCGCGGCGAACCGACCATCTCGCGGGGGAGCAGATGCCGGCCGAGCATGTTGACATTGTAAACATCAATGCTATATTGACGCTGTCAACATCACCGGAAGGAGTTTCACCATGTACCACGCCATCGTTCGTCGCCAGGTTCGCAAGATCTTCGAGGGTCTGAGCCGGGGCGACTGGGAATCAGCGCTGGGCGGGATGGCCGATCGATTCGAGCACATCTTCCCCGGCGACCATGCACTCGGTGGCACGCGGCACACCAAGGGCGGCCTGCGCGCCTGGTTCCAGCGTCTGTTCAGGGTCCACCCAACGCTTCGCTTCGAGATCAAGCACATCGCGTCGAGCGGCACGCCGTGGGATACGACCGCGGTCATCGAATGGCGCGACTATGCCGTCATGGCCGATGGCGACACCTCCTATGTCAATGACGGCGTCCACATCATTCGCCTGCGCTGGGGCAAGATCGTCAGCCTGCACCCCTATCTCGACACGCAGAAATATGCGGCCGCGCTGCGGCGCCTCGCCGGCACCGGTTTTGCAGAGGCGGCTGCCGCACCGATCGAGGACTGATCGACCGGATGATTCGGCAGGCCGTTTTGCTACCGCCGCGCGCAAGCGCCGCAAGAATGTTATGGAGAAGATCGCGGGCAAGGCGTCGCGGTCAACCGCGTTCACCAGTGGCCAAAGGAAAATGGTACGAAACCGTGCCATTTTCCGCCGGCTTGAGGTGCCGGCGCTCGATATTCCAGTCCACTGGACTGTGTGGTGCGGCCGAGAAGACTCGAACTTCCACGGGCTTTCGCCCACAACGACCTCAACGTTGCGCGTCTACCAGTTCCGCCACGGCCGCACGTGAAACACCGCCGGACAACCCCCGGCAGCTGGTAGGCGAGCGCCCCTAGCAAGGCCAAGGCGCATTGGCAACCGCTCTATCCCACCGGGCCGTCCGTCGCTAGCAGGGCAGCATGCCCATTGCCCCTTCCCGTCCGATCGGTCCCCCTCCGATTGGGGCGGAAACGCGGCGCATCCTCGCGCTGGCCTGGCCAGTGATGCTGACCAGCCTCAACTGGACGATCCTGCATGTCACTGACGTGATCGTTGTCGGTCTGTCCGGCACAAGCGAGGTGGCGGCGCTGGGGGCGAGCCGCTCGCTCACCTTCGTCGCGATCGTCGCGGGGCTGGCCGGCCTGTCTGGCGTGCTCGTGTTTACCGCGCGGGCGGATGGCGCCGGCGATCTGAAACGCAGCGGGGCGGTGCTGCGCGAAGGGCTGGCGCTGGCGCTTGTGCTGGGCACCGTGGCGGCGGCCGTCCTGCTCTTTTTCGCTGCGCCTTTGCTGGCGGGCATCGGCGTCGCGGACGATCTCGTGCCCCGGGCGGCGCGCGTCGTGCAGGTGATGGGCCTGTGCTTTCCGTTCCAGCTGATCATCGTCGCGGCGAGCTTCTTCCTGGAGGGCATCAGCCGACCGCGCCGGGTGATGACGGTCAATCTCGCCATCCTGCCGATCAACGCAGTGCTCGCCTGGGCGCTGTCGGGCGGGCATCTCGGGCTGCCCGTGCTCGGCGCGGTCGGCGCGGCTGCGGCGACCGCGATCGCTTCGGCCCTGGGGGCCATCGGGATGGTCGGCGCGGTATGGACTCTGCCCCGCGCCAGGGTGCGCGGCGTGCACGATCTCTCGCGCGCTGCCTGGCGCGGCGTGCCGGCTGGCGCTGTCCGGCTGGCACTGTTCGGCGTGGTGCCGGCGATCGCTTCCGCGCTCGAGCTGGCCGGCTTCTCGATCCTGATCGCCCTTTCCACCCGCCTGGGCGATGCGTCTTCCCACGCCTTCCAGATCGTCTTCTCGATTCACAACGTCACCTTCGCCGTCGCGCTCGGCCTCGGGTCGGCGACCGGGGTGCGTGTCGGCAATGCGGTGGGAGAAGGCGAGCCGCTGCAGGCTTTTCCACGCACGATGATCGCGGCGACGGTCGCCGCGCTGCTCACCGGGCTGCTCGCGTTGTTGCTGGTCGTCGGCCGCGGGGGTGTTGTCGCCCTGTTTCCGGCGACGGCCGAGGTACACGGGCTGGCGCTGGCAATGGTGCCCCTATGGGCGCCCTTCATCCTGTTCGACGGAGTACAGGTGGTGTTCGTCTATGCGCTGCGCTCGCTCGGTGACCAGGTCGTGGCGGGGTTCAACAGCGTCATCGCCTTTTTCCTGGTGACGGGTGGGGCGGGCTGGTGGCTGGTCCATGGCGGCGCCGGCGTGTCTGGACTCGTCTACGCGTCAGGCATGGGCATGGTCGCAGCGACGCTGCTGCATGGCGGCCGCTTCCTGCTGGTCAGTTCGCGGCTTCGCCAGAAAAGCTCAGCACCAGTTCCTTCGAATTGACCGGTACGTCGAGCTTCGCGCTGTTGAAATCGATCGAGCCGCGCGGCGGCAGGAACATCGCCTCAGGCCGGATCGTCCAGCTATAGACCAGGCGGTGCTGCGCATCCTTCAGCTCGACGCGGATATCGGGGACGTGCTGGCGCTGGTCGGTCGGATTCACGACGCGGCCACTGATCGCGAACATCTCGTTGCCATTGTCGAGATCGCGCCGTTCGATCGGGTTGTTGACGATCTTCAGCGGCGTTGCCGGCGGGCCGATCGGCAGCCCGAACTGCGTGGCCAGCCCGGGCGCCCCCGAATAAAGGATGGCGGCCGCCCCCAGCAGCATCGCGAGGCCGGCGACGAACGCCGCGATGATCCAGCGCCGCGCGGGATTCCGGCGGGACTGGAAGGGCGGCGGTTGGAGGAAGCTGTCGTAATCGGGCGCCGTGCCGGGCGGCGCGATCACGACGTCCGGCGGTGGGGGCGGCGGAATCTGGGGCGCGATCGGCGGTGGGGGCGCGGCGGGCAGCGCGGATGGCGGAGTGGGCGGCGGCGGTGGCGGTGGCGCGCTCTCGGTTTCCGCACGCGTTATCAGATCGAGCACCTGGCCGGCCTGGAACCAGCTATGTTTGCAGCTCGCGCACCGCACCGTCCGCCCATCCGGGCCGACCGCCGAATCCGGGACGAGGTAACGGGTCCTGCACTGGGGGCATTCGAGGATCATTTATGGCCGCTTCCGACGTTCCGGGCCGCCCGGTGCCTGTCCCGAATCTAAGCACGCACCGGCGCCTCGTGGCAAGTGTTTCGGGTGGCCCTCCTTGTGGCACGCGCCCGGAACGTGCGATGGCGGGCCGGGGCATCAGTAGAAGCGAGCGTAGCGCCGATAATGGCGAATATCGTCCAGTTCGAGAATGTGGGGCTGCGCTACGGCACGAGCCAGGAGACGCTGTCCGACGTCAGCTTCACGCTGTCGACCGGTTCCTTCTACTTCCTCACCGGGGCCAGCGGCGCCGGCAAGACCTCGTTGCTCAAGCTGCTCTATCTCTCCCAGCGCCCCACGCGCGGGATGATCCGGCTGTTCGGCGAGGATGCGGTGACGTTGCCGCGCAAGCGGCTGCCCGGCTTCCGCCGCCGGATCGGGGTGGTGTTCCAGGATTTCCGCCTCGTCCCGCATCTGTCCGCCTATGACAATATCGCGCTCCCGTTGCGGGTCTCCGGCGTTTCCGAAAGCGATATCGAAGCACCGGTGCGCGACATGCTGGCCTGGGTCGGCCTGTCCGACCGGGTCAAGGCGAAGCCGCCGACATTGTCGGGCGGCGAGCAGCAACGGGTGGCGATCGCGCGCGCCGTGATCGGCCGGCCCGAGATCCTGGTTGCCGACGAGCCGACCGGCAATGTCGATCCCGACATGGCGGAACGGCTGCTCCATCTGTTCGAATCGCTCAACCGGCTGGGCACCACCGTTGTCGTCGCGACTCACGACTTCCACCTGCTCGGCCGTATTCCCGATGCGCATATGATGCGGCTCGACAAAGGCCGGCTGCTCGACCCGACCGGCTCGCTGCGTTTCCCGCCCGCGCCGCCCGCAGGTTCGGCGCAATGAGCGTCCGAATGATCACCGCGGCGGCCGATCGCCGACTGCTCGACGAGCGCCGCGGCACGCGCGCCATGCTGTGGATCATGGCGATCATGCTGTTCCTGACGGTGCTTGCCGCCGCCCTCGGGCTCGGCACGTTGAGCGCGGCGAAGCTGCTCGATCGCCAGCTCGCCGGGCGGCTGACGGTGCAGATCGTCGAGCCCGCCGAGCGTGCCAGGGCCGAGCAGACCGCCAGCGCGCTGGCCACGCTGCGTCGTCTCCCCGAGGTAACGCGCGCCAGCGAGGTCGACCGGGCGGAGCTTGCCGCCCTGCTCCGCCCGTGGCTCGGTCCGGACGGGGCCGATCCCGATCTGCCGGTGCCGACGATGATCGACGTCGATCTGGCAACCGGCAGCGACACCGCGGTCGCGCGGGTGAAGGCGGCCGTGCGGGCAGTGGCGCCGGCCGCGCGCGTCGACCGGCATGAGACCTGGATGTCGCCGGTCAGCAATCTCATGAACATGGTCACATTGCTGGCCGCCGGGCTGGTGGTGCTGATCGCCGCGGCGACTGGCGCAGTCGTGATCCTGGCGGCGCGCGCCGGGCTGGAAACGCACCGCGATACGATCGAGGTGCTGCATATGCTCGGCTCGACCGATATCCAGGTCGCGCGGCTGTTCCAGCGGCGGATCGCGCTCGACACGCTGGTCGGCGGCGCGCTGGGCACTGCTTTCGCCGCCGGCATGGTCGTGCTGGTCGGTTTTCAGCTCGCCACGCTCGGGTCGGACCTGCTCACTGGCCTGCAATTATCGGTACGCGACTGGATTTTGCTTACCATGCTGCCGATCGCCTTCGCCCTGCTCGCCACCTATGCCGCGCGGCTCGCGGTGCTCGGTGCCCTGAGGCGGGTGCTGTGATGCTCCGCATCATCGGCGCAGCGGTGCTGCTATGGGCGCTTGGCTTCGCGCTGTTCCTGCTCGCCATGCCCAAGCCGCTCGACAATGCGACAACTGACGCCATCGTGGTGCCGACCGGCGGTGCCGGCCGGATCGATCGCGGCATCGTCCTGCTCAAGGCCCATGCCGCCAAGCGCATGCTGGTGACCGGCGTCGCGCCCGAAGTGCGGCCGGCAGAGCTGGCGCATGAATATCGCGAGGCGCCGTCGCTGTTCGCCTGTTGCATCGATCTCGGCCGCGAGGCGGTCGACACGCGCTCCAACGCGGAGGAGACGGCGGCATGGGTAAAAACGCACGGCTATAAGTCGGTGCGTCTCGTCACCTCCGACTGGCATCTTGCCCGCGCCCGGCTCGAGCTGACCAACGTGCTCGGCGACGATGTCGAAGTGCTCGGCGATGGCGTGCCGAGCAATCCGCGGTTCGGGCTGCTCGTCACCGAATATAACAAGCTGTTGCTGCGCCGTGCCGCGCTGTGGCTGGGGATCGGTCCATGACCTGGCTTCGTACCATCCTGTTCATGATCGTCTTCTACGGCATCTCGATCCCGATCGTGTTGCTCACGCCGGTGACGGCAGCGTTCGGCCGCAAGGCGCTGATCGTCCACACCCATATCTGGACCAAATTCCACGGCTGGGCGACCGAGCACATTCTCGGCATCCACCGCCGCGTCGAAGGCGAGCTTTTTGCCGACGGCCCGGTGATCTATGCCGCCAAGCACCAGGCGATGTACGAGACGCTCGAGCTGGGACGGCTGCTGCGCACGCCGGCGATCGTCATGAAGCAGGAACTCGCGTCGATCCCGGTCTGGGGCTGGGCGGCAAGACGTTATGGCGTCATCGTCGTCGATCGCGAGGCCTCAGCCGGCGCGCTGCGCCGCATGGTGCGCGAGGGCCAGGCGGAACTGGCCCTCGGCCGCTCGATCCTGATCTTCCCGGAGGGCACCCGTGTCGCCCCCGGCGATCAACCGCCGCTCCGCGCCGGGTTCGCCGGGCTCTACCAGATGCTCAAGATTCCGGTGATCCCGGTCGCGATCGACAGCGGGAAGGTCTGGCCCAGGCATGGACCCAAGCATGCGGGCGTGGTGACGTTCCGCTTCGGCGAGCCGATCCCGCCCGGCCTGCCGCGTGCCGAAGCCGAGCGGCGGGTCCATGCCGCCATCAATGCGCTGGAAGAAGGGTACAGCCCGACGTCAGCGGCCTGAACGAGGCTATTCGTGGGTCCGGCCGAAATCGGGCGCCGGATCGTCCTGGCCCTGTTCGATGATGCCGCGCCGGATCGCCCGGGTGCGGGTGAACAGGTCGAACAGCTCGTCGCCCTTGCCCCAGCGGATCGCGCGCTGCAGCGCGGACAGATCCTCGGAGAAGCGCTGGAGCATGTCGAGCACTGCCTCGCGATTGGCCATGAACACGTCGCGCCACATGGTCGGGTCCGACGCGGCAATGCGCGTGAAGTCGCGAAAGCCGCCCGCCGAATATTTGATCACTTCGCTGCGGGTCACTTCCTCCATGTCGGATGCGGTGCCGACGATGGTGTAGGCGATCAGGTGCGGCAGATGGCTGGTGATGGCGAGCACGCGGTCATGGTGGCTCGGCTCCATGGTCTCCACTTCGGCGCCAAGACGTCGCCAGAATTCGCTGACTCGCTCGACCGCTACGGGATTCGCGCCCTCGGGCGGGGTGACGATGCACCAGCGCTTGTGGAACAAGGTAGCGAAGCCGGCCTCGGGCCCGCTGCGCTCTGTGCCGGCGACGGGGTGCGCCGGAACGATCGTTGCGCCGGGCAGCGCAGCGGTCAGCGCGCGCAGCACGTCTTCCTTGCACGATCCGACATCGCTGATCACGGCATCGGCGGGCAGGTCCGCCGCGATTTCCGCGCCGACCCCGCCCATCGCGCCGACGGGCACGCACAGGATGACCAGATCGGCATCGATCACGGCGGCGCCGGCCGAATCGGCAACATCGTCGAACAGCTGGAGCCGGTCGGCAATCTCGCGCACCTCGGCATCGGCATCATAGCCGGTCAGCCGCACCGTCGGCATGTGCACGCGCACGGCGCGGGCAATCGAGGAGCCGATCAGGCCAATGCCGATGACGGTGATGCGCGCGAAGGGAAGCATGCCGCCCGCATGGATCATGGCTTTCGCTAAGGCAAGCTGGCGCTCGGCCAATCCCGCCGGCGCAACGGGGCCGGATACTGCACGCGGCGCGGCACCTGTACCTCCGCGAGACACCTTCATGACGCCATGACGGCAGAAGGCAGCAATTGCGATGCCGTGCCGGGAAGCCGACCCTGGCCGTCGCGATGGATGGCCACATCCGGCGACGCACGCCGCCGCTTGAACGCCGGCGCTTCGCGGCCTAACGCACTCCATCCGTTCGCCATGTCGACGGCCCCGTCGTCAGCGACGGCGGTTCGACGGGCGCAGCACGAGCGGGTTGGGGAATGGGCCGGCGGTTTGCGGATCTCACATGACAGCTGATGGACGCTTCGGGCTTGCGCGCCACGTCACCCTGCCCGGGCCGCTGAAGCTCGATGGCGGCGCCCTGCTGTCGCCGGTAGAGATCGCCTATGAAACCTATGGCACGCTCGATCCGGACGGCGGCAACGCGATCCTGATCTGCCATGCGCTGACCGGCGACCAGAATGTCGCGAGCAACCATCCGATCACCGGCAAGCCGGGCTGGTGGGTGCGCCTCGTCGGGCCGGGCAAGCCAGTCGATCCCGAACGGCACTTCGTGATCTGCGCCAATGTGCTCGGCGGCTGTACCGGCTCGTCGGGGCCGGCGACGATCAATCCGGCCACGGGCAAGCCCTGGGGCATGACCTTTCCGGTCATCACCATCCGCGACATGGTCCGCGCCCAGGCGATGCTGCTCGATCATCTCGGCGTCGACACGCTGGCGGCGGTGATCGGCGGCTCGATGGGCGGCATGCAGGCGCTCAGCTGGTCGGCGACCTTTCCGGATCGGGTGCGCACGGCGGTGGTGATCGCCTCGGCGGCGCGGCACACCGCCCAGAATATCGCCTTTCACGAGGTCGGCCGTCAGGCAGTGATGGCTGATCCCAACTGGCGCGGCGGCGACTATTACGCGTCGGGTGATCCGCCGGCGGCCGGCCTCGCGGTCGCGCGGATGGCGGCACACATCACCTATTTGTCGGAAGCCGGGCTCACCGAGAAATTCGGGCGCCGGCTGCAGACCCGCTCGGCCAAGAGCTTCGGCTTCGACGCCGATTTCCAGGTGGAAAGCTATCTGCGGCACCAGGGGATCAGCTTCGTCGACCGGTTCGACGCGAACTCCTATCTCTACATCACGCGGGCGACCGATTATTTCGACCTGGCCGAGGAGCATGGCGGGCAACTGGCCAACGCGTTCAGGGCGAGCAAGGCGCGCTTCTGCCTGATCAGCTTCGATACCGACTGGCTCTACCCGACGCCCGAATCGCGCGCGATCGTCCATGCGCTCAATGCTGCCGGGGCGCCGGTCAGCTTCGTCGAACTGCACAGCCCGTTCGGCCACGATGCCTTCCTGCTCGATTCACCCGGGATGAACCGCGTGATCGATGGCTTCCTGCGAGCGGGGGAGCGCTGATGCATCCGGACTATTATTTGTCCGACGATCCGGCGCTGCTCCGGATCGACGCCATCCATGGCTATCTGACGCGGAGCTACTGGTCGCCGGGGATCGGCCGCGATCTTGTGGCGCGGGCGATCCGGGGTTCGCATTGCGTCGGCGTCTATCGCGCCGCCGACGGGACGCAGATCGGCTTTGCGCGGGTCATCACGGATCACGCCACTTTCGCGCACCTCGCCGACGTCTATGTGCTTGAAGAGCATCAGGGCCGCGGGATCGCCTCGGCGATGCTCCGCTATTTCCACGATCATCCGCGGTTGCAACGGTTGCGGCGCTGGACGCTCAATACGCTGGACGCGCACAGCCTGTACGAGCGGTTCGGCTGGACCCGGATCGAGGGGCCGTTCATGCAGCGCCACGATCCGGATGCGTCGCGGGAGCAACCGACTCATGGCTGAGCTCCGCCCCGATCTTGCGATCATCGCCGATTCGGTCGCGCCGGGCAGCCGCGTGCTGGATGTCGGTTGCGGGGACGGCGCGCTGATGGCGGCGCTGCGCGACACCAAGGGGGTGGACGCCCGGGGCCTGGAACTCGATGCCGGCAATGTCGCCGCGGCGGTGTCGCGCGGCCTTTCGGTGATCCAGGGCGATGCCGATTCGGATCTCGCCGATTATCCCGATGCCAGTTTCGATTATGCGATCCTCAGCCAGACGCTGCAGACGACCAGGCGGCCGGACGTGGTGCTGGATCATTTGCTGCGGATCGGCCGGCGTGCTTTCGTATCCTTCCCGAACTTCGCGCACTGGCGCGGGCGGACGTCGCTGATGTGGGGCGGGCGCATGCCGGTGACTCGGCTCCTGCCCGAGCAATGGTATGATACGCCCAACATCCACCATGTCACGATCGATGATTTCCGTGCCTTTGTGAAAGGCCGCGGCATCACCGTCGAGGGCGCCTGGTTCCTCTCGGCCGGCAAGCGCACGACCTCGGCCGCGGCGAACTTCCTCGCAGAACATGCGGTGTTCCTGCTGAGGAATTGATCTGGATCAGGAACTCTGCCGGGGCTCGCGTGTTGACGACTTGAACCCAGAGGAAATCATGTCAGCTACCGCCCTTATTGTCGAAGACGAAATCTTCGTGGCGCTCGATCTCGAGCGGATCCTGACGGACGCGGGCTACCGCGTCAAAGCAATCGCGGCTGACAGCACCGGCGCGATCGAGGCCGCCGGCGATTGTCACTTCGCGCTGGTCGACGTCAATTTGCGCGACGGCCCCACCGGGCCGGGCCTCGCCGAGAAGCTCGCACGCGACTACGGTGTGAAGGTTATCTTCGTAACGGCGAATCCAGCGCAGATCGGCCCTGTGCCGGGTGCGCTCGGTTATATCCGCAAGCCCTTTTCCGAAGCCGCGATCCTGGCGGCGGCGGCGATGGCCAGCGCCGGCACCCCGCATGGCGATCCCGCCAATGACGATCTCGTGCTGCTGAACCGCGACGTCAGCGGCGGCTGAACGCTCGTTCCGGCACTTCGATCGTCACCACCAGGCCCTCGGTTGGCCAGTCGCGGGTGAGCTTGCCGCCGAGCTGACGCACCGCGCTCATCTCCATCAGTTGCGATCCGAAACCGGCGGTACCCAAAGGTGCGGTGACCGGCGGGCCGCCGGTTTCGGCCCAGCGCAGCACGATGGCACCGTTCGCAGTATCGATATCGACGGCGATCCGCCCCGCTTCGCTGACCAGCGCGCCATATTTGGTCGCGTTGGTGGCCAGTTCATGGAACAGCAGGGCGAGCGGCGTTGCCGATCGGTCGTCGATCTCGACATCGCCGCCGGTGACGGCAATCCGCTCCATCTCGACTGACTGATAGGGGCGGAACAGCTCGCCGAGCAGGCCGTGCAGGCTGTTCTGCGCGACCGCCGGGCGAGACTTCGCGCTGTGCGGGCGGACGAAATCATGCGCCCGGCCAAGCGCGGTGATTCGCTCCCGCAGATCCTCGGCGACGCTTGCCAGTTCGGGCTTGGTCCGTGCGGCGAAGCCGACCAGCCCGGCGATCACCGCGAAGATGTTCTTGATGCGGTGGCTCAGCTCCTGCGCGATGACCTCGCGCTCCTCGTTCGCCAGGGTCTGCTCGTGAATGTCGGTGCACGTGCCGAACCAGCGGACGATCGCGCCCGATTCGTCGCGAAGCGGCAGCGCCCGGCCCAGTGTCCAGCGATAGGAGCCGTCAGCGCTGCGCAGGCGATATTCAATCTGATAGGGCTCGCCTGTCTCGAGCGAATGGCGCCACTTCTGCCAGGCATGCTCCTGATCGTCGGGGTGGAACATGCCGTTCCACTCCACGCCGTCCGTCGATCCCTCCGGCATGCCGGTGAACTCGTACCAGCGGGCATTGTAGTAATCGTGATAGCCGTCAGGCAGGGTCGACCACACCATCTGCGGCATCGAATCGGCAAGCACGCGGAACCGGCTATGGCTTTCGTTGAGCGCGCGGTGCGTGGCATTCTCGGTCTCGCGCCACGCGGCCGCATCGCGGCTGTCGCGCAAACGCGCCATCACGGCTTCGGCCAGCGTGGCCAGGCCCTGGCGCTGGAGCGGGGTCAATCCGGCGCGCGGGACCGTATCGATCACGCAAAGCGAGCCGAGTGGGACGCCGTCATCCGCGACGAGCGGCGCGCCCGCATAGAAGCGGATGAACGGTTCGCCCGTGACGAGCGGGTTCTCGGCGAACCGCGCATCCGTCGTCGCGTCGGGCACGATCATGATATCGCGCTCAAGCATTGCGAACGCGCAGAAACTGGTTTCGCGCGACGTTTCCGTCGCGTCGATCCCGGTGCGCGCGATGAAGCTCTGGCGATGCTCCTCGACCAGGCTGATCAGGGCGATCGGCGCCTCGCACAGGGCGGCCGCGAAATCGGTGATCTGCTTCAGCCCGTCGCTGTCGCGCAGCGAGTCGATGTCATGTGCGGCAAGCGTTTCGGCGCGTGCTGCCTCGTCGATCAGCCATTCTGATGGTGCGGCCGGGACGGCCGAGGAATAGTCGGTCATTGCCGATGAACGCGCGAAACGATCAGAAGGGCACGTCGTCGTCGAGATCGTCCGCAAAGCTGCTGCTCCCGCGGCTTGCAGGTGCACCGCCGCCACGGCTCGCACCGCCGCCATAGCCGCCCGGGGAGCCGCCGCCGAAATCGTCGCTGCCGCCGAAATCGTCACGCTGGCCGGCACCGCCACCAAAGCCGCCGCCGCCCGATCCGCCACCGCCGCCCGGGGCGCCGTCGAGCATCGTCAACACGGAGTTGAAGCCCTGCAGCACGATCTCGGTCGAATATTTGTCCTGGCCCTGGGCGTCCTGCCACTTCCGGGTCTGGAGCGCGCCTTCGATATAGACCTTGGATCCCTTGCGCAGATAGCGCTCGGCGACGTTCGCCAGGCCTTCGTTGAAAATCGCGACCGAATGCCATTCGGTCTTTTCCTTGCGCTCGCCGGTGTTCTTGTCCTTCCAGGTGTCGGACGTGGCGATGCGCAGGTTCACCACCTTGCCGCCGTTCTGGAACGAGCGGCTTTCGGGGTCGCGCCCCAGATTGCCGACGAGAATGACCTTGTTGACGCTGCCCGCCATATGTTTCTTCCTACAAACCGAGTCCGATAGCGGCCCAGTATGTAGCGCCCGCCGCGACGTATGCCAGCACGAACAGGTACCCCACCATGAAAGCTGGCCATTTCCAGCCATTCGTCTCGCGGCGGGTGACGGCTATGGTGGAAATGCACTGCGGCGCGAACACGAACCACATCAGGAAGGCAAGCGCGGTCGGCAGGGTCCAGCGACCGCGCAGGCGATCGGCCAGCTTGGTTTCTCCAGCTACCTGGTCGGGATTGTCGATCGCATAGACGGTGGCGATCGCGCCCACCGCCGCTTCGCGCGCCGCCATCGCCGGCAGCAGGGCCAGGGCGATGTCGTGATTGAACCCAATCGGCTTCACCACCACCTCGATGCCGGAGGCGATGCGCCCAGCGATCGAATATTCGCTCTGCTTCTGCCCGGCAGGCGCGACCGGGTAGCTCGCCAGCACCCAGAGCAGCATCACCGTCACCGCAATGGTCGTGCCGGCACGTTTCAGGAAGATCAGCGCGCGGGACCATAGCCCGATCAGCACGTCGCCGAGCCGCGGCCACTGATATTTCGGCATCTCCATCATGAACCCGGACGATGCGCCCTTGGTCACCGTCCGGCGCAGCACGAGCGCCGCGACGAATGCGCCGACGATGCCGAGCACATATAGGCCGAACATCACCAGCCCCTGCATACCGATCAGCGGCAGCACCTTCGTGTTGGGAATCAGTGCCCCGATCACCAGCGTATAGACCGGCAGCCGCGCCGAGCAGGTCATCAGCGGTGCGATCAGGATCGTGGTCAGCCGATCTTTCTCGTCGTCGATCGTGCGCGTCGCCATGATGCCGGGCACGGCGCAGGCGAAGCTCGACAGCAGGGGAATGAAGGCGCGGCCGGAAAGGCCGACCTGCGCCATCACGCGGTCCATCAGGAACGCGGCGCGCACCATGTAACCCGACGCCTCGAGCACCAGGATGAAGGTGAACAGGATCAGGATCTGGGGCAGGAACACCACCACCGCGCCGACGCCGGCGATCAGGCCGTCGACGAACAGCGATCGGATGAAGCCGTCGGGCAACGCGCCGCCAACCGCCGTGGAGAGCCAGGCAATGCCCGCTTCGATCCAGCCGATCGGCGCTTCGGACCAGGCGAACACGGCCTGGAACATCACGAAGAGCAGGGCGAACAGCAGGATCGGCCCGGCGATCGGATGCAGCGCGACCGCATCGAGCATATGACTCCAGCGGCGCGTCGGCGTTTCGGAAACGGTGGCCGCGACCGCGATTGCGCGCGCGCGGCGCTGCAGGGTCGCGATATCGTCCTGCACGCTGCCGTCGCTCGGCCGCAATTGCTTGACGCCCCCATAAGCGAGGACGTCGCCGAGCCGCGCCTTCAGATCGTCGAGCCCGCGCCGCCGGACCGCGACGGTCGGGACGACAGGCACGCCGAGATCGCGCGACAGCCGTTCGGGATCGAGGATCAGGCCGTCGCGCTCGGCCAGATCGAACATGTTGAGCGCGACCACCACCGGCAGGCCCAGCGCAATCAGCTGCAGCGTGAAACGAAGATGATTGTCGAGATTGGCGGCGTCGACCACGACGACCAGCGCATCGGGCAACCGCTCGCCGTCCTGCGTGCCGGTCACCACATCGCGCGTCACGCGCTCGTCGGGGCTGGAGGGTTCGAGGCTATAGGCACCGGGCAGGTCGACCAGCTCGACCGGGCGGCCATCGGGTAGCGCAAGGCGGCCCGAATGGCGTTCGACGGTGACGCCGGGATAATTGCCGACCTTCTGGCGCGCGCCGGTCAGGGCATTGAACAGGGCGCTCTTGCCGGCGTTGGGATTGCCGACCAGCGCCACCAATGGCGCGGCATTCATCGATGGACCAATCTAGCCGGCGACGGGAGAAACATGGATCGCGCCCGCCACAGCACGGCGGATCGCGACGGTCATGCGGCCGATCCGGCAGGCGATCGGGCCCTTGCCCAGCGTCGCGCGGTGCAGCACTTCGACGCCGACGCCCTCGTCGAAGCCAAGCTCGCGCAGGCGACGTGCCTCGGGCACGCTCAGCGATGTCCAGGCGATTTCGGCGACAGTCGCCCGTTGCCGGTGCGGAAGCGATTCGAGGCTGAGCAATGGTGGCACGATCACGGCATAGAACCGTTGCGATTGATTATCAATAACCGTCGCCAACTTTCGTGCCCTTTGGTCACACCACCGGATAGCGCAACCGGCCGATGAAGCGCGACAGGCTCGGTCGGTGCTCGGTGCGCGCCACGAATCCGGCCTTGGCCTTTTCGAAGCGCAGGATCCCGTCGATCCGGCGCGCGAGGAAGGCGCGCGTATCGGCCCAGCCGGCGCTCTCGTCGTCGAGGAAAACAGTGATCGTCGCGGCATAGACGCCCGCCAGGATGGTTCGCTTGGTATAATGGTTATAGTCCGTCGCCGTGTCGCCGGCGGCGCGCCACATCAGGTCGGCGGCGCGCCAGCCCAGCCTGGCGCCGCGCACGATGTTCTGCGGCATGGCCAGAATCGCCAGCGCACGGCGTAACGCCTCGCGGTGGGGCGCGACTTCGTTCAGCCGCGCCTCGACCAGCGCAGTGATCTTGTCGCGGATCTTCATCGTCGCGAGCCGTTCGGGCGGCAGGGCCGTCGCCATCGCGGTATCGACCTGGGCGAACCAGGCATCGATCATGTCGACCGCCCCGCCGGGAAAGGCGACCAGCGCCACGTCGCGGTCGACGCCGGCGGCGTCGGCCGCGGCATCACGCGCGGCCTCCCCCCAACCGTCGAACGCGGCATTGGCGGCGATCAGGGGTGCCAGGGCATCGCGAATCTCGTCGAGCGTCGGATCCTGGAGCAGGGCAGCCATCGGAAGTCTCCTCTCGTCCTATCTAGCCTCGGCCACCGCCGGCGCAAGCGGCGCGGGCTTGTCGCGCACCAGCACCAGCGCGACCGCCACCAGCAAAGCGCCCGCCATGTCGGGCAGGCCGAGCCGCTCGCCATAGACGATCCATCCGACCGACCCGGCGACCACCGGCTGAACGAGCAGGGCGATGCCTACCACCAATGGCGAAAGCTGGCCGAGCGCGTAGATCAGCAAGGTCTGGCCGAACACCTGGCTGACCAGCACCAGCGCGATGATCGGGGTCCAGTCGTGCGGCCAGATCCGCTCGCCCATCAGCAGCGCCAGCGCGAGCAGCGGCAGGATGCTTGCGCCCGTCGCCAGCCCAAGCGCCGGCAGTGGCGCCAGCGTCTCGCGCAGGCGCAGCATGATGATGAAGTAGAAAGTGTAAAGCAGCCCGGCGAGCAGGCACAGCAAGTCGCCGACCAGGTTGCGCGGATCGAGTTGGTAGGAGCGGCCCATCAGCAGGCCGGCGCCGATCGCCGCAAGAGCCAGCGCGATGCCCTGGGTGCGCGAGGGCCAGGCGCGCAACGCGAGAAAGCCGTAGATCGGGAAGAACAGGGTCGCCGAATTGCCGAACAGCGTGGCGTTGGCGAGCGTGGTCTTGAGGATGCCGATATGCCAGCTGCCGAGATCCGCCGCGAAGCAGAGGCCGGCCAACGCGAACAGCAGCCAGAGGCCGCGGCCGAGCCGGGTCGGCCGCCAGCCGCCGGCCAGGGCGGCGGCGAGCAGGATCGGCGTCGCCAGCGCGATCCGCCAGAAGGCCGAGGCGACCGGTCCGGTATCCGCCATCCGGACGAACCAGGATCCGAAGGCAAGCATCACATTCGCGACGATCAGCGCCGCAAAGGCCAGCCGATGATGGGGCGCCTTTGCTTGCACGACAGTTTTTCCTGGATCCCCGGCTTGATTCATGCGGCCCCTTAACGCTCTATCTCCGCGCCGTCAGGTAGCAAAAGGAACCGCCATGCCGACTCTCTTCGATCCCATCCGGCTTGGCGCGATCCAGGCGCCCAATCGCGTTCTGATGGCGCCGCTCACCCGCGGCCGCGCGACGCGGGAGCATGTGCCGTTGCCGTTGATGGGCGAATATTATGCGCAGCGCGCCGGCGCGGGCCTGATCATCACCGAGGCGACGGGCATCTCGCGCCAGGGCCTGGGCTGGCCCTTCGCGCCGGGCCTGTGGACCGACGAACAGACCGAGGCATGGAAGCCGGTCGTGGCGGCAGTGCATGCAGCCGGCGGACGGATCGTCGTCCAGCTCTGGCATATGGGCCGGATCGTCCATTCGAGCCTCGGCGGTGACCAGCCGGTCTCCGCCTCGGCCACCACCGCGCCGGGCCAGGCGCACACTTATGACGGCAAGCAGGATTATGAGGAAGCGCGGCCGCTCGGGCTCGAGGAAATCCCCGGCCTGCTCGACGATTATGAACGCGCCACCCGCAACGCGGTCGCTGCCGGTTTCGATGGCGTGCAGATCCATGCCGCGAACGGCTATCTGATCGACCAGTTCCTCCGCGACAATGCGAACTTCCGCACGGACGCCTATGGCGGTGCGCCGGAGAACCGAGTCCGCCTGCTACGCGAAGTGACCGAGCGGGTCGCCGGCGTGATCGGTGCAGACCGCACCGGCGTGCGCCTGTCGCCCAACGGCAATAGCCAAGGCGTTAAGGACAGCAATCCGGAGGCCGTGTTCATTCCCGCCGCGAAGGCGCTGTCGGAGATCGGCATCGCCTTTCTCGAGCTGCGCGAGCCCGGACCCAACGGCACGTTCGGCCGTTCGGAACAGCCCAGGCTCTCGCCCGAGATTCGCCAGGCCTTTTCTGGCCCGCTGGTACTCAATTCCGATTTCCTCGGCGATTCGGCTCAGGCGGCGCTCGATTCGGGCGTGGCCGATGCGGTGAGCTTCGGCCGCACCTTCCTCGCCAATCCCGATCTGCCGGTCCGCCTGCAAAAGGGCGCGCCGCTCAACCCGGACGATATGGCGACCTGGTACAGCCAGGGGGCCGAGGGTTACACCGACTATCCGACGCTGGAGCGCGTCGCGGCGGAATAAGTTCTCCGTTCGTGCTGAGCCCGTCGAAGCACCGTTCTCCTTTCGACGGTCGAGAGGAAGGACGGCGTTCGACGGGCTCAGGGCGAACGGTAGCGTGTAAGATCACCCCAAAGGCACGAACCGCACTGGCAACCCGTCCTTCGGTCGCGGAATGGGCCATGCCTGCCATTCCGCGCCGGCGCCTTCGTCCAGCTCGATGCGGTAGCGGCTGAGCAGCTGCGCCATCAGGATGCGGATCTGCATCGTCGCGAAATGCAAGCCGAGGCACATATGCGCGCCGCCACCGAACGGCACCCAGGCATATTTGTGCCGGCCTTTGCTTGCCTCGGGCGTGAAGCGTAGCGGATCGAATTTCTCCGGCGCGGGCCAATGCTCGGCCATGCCGTGCGTATAGCCGACGCTGACCCCGATCATCGTGCCCGCCGGAATGTGATGGCCGCCGAACTCGAAGGCACGCAGCGCGCGCCGCGGCAGCGACGGCACCGGCGGGATCATGCGCAGCGCCTCCTTGAAGGCGTAGTCGGTCAGCACCAGCCGGTCGAGCTGGCCATAGGGCAGCCCTTCGGCATCGTTCAGTCCCAGCCCGGCAATTTCCTCGCGCAACCGGTCCTGCCATTCCGGATTGCGCCCGAGCAGCATGACGAGGCTGGTTGCCGAGGAGGTGATGGTGTCGTGCGCCGCCATCATCAGGAAATTCATATGGTCGGCGATCGCGTCGTCGGGCAGCGGCTGCCCCGCCTCGTCGGTCGCCCGGCAGAATTGCGAGAAGAAATCCTGGCCCTCTCCCGAGCGCCGTTTCGGGATCTCGCGCTTGAACAGGTCGATCAGATAAGCCCGCGCCTTCACGCCCTTGCGCATCGGCGTGCCGGGCAGCGGGATGCGGATCGGCGCCACGGATGCCTGGACTTCATCGACGAATGCCTGGTTGATCCGGTCGGCCTCGGGGCCGAGCGGCATGCCGAGGAAACTGTCGGCCGCGAGATCGAGCGTCAGCGCCTTGATCGCGTCGTAGAAGCGCATCGGCTTGCCGCCCCAGCCGGCCACGGTGTGGGCAATGCCCGCGTTCAGCGCTTCGGCATAATGGCGCATCGGCTCGGGCTTGAACGCGACCGCCATCACCTTGCGATCGGCGCGGTGCTTCTCGAAATCCATCAGCATCAGCCCGCGCGGGAACAGCAGGTTGAGCATCGGCCCCCAGCCCTGCTCCGAAGAGAAGAGCTTGTCCCGGTCGAACAGCACCAGCTCGTTCGCCTCCGGTCCCATCAGGCTGACGGTCGGCCCGCCAAAGGCATGGTTGCGGAACACCCGGCCATAGCTGGAAACCATATGGTGCCCGAAAGCCATCGGGTCGCGCAGCATGCGTAGCGTGTTGCCGATGAAGGGCAGGCCGTCTTCGCCCGGAATCGCCGCCACCGCGCGCTTCTTCTGCCTGGGCAGCCAGTGCGGGTTTGCCTTGAAACTATGAGCGAGCGCCATGCCGGTCTCCTTACTTACACAAGTATAAGTAAGCCGCGCCGCTGGTCAATCAACGGAAGCCTTCTCGATCCAGTCGATCCAGCGCGTGGCAAGCGTTCCGATGTTCTTGCCGACGATTATGAGCAGGACAAACAGGACGAAGAAAATCTCGAATCCGATCGAGACAGCCAGCAAGGCGATCAGGCCAAGGAGGCCGAGCACGGCGAGCACGCTCCCGCCCAGCCGCTGCACGCCGGCCGGCCCAAGGCTGAATTCGCGCGGGCCCTTCGCGTCGAAGGCCGATGCCGAGCGGAAGATCGGCCGTCCGCCGGCATCTTCAGCGCCGGCGCAGGCGATCAGCGCGAGTCTGCGGAGCAGCGCGCCGCCTTCGTCGCCGGTGCGAATGATCCGGTTGGCGACAATGCCTTTGGCGGGCCCAGTCAGGTCGCGCCCGGCGCGGGGCGGAAGAACCGGGGGCGCGGGACGCGCTTTATCGCGCGCCCAATTGTCGGTCACGATTAGCCGACGTCCCTGCTCGACGATGGTGTATCGCGGCGGCGGGGGCTGGCTCATGACGCGAAAGCTAGCTGAACCGCTCTTTCAGCGCCAGCATCGCCAGCGCCGCTTTGGCCGCCTCGCCACCCTTGTCCTTCTCGGTGCGGCGGGCGCGGGCCAGTGCCTGGGCTTCGTTCTCGACGGTCAGGATGCCGTTGCCGATCGCGACGCCGTCCATCGACAGCGCCATCAGGCCGCGTGCGCTTTCGCCCGCGACGATCTCGAAATGATAGGTCTCGCCGCGAATCACCACGCCAAGGGCGACGAACGCGTCATAGCCGTCGGTCTCCGATGCCAGCGCGACGGCGCCGGGAATCTCCAGCGCGCCCGGGACGGTGATCGTCTCGTGGCTATGCCCCGCTTCCTCGATCGCGGCGCGTGCGCCCTCGAGCAGCAGATCGTTCAGATGGTCGTAGAAGCGGGCTTCAACGATCAGGACCTTCGCCATCATTCGCCTCCGGTGCCGGGAATCGCGCGCTCGCCGACGATCGACAGGCCGTACCCGTCGAGCCCGATCAGCGTATGGTGCGTATTGGTGAGCAGGATCATGTCCTGAACGCCCAGCTCGGCGAGGATCTGCGCGCCGACGCCGTAATCGCGCAGCTCGGCTGCCTCGGGGGTACCGAAGGTCTTGCCCTCGGCCCGCAACGTCATGATCCGAGTCAGCGAATCCTTCATCGGGCGGTTGATGACGACGATGACTCCGGCGCCCTCGGCCGCGATCGCTTCCATCGAGCAGGACAGCAGGCCGGCGCGCGCCGATTCCTCGCCGAACGCGTCAGCGAACATCGACAGGCTGTGCATGCGGACGAGGGTCGGGGTGGCGGGATCGATCTTGCCCTTCACCAGCGCGATCTGCTCGTCGCCGGTCGCCTTGTTGAAGAAGGTCATTGCCTTCCAGTCGCCACCCCATTTGCTGTGGAACACCATCTCGGCGCGCTTCTGGACGAGATGGTCGTGGCGGCGGCGATAGGCGATCAGATCACGGATCGTGCCGATCTTGAGATTGTGGAGCTGGGCGAAGGAGACGAGATCGTCGAGCCGTGACATGGTCCCGTCCTCGTTCATGATCTCGCAGATCACGCCCGACGGGTTGAGCCCGGCCAGCCGGGACACGTCGACCGCTGCCTCGGTATGTCCGGCGCGCACCAGCACGCCGCCTTCGCGCGCTACCAGCGGGAAGACATGGCCCGGGGTCACGATCTCCTCGCGGCCCTTGGACGAATCGATCGCCACCGCGATGGTCCGCGCCCGGTCGGCGGCGGAAATGCCGGTGGTCACGCCGTCGCGCGCCTCGATCGAGACGGTGAAGGCGGTTTCGTGCCGCGTGCCGTTGTGGCGGCTCATCAGGTCGAGCCCGAGCTCGTCCACCCGCCGCTTGCTCAGCGCGAGGCAGATCAGCCCGCGCCCGTGCTTGGCCATGAAGTTGATCTTCTCCGGCGTCGCCATCTGCGCCGGGATGACCAGGTCGCCCTCATTCTCGCGATCCTCGTCGTCGACCAGGATGAACATCCGGCCGTTACGCGCTTCGTCGATGATCTCCTCCGGCGAGGAGAGGAAGCCGTGGCGCAGGCGGGCCAGTTCAGGCTTTTGCACGGTAATGCTCCATACGTTGGAGGTAGCGGGCGAGCACGTCGATCTCGATATTGATCGGATCGCCGGCCGCGAGGCTGCCGAAGGTGGTGACGGACGCGGTATGCGGAATGATGTTGACCCCGATGGTGACGCCGCCGGGGCCGTCTTCGACTTCGTTGACGGTCAGCGAGACGCCGTCGAGCGTGATCGATCCCTTGGGCGCCACGAACGGGGCGATCTCGGGCCCGGCGGTGATCCGCACGCGGTGCGATCCGCCTTCCTCGATCACCGATTCCACTGTGCCGATTCCATCGACATGGCCGGTGACGATATGGCCGCCCAGCTCCTCGCCGAGCCGCAGCGCGCGCTCCAGGTTGAGACGCCGCCCCTCGGACCATTGCCCCGATGCGGTGCGCGAGATGGTTTCGCCCGAGACATCCACTGCGAACCAGCCGGGCGTCCCGGCAGCCGATTTGTCGACCACCGTCAGGCACACGCCCGAACAGGCGATCGAGGCGCCCAGATCGACCGTCGTCAGGTCATAGCGGGTCGAAATCCGCACGCGCGTATCGGCCAGCGCCTCGACGCGCTCGATCGTCCCGATGTCAGTGATGATGCCGGTGAACACTAGGACCTTCCTCGCCGCCTCATTGGGGCCGCCTCATTGGAGCGGAAAACCGGTTGCCGCATTTTCCGACGCGGCACTGCCATTGCCGCGCTCGTAAACCTCGACTCGGTCGCTGCCAAGCCGCCGCGAATCGTGCAACGCCCAGCGGCCATGCGCCGCGGCCAGGTCGCTCAGGCCGATATCGGGCAGCGTGCGGCCGTTTCCAACCAGAATGGGCGCGCGATAGAGCAGCAGGCGGTCGACCAGGTCAGCCCGCAGAAAGGCTGCGGCGGTCGCCGCGCCGCCCTCGACGAGCAGATGATCGACATCGTCCAGGCCAGCGATGTCGGCCGGATCGGCGAGCGGCTCCCAGCCATCGGGCGCGAGATGGTCGCGCGACAGCAGGATCCGGCGCGGGCTGCGCTCCTCCAGCCCGGCCAGGCGCACGTCGAGCGTCGGCGCATCGGCCTTGAGCGTCCCGCGTCCGACCAGGATCGCCTCATGCCGCGCGCGTTCGAGATGCGCATGCGCTCGTGCCTCGGCGCCGGTGATCCATTTGCTCGTCCCGTCTGCCTGCGCCACCGCGCCATCGAGCGACAAAGCGAGCTTGAGCGTGACGTGCGGCCGCCCCAGAGTCTGGCGGGTCAGGAAACCCGCCATCGCGCGCCGCGCCTCTTCGGCGCGCACGTTCGTCGCCACGGCGATGCCTGCCGCGATCAATCGCTCGATTCCCTCGCCGTCGGTGCGCATGTCGGGATCGTCGAGCGCGATCACCACCCGCGCCACGCCGGCCGCAATCAGCAGGTCGGAACAGGCCGGCCCGCGCGGCGAGACATGCGCGCAGGGCTCGAGCGTCACATAGCAAGTCGCGCCGCGCGACTGGGCGCCGGCCTGGGCCAGCGCCATCGCCTCGGCGTGGGGACGCCCGCCGGGCTGAGTCCAGCCGCGGCCGACGACTCGCCCGTGGTTGACGATCACGCATCCGACATTGGGGTTCGGCGCCGTCAGCCCCCGCCCGCGCTCACTCAATGCCAGCGCTGCGCCCATCCAGCGCGAGTCGCTCAGAGCCCGTACTTCTTCAGTTTGTCGTCGAGGCGCTTGTAGGAGGCCTGGGTCTCTTCCTGCTGGCGCTTGAACGCCTCGGCGGCCGCCTTCTCCTTGGGGCCGTCGATCTTCTGCTGGGCCACGATCTCGGCATCGGTGCGGTTGGCCGACCATTGTTCGACATAGATGATGTTCGGGCGATAGACTTTTTCGACCTTCGAATTGCTCGCGATGGCGAGCATGATCGTCCAGGTGACGGTGATCGCCAGGACGAAGAAGACCAGCTCATACGGCTTGCGCTGCCCCAGGAACTGGCGAAGATCGCGATATGCCCGCAAGGGGGAAATGGTGCGCAGGAAACTCATGCGCAGGAAGATAGGCGCAGCCGCCGCCCGATGCCAGTCCCACGAAGAAAGCGCCCCAATCGTCCCGAACCAGGTCCGGGACGACCGGGGAGAAGCTTATTCGTCATTCATCACGAAGCTGACCGACATTTGCCGCCATGCTTCGATCGGCACGCCGTCCTTTGTGCCCGGCGTCAGCCGCCATTTCTCCAGCGCGCGCCGGCGCGTCGCTTCGAAGAAGGAATCGCTCGCGGCGCTGATCTTCTCGACTTGCTTCACGCGACCGTCAGTGCCGACCAGGACGCGGACGACGACCCGTCCCTCGCGGCCCAGCCGGCGCTCATTGGCCGGATAGTCGGGCTGATAGTTGAAACGCGGGTTGACCCCCGGAGCCACGATGACAGGCACTGGCTTGGTCAATATCTCACCACCACCCAGGGGGGTGCCGGTTCCCGTGGAGGGAGTGGTTGGAAATTCCGTCGTCGTCGCAGCGGTGTTTTCGGAGGGCTGCGCGGTCTCCACTTCGCGGGCCGGCGTGAAGGGATTCTCCATCGGCTTCGGCTCCGTCTTTGTCTTCGGCAGCGGCTTGATCTCGACGGGTGGCGGGATTGGCGTCACCTCGATGTTCGTGATCCCCAGTCCCTTATCCTTGATCACTTTTACGAAATCGGGCGTCGAAAAGATCAGCCCGGCCATCATCACCCCGACCATCGCCGCCGAGAGTCCGAGGCTGCCCGGGTCAAGCTTCATTCGTCTTGCATGTCGATCAGCGTACATCGCCTGTCTCCATCAAACTCCTTGGTGGGTGGTCGAGTCTGACGCCCGATCTCGATAGCGATGTTACATCATCACTACAAAGATACAAGATATCATTTGAGACGGCGAAAGGCTGGCAATTGTGGTGCAGCGCCGCCCGAATCCATCCGCTTATTGCTGTTGAAGCGTCCGAGGGAATCCGAGCGCCTCGCGCACGGTGCTATTGCGCCACATCGTTCGCCCGGTAGTGCGCCGGCGCTCAGCCCGTCAGGCGCGCGATCGTGCGGTCCCGCCCGATCAACGGCAGCAGCGCCTTCATGTCCGGGCCATGGTCGAGCCCGGTCAGTGCGCGGCGCAGCGGCAGGAACAGCGCCTTTCCGCTCCGTCCGCTCGACGCCTTCAGCGCCGCCGTCAGCGCGTGCCATGGGTCGGCAGACCAGTCGATGGTACCGGCCAGTGCTGCTGCCTCGGCCAGGAAGGCGGCGTCCGCCGGATCGGCCGGCGCGTCGATCGGTCCCTCGATCACCTGCCACCAGTCGGCCGCTTCGGCGACAATTGCCAGGTTCGGCCGCACCGCATCCCATTCAGCATGGCCCATGCCGGCGGGAAGCCGGGCCGTGACGGTGGCGAAATCGAGCTGGTGCACGATCCGGGTATTGACCGCGGCCAGCTCGGCCTCGTCGAACCGCGCCGGCGCACGGCCGAAGCGCGCGAAATCGAACGTCTCGATCAGCCGTTCGATCTGCACCAGTGGCTCGACCGGGTCGCTCGTCCCGATCCGCGCCAGCAATGCCTTCACTGCCTCGGGCTCGATCCCGGCCTCGCGGAACTGGTCGACCCCGACCGACCCGAGTCGCTTCGACAATTTGCCTTCGCTCCCGACCAGCAGTGCCTCATGCGCAAAGGCCGGCGGCGCGCTGCCCAGCGCGGCGAACATTTGCAGCTGCAGCGCCGTGTTGGAGACATGGTCCTCGCCGCGCACGACATGAGTCACGCCCATCTCGGCATCGTCGATCGCCGAGGGCAGCATATAGAGCCAGGATCCGTCGGCGCGCCGGATGACCGGGTCGCTCATCGTCGCCGGGTCGAAGCGCTGATGCCCGCGGATCAAATCGTCCCATTCGATCGGAATCGCATGATCCAGCTTGAAGCGCCAATGCGGCGCCACGCCCTCGGCTTCGAACGCAGCACGTTCGGCCTCGCTCAGCTTCAGCGCCGCGCGATCGTACACCGGCGGCAGCCCGCGCCCCGCGGCGATCTTGCGCTTCAGGTCGAGCTCCTGCGCGCTTTCATAAGCGGGATAGACATGGCCGGCCGCGCGCAACGCTGCGAAGCGCGTCTCGTACAGGTCGAACCGCGCCGATTGCCGCTCCTCGCCGTCCGGATTCAGCCCAAGCCAGGCGAGGTCGGCGCGGATCGCGTCGACGAACCGCTCCTCGCTCCGCTCGGCATCGGTATCGTCGATGCGCAGCACGAACCGGCCGCCCTGTTTTTGCGCCCACAGCCAGTTGTGGAGCGCCGTGCGGATATTGCCGACATGCAGCCGGCCGGTCGGCGAAGGGGCGAAACGGGTGAGAACGGTCATGCCAGCGCCTGTAGCCCCGACGCCACGCCGCAACAACCGAGCTGCGATGCCGTTAGAAAGCGTCACATATCCCGCCTATGGCCAGCGCGGCACGAGGGGGATGACGGTGGCGATGACGATCGGGCGAATGGTGACGACGGCAGTCCTGCTCCTCTGCGCTTCGGGAGGCCTGACCGATCCCGCCGCGGCGGCACCGGCAGACGCGGTCGTCGCCACCAAGGCGGGTCGTCTGCAGGGCGTGGCGAAGGACGGCATCGTCGCCTTCAAGGCCATTCCCTTTGCGCAACCGCCGCTCGGTCCGCTCCGCTGGCGCGCCCCGCAGCCCATGATGCCTTGGCCCGGCGTGCGCGACGCAGGTTCGCCCGGCCCGGCCTGCCCGCAGCATAATCCGGCGCAGGGCGGTTATGGCCCTGATCCGGTGCAGAGCGAGGATTGTCTCACCCTCAACATCTGGAAGCCGCGCATCGGGACGGCGCGGCTCCCGGTCATGGTGTGGATTTACGGTGGCTCCTTCGTGCGCGGCGATGCCGCTCATCCGATGTTCGATGGCGCAGCGCTTGCGCGTGACGGTGTCATCGTGGTGACCGCGAATTATCGCCTGGGGCGGCTGGGCTGGTTCGCTCACCCGGCGCTGACAGGCGAATCTGCATCCACCGGGAATTTCGGTCTGATGGATCAGATTGCCGCGCTGAAATGGGTGCACGACAATATCGCCGGCTTTGGCGGCGATCCGGCCAACGTGACCATATTCGGCGAATCCGCCGGCGCGATGTCAGTCAACCTGCTGATGGCTGCTCCGGACGCACGCGGTCTGTTTGCCAAGGCGATCACCCAGTCCGGGCTTGGCCGCATCGCGGCGAAACCGCTCGCCGTCGCCGAGGCGCAGGGCGAGGCGTTTGCCAGGGCGGCGGGTGCGGCCGATCTCGCGGCATTGCGCGCCCTGCCGGTCGAGACCGTGCTGGCGGGGCAATCCGCCGCAACCGGCAGCGACGGCAATCCGGCACCAATCGTGGACGGCGTGCTGGTGCGCGAAAATGTCGATCGAAGCTTCGCCGACGGCCGGCAGGCGCCCGTGCCGTGGCTGGTCGGCTCGAACGATTATGAAGCCGATCTGTTCTCGAACTTCCTGGAGCATCCCGACGCGGCGGTCTTCTCGCTGTTTCCCGAAGCGGACCGGCCGCGCATGATGACCTTGTTCGATCCGGACAGGACCAGCGACAAGAAGGTCATCGCGGCGAATATCGCCACCGACTACGCCTTCACCGAGCCGGCCCGTTTCTTCGCCGCTGCCCAGACAAGGCTGGGCCAGCCGGTCTACCGCTATTTCTTCACCTATGTGCCGGAGGGATATCGGAACGCCACGCCCGGCGCGGGCCATGCCGCGGAAGTACAGTTCGTGTTCGGCACCCTGGGCAGTTTTCGCTGGTCCACTCCCGATTATGTTCCGTTCGACCGGCGAATCGCCGCCGATATGGGCCGCTATTGGACAAATTTCGCGAAGCGCGGCGATCCCAACGGGCCGGGACTCGTGGCCTGGCCGATCGACAAGGGTGACCATGTGCTGGTTTTCGACCGCGACGGCGAACATGCCGAAACCGGCCTGCGCAAACCGCGCCTGGACTTTCTGGCGGCGCACGCCGCCGTGAAATGAACGCGCTAGCGCGGAGCGGTCAGCGGCGAGGAGATGTAGCAGCCGAATTCCTTGGCGAAATCGACTGACACGCGGGCATGGACCCGGCCCTGGCGATCGAGGAATTCGCCATGGTCGTCGATGGGCACGAAGGCGCCATGCCAGACGCCCGGATGAATATAGAGCCCGCGCCCGTCGGAGCGGAACGTCGTGAACTTGTCCGGCGTGACATCGTCGCCCGGCAAAGCGAGCGGCACCACGAAGCTCTGGCCGTTGAGCGGATAGAAGAGCTGCCCGCCATCGGGATGGTAATTGGCGCGCCAGATGAGCGCCCGCTCGCGCGGCGCGCCCGAACCCTGGGAGGTGGCTTCTTCGGGCCAGGTGCTCCAGCCGAACAGATAGCTGTCGCCGACGGCGTTGTTCCGGGCATAGAGCGTTTCACCCTTCCACCAGAATTCGAAAATGCCTTCGGTCACGCCGCCCTGGTCGCCCGAATTGGCGTCCACCGGCCGCCATCCCTGGGCCGGCCAGCGCACGATCTCGATCGGGAATTGCGCCGGCTCGTCGACCAGGCAGCCATAGCCTTTCAGGCTTTCGTCGGTGGCCATCACCAGCGGCGTCTCATGGATCCTGCGCACGCCCGTGGTCGGAACATAGGCGATCTCGCCGGCATCGAAGTCCATGTCGTTTCCCACTTCCATGCTGTTATGCCGTGGCCGCCATCGGCCCTGCCTCGCCGCGTTCCGCGACGGAATCATGGCCGAGCAGCCAGATGACGATGCCGGTCAGGGCCACGCCGGCCGCGACCACCAGCAGCCCATAGGTGAAGCTGCCCGTGGCGTCCTTGATCCAGCCGATCACGAACGGTCCGGCGAAGCCGCCGATATTGCCGACGGCGTTGATCAGCGCAATGCCGCCCGCGGCGGCCGTCCCGTTCAGCCGGGCCGCCGGCAGGGTCCAGAAGATCGGCAGGATGGCGAGCGTGCCGATGGCGTCAATGGTGATGGCTACCACCGACAGGATCGGCGCGGCGGTCAGATAGGCACTTGCGGCAAGGCCGACGAAACCGACGGCGGATGCGGCTACGATATGCAGCACGCGTTCGTTCGCTCGATCGGAGTGGCGGCACCACAGCACCATGCCGATCGCGGCGAGCCCATAGGGGACGGCAATGACATATCCGACCAGCGGGGCGGGCACCCCGGCCGAAGTGAAGATCTGCGGCAACCACATGATCACCCCGTAAAGCCCGATTTCGACGCCGAAATAGGCGAGGCACAGGATCAGCGTGCGCGAATCCGTCAGCATTCGCATCATCCCGGCGCCATAGCGGGCCTGCCGGCCGGACGCTTCGCGCGCAAGCGTGCCGGTCAACCAGTCCTTTTCCGCGGGGGTGAGCCAGCTCGCCTGCGCAGGTTTGTCCGGAAGGTAGAAGAGCGTGGTGATGCCCAGCACCAGCGAGGGGATCGTCTCGAGCAGGAACAGCCATTGCCATCCGGCCAGGCCCTGCACGCCGTCCAGGGTGAGGATGGCGCTGGAAATCGGTCCACCCAGAGCGGTGGAAATGGGGATGGCCGTCATGAACAGGCCGATCAGCCGCGCCCGTTGCGACGCGGGGACCCATTGGGTGAGATAATAGATGACGCCCGGGAAGAATCCGGCTTCCGCCATGCCGAGCAGGAACCGGACAAGATAGAAGCTCGCCGGGCTCTTCACGAAGACCATCGCGATGGCGACGAACGCCCAGGTGATCGCGATCCGGGCGATCCAGCGTCGCGCGCCGACCTTGTGCAGGATGAGGTTGCTGGGGACCTCGAACAGGACATAGCCGATGAAGAAAATGCCGGCACCCAGGCCATAGACATAGGCGGAAAAGCCGAGGTCGCGGTTCATCCCCTCCGCTGCGAAGCTGACGTTTGAGCGATCGATGAAGGCGGCGAAATACAGCAGCGCCAGGAACGGGATGATGCGGAGGGAAATCTTGTTCAGCGTGCTGGATTCAGGCGTGGTCGATTCAGGGCCCTTCGGCATAGCTCTGCAAACCTCGATGCCATCATGATCGCAGGCTGCGCCCCCCGCTTGCCGTGACGATAGGACCGGTCCGTGATGGATATATGACGGTTCACTTGGTCTCGGGTCTTTCGCCTGCCCGAATCGCTGGCTAAGAGCCCCGCAACGGCCGCGTCGGCCGGCGGGAACCTGCACATGAAACTGTTGACCGGCAATTCCAACCTGCCGCTGGCGCGCGCGATCTCCGATTATCTCGAAATCCCGCTGACCAGCGCGAGCGTGCGCCGCTTCGCCGACGAAGAAGTGTTCGTCGAGATTCAGGAGAATGTCCGGGGCGAGGACGTGTTCGTGCTCCAGTCGACCGGCTATCCCGCCAACGACAATCTCATGGAATTGCTGATCTGCATCGATGCGCTGCGTCGTGCCTCGGCCAAGCGCATCACCGCGGTGATCCCCTATTTCGGCTATGCCCGGCAGGATCGGAAGCCCGGCCCGCGCACCCCGATCTCGGCCAAGCTGGTCGCCAATCTGATCACCGTCGCCGGTGCCGACCGCGTGCTCTCGGTCGATCTCCATGCCGGGCAGATCCAGGGCTTCTTCGATATCCCGACCGACAATCTCTACGGTGCGCCGGTGATGTCGGCCGATATCCTGACGCGCTTCGGCGATCGCAACATCATGGTCGTCTCGCCTGACGTGGGCGGCGTGGTCCGCGCTCGTGCGTTGGCCAAGCGGCTCGACAATGCCGATCTCGCGATCGTCGACAAGCGCCGCGAGCGCGCCGGCGAATCCGAGGTGATGAACATCATCGGCGATGTCGAGGGCCGCTTCTGCATCCTGATCGACGATATCGTCGATTCAGCCGGCACCCTGTGCAACGCCGCCGCCGCGCTGATGGAGGCGGGCGCCGAGGGTGTCGTCGCCTATGTCACCCACGGCGTGCTGTCCGGCGGCGCGGTGGCTCGGGTCGAGGGCTCTGTGCTCGAGGAACTGGTGATCACTGATTCAATCGGCCAGCACGAAGTGGTGAAAGATGCCAAGCGCATTCGCCTGCTGACGATCGCGCCGTTGCTCGCCGAGGCGATCAAGCGGATTGCCGACGAAACATCGGTATCCTCGCTCTTTGACTGAGTGAACAACAGGGCATGCTGTCGGTGCGGCGTAAAGTAACGCCGCGCGTAATACCGATAGGGGTCGCATAAATATCGAAGACACGACGCCTCCGTTCGACAGTCCCGCCAGGGCGTCGTTCAGTCGCTGCGCACCGCTTGCGCCGAACCGCGATTCTAATGGTGTTGGATGGGTCCGCAGCTCGATAATAACGTCGAAAACACCCCTTCTCGTGGCTGTGTCGCATAAATCGATCTGTTCTTGGGCCAGCGCAACTATCCGCGTGCGCTGACGCGTTGAGATCTTGGAGGACCTCTCCCGGATAGTTCAGGCCAGGCCGTCCCAGACCAGTTTTACGCCGACCAGCATCATCAGCACGTAGATGGCGGTATAGAATCGGGCCGGCGACACGCGCTGCACCAGCCGCACGCCCGCCACGGTCGACAGGATCGCCACCGGCATCAGCACCGCCGCCGCCAGCATATTCTCCCGGCTGAACTGGCCGAGCGCCCAATAGGCCGGCACCTTCAGCCAGTTGGTGACGGCGAAGAAGATCGCGGTGGTGCCGACCAGCACGTCACGCTCGAGTCGCTTCGGCATCACCCAGATCTGGAACGGGGGCTGCCCGGCATGGGCGATCTGGCTGGTGAAGCCTGAGGCGATGCCGCACAATGTGCCCACCCAGCCTGGCGACTGCGCCGCAGCGCCGATCGCGCCGCGCCGCTCGACCCATAGCCGGTAGCCGCCGAACAGGATCGAGATCGCCCCGACCACACCGAGCACGGCGCTCTCCGAGACCTGCGCGGCGAAGAACCAGCCCAGCGCGATGCCGATCAGCGATCCCGGCAGCATCCAGCCCAGCACATGCCCGTTCCAATGTTTGCGGAACGCCCAGACGCCGACCACGTCCTGCACGATCAGGATCGGCAGCAGGACCGCCGCCGCGCGCACCGGGGAGATCGCCAAAGCGAGGATCGGCAGCGACAGCGCGCCCATGCCGACGAACCCGCCCTTGGACAGGCCGAGCAGGATCACGGCGGGCACGGCGAGTGCGTAGAAGAACCAGTCGGTGGGGATCGCTCAGCTCCGCTCGGCGATGCGCGCGAGATGAGCGGTGATCCGCAGCAGCACGATCAGGATCGCCGCGGCGAAGCCGGCGAGCGCCAGCACGGCATAGGTCAGCGCCTCGAGCAATTGCGCGCCGGCGTCCTGCGCCGCGGCGCCCGGCACCGCGACTCGCTGGGCGGGCTGGCCGGCGGGAATCGGCGTTCCGGGCATTCTGGCACGCGGCCCCAGCGCTTCCCGCACGGCTTCGGGTGGTGGCGCGCGGGGATCGGGTGCGCTTTCCGCCGGCGGCATCCCGCTGCGCAGCGTGCCGTTGCCGCGCGAGGCGGATTCGAGCGAGGCGAGGATCGCGAAGGTGGCAAGCCCGCTCAGGATCAGCAGCATGGTGCGGCCGAGCCAGTCGAACATCTAGCGCTCCGTTGCCCCGGATGCCGACTCGCCGGCCGGCGCGCGCACCCCGGCATGGCCACGCCGCTTGAGCTCGGCCTTCAGCGCCTCCGGTTTCGGCGCATAGAGAAAGCCGAAACTGACGTTTCCGCCTTTGGTCTCGACGACATGATGCAGCCGGTGCGCCTGGATGATCCGCTTCATATAGACGGATTTGGGCAGATAGCGGTGGTTCAGCCGCTTGTGCACGATGATGTCGTGGAAGCCGAAATAGATCGCGCCATAAGCCGCGATTCCCGCGCCGATCCAGATGAAGCCGGGCCACCAGCCGAGCTGCGCCCCACCGAGCAGCAGCACGAAGGACGGTACCGCGAAGATCGCTGCATACAGGTCGTTCAGCTCCCAGTTGCCATGGCGCGGACGGTGATGGCTGGCATGCAGGAACCAGCCCGGCCCATGCATGATCCAGCGGTGCGCGACATAGGCGAAGCCCTCCATGCCGATGATGGTGGCGACGAACAGGAGAAGGCTGGTGATCCAGGACATGGGTCACGATATAGCGGCGCAGGTTCCCGGTTGCACGAAAGGATGCCGGCATGCGCAAGATTTTGACGATGGGCCTGCTGCTGGCGCTGGCGGCCTGCTCGACGCCGGAGGCGATGACTCGGCAGGGGCTGATCGATGCCGGCATCTCCCGGCCGGTCGCGTCGTGCATGGCGAAGCGCATGGTCGACCGGCTCTCGCTGACTCAGCTGCGCCGGCTTGCGGCGCTCGGCAAGGCTGATCGCTCGCGCGATATCGATGAGCTGCTCCATCGGCTGCGCTCGCTTCACGATCCCCAGATCGTCGGCGTGACGGCCAGTTCGGCCGCGCTGTGCGCGACCGGTCTCCTCCGCTAAGGCGCGAGCGGGGTGGATTCGCCTCGCCCGCTGTGCTTAAGGCACACCCATCCCCGATCTTCGAAAGGCAAGAGAGCCCCATGAACATCCACGAATACCAGGCCAAGGAGCTTCTCGCCAAATTCGGCGTGCCCGTGCCGGCAGGCTTTGCGGCGTTGAGCGTGGATGAGGCGGTGGCCGCGGCGGCGAAGCTGCCCGGGCCGCTTTATGTGGTAAAGGCGCAGATCCACGCGGGCGGCCGCGGCAAGGGCAAGTTCAAGGAACTCGGCCCCGACGCCAAGGGCGGCGTCCGCCTCGCCCGCACCGCCGACGAAGTCCGCGCGGCGGCGATCGACATGCTCGGCAACACGCTTGTCACGGTGCAGACCGGCGAGCATGGCAAGCAGGTCAACCGCCTCTACGTCACTGACGGCGTCGATATCGCCAAGGAATTCTACCTCGCGCTGCTCGTCGACCGGGTCACCGGTCGCGTCGCGCTGGTCGTCTCGACTGAAGGCGGCATGGACATCGAGACCGTCGCGCATGATTCGCCCGAGAAGATCCAGACCTTCGACGTCGATCCGGCGACCGGTTTCATGCCGCATCACGGCCGCGCCGTCGCGAACGCGCTCGGCCTGAAGGGCGATCTCGCCAAGCAGGCGGCCAATGTCGCGTCGAAGCTGTACGATGCGTTCCTCGGCACCGATGCCGCGCAGATCGAGATCAACCCGCTCGCCGTCACGGACGATGGCAAGCTGCTCGTGCTCGATGCCAAGGTCGGCTTCGACACCAACGCGCTGTTCCGCCACAAGGATCTGATGGAGCTGCGCGACGAGACGGAGGAGGATCCGTCAGAGCTCGAAGCGTCCAAGTACGACCTCGCCTATATCAAGCTCGACGGCGATATCGGCTGCATGGTCAACGGCGCCGGCCTCGCTATGGCGACGATGGACATCATCAAGCTCAACGGGATGTTCCCGGCCAACTTCCTCGATGTCGGCGGCGGCGCCAACAAGGAGAAGGTGACCGCGGCGTTCAAGATCATTCTCGCCGATCCTGCGGTGAAGGGCATCCTGGTCAACATCTTCGGCGGCATCATGAAGTGTGACATCATCGCCGAGGGCATCGTCGCCGCGGCGAAGGAAGTGAACCTCTCGGTGCCGCTGGTCGTCCGGCTCGAAGGCACCAATGTCGAGGAGGGCAAGAAGATCCTCTCGACCTCCGGGCTCGCCATCGTCCCCGCCAACGATCTGGGCGATGCCGCCCGCAAGATCGTCGCCGAGGTCAAGGCGGCCGCGTAACGTCGCTATCGTGCCACGCCTTCCTCCCCAGGGGCTGGTTTGGACGCAGGAGAGTTTGCAATGAAGGTGCTGGTCCCGGTCAAGCGTGTGCTTGACTATAACGTAAAGCCCCGGGTCAAGGCGGACGGGACGGGGGTCGATCTGGCCAACGTCAAGATGAGCATGAACCCGTTCGACGAGATCGCGGTCGAAGAGGCGATCCGCCTGAAGGACAAGGGCGTCACCGAGATCGTCGTCGTCTCGATCGGCGAGCAAAAGGCCCAGGAAACGCTGCGCACTGCGCTCGCTATGGGCGCTGACCGCGCGATCCTCGTCGTTTCGGAAGAGAAGGTCGAGCCGCTCGGCGTGGCCAAGCTGCTCGCGAAGATCGTCGAGGAGGAAAAGCCCGATCTCGTCATCCTCGGCAAGCAGGCGATCGACGACGACAACAACCAGACCGGCCAGATGCTCGCGGGCCTGCTCGGCGTCGGCCAGGCGACCTTCGCCTCCAAGGTCGAACTGACCAGCGATTCGGTGACCGTGACGCGTGAAGTCGACGGCGGCTCGGAAACCGAGACGCTCAAGCTTCCCGCGATCATTACCACCGATCTGCGCCTGAACGAGCCGCGCTATGCGTCGCTGCCCAACATCATGAAGGCCAAGTCCAAGCCGCTCGCGCAGAAAACGCCGGCCGATTACGGCGTCGATGTCGCGCCGCGCCTGACCACGCTCAAGGTCGTCGAGCCCGCCAAGCGCACCGCCGGCGTGAAAGTAGCCGACGTTGATGAACTGGTGGCCAAGCTCAAGGCGATGGGAGTCGCGAAATGAAGACGCTCGTCTGGGTCGAACATGACGGTCAGGCCGTCAAGGACGCAACGCTCGCCGTGGTCACCGCCGCGTCGCAGCTCGGCGAAGTGCATCTGCTCGTCGCCGGCCAGGGCGTTGACGGCATCGCCGCCGAAGCCGCGAAGATCGCCGGCGTGGGCAAGGTCCATGTCGCCGACGATGCCGCTTATGCGCATGCGCTGGCCGAGAATGTCGCGCCGCTCGTCGTTGCCCTGATGGCGGATCACGATGCAGTCCTGTTCCCGGCGACCAGCAACGGCAAGAACATCGCGCCGCGTGCTGCCGCGCTGCTCGACGTGATGCAGATCAGCGACATCCTGTCAGTCGATGGCGCGGATACCTTCACGCGGCCGATCTACGCCGGCAACGCGATCGCGACGGTCAAGACGAGCGACAAGAAGCTGGTGATCACCGTGCGCGGCACGGCATTCGCCAAGGCAGCGACCGAGGGCGGTTCGGGCACGATCGAGGCCGTCGCCACGACCGGCGACACTGGCCTCTCCACCTTCGCGGGGGCCGAGATCGCCAAGTCGGAGCGGCCCGAGCTGACCAGCGCGAAGATCATCGTGTCGGGTGGCCGCGCGCTGCAGAACTCGGAGAACTTCCACGCGCTGATCGAACCGCTCGCCGACAAGCTCGGCGCGGGTGTCGGCGCCAGCCGCGCCGCGGTCGATGCCGGCTATGTCCCGAACGATTATCAGGTCGGGCAGACCGGCAAGATCGTCGCCCCGGAAGTCTATATCGCGATCGGCATCTCTGGCGCGATCCAGCATCTCGCGGGCATGAAGGATTCCAAGACGATCATCGCGATCAACAAGGACGAGGACGCCCCGATCTTCCAGGTGGCGGACATCGGCCTGGTCGGCGATCTGTTCAAGATCGTGCCGGAGCTCACCGAGAAGCTAGCCTGACGCGAGCCGCGCAGCGCAAGCTGCGCGGCGGTGCGGCCGCGAAGCGGCTTGCACGCGGAAGGCCGGCCGGCGAGGCGATAGCCGCGACCGACGTGACGCGGGATTTACTCCCGCGTCTCCGCCTCCCTATGGTGCGCGGATGGATAGCGATCGCCTCCATGTCCTCACGGGCGGTCCGGGATCCGGCAAGACGACCCTGATCGAAGCGCTCGCCGCGGCCGGCGTCGCGACCAGCCCCGAGGTCGGCCGCGCCGTGATCCGCGAGCAGTTGGCCGCGGGTGGCGATGCCCTGCCCTGGGCGGATCAGCGCGCCTTTGCCGAACTGATGATCGGACGCGAGATCGCCGCGCATGATGCGGCACTCGCCATCGGCGCGGTCACCGTGCTCGATCGCGGCGTGCCCGACGTGGTCGGTTTCCTGCGCGTCTCGGGCCTCCCGGTACCGCCGCACATCGACGCAGCGGCGCGGACCTGCCGCTACAACCCGTCCGTCTTCATCGCGCCCTATTGGGCCGAGATCTTCACCGGAGACGCGGAACGCAAACAGTTGCCGGAGGTGGCCGAAGCGACCTTCGCGGTGATGGTCGATACCTATCGCGGCTATGGCTACGACCTGATCGAACTGCCCCGCGCGCCCGTAGCCGAGCGCGTCGCGTTCATCGTGAGCCGGATCGGCATGAACTAGCCTGGTCGCTTCTCACCCCGGCTTGCGGAACTTGTAGATGAACTGGTCGGTGTGTCCGCGGATCGCCTTGTCGAACACCGGAAGGCGGTGATCGTCCGCGGGATTGGCGAGCAGCTTGCTTTCGCCGACGAATTCGAAGCCCGCCTTGGTCACCTGCGCCTTCACCGTCGCCGGATCGATGCGGTGCAGCGAATCGGTGTCTCGCATCCCCGATCCCGCCGCCGCGGCATGATCGATGATCAGCAGCACGCCCCCCGGCTTGAGCGCCGCGAACGCCGCCTTGTTGAACACCGCCGGATCGAGCGAACCCATGAAGGGGTCCGGGTAATCGTGGTAATTCTGCGAAGTGAAGACGAGATCGACTTTCACCGGCACAGTGAGTTCGGTCGCCGGCTGGATCGACCCGCTGACATTGGCGAACTCGGGTGTCGTGCCCAGCTTGCGATATGCAAGCAGGTCGCCTCTCGCCTCCATCGCGTAAGGCCTGGGCCAGATGCCGTAGACATGGCCCTCGGGCCCTACCGCCCGCGCCAGCAGCCGCGTCCAATATCCGCCGCCCGGAATCAGGTCGATGACCTTCCCGCCCTGCGGCACCCCGGCAAAGGCCAGGATCTCCGGCCCGTGCCGCCGTGCGTCCTGCTGCACATCCCTGGCCCGGGCCGGATCGGCGGCGGCCGCGGCGATATCGGCGGGTTTCGGGGGCGTTGCCGGTCCGCAGCCCGCGAGCAGGCCGGCCAGCAACGCCATGATCGTCGATCGCGCGATCATCTCGATTTCCTCCTCCGCGTCAGCCCGGTTTGCGGAACTTGTAGATGAACTGGTCGGTATGCCCGCGGATCGCCGGGTCGAATACCGGCAGGCTGTGATTGTCGGCCGGGTTGTCGAGCGCTTGGCTTTCTCCGACGAATTCGAATCCGGCAGCGGTCACCTGAGCCTTCACCGCCGCGCCTTCGATCCGGTGCAGCGTCTTGGTGACGGTGATGCCGGTGCCCGGCGCGCTGGCGTGATCCACGACGATATAGGTCCCGCCCGCCTTCAGCAGGCCGAACACACCCTTGTTGACTGCCGCGAGCGCGGCTTCGCCGCCATTGTTGGCGATGTCGTGGTAATTCTCGACCGTCCAGAACATGTCGACCGGCTTGTCGCTGGTGGGGATGTCGACGGTCTGCAGGACGGGGGTCACGTTCGCCAGCTTGCGGCCTTTGATATCGTCGACCGTCGCGGTGGCGCGGGGCGCGGCGACGGCCGGCCACGTCGGATAGACATGGCCTTTCGCGCCGACGACGCCGGTGAAGATGCGCGTCCAATAGCCCCTGCCGGGCAGATAATCGATCACCGTGTCGCCGGGGCCGACGCCCGAGAAGATCAGCGTCTCGGCGGCCTTGCGCCGCGCATCATCGACCGCCTGATCGGCCCGTGCCGGGTCGGCGAGCGCTGCGGTGACGGCCGCCCTGGTCTCGGCGGCGGGATGGTCCTTTGCCGTCGCTGCCGTGGCGACCAGCGCCACGATCGCTGCGCCCGTGAGTGATGCCCTCATGCCCGTCTCCTCTGCGATTTTGTCCCGCTTCTCATAGGCCGAAATGGCGAACAGGCACATCGCGATTTTTGCCGCGCGGTTGTGCCGGAATCCGATGAAATCGCGAAGTCTACGTAACAATCCGCATAGGGATGGTTTCCGCACGGGGCCATCAGGGCGCGCATCGGGGGCGCTCGGAAAGGACTGTTCGATGACCTACGCAACCACCAATCCCTATTCGGGCGAGATCGTGGCGACCTTTGCCGACGCGACCGATGCCGAGGTGCTGCAGGCGATCGACGCGGCGGATCTGGCCTTCCGATCCTGGCGCGAAACGTCGTTCGCGGCGCGCGCGACCGTCATGCGGAGCGCCGCCGCCATCCTGCGTCGGGACGCCGACTCCTATGCGCGCATCCTGACGCTCGAGATGGGCAAGCTCCTGGCGGAGGCGGCGGCCGAGGTCGAACTGTCGGCCGCGATCTTCGATTATTATGCCGACAATGCCGAACGGCTGCTCGCGCCCGAGGCATTGCCCGTTGCCGATCCGGCCGAAGGCAAGGCGACGCTGGTGCACGAGCCGCTCGGCGTGCTGCTCGCAATCGAGCCCTGGAATTTCCCTTATTACCAGATCGCGCGGATCATCGCGCCGCAGCTTTCCGCCGGCAACACGATGCTGCTCAAGCACGCCGCCAACGTACCTCAAAGCGCAGCGGCATTCGAAGCGCTGATGCGCGAGGCAGGGCTTCCCGACGGCGCGTTCAGGAACCTATATGCCACCCGGGCGCAGATCGAACTCATCATCAACGATCCTCGCGTCCACGGCGTCGCGCTGACTGGCTCGGAAGGCGCTGGCGCGACGGTTGCCGCCCATGCCGGCAAGGCGCTCAAGAAATCCACCATGGAACTCGGTGGCGCCGATGCCTTTGTGGTTCTCGCGGATGCGGATCTCGACAAGACCGTCAAATGGGCTGTTTTCGGTCGGCACTGGAATGGCGGCCAAGTCTGCGTGTCGTCCAAGCGCATGATAGTGGTCGATCAGGTCTATGATGCCTTTGCCGAGCGCTACGCTACGGGCGTGGCCGGGCTGAGGATGGGCGATCCGCTCGATCCCTCGACTACCCTCGCGCCTTTGTCTTCCCAAAAGGCGGCGGACGATCTCAGGGACATGGTTCGCCGTGCCGTCGAACATGGCGCCACGGCCACCGCCGTTGGTCCCGAGGTGCCCAATCAGGGTGCTTTCGTGCAGCCGACCATCCTGACGGACATCGGCGAGGACAATCCGGCGCGGTACTGGGAGTTCTTCGGCCCGGTTTCGATGCTGTTCCGCGCCAGCGACGAGGATGATGCCGTGCGCATCGCCAATGATTCGCCGTTCGGGCTGGGGGGATCGGTGTTCACCTCGGATACCCGGCACGGCGCCGAGGTCGCCGGCCGCATCTCGACCGGCATGGTGTTCGTCAACCACCCCACGATGGTGAAGGCCGATCTGCCGTTCGGCGGCGTCCGCCGCTCTGGATACGGCCGCGAGTTGCTTGGTCTCGGGATCAAGGAATTCGTCAACCACAAGCTCATCAACGTCGTCGACATCGACGCCCCCTTCTGAAGCTCATCTTCCCTTTCGCAGAGGCAGTTACTCATGGAAAAGACAATGAAGGCGGCGGTGGTCCGCGCATTCGGCCAGCCCCTGGTCATCGAGGAAGTGGCGGTGCCGATGCCCGGTCCCGGCCAGATTCTCGTCAAGATCGCCGCGACGGGCGTGTGCCATACCGATCTTCACGCCGCCGAAGGCGACTGGCCGGTCAAACCCAACCCGCCCTTCATCCCCGGCCATGAAGGGGTCGGCCATGTCGTGGCGGTGGGCGCCGGCGTCACGCATGTGAAGGAGGGCGACCGGGTCGGCGTGCCCTGGCTCTACACCGCCTGCGGGCATTGCGTGCACTGTCTCGGCAGCTGGGAGACGCTCTGCGAGAGCCAGCAGAACACCGGCTATTCAGTCAATGGCAGCTTCGCCGAATATGTGCTGGCCGATCCGAATTATGTCGGGCACCTGCCGGCCAATATCGGTTTCGTCGAGATCGCGCCGATCCTGTGCGCGGGGGTGACGGTCTATAAAGGCCTCAAGGTCACCGATACCAAGCCTGGCGACTGGGTGGCGATTTCCGGCATTGGCGGGCTCGGCCATATGGCGGTCCAATACGCCAGGGCGATGGGGCTGAACGTCGTCGCGGTGGATATCGACGATGCGAAACTGAAGCTCGCCGAGGAGTTGGGCGCCGCGCTCACCGTCAATGCGCGCGACACCGATCCGGCGCAGTTCATCCGCAAGGAGATCGGCGGCGCGCAGGGCGTGCTCGTCACCGCCGTCTCGCCGATCGCCTTCCAGCAGGCGATGGGCATGGTCCGCCGCGGCGGCACCGTATCGCTCAACGGCCTGCCGCCCGGCGATTTCCCGCTGTCGATCTTCGATACCGTGCTGAACGGTATCACCGTGCGCGGGTCGATCGTCGGCACCCGGCTCGATCTCCAGGAAGCGCTCGACTTCGCCGGCGCGGGCAAGGTCAAGGCAACCGTCGCGACCGACCGGCTCGAGAACATCAACGACATTTTCGGCCGCATGCATCGCGGCGAGATCGAGGGGCGGATCGTCATCGATTTCGAACAGGCGGCGTAACCCGCCGCTGCTGGCTCCGCCTGCTCCACCGGGCTATGCCCGTTCCGACACGGGATTCCCCGATGAAGGAAAGGGCCGTCCGATGAGCCTCCACCGCCTGGTCGCGCTGGCCGTTTCCGCTTTGCTCTGTTCGGCGGCCGCACCGGCGGCGTCGGATGAGAGCTATGATGTCGTCATTCGCAACGGCACCATCTATGACGGTACCGGATCGGCAGGGCGCAAAGGCGATCTGGCGATCCGGAATGACAGGATCGTCGCCGTCGGCAAGGTCGAAGGACGCGGTCGCTCGGAAGTCGACGCCCGGGGACTGGCGGTCGCGCCGGGATTCATCAACATGCTCAGCTGGGCGACGGAATCGCTGATCGCCGATGGCCGCAGCCAAAGCGATATCCGGCAGGGCGTGACGCTGGAGGTGATGGGCGAAGGCAGCTCGATGGGGCCGCTCAATCCAAGAATGAAGGCGGATGCCCTGAAACGCCAGGGCGACGTGAAATTCCCGATCGGCTGGACCAGCCTCGGCGACTATCTGGAGATGCTCGAAAAGAAGGGCGTATCGACGAACGTCGCGAGTTTCGTCGGTGCCGAGACGGTCCGTGTCCATGAGCTCGGCGAGGACGATGTCGATCCGACGCCGGCTCAGCTCGATCGCATGAAGGCGCTCGTCACCACGGCCATGAATGAAGGCGCGATGGGCGTCGGCAGTTCGCTGATCTACGCACCCGGCACCTATGCCGAAACGCCCGAGTTGATCGCGATCACCGCCGCTGCGGCGCGGTGTGGCGGCATGTATATTTCCCATATGCGCTCGGAAGGCGACAGGCTGATCGAGGCGATCGACGAACTGGTCGAGATTTCGCGCAAATCGGGCGCGCGGGCGGAAATCTACCATCTGAAGATGGCCGGGCGCGGCAACTGGGCCAAATATGATCAGGCGATCGCGCGGATCGAGGCGGCGCGCGCGGAGGGATTGTCCATCACCGCCGACATGTATCTCTATGCCGCCGGTGCGACCGGGCTCGATGCCGCGATGCCGACCTGGGTGCAGGCCGGGGGGCTGGAAGCATGGATCGAACGGCTGAAAGATCCTGCGACGCGGGTGAGGGTTGCGGCGGAGATGGCGGCGCCGGGCAAGGGATGGGAGAATTTCTTCGCGGGCGCCGGCCCCGACGGCATGTTGCTGGTCGGCTTCAGGAACGAAGCGCTCAAGCCGCTCGCCGGCAAGACCCTTACCGAAATCGCCAGAATGCGCGGGAAGAGCGCTGCCGAAACGGCGATGGATCTGGTCGTCGAGGATGGCAGCCGCGTCGGCACCATCTATTTCCTGATGGATGAAGCCAATGTCGCCAGACAGGTGACGCTGCCCTGGATGAGCTTCGGCTCGGACGAAGGGTCGGAGGCGCCGGAGGGCGTCTTCCTCAAGTCCGGCACGCATCCCCGGGCTTACGGCAATTTCGCGCGCCTGCTCGGCAAATATGTGCGCGAGGAAAAGCGGCTTCCCCTCACCGAGGCGATCCGCCGGCTCACCTCGCTGCCGGCCAGCAACCTCAGGATCAGGGATCGCGGCACATTGCGCGAAGGGGCATTCGCCGATGTCGTGGTCTTCGATCCTGCCCGGATCGCCGATCACGCTACCTTCGCCAAACCGCAAGTCTATGCCACCGGCATGCGGGACGTCTTCGTCAACGGCGTCCAGGTGCTGAAGGATGGCGAGCATACCGGCGCGACGCCCGGCCGGGTCGTGCGCGGACCGGGATATCGGCGGTGCGCGTGAACTGCCCGCAGGCTGGCCCCCGATCGCTGTTTAAATGCTGCAACGCCAGCAGGATGGCTTGAAACGCGCCCGCCGCCGCCCACATAAGTTTCATCGTTCAACAACGGAAAGGAGGTGGTCGAATGTCTCATTGTCACATGCCGCGCGCGGCAGAATCTGTGAGCTTGGCCTCCACCGCGGGGGTCCGGCTCGCCTGAGCTGTCCACGTTCGGATGACAATGGAAGGGCCGCTCCGCAAGGGGCGGCCCTTCTCCTGTTGAAGCCCCGGCATTTCCGTGTCGTTATCGGCTGATGCACGCCTTTCTCGATTTCGAAGCCTCGTCGCTCGCCAAGCGCAGCTATCCGATCGAGGTGGCCTGGGTGTTCGAGGATGGCCGCTCTGAGACATTTCTGATCCGGCCCGCCGAAGAGTGGACCGATTGGGATCCGGCAGCGGAGGCGATCCATCGCATCAGCCGCGAAACGCTGGTGCGTGAAGGGACTTCCCACGAACTGGTGGCGAACCATATGCTGGACGTCCTGGCCGGGCACGATCTGCTGGCGAGCGCGCCGTCATGGGACGGCAAATGGCTCAGTGCCTTGTTGCGGGCTGCCGGCGCCCCGCGAAACAGCCTGCGGTTGCGCGGCGCTGGTGAAGCGCGCCGCGAGTGCGCCAGCGAAATCCTCGCACCCATAGTAGCGCCAGACCGTCTGGCGGCCGTGGTCGGCGACCTGCTCGCGCATACGGACCTGCCGGTACCCGAGGGCATCCCGGCGCACCGTGCGCTTCCCGATGCGGTCGAGGAACGCGCGCGCTGGCTCAGGGTTTGTGCAGCGGCGAAAGCGTTATCAGTGGAACTGGCGCGGAGTTGACCTGACTGACCCGGACGTGCCGGAATCTGCCCGATACGGAAACGCGATTCTGGCCCGGCGCCCCGAGGGGGTGCGGTCGCGGCCGGATCGAAGGTGAGCGCGGAGCCAATCGCCACCGCAACCCGGAATGCTGGCCCGGAATGCTGGCAGGGCCGCATCGAAACTGCGGCATGCCGCGCCTTTCAGATCATCTCGAAAACACCGCTCCTCAGCGTTAGTAACCGGCCGGATATCGCATAGGCGTCGCTCCCGGTGATCTGGGGCGCGATCTCGGCCAGTTCGACCACTGCCGCCGCGTTGGCCGACCCGCACACCATCAGCTGGTCGCGGCTTGGTATCGCGAAGACTGGATCACCCTCAAGGTCAAGCGATCCAATCCATTCGGCGACAACCAGAATCAGGCTTGCGTCGAACAAGCCGTCGAGTTCGATCCGATACCTGCCATCGCCTCCATTCACTTCCATCAAGGCCACGCGGCGGGAGAGGTTTGACATGGCGCGGGCGGCCAGCGCTGCTTCGTCGCACACGCCCTCCAGATCCTTGATCTTCACATAGGCTATGGTGTCCGGCAGATCCTGAGCGAATACGATGATCAGGTCGGCGACGAGCGGTCGCGTCACGAAGGTCGCGCCCTCCCCCACCTGAGCGATCGCCGTCGCGAGCCAGGCGGTGGATTTGATGAGAGGCAGCACGCGGTCGAGATCCAGCCCGCCTTGCGCCGCGGCGGTGGCGCGGGCCGCAGCGAGCTGAGCTTCCAGTATCGGCTCGATCGAGTCCGGGTCAGCGAGATACTGTGCATAGGCATTGCGCAGGAATTGGTTCATCGTGCCGCCGTCGCTCCAGCGCAGGCGAACGTCGGTGTCCACGCGCTGTGCCGTCAGTTCGGACGCCTGCTCAGCCAACATCCACACATAATGGTCAGCGAATTGCTCCCGCGTCAGCGTCGCCGTTGGCCCGGGCGTATCGTCCTTACGTCGGCCAAAGAGTTTCGAAAGCAGTGTCATCGTGATGGGTCCTTTTCTTCGCCCATCAAACGGTCGACTCGCGACGAGGTCGAAGCTCTTCATGGGAACGGTGGCGGCATCGCGCCAGCAGTGCAAGCTACCGCCTCCCACCAGTTTTAGCCGTTCAGGGGCGGCCGGGACGATCATCGGCGGCCCGCGACCGGGTTGAAGGAAGAAGATGTGTGCTGGGCGACCATGGCTGATGCAGTTGATCAATTCCGCGAACGCGAAGCGGACGGCCGTCCAAGCGGTCAGGGCAGCGTCGACGCCTGCCTGCCGGCATTGTCCAAGATGCTCAGTCGCGGTTCGCCGCCACGCGCCAGGATCTGAACATGGGCCGGCCCTTGCGCGCCGATCATGCCATCGCCGCACCGACTTCGGCCGAGGAGATTCTCACGATCGGCCGCCCCTCCGCGGTGATGAGGCGGAGCAGCACCGTCTCGGGATAGGCCGATCCGTCCGGCTGCCTGGTCGCGGGATGTACGGCGATGCTGGCCCGCACCTTGCCTGGGCTGTCCATGATCTGAAGGCCGCGGCCGCGAATCACGCCATCCGGACCGGCCGCCGTTCCGCGCAGGAGCATGGCAGCGAGAATGCAGAGGTTGACCAGCGTCAGTGCGATCAAATTGGATCATCGCACGCTCCCATGTGGGGCAGGTCGCGGCCCGGCACCGGAGGATCGTGGCCCTCCAGCTATTGTGCCCGCCAGCCCATTGTAAAAAACCAGGACAGTTGGGCGCAAACTCCTCTTCGTCACCAGCGAGTCGCCGTGGCCGACGCCGATCTTCGATCCTGCGGGAGCTGGTGGGAAGAGGCTCTGGTCGTGCGTTCCTTTGAGCGACCTGTCGCCCACGGCGCGGCGGCAGGTTTCTTTGCTGGCAAGTGTCTGGCATGCCCCATTGAGCGGCAATGTGGGGGTACATCATGCAACGCTTTCTCTGGACGATCGCGCTCGCGGCATTTGTAATGACGACAGGCCCAGTGCCCGCGGGTGCCCAGATTGTCCCCGCCGCCGCCGAGTCCACCAGCCATGCCGATCTGGTCGCGCTGTTCAACGATTGGCGTGCCTTCGTGCAGCCCGCCATCCGCGCCGGTGTGCCCGATTACAGCGCGGCGGCGATGGCCGGCAAGGCTGCCGATCTCCCGCGGTACCGCAGCCGTCTGGCCGCCATCGCCACGACCGGCTGGTCCGCCGCCGACCGGAACGATTGGCGTCTGGTGGAAGCGGAGATGAACGGCTTTGATTTCTTCCTGCGCGTGCTGAAACCCTGGGCGCGAGACCCGGGTTTCTACCAGAATGTCTTCGGCGAGGAGAGCGACGTGCCCGCGCATGAGGGCCCCTCGGCTGGCCCCACGATCGATCTGTTCAAATTCTCCTATCCGCTGTCACGGGCCGACGATCGCATATTGACTGAGCTGGTCGGCGGCGTGCCAGCCATGTTGGCGACGGCACGCACCAACCTTGCCGGGAGCAACGCCGCCGATCTGTGGCGATATGGCGACCGTGGCTTTCGCGACCAGAGCGCCGTGCTCGCTGCGCTGGAGCGCGGCGACCTCAAGATGCGAACCTTTTCGGGCGAGCAGGCCGCATCGCTTGCCGGCGCCAGCCCGGCGCTGCGCAACGCGGTGCGGGCGGCCAGGATAGCGACCGACAGCTTTGCCGACTGGATCGTCGCGCAGGCGCCGAGCATGACCGGCCCATCGGGCGTCGGCAAGGCCAATTACGACTGGTATGTCGCGAAGGTAAATCTCTCTCCTTATGGCTGGGACCAGCAGGTGATGCTGCTCCAGCGCGAACTCGATCGCGCGCTTGCGTCGCTGCGCCTGGAGGAACTCCGCAACCGAGACCTGCCGCCGATCACCCCGATCAGCGTGGCCGCTGCCTACCGCCGGATGGCCGAAGCCAAGACCAGGAAGTTCAACGACTTCCTCGTTGCCACCGGCTTCGTGCCCGACAAGCCCTATTTCCGGAAGGCGATGGAAGCGCAAACCAGCAACTACCTCGCGCCGGACGCCGATCACGGCTTTTTCGACAACGTGACGGCGCTCGATCCGCTGCCGCTTCTGTCGCACTCCACCCACTGGATCGAACTGGCGCGCCTTCGTTTCGAGCCGCGCGCCAGCCCGATCCGGCAGACGCCGCCCCTGTTCAACATCTTCGCTGATCGCTCGGAAGGCTTCGCCACGGCGATGGAGGAAATCGTCATGCAAGCGGGGCTGTACGACGACATCCCGCATGGCCGGGAACTCGTCTGGATCATGCTGTCCAACCGCGCGGCGCGCGGGCTGGCATCGCTGCATGTGCAGGCCAATGAGAGCGATCTCGCCCGGGCGGGACGTTTCCATGCCGACTGGACGCCGCGCCATTGGTCGAATGCGCAGAGCAAGCTCGTTGGTTTCGAACAGCTGCTGTACCTGCGTCAGCCCGGCTATGGGACGAGCTATGTCGTCGGCAAATTGCAGCTCGACCATCTTTTTGCGCGTGCTTCGCACGAGGCCGAAACCGCGGGGCAGCCCTTCGAGATGAAGGACGTGTTTGCGCGGGTGATGGCACCCGGCATCCTGCCACCGGCGCTGATTGAAGACGAGATGTTCGCTGCGCCCGGGCGCTAGGCGAACATCCTACACGTCGAGGTTCACCACGCTCAGGGCATTGTCCTGGATGAACTCCCGGCGCGGTTCCACCACATCGCCCATCAGCCGGGTGAAGATCTCGTCGGCGACATCGGCCTGCTCGACCTCGACGCGGAGCATCGAGCGATTCTGCGGATCGAGCGTGGTCTCCCACAGCTGCTCGGCGTTCATCTCGCCAAGGCCCTTGTAGCGCGAGATCGCCAGACCCTTGCGGCCTGCCGCGAGGATCGCGTCGAGCAGTTGGCTCGGCCGCGCGACCATCGTCTCGCCCTTGCCGACCGTGACTGGCGCGTCATCTTCTTCCGCGGCCGCATCGACTTCGGCCTGCGCTGCGGCGGCCGCCTTGGTCGAGACCAGCTTTGCGGTCTGCACGAAGGCATCGCCCTGCTCGATTGCCAGCGCGTGGAGCTTGCGTGCCTCGGCCGAGCCGAGGAATGCCGCCTCGATGATGTGGTGATCGGTCACGCCGCGCCAGATCCGCTGGAAATGGATGCTGCCCTCGCCAGTGATCGTCGCAGACCAGCGCGCATCGGTATCGGCCGCGTCGAGCCCGCGCACCACCGTCGCCACGAGCGTGCCCCGCGCTTCGTTGGACAGGGTCGGATCGAGCACGCCGCCCATCGCCAGCGCCTCCACCATGGTTGGGTCGTAACGCCGCGGCACGTAGCGCATCAGCGTGCGCATCCGCCGTGCATGATCGACCAGGCTGCGCAGATCGGCGCCGGTTCGCGCGCCGCCGGCGCCTTCGAGCACGCTCGTCGCCACGCCATTCTCGACGAGATATTCGTCGAGCGCGTTGTCGTCCTTCAGATACACTTCGGAACGGCCGCGCGTTGCCTTGTACAGCGGCGGCTGGGCGATGAAGAGGTGCCCGTTGGTGATGATCTCCGGCATCTGCCGGTAGAAGAAGGTCAGCAACAAGGTGCGGATATGCGCGCCGTCCACGTCTGCGTCGGTCATGATGACGATCTTGTGGTAGCGCAGCTTCTCGACGTTGAAATCGTCGCGGCCGATGCCGGTGCCCATCGCCTGGATCAGCGTGCCGATCTCGCGGCTCGAGAGCATCCGGTCGAACCGGGCGCGCTCGACGTTGAGGATCTTGCCGCGTAGCGGCAGGATCGCCTGGAAATGCCGGTCGCGGCCCTGCTTCGCCGAGCCGCCGGCCGAATCGCCCTCGACCAGGAACAGCTCGGACTTGGCCGGATCGCGCTCCTGGCAATCGGCGAGCTTGCCGGGCAGCGACGCGATATCCATCACGCCCTTGCGCCGGGTCAGTTCACGCGCCTTCTTCGCGGCTTCGCGCGCTGCGGCGGCATCGATCACCTTGGCGATGATCGACCGGCCGTGCGCCGGATTCTCCTCGAGCCACTCGGCCAGCTTGTCGGCCATCAGGCTTTCGAGCGGCTGGCGCACTTCGGACGAAACGAGCTTGTCCTTGGTCTGCGACGAGAATTTCGGATCGGGCAATTTCACCGAGACGATCGCGGTCAGCCCCTCGCGCATGTCGTCGCCGGTCAGCGTCACCTTCTCCTTCTTCAGGAGGCCGGTCTTCTCGGCATAATTGTTCAGCGTGCGCGTCAGCGCGGCGCGGAATGCCGCCAGATGCGTGCCGCCGTCGCGCTGCGGGATGTTGTTGGTAAAGGCGAGGACGTTCTCGTAATAGCTGTCGTTCCACTCCAGCGCGACGTCGATCGTCACATCGTCGCGGGTGCCCGAGATCGCGACCGGATCGGGCATCAGCGCGACCTTGTTGCGATCGAGATATTTCACGAACGCGGCGATGCCGCCTTCATAATAGAGCTCGACTTCCTTCACGTCCTCGTGCCGCGCGTCCTTCAGGAACAGGCGCACGCCGGAGTTGAGGAAAGCGAGCTCGCGGTAACGATGCTCGAGCTTTTCGAAATCGAACTCGGTGATCTTGAAGGTGGCGGGGCTCGGGAAGAAGGTGACGCGCGTGCCCTTCTTGCCCGGCGCGGGGCCGACGACCTTGAGCGGCGCCACCGCATCGCCGAACGCGAAGCGGATATAATGCTCGGTCTCGTCGCGCCAGATCGTCAGGTCGAGCCATTCGCTCAGCGCGTTGACGACGGAGACGCCGACCCCGTGCAGGCCGCCCGAAACCTTGTAGGCATTGTCGTCCGAGGTGTTCTCGAACTTTCCGCCGGCATGGAGCTGAGTCATGATGACTTCGGCCGCTGACACGCCTTCTTCGGTATGGATGCCGGTGGGGATGCCGCGGCCATTGTCGGTCACCGAGACCGAACCGTCCGCGTTGAGGACAATGTCGATCCGGTCGCAATGCCCGGCCAGGGCTTCGTCGATCGCGTTGTCGGAAACCTCGAACACCATATGGTGGAGGCCCGATCCGTCGTCGGTATCGCCGATATACATGCCGGGGCGTTTGCGGACGGCGTCGAGGCCCTTCAGGACCTTGATGGAATCTGCGCCGTAATCGTTCGTGTTGGGATCTTCTGCCATGCCAAGCATATAGGGATTCGAGGCTGGAAACGGAAGCAAAATGCCGCATCGGGGCGGCCGCCCGCATGTCGCGCGCGGCCGCCCTCAAATGCCCCGTATCGGGCCTTAATCCGCGCGCGAGAAACGGTCGGCGCGCTGGCCGAGCAGAGTCACCTCGACCCGGCGGTTCTGGCGCATGCCGGCGGCGGTGGCGTTGGTCGCGACCGGATCCGCCTCGCCATGCCCGACCACCGAGAAGCGGGCACGCACGACGCCCAGCTGGTCGAAGGCAGAGCGCACGCTGGCAGCACGGCGTTCGGACAGCGCCTGATTATGCGCGTCGGTGCCACGCCCATCGGTATAGCCGTCGATCGACACTCGCACGCCCGGCTCGGCGCGCAGATAGGATGCGAGCGGCCGCAATTTCTCGATCGCGCCCGGGCGCAGCACGGCGCTGTCGGTCCTGAACAGCACGTCCTCCTGCAGACGCAGTGTCGCGCCGCGCGACGTCTGGCGGAAGCCATAGCCACGCATCGCGCCGCGATCCCAGCCGCCGCCGCGGTCCTCGACCACTACTGCCCGGTCGCGCGACTCCCAGTCGAAGCGGTCGCGCCGCGGTCCGGCGATCTCGGCAAAGGCGCGGTTGGCGGCCTGCGCCTCGCGTCGGCTGACGCGGCCATCGCGGTCCCGATCGAAATTGCGCATCACGAACGCACGGCCGCGATTCGTCGCGCGCAGTTCGCGGTAGAGGATCGGAACGCCGGCACCGACCAGGCCATAGTCGCGATCGTCAGCGCGACCGCCGCCCCAGTCCCAGCGCTCCTGAGCAAGCGCCGGGCTGGCGCCCGCGGTCAACAGAGTTGCTGCCAGCACAGTGGCGATCATTGGGTTCTTGTTCATTGTTCTTACTCCCATGGCCCCCGCCATGGAGCGGTTTCTGCAGCCCGACGCTTGAACGCGGTGTGAGCCGGCTCGACAGGTGAGGTTCAGCGGGCGCTGCGCCCGATCGTCAGGCGGAACGCCTCAGTCCCGACGTCGTCGAACAAGGCCGATTCAGTGCCCGTCATCCACACCTGGCCCTTGCCGGCGAGCCGTTCGAACAGGGCGGCGCGGCGCACCGGATCGAGATGCGCCGCCACTTCGTCGAGCAGCAGGACCGGCGGCTGGCCGGTGCGCTCGGCCACCAGATCGGCATGGGCCAGCACGATACCGAGCAGCAGCGCCTTCTGCTCGCCGGTCGAGCACAGGCCGGCGGATTGCCCCTTGCCGAGATGCGTGACGGCCAGGTCGGTGCGGTGCGGGCCGGCCAGCGTGCGTCCGGCTGCCGCATCGCGCCGCCGCCCCTGGGCGAGATCGGCCGCCAGTGTCTCGCCAGCGCCGGTCCAGCCTTCCAGCGTGAGTCCCGCCCGGGCGAACGGCCCCTCGGGCTGCACTATCAGCCGTTCGGCCAGTGCTGCGACCGTCGCGCGCCGCGCCGCATCGATCGCCGCGCCATGCTCGGCCATCTGCGTCTCGAGCGCGCTCAGCCAGTCGGCATCGGCCGGCCGCCCGCTGTCGCTCGCCTCGGCGAGCAAACGGTTGCGCGCCCGCATCGCTGCCTCGTAGCGGTTGGAATGGACCGCATGGCCCGGGCCCAGCGCCAGGGTCAGCCGGTCGAGAAACCGCCGCCGCTCGCTGGCCGGCTCGACGAACAGCCGGTCCATCGCCGGGGTGAGCCACAGGGTGGTGAGCCATTCCGCCAGCGCGGTTGCGGCGACGGTCGCGCCCTGGATCCGCACGATGCGGCGCTCGGGCGCTGAAGGCTGCGTGCCGGTGGCGATGTCGACCTCGCCCACCAGCGCGGCCGCTACCCCGAAGCCCCCGGTCCCGCCCTGCCGCGCCATCTCGCCCAGCGCCGCGCGCCGCAGCCCGCGCCCCGGCGCCAGCAGCGATACCGCCTCGAGGATATTGGTCTTGCCCGCGCCATTCTCACCGGTCAGCACGACGAAACCCGGGCCGGGCTCGATCGTGGCATCGGCGTGATTGCGGAAATCGGTAAGGACCAGGCGCGACAGCATTGCCAGCGCCTTAGCCCAGTTCGTACCTGGCTAGCGAGGGCCGCCGATCAGGCGGCGAGCTGCTCCGCACCCGTCTTCTTGGACGCGCTGAGATAGGAGGCCAGCTCCGCACCGAGTTCGCGCTGCGCATGCAGATAGGCGGTAGGTGTCCGGATGCCGAGACGCGCGCGCGCTGCGTCGAGCGGCTCGTGCATCAGCGCCAGATAATCCTCACCCGCAATCCATTTCGCCTTCCGCCCGTTGCGGTAGCCCTCGATGACGGCCCTGGCGAACAGCGTGTTGCCGGTCACGCGCAAGCTCTTCAGGGCCGCCGCTCCGCCGATGAAGGCCCAACCGAGCCCGCCTACCTGAGCGTAGCTGAACGCAACCAAAGCTGCCTCGCCCAGGCTTTCGTCAGCCTTGTAACCGGTCAGCACATGCCAGATGTCATGCGTGTCGCGCGTCCGCCGGCCGAACCAGGCGTAAGGATGAAGCATTTCCTCTTCGCGGTTGATCTTGCTGATCTCGGCCAGGCCATCGGCGGAATAGCCGGTCGTCTCGAGGAAATGGCGATAGGCCGCCCCGACCGTGCCCGGCGCGAATGAGGCGACAAAGGCTTTATCGACGAAGCGCTCCGCCAGTTCGACCCGCTCATAGGCCATGCGCCCACCCTTTTCGGTGGCAATGAACCGACCGAAGTTCGCGGCCGTGCTGCCAACGTTCAGCGCGCGCATGATGCGGAATACCTGAGTCGTGTCGTCGCCATTGGCGAGCAGCTTGCGGATCGCGTCGAATGCGGTCCGCCAGTCGCGGCGCCCGGTGGTTCCGGGAAAGGGAGGAAGTTTGGCCATCGAGTCGATCCTTGCTGACACTTATGTCAGTAAGTGAATTCCATCCCCAAGGCAAGACCGTTTACGCCCGTCGTTATCGGTTGGCTGATTGGCGAACCCCTGCTTAAGATGCCGTGATCTGGCTCGGGAGATATTCATGAATCTAATGGTCGCCGCCGCAAGCGTGCTTGCCCTGCTTGCCTCTCCCGCTTCGGCCGCGCCGGCGGGCGATCCGCGGCCGGATCAGCTGGCCTTCCGGGATATCTACCGGGAACTGGTGGAGACCGACACGTCCGTCTCGACCGGCAGCTGCACCGCTGCCGCTGGAAAGATGGCGGCGCGTCTCAAGGCCGCCGGCTTTGCCGACGAACAGGTCACGCTTTTCACGGTCGATGGCTTCCCGCTCGATGGCGGGCTGGTCGCGCAGTTGCCCGGCAGCTCGACCACGGCCAAGCCGATACTGCTGCTCGGCCATCTCGACGTGGTCAACGCCCGGCGTGAGGACTGGCAGCGCGATCCCTATGCCTTCATCGAGGAAGGCGGCTATTTCTACGGGCGTGGTACGTCCGACATGAAGGCAATGGTGGCGACCTGGGTCGATACGCTGATCCGGCTGAAGCAGACCGGGTTCAAGCCGAAGCGCACGATCAAGCTGGCGCTGACCTGCGGCGAGGAATCGGGCGCGCGCATGAACGGCGCGCAATGGCTCGCTGAGCACCGGCCCGAACTGATCGCAGCCGAATTCGCGCTCAACGAAGGCGGCGGCGGCAGCACCGACGGCCAGGGCAAGCTCGTCTCCCAATCCATGCAGGTGGGCGAGAAATCCAACCGCAGCTTCGAACTGGAGGCGACCAACCCCGGCGGCCACAGCTCGGTTCCGATCGACGACAACGCCATTTACGAGCTCGCCAGCGCGTTGGAAAAAGTGCGGGCCTACCGCTTTCCGATCCGCTTCAACGATACGACCCGCGCCTATTTCGCGCGGGCGGGCAAGGGCCGGAACGACGATCTCGGCCGTGCCATGGTGGCGCTGGCCGCGAATCCGGACGATCGCGCCGCCGCAGCGCTGGTCTCGACCGATCGCACCTTCAACGCGATGCTGCGCACCACCTGCGTAGCGACGATGCTGGAGGCTGGCCACGCCGCGAACGCGCTGCCCCAACGGGCCAGGGCGACGGTGAACTGCCGCATCGTGCCGGGTGAGGATGCCGACACGACCCGTGCGGCGCTGGTCGCCACGGTCGCCGGTGCCAAGGTGAGCGTCACCCTGGTCGGGCGGCTGCGCCCGATCGCGGTCCCGCCGCCGCTGGATCCGAAAGTCATGGTGCCGGCCGAAAAGCTCGTCGCCCGCTATTTCCCGGGAGTCCCGCTTATCCCGACCATGTCGACCGGCGCCACCGACGCGACCTATCTCGCGCCGATCGGCATCCCGACCTATGGCGTGCCGGGCAGTTGGGGCGATTTCGCCGGCAATGGCGCGCACGGCCTGAACGAACGGCGCGGGGTGGAGTCGGTGTATGTCGGCCGCGATTTCCTCTACGATCTGGTCAAGGCCTATGCGCGGTAACGCATCGGCCCGTCATTTGCCGGGGGTCTCCGCGATCTTCGTGTCGCAACCTTCGGCCGACACATATGCGTCGCCGGCGTCGCTTCCCGCTCGATCGCGACGCGATAGGTTATCGCCCGCGCCGTCGCCGACTGGATCGTGATCGCGATGCCACGCGCTGCGCCCTTATATCCTCTGCGTGGCATGGCCGGTCTTTCCTCGGGGCGAAGCCCTGCCCTTACCGGTTATGGGTCGTAAATCTCTGGGAAATCGTCGAAAGGTAGCGGTGCAGCGCCGGGCTGCGAACGGCGAGAGGTGGTTTTTCGATGCTTTATCTGATGGTCGCCGCGCTGGCGCTGGCCCAGGCTGTGCCCGCGCAGGATCAGCCGCCCCTCGTCGAGGTCACCGCCACCCCGGCTGAGGAACCAGCTGACGAAGTCGAAACGGCCCGCGCGCTTGAAGCAAAATGCGCGGCCGATGCCGCGGCCTGTGGCGGCGCCGGCACGCTGTTCGTCGAAGGCGACGGTGTCCCGCAGGACAGTGTTCGCGGCGCCGCATTGTTCATCAGCGGATGCGACCGCGGGGACATGGGCAGCTGCATCTATCTCGGCATCGCACATCATCAGGGCGTCGGCGTGCCCCAGGATTCGGTCAAGGCGGCGGCCCTGTTTGCGCGCGCCTGCGATTCGGGCGACGCGTCGGGCTGCTCCAATCTCGGCTTGGCTTATGTCCGCGGCGAGGGCGTCGTGAAGGACGAGGTGCGGGCGGTCGGCTATTTTAAGGCCGCCTGCGATCAGGGCAACGCCGGCGGCTGCTCCAATCTCGGCGCGGCCTATGTGAAGGGTGTCGGCGTGAGAACCGATCGTCGCCGCGCGCTGCCGCTTTTCACCAAGGCGTGCGACGGCGACGATTCGAACGGCTGTTACAATCTCGGCGTGGTCTATGCCGACGCGATCGGCGTGCGCCGCGATCGCGAGCGCGCCGCCACATTATATGAGCGCGCCTGCGCCGAGAAGGAGGGCGCTGCGTGCGGCAATCTCGGCGAGCTTTACCGGTCAGGTTCCGGCGTGCCCAAGGATCGGCTCCGCGCCGCCGAGTTGTTCGAGCGCGGCTGCGATCTCGATCAGGGCGAAAGCTGCTATCTGCTCGGCCGCGCTTACCAGAACGGCGAAGGTGTCGAGCGGGACGAGGCGCAGGCGGTGACGCTGTTCACCCGCGCAGTGGCGCTCGATCCGGAGCAGAAAAAGGCTGCCCGCGCGCTCGCCCGCGCCACCGCGTCGCGATAATCGGCCCTGCAGGGCCCGCTTAGTCGGCGATGCGAAAGGTCAACGGCAGGACGAGATCGACCGGGCCGGTCATGCCGGCCGGCATTGGCGGCAGCCGGGCGCCGCGCACGGATTCCACCGCTGCCGCATCCAGCTCGGCAGTGCCCGAGGAATGGGCGAGCCGCGCGGTCAGGATTCGTCCGGTCCGGTCGACGCGGAAGCGGATATGCGCCGTGCCTTGGGCGCCCTTATGCAGGGCTGCGGGCGGATAACGTTGATTTTGCGTTAGCTGCGCGACCACTTGCCGCTGCCATGCCGCATCCGTTTCGGGTGGTGGGACGGACGCGGGGGGCGGGACGAGGCTCTGATTGTCGGATGGGATCGCGATCTGGATATCCTGCGCCGCGATGAGCAGCAACGCCGCCACAAGCATCGACACCCGCTTTCCGGGACGCACCGGCTTAGACCCGCATCGGCATCAATACGTACAGTGCCGACGACTTGTCGTTCTCGCGGATCAGGGTCGGCGCTGCTGCGTCGGCGAGGTGCACCTCGATCGTGTCGCCATCCAGCTGGCCCAATATGTCGAGCAGATAGCGGCTGTTGAAGCCGATCTCGAACGGCATGGCGGCATAATCGCCCGGCACTTCTTCGGCAGCGGTGCCGTTTTCGGGGCTCGTCACGGAAAGCGTGATCTTGTCGCGATCCAGCGCCATCTTCACGGCGCGGGTCTTTTCGGTCGCGATGGTGGAGACGCGATCGACGCCTTCTTCGAAGCTGCGCGGATCGATCTTCAGGATCTTGTCGTTGCCGGTCGGGATCACGCGGCTGTAATCCGGAAAAGTGCCGTCGATCAGCTTAGAGGTCAGCAGCGCCTGGCCCAGGTCGAAACGAATCTTGGTCGGCGACAGCGACACGCCGACCGAGCCGTCGATCTCCTCGAGCAGCTTGCGGAGTTCCGCCACGCATTTGCGCGGGATGATCACGTCGGGCATGCCCTCGGCGCCGTCCGGGCGCGGCATCGTCACCCGGGCGAGGCGGTGGCCATCGGTCGCAGCGGCCTTGAGCACGGGCAGAGGATCGTCCGACACATGCCAGAAGATGCCGTTGAGATAATAGCGCGTCTCCTCGGTGGAGATGGCGAAGCGGGTCTTGTCGATGATCTGCTTCAGCGTTTCGGCGGGGAGCTCGAACGAGATCGGCAATTCGCCTTCGGCGATCACCGGGAAATCGTCGCGCGGCAGCGTGCCGAGCTGGAATTTGGCGCGGCCCGCCATGATCGTCATCTTGCCGTCGGCCGCCGCCAGGCTGACCTGGCTTCCCTCGGGCAGCTTGCGGGCGATGTCGAACAGCGTGTGCGCCGAAACGGTGGTCGCGCCCGGCTGATCGACCGCCGCGGACACGGTTTCGTTGATCTGCAAATCCAGATCGGTCGCCATCAGCTTCAGGCTGCCCTCAGCCGTCGCCTCGATCAGGACGTTGGAGAGGATCGGGATGGTGTTGCGCCGCTCGACGACGGACTGGACGTGGCTCAGTCCCTTGAGGAGGGTTGCGCGTTCGATCGTGGCCTTCATCTCATTCCCCCGGGCCGCCGCCCATTTCTTTCCCTCCGAGCGTTCAGCCGGGGGCAATTCGCCGTCTCCTTTCCTTAACGATAAAAGGGGCCGGGGCAAGCGCCCCGACCCCTTGTTTTACGCCTGTAAACAGACGGATTGGTTCAGAAGCGTACGCCCACGCCCGCCAGCACCTGATGGCGGTTGGCATCGATGTCGTACCCGTCGAGATCGCCGTAATGCGAATAGCGATATTCCGCCTTCACATAGGTCGTCGGCCCGACATTATATTCGATGCCGGCGCCAAGGCGGTAACCGCCCAGGTCCTCATGGTTCTCGATCGTGGTCGAGCCCACTGCATATTTCGCCTCGAGACGGGCATTGGTGTAGCCGGCCTTGGCGTAGATCATCGCCTGCGGCGAGATGACATAGCCCAGGCGGGCGCCGGCATAGAGATCGCGGCCAGCGCTCACGCGCAGACGGTCGCCCGTGGTCAGCAGATCGTTGGCGCGGATCTTCGCGCTCGATCCGGTGATTTCCCCTTCGACGCCGAGCACGACACCGCCAACCTGCGCGTCATATCCGACCGCGCCGCCATAGACGACGCCGTCCTTCGCGTTGCCGTCGCCGCCGCTGATGTGATCATAACCGGCCAGCGCTTCGACGCGGACCCCGGTGAAAGGTGCCTTCTCCGAATCCTGTGCAAAGGCTGGAGCGGCGAGGCCGATACCGAGAGCTGCGGTGGCGGCGGTGAGAACAAGCTTACGCATAACGAAGACTCCGTTGAATGCCGGCGGGTGTTGAGCCGGGATGCGTGAAATAGGTGACCGCGCGCTGCGTTGCATGAACCTCAGATAAACAGGAAAAAACGTTGCAATTGCGCCACACGGGGTTGAAACCGAGCCCATGGATTCCAAGGCAGTGCGCGGTGCCCCAAGGCGGGGCAGGGACTTTATCGCGCGGCACGGGGAAACCGTATTCAACGCTGCCAGACGGCTGCAGGGCGATCATCCGCATACGCCGCTGACTCGCGCCGGGTTCGCTCAGGCCGATGAAATGGGGCGTGCGCTACGGGCCGCGCTGGGCGCAAAACCGGCGTTGACCTTATGGTCCTCGTCGGCCGGCCGCGCCCTGCAGACGCTTGCCGTCATCGCCGAACATCTCGAGCTCGATTGGCATGCCGCCAGGACCGATGCACGCCTGGTGGAAATCGGCATGGGCAGTTGGGGTGGCCGCTATTATGCCGATCTGGTCGAGGAGGTCGGGCCGGTCTTCGATCCGGTCCATGCCATGCTGATGAGCGCGCCCGACGGCGAGCTTCATGCCGGAATCGCGGAACGCGTGTCCGCCTGGCTGGCCGAGACCAATGACGATCCCGGCGACCGGCTGGTGATCATGCACGGCATTTCGAGTCGCGTCCTGCGCGGGGTGATGACGGGCGCGCCGGATCTCCCCGGGCTGGACGCGCCAGCCGCGCCGGGCTTGCCGCAAGGGTCAGTGGTGATGATAGAGCGGGGCGTGGAAACCATCGTCCATCTCGGCACTGGTCACGCGCCGGCGTGAAGCGAGCCCTGCTTCTGCTGCTGTTCGCCGGCGTCCCGGTTGCCGCGCGCGACTCGCTCGGCATCTTCGATCATTGGGGCGCCTTTGCCGATCCATCCCCGCGCCGTTGCTTCGCCATTGCCGAGCCTGTGGGATTGAACCGTAGCGTGGGCGGACGGCCCTTTGCCAGCATCGCCACCTGGCCTGGTCAGGGCGCGCGCAACCAGCTCCATATTCGCCTCAGCCGCGAACGTGATCCCCGTGCGCGCGTCACTTTGTCGGTCGGCGAGCGCCGCTTCGAACTGGTCGGCGGCAAGGCTGACGCCTGGGCGCCGGACGCGCGCGCTGATGCGGCCGTGGTGGCCGCGATCCGTTCCGGGCGCAGCATGAGCGTCGAGACACTCGGTACGGGCGGCCACCCCTTCGCTGACGTCTATCCGTTGCGCGGTGCCGCCACCGCGATCGACGCCGCCGCGCTTGGCTGCGCGCGCAGATAGTCGGTCAGGCCCGCGGCCAAATGGTCGAAGGTCGCGCGAATCCGCGCGACGCCGCGCAAATCCTCATGCGTCACCACCCAGGTTTCCAGTCCCAGCTCGAACAGATCCGGCAGCACTCGCACCAGCGCCGGATCACGCGCGGCGAGGGGCACCTGGCAGATGCCGATGCCGATCCCGGCGCGAATCGCGGCGAGCTGGGCGAGATCGCTGTCGCTGCGGAAGATGAAATCCTCACGCTCGACGCCGAACATCGCCCGGAACTGGCGCAACGCCAGCGATTCGCGCTCCACTCCGATCACGCCGAGCGCGAGCAGCGCCTCCAGCGACTCGGGCGTACCGTGCGTTGCGATATAGTCTGCGCGCGCGTGCAGCCCCAGCGGCACCTCGCCGATGCGGCGCGCGACCAGCGCATCCTGAGTCGGCCGCACCATGCGGATCGCGATATCGGCTTCGCGCCGCAGCAGATCCTCGTTGCGGTTGCTCGGTGACAGCTCGAAGACCAGCCGGGGATGGGCATTGCGCAAGGTCGCCAGCATCGGCGGCAGCACTTCGACCGCGATCACTTCGCTTGCCGAGATGCGCACGGTGCCGGCAATCTCCTTCGCCCCGGCCGATCCCGCCCGGACGAACGCATCGGCTGCCAGCGCCATCGCCTCGGCATGGTAGCGCAGCCCCAGCGCTGCCTCGGTCGGTTGCAGGCCGCCCGATGAGCGGGTGAACAGCGGCACGCCGAGCGCGCCCTCAAGCTCCTCGATCCGCCGCCGTACCGTCGGCTGCGCCACCGACAGCGTCCGTGCCGCGGCCGACAGGCTGCCTTCGCTCAACACGGCGAGAAAGGCGCGCTGACGTTCCCAATCGATGCTCATCAAAAATGTATAGGCTGACTGCACATACCTGACAATTTTAAATGAGGCTCGGATGCCGCATATCCGTGTCTCGACTGATGGAGACTGTCATGACGACTGGAAAAATTGCCTTGGTGCTCGGCGCGACCGGCGGTGTCGGTGGCGAAACCGCCCGCGGCCTCATCGCCGCTGGCTGGCGTGTCCGGGGCCTCACCCGCACGCCGCGCACCGGCGACGGCATCGACTGGGTCATCGGCGACGCGCTCGATCGCCCGGCGGTGCTGCGCGCAGCTGAAGGCGCCGCGGCGATCGTTCACGCGGTCAACCCGCCCGGTTACCGGGACTGGGAAAAGCTGGTCATGCCGATGCTCGCCAACAGCATCGCGGCCGCGGAATCCGTCGGCGCCCGCCTCGTCCTGCCCGGCACGATCTACAATTATGATCCCCGGGCCGTGCCGCTTGCCGCCGAAGCAACGCCGCAGCGGCCAGCCACGCGCAAGGGCACGATCCGGGTGGCGATGGAGGCTGCGATCGAGGATGCCTGCAGCCGCGGCATGCGCGCGCTGATCCTGCGCGCCGGTGATTTCTTCGGCCCGCGCCCCGGCAACAACTGGCTCTCCCAGGGCATGGTCACGCCGGGCAAGCCAGTGAAGCGAATCCTCTATCCCGGCGCGCGCGGCGTCGGCCATGGCTGGGCCTATCTGCCCGATGTTGCGGAGACCTTTGTCCGCCTGCTCGCGCGCGATGCCGATCTGCCCGCCTTTGCCCGCTATCATTTCCGCGGCCACTGGGACGCTGACGGCACCGCCATCATCGAATCGATTCGCGCCGCGACCGGCAATCCCGGCATCTCGGTCTTCCGCTTCCCCTGGGCGCTGTTGCCGCTGATCGCGCCCTTCAACCCGACGATGCGTGAAATGATCGAGATGCGTCCCTTCTGGCACCACCCGCTCGAACTGGACAACCGCGCGCTGGTGGCGGTGCTCGGCGAAGAACCGCATACCCCGCTGCCCGAGGCGATAGCGGAGACGCTAACCGCGCTGGGTTGCCGCCCGTAAAATGTCATCGACCCTCATGACATTCCCAGCAACGGGCCCCAACAACGGGGCGCTCGATTCAAGCGCGGCGATCTGTCGCGAGAGCGCGAAATCCGGCCCGCTGGAAAAATGCGCGCAATTGGCTTATGTGCACCGCCATGCTTGATACCCCGAATTATTCCATGCCCATCCCCGGGCACATCGATCCCGTGCCCGTCCCGCGCGCACCCACCCTGCGTGCCGACGGCAAGATCGATCTGATCGGGCTGCCGCGCGAAGCGATCCGCGCTGCGCTGGAAGACGCCGGCATGGAGCCGAAACAGGCCAAGCTGCGCGCCAAGCAGCTGTGGCACTGGATGTATAATCGCGGGGCTACCGAGTTTACCGCGATGACGGACATCTCCAAGACTCAGCATCCGTGGTTCGCCGAGCGCTTCGTGATCGGCCGGCCCGATGTGGTCGAGGCGCAGGTCTCGACGGACGGCACGCGCAAATGGCTGCTGCGCTCGCCCGACGGGCAGGATTACGAGATGGTATTCATCCCCGACGCCGATCGCGGCACGCTCTGCGTGTCGAGCCAGGTCGGCTGCACGCTCAACTGCCGCTTCTGCCACACCGGCACGATGCGTCTCGTGCGCAACCTCACCGCCGGCGAGATCGTCGGCCAGGTCATGCTCGCGCGCGACGGTCTCGGCGAATGGCCGAGCCAGCCCGAGGGCCGCATGCTCACCAACATCGTGATGATGGGCATGGGCGAGCCGCTGTATAATTTCGATGCGGTGCGCGATGCGCTGAAGCTCGTCATGGATGGAGACGGGCTTGCCCTGTCGAAGCGCCGCATCACGCTCTCCACCTCGGGCGTGGTGCCGATGATGGCGCGCGCCGGCGCCGAGATCGGGGTGAACCTCGCCGTGTCGCTCCACGCCGTTACCAAGGAAGTCCGCGACGAGATCGTCCCGATCAACCGGAAATACGGTATCGAGGAACTGCTCCAGGCCTGTGCCGATTATCCCGGCGCGAACAACGCCCGGCGCATCACCTTCGAATATGTCATGCTGCGCGACAAGAATGACAGCGATGCCGACGCGCATGAACTGGTCCGGCTGATCCGCCATTATCGCCTGCCCGCCAAGGTCAACCTGATCCCGTTCAACCCCTGGCCCGGCGCGCCCTATGAATGCTCGACGCCGGAGCGCATCCGCAGCTTCTCGAGTATCATCTTCGAGGCCGGCATCTCGGCCCCGGTGCGCACCCCGCGCGGCCGCGACATCGATGCCGCCTGCGGCCAGCTCAAGACGGCGTCGGAGAAGAAGAGCCGCGCCGAGCTCGATCGCCAGGCCGAGGAAAAGCTGGCCGCGCTGGGCTGATCCGAACCGGCCTCAGCGGGATTCGAGTCGCAGCGTAACGCCCGAAAAATCCCTGGCCGCAAGCCGGTCCGGCGTGATCGAGAAATAGCAGGCGCCGCCATCGCCCCAGGCCCATTGCATCGCGTCGTCCGATGCGATCTGGAACAGCAACAGCTCCTTCGCCGGACCGATCACCGCGGTCGACTGGAGGCCGTCATGATAGCCCCCCATCCGGTGCGGGCGGTTGTCGTTCAGGTCCCGCCAGTGCGGTTCGTACCGCGCGGCGATCTCGCGCGGCAGCAGGTACTGCCGTTCGGGATCAAGATAGAGATCCTTGACCAGCTGGTGCATCGCGGCCGGCGGCCGCAGCGCCCCGGACCGCCGGTATTCGCTGAAGGTCAGGCGCGTCCGGCCATCGGCATCCTGTACCTGGTCTGGCCGCCAGCACAGGAATTCATAGGCAGCGAACGTCTCGAGCAACGCGTTCCAGTCCTGATCGGACAGCGGGATGGTCGGATCGTAATCGCGCAGCGCCTCGATCACTTCGTCGACATGCTCGCGCACATCGTCCTGCCACGCCTGTTCGACGGCGGGCGTCTCCTCGACATAGGCGATGATCGCCTCGGCGGTCCGCAGCTCCGCCAGCCACTGCGACATGCGGTAGCAACAGGCAGTGCGTTCCTCGAACCATTTGCGTGCCGCCGCGCGGCGCGCCTGCGCTTCCGCATCGTCGCCCTGCTGGTCGAAGGCGGCGAGGCGCGCGCGAATGTCCGCCCCGCAGCCGGCGATCACCGCCTGGATTGCCCCTTCTTCCTTCAGCGCGTCGGCCATGTCGTTGGGCACCGGAACTGGCGTAATGGGGCGGTCGAGGCTGCGCCGCAGCTCGGCGAGCGCATAATGCGCCTGTCCGAACGTCAGCGGGCGGGGCGGCGGGGGGAGCGGGGCGCCGTCCCCGGTCGGCGCGTCGTACAGGATCCGGGCAAAGGCCTCGGGCGCAACCAGCGTTCGCCCATTCTCCTCGCGGGCGGTGTTGGCGACGCTCACCAGGTCGATCGGCCAGCGCCGCCAGCCGGCGGGGATCGGTTCGCCGGGCAGCAGATACCCATAGTCCGGGCCGCCGGAGCCACCGTCATGGACCGGGCCGAGATCGGCGGGCGGCTGGCGCTCCGCGCCGGGACGGTCGCTGTGCAGGATCCGGAACGGGTGTGGCCCGTCCTGTCCCGCGTTCGGATCAATGAACAGCAGCAGCCATCCGGTCCGCGGCCCGATCCTCCCCCACAAGGCCTCGGGCAGATCATCACAACAGATCTGGGCGACGAAATGGAGCGGCCGTTCGTCCCGATGCTCCGTCGGGCTGGACCGCGGCCACGCCATGTCGTCCGGCATCTGTGGCAAGCCGCCGATCCACGATCGCGCGGGCTGGTCGAATCGCGGTGGAACCTGGCGTCGCAGGATGACGGACATCGTCTCCGCGATCGCGCTCTCCGTCTGCGGCGCGGGCGGCGGTGGCGCTGCGACAGGGGGTAATTCGACAGGAGTCGCTTCGACGGGAGCCGGCTCGGCGGCGGGTGGCTCGTCGGCGGGTGGCTCGGCGCGAGCGAGTTCGGCGTGGGGCGGTTGAGCGGGGCCTGGCTCGGCCGGTGGATCGGGGAAGGGCGAGTCGGAGAAAATGGGGAGGGGATCGGTTTCCCGCCGGGCGATATCCGAAACCGTCGCGATCGATCGCCGTCGCAACGGGGCCTGCTCGGATCCGGCCGCAGGCCCGTCATCGTCGCCGCGGCGTCCGCCGGCCGTCGCTCTGATCAAGCGCGGCAACGCTAGGACCAGACCGAACAGCAGCACGCCGCACAGGAGGAGCGGAACATAGCCGGTCATCGCCCGGCCGACCGCCGCTGGCTGCGCGACTCCTCGAACCCGGATAATTCGGGATGGTGCCGCCAGACATGCTGCAGGAAGGCGTCGGTCCAGCGATATCCGGTCCCGTCCGGCACCGCGAGTGCCGCCTGCTCCAGCGCATGCCAGAGGGATTCGGGCAGGCCATCCGCCGGTTGCGGATCGCGCGACAGGCCGACCGCTGCGTCGCGCCAGTTGAGGCAATCGACAAAGGCGTTGATCGCGGCGAGGAACAGCGCGTCGCCACCATCGTAAAAGGCCGTAATCCGGCGCCTGATCTCGGCTTCGTCGAGAAAGGCGAAATAGCCCGATGGCAGGCCGTTGAATTCCCCCAGGCCCGGCTCGCCCAGGTCGGATCCCGCCTGGTCGGTCGGGAAGGCCACGCGCAGGCGCCATAGTGCGTGGCAGCAGGAATCGAACGGCGCCTGGAAGGAATGGGGGATCGGGCCGGATCGTCCGTGCCGGGTCCCGGTACCGGTCATCCACCCGGCCAGATGGACAGCGAGCTCTTCGACAAGTTTGCGGCGCGGCATGTCCATGGGCGCGGGATAACGGCGGCAGGTAAAAATTCGCTTGCACGAACGGGCCGAATCCACGCGGTGCGGCAGTTTTCGGCGAGGATCCCCCGCTGCCCGACGCCCCGATTTCTCCGATTCGGGTTCTCCATTCTCTCCGGAGCGGATATGCAGCCATGATGAGCGAAGCGCCCGCACCCGAACCCGCGCCGCCGCCGGCCCGGGTGATCTACCGGCACCGGCTCGCCACGCGGCTGTGGCACTGGATCACCGCGGTCACGATCTTCATCATGATCGGCAGCGGCCTGATGATCTTCAACGCGCACCCGCATCTCTATTGGGGCCTGTACGGCGCCAATTTCGATCATGCCTGGCTCACCCTCCCGCAATGGCCCGGCTGGCTGACGATCCCATCGACCTATAATCTCGCGCTGGCGCGGCGCTGGCATCTGTTCTTCGCGCTGATCCTCGGCTTCGCGCTGCTGTTCTTCATGGTCGCGAGCCTGCTCAACCGGCACTTCCAGCGCGATCTGCGCGTGCGCCTCGCTGAACTCGGGCCGCGCCATCTGCTCGGCGATCTGCGGGCGCATGCCGCGCTGCGCTTCCACGATCCGAAGGATCCCGGCGCCTTCAACATCTTCCAGAAACTGTCCTATGTGCTGGTGATCTTCGGGCTGATCCCGCTGATCATCCTCACCGGGCTGACCATGTCGCCGGCGCTGAACGCGGCCTGGCCCTGGCTGCTCGATCTGTTCGGCGGGCGGCAATCGGCGCGGTCGCTGCATTTCATCGCGGCGGCGGCTTTGGTGGTGTTCATCATCGTCCATCTCGCGCTCGTCATCCTGGCCGGCGCGTGGAACGAGGTGCGCTCGATGATCACCGGCCGCTGGACCGTGCCGGAGGACGAATCATGAGCGCTCCCATCACCCGCCGCGCGCTGATCACCTCCGCCGCGCTCGGGGCGGGCGGCCTGCTCGCCGGCTGTGACCGGATCGCGCAGAATCCGGGCTTCAGGAAGATCCTGTTCTCGGGCGAGGCGATGAATCAGGGGCTGCAGCGCGCGCTGACGGACCGCGGCGCGCTCGCCCCGGAATTCCGCCCCGATCAGATGTCGCCGCGTTTCCGCACCAACGGCACCAACAACCCGGCCACGCCGGAATATGCCGCGCTGCTGGCGAACCGGTTCGCCGACTGGCGGCTCCAGGTCGGCGGGCTCGTCGCCAGGCCGCTCGCTCTGTCGCTCGCCCAGATCCGCGCGATGCCGGCGCGGACTCAGATCACCCGGCATGATTGCGTCGAGGGGTGGAGCGCGATCGGCAAATGGCACGGGCCGAAACTCGGCACCGTCCTGCGGGCCGCCGGGATCGGGTCCGCGGCGCGCTATGTCGTCTTCACCTGTGCCGATCTGTTCGGCGGGAAGCATTATTACGAATCGATCGATCTGATCGATGCCTTCCATCCGCAGACCATCCTTGCCTGGGCGATGAACGGCGCGGTGCTCGGCGTCGGGCACGGTGCTCCGCTGCGCCTGCGGGTCGAACGCCAGCTTGGCTACAAGCATGCGAAATACGTCATGCGCATCGATGCGGTCGCCTCTCTGGCCGGAATCGGCAAGGGCAAGGGCGGCTATTGGGAGGATAATGTCGATTACGATTGGTATGCGGGCATCTGATTGTTACGGGGGCCGAATATGGCTCTGATCGACCGATTCCTCGCCGCCCGCGTCAAACGCGGCCAGCTCACCGTCCACCACGCCAATGGCGCGATCAGGACTTTCGGCAAGCCCGATTCCGATCCGGATTTCCCCAACGTCACGATCCGCTTCGCTGACAATGGCGCCGCGAATTTCATCGTGCGCAACCCCAGCCTCGGCGCCGGCGAAGCCTATATGCAGGGCCGGATGACGGTCGATGGCGAGGACATCATGGGCCTCGTCCAGCTGATGACCGCGAACGATCTGTGGGAGCATGGGATCGGCGCGCTGACGGCCAACCGCGCACACCGCGCAGTGTCCGCCGTCACGCACCGCATCAACCGCATCAACATGGCGCGCCGCTCGAAACGCAACGTGGCGCATCATTACGATCTCAGCGACCGGCTCTACGATCTCTTCCTCGACGCCGACCGGCAATATAGCTGCGCCTATTTCACCGATCCCGCCAACAGCCTGGAACAGGCGCAGTCTGACAAGAAGGCGCATATCGCCGCCAAGCTCGCGCTGAAGCCGGGCATGAAAGTGCTCGACATCGGCTGCGGCTGGGGCGGCATGGCGCTGTACCTGCACCAGAAGACCGGGGCCGAAGTGCTCGGCGTCACTCTGTCGGAGGAACAGCTCAAGGTCGCCCGCCGCCGCGCTGAAGAGGCCGGCGTCGCCGACAAGGTGAAGTTCGAGCTGATCGATTATCGCCACGTCACCGGCACCTTCGACCGGATCGTCTCGGTCGGCATGTTCGAACATGTCGGTCCGGCGCATTACCGCACCTTCTTCCGCCAATGCCGCAACCTGCTCAGCGAAGACGGCGTGATGCTGCTCCACACGATCGGCCGCATGGGTGCGCCGGGCGTGACGGATGCCTGGACCGCCAAATATATCTTCCCCGGCGGCTACAACCCCGCTTTGTCGGAGATCGTCAGCGCCAATGAAGGCCTGCGCTTCATCCTGACGGACGTCGAGGTGCTGCGGCTCCATTATGCCTATACGCTCGATCACTGGTATGATCGCACCGTCGCCGCGCGCGACGCTATCGTGGCTTTGTACGACGAGCCCTTCTACCGCATGTGGCAATTCTATCTGGCCGGTGCGGTCGCGGCGTTTCGCTATGGCGGGATGGTCAATTACCAGCTGCAATATGCCAAGAACCGCCACACCTTGCCGATCACACGCGATTACATGATCGAAGGGGAGCAGGCGCTGCGGACTCAGGGGTGATCCTGAGCCGCTGACTGATACGCCCAGGATCGGGCGATCAGTTCCTCCAGCACGGCCAGGTCCACATCGGCGAGCTTCCTGATGTAGAGGCAGCCCTTGCCGGTCGAATGCTTGCCGAGCTTCGCCAGCAGCGCGTCGCGGCCCGGCATGCCCGGGGCGAGATAGAGCACCAGCTGCGCCTTGCGCGGCGAGAAGCCGATCCGGCCGATATCGCCTTCCCGCCCGGCCTCGGTACGATAGTGCAGCGTGCCGAAACCGATGATCGACGGCCCCCACATCACCGGCGGTTCGCCGGTCAGGCGAGTCATCATGTCGAGCATCACGCGTCCGTCGATGCGGCGCTGTTCGGGCTCCACCCCGGCGAGGAACGCATCGACGCTGACATCGGTCGGCTTGGTCTTGTTCTCGGGCATCGCGATATCCCATCCGAGTCGTGACGACAGGCTAGCGCGGCGGCCCGCCCCTGCCTATCGGCACGCGCATGACCGCCCCGCTCACCCGTCGCGCGATCTTCGCCCAGGCCTGGCCGATCATGCTCGGCCAGACGACGGTGCCGCTGGTCGGGCTGGTCGATACCGCGGTGATCGGGCGCACGGGCGATGCCGCCGCGCTCGCCGGCGTGGCGCTCGGCACCATGGTGATCAACCTGATCTTCTGGACCTTCGGCTTCCTGCGTATGGGCATGACCGGGATGACGGCGCAGGCCCAGGGGGCGGGTGACGGACGCGAAGTCGAGGCGATGCTGTTGCGCGGTGTCGCGGCGGGCTTCGCACTCGGCGTCGTTCTGTTCGCGCTGCAGATCGCGCTCATCCCGCTCGCGCTCGCTACGCTCGCCGGCGGCGGTGCGCTCGATGCGGCGGCCGGTGGGTATGTCGGTGCCCGCTTCTTCGGGGCGCCGGCCAGTCTCGCGCTGTTCGCGATCAACGGCTGGCTGTTCGGCCTGGGGCGGACGCGCGCCGCACTGGTCCTCCAGATCGTCATGAACCTGGTCAATATCGGCCTCGATCTGTTGTTCGTCTGGCATTTCCACATGGGCGCGCGGGGCGTCGGGCTCGGCACTGCCTGTGCGGAATGGGTCTCGCTCGCGGTCGGGCTGGCGATCGTCGGGCGCGGCGTGGATTGGCGGCGGATGCTCTCCCCGGCGCTGTTCGGCGGCGGCGCGCTGAAGCGGCTGTTCGCGGTCAATGCCGATATCATGATCCGCACCATTGCGCTGCTGCTGACCTTCCTGTGGTTCACCAATGCCGGCGCGCGGCTCGGCGAAACTGCGCTCGCCGCCAATTATGTGCTGCTGCAGTTCGTCAGCGTCGCGGCCTTCGTGCTCGACGGCTTCGCCTTCACCGCTGAATCGCGGGTCGGGCAGGCGATCGGCGCGCGGTCGCGCCCAGCCGTCGTCCGGGCGATCCGCCTGACCGGGGAATTCTCGCTGCTCGCGGGAATCGGCTTCGCGCTGTTGTTCTTCGTATCCGGCGGGCCGCTCATCGCCTTTTTCGCCGCTGATGCTGGCGTTCGCGCTCAGGCGGCGGCGCTGCTGCCCTTCGCCGCGATCATCCCCGCCGTCGGCGTGCCGGCCTGGCTGCTCGACGGCATCTTCATCGGCGCGACTCGGGGGCGAGCGCTGCGCAACGCCGCAATCGTCGCCTCCGCGCTCTACATCGCCACTGATCTTTTGCTCCGACCCTTTGGAGCCAACGGCATCTGGTGGGCGTTCATGGCGAGCTACCCCTACCGCGCTCTCGCGCTCGCCGCCTATTTGCCCGGGTTGCTCAAGACCATCGAGGTTGCGGAACCCGCAGCCGCGACCTAGAGCGCGGGCCGATTCCACCGTATCTCCACGGAGCCGCTTTCATGACCGATCAGATCAACCGCGTCGTCCTCGCCTATTCGGGTGGGCTCGATACCAGCGTGATCCTGAAATGGCTTCAGCAGACCTATCAGTGTGAAGTCGTGACCTTCACCGCCGATCTCGGCCAGGGCGAGGAGCTCGAGCCGGCGCGCCGCAAGGCCGAGGCTGCCGGGGTCAAGCCCGAGCACATCTTCATCGACGATCTGCGCGAGGAATTCGTCGGCAACTATGTCTTCCCGATGATGCGCGCCAACGCGCTGTACGAGGGGCTGTATCTGCTCGGCACCTCGATCGCCCGACCGCTGATCGCCAAGCGCCAGATCGAGATCGCGAAGCTGGTGAATGCCGATGCCGTCAGCCACGGCGCGACCGGCAAGGGCAACGATCAGGTCCGCTTCGAGCTGGGCTATTACGCGCTGGCGCCCGACATCAAGGTAATCGCGCCGTGGCGCGAATGGGATCTCACCAGCCGTACCCGGCTGATCGAATTCGCCGAACAGCATCAGATCCAGGTGTCGAAGGACAAGCGCGGCGAGGCGCCCTTCTCGACGGACGCGAACATCCTGCACACCTCGTCCGAGGGCAAGGTGCTCGAGGATCCGTGGGAGGAAGTGCCCGACTACGTCTATTCGCGCACCGTCAATCCCGAGGATGCGCCGGACCAGCCCGAGATCATCACGATCGATTTCGAGCGTGGTGACGGCGTCGCGGTCAATGGCGAGGCGATGTCGCCGGCGACCCTGCTCGCCAAGCTCAACGATCTCGGGCGCAAGCACGGCATCGGCCGTCTCGATCTGGTCGAGAACCGTTTCGTCGGCATGAAGTCGCGCGGCATGTACGAAACGCCGGGCGGCACCATTTATTATCTCGCGCATCGCGGCATCGAGCAGCTGACGCTGGATCGCGGCGCAGCGCATCTCAAGGACGAGCTGGCGCCGCGCTATGCCGAGCTGGTCTATAACGGCTTCTGGTTCTCGCCCGAGCGCGAGATGCTCCAGGCCGCGATCGATCACAGCCAGGAAAAGGTGTCGGGCACCGTCCGGCTGAAGCTCTACAAGGGCGGCGTGTATGTGATCGGGCGCCGGTCGCCCAATTCGCTCTATTCGGAAAAGGTCGTCACCTTCGAGGACGATCAGGGCGCCTATGATCAGCGCGACGCTGCCGGCTTCATCAAGCTGAACGCGCTGCGCCTGCGCCTGCTCGGACGGCGCGACCGGGACTGATCTGCCTGATATGGGTAGGCGGGGCTCGGTCCGCACATAGCCCTAACCCGGCCTTAACCTGACCGCGCTAGGCCCCCGCTATGGGGACAGGAACGGTACGACGGCAGGCCTTGGGCGACGCGCTCGTTGCGATCCTGCTCGCCATGGGCCTAGCGGCCGTCTGGGCGATGCGCGACTGGCATCAGCTGGCGGCGCTCAGGCTGCCCGATACCGACGATGTCATGCGCCTGCAGCAGATCCGGGACTGGCTCGCCGGCCAGCCGTTCAACGATCTGTCCCAACACCGGCTGGGTGAGGCGCCCGGCCTGGCGATGCACTGGTCGCGCCTGCCCGATCTCGCTCCGGCCGCTATCATCGCATTGCTCACGCCGCTGCTCGGCGCGCAACAGGCCGCGCTCATTGCCGTGCTCGTCTGGCCGGCGGCACTGTTCGCCGCTGCCCTGTTCCTCGTTGCCCGGATCGCGCAGTCGATCGGCGGGGCGGAGATCGCGCGCACCGCCTTGGTGGTCGCGGCGATTGCCTTTCCCGCGACGACGATCTTCATGCCCGGCCGGATCGATCATCACGGTCTCCAGATCGTGCTGCTGCTGGTCGTCGCCCGCACGCTGACCAGTGCGCCGACGCTCGGTCGCGGTCTCGTCGCTGGCCTGGCCGCGGCGGCGAGCCTGGTGGTCGGGATGGAGACCGCGCCGCTGCTCGCCGCCGCTGGGCTCGCCATGCTCCACGAATGGCTGTTCGTCCGGGCGTCCGCCGACGATCGCATGATGGGCTTCGGCATCGCGCTCGGCGCCGGCCTGCTCGGTGCGTCGATCGTCTTCAGGACGCTGCAATGGGGCTATCCCGCGTGCGACGGTTTCACCGTCATCGCCTGGCGTGGCGCGGTGGTCGCGGCGTTCGCTCCGATGCTGCTGGCGCTCACCGCGCGCGAGTTCATGAAACCGGCGGTGCGGGCGATTCTGGCGCTGCTGGTGGCGTGTGTGATCGGGGCGATCGTGTTCGCGCAGGCGCCGCAATGCCTTGGCGCGGCGCCCTATGGGATGGTCGATCCGCTGCTCGCCCGGCTATGGCTGGGCAAGGTTGGGGAGGCACAGCCTCTGTTCACCGCGCCCGCCGGCGTTGCGATCGGCTATGCCGGCGTAATGGTCGCCGGTATCGCCGCGAGCAGCTGGCGGCTTGCCGCGACCCGTGATCCTCGGTGGATCCCGCTGCTCGTCCTCCAGGTCGCGGCGTTCGGGCTTGCCTGCTTCCAGCTCCGCGGCGCCTATGCCGGCGCGATCCTCGCGGCGCCCGCCCTCGCGGCTGCGATCACGGCGGCGCGCGCGCGGGGGATTGGCTGGCTGGCCGGTGCCTGGCTCGTTTCGGCGGGTATGCTGTATCCGCTAGCGGCGCAGGCGCTGGTCAAGCGTGAGCCGGCACCCGCCGAGGCTTCGGTCGTTGGTTGCACCGCGCCCGATGCGCTCGCCCGGTTTGGCCGGCTCTCGCCCGGGCGGCTGCTCGCGCCGCTCGATCTCGGCGCGTTTGTGCTTGCCGCGTCCCGGCTCGAGGTGGTCGGGGCGCCCTATCACCGCAACAATGCCGGCAATCTGGCGGTCTACCGCTTCTTCCTCGGCACGCCGGATGAAGCAGCGGCGATCGCACGGGACTGGCAAATTGGCTATGTCGCGCTCTGCGCCGATAGTTTCAGCGAACTGGGCGATGCCGCGGCCGGCGATGGCCGGATGGTGAACCGGCTCCAGGGCGGCCATGTCCCCGACTGGCTCCAACCCGTTGCGGTCGTTCCTGGGGGCCTTGCGGTGTACCGCGTCGAACCACGCTTGTTTAGGCAACCCGCAACGCGGTAAGGCCCTCCCCATGTTGGGGGATACCGAAAGGCTGCACTGGTGGCAGACGCGCTGGTTTGTGGCATTCGCCGCGCTCATTGCGATCGTGCCGCTGCTGCGCCCCGAAATTCCGCCGCTGGTCGATCTGCCCGGGCATCTCGGGCGCTACCGGGTTCAGCTCGAAATCGGCCGGGCGCCCTGGCTGGGCGAATGGTATAATTTCAGCTGGCAGCTGATCGGCAATCTCGGGATCGATATCCTGATCATCCCGCTGGCCCGGATCTTCGGGCTCGAACTGGCGGTCAAGCTGATCGTCCTCACCATCCCGGCGATGACGGTTACCGGGCTGCTGTGGATCTCGCGCGAAGTTCATGGGCGCATCCCGGCGACCGCCCTGTTCGCGCTGCCGATCGCCTACAGCTATCCCTTCCATTTCGGCTTCATCAATTTCGCGCTGGCGATGGGTATCGCGCTCAACGCCTTCGCCCTGTGGCTCAGGCTGGCGCGGCTCGGCAAGTTCAGGCTGCGCGCGGTTATCTTCGTGCCGCTCTCCTGCGTGCTGTGGCTGTGCCACACTTTCGGCTGGGGCGTGCTCGGCGTGCTCGCCTTTTCGGCCGAGATGGTCCGCCAGCACGATGCGGGGCATCGCTGGCTCAATGCCTGGGTGCGCGCCGGGCTGGGCTGCCTGCCGCTGGCGCTGCCGATGGTGCTGATGGTGCTGTGGCGCAGCGGCCATCATGTCGGCGGCATCACCGGCGACTGGTTCAACTGGCGCGCCAAGGCGATGTGGCTGACGATGGTCCTTAAGGACCGGTGGGAGCTGTTCGACATCGCCTCAGCGGCGATCCTGTGCCTGATCCTGTTCAAGGGTTTCCGCGATCCGACCATCGAATATTCCCGCAACCTCGCTTTGTCGGCGCTGTTCCTGCTGGTCGTGTTCATCCTGCTGCCGCGCATCGTGTTCGGTTCGGCCTATGCCGACATGCGCCTTGCGCCGTTCATGATCGGTATCGCGGTGATCGCCCTGCGGCCGCGCCACGGCGTCTCGATCCGGCATGCGGCGGTGCTGGCGGTCATGGGCCTCGCCTTCTTCCTCGTGCGCATCGGCGCGACGACGGTGAGCTTCTGGATGTACGACGCTGCCTATGATCGCGAGCTCAAGGCGCTCGACTATGTCCCGATCGGCGCCAAGGTCGTAAGCTTCGTCGGCAGCGAGTGCCGGCCGCCCTGGTTCATGACCAGGCTCGAGCATCTGCCCGCGATCGGCCTGGTGCGCCGCCTCGCCTATACCAACGATCAATGGTCGATGGCCGGCGCGCAGCTGCTGACGACGCGCTATGCGCCCGCCCGCAACTTCGCGCATGATGCGTCGCAGATCGTCACCGCGAAATATTGCCGGGGCGAATGGTGGCGGAGCATCTCGCTCTCCATGGCGCGCTTCCCGCGCGACGCTTTCGATTATGTGTGGCTGATCCGGGTGCCGCCCTATGATCCCGCGCTCAACGCGGGGCTGGTGGAGGTCTGGCGAGACGGCAACAGCGCGCTGTTCCGTGTCGATCACAATGTCACGCCGCCGCGCGTGCCGCTCTTTCCGGAAGAGATCAGGGCGCTCGAGCTTCGGGCGCGCCGGCTCAAGGCCCTCGGCGAAACGGGGTCAGCTCTCCCAGCCACTCCCGGTCCGATGCCACTGCCTCCCGCTCCTGCGCCAGGAACTGCGCGACCGCCTTCCTGAAATTCAGGTCCGGGATGTAATGGGCCGACCAGGTCGGCACCGGGACATAGCCGCGCGCCAGCTTGTGCTCGCCCTGCGCGCCCGCCTCGACCGTGCGCAATCCGCGCTCGATCGCCGCATCGATCGCCTGGTAATAGCATAGCTCGAAATGGAGGAAGGGGACTTCCTCGACGCAGCCCCAATAGCGTCCATACAGCGTATCCGCGCCGATCAGGTTGAGCGCGCCGGCGATCGGGCGGCCGTCGCGTTCGGCGAGGATCAGCAAGACCGAAACGGCCATACGCTCGCCGAGCAGCGAGAAGAACGCACGGGTGAGATAGGGTCGGCCCCATTTGCGCGATCCGGTATCCTGGTAGAACACCCAGAAGGCGTCCCAATCGGCTTCGGTGATGGCGCTGCCCGTCACGTGCCGGATGGTCAGGCCTTCCACCGCGCCGGCGCGCTCCTTGCGGATCGCCTTGCGCTTGCGGCTGGCCAGGTCGCCCAGGAAATCGTCGAATCCGCGATAGTCGCGGTTGTGCCAGTGGAACTGCGTGCCGGCGCGGATCAGCCATCCCGCCGCCTCGAACAGCGGCAGCTGATCGGGGGCGATGAAGCTGGCATGGGCGGAGGAGAGATTGTGCCGGTCGGTCACTGCCTCGATCGACGCGATCAGCGCGGCGGCGAGGCTTTCGTCCCGCAGCAACAGGCGCGGTCCGGACGCTGGCGTGAACGGTACGGCGACCTGCAGCTTGGGATAATAGCGCCCGCCGGCGCGTTCCCACGCATCCGCCCAGCCATGATCGAAGACATATTCGCCCTGGCTATGGCTCTTGCCATAGGCCGGCGCGATCGCGGCGGGACGCCCGTCGGCGCCGTCGATCACGATCGGGATGGGTTGCCAGCCGGTCTCCGCCGTCGCGCTGCCCGATTCTTCAAGGATGGACAGGAATTGGTGGCTGACGAAGGGGTTGCCGGTCCCGGCACAGGCGTCCCAGTCCGCTGGCTGAATCGAGCAGATGCCGTCGGCGATTCGGGCGGTGACGGCTGGTTTGCTCACGGCCCCTACCTAGGCGGCGCGGGCGGGGTTTCCAACCGGAGAGCGAGTGTCGGGATTCAGGAGTTCGCTCAGCCGCGCCCGAACCAGTGGCGTTGCACGAAATAGATGATGATCCCGATCGAGACGATGGTGCAGCCGCCCATGATCGCATCGAACGCCCATGGCTCCTCGGCATAGGGCAGCCCCTTTACGTTCATGCCGTAAAGGCCGGTGATGAAGGTCAGCGGCAGGAAGATCATCGCCGCGATCGAGATGATCAGTGCGCGGCTGTCGATCTGCTCGGCGCGAAGGTCGGTCAGCGCCTCATGCATCAGCGCGGCGCGCTCGCGGATGCTCTCGAGCTCTTCCGCCATGCGCGCCGCGCGGTCGGCGGCTGAGTTGAGGTGCAGCCGGTCGTCGTCCTGCAGCCAGGCGATCGGAAGCGCCGCCAGTTTTTCGAGCGCGGCGCGCTGCGGTGCGAGGAAGCGACGATAGCCGATCGCCGCGACGCGCACCCGCGTGACGTTGCGGCGCAGTTCGAACACCTTGTCGGCATGCAGGTCGGCTTCACAATCGTCCAGCGTATCGCCCAGATCGGCTACTTCCGGATCGAGGTTGCGGGTGATCGCCGAGGCGAATTCGGCGATCAGGTCGCCGGGATCGCGGATCTGGCCCCCTTCGATCGTCGTGATCACATCGTCCACCGCGATCAGCGGGCGCCGCGTGACCGAGATCACCCGACCCGCTATGGCCCAGATTCGCACCGAGCCGAGCGGATCGGACGTCGTCATCTCCTCGCTCGATCGGCCGCGCAGGTTGAGGAACGCGCCGTCGCCCAGCGCGTCGCAGCGCGGCCGGGTCTCGGTCGCGGTCAGCGCCTCGACGATATAGTCGGGCGCCTTGACCTCGTCGTTCAGCCAGGCCTGGGCATGCTCGTTGTTGGTGGTCAAATGGACCCAAACCAGCTCGGCCTCGCTGGCCAGCGCCTGCTTGATCTCGATCTGCTCGGCGGTTCCGCCGTGCACGCGATAGGCAAAACCGCTCATGCCATCTCCATATAGATCGACAGTCCCGGACCAAGCTCAACGGGCGCTGCGGTGCAAAGGATCCGGGCCGCATCGGCCCTGGCGCGATCCAGGATCGCGGGCGGCACGGCGGCGCCGTGATAGAGCCGGTCGGCCAGTGCCAGCGCCCGCGCTTCGCCGAGCGTGAGGTCGTCGGGGTCGGGCGAGCGGAGGCGGATGGTCACCAGCCGGTCGCCGGTCGCGCCCGCCTGCTCCAGCCAGGGGCCCACGCTTTCTGGGTCGGCCGTCAACGGATCGAGTGGGCCGCCCGGAGCGAAGGCCGTGCCGAGCGCCCGGCGGCGCTCCTCCGCCGTGGGGAAGCGCGCGCGGATTCCGGCCCGTGCGCTGTGCAATGCGGTCGCCAAGCTGCCCAGGCGCGCTGGCAACAGGGTCTCGAGCCGCTGGCGCACCGCCGCGGCCAGTCCGGCCGAGGCGCCGCCGGTGCCGATCGCGACGAGCACCGGGTCGCGGTCGACAATCGCGGGCAGGGTGAAATCGCACCAGTCGGGTCGATCGACCGCGTTGACCAGGATGCCCCGCGCCTTGAGCCGTGCGACGGCTTCACCCGCCAGCTGTGCGTCAGCGATCGCCACGATCGCCAGCGCAGCATCGGCGCCTTCGTCGCCGACGACGGCGCCGGCGCGTTCCAGCAGCCGCCGCTTCGCTTCGGCCGCCTCGCCCTCGCCCAGCAGGATCACCGGCCGGCCTGCCAGCCGCACGAACAGCGGCAGGCTGTGCAGGGTCACGCGGTCAGCCACTCCGGCAGGCGCTCGGCGGCGATGATCGTCTCCGGCTCGATCCGGTCGGCGACCACCGCGAAACGGTCGCCATCGACCATCACCTCGGGCACCAGCGCGCGGCTGTTATAGGTGCTCGCCATGGTCGCGCCGTAGGCGCCGGCGGTGCGGAACACCGCCAGGTCGCCCGATTTCACTGCGTCGATCTCGCGGGCCATCGCGAAGGTGTCGCCGCTTTCGCAGACCGGGCCCGCGATGTTGGCGGTCATGCGTTCCCCGGTCGGGCGGACCGCCGCGAAATCATGCCACGCATCGTACAGCGCCGGGCGCATCAGGTCGTTCATCGCCGCGTCGACGATCACATAGGGATTCACCACGCCCGGCTTCACCCAGATGACCTTGGTCAGCAGCACGCCAGCATTGCCCGCGATCACCCGGCCGGGCTCGAACATCAGCATGACGTTCCAGCCCTTGGTCACCCGCGCGACCATCGCGCCATAGTCGGCCGGGCTGGGCGGGTTGTCGCCGGCCTTGTACGGTACGCCGAGCCCGCCGCCGAGATCCACCCGCTCGATCGGATGGCCCGCGGCGCGGAGCTGCGCGACGAGCTCGCCGACCCTGCGATAGGCGGCTTCCAGCGGTGCCAGGTCGAACAGCTGGCTGCCGATATGGATCGCCACGCCGCGCATCGCGAGGCCGGGCAGGGCGGCAAGCCGGCCGAAGATCGCCGGCGCCTGGTCGATCGGCACGCCGAACTTGTTCTCGCGCTTGCCTGTCGAGATCTTCGCGTGCGTGCCGGCATCGACATCGGGATTGACCCGCAAGGTCGCGTTGGCGCGCAGGCCCATCGCGGCGGCAAGGCCGGACAGCGCTTCGCCTTCTTCCTCCAGCTCGAGGTTGAACTGGCCGAGCCCGGCGTCGAGCGCGCGCTGCAGCTCCGCGCGGGTCTTGCCAACGCCGGAAAAGACGACGTCCTCGGCCTTCATCCCCGCGGCGAGCGCGCGGGCGAGCTCGCCGCCCGACACGACATCGGCGCCGTACCCTTCGTCGGCGAGGACTTTCAGCACCGCGAGATTGGGATTGGCCTTGATCGCATAAGCGAAATGGGCGCGCTCGACGCCCGCCAGTCCCTCGCGGAACACGCGCGCATGGCGCGTCAGCGTCGCGCGCGAATAGACATAGACCGGCGTGCCGACCGAGTCGGCGATTCGGTCGAGCGGAACGCCCTCGGCGTGCATGGCGCCGTCAATGAGTCTGAAATGGTCCATCTGTTCAATTCGGTGGCGGGAGGTCGAATTCGTCGCTGCGGCGGTCCTGCGAATTGCGGAGGAGATCGTCGCTGCGGGCGGGGCGGGACTGGTTGCTCGGTTTCAGCAGTTCCTGGGGAGTCGGCTGCTGCTTCGCGCCATAGGGCGCGACCGGCAGGGACTGGCCCTTTTGCGGTTTCAGGTCCTGCTGCACGCCGCACCCCGCCAAAGCGAGGGCCAGCCCCAGGATGATGGCGCGCCTCATGTTCCGCTTTCCTTTCTCGCCGCCGCGATCGCCGCGCGCACGCGCGCCGGCGCGGTGCCGCCGAAACTCGTCCTGCTCGCGACCGACGCATCGACGCTCAGCACGCCATAGACCCGTTCGTCGATCCGCGCATCGATTGCCTGCAGCGCGTCCAGCGGCAGCTGGTCGAGCGCCACGCCAAGCTCTTCCGCCCGTTTCACCGCGCGCCCGGTGATGTGGTGCGCCTCGCGGAACGGCACCCCGGCCTCGCGCACCAACCAGTCGGCCAGGTCGGTCGCGGTGGAGAAGCCGGCCTCGGCCAACGCGCGCATCCGGTCGGTACGGAAGGTCGCGCTCTCAACCATGCCGGTCATCGCCGCGATCGACAGGCCGAGCAGGTCGTGCGCCTCGAACACCGGCGGCTTGTCGTCCTGCATGTCCTTCGAATAGGCCAGCGGCAGGCCCTTCATGGTGATCATCAGCGCGGTCAGGCAGCCGATGATCCGCCCGGAATGGCCGCGCACCAGCTCGGCCGCGTCGGGGTTGCGCTTCTGCGGCATGATTGACGATCCGGTCGACCATTGATCGCTCAGCGACACGAAGCCGAAGGGCTGCGACGCCCACAGGATGAACTCCTCCGCCAGCCGCGACAGATGCAGCGCGCACTGCGAGGCTGCGCTCAGATAGTCGATCGCGAAGTCGCGGTCGGACACGCCGTCGAGCGAGTTGCGCATCGGCCCGTCGAAGCCGAGCGCCGCCGCCGTCATCTCGCGGTCGATCGGGAAGCCCGTGCCGGCCAGCGCGGCCGAGCCGAGCGGCGAGCGGTTCATCCGCACCCGCGCATCGGCGAAGCGGCTGCGGTCGCGCCCGATCATCTCGTGATAGGCCATCAGATGGTGGCCGAGCGTCACCGGCTGCGCGCTCTGCAGATGCGTGAAGCCGGGCATCACGCTTGCGGCATGCTCTTCGGCTCGTGTGAGCAGCGCCTGCTGGAACTGGACCAGCCCCGCCTCGACCGCGTCGATCGCATCGCGCACCCACAGGCGGAAATCGGTCGCGACCTGATCGTTGCGCGAGCGCGCCGTATGCAGCCGCCCGGCGACCGGCCCGATCGCGTCGGCCAGCCTCGCCTCGCTCTGCATGTGGATGTCCTCGAGCACCATGTCCTCGGCCACGCCGTGCGCCGCATAATGCGCTTCGACCTGGTCGAGCCCGGCCACGATCGTCGCCGCATCCTCGGGCGAGACGATCCCCTGCGCGCCCAGCATCGCGGCATGCGCCCTGGATCCGGCGACATCCTGGCGCCACAGCCGCTTGTCGAACGGGATAGAGGCATTTATCTCGCGCATCACCGCCGCCGGCCCTTCGGCGAAGCGGCCGCCCCACATGGCATTGGATTGGTCCGACATGTCCTTGCGCTCGACGATCGTATCTCTCCTGGCCACAGGGCTGCTGATCGGCGGCTGCGATAGGCAAGTCTCCGCGCCGGAGCAAGCAAAGGCCTCGCCCGCGCCCACTGCCACCCCGGCGGCCGAAGCGACCGGCACGCTCGATCGCACGCACCTGGGCGAGGCGGCGCCGACCGTGGTGTTCGAGGATCCGGCCGGAAAACCGGTCACGCTCGCGGTGTTCGCCGGCAAGCCGGTGCTGCTCAATCTCTGGGCGACCTGGTGTGCGCCCTGCGTCGCCGAGATGCCGACGCTCGATGCCCTGGCGAAGGACATGACGGTGGTGGCGGTCAGCCAGGATCTGGCCGGCGCCGAAAAGGTCGGGCCCTTCTTCGCCAAGGGCCGCTTCGCCCGGCTTCAGCCCTATCTCGATCCGAAGGTCGGCCTCAGCGTCGCGCTGAACGCCGAACTGCCGACCAGCATCCTCTACGATGCACGGGGCCGGGAAGTGTGGCGGATGACTGGCGGCATGGACTGGACGAGCCCGGCCGCGCGCAAATTGCTCGCCGAGGCGCACTGATCGCACGGCGCCGCGGCCGGCGATCGCTAGTGCGGCTGGCCGGCCAATTAACCTGCTGACAACGTCTTTGCGCGCCAAATGTCGCGGCCGCACTTCTGCGCGCCGGTGACAGGCTCCGTCATGCCTCCTTCTGCATCTGGCGGCACGCGCCCCGGCGCGTAGGCGCTGGGCGATGCACGGAGCCGCTTGACGGACGATCGAACCGTACGTAGGAATGCGGTCGATTCACGATCCTATATCATATCAAATAAAATAGATCAGGTTGTGAATTGAGAGGATAAACAGTCTGAAAGGGGGAACGGGGATGCACTTCTCGTCCAAAATCAAATTGAGCGGCTCGATGATGGCATTGACGGCGGCGATGCTCTTCGCCCCGGGCACGGCTTTCGCGCAGAGCACGACGACCACACCAACCCGCCCGGCGGCACCCGCCGAAGAAGCCGCCCTGCCGCAGGAAACCCTGACGGACGGCAGCGCGCTCGAGAATACGGCCGACATCATCGTCACCGGCACCAGCATCCGCGGCGTCGCGCCGATCGGATCGAACCTCGTGTCGGTCGGCCAGGCGACGATCGAGAAGACGGCGCCGATCAACGTATCGCAGCTGGTCAACACCGTTCCCGCCATCACCACTTCGGGCTCGGTTTCCCAGGGCGAGAACGCCTATTCCTATTATTCGCCGCAGATCCACAGCCTCGCCGGTTCGTCGTCCAACACCACGCTGGTGATCATGGATGGCCTGCGCCTGCCGGGCGGCGGCACGCAGTTCGCGCAGACCGATCCCAACATCATTCCGATCGGCGCAATCGAGCGCGTCGAAGTCCTCGCTGACGGCGCTTCCTCGGTCTATGGCTCGGATGCAGTCGCCGGCGTGGTCAACTTCATCACCCGCCGCACCTATGACGGGCTCGAAGTGAACGCCCGCTATGGCTTTGCCGACGATTACCACAATTACGACATCAACGGCATCTGGGGCACGAAGTGGGATAATGGCGGCGTCTATATCGCCGGATCGTACAGCAAGGGCAGCACGCTCTTCAACAAGGACCGGTCGTTCGCCAGCATGGGCGATTATCGTCCAGTGGGCGGCACCAACACCAACAGCTTCGCCTGCAACCCGGCAACGATTCAGGTCACCGGCCGTCCCGGCGGCGCGGCCAATCCGTCAGGCGTCTATCTTTCGCCGAGCGCGACCAGCACGGTCTCCAACACCGCAATCAATGCGCCGTGCAACAACTCCATCTATACCGTATTGCTATCGGGCCAGTGGCGCGCCAACGGCATGATGAAGGTGTACAACGAATTCTCGGACAAGTTCCGCATCACGGCGATGCTGAACTACAATATCCAGAAGACGACCTCGCCGAATGGTCCGGGTACGCTCAACGGCGCTACGGCCTTTGGGCGCTATGACGACGGGTTGGGCAACGGCGCGGCGTCGATTTTCTCGGGTGGCGTCCCGTCGATCACGATCGGCACCAACACTTACCTTACGCCACAGGTGAATCCGTTCTTCGTGGCGCCGGCCGGCTCGCCCGATGCCATCAAGGAATCGGTCAGCTGGCTCGCGCTGCGCGATGACGGCAATTACGGGTATAACGAGTCCGAGTCGGACTCGATCTATGCCACCTTCGTCGCGGAATATGATCTGACGGACAGCTGGTCGGTCAAGTTCAGCGACGCGTTCGGCCGGAATCGCTCCGCGGGCAACACGATCGACGGCTTCTGCAACTCCTGTGCATTGCTCGCCCTGAACGGCACCGCGCAGCTCAGCGGCAGCACAACGACCAGCGACATTGCCGGCCAGAACGTGATCGCGCTGAACCTGCCGCTCAACGCGGGCAATGCGCTCGACGTCTGGCGGACGGGGTCGGCCAACCGCACCTCGGCGGCGGTCCTCCGTTCGCTCTATGGCGCGGATTCCCAGAACACGAACTTCAACACCTTCAACCAGATCAAGCTCGATTTCCAGGGCGGCGTGTTCGATCTGCCGGCCGGCGAAGTGAAGGTCGCGTTCGGCGGCGAGCATTACTGGGCCGACGAAACGCAGAAGATCAACAACGCGAACGGCACCGGCCCATCGGTGACCGGCGCGACTTTCCGCCAGTACATGTACGAGCGGACGGTCAATTCGGCTTATGCCGAAATCGTCGTTCCGGTGATCTCGCCGGATATGGATATCCCGTTCTTCCGCCGGGTCGATGTGAACATTTCGGGCCGATACGACAAATATAGCGACGTCGGCGGCACCACCAACCCGAAGTTCGCGGCGAACTGGGAATTGTTCGAGGGCGTCAAGCTCCGCGGCAACTATGCGACGGCCTTCGTGGCGCCGCCGCTCGCGGTGATCGGCGATCCGACGCAGGGCTATCTCTATGCCTCGGGTAGCGTCGGTGTTCAGCCCAACACGATCAACGTTCCAGTCGCAAACTATGCCGCCGTGAAGCAGGTGCCGGGTGCCGTCATTACGAACACGCAGCTCGCCTGCAACGACGCCAACCTCGCGCTCCAGAGTGCAACAACGTGCACGATCGGTCAGGTCGGGGTCAACCAGGGCCTCCGCCGTCAGCTCGGTGGCGGCTTCTCCAATATGGTGCCGCAGAAGGGGACGAGCTATTCGTTCGGTCTCGATCTGGCACCGCGCTTCCTGCCCGGTTTCATGGCGGCGGTAACGTGGTTTCATAACACCTTCGATGGCGGCGTCAGCTCACCCAGCCCGACTGCCATTGTGAACTCGGCCGGCCTGCGCAACCTGCTGCAGATCTTTCCGACGGGGATGAGCCAGGCGCAGATCGATGAGTTCGCCAACATCGCCAATGGGGCGACGATCGGCGGCGCAGTGCCAGCGAACGTGTACTTCACGCTCGATCAAAGCTCGCGCAACGCGCTCAACCTGATCGTCGAAGGCATCGATTTCCAGACGAGCTATCGCACGCCGATCGGTGATATGGGCAACTTCACGGTCGGTATCAGCGGTACCTATTTCACGAAGTTCCGTCAGAACTTCGGGGGCGGCACCGATTTCGACATTCTGAATACGTCAGGCTACAACACGACCTTCCCGTCGGTCCAGTACAAGCATCGCGCTCAGCTGGGGTGGGAACTCGGCGGGATTTCGGCCGATCTGTTCTGGAATCACACGGGTTCGTACCGGAACTGGATCAGCACCTCGGTGGTCCCGATCGCGACGAATTCGGTCGGTAACCCGACCGGCGGCGGCGACAAGGTCAAGGCCGACAACACCTTCGATCTGCATCTCCAGTACACGATCAGGAGCGAAGGGTCGTTCAACGGCTGGCAGGCCTATGTCGATGTGAAGAATCTCTTCGACAAGACCCCGCCTTACTACAACGGCAATACGGCCGGCATCATCGGTGGCGCCTGGGGCTATAACGGGTTCGTGTCGAACCCGCTCGGTCGCCTGATCTCGGTGGGTCTCCGGACGAGGTTCTAACGCTCCCGATCCGCCCGTTCCCGGTCGGGAGCGGGCGGATCTTTCTCTACTGAACGGAAACCAGGACGGCATGGCGAGCAGCAAGCGGAACGGAGGCTCAAGGGGATTCCCCCCGGCACCGGCTTCGCCACCGGCCCGGCTGTTAGATCCGCGATATTTCAGGGGCGCCCTTCGCCCTTTGCCGGCAACGGCGAGCTACCGCCACGGCGCGGATGCGCCTGGTCCTTCCCAATTCTTCCGATCGTTCGCCCGGATCGTGTACCGTGCGCGGGTTCGCCCGGGCCCGGCCGATGCGGCGCGCCCGATGACGGCGACACAAACAAAGGGGCGAGCAACGTCCCGAGAACAATGGAGCGGGTCCTATGCGTGCTTGTAGCTGGATGAGGGTGGCCGCGCTGATGGCGGGGGCGCTGAGCGCCGCGCCGGTCGCGGCGAAGACCGTGGCATTGTCGCACTTCACGCTGATCGACGGCACTGGCCGCGCGCCGGTCCGCAACGCCGCAATGATCATCCGCGACGGAAGGATCAGCTGGGTCGGCCCGGCCGCCCGGCTGAAGGTGCCGAAGGGCGTCAGGGTGAAGGATCTGACCGGCAAGTTCGTCATGCCCGGGATCATCGACAGCCATGTCCATCTCGGCCTGGTCGATGGCATCACCCAGGATCTGAAATATTACACCCGCGACAATGTCGAGCGGCAGCTGCGGCTCTATGCGGCGTACGGCGTCACCTCGGTCCAGGTGCTCGGCACCGACAAGGACGAGATCCACGCCATCGTCAGCGACGTGCGCGCCAATCCGGCGGGCCGTGCGCGCGTGTGGACCGCGGGGCGCGGCGTGGTGTTCAAGGGAAGCTATGGCGGCGTCCCGGGGCTCGACGCCCAGGTCGCGACGCCGGCCGAGGCAACCGCGATGGTCGATCGCGAAGTCGCCAAGGGCAGCGATTTCATCAAGCTGTGGGTCGACGACGAGTTCGGCGACATCGCCGAACGCATGCCGCCGGCGATCAGCACGGCGGTGATCGCCGAAGCGCACAAGGACGGCAAGAAGGCCGTCGCGCACATCTTCTATTACGACAACGCCAGGGAACTGACGCGCGAGGGCGTGAACGGTTTCGCCCATTCCGTGCGCGACCGTGCCGTCGATGCCCCGCTGCTCGCTGCGATGAAGGCGAAAGGCGTGTGGCAGATCGCCGCGACGCTGAGCCGCGAAGCGAGCTTCACCTATGATCTGCTGCCGTTCGTCGACGATCCCTTCTTTTCGCGGGGCGTGACGCCGAAGGTGATCGAGGATCTCAAGAACCCGGCGCGCCGCGATCGCCTGAAGGCCGGGCCGCATTTCGCGCAATATCCGGGCGTCCTGAAATACGCGATGGAGAATTTCGGGCGCGAGGCAAAGGCCGGCATCCCCTACGGCATGGGCACCGACAGCGGCCCCACGGCGCGCTTCCCGGGCTATTTCGCCCATTGGGAACTCGAGCTGATGGTCAAGTCGGGCATCACCCCGCTCCAGGCGCTGACCGCCGCGACCGGCAACAACGCGAAGTTCATGGGCGCCGCCAATGTCGGCACGATCGCGCCGAACAAGGCAGCCGATCTGCTCGTACTCGACAAGGATCCGACCGCCGACATCCGCAACACCCGCGCGATCGACACGGTCTATCTCGCCGGTGAGCCGGTGCCGACCATCTGGCAGACCTGCACGGGTCGCGCCGCGGATGCCTGCACGGGCGGTCCTAAGTGAACGCTGCCCGGGGCGCTCGGGCCACGCGGCCCACCTACGTCCGGCACAAGGTGCTGTGGCTGACGGTGCTCGCCTATCTCATCACCTATATGGACCGGGTCGTCATCTCGACGGCCGCCCCGTCGATCCAGAAGGAATATGGCTTCCACGATGTGACGATGGGCTGGATCTTCGCCGCCTTCTCCATCTCCTATGCGCTGTTCCAGATTCCCGGCGGCTGGCTCGGCGACAAATTCGGGCCGCGCCGCGCGCTGACCGGCGTCGTACTGTGGTGGTCGACCTTCACCGCCGCGACTGCCCTCACCTGGTCGGCGGGCTCGATGATCGTCACCCGTTTCCTGTTCGGCATGGGCGAAGCGGGCGCTTTTCCGATCGCCACGCGCTCGCTTTCGCGCTGGATGCTCCCGGCCGAGCGCGGCTGGGCGCAGGGCCTGACTCATGCCGGTGCCCGGCTCGGCGGCGCGGTGACACCGTTCTTCGTCGCGCTGCTGATCGTCGATTTCGGCTGGCGCATGCCGTTCGTCGCCTTTGCGGGGGTCGGCGTCGCCTGGGCGATCTTCTGGTTCTGGTTTTACCGCGACAGCCCGCGCGAGCATGCTTCGGTCAACGAGGCGGAGCGCGTGATGATCGAGGAAGCGCTCGGCGAAGGCCGGACCAGGGCAAGCGTGCCCTGGGCCAAGCTGCTCGCCCGGCCGCAACTCTGGCTGCTGTCGGCGATGTATTTCTGCTATGCGTATTGCATCAACATCTTCCTGACGTGGTTCCCGAAATATCTCCACGATGCGCGCGGTTACGATATCGCGCTGATGGGTCTGTTCGCCAGCCTGCCGCTGTTGGCGGGTGTGGTGGGCGATCTCGCCGGGGGCTGGTTCTCGGATCATCTGGTGAAGCGCGGGCGCGGCCTGTTGTTCGCCCGCCGCTGGGTGTCGGTGGTGGGTTTCACGATCGCCGCCATCATGATCCCGCTGGCGACCGCGTCGGACAGTCATCCGATCAGCATTGCCTGTTTCTGCCTTGCACTGTTCGGCCTGGAGCTGACGGTCGGCGTGTCCTGGGCCGTCACGCTCGATATCGGCGGTGAATTCGCCGGATCGGTCTCGGCGGTGATGAACACCATCGGCAATCTCGGCGCCTTCGTCGCCGCGGCAGCCACCGGCTATATCGTCACGGCCAGCGGCTGGGGCGCTGCATTCGGTGTGCTGGCCGGCTTGTGCGTGGCGGCAGCACTGCTGATGTTCACCATCGATGCCTCGCGGCCGCTCATCGACGAGCCGGCACGGGGATGAGCGTGCGGTATATCCAGGACGGTGCCGGCCATGCCGGGCCAAGGCCGGCGCGAGGCTTGGGTCTCCGCTCGCAGGAGTGGCGAAAATGAAGTATCTTGCAGCTCTGACAACGTTTGTCATGATGGTCGGCGCGGCAGCTGTCCTTTCGGCAGCACCGCCGGGGAACGCCGTGAACGGTGCCGTCATCTTCAAGAAGTGCGTGGCATGCCACAGCATCGATCCGTCGGGAAAGAACGGCCTCGGCCCGAATTTGCGGGGCGTGGCCGGACGCAAGGCCGGCACGGTCGCCGGCTTCGCCTATTCGCCGGCCCTGAAGGCCTCGGCGCTCGTCTGGAACGACCAGAATCTCGCCCGCTTCCTGGCCGCGCCGCGCCAGGCGGTGCCCGGCACCCGGATGATCTTCATCGGGCTGCCCAAGCCGCAGGATCAGGCCGACGTGATCGCTTATCTCAAACAGAACAGCGCCAAAGGCGCGAAGCAATAACCATGTCCCTTTCCACCTCTTTATCTTCGGCAGGCATTCAATGAACATTTTCGGCGCGATGCGCCTTCCCCGCTCGGTCCTGTTCGGCGCGGGCCAGATTCGCGCGATCGGCGCGGTGACCGCCGCGCTCGGCAAGCGCGCACTGATCTGTACGGACGCCCGGCTGAGCGCCGATCCGGCCTTTGCGACGATGCTCGCCGATCTCGCGGCGGCCGGCGTCGCAGTCCATGTCTATGATCAGACTCAGCCCGATCTGCCGGTCGATTCGATCCTGGAATGCGTCGCGCAGGTCAGCGATTTCACGCCGGACGTGGTGCTCGGCGTGGGCGGCGGCAGCTGCATGGATCTGTCGAAGGTGGTCGCGGTCCTGCTCGCGCATGGCGGCGAGATCGGCGACTATTATGGTGAATTCAAGGTGCCCGGCCCGGTTCTGCCGCTGGTCGCCGTGCCCACCACCTCGGGCACCGGGTCGGAAGTCACGCCGGTCGCGGTCGTCTCCGATAACGCGCTCGGCACCAAGATCGGCATCGCCAGCCCGCACATCATCCCGACGGCTGCGATCTGCGATCCGGATCTGACCATCACCTGCCCGAAGGGGCTGACCGCCTGTTCCGGCTCCGATGCGATGACGCATGCGGTCGAGGCGTTCACTGCGCTTGCCCGCCCGATCGACGCGATGCTCACCCAGGAACATGTCTTCGTCGGCAAGAACGCTTTGTCCGATCAGTTCGCGAAGCTTGCGGTCAAGAGCGTGTGGGACAGCCTAAAGATCGCCTATGACGACGGCGGCAACGTCGCCGCGCGCGAAGAGCTGATGCTCGGCTCGCTCGCCGCCGGCTGCGCCTTCGGGGTCGCCGGCACGGCGGCGGCGCACGCTCTGCAATATCCGGTCGGCAATCTCACCCATACCGCGCACGGCGACGGCGTCGCCGCGCTGCTGCCCTATGTCATGCAGTTCAACCGGCCGGCCGCCGTGCCGGCCTTTGCCGAGCTGGCCCGCGTTGTCGGGCTGGGCGGGCCGGGCGACGACGAGGACGTGCTGTCGCAGCGCTTCATCGACGGCGTCGCCGACTTGTTCGCCTCGGTCAACATTCCTACCTCGCTCAAGCAGCTCGGCCTGGCCGAAGACATGCAGGACTTTGTCGCGGAGAACGGCCTGAAGGCGCAGCGTCTGATCAAGAACAACCCCCGTCCTCTCGATTTCGACGCAATGCGCAGCATTACCGGGGCCGCTTATGCCGGCGACCGCTCGATGCTGCTCGATGGTGTCAATCTGGACCTTCAAAAGGCAGTATGATGGAATCCCTGCATAGTTACGCCGCCCCGGCCGCGGGCGAGCATGAAGCGCCGTTCGACGTCCCGACCGATCTGCTGATCGGCAAGTCCTGGGTCGAGGGCGGCGCCCGCGCGCGCATCGAAGTGGTCAATCCGTCGACCGGCGGCGTGCTGACCGCGATCGCTGACGGCACGGTCGAGGACGGAATCGCCTGTGTCGACGCGGCCGAGGCCGCCGCCGCCGCCTGGGCGGCCACCGCGCCGCGCGCCCGCGCCACGATCCTGATGGCGTGCTGGGAAAAGATGATGGCGAACGCCGAATGGCTCGCCCAGCTGATCAGCCTGGAAAACGGCAAGTCGCTGCCCGATGCCCGTGGCGAGGTCGGCTATGCCGCCGAATTCTTCCGCTGGTATGCCGAGGAAGCGGTGCGCATCAACGGCGAGCTGTCCATCTCGCCGGCCGGCAACAACCGCATCCTGGTCCAGTATCAGCCGATCGGCATTTCGCTGCTGATCACGCCGTGGAATTTCCCGGCGGCGATGGCGACGCGCAAGATCGCGCCGGCGCTGGCGGCCGGTTGCACGGTCATCCTGAAGCCGGCGGCGGAAACCCCGCTGACCGCGCTTGCCGTCGCGCAGATCATGCTCGATGCCGGCGTTCCGGCTGGTGTCGTCAACGTGATCAATACCAGCAATCCGTCCGGTGTGTGCAGCGCGATGCTGCACGATCCGCGCGTGCGCAAGCTCAGCTTCACTGGTTCGACCGGGGTTGGCCGCACCCTGCTGCACGAATGCGCCGATCAGGTGCTCAGCGCCTCGATGGAGCTTGGCGGCAATGCGCCGTTCCTGGTGCTCGACGATGCCGATCTCGATGCCGCAGTCGAAGGCGCGATGGTCGCCAAGATGCGCAATGCCGGCGAAGCCTGCACTGCGGCGAACCGCTTCTACGTCCAGCGCGGCATCTATGAGGCGTTCACGGCGAAGCTGGTCGAGAAGATGGGGGCGCTGAAGGTCGGTCCGGGCTATGATGCGGGCACTGAATGCGGCGCGATGATCAACCGGAAGGCGATCGACAAGATCGAGACCCTGGTCGCCGATGCCAAGGCCAGGGGCGCGCGCGTCCTGATCGGCGGCGAGACCCCGCAGGGCGACGGCTATTTCTATCCGCCGACGGTGATCGCCGACATCCACCCGGATTCGGAGATCCTGACGACCGAGGTATTCGGGCCCGTCGCACCCATCACCGTGTTCGATGACGTGGAGGAGGCCATCCGCCTCGCCAACGCGACCGAGTTCGGCCTGGCCGCCTATGTCTTCACCAACGATCTGAAAAAGGGCCTGGCCATTTCGGAACGGATCGAGGCCGGCATGGTCGCACTCAACCGCGGCCTGGTCTCGGATGCTGCGGCGCCGTTCGGCGGCGTCAAGCAGAGCGGCCTCGGCCGCGAAGGCTCGCATCACGGCCTGCACGAATATACCGAAGCCAAATATATCGCGGTCAGCTGGTAACGGCTTTTACAGACCGCAAGGCGGCCGCTCCCGAAAGGGGGCGGCCGCTTTTGTTTATGGCGCCTTCAATTCAACCGTCATGCCGGACTTGTTCCGGCATCCACCGTTCCGCATTTTCTCAGCTTCGGATTCGCGGCATCGTGGACCCCGGAACGAGTCCGGGGTGACGGTTACTCAGCGAAGGCCCGCCCAAACCTCTCAGTCTCCCGTCCACACCGGCGTCTGTTTCGTCTTCGCCAGGAAGTCGTGCACACCGCGCCGGAAATCATTGCTGCCATAGACGTCGGAAATCAGCTGCTGGATATCGGGCAGCCCGTCCAGCGTCAGCCGACGGATCGTCTCCTTGGTCGTCCTGGTGGTGAGCGGCGCATTCTCCGCCGCACGTTGCACCAGCGCTGCTACGACAGCGTCGAGTTCGGCGGGCTCGGCCACCTTGTAGAGGAAGCCGCTGTCGAGCAGTTCCTGCGCGGAGATCATCTCGCCGAGCAGCACCATCCGCTTGGCGATCTGAACGCCCACTGCGGCGCCGACCCGGGCGGTGCTGCTGGCGGACAGGCAATTGCCGATCGTCCGGCCGATCGGCGATCCGAATTTCGCGTTGGGCGTCGCCACCCGGAAATCGCAGGCACAGGAGATGTTGATGCCGCCGCCGACCGCCCAGCCATCGACGATCGCAATAGTCGTGGCCGGGATCCGGTCGACCGCGCCCATGAAGACATCGATCTCCCGTTCATAATCGACGCCCTGTTCGCCGCTGGTGAAATCGGCGAAGCTGCTGATGTCGGTGCCGGAGATGAACGCCTTGCCGCCCGTGCCGCGAAAAGTGACGACGCGAACCGTCGGGTCGGCGGCCAGTGCCACGCAGATATCGTGCAGGTCGACCCACATCTGGTGCGTCAGGGCGTTGTGCATGGCCGGATTGTCGAAGCGGACGTGCGCGATCGCGCCGTCCCGCTCCAGGATCGTCTGGCCGGTCACTCGGCTGCCTCCACCCGCTCGGCCGGCAGCAAGCCGCGCTCGCGCAACTCGCGGCGGATCTGCTCGCCATGCTCGTTGATCAGCGGCGGCGGGAGGCGGACTTCCTGCGGCGTGCCCATCATCTTCACCGGGAAGCCGAGCGACTTGTAGGTGCCCTCGATCGGATGCGCGACGTCCATCACCATGTTGCGCGCGATCGCCTGCTCGCTCTCCATTGCCTGCGCATAATCCAGGATCGGCGCGGCCGGCACGCCGGCACCGAGCAGCGCATCGATCCATTCCTGCTTGTTGCGGGTGAGGAAGGTGGAGCCGAGATCGGCGATCAGCTCGATCCGGTTCGCGACGCGCGCGGCGTTTGTGGCGTAGCGTGGGTCGTCCTGCAGCTCCTCGCGGCCGAGAATCCTGAGGAAGCTCAGCCACAGGCCCTGGTTGGCCGCGCCGATCACGAACCAGCCGTCCTTGGCTAGTACTGCCTGATAGGGGCCGGACATGCGGTTGGCCGATCCGATCGGCTGCGGCGACTTGCCGGTGCCCCACAATTCGGTCGTCTCCCAGATCGACAGGCCCATCGCCGCCTCGAGCAGCGACGCGTCGATATACTGGCCTTCGCCGGTCTTCTCGCGGCCGATGATCGCGCTGAGGATACCGTAGACCGAGAACAGGCCAGCGCCGAGATCGGCGACCGCGATCGAATTCTTGGCCGGCTCCATACCGGGGAAGCCGTTGGAGCTGAGCACGCCCGACAGCGCCTGGGCGATCAGGTCGAAACCGGGGCGCTGCGCCCAGGGGCCGGTCTGGCCGAAGCCGGAGATGCTGGCATAGATCAGCCGCGGGTTGATCGCGCGCAGCGTCTCATAGCCCATGCCGAGCCGGTGGGCGACGCCGGGCCGCGCATTCTCCACCACCACGTCGGCGGTCTTTACCAGCGCGTAGAGCACCTCGCGGCCCTCTTCGCTCTTCAGGTCGAGCGTGATGCTGCGCTTGTTGCGGTTCAGCGCGAGGAAGCCGGGGCTGTCCTCGCCCTTCAGGCGAAAGCCCATCGAGTGCCGCGTCGAATCGCCGACCTTGGGCGGCTCGATCTTGATCACGTCGGCACCCATGTCGCCCAGCAGCATGCAGCAGAACGGGCCTGCCATCACCTGGGTGATGTCGAGCACTCGGAGGCCGGAGAGCGGCAGCGTCGTCATTCAATCTCTTCCTTCGTTCGGGCCGCCCGGCGACGGCCGCAGGATAGTATAGGGATTCGGGCCCGTCGGCGATATCAGGCGGCAACCATCTCCGGCTGCCCGGCTGCGGGGCGCTCCGTGACGATCAGCCGGTCCGGCCGCACGAAGCACCACGCGATCGCGCCGATCACCGCCAGCGTGGCGGCAGTGCCGAACGCGGCGATCCACCCATATTGCGCCGCGATCCACGGCGTCAGCGATGCGGTGAGCGCGCCGCCGATCTGGCACCCCATGTTCATGAAGCCGGAGACCACGCCGGTATAGGGCCCGGCAATGTCGGCGGTGACGGACCAGAAGGAGCTTTGCGACAGATAGAGCGCCCCCGCGCCGCCCGCGAGGATCACCACGGCGAGCCCGGTGCCGGTCACCTGCGATCCCGCTGCAAGGAAGCCGGCGGTCAGGATGAAGGCGACGACGGCCAGGCCGCTGCGGCCCCAGAACAGGCCATATTTTTTCGCGATGCGATCATTGGCGACGCCGCCGCTCAGGCAGCAGATGGTCATCGCGATGAACGGCATCATCGAATAGAGCGCGCTCGCCTTCAGGTCGACATGGCGCACCTCGGCCAGATAGATGAAGAACCAGCTGAAAAAGAGCCAGGCGACATAGCCGAAGCAGAAATAGCTGACGAACAGGCCCCAGACATTGCGATCGGTCAGGATCGCGCCCCAGGGCGTGGGCGGCGCCGCGCCCGTCATCGGCGCCGGCAGCCCGGCGCGGATATGCGCGAGTTCGGCTGCGGACACGCGGGGATGCTCCTCGGGCCGGTCGCGCGCGAGCACGTACCAGATGATACCGACGACGATGCCGATCAGCGCGCAGGCATAGAAGGACAGCCGCCACCCGCCGAACACGATCAGCGCAGTGATCAGCGGCGGCGTGAGGCCAGAACCCGCGCCGACGCCGGCGAAGATCAGGCCATTGGCCTTGCCGCGCTCCTCGATCGGGATCCAGCGCGACAGCAACTGGTTGCCGGCCGGATAGATCACCGCTTCGCCCGCGCCGAGCAGGAAGCGCACCACGATCAGCTGGAGCACCGTGCTGCCGAGGGCAGGTGAGACGAGGGCGGTCGCGGCCGAAAACACGCCCCACCAGATCACGCCATAGGTCAGGACCTTGCGCGGCCCGATCTTCACCGCGAGCCAGCCCGCCGGGACCTGGAACGCGGCATAGCCGATCAGGAAGGCGCTGAAGACCCAGCCGAGATGGATTTGGTCGATGCCATATTCTTGGCGCATCTGCACGCCCGCGACGGAGATGTTGGTCCGGTCGAGGAACGCCACGGCGCTCAGCAGGAACAGTAGGAAAATCAGTAAGACCCGCACGCGCGAGCGCCTCGCCATCGTCATATGCCCAATCCCCTCACCAGCCCGTGTCCCGCGGATTCTGGCCGCAGGATCATATTGTATATGATATTGCACCCTGCTAGCATCGCTCGAAACAAAGAACAATGTCTGAGCCGAACGCCGGCGCGGACGATGTAGGGGAGATCGGGCTTGAGGAAGACCTTGTTGGCATGCGCACTCGTCGCGCCCATGCTCTGCGGCGCCGCCGCCCATGCGCAAACAGCCGCTCCCGTGCCCGGAAAACCCCTCGCCCAGCGCATCGGCCACACCGATCCGACCAAGTTCCGCCACAGCGAAGGCGTTCACGCCGGCGCCGGATCGATGGAATTCGGCCAGATCTTCGGCACCGACGCGCTCAGCACCAACCTCATCTTCGTCCACCGCGGCGTGATCGCCCCGAAGAGCGGCATCGGCGAGCATTTCCACAATAATTGCGAGGAGATGTTCGTCATCCTCGACGGCGAAGCGCAGTTCACGATCGACGGCCATACCTCGCTGATCAAGGGCCCGGCGGCGGTGCCCGACCGGATGGGCCACGCCCACGCCATCTACAATCCGACTGACAAGCCCGTACAATGGGTCAACATCAATGTCGGCCTGACCAAGACCTATGATGCGTTCAACCTCAACGACCCGCGCACCGGCGTCGCGCTCGATCCGATCCCGCAATTCATCTCGGCGCGCTTCGATCCGGCGCAATTGCGGCCGGTCGCCGGCATGGACGGCGGCACGGGCAGCGTGCTCTACCGCCGCGCGTTCGAGCCGAGCGTCTTCTCGACGCCCTGGTCCTATGTCGATCACCTGCGCATCCCCGCCGGCGCCTCGGTCGGCGCGCGGACCATGCCCGACATGAGCGAGGCCTATCTGGTGATCTCGGGCGATGGCGAGGTGACCGTCGGATCCGAGACAGCGGCCATTCACACCGGCGATGTCATTCCCGTCGATCTTGGACAGTCCCGATCGATCAAATCAACAGGAGCGGCTCCGCTGGATATGATGGTGATCGGTGTTGCGAAGGACCTCGCGTCCAAGGCGTTGTACATGGCAGAACAGGCTGCTCGTCCGAGGACCGCGCGTTGAGGCTCGCATTGCTGCTCGCGGGCGCCGCGACGATCGCCGCCTCCGCTCACGCCGCGCCGGCCGGCAAGGATTGGCCCAGCTATGGCAACGATCAGGGAGCATCGCGCTATTCGCCGCTGAAGCAGATCACGCCGCAGAATGTGGACAAGTTGCAGGTCGCCTGGACCTACAACATGAAACCGGCCGACTTCGTCGCGCCCGCCTTTCCGCCCATGCCGAACGCGCCGGCCAACACGACCCCTCCGCCGCGCCCGCGCTTCTCCTCGTCCCAGGCGACGCCGATCGTGATGAACGGCGTAATGTATTTCCCGTCGCCCTACGGCAAGGTCGTCGCGCTGGATGCCGACACCGGCAAGGAGCTCTGGACCTATCAGATGCCCGAGCGCGACCAGGCCTCGACCCGCGGCGTGCAATATTGGCCCGGTTCGGGCAAGGCCAAGCCGGAGATCGTGTTCGGCACCCGCTCGGGCCGCCTGATCGCGCTCGACGCGGGGACCGGGGTGCCGGTGCCGGGCTTCGGCGAGAACGGCGTGGTCAACATGAAGACGCCGGAGATCATGAACGGCAACGCGAACGGCCAGTACGGCATGACCGGCCCGCCGGCGATCTATGGCGACCTGATCATCACCGGATCGCGCGTGCAGGAAACGCCGTCGCTTGGCGCGAAGGGCGATGTCCGCGCCTGGGACGCGCGCAGCGGCAAGCTGGTCTGGACCTTCCACACCGTGCCGCAGCCCGGCGAAATCGGCCATGACAGCTGGGAAGGCGACAGCTGGAAGAACCGGTCGGGCGTCAATGTCTGGACCCAGATCGTCGTCGACGAGAAACGCGGCATCGCCTATCTCCCGATCGCGGCGCCAAGCTTCGATCGCTGGGGCGGCGATCGCAAGGGCGACAATCTGTTCGGCAACTCGATCGTCGCGGTCGATGCCAATAACGGCAAATATCTCTGGCATTTCCAGGTCGTGCATCACGATATCTGGGACGTCGACCTGCCCGCCGCGACGCTGATCGACGTGAAGAAGAATGGCCGGACGATCCCGGCGATCGCGGTGATGAGCAAGATGGCGATCATGTTCATCCTCGATCGGGTGACCGGCAAGCCGCTCTACGATGTCACCGAGGTGCCGGTCCCGACCGAAACCGACATCCCCGGCGAGCATCCCTCGCCGACTCAGCCGATGCCGTCGGCGCCGCCGCCGCTGACCCGTCTGTCGTTCGACATGTCGGAAATGGCCGCGATGACGCCCGAGGTGAAGCAGCGCTGCCAGAAGGTGGTCGACGACTACAAGATCGTCTCGAGCAAGATGTTCCAGCCGCTGCGCGCGGATTCGGCCGTCGCCTTCTTCCCCGGCAGCCTGGGCGGGGTGGATTATGGCGGCGGTGCGTTCGATCCGAAGCTTGGCCTGTACGTCACCAATGTGAACTCGCTGGCGAGCCCGCAACAGCTCGCCCAGCAGGCGAACGGCTCCTGGGATCTGGCGCGCGGCTATGTCTATTTCTGGGATCGCGAGACCCGCACGCCGTGCGGCCCGCCGCCCTGGGGCGAGATGGTCGCGGTCAACGTCAACAACGGCACGATCGCCTGGCGCGTGCCGCTCGGCACGACCGACAGCCTGCCGGAGGGCATGCGCGACACCGGTCGGCCGAGTTCCGGCGCGCCGATCGTGACCGCGACTGGCCTCGCCTTTTTCGGCAGCACGGACGAGAACAAGATCCGCGCCTTCGACACCCGTACCGGCAAGACCTTGTGGACGGCGCCGCTGCCGGCGTCGATCTACGGGTCGACGATCACCTATGCGGGCAAGAGCGGCCGCCAATATGTCGCGGCGGTCGATACCGGCGGATTCAATGGCGCGCCCGTTTCGAGCGATGCGGTGCTCGCCTTCGCGCTGCCGAAATAGTGTAACAGGAGTATCGGGTCGCAATGTCTGCACGAACGATGATGATGGCGGTGATGGGTCTGTCGCTGGCGGTGATCGCCACGCGTGGGCTCGAGGCGCAAACCGCGCCGGCGCCGGGCGCCCCGACAGCGGCTGGTACGCTGCCGGCGCTCCCGCCGGGGCCGGCATTGGTCGTCATCAACGAACGCTGCAGCACCTGTCACACCACCGCGAGCGTGTTCAACCAGCGGCGCAGCGCCGATGACTGGGCCGCGACGGTGCAGCTGATGGTCGATCGCGGTGCCGATCTTACGCCCGACGACATGACCATGGTGATCGATTATCTGGCCGCCAATTTCGGGCCCGAGCCGGCAAAGCCGGCCGCTCGCTGACTGGGAAACAGCCCTCAGGGGAGAGGAAAATGATGAAGTTCGTTCTAAGCCAGGTGCTCGCGGTGGGCGCCGGAATCGTCGGTATCGGGGCCATTGCGGTCGCGCAGGAACCGCCGGCCGCGCCGGTCGCGTCCGAGGTCGTCAGGCTCGATCCGGCGCTCGACGCTCTGATCGCACCGGATGCGAAGATCGAGAAGATCGCGACCGGGTTCAAGTTTGTCGAAGGCCCGATGTGGCGCGAAGGGCGGCTGTGGTTCTCCGACGTCGGCGGCGAGGAAATCCGCGCGGTCACTCCCGACGGCAAGGTGGAACTGCTGGTCGCGCATGCCGGTGGTTATCCAAACCCGAAGCCGGGCAAGACGCTCGGGCCGAACGCGATGGTGACGGACAAGGATGGCACCATCCTCTACGCCCAGCAGGGTGGCCGCAACATCTCCCGGCTTGATGCCGGGCTCGCGATCAAGCCGTTCCTCAGCACCTATAACGGCAAGAAGATCAACAGCCCGAACGACCTGGTTTTCGCAAAGGACGGCGCGCTGTGGTTCACCGATCCGCCCTTCGGCCCGATGAACATGGAGCCGTCGCCGGAGCTCGAACAGCCTTTCGCCGCAGTCTATCGCTATGCCAACGGCAAGCTGACGCCGATGGTCACCGACCTGAAGCTGCCCAACGGCCTCGCCTTCTCGAACGACGGCAAGACCTTCTACGTCAACAGCTACGGCCCGGAGATGTTCACCCGCGCCTATGACGTGGGCAAGGACGGTGCGCTGTCCAACCCCCGCATCCTGTTCTCCTATGATCGCGGCATGGGCCGCGGCGGGCCGGACGGGTTGAAGACCGATGTGGCGGGCAATGTCTGGAGCACCGGCCCCGGCGGCATTCGCGTCATTTCGCCGCAGGGCAAGCTGCTCGGCCTGATCAAGCTGCCCGAGACGGCGGCGAACCTCGCCTTTGGCGGGGATGGCCATGATCTCTATTTCACCGGCTCCACCAGTATCTATCGCCTGCGCACCGAGGTCGCCGGCTCGATGCCGCTCTATCAACGCTGATCTTCGGCGCCCACCCTTACCCCTCCCGTGGCTCCTGAGTGCGGGACACCTTGGCGGGGCGTTGCTTCGGCGTCGCCCCGCCATTTTATATCGAACAAAGTTGATCCGAGGATGGCGGCCGGACGGAGAAAGAACGTGACGGGACATGTTTCCAAAACGGTCGGTGCGCTGCTGGCCTGCCTCGTGCCGGCACTGCTTGCGGCCCAGGTCGCTCCGGCGCCGCCGCCGGCCGCCGATCCGGAGCGCGAGAGGATCGCCGCCGCCTCCGCTGCCGAGCGTGCCCGGGTGTTGCAGCAACTCGGCATCACCACCCTGACGCCTACGGTCTCGGCCCGTGACCCGAGCAAGCCCGATTTCGCCAATTTCGACGAGGCGCGCGCCAACCCCTTCCCCAATTTGCCCGACCCGTTGACCAACCAGGCGGGGGCCAGGGTTACCAGGGCGACCTGGCCCGCGCGCCGCGCCGAGATCATGGAGCTGTTCGACCGTACGGTGTACGGTCGCGTGCCGGCCATCGTGCCCGGCGTGACGTGGCGCGTCGCCGATACGGTGGAGGAGACGATCGGCGCCACGCCGGTCGTGACCCGGAAGCTGGTCGGCCATGTCGACAATAGCGCCGCACCCGGGATTACCGTGGATATCCTGATGACCGTGACGACGCCGGCCTCGACGAGGGGCAGGCGCGTGCCGGTCGTCATGGCGTTCGGCTCGGTCACGCCGCGCCCGCGCCCACCCGGGGCGCCTGCCATGCCGGGCCCCGACTATCGCGAGCAACTGCTCGCGAAGAACTGGGGCTTCGCGACGCTCGATACCAACAGCGTCCAGGCCGACAATGCGGCGGGGCTCACTCAGGGCATCATCGGCCTGACCAACCGGGGGCAGCCACGCGGCCTGGAGGATTGGGGCGTGCTGCGTGCCTGGGCCTGGGGGGCGAGCCGCGGGCTCGACTATCTCGCGACGGATCCCGCGGTCGATGCGAAGAAGGTTGCGATCTTTGGCCATTCGCGCGGGGGCAAGGCAGCGCTGGTCACGCTCGCCTATGACCAGCGCTTTGCTACCGGCTTCATCTCGTCTTCGGGCGCTGGCGGTGCTGCGCTGTACCGCCGCAATTTCGGTGAGGGCATTCCGAATCTCGCGGCGGCCAACGAGTTCCACTGGTTCGCCGGCAATTTTCTGAGGTACGCCGCTGCCGGCCACAGCGCCAGCGAGCTGCCAGTCGACAGCCATGAACTGATCGCGCTGGTCGCGCCGCGTCCGCTGTTCATCGGTGGTGGGGCGCTGATCATGACCCCGCTCTCCGCCGTGCCCGGGGACGGTTGGGTCGATGCGCGCGGCATGTTCATGGCGGCGGCGGCCGCGAGCCCGGTCTGGCGGCTGCTCGGACGCAAGGGATTGCAGACCGAGCAGTTTCCGCCGCTGCTCACCTATCTGGGCGATGGCGATATCGGATACCGCCAGCATGGCGAGGGCCATACCCCCAACCCCAACTGGCCCTATTTCCTTAAGTTTGCCGGGCGATACTGGCGATGAGCGCGAGATCGCACGAAAAGCATGGCTGGCCTAATATATCCTATAGGATAGACGATTTCACTGTGGTAGCCGGCGTTCAGGGCAGCGCAAGAGTGCCCGACCTAGGAGGGATCTGAATGTCGACCTTGTCCAGACGTACCTTGTTGTTGAGCACCGGTGCAACGCTGTTGCTGGCGAAGACGGGCGCCTTTGCCCAGGGCCGGGCCGGATGGACGCCGCCGCCGATTCCGCCGCACGATCCCAAGATAGATACCGAATGGCGCCATTATGCCGCCGACCAGGCGAACACGCGCTATGCGCCGCTCGACCAGATCAACGCGGCGAACTTCAACCAGCTGGAAGTTGCGTGGCGTTTCAAGACCGACGCGCTCGGCACCCGCAAGGAATATCAGTTCGAGGCGACGCCGCTGCTGATCAAGGGTCGGCTGTTCCTGACCGCTGGCGCGCGCCGCGACTGCATCGCGCTCGACGCGACGACCGGCGAGCTGTTGTGGATGTACCGGCTCGACGAGGGGCGCCGCGCGCAGAACTCGCCGCGCCAGCTCTCCGGCCATGGTTGCTCCTACTGGACCGACGGGACCAAGGAACGGATCCTGTTCGTGACGACCGGATATCAGCTGGTCTGCCTCGATGCCGCGACCGGCTATCCCGATCCGGCCTTCGGCGTGAACGGCATCGTCGATCTCAAAAAGGATTTCGATCAGGAGATCGATGCGGATACCGCCGATGTCGGCCTGCATTCGACGCCGCTGGTGGTGAAGGACATGGTCGTGGTCGGCGCCGCGCACACCGCCGGTGACGTGCCGACCACGCGCTACAATGTGAAGGGCTATGTCCGTGCCTTCGACGTGCATAGCGGCAAGCGCAAATGGATCTTCCATACGATCCCGAAAAAGGGACAATATGGCTATGACAGCTGGGAAGGCGACGATGCCGACCGTGCCGGCAATGGCGGCGTCTGGGCGCAGATGTCGGCCGATGAGGAGCTCGGGCTGGTCTATCTGCCGGTAGAGCTGCCGACCGGCGACGAAATGGGCATGTATCGGCGCGGCAACGCGCTGTTCGGGGAATCGCTCGTCGCGGTCGATGCGATGACGGGCGAACGTCGCTGGCACTACCAGTTCGTCCATCACGGCCTGTGGGACAATGATCTGCCATGCGCGCCGATCCTGTGCGACATCCCGGTGCGCGGCAAGATGGTCAAGGCACTCGCCCAGCCGTCGAAGCAGGCGTTCCTCTATGTGCTCGATCGCGCCACGGGAAAGCCGATCTGGCCGATCGTCGAGCGCAAGGTGGCGCCGGGCGACGTGCCCGGCGAATGGTATTCGCCGACTCAGCCCTTCCCGACCAAGCCGCCGGCCTATGACCGCCAGGGGACGCTGCCCGAGAACCTGATCAACTTCACGCCCGAACTGCACGCCCAGGCGCTCGAGCTGGTCAAGAATTACCGCACCGGCCCCTTGTTCACCGCGCCGACGCTGAGCAAGCCGGGCGGGCCCTTCGGAACGCTGGCCTCGCCGGGTCTGCAGGGCGGCACCAACTGGCCGGGTGGCTGCTACGATCCCGAAACCTGCAAGGTCTATGTCTATTCCAAGACAACGATCAGCCTGATCGGCATCGTGCCGAGCCCTGACAAGAACGTCTCGGACTTCTCCTATGTTCACGGCGTCACCGGCAACGCGCCGCAGGCACAGCGCGCGATGGGTGCGCCACCGCCCGAGGGGGGCTATCGCCCGCCCGCGCCGCCACCCCCGCCGCCGCCCGGATCACCGCCAGCGCCGCGGCCTGGCCCGCTTACCGTGCAGGGCCTGCCGCTGATCGCGCCGCCCTATGGCCGAATCACCGCGATCGATCTGACCAAGGGCGACATCGCCTGGCAGATCGCGCATGGCGAGACGCCGGACAATATCCGCAACCATCCCGCGCTGAAGGGCCTGAAGATCCCGCGCACCGGGCGGGAGGGCAATCTCGGCCCGCTCTGCACCAAGTCGCTGGTGATCTGCGGCGAAGCTGGCTTCTTCACCAACGAACAGGGCATCCGCGGCGCAATGCTGCGCGCCTATGACAAGGCGACGGGCGAGGAAAAGGGCGCGGTCTATATTCCCGCCCCGCAAAGCGGATCGCCGATGACCTATATGTTGGGCGGTCGCCAATATCTGGTCGTCGCGATCGGCGGCGGTAACTATAGTGGTGAGCTGGTTGCGTTCAAATTGCCCAAGGAGGCCTGACATGATTTTTTCCGGGCGGATGAAGGACGGCACCACGCGCCGGCGTAGCGGTCGTGTGGCGCTGATCGCAGGGGCCGCCGTGCTGACGACGGCGATCGCCTCCGTCGCCACCAGGGCGCAGGCGCCGGGCGCCGGCGTGTGGGCGGGCGTCTATACCGGGGAACAGGCCGTCCGGGGCAAGGCGGCTTACGCGCAAAGTTGCGCCAGCTGTCACGGTCCCACCTTGACCGGCGGCGATTCGGCACCGCCACTGGCCGGCAGCAACTTCCTCAACAACTGGAACGGGACGACGACCGGCGATCTGTTCAGCCGTATCAAGGATACGATGCCGGCCGATGATCCCGGCAGCCTGAGCGGGAAGACGGTGTCGGATATCGAGGCCTTCATGCTCGAAACCAATGGCTTCCCGGCCGGTACCACGCCGCTGCCGACCGACCCGCAGCTGATGGGCGCCACCAAGATCCTCGGCACCAAGCCGGGCTGACTATCGGAAGGATCGCTGCGGGACTTGATCGCAGCGGCGCTACCGCTTTCCCGGTCCGGCAAGCGCAGCGATCGTGCTTTCCCGCGTTGATCCGATATCCTATAGGGACAGGATAGAGACGCCATGGCGGCATTGTATCGAGAGTTGGAATGGTAACCGAGTCCCCAGCAATATTTCCGCCCGCGGGATATCGTTCGCCGCGGCCGGCGCCCGTTCCGACGCTCGTCGCCTGGGCTCATGAGCATCTCCTGTCGATGCTGGTCTCGATGGAGATCGCGCCGGGTACGCGCATCGGCATCGATGCCGTCGCCCGCAAGCTCGGCATATCGCAGACCCCGATCCGCGAGGCGCTGAGCCGGCTCGAGGCCGAGAAGCTGGTCATCAAGGTGCCCAATGTCGGCTATCATGCCAGCGCGCAGATGACGCCGGCCGAGGTCAGCGACCTCTATGTCCTGCGCCAGCTGATCGAGCCCTATGCCGCCGCCCGTGCCGCCGAGGCGATGAACGACGAGACGCTGCGGAAATTGTCGGCGATGGAAGAGGAGATGGACCGGATCCAGGCGGAAACCGGCGTCGCTTATGCCCGTTTCGCGGAAGCCGATGCGATGCTGCACAGCCTGGTCGCGACCGGCAGCGGCAATTCCCTGATCGCCGAGACGATCGAGCGGCTGCACATGCATCTCCACATCTTCCGCTTCCTGTTCAACACCAATGCGCCGCAGGAAGCCGCGCAGGAGCATGCGCAGATCATCCACGCGCTCCTCGCCCGCGATCCATCTGCGGCCGAAGCGGCGATGCGCACCCATCTCGAACGGTCGCGCCTTCGCATGGAAGAGGCCTCGGTGCGGATTGCTTCACGGACACCCGTTGAGCCGCGCTCGACCGGAGGCCCGCGCCGGGATCTATAGGCGCCGGCCGTCAGTCGATCGTCATGCCTCGCGGTCGGTGGGCCGCTCAGGCGCCGTGCCTCTGCTTCATAGCCATGGCTGAACAGACATGTGGCGGCGCCCGGCTTGAGAGCGTCGAGCGAGGCTTGAGCGCGCGGCGGGAATGTCATGAGGGTCGCTGACATTCTGACGGTATCAGGCGACTCACGCCGGAGCTTATCGAATGCGAGCGACGTCGCGTACGCGCGATCCAGCCAGTCGGTGAAGGCCCGCGCTCGGCCGACCAGGGCAAGGCCCCGGCGCGTCGGTCAGCATATGGCGGATAAATGGATGCCCCGTGATCGCTAAGACGGTCTTCCCAGGACGACCCAAGATGACCCTTACTCTTTGAGAACGCGCGACAATTTGAGATAGTGATCGCGCACGTTTTCCCGCGAGGTTCCATCACATCCGGCGCGTCGTGTGGGAGCGGATGAGGGACTGAATCGGATGGGAATTCTAACTGCGATCAGCGTTCGAAACGCCAAGCCAGGACGGCACGGGGATGGCAGCGGACTGTATCTGCTGGTCAGGCCATCCGGTGCCCGGTCATGGGTCTTGCGCATCCAGCGTCACGGTAAACGCCGGGATATCGGTCTCGGCTCGATCGCCGCGCTCAACTTGGCGGAGGCACGTGAGAAAGCGGCCGAGCTGCGCAAGCATGCGTTGAACGGCCGCGATCCGATTACCGAGCGCGACCGTGATCGCGGCCCGATACCGACGTTCAGGGAAGCTGCGAGGGCCGCACATAATGACCTGAAATCCGGTTGGACGCCGAAATACGCTGCTGCCTTTCTCTCGACGCTTGAGGACCACGCCTTCGGACTCCTCGGAAGCCGGCGGATCGATATGATCGACGCTGCGCTCGTGCGTGACATGCTGGCGCCAATCTGGACGCGAATACCTTGCACGGCTCGGAAGCTCCGGCAGCGTGTCGGAACAGTCCTCAACTACGCCTATTCTAAGGGCTGGCGCGAGCACGAAGCACCCTTGAAATCGGTCACCCTGGGCCTTGCCCGACAGGCGAGCGCGGGAAACTTCGCCGCGATGCCATACTCGGAAGTTCCGAAGTTCGTCGCCACTATCGTGAATAAACCCGCTACCACGGGTCGCGACGCACTGATGTTTCTCTTGCTCACGGCGGCTAGGTCGGGCGAAGTTCGGACCGTTCGATGGTCCCATATCGATCTGGAATCGGCGACTTGGAACCGCCCGGCCGACCTGATGAAGAACCGGCTCGCCCATACAGTCACCCTCAATCAGCAGGCGGTCGATCTTCTCCGGCGAAAATTCGCTCACGCCTCGCCCGATCCGGGCGACCTTATATTCCCCGCGCGCGACGGAAAAACTCTCAGCGATATGACGCTAACCAAGGTTCTCAAGGACGCCAAGGTGCCGTTCACGGTGCACGGCTTCCGCAGTTCCTTTCGCGATTGGGCGGCGGAAACGATGCCGAAAATTCCGGATCCAGTTGCCGAGGCGGCCTTGGCTCACGTCGTTTCGGACAAAGTCATCGCTGCGTACAAGCGGACGACATTCTTGGCGCTTCGGCGCCAACTGCTCGATGCGTGGGGATGTGCCCTGCTCCGTCAGGTGGCGGACTAGGAGTTATGCCCATGAAGGTAGGTTGGTGCTGAACCGGCGGGCGCACGGATCCGCCGCCCTTCCGGTCGATCCCTGTCCATTGAATAAATCTCGCGAATGGAAACGGTTCGCAAGAGGTGAATCCTTCCCGTTCTAGGTCCGGGTATCAGTGCCAGGAGCGCTATCGAATATCTAACGATGTCTGCTTCCAGGCTCTCACATGTTTGATCAATTATACGGACGGGCCGAAGTCGGCATCATGAACATTGATAAATTTGAGAACTGCGTTATTTGATAAACGCTAATTCTGAATCGACCCGCCCTTGTTCGCGACATGTCCTTATCTGGCCTCGAACCAGAAACACCACGGCGGTCACTAATTCGCCTCACCAAGAAATGATGATCGGCCTCTCCGCTTTCGAAGAAAAGCTACCACAAACCGGCTTCTCCTCGCCTTGTACTTCGCGAGATGATGGCGCGCCACTGACTTGGGCAGTTCAGCGCCCGACGCGCTGGTAATCGGTACGCTTGACTTCATTGGCCCCGGACCGCAAGGCATCGGAACGATTCTTCCATAACATTCTGCAAAGTGCAAAGAAAACAATGGATATGCTGCGAAACAAACCCCTTTGAGGTATTTTTCGTACGATAATCACACAGCAGCTCATTAAGGTCGCAAGCATAACTGTGACCAGCACGGTTAATGTGCGTGGTGACAAAATCGTCCAATAACCTGCACGGGATATTTACCCAACGGTGGATATCCAACTTTCCCGGCGCTAGGCCTAGCCGACTACCCGTATGATTCGCTACAATTTTCTATCGACATATGCTTCCCGGGTGGCTAGCTTATATAAGCGTCGTAGAGTAACGCAGCCCCCTCTAGAGGGGTGGGAGAGTGCGCCGCGAGTGAGATTGGCAGATTGCGTGTTTGTTTCCGCAATTTCCGTCCGACAGTTAAGTCCGGCTCCGTGGAATTTGGTCGGCTGTAGACCCTGCGTACGGTTTGCTATCCCGGCACGAACAATCCGGTGATTCTCAAAGTTACTCTTCTGGAGAAATTTGATGCGCGCACGTTCGCTATTGCCCTATGTTTTTACATCGGGCCTCCTTATGAGCACATCATCGACGGCGTCGGAGACGACGACTTTCCGGTATGACGGTCTGGGCAGGCTGATTGCTATTACACGTGTCGGTGGCCCAAGTGGCGGCGTTAACATGGGAACATGTTTCGACCGGGCGGGAAACCGCCTTCGTTATGACACTGGGACAGCAACGCCTGCGGCGTGTCCAACCCCCGCACCAACTCAAGCGCCAGGCAGCTAGTACTACGCGACGCGTCGCCAGTCGCGTCCACTCAATCATCGCGAACTCAGTGGATGGGGGTACTGATCTTGCCTATTCGATTCACCAGCCTTGCTATACTCGCCGCATTTGGTGTTGTGTGCCCGGCCTACGCCCAAGGGCCCAAGGCGCCATCGCCCCAGGATACCGTAAGTACGACTGGCGTTAGCTATGCCTCAGGTGCATTCAATCACCAAGCCACTGATTTGCAGATTGGCGGAGATGGTTTCCAGGGGCTCACCCTTATCAGGACCTACAATAGTGGCTTGGATTCCACTTTTTCAAATTACTCAGGGTTCAGGACACAGGGCTGGACATCAAATCTCAACATCAGGTTCAGTCAGAGCATCGTGTTTTATACAAATCCTCCGCCACCCGAGATGCAGGAGTACTTATATACTGTCACAATTGGTAATCGATCCGTAAGTTTTCTGGGAGGAACTGCCTACCCCACTGGAGGTTATGTTGGCACCTACGTGCCGGTGGGGCAGAGTGGAGCTGCGCTAGCATTCACCGGCGACCAGTATACAGGCCACTTTACCTTTACGGATGTCGACGGGACGGTCGTTGAAATTAATCCTTACTCGCCCCCGGCGGGTGGCTGGGGGCATCAAGTATCTACTGCGACCGCGCCTGATGGGACAAAGCTTGTATATACATATGGCGGCGGCGGCGGTTCAGGGATCAAAAGTATATTCAGCAGTCGCGGATACGCTCTATTATTTGAGTACAGCCCCTCGGGGGGCACGATCTCCAAAGCGTGCGTAGTAAATATTTCGAGAACATTCGTCACCGCGACTTCGGCTTGCCCGACGGGCGCGATGTCAACTTCCTACTCGTATCAGCCCGGCTCATACTACCCGACCACGCCGCTCCTTTCGAGCGCGACCAACGCAGCAGGAGCAACGGAGACCTATACATATGTGGGAGCTGACCACCTCGGCTGCATCAAGCTTCCAGGACAAACGTTTTGCAGAATCTCGAATACGTATAGTACGTGCGTAAGGGGGCCTGAAGATACCTATGATCCAAGCGATTTGAGGTGGTATGATAGGGTCATATCGCAGACCGATGCAGTTGGCAGGGTAATATCCTATTCTTACAGCAATCTGGCGGATTGTCCCGGCGATTCGCTAAACTCAAGTTCTACCGCGACCGTCACGTCTAATGGGGTGACAAATACCTTTGCCAGTTTGCCAAATGGTTCGCTTGAGTTCACTACGGACTCGCTGAACCGGACAACGGCATTTGATCGAAACTATGGCGGGTCATACCCGACGCCGGCGTTGTTGCTCAGCCTGACCGTGCCGGAGGGAAACAAAGACCAGTTCGATTATGATAGTCGGGGCAATCTCACACGAAAGATTTCCAAACCCAAAACTGGGTCCGGACTTGCCGATACGATAACGACGGCAACCTATCCGACGTCCTGTGTGAATCGTAAAACATGCAACAGCCCTGAATTCGCGGTTGACGCGAATGGCGGCCGTACCGATTACAGCTATAGCCCTGATCATGGGGGATTGTTGACAGTCGCCGCTCCGACGGTGGCAGGAATTCGTCCGACGAAGCGTTTCACCTATACGCAACGTTACGCCTGGATAAAGAATAGTGGCGGAGGATATGCCCAGGCAGCAACTCCGGTCTGGGTTATGACAGCGACCAAATCGTGCTTGACGAGTGCGACGGTCGGCAACAGCTGTGCAGGGGGGGCGGCGGACGAGGCGATTACCGAGTACGATTATGGCCCCGACAGTGGACCGAACAACTTATGGGTGAGGGGGATCGTCGAGACCGCGCGCGGCGTGTCCCTCAGAACCTGCTACGGGTACGATTCCTATGGAAGGAAGATCAGTGAAACCAGCCCTCGTGCTGGCCTGGCGACCTGCTCGTGACGCGGGTCTCCCAAATGCCGCTTATCGGCATATCGAAAATTACGTCCGTCGTTTTGGCGATATTCGCAGCCGCGCAATCGGTGCCTGCAATGGCGCAGTTGCTTCCCTCCGATTTCACCCATGCAGTCCGGTATGATGCAGTTGGGCGCGTAGTAGGCACTATCGCGCCTGACCCCGACGGCTCAGGCATACTCCGCCACGCGGCGACCCGTACAACTTACGACATTACCGGGCGATTGATCGCGCAGGAAACCGGGGAGTTGGACACATGGCAACCGGAGGATGCTGTACCCTCAGGCTGGGGAGCCGCCTTCAAGGCATTCCGCCGCGTCGACACTAGCTATGACGCGATGAACCGGAAAACAAAGGAGGTTAGTTCCGGCGTCGGACCCGCGCCGGGATTTGCCGTAACGCCCTATTTGGTGACTCAATACAGTTACGATTACTTCGGCAGGGTCGAGTGTACCGCCGTGCGAATGAATCCTGCGGTCTTCGGGAGCCTCCCAACGAGCGCCTGCACACTGAGCGTGGAAGGGACGCAGGGTCCCGATCGCATCACCCGAAACTTCTACGACACTGCGGGTCAGCTCCTTAAGGTACAGAAGTCGTACGGTACGCCGCTTCAGCAGGACTATGCGACTTACACCTACACTCCCAATGGCAAACAGGCCTCATTGATCGATGCCAATGGGAATAAGACGGCTTACGGCTATGATGGGTTAGACCGCCAGCAGATTTGGGCCTTTCCGAACGCGACCACACCGGGCGCGGCAAGCACTTTTGACTTCGAGCAATATGGTTATGACGCGAATGGTAACCGCACGTCGATGCGCAAGCGTGACGGACGGACGATCACGTACAGCTACGACGCCCTGAACCGGTTGATCGCCAAGACATTTACCGGAGGCGGTGCCTGCGTGTCCCCGCCGGCTGGGGCGCCGCCCTACGCCTGCACGACACCGCCCTCTGGGGCAGTCCGCAACGTCTACTATAGCTATGATCTACGCGGCCTGCAGACTGCGGCTCGCTTTGACAGCACCAGCGGCGCTGACGCGGTCACCAACGCTTATGATGGCTTCGGCCGACTTACCTCCAGCACCGTGAGCATGGCTGGCGTCAGTCGAACGGTTGGAATCCCGTCCGATACCGATGGTCATCTGACCTATGATGCCAACGGTAACCGAACCCGAGTGACCCATCCGGACGGCAATTACTTCAATTACGGTTATGATGGTCTCGACCGGATGGCTGCTGTCAACCAAAACGGCAGCACCCAGGTAGCCAGCCTGGATTATGACGTAAAGGGCCAGCGCTGGCATGCGGCGCGTGGTGCGGTACTGACGACCTACGGCTATGACGATATCTCACGGCTCGCGAGCCTCAGCGACGATCTGTCGGGGACGAGCGCCGATATCACCGAGACCTTCGGCTACAATCCAGCAAGCCAGATCACCAGTATCGGTCGTTCTAACGACAGCTATGCCCATGTCGGCTATACGACGGCGACCAACACCTATGCGGTGAACGGCCTGAACCAATACACGGCTGTCGGTGCAGGCGCGCTCGGTTATGATTCGAACGGCAATCTCGCGTCGAATGGCGGCACCAGCTTCACTTATGATGTGGAGAACCGCCTAGTCTCGGCGGTGGGGACCCTGACAGCAAATTTCGTCTATGACCCGCTGGGGCGGCTCTACTCGCTCACCGATGGCACTACATTCCTGTATGACGGCGATGAGCTCATCTCGGAACATGATGCGGCAGGTACGCTGCTGCGCCGCTATGTTCATGGGCCAGGTGATGACGACCCACTGCTATGGTATCAAGGCACTGGCCTCACCCTGCGCTTCAGCGTCCAGTCGGATCATCAGGGCTCCGTCACATCTGTCGCGAACACCGCTGGAACCTCGCTCGTCATCAATACCTACGACGAATATGGCGTCCCGCGTACCGGCAACACGGGACGGTTCCAATATACCGGGCAGCTTTACCTCGTTGAGCTGGGAATGTATTATTACAAGGCGAGGATTTACTCATCGCGGCTTGGGCGCTTCCTTCAGACCGATCCGATCGGATATGCGGATCAGAACAATCTCTATTCTTACGTTGGCAATGACCCGGTCACCCGGCGCGATCCGTCGGGGACAGAATGTGACCCGAAACCCTGTCCTACCGTCGAGGAAGGGCCTCTGCATGGAAAGGAAGTAGATGTCAGTGAACTGACCTCAGCGGATGATCCGCATGCGGCAGTACTCACTATGATGCATGGCGGTTACTACACTGGAACCCCACAGAACCCCGTCTGGCATTCCAATGCAATGGAGGCGGCCGCCAAATTGGCTGCGGCCAGCCTAGGCGTTTTAGGGGGAGAGCTCATTGGACCGGCTATCGCAGGCGCCAAAGGCGCGATCGCAGTGGCCAAGTCACCGGTGGTCGAAGGCATCTACGAGTTTGCGGCGGCTTCTGGCAAAACCTATATCGGGCAGGCTTCCAAGATTCCGAGGCGAATCGCTCAGCATCTCAAGAGTGGCAAGATGGCCGCAGATGAGTTGGTAAACGTCGTGATAACTGAAGTGAAGGGTGGTAAGACGGCTCGCGAGATTGCGGAACAAACTCGCATCAACGAGCTTGGCGGTATAGACAAGCTTGAAAACGTCAGGAATCCAATTGGAGAGGCGCGCAAGCACCTCATGCCCGACGATCCCAGGTGGGCCCCTTGATGGTTAGCGGCGTGATTTTTGAAGGCAGCGAGTTTGGCATTAGGGCGGTGCTCAACGGCCCTTGGTCCGGGGCGGTCCAAGAGAAACTCTTGAGCCGCAAGCCCGAGGAACTCGAATTAAATACGTCCAAGGGATGGGCCGGGACTCAGGTTGATTTTCTGCAGTCGCTTCCTTGGTTGAAATCCCTAATAATCATAGATTTCAAGATCGAGGACGTAGGACCGGTCCACTTCCTCACGGAATTAGTTCAACTGAAGATATTTACCTATTGCAAGACGAGGATCGATTTCACGAAGTTTCCGAATCTAAGCGAATGTTCGCTGGAATGGCGGCGTGGGACAGAGTCGGTTTTTGATTGCGTCTCTCTCACGAAGCTGTTCGTAAATCGTTACAAGGGAAAGAGTAGCCAGCCGTTTGGGAATTTGACAAATCTTCAATCTTTGGGGATCTTGAACGCACCGATCTGTGAGGTCGAAGGCCTCCGAACGCTCCATCACTTAAAGTCATTACGGCTCGCCCGCTTGCGACTCCTCACTTCGCTTGCGGGATTGGAGGATTTGTCTGATCTGGAAGAAATAGAGATAAACACTTGCAGGTCTTTAACGTCACTAGATCCACTATCTGGCCTAAAGAATCTGATGGCCATAAATATAAGCAACAACGGAGACATCAGTAGTCTGTCGCCGTTAGCTGGGCTACCGAAACTTCATACGGTGCTTTTTTACGAATCGACCAATATCGTAGACGGAGATTTGAGTCCTATTTTTCTGAACAGAAACGTTACCAAAGTCTCGTTCCAAAACCGCAAGCACTACTCACATAATCGGGAAGAGTTCCCTGAGCGATTTTAGAGGGTGAACATGTCACTTCAGGAGCAATTGGAAATACCTGGTGCCACCGGTACGGATAAGGATGCATTCGAAATATTGCGGGTATGGATTGCCAACGAACAGCAGCATGTCAGTCTACGGACCGGGGTGTGGGAAGATCCAGCGGCATGGGGCCTTATGTTGGCCGATTTGGCGCGGCACATAGCCAATGCCTATCATCAACAGGAAGGTTATGCCGTTTCGGCAGCCTTGAAACGGATTAAGGAGGGCCTCGACGCTGAGCTCGAATAGATAAGGCAGCGGGCAATGCGGTAGCTAATCCGTACCGCTCGGATCGCTAAGGCAGGCAACTATCGTTGCGTGTGGCCCATGCCTGGCTGCCTGCTGCCCACATAGGCTGAGGGCCACTTTGCTGGCACATGATATGTTCATCGCGCGCTGAATTTGCGCGGCAGCCTGTCGCCTGCGCTATCGCTAAGCGATAGCGGCCCGGCCCATTCTCTAGGCTGGCGACATGTGGGGATGATGATCTGCCAACGGATATTGCACGAGCTTTACGAAACGGTCGAGACGGTGCCGGAGCGCGCGGTTCATTCATTTGTGCGCGGCTTCGCCTCATCTTTTCAGTCGTTCCGCCAACTGGGGACACACATCTCCGGTCGCACAGCAGGGTCCGATGGAATTGCTGCGACGGGTCATTCGGCGATATCGGCCGAATAGTACATCGGATTCCTCAGCCACTCGCAAACCGCTGACTCGCGCCACCCGGTGCAGCGCGCGCTGAGCTGTATGTTCCTTGGGAAGGAGCCGTTCTGCATCTTCCGGTACATGGTCGAGCGGCTGAGCCCGGTGAGGTCGAGGACGGTCTTGAGGCGAAGGATTCGGTCGGGGATGTCGGTCATGGCATGATCCTGTGTGCGTCGGTCTGGCGCCCCGCGAACAGGATTGGGATTTGGACGGACGGCGCAAGGGGGGTGGCGACGCTTGACGCCACCAGGCGCGCTCAGGCGCGCAAGGACGTGCGCTAGCGTAGCCGCAGTTTCCGGGCTGGAATCCCAGGGCGTCTCACGCTGCGCGTGACCGCGCTCTACGTCGCTTGCGCGCCGCCGAGTCGCACTGCGGCGTCTCGGTCCATGCGGATGACGATCGCTGACGCCGGATTGATCGCGGAGATCAATCCATGGGGCGCTGCGCGCCGAATAGGGTCATCGCGCCGGGCGCGATGGCGTGGCCTCCGGCAACGATCTGGCGGGTGGGCGTCGCTGCCCTGTAGTCCCGCCGCGGCGTGCCGCAACTCCGGCTGCGCCGGAGTCCTCCTCTTCGTTCCGGTCCTTCGGATGCAGCCCGCCTCTGCCGGCTGGACTGTCGGTCCGCTCCTGCCGCCCACCCGCCATTCCGGCGCCGGTTACGGTGGTTTGAGAAGGAGCGAGCAGTGAAGAAACATCAGGCTGAGCGTCCGGTCACCACGCTATATGCCGAGGTGACGGACCGGATCATCGCTGAGCTGGAGGCGGGGCGGCTGCCCTGGGTCCAGCCATGGGGCGCGTGCGGCGCGGATGTGGGCATGCCGTGCAACGCCGGGACCGGGCGGCGCTATTCCGGGATCAATGTGCTGATCCTGTGGGCGAGGGTGATGGAGCGGGGGTTTTCGTCCCAGCGCTGGCTTACCTACCGGCAGGCGCAGGCGCTTGGCGGTAATGTCCGCAAAGGCGAGACCGGGACCACCATCTGCTACGCGGACCGGTTCACGCCGAAGGATCAGGAGGCGGGAGAGCGAGACGGCGAGGAGGCGCGGCAGGTTGCGTTCCTGAAGCGCTTCACGGTCTTCAATGTCGATCAGTGCGAGGGGCTGGGGCCAGACCTTGTCGCGGCGCCAGGCCCGCTGCCCGAGGATCAGATGGTGCCGGTTGCCGATGACCTGATCGCGGCGAGCGGCGTGGACTTCCGAGTCGGGGGTCTGGAGGCCTTCTATGTGCCGGCGGAGGACCTTGTCGTGGTGCCGCCGCGGCGCGCCTATTTCGACGAGATCAACGCCTATCGGACATGGCTGCACGAGCTGGTCCATGCGACCGGTCATGCGTCGCGGCTTGGGCGGGATCTTACCAATCCGTTCGGGTCGGCGGGCTATGCGCGGGAGGAACTGATCGCCGAGATGGGATCGGCGTTCCTGTGCGCTTCGCTCGGGATCGTGCCGACCGTTCGGCATGCCGATTATATCGGGGCGTGGCTTGAGGTTTTGCGCGAGGACAGCCGCGCGATCTTCCGGGCGGCGAGTGCTGCGAGCAAGGCCGCTGACTGGCTGCTCGAACGGCATGCCGGCGCCTGTCGGGACTATGCGCGGGAGGAAGCGGCATGACCGCGCGGCGCCATGAAGCGGACGAGCTGGTCCGGCTGGCAGCGGCGATCGATACACTGCCGATGGCGGAGCGGGCGGTCTATCTGCTCGGTGCGGTGGATCGCCTCGATTATCCGCAGATCGGGTTCCGGCTTGGCTTGTCAATCGAGGAGGTCGAGCGGCTTACCGCGAGCGCCGTGCTGGCGGTCGATCGTGCGCTGCACGGCGGCCGTGGCCGCCAGAAAGCGCCGGAATGAATCCGCTTGTCCGGCGGTGCCCGGCTTTCCGGCTGGGCATCGCCGGACCGTTCCGGCTAGGATGAATGGCAATGCGTACTGACCTCGATCATCTGCCCGCCTCCAAGCGGCGCGAACTCGCGCACATCGTGCGCGTGCTGTTCGAGGAATTCGCGGATGCGACCGCGCGGGCGACGCAAACGTGGAAGAAGAACGGGCGCATCCTGAAGATCGTCCTCTACGGCTCCTATGCGCGCGGCGGCTGGGTCGACGATCCGATCGGCGGCTATCAGTCCGACTATGATATCCTCGTCGCGGTCGACGAGGAACGGCTGACGGATGTAGTGGATTATTGGTCCAGCGCGGATGACCGCCTGATGCGGGACATGACGATCAACGGAGCGCTCAGCGCACCGGTCAATTTCATCGTGCACAGCCTCGGGGATGTGAACAAGCAGCTCGAGCAGGGGCGTCCCTTTTTCATCGACATCGTGGAGCAGGGTATCGCGCTGTACGAGGCCGAAGGGTTCGCGTTCGCGAGCCCGCGCGTGCTGCCGCCGGAAAAGGCGCGCGCCGAGGCGCAGAAGTATTTTGATCGCTGGTTTGCCCTCGCCCAAGCCTCAATCACGACCTACAAATTGCAACGGGCCGAAGGCAATGATCCCGTCTGGAGAAACAAGGCGGTTTTCGAACTGCATCAGGCAACGGAGCAACTGTACCACTGCGCGCTCCTTGTTCTCACGCTCTACAGCCCGAAGTCGCACAAACTGAACTTCCTGCGCTCGCATTGCGAGGAGATCGCGCCGTCGCTGATCGCCGCGTGGCCGCGCGACGACAAGTTCAGCCGCCGCTGTTTCGAGCTGTTGCGGCAGGCCTATGTCAACGCGCGCTACTCGCCGGAGTACAAGATCACCGAGGCCGAGCTGGACTGGCTGGGCAAGCACGTTGCCGAGCTTCAGGCGCTGGTGAAGGCAGTGTGCGAGGCGCGGCTCGCGCCGCCCGGTCAGTGACCGGACGGCGCGGAGGTTCATTTGAATTTGGGACGCAGCGGCGCGCGCTTCGTCTTGGTCGCGGGGGCGGCCGCAGCGGCTGCTGTCTTCGCTTCCCGGCCCTGGCGGCCGAGGCCAATCTTGTGCGCCATCTCGCGGCGCGCGGCTGAATAATTCTCGGCGACCATCGGGTAGTCGGCCTTGAGATTATAGCGTTCGCGGTACTGCTCTGGCGTAAGCCCGTGGCCCGACAGATGGCGCCGCAAGGTCTTGTAGGGCTTGCCGTCGATCAGCGAGATGATGTGGTCTTTCGACCCGAGCGATTTGCGCACTGAAACAGCGGGCGGATACTCCTGCTGGGGTCCTCCATCTTCTGTCGCCTGGCCCGGGGAAGATCCTTGCGCCAGCTCGGTCACCGTTCGGTGCATCTTCTCGAGGAACGCCGGCACGTCATCAGCCGCGACGCGGTTGTTCGGGTTGCCGAGCCAGGCAATGGCGAGCTCCGTCGCGAGCTCAACTGCGTTCGGAGTATATTCGTCAGACATGGAGATTCCCGTTTCATTGGAATGGCGGCCAAATGTGTGGCCGCTTCACTTCATTCCCCCCGGTCGCAGCAGCCATGTGCTGACATTGGTGAATAGGCAATACTAAACATAGGTTCAGAAGGACGCGCCGTCTTCGAAGGCGCGCTTCCCGCGTCGTCTCCACAGAACCAGGGCTTGCTCGCAGCCGTCAGATCTTAAAGTGGCGCTTGCCTCGACCAGGATACCGAAGATCACTGCACGGTCGTCATCGGTCAGATCGATCAGGCCGGCCTTGGCCACCAGCCCGCCGAGTTCAATCAACTGGCGCGTTCGCTCGCGGCGTTTCACGACCCAGACTCGCGTATCAGTTCGGGCTCGTTTGAGTTCGAGCCGGTGTCGTGCTGCCGTCACCCGCCGCAGCGCCGTCCTTGTTGCCACGATCATTGTCAGCAGCGGTACTCGCTCGGTGAAAGAAGGCTGCGCCCTGCTTGCGCCAGCTCTCCTTTGCCGCTGCGTCTTTATTGGCAACGCCCGCCAGCAGCAGGCCCGCGAGCTGCTCGACTGACAGCGCATCGGCCCCGGTCGCGATCACCAGCTCGCCCAGCTGATGGACCTTGCGCTCCTTCAACTGTTTTGCCCGCTCGCCGAGCGCCGTCAGTTCAGAATCGAAGTCCCGGGGTTTTCGCATGACCTGTCCTCATGTTGCGTCGTGAGGACGAACCAGTTATCGCCTTGATCGATCAGTCGCAATGCGCTGAAATCTCTTGGGACTTTCGCGTCCCGAGATTGATGAAATCTTTCGAGGGCGCGCTTATACGTCGTGCCGACGTAGCTTCTGAAGTGTAGATGGATTGCCGTCATGGCGATCTACCATTTCTCGGCCAAGGTCATCTCCCGCGCTGCCGGATCGAGCGCCCTGGCTTCGGCGGCGTATCGTTCGGCCTCGCGGCTGCACGATGAACGGCTCGATCGCAGCCATGACTTCTCGAACAAGGCGGGCGTCGTTCATTCCGAGGTGATGCTGCCGGACGGCGCGCCCGAGCATCTCTCCGATCGACAAAAGCTGTGGAACGAGGTCGAGGCGGCCGAGAAACGGATCGATGCGCAGCTCGCGCGCGAGATCGAGTTCGCCATCCCGCGCGAGATGACCAGGGAGCAAGGGATCGAGCTCGCGCGCGACTTCGTCCGCGACGAGTTTGTCGATCGGGGAATGATCGCCGATCTCAATGTGCATTGGGATGTCGGCGCGGATGGCATGGCGAAGCCGCACGCGCATGTCATGCTGACGATGCGTGAGGTTGGCGAGGACGGGTTCGGCAAGAAGAACCGCGACTGGAACCGCACCGACCTTCTGGAGAAATGGCGGGAGCGCTGGAGCGAGCACGTCAACCAGCGGTTGGCGGAACTCGATATCGATGCACGGATCGATCACCGGTCGCTTGAAGCGCAGGGCGTCGACCTTGAGCCTCAACACAAGATCGGGCCGGCGGCGTCGCGGATGGCGGCGCAAGGATTGGAATCCGAACGGCTCGAAGAGCACCAGGCCATTGCCCGCGCGAACGGCGAGAAGCTGCTGGCGAACCCGGCGCTCGCGCTCGACGCGATCACGCATCAGCAATCCACATTCACCAATCGTGATCTCGCCATGTTCGTCCACCGCCATAGCGACGGGAAGGAGCAGTTCGACCGCGTGATGGCGGCGGTGAAGGCCGCGCCCGAACTGGTCGCATTGGGCCAAGACGGTCGCGGCGAGCAGCGCTTCACGAGCCGAGCGATAATCGAGACCGAACAGCGGCTCGAACGCGCGACTGGGACGATGGCGAGCCGCGATCACCATGCCGTCGCCGATCGCTACCGCGACACCGCGCTGGCGCGGGCGGCGGCGCGGGGCATGTTGCTCTCGCCCGAGCAGCGCAGCGCCTATGAGCATATCACCGGTGCAAAAGGTCTTGGCGTTGTCATCGGCTATGCCGGCACCGGCAAGTCGGCGATGCTCGGCGTTGCGCGCGAGGCGTGGGAAGGGGCTGGCTACGCCGTCCACGGCATCGCGCTTTCCGGTATCGCCGCCGAGAACCTCGAAAGCGGCTCCGGCATCGCGTCCCGCACGATCGCCAGCCTTGAGCATCATTGGGCGGAAGGTCGCGAGCTGCTGACTGCCCGCGACGTGCTGGTGATCGATGAGGCCGGGATGATCGGCACGCGCCAGATGGAGCGCGTCATCGGCGAAGCGGAAAAGCGCGGCGCCAAGGTCGTGCTGGTCGGCGACCCGGAACAGCTCCAGGCCATCGAGGCGGGTGCAGCGTTCCGCGCCACCGCCGAGCGCCACGGCAGCGTCGAGATCACCCAGATTCGCCGCCAGCGTGAGGATTGGCAACGCGACGCGGCCCGGCAGCTGGCGACCGGGCGCACGGCCGAGGCCATTGCATCGTACGAGGATCGCGGTCGCATCCATGTGGCCAAGACGCGCGATGCCGCACGCGCCGACCTGGTCGATCGCTGGGACCGCGACAGGATAACCTCGCCCGGCGCGAGCCGGATCATCCTTACCCACACCAATGACGAGGTCCGGGCGCTGAATATCGCGGCCCGCGAGCGGCTCCGTTTGGGCGGCGCGCTTGGCGAGGATGTCACGGTGCACGTCGAACGCGGCGAGCGGCAGTTCGCCACCGGCGACCGGGTGATATTCCTGAAGAACGAACGCAGCCTTGGCGTGAAGAACGGCACGCTCGGACAGGTGCAGGCGGTCACGCAGACCCGCATGGCGGTGATGCTCGATGATGGGCGATCGGTGGCGTTCGACGTGAAGGACTATGCCAATGTCGACCACGGCTACGCCGCGACCGTGCACAAGTCGCAAGGCGTGACGGTCGACCGGGTCCACGTGCTGGCTACGCCGGGGCTTGATCGGCATGCCGCCTATGTCGCGCTGTCGCGGCACCGGGACAGCGTCGATCTTCATTATGGCCGCGACGACTTCGCTGACCAGGGCAAGCTGGTCCGCGCGCTGTCGCGCGAGGGCGGCAAGGATATGGCGTCGGACTATCTGCGACCGCCCGAACGGGCCGAGAGACCGCAACGAACGGCTCCGCCTGCGGAGCGGAACGCTGAGCGTGAATTGTCGGCGCAAACGCGGAATATCTCTGAGCAGGAGGCGCCCAGGTCGTCGTGCCAGTCTTCGGTGCAACCCTCGGCAGTGCAGCGGCACGCCCGCATCGTTCAGGCCATGCGGTTCGCGTATAGTGTCGGCGATCCCTATAGTGCGGAACAGCGCAGCGAACTTGCCGCAAGCCGGGCGGCACTCAATGCGATCCGGCCGCACGCTGCTCTCGATCTCGAATCCGCGATGTCGAACGATCATCGCCTGATCGGCGATGCCGCGAACGGGAAGACCGCTGCTGCTCTTCGCGCGATGCAGTTTGAAGAAGAGTTGCGCGTAGATCCTCAGCTCCGCGCCGACACCTTCGTCCAGCGCTGGCAGTCGCTGGAGAGACAACGCCGTAGTTTGGTGCGCGACCACGAGGACGGCAGGGCGGCAAAGGTAGCGGAGAGCATGCTGGGGATGGCGAAGAGCCTGGAGCGGGACCCGCAGGTCGAGTCGCTGCTGCGCATTCGAAAAGCGGAACTGGGACTGCCGGCTGTACCGTCGCGCGGCGTTGGTCAGAGCCTCGTCGATATGGTCGGTAGTTGGCGCGGTCGGGGTTTGGGGATTGGTATGTGACGGCACCCAGCGATAAAACGTACGGAGTCTCAAAACGGAGATCGTCGGGTTTTGCGCTTCACGCTGGAAAAATGTCGTCGCCAATTTCCTCGACGAACTCAGAGCATTTTATCGCGATCCAGCGTGTAGATGCCGCGGACGCCTGAAAGAAGCTGGATAACTCGCCCAATGCCCGAGGTCTGAGTCCCAAGGTGGTGCCGTAGACGGATCCGTTGGGCGATCCGTCTGGGAACAGTAGCCTTAAGTTCTGTGAGTGATACGCCATCCCCAAGCACACGATGTTGTCGGCGTCTCGAAGGCAGGCTTGAAAGTGTGGTGCATCAGTGCTCTCCATCTCTTCGGTGAAGGTCCTAATCCTCGACGCACCATGAGAAATGGACCAGATATCGTCAGAGCCAAATGGCACTTTGTTCCCGGCAGGATCAAAGATATCCCCTAGTGATCCGTACACATGATGAACCGGAACCTGCGCAGCAATTTTTGCCGCTTCACTGAGCGATAGAGCACAAGTCGCTGCAACCGAGAGCAAAATAAACTGCTCAATGCAACGATCATAGTTAAACGTCACAAACGCAACGTCCGCGAGACAATCGAGAACCCTTTGCCGGTTCATCGGTTCATTGGAACGTCGAAGGACTTGCGAGAGCCATGTCTGCCGAAGACTCCGCATGGCTCCTTCACCGGTTTGTCCGCGTGGAACATGCAGTGCGGTGCTTCTCTCCGCCGTCAAAATCAGATGCGCGATGCAGAGCTTCGCTATCATCGCGATGTACGGGCTGTCGCTCCTGTCGTCGATGAATTGGTCTATCGAGTCTCGCGAGTGAATACCGGAGCGAATCTGCGCCATCGCGGTGAGATGGACGTCAGTGAGACCACCATTTCGCATCAAAGCATTTGAGATCGGACCGTCGCGGTTCGTTAGTTCCCCGTCTAAGAGGGCTTCTATTTGGACCGCGAGCGCCGAGCCGATTGGCATTCGCCCAGTATTGTCGAACTCAGTGCTTCCAGCGGCCCCGACGACGAAAACGGTCTTCTTCATGGAAACTGCACGTCCTACAATCGTCGGACAATTGAAAGGCCAATGTTACCGGTTCACAAACGGGCGTGTTGTGCGCCAGCGTTTGCGGGACCGCAGTAACACCTGCGACCTCCGTGGCGGGAAGCGCCCCAATCGCCCACGGGAAAAATAAATTTCGTGCCGTTTGTTGGAATGGAAAACCGCAGTTCAACCGTTACGCCGAACGGCTTGCGCCTTAGCGAGCAGCGAAAGGTCGGAATGAACAGCTGACGTTTGAACAACCGCTGCATCTTGACCGATGAATCTTGGATCGGGCAATACTCCCGAAGGGATCACCGGATTCCCGTCTACCCACAGAACGGCGATCGTTCTTACGAGGTGGACTATGCCGAAAGCCCGAAAGCCAACTCTGATTCAAACCCGCCCTAATCGCGGGCATGAACGACCGATATTGTCCGAATCGGACCCCAAGGCGCCATCACTGGCACCTGTTCTGGGAACGCCTGTTCAGGATGGATCAGATGAGGAGCGTACAATGCGGCAACTCGAACGACCGGCTAAGGAAAGTCGCTACACGGTTTGGCGAGCCTTCGCCGACGTGGTCACCGGGTTCCAGAAGGCGGGTCGACATGGTTTTGCCCTGACAGCCTTGCTCGCCATTCTCGCGTCGATCGTGCTTGTGGTTCTGGTGGCCTCTGGAGTGGTACCAACCCTGCGCTTGGCGTCGTGACTTTGAGCGATGGAGCGCGAGGTGCCGAAGATATGAAAGTTACATCTCCCCATGGCGGATCTATTAAGCTCGTCTAAGCTATTCACCATCGCAACCACCTAGGCGACGACTTTATGCTCACGACCATGCGCTTGGTGATCCTGTCCGAGGACGTCAAAGCGGCAATGGATCAGACCGTGGACGCGTTCGGGGGGGCGCTCGCTCTCGCAGCCCGCCGTGAGCCCGATTTCGAGAAGATCCGCGAACTCGCAATTTGCTTCGGCGTCGCGCACCCCGTCATGCAGCCGCCAAGCAAAGGCCGCGCCAGCTATCAGCGCAATAGCGGCATCTTTTTTACCGAGGCTTATCTCGAATATGCGGCCTGGCTCGGAGAAAGATGGGCCGATCGTGTGCGTGCCGTGGCTCAAGCGGCCCAGACAGCTCTCTCATACGTTCACAAGACGCGGTTGACGGCTGAAGAGCGATCAACACTATCGCGACTGATCGAAAACGTGGCGGAGCGGCTGGCGGCCTCGTCACCCGAGCACCTGCCCCACCTCAAACCCATTTACGCCAGTGAAGACGAGTTCGGTCGGAAGGTCTCCATCAGTTTCCAGCGGCCAGGCACCGTGGCGCCCGCCTTGGCGAACCAACGGATCGTCGAGCTGCTACCGAAGGAAGTCCACGCCTATCTCAAGCGGCAAGATGCCGATCAACCTATTCCAACGATCAAGTTCTACAAGCGCCACGACGGCAGTTTGCTGTATCGAGAGGCGTGGATCGACGGCGAAAACGTTGTGGAACATGCCGGCGTATATGGCGAGCGAGGTTTGGTCTCGCATCACGCGGCACCCGGACCTGTCCGCCACCGCGAGGTAATGGCTGCCATAACCGAGGCCGCGAAGGATGATGGTTTCGAAGCCATCCCAGAAACGCGGCTTATCGGCCTTTTGGTCAGCAAGGACATCTCTGGAGCAGGAACGAAGAGCGATCTGAATCGGCGGCATGCGCTGGAGGACTTCTTAAACGAGGTGACGGGGTGGCACGGTCTTGGCCATTGCGACGGCGGATCGATTGGTTCTGGGTCGATGGAGGCTTTTTGTCGTGTGGTTGACTACAAGATCGCTGCCGCGGCCATCGAGCGCGAACTGGCATCTTCGCAGTTCAGGGATTTCGTCGTGAGCCGAGTGAGTGGGTAGCGCCGACCGTCCGACAACCACCCACTCGCAACGGCGTTTGGTCCGCTATCCTCGGCCGGCCTGAACGGCGAGTATGGGGCGCGAAGCTGCCGTGATGCTCCATCCGGTATCAAGAAATCTCGCTTCAGTGTGGGGGAAAATGGGGGATTAGCCGCTGCGCCAGTCAGGAAATATTCTTCTCTTCCAGTTTGCTAGGTTGGATTCCGGCATTCCTCCCGCCATTTCCAACGAGCGCCTCACGATCTTCTGCCGCGGGCAGCAATCGGTCGGGCGGGGAGGGGCGGTTTCGCGCCCGATCCGGGTCATTGAATCTGAAGCGCCAATCGCCCGATAGCGGACATCAATTCCGTTCAGGCAGCAGGGCGGGGTTTTGGGACTTTGCAGAATCTCCTGACAGAGACGGGCAATCCGCGCGTGCTGACATTCATTCAACGAGCGGATCAGGCCTGAGCCCGATTGCGGCCATCGCCTAGCGGTAAAGCGGCTCAGATCGATCCGCCGTTTCGGTGTAAGTGATGCCCAGAACGGCTGACGATATGGATTTACGCCGCGATCGCTCTGTCGGGCTCGAAGGCGATCAGATTCCACGGCGCTGTTGTCTTGCCGTCGGCATCACGCCCGAGTTCTATCGTCACTAGCCGGTCGCCATTAAACGCCGGGCTCAGCTCCAGCGCAAGATAGTCAAACAGTGGCCGGTCGTGCACGGCGATGATTACTTGCCTGCCATGCTGCTTGAGCGTGCGCAGCAGCGCGGCGAACTGAGCAATATGGACGTCGTCCATGCTTTGCACCGGATCGTCAATAATCAGCCAGGGCAGGGTTTCTGGCACGGACAAGTGCAGCGCCAAGAACAGCGTGAGCGCTGCCGTATTGAGATTGCCGGAGCTCAGCATCCCGCGCGGATTACCGCCCTTTCCGCCCGCGCGGTAACGCGTTTCCAGCACCGCCTCGACGGGCTGCCCGGCGACTTCGGGCAAAGCGAAGGCCGGGACGAAGTCTTCGTCAGGCGCGAGGCGAATGAATAGTTCGCGCCAAACCGCATTGAGATCGTCGTTGAACACGCGCCGCACTTCGGCGCTCCGCACCCCCTGTGCTTTGGCGACGAGGTCCCTCGCGACGCCGATCCGGCGATCGGCCTCTACTAGGAGGCCTGCTGAATTTTGATGTTGCTTGAAAAGGCGAGAGCAGGTGCTTTCGGCCTTTTCAAGCTGCATCCTGAGGTCCGAAAGGTTGGCGAGGGTTTGGATGGCTTCCTCGCACTTTTCCTTGTGGGCAGCCATCGCCGCTTCCTGCCCGGCGATTTCGGCGACGAGGTCATCGACGATCGCTCGCAGCGGAATATCTTCTGCCGGCGGGTGCAATGCCAAGGTCCTGGCATGGTTCGCCAGCTCGCCGCGCAGACCCGAGACCGACGACTGCGTGCTGTTCATGGCCGAAAGCACCTGGGCGCTGTACGTGGCGGCTCGGATAACCCGGGTGCCAGTTCTGGCCGCCTCGCCAAGCGCTTCCAGGCTGTTCACCCACTCGGTGAGCTTGGCGATCTCCAATTTGATCGCATCGCGGCGCTGGGCCGGCAGGCGCTTGGCCAGAAGGTCCGCCTCGCGCCGCTGCGCCGCTGCGACGGCCGCTGCCGTCGCACTGCGATCGCGGACGAGTGCTTCGACGCGGCCCGCAGCCGTCACAAGGCGGGCAACCTCAGCCGAGATGTGCTCGGCGAGCGGCGTCGCGGAAAGCTCGGAGTAGTCGCGCGCACAAACCGGGCAGCGCTCGTCCTTGATATGGCTCGATATCGCCGTCAGCGCTTCGGCGAGCTCACGGTTAGCGCCTTTGGCATCGGCCAGCTCGCGGTCGATCTGCTCGACCCGGCCCTCGCCTTGGCGAATCTCAACCTGGACTTCGGCAAGCAAGCCCGCATCAGCGATGTCCGATTTGCTGATCGTCTCGGCGCGGAAACCGGCGGCCCTCACCGCAGTCAGGGCGGCAGTCTGTGAGGCTGCCGGATCTGCCGCCAACGGCGGTACGTCGGGAAAGCTCGCCTGCACCGCGGTGATGAGCTCTTCGAGTTGTTCGCCAGATCCTGATTGCCAAGCGGCTAGCGCCTCGCGGGCGGCGAGATTGGCTTCTTCGGCGCGCGCACGCTCGCCGCTTCCATCGGCCAGCGAAGCTTCCTGGACCTGGTCGCTGGCGCCCAAGATGTCGCGGCGGAGCCGGGCGAGTTCGATGAGCCGCCTCTCGCTGCCTTCCATGAGCGTGACCATCGACCTGTGCAACGTGACTGTGTCGATGTGGGCGTCGTCGGAGGCCAAGGGTGCGGCCAATTCCCGCACATGGGTTTCGGCAGCGGTGAGCTTCATTTGGATATCGACTTCGGCGAACTCGGCATCCCGCAATTTTGCTTCGAGCTCAGGCGAATCGCTTCTCGCCGCCCAGAACAGCGGCGCAACTTCGCGAAGCCGCCGGACATCGCCTGCGGCATGAAGGCCTTCGATCAGGGCATCGAGGGCATCGAGCCCGAGCAGCTCTTTGACGAACCGGGTGAGCGGGGAGTCGGATTTGCGATTGTCCTGATGCTCGTAGATTTCCAGCAAGCGCCCCAAGGTCGCCTGCGCGAGATAGCAGCGTTCGGTGTAAAAGCGCGTGCTGTCGGTATCGAGGAGCGCCTCGCCGATGATGGACGCGCCGTCGGCGGTGAACGCGCCTTCGCCGTTTTCGCCAAGGCCGTCGGCCTTCAAGACTATGGATGCCCGATGCTTGCTTGCGAGCTTATGGGGGAGGTGGGCCAGATAGTCTTGGTCCAGCCGCTCCAACGAAGGCACTGCGCCCGTCAAGGCAAGCTCGATCGCCGACAGCAACGTTGTCTTGCCGGTGCCATTGGGTCCATGGATCAGCACGACCGGCGCATCGAGTGACACGCCGATCGGACCCCGAATGGAGCGGAAGTCCTCGACCGACAGATGCTTAAGGCGCGTCGGCATCACGGTCCCCTTCTTCGGGCTCGGCGTCTTTGAGCGCGGCTACTTCAGGCTTGCCTACCACGAACGGCGCATCGACCACCTTGGCCAAATGCGCTGCTACGCTCTGCTTGCCCTCCTGACAGCGCGCGACGAACTCCTCGACCAGCGGGTCGACAGCTTCGGCGAGCAGCTTGACCATCGTCGCTTTGGCACGCCCGTCATTGGTCTTGGGCGGTGTCAGGGGCAGCAAGACCGCCAGCCAATTCGCCAAGGCGCTTTCATCGGCCAGCTCGCCCACGGCCAGCACCCGTGCGTGCCGGGCGAGCGCGGCCAACGAAGCCGAGTCCGGACGCGGACCAACCACCACCAGGGTCAGCGGCCGGCGCGAGCCCATCATATCGAGCGCCCGGCCCACGCCTTCGATGGTCTGTTGCAAGACACCGGTCGTCTGCTGCAGCGTATCGCCTATCACGACGAGGTCGGGCGAGGGCGGCTTGCCGACGAAAGCCGCCAAAGCGCCGATCTCCACGCCGCCGATCTCCAGCGGTGACGGCATGCGCTTAAACTGCGCAAATTCGAGCACTTCGGCGACACGCTCGACGGGCGTGGTCGCGGTCACAGGCGGATCTCGGATTTGAAGCGCATGAATAATGCGTCGAGATCGGTCGCACCCTCGGCGAGCTTGGCCAGGCTGATCTCACGCCGCCCGCGCGGCAAGATGCGGCCGGGCGCCGCCTTCGGGTTGCGGGGCGCCGCCGGCGGGATCTCGTGGCTATGCACGATGATCGCATTGTCGTTTTCGGCGGCGCGGCCATCGGCGACGATGCGACTTGCGGCTTGGGCATTGGCCGCGAAGAACACCTCCGCGCTTTGGACCTTGCCGGTCACCTGCAACGCGCCCGACTTCGGATCGGCCGGATCGCTGATGGAGCAAGACCAGGCGCCCGCCACTTGGCCGTGGCCCAACAGCGCTGCGGCAAGCGCCAGCTGGGGAAGCCCCGAGCTGGGTAGGTTTGGGTCGGCGAGCGACCTTCCCAAGCCGTTGATCGACAGCGGCGTGTAGACGCCGGCCGTCGGTCCCAGCGGCTTGCCGTCGCGGAACAGGCTGATCGTGCGGCCAGCGACCGGTAGCGCCGCAAGCATATAGGCTTCTTGGGCATTGGCGGCCGCGGCAGCAGCCGCGCCATCGCGAAGCTCTCGCAGCGCCGCGCGAAGCCTATCTATGTGCGGGCCGGGAAGGGCGGGCGCGGCGGTCGCCGCGTAGGCTTCGAGCTTGGCGCAGACAACGTGGAGCCAAAGCGCCGGTAGCAGCGATTGCCCGTACGAACGCAGCAACGCCGAAGTCTCGATGGCCTGCCTCTTGTTTGCATAGTCGGCTTGGTAAAAGTTTTGCAGCAAGCTGAGTTGATGGCCTCCGACCGTATTTTCCGACAGAACGACTGCTGGCGGATGGGTCGGAAACGCAGCTGGAAGATTCTCCTGCGCGCCCACGAAAATAGTCTGGATATTTGTGTCCTGAGTCGACAGGCCGAGCATCAGCGTCGACTTTGAGATGGCAAGGTCTAGCAGCTTGCCGGCAATAACCTTGTTCTTCTTTTCCCAGCCGTGGATCTGCGAAGCGCGACCAACGATCTTATCGCGGTAGAGCGGCCAATCTATCCCTGCGAGTACGGCACAGCCATGGAATTTGTAGAGACGCGCTCTCGCGCTGCTGTCTTTGACATCCTCGGGCACCACCCGCACTTGCAACAGGCCCGGCGCGGTGCCGACGAGATGCTCGGCCGCCCGTTCGATTAGTGGATCCCAATTTGCACTCGCCGTATCGGAAGCTGCACCCTCAGCGATCAGAGCGGCCAGGCCGAGGTGTTCTGGTCCCGGTGTGACAGCCAGATCGCCATAGCGTCCGACCACGTCGATCGCCGTCCAAATCAGATAGTCGGGGTCCGTCCCTTCCGGATGCTGGTCGAGCATCGGCGCATAAGCGCCGGTCAACCCTTTGCAGATGCGCTCTCGGTCGCGCCAGTCGGCCACTGGCTTGGCGTAATCGGCTTCCTGCCACTCTTCGGCCGTCAAATTGACCAAGGTCAGAATCCGGTCGAGGCTGCGGCGAAAGACGCATTGCGGATCGACGGGGTCGACCTTGGCTTGCAAATGCTCAAGGACGATTTGCACGACGCCTTCGAGGCCCGGAAATTTCGCGAGGGAAATGCCCGAGCCCAGCCACATGGCATATTGATCATTGGCGACGCCCGCAGCGAACTCTGCAAAGTCGCCGTCAAGCAGCGCCAAAGTCTCGCCGATCGAAATGTCCAGCGCGGCGTTGGTCACGGTCTACAAGCCGGTACCAGGTTACGCACCGATACCGTGTTGATTGTGGTCATTCTTACCCCTCCGGCGCACGTTGTCTCAGGCCGCTGCAGAATTGCAAGCCTGCCGATCTGGAACTGGCGCGCAATGCGTCAGACGCAGGATCGGGGCGCGCGGAAAACCGGGCTTTTCAGAGCAGGTCGGCTACTCGCAGAGTTATTTCGTCACGGCGCACAGGCCTGCCGGATAAGTCGCGCCTTGGCCACCAGTTCGTCCTCCGTCCCAGCAACGAATAGCGGGTGTCGAGGAGCTGACCTGAACCATTGATTGTACGCTATGTCGGCGCGAGGTGACCTGGGCAATGACCCGACTGAACGGCCGCTTCGGCTATTGTAACGCTTAGAACCGGACAGACAGGAGACGGCCCAGAAGCTGTCGATCCGCACAAAGCGCGTGTCTCGGAGGCAAGAATCGCAAGCGCCGTCCAAGGGCATTTCAGGGCCTGCCCTTGAAGCCCTGAAAAAATGTGGGACGAAAAGTGGGCCAGACTTTAGCCAAATCGTCCGAAATGGCAGATTTCCGCCATTTTCCGCTTGACGATGGTGACCCCTACGGAAGCTCAACGGAGAAATTGGGCCGCTTACGGACTGACCAGTTTTAGTGGTTTAGCGGAGAAGAGCTGCCATAGCCGCCAGCCATCTTTACCGCGATCCATTTATGTCATGCACGCATAGCTAGACAGACGGGTGGTCGACGAACGCTGTCCTGTAGATGTGCGCCAACTCACTACCGTAATGCCACAGCCAGACGTCGTCGCTGGATGACAAATCGAGTTCGTAGATTTTTGTTGGATGCGGGCTCCCGTCTTCCGAGAATTTGACCGACAGATGCTCGCAATGATCCTTCACGAATCTGAATCCGATCTTGGCACAGGTTTTCTGTGCCGGCGACGAACTGATGTTGGCGAAGATCCTCCTGACAAAGATTCCGTTGCGGCTGAGGCCGAGTAGGAACGCGACGAAGCTCCGGAGCATGACCGTATTTGCACCGCGATATTCGGGGAGGATGAAGAGATCGACAAAATAGAGTTGGTAGGTACCCGGCGTGTCGATTTCCTCGGTGTCGAGGACCGATATCGACTTGTTGATATTCCGCCCATCGATGCCGGCTGAATAGAGGTCTGTGGTAACCGGCAGCACCATCCAGTAGCCGCAAATCCGCCTCCCATCGAGCAGGAGGAAAACGCAGTACGGGAATTCCCGGATCAGCGCTTCCCATTTGTCGCTATTGCCCACGTCGTTGCCTGGGAGCGTGTCGGGCATCGGCACAAGCGCCTCGAACACCTTCTCGATCCCCTCGATCACCTCGTCGGCGCTGAAGCCAGAGCGGAGCAGGGCAGCGAAACTGGCGACTCGAACCCCATGAGGACTGAGTTCGACGTCGTCGCTCGCCGACCAAATTGCCTCGCCTTCCTTCTTAGCGATTGGCCCGCCGGATCGATTTGGCGGCGCCGGCGGCATCGACTGGCGGTGGCGTGACCGGAACGCCTCCAGTTGTCGTTCACCTTCGTCGGCCAGCCATAGTCTGTTGCTCTCTGCTATTGCCCAGCTTTCGTCGAAATGCTCGTCCTGCCCGCATTTGTCGGGCAGCTTGTCGCTCCTGAGCGCCTTGATAATGTGTCCCAGCACCGTTTGCGGATGTCGCTGATGCGCCTTTGACGTGCGCGGATCCCAACTCAGCCAGTCGGGATAGTCGAGCACGCCGATATCTCCCCGACCAACCCCCATCGCGTCCGCGAAGATATCACGACGGTCGGGCAGCGCTGCTCGCGATCCGGCGCTGAGCCTTGGCTTGTCGGGAACCCACTTGTAAAAGGCGACCTTGAAATGGCGCCAATGTTCTAGCCATTCTTGGCTCAACCCCCACGCGCCGTCCGTGTTTGACATCTGCGCCTCCAGTGGATCGTTCGGAACGACGTTCGGAGGCTTGCGCCCCATCCTACCGTTCATCCGAACTCTGAATTTCCGTCCTTTTTTGTTCGGCTGCGTCCTGCGGCATCTCCCGACTGCCGGCGGTCGGTGCCGGTGAACTGGAAGAGGAACGTCACATGAGCAACAGTCGTACGACTTACCATCACAGCGGCGGTAAATGCACCAAGCAAACCAGCCATGGCGATGGCTGCGGCGAGCGGTCGGTCATGGATATCAGGACCGGCCGCGTCGAGAGCTATCACAAGCATCGCTCAACCGGCCACCGCAACTGGTAACGCGCACCTTAGTGTCCCGGCCGATCGGTCGGGACACACCCTTTCCGCTCATGGGCTAAGCCGCAAACTGCGTGACGGCACAGTTCTCCACCCAACTCCGGTCTTCGTCACCTACATTAACAGACGGCAGCTTCGGGATGAGCTCAGGCTTGCTCGAACGGCAGAGATTGGGGCGCATAGCGGTCGCAAGCTGAGCCATGCCGGACCAGAAAAGCCCACTCACCATGGTGGGAAAAGTGGTGGGTAGGAGGCGCCCACCTGAGAGTTATCCGTGATATTTCAAATCATTACCTAGAAACATCAACTTCCTCCCGCGGCGCCCAGCAACTGAGTGCCATGCCAGCACTCGGTTGCCGGCATCAGCGGTTGTTGATTCAAATGACGGAGGTGGACGCGCAATGTCGGCTCGAGAGAGAGGTCCGCCATGCCGTTCACATTCCGAACACTGCGACAATCCGAGCCCAGGTCAATCGCCGAATTTCTGAAGGCCAACCACCCGTGGATGGCACTCGCAATCGCACTCAGCTGGCTCTGGCGACCGGCAGCGATCGTTTTCGCTCTGATGGCTATGCAGGTGTTTATGCCGTCTCATGACCAGGAAGCACTTATCGTTTCGAATTCGCCGGCCGCGTACGGCAATGCCCCAGCTGCTCCAGATAGGATCAAGTAGCTCCGACCACGATCTCGGTGCCGCTGTTTGCATCGCGGCGCGCAGGCACCGAAGCCGATTCGGCAGGAGCAGCACACCGATTTGGAAGTGCCAACTAAAGCTCTAACGCGCAGCTCGACGCCGATGTGGGAGCGGACGAGGGAACAGACTCGGCGCTACTTCCGCAAGATACTGAAAAATAAAGATATTTTTCGCTTGAATGGATGCCCCGTGAGGATTCGAACCTCAATAGACGGAGTCAGAGTCCGTAGTCTTACCGTTAGACGACGGGGCAACGTGGGGGGCGATCTAGGGGGCCGGGCCGGGGCTGTCAACCAAGCGCAGGCCGCTGCTTGCCGCGCGCCGCGGCCTGCGCTACCCGTGGCGTCAAGCACCGAACGTCAGGTCATAAAGGCCTGCCGCGACGGCAGAACATAATAGCGAGTATACACGGCATGGGGGATCACTCGCCCAAGATGCCGTACCGGCAGGACAAGCCTGCCCGTCCGGCGCCGCCCCCAGGCAAATCTGGGGCAACGCGCGCGCGCTGGCCCGAGGCGCGGCATTTCGCTGCCCTCGATCTCGGCACGAACAATTGCCGGCTGCTGATCGCGCGGCCGCAGGGCAATGGATTCGCCGTGGTCGACGCCTTTTCGCGAATCGTCCGGCTGGGCGAGGGGCTCGCCGCCACCGGCCGGCTGAACGACGCGGCGATCGATCGGACGCTGGCGGCGCTGAAAGTCTGCGCCGACAAGCTCAAGCGCCGCAATGTCGCGCTCTCGCGCTCGGTCGCGACCGAGGCATGCCGGCGCGCAAGCAACGGCCAGGAATTCATCGCCCGCGCTTATGCCGAGACGGGCATCCATCTCGACATCATCTCGGCCGAGGAGGAAGCCCGGCTTGCAGTGCTCGGCTGCCAGGCGCTGATCGAGCCGGGGGAGGATCCGGCGCTCGTGTTCGATATCGGCGGCGGATCGACCGAGCTGGTGCTGGTCGACACCCGGCCAAAGGTCCCGGTGGTGCTTGACTGGCATAGCGCGCCCTGGGGCGTCGTCTCTCTCACGGAGAGCGCGGGCGGCGGCGAAGGGCCCGAGGGACTGGCGCTGGCCTATGCGCGCATGCGCAGCCTCGTCACGGACAGCTTCGCCGGCTTCGCGCAGCGGCTGCCGACCGGAATGGAGCGACCGCGCCTGCTCGGCACCAGCGGCACGGTCACGACGCTGGCGAGCGTGCATCTCGGCCTGACGCATTATGATCGCTCCGCGGTCGACGGCCTGATCGTGCCGGCGGCCTCGATGCGCCGGATCAGCACCGATCTTTCCCGCATGAGCCTGGCCGAGCGGTCGCGATTGCCCTGTATCGGCAACGAACGCGCCGATCTGGTGGTGGCCGGCTGCGCGATCCTGGAGACGATCATGGATTTATGGCCCGCCGAGCGGCTGGGCGTCGCCGATCGCGGTATCCGCGAAGGCATATTGCGCCGGTTGATCGGCGGGGAAGCCCTGTGAGGAAGCATTCATGAGCAAGGATGGCGGCGGCCTGCGCGTCCGGGTCAAGACCGCGCGTCGACGCACTGCGCAATCGACGCGCTGGCTCGATCGCCAGCTCAACGATCCCTATGTGAAGCGCGCCAAGGCCGAGGGCTATCGCAGCCGCGCGGCCTATAAGCTGATCGAGCTCGACGAGCGCTTTGGCTTCCTGAAGGGTACGAAGCGAATCATCGATCTCGGCATCGCGCCCGGCGGCTGGAGCCAGGTCGCGCGCCGGCTGCTGCCCAAGGCCGCGATCGCTGGCATTGATCTGTTGCCGGTCGATCCGATCGACGGCGTCGCGATCCTGCAGATGGACTTCATGGACGACAAGGCACCCGCTGCGCTGGCCGAGGCGCTGGGCGGCGTTCCGGATCTGGTGCTGTCGGACATGGCCGCGAACACGGTCGGTCACCCACAGACCGATGCGTTGCGCACCATGGCGCTGGTCGAGGCGGCGCTGGCCTTCGCGATCGATGTGCTCGAGCCGGGCGGCGCCTTTGTCGGCAAGGTGTTCGCGGGTGGGGCCGATGCGGCGCTGGTCGCCGAGCTCAAGCGCAATTTCAGGACGGTGAAGCACGCCAAGCCACCGGCGAGTCGCAAGGGCTCGTCCGAATGGTATGTGGTGGCGCAGGGCTTCAAGGGCCGCGCGGCGCCGGCAGAGGAATGACGGCTGCTCAAAAGCAAAGAGCCCGCGGATCGCTCCGCGGGCTCTTGCTATCGGTATCGATCTGAAGGCTCAGCCTTCGTAATCGCCACCCAGATTCTGGTTGCGCGGCGGTGCAGCGGCGGTGAGGCGGAGCGCCTCGGCCGATGCGGCCAGGCTGCCGATCTCATCGGGCGTGTCCTCATCGTCGACCTGGACGCGCTGCAGGCCGGAGACGACCGCTTCCTCGAGGTGATTCGGACGCACCGTCTCCTCGGCGATCTCGCGCAGCGCGACGACCGGGTTCTTGTCGCGATCGCGATCGATCGTCAGGTCGGCACCGCCGGAAATCTGCCGCGCGCGTTGCGCCGCGAACAGCACCAGATCGAACCGGTTGGGAATCTTGTCGACGCAATCCTCGACAGTGACGCGCGCCATGAACGGCTTCCTTCGCAAACAACGATAGAATGAAGGCCATTCATCTAGGCGGCGGCGGTGCCGAAGTCAAGGAAAGCGGCTTGCGCAGGCCAGCGCGTACCGCCATCTCCAGTGCGATGGCCCAACCCGCAGTCCAGCCGAGCTTCACCGTCGAGGGCGACCGGCTGACGATGCTCGATACCGGGCCGCGGCGACTCGACGCGCTGATCGATCTGATCGAGCGCGCAGAGCGGACATTGCGTGTCATCTATTACATCTATGTCGACGACCAGGCAGGCGCGCGGGTGCGGCAGGCGTTGATCGATGCAGCGGCGCGGGGCGTGGCGGTATCGCTGATCGTCGACGGGCTGGGCAGCGAGCTGGCCGAGCAGCACCGCTTCTTCGATCCGCTGCGCGACGCCGGCGCCGATGTCTGCCGGTTCGTACCCCGCTGGGGGCGCCGTTACCTGCTGCGCAACCACCAGAAACTGGCGCTGGCCGATGAGGCGCGGGCGATCATCGGCGGCTTCAATGTCGAGGACAGTTATTTCGGTACGCCCGCGGAACAGGCGTGGCGCGATCTCGGCCTGCTGATCGAGGGGCCGGCGGCGTCCCATATCGCCGGCTATTTCGACGCGCTGTCACGCTGGACGAAACAGCCCAAGGCGCCGTTGAGGACGCTCCGTCGCGCGCTGAAGACGTGGAGCGAGCCGCAGGGCCGGACGCGCTGGCTGTTCGGCGGCCCGACCCGCCGCCTTTCGCCCTGGGCGCGTGCGCTCAAGCGCGACATCGAGGCGGCGGCGCGGGTCGATCTGATCGCCGGCTATTTCGCGCCGAGCCCCGGAATGCTCACGCGGCTCGACACCGCCGGCCAGCGCGGGCGCGTCCGCATCGTGTTGCCGTCGAAGAACGATCATGGCGCGGCGATCTGGGCATCGCGCTTCACCTATGCCGGGCTGCTGCGCAAGCACGTGGAAATCTACGAATATCAACCGACCAAGCTGCACACCAAGCTCTTCGTGATCGACGACGTGGTGTATATCGGTTCCGCCAATTACGACATTCGCAGCCTGTTCCTGAACCTCGAGATGATGTTGCGCATCGAGGACAAGGCGTTTGCCGCACATGCCCGTGCCTATGTCGACGGCGAGGTCGCGGATTCCGAACGAATCACGCCCGCGCTGTACAAGGCACGCACCAACGCCTGGGTACGCGTGAAGCAGGCGGCTGCGTTCTTCGTGATGACCGTGCTCGATTACAACGTCACGAAAAGGCTCAATTTCGGGCCGGAGCGGCATTGAGCCGCTGAGCAACCGCCGACGGCCGGGAAGCTATTCCTTCCAGGCCCAGTAGAGCTGCGCCGGCGGCACGTTCCACCATTCCATCGCATGGTCGACGCGCGGGATATAGGGTTCGATGAAATCGCGGCATTTGGGGGAGAATTGATAGACGAGGAAAGCACCGCCGGGGCGCAGCACGTCTGCGGTCGCCTGGCCGATCGCGTCGCCCACGCCGGCCGGCAGCGTCGAGAAGGGTAGGCCCGACAGGACATAGTCGGCGTGATCGAAGCCGTGATCCTTGACGATCTGTTGTACGTCGGCGGCCGATCCGCTGACCGCCAGGAAGCGCGGATCGGTGATCTCATGGCGCAGATAGCGGATGAAATCGGGATTGGTGTCGATCGCGATATATTTCGCGTCGGGCGCCATCCGGTCCAGGATGTGCCGGCAGAAAGTGCCGACGCCGGGCCCGTATTCGACGAACAATTTGGTGTTTTCCCAGTCGACCGGCCCGAGCATCTTGCGGATCAGCTTGACCGAGGACGGGACGATCGAACCGACCATCACCGGATGCTTCACGAACCCCTTGAGGAACATGGCCCAGGGTGAGGACACTCCGGCTGCTGCCCGGCGCTGGCGTCGGGCGGCGGTGGTGGAAACGGTCACAGGCGATCCTTGTTTTCGTGCGTCATGCGCATCTGTCGCAATCCTGCAACGAACATTCAAGTCTTAGGGTCCTCGCAAGTAGGGAAGAAGGTCTTGTTCTGGGTTGCACGGGGCCGCGAAGCGCTTAAGCGAAGCTAATGCGCGACGACCGGACCGGCCAGATCGTGGTGATCTTCCTTTCCCGCCGCACCGCCGCGGATGACGCCGGCTATGCCGCGGCGGCCGAAGCGATGGAATCGCTCGCGGCGCTTCAGCCCGGCTATCGCGGTATCGAAAGCGCACGGGGCAGCGATGGACTTGGCATCACGCTGAGCTTCTGGGCCGACGAAGCGAGCGCGCTGGAGTGGCGCGACCATCCCGAACACACGGCGATCCGCAATGCGGGGCGGGATCGCTGGTACAGCCAGTATGAAGTGATCGTGTGCGCGGCCCAGCGCAGCTACGCGTGGACCAGGGAGTGAAGACCCCGCCGGTCAATCGCGATTTTGCCCTGCTGTTCCTGGTGATGCTGACGATCGCCGCGGGCAATACCGCGCTGCAATCGGTGCTCCCGGCGCTCGGCCGGTCGCTCAAGGTCGCCGACAGCGCGGTCGCGGCGGCCTTTTCGGTCTCCGCCCTGTTCTGGGTGATCGCCGCGCCTTATTGGGCCAATCGATCGGATCGGCACGGCCGGCGCGCGATGATTCTGGTCGGGCTGGGTGGTTTTGCCGGCTCGCTGCTGCTGTGCGGTCTCTTCCTTGCCGCCGGGATCAATGGCTGGATCAGCGGCACCGCCGCCTTCATCTGTTTCATCCTCGGCCGGCTCATTTACGGCACCTTCGGCGCCGCCGCGCCGCCGGCGATCCAGGCGCTGGTGGCGGGCCGCACCAGCCGGGAGGAACGGACGCGCGCGCTGACCCTGCTCGGTTCCGCGTTCGGGCTGGGCACGATCCTGGGCCCGGCGATCGCGCCCTTCCTGATCCTCGGCAGCATCGCCGGGGTGGAAATCGGCCTTGCCGGCCCGGCCTTCGTGTTCGCCTTGTTCGCCGCCGGCATCTATGTCGCCGTGCTCAAGCGCCTGCCCGACGATGTGACGCCGCAACCGGGTACGCACGGCGCCGCCAATGCCTATCCGTCGATCGGCGGGCAAAGCTCGGGGGCAAGCGTTACCGCGGCGACCGAGCCGCACAGCGAGCAGGTCGGCTTTTTCGATTCTCGCATCCGCGCCTGGGTCATCGCCGGTCTGGTGATGGGCCATGCCCAGGCCATGACAGGGCAGGCGATCGGCTTCCTCGTGATCGACCGGCTCCACCTCGCGCCGGCCGATGCGCTTCAGCCGACCGGCATGGTGCTGATGATGGGTGCGGGCGGCGCCCTGCTCGTGCAATGGGGCATCATCCCGCTGCTCGACATGAAGCCGCGCCAGCTGATGCTGGTCGGCCTCGTCGTTGCGGCGATCGGCTGCGCGCTGACCGGCCTTGCGACCTCGCTTTACGGCATTGCGCTTGCCTATGCGCTGGCCTCGATCGGGTTCGGCTTTACCCGGCCCGCCTTCACCGCGGGCGCATCGCTCGCCGTGGGGCATCAGGCGCAGGGCTCGGTGGCGGGCAAGGTCACCTCGATCAACGGCGCCTCATTCGTGCTCGGCCCGTCGATCGGCATCGGGCTGTATGAGGCGCAGCACGCGCTGCCGTATCTGACAGCGGGTGCCGCGCTCATTGTCCTGTTCGGCTATGCCTGGGTGGCCGTACGCGATCCCTTAATCGGATCCCTTCGGTCCACGCGGCCGGAGCTGACCGGGCGCGATGAAGCCGATTGGCTGAATCGCTGAAGCATCCTGCTTCAGGCGAACCGCCATCTGCTCATATTCGCGCTCCATCTCGGGCGTCACCGAGGCCCGCGACTCCTGCAGGGCTTCCTCGAAATGGGCCATCGTCACTTCGGTGACCGACAGCGACTGGCGCAGCGCGGTCAGGCCGGCGCGGCGGACCAGGTCCTCCAGGTCGGCGCCGGTGAAGCGATCGGTGCGATCGGCCATCTCGTCGAGATCGACATCAGCCGCGAGCGGCATCTTGCCGGTCTGGATCGCCAGGATGCGCCGCCGACCCGCCTTGTCGGGTACGCCGACATAGACCAGCTCGTCGAACCGCCCCGGGCGCAGCAGCGCCGGGTCGATCAGGTTCGGCCTGTTGGTCGCGCCGATTACCACGACGGACTGAAGCTCCTCCAGGCCGTCCATCTCGGCCAGGATGGTGTTGACCACGCGCTCGGTCACCTGCGGCTCGCCAAGGCCACCGCCCCGCGCGGGCACCAGCGAATCGAGCTCGTCGATGAAGATGACGCAGGGCGCCACCTGCCGCGCGCGGGCGAACAGCCGGGCGATCTGCTGCTCCGATTCGCCATACCATTTGCTCAGCAGGTCGCTGGATTTGGTGGCGATGAAATTCGCCTCCGCTTCGCGCGCGACTGCCTTGGCCAGCAGCGTCTTGCCGGTGCCCGGCGGGCCGTAGAGCAGGAAGCCCTTGGCCGGACGGATGCCCAGCCGGCGGAACGCATCGGGATCCTTGAGCGGCAGCTCGACGCCTTCCTTCAGCCGGGCCTGCGCCTTGTCGAGCCCGCCGACATCCTCCCAGCGGACGCGCGGCGCCTCGACCATCACTTCGCGCATGGCCGATGGCTGGACGCGCTTCAGCGCATCGACGAAGTCCTCGCGCGTGACGGCGAGCGTATCGAGCACCTCGGGCGGAATCGTGCCTTCCGCCAGGTTCAGGCGCGGCATGATCTTGCGCACGGCTTCGATCGCCGCCTCGCGCGCCAGCGCGGCTAGGTCGGCACCGACGAAGCCATAGGTGGTCCGCGCCAGCTCATCGAGATCGACTCTGTCGCCCAGCGGCATGCCGCGGGTGTGGATGCCGAGGATCTCGCGGCGCCCGCGCTCGTCCGGCACGCCGACCACGATCTCGCGGTCGAAGCGGCCGGGCCGCCGCAGCGCTTCGTCGATCGCCTCGGGCCGGTTGGTCGCGGCGATGACGACGACATTGGCGCGCGCCTCCAGCCCGTCCATCAGCGTCAGCAACTGCGCGACGAGGCGTTTCTCGGCCTCGCCCGACACCTGGCCGCGCTTCGGCGCGATCGAATCGATCTCGTCGATGAACACGATCGACGGCGCGGCCTTGGCCGCTTCCTCGAAGACCTGGCGGAGCTTGCTTTCCGATTCGCCGTACGCCGAGCCCATGATCTCCGGGCCGTTGATCAGGAAGAATTCGGCAGCGCTTTCATTGGCGACCGCACGCGCTAGGCGCGTCTTGCCGGTGCCGGGTGGCCCATGGAGCAAAACGCCCTTGGGCGGATCGACGCCCAGCCGCTGGAACAGCTCGGGATAGCGCAGTGGCAGCTCGACCATCTCGCGCAGCTGGTCGATCGTCGGGCCCATGCCGCCGATATCGTCATAGGTGACGTCGGCGCGGCGGGCCTCCTTCGGCTCCTCATATTCCGGGCGAAGCTCGATCTCGGTATTCTCGTCGACATGGACGACGCCCTTGGGTGTCGTCGCGATCACCGCGAGGCGAATCTCCTGCAGCGCATAAGCCGGCGCGCGCAGGAACTGCTGGACGCCGGGCGGCATGTTGTCGACGCGCTGCTGGCCCGCCGTGGCGACCACGTCGCCCTGCGTCAGTGGCCGGCCTATAAAAGTGCGCTTCAGCGCGTTGGAGGAGCCTTCGAGCCGCAGATTCTGCTGCGCCGGCGCGAACACGACGCGGGTCGCCGGCTTCGATTCGACCTTGCGCACCTCGACGAAGTCGCCTGAGCCGGCGCCGGCATTGGCGCGTTGCAGGCCATCGATGCGAATGATCTCGAGCCCCTCGTCCTCGGCATAGGGCGCGATCGCCCGCGCGGGCGTGGTCGACTTGCCGACGATCTCGATCACGTCGCCTTCGCCGATGCCGAGCGCCGCCATCAGCGCGCGCGGCATATGCGCCAGGCCACGGCCGCTATCTTCCGGTCTGGCATTCGCCACCTGTAATTTTCGAACGGGCGCTTCGCCATCGGCCATGGGGGATTTTTCCTCGAGAACTCTGCGTTGAGCGCGCGAGATAGGGGCGCGGTTCCGCATATACGAGGGCCGCGGCGGCAGCTCTGCTCCAAGCCATTGGCAACGGGCAAAAAAAAGGGCCGACCCCGGAGGATCGGCCTTGAAAGTTTTAGGAGAGGATGCCTGAAAGGCCTGCTCTATATGCGCCGCAGCAGTTTATGCTGCAAGTGCGAAAAGAGTCGTCGTGATTGCGCCGGCTGCAATCGGCGCTGGCAATCGCACGAAGGACAATGGTAAGATTTAAAGCGCAGACTATATGACGCAGTGCACAATAGGGCCGATAAGGGAGCGCTATCATCATGCGCAGATTGCCGCCGCTGACCGCGATCGAGGCGTTCGTCCAGGTGGCGCGCCTCGGCTCGATCAAGGCTGCGTCGCAGGAACTGGCATTGTCGCCGCCCGCGCTCAGTCGTCGTATTCAGGCGCTCGAGCGCTTCATCGGGCGGCCGTTGTTCGATCGGCGGCACCAGGCAGTCGTGCTCAACAGCGATGGCGAGCGGCTGATCCAACAGATCGCGCCGGCGCTCGACAATCTGTCCGACGCAGTTGAGATGATGACCAGCGGCACGGACGTGCTGCGTCTGCGGCTCGGCATCCTGCCCCTGTTCGCGTCGCAGCGGCTGTTTCCGCGCCTGGCCGAGCTGCGCGCGAAGCATCCCGAGCTTCACCTCGACATCGATACGGCGGCGCATGGCCTGGCGCGGCTGGGTGACGGGCTAGACGCCGTCATTGCGCTGGCGCGCGACATCGATCCGGCGCTTTATGCCAAGCGGCTCGACCGCAACTCGGTCTATGTGATCGGCGCGCGGGCGCTGATCGAGGGGCCGGATCCGGTCACTCGCCCGGAACAGATCGCCGGGCTCACCGCGCTCGTCCACCGCGACATGCCCGATACCTTCACGGCCTGGTCGCGTGCGGCGGGGCTCAACGATCTTGATCCGCTGGCGATCGACCATTTCGATTCGGGGGCGCTGATGCTCGAGGCGGCGGCGCAGGGGCTCGGCATCGCCTTCATGCACGAAAGCCATTTCGAGGATGCGCGCGATCCCCGGTTGGTGCGATTGTTCGATATCGAGGTGGAGAGCCCGTACAGCTACTGGTTTGCGTGCCGCCCGCGCTCGCTCGCGCAGCGCCCGGTCAGGCTGTTCCACGACTGGCTGATCGAAACGATCGGCGATCCGGGCGTCTAGAGCATCGTGCGAAAAAGTGGGAACCGGTTTTTCGCAAAAACGATGCGACAACAAATATCTAGAGCAGGCGAAGCGCGTCGGATTTAACGCAGCCTGCTCTAGGGAGAAGCCCCTCCCCGCAGGGAGGGGCCGAAAGTTTACGCAGCGCGCATTTTGACGATCTTGCCCGGCTCGCGCGGCGGCTCGCCCTTGGGCAGGTTGTCGACATGCTCCATCCCGCCGGTCACTTCGCCCCACACGGTGTACTGGCCGTCGAGGAAGCGCGCGTCATCGAAGCAGATGAAGAACTGGCTGTTCGCGCTGTTCGGGCTCTGCGAACGCGCCATCGAGCAAACGCCGCGGACGTGCGGCTCCTTGGAGAATTCGGCCGGCAGATTGGGCTTGTCGGAGCCGTGCATGCCGGTGCCGGTGGGATCGCCGCCCTGCGCCATGAAGCCCGGGATCACGCGGTGGAACACGACGCCGTCGTAAAAGCCGTCATTGGCGAGCTCGACGATGCGCGCGACATGCTGAGGCGCGAGATCGGGACGAAGCTTGATCGTCACGTCGCCGCCGTCGAGCGTCAGGGTAAGGGTTTCGGGGGAATCGGCCATGTCGGGCTCCTGAAGAATGGGTCCCCGCACCTAGGGACGGACTCCCGGAACCGCAATGGCGAGATTGGGCCCGAGGGCGCGGCGCCCATGTCGTCCCGGCTCCGTAAAAATGCGCCCGCGCGGATTTGGCTTTGGCGGCGCACGGGGCTAGAGCCCGGGCTTCGCGTGGCTATGGGAGGTCAGGATGAGCGAGACCGAACTGACCCAGCACGATGCCGAAACGCAGCAGCTCGACGAGGACGACCGGCTGAAGCCCGAATTCGTCCGCGCCGTGCTCGACGCCGTCGATAGCGGCGATCCCGAGGCCGCGCGCGCGCTGGTCGAGCCGCTCCACCCGGCCGACATCGCCGATCTGTTCGAGCTGATCCCGAACGAGCGCCGCGCCGATCTCGCCAAGGCGATCAGCGACCTGCTCGACGGCGATGTCTTCGCCGAGATGAACGATTATGTCCGCGAGGACCTGATCGATGCGCTCGAGCCGCACGAAGTCGCCGACATCGCCTCCGAACTCGATACCGACGATGCCGTCGCGATCATCGAGGACATGGAGGAGGACGACCAGCGCGCCGTGCTCCGCGCGCTCGATCCGGACGATCGCGCCGCGATCGAGGAAGCGCTCTCCTATCCGGAGGAATCCGCCGGTCGCCTGATGCAGCGCGAGCTGATCGCGGTGCCGGAGCATTGGAGCGTCGGCGACGCGATCGACTATCTGCGCGGCCACGAAGAGCTGACCACCGATTTCTGGGAGATCTTCGTCGTCGATCCGGCGCACAAGCCAGTCGGCACCTGCCAGCTCTCCTGGATCCTGCGCACGCCGCGGACCGTGTCGATGGCCGATGTGATGAAGCGCGAGCAGACGCTGATCCCGGTCGACATGGACCAGGAAGAAGTTGCGCTGCGTTTCCAGAAATATGCGCTGATCTCGGCCGCGGTGGTCGATGCCGGTGGCCGGCTGGTCGGCATGATCACGGTCGACGACATCGTCCACATCATCTCCGAAGAGGCCGGCGAGGATATCCTGCGCCTGTCCGGCGCGGGCGAGGGCGACATCAACGAGCCGATCGCGCTCACGGTGCGCACCCGGATCACCTGGCTCGTCGTCAATCTCGGCACGGCCATGCTCGCGGCTTCGGTGGTGGGTGCATTCCAGGGCGAGATCGCCCGGTTCGCGCTGCTCGCGGTGCTGATGCCGATCGTGTCGGGCATGGGCGGCAATGCCGGCACCCAGACTCTTGCGGTGGTGGTGCGCGCGCTCGCGACCAACCAGCTGACCAGTTCGAACACGCAGCGGATGATCTTCCGCGAACTCACCATCGCCGCGGCGAACGGGGTCATGCTTGGCTTTCTGGTCGGGCTCGGCACCTTCATCGTCTTCCGCAATGTCGATCTCGCGATCGTCATTGCGCTGGCGATGGTGATCAACAATCTTATCGCCGGGCTGTCGGGCGTACTGGTCCCGGTCGGCCTCGAACGCGCCGGCGTCGATCCGGCGGTATCCTCGGCCGTGTTCGTGACGATGATGACCGATGTGATGGGATTCTTCTTCTTCCTCGGCCTCGCCACGCTCTGGGGGCTTGGCGGTTAGCGGCCGGCCACCCAAATACCTGAAATGCCGCTTCATCTTACCAAGGTCGCCTTTGGCTGCACCAGCGTCGACTTCCTCGCCGAGCGCCTGTCGCTGCGCGCCGAAGCCGGGCCGGTGTTCCTGACGACGCGCTATCTGCCGAAACGGCACGAGGAGATTATGGGGCAGGGCTCGCTGTTCTGGATCATCAAGCACCAGCTGATCGCGCGCTCGCCGATCCTCGAATTCGGCGAGGCCGAAGGCGGTCGCGTGGCGATCCATATCGATCCCGCGCTGATCCTCACCCAGGCCCGGCCGAAGCGCGCGCACCAGGGCTGGCGCTATCTCGAGGATGCGGATGCGCCGGCCGATCTGGGCGGCGATACGGTATCGGGCGATCAGATGCCGCCGGCGCTGATGGGCAAGCTGGCCGGGCTTGGCCTGATCTAAAGTCGTTTTCGGCAAGACGGCACCAGCCCGCTCCCCCACCCGGCCTCCCACAGAATATCCTGAGTGGGAGGCCGGGTGGGGGAGCGGGCTGGTGCCGATCAGCGAAGCTGCAAACGGCTCAGGGCGCCGTCAGCTTGCCGCAGCTGACCGGGCCGCCGCCGACTGCCTTCACGGTGCAGGCTGGCTTGCCATAGACCGTCGCGGCGCCGAGGCCGGTGGTGGTGACCGTGGCGGTGGAACGGGCCGAGGCGCGCAGCTCACCGGGCCCGTCGAGAATGGCGATGAGGTCACCCGCGCTCAGCGGCACGGCGTCGAGGGTGCCCGATCCGGTGTTCATCAGCCGCACCTTGGCGGCGCGTCCGCCCAGCTTCATGCTGCCCGCGCCGACCATCGCCGCGGTGAGCTGATCGGCCTCAAGCCCGGGTGCGTCGAGCGATCCGCTGCCGTTGAGCGAGAGATCGATGCGCTGACCCTTGATCGCGCCGTCGATGGTCAGGCGGCCGCCGCCGATCAGCGCGGCCCCGCGGATTGCCGGTGTCGATACGCTGATCACCGGCGCGCCCTCGTCGCCGGCGACGGGCTGCTCGCCCCAGCCGTTGACGCCCGCCCGCACGACCAGGGTGGCCCCCTCGACCCGGACGACGAGCCCGTCGGTCGATTGCGGCGCGCCCTCGGCCCGTGCCCCGGGCGACTTGCCGGTGGTAAGCCGCACCTGGAACGGGCCCTCGACGCGGATGCGGTCGAAGTTGCTCACTGAATAGGTTCGCTCGGCCGCATTCGCGGAACCGAGCGGCAGGGCGAGCGCGACCGTTGCGAGGCACCGGAGCAGGGGGTGGAGCTTCATCCGCCCGGCATCGCGCCAATCATTGCCCGTTGCAAGTCCGCGCGGTCACCCGCCGCAATGCACGTCGCCAGAGCCCATTTTCGAGGTGGTGCATTGCGCCCCGGTGCCGAGATCGACATCGCCCGAGCCCATCACCGACACCCGCGCCGGGCCGGTGACGTCGGCGCGGACGTTGCCCGATCCGGCGACCGCAACGTCGGCCCCTTCCGCCTTCACGCCCCGGGCATCGATATTGCCCGATCCGGCGATGTTCAGCTTCAGTTGCTTGGCGCTGCCCTTCATGCGCATGTCGCCCGATCCGGCGATCGAAAAGTCGCCGCTCTGCACGTTGAGCGCGGCCACATCGAGATCACCCGAACCGGCGGTGGCGCCGGTGAAGTTCTGGCCCTCGACCCGGTCGATCGCCATGTCGCCCGATCCGGCGATGCTTGCCTCGGCGATGCGCGGCATCGTCACGAAGATGGTTACGCTGCCTTGATCGCCGCTGCCCCAGTTGAAGCCAAGGGTATTGACCCGCCCGACGCGCAGCGTGGTGCCGACCTTTTCGATCTTGAGCCTGTCGAGCTGATCGGACGGCCCTTCGGCGCGCACTGAAAAACCAGTGCCGACACGGACGTCGACATTGTCGGCGCCGCGCAGATCGACTCCGCTGAAATCGGTGACGGCGAAGCTGCGCGTGGTGCCGCTGCCGGCGCCGGCGACGCCGGGCCTGGAATCGCTGTCGTCCGAATGGAACGAGCAGGCCGCCAGCGGCAATGCCGCGAGCAAGGCAACGACCGGGGCAACAAGTGGCATGGAATCCTCCCTACGTGTGTTGTTCACATAACACACACGAGGAAGGCACGCAACCGAAAAGGGGCGACCGTTGCCGGCCGCCCCTTCGTGTTTCCCGGTCCGGAAGCCGCGTTCAGACGGCAACCTTGTCCTTGTTGTGGATGGCCGCTGCCTTGCGCAGGATCTCGAGGATCTTTTCCTGTGCGGTCGGCTCGTCGACCTGCTCCATCGCGGCGAGTTCGCGCGCGAGACGGCTGGTCGCCGCTTCGAAGATCTGGCGCTCCGAATAGCTCTGCTCGGGCTGGTCGTCGGCGCGGAACAGATCGCGGACCACTTCGGCGATCGACACCAGGTCGCCCGAATTGATCTTGGCCTCATATTCCTGCGCACGGCGCGACCACATGGTCCGCTTGACCCGCGGCTTGCCCGTCAGCGTGTCGAGCGCCTCGCGCAGCGTCTTGTCCGACGACAGCTTGCGCATGCCGACGCTCTCGGCCTTGTTGGTCGGTACGCGGAGCGTCATGCGCTCCTTTTCGAAACGGAGTACGTAGAGTTCGAGTTGCATGCCGGCAATTTCCTGCCGCTGCAGTTCAATGACACGGCCAACGCCGTGCTTGGGGTAAACGACATAATCGCCGACGTCGAAGGACAGCGCCTTGGCAGCCATTCCGTTGAGCCTTTCCGTGGACTGGTTCCCCTGAGGGTGCGCGGCGGCAGTGGAATTGCGTGCGCGCGATAAGGGGGTGTTGATTTAAACGTCTCCAGCCGGATGGCGCGAATCCGCGCCTCCGTCTCAGCCCATGTAGCAGAGTCGTAATAAAATTACCAGCCACACCCCGCCCAAAGCGGGGCGGTGGCAGCGAAAATGGTACGAAAGCGACGGAAAAGTCGCTCGAATCAGTCGCCCTTGCCGGGTTCGGGCGAGAAGAACTTGTCGTATTTGCCGGTTTCTCCCTTGTGCTCGTCGGCATCTTCCGGCGTCTGGTTGTTCTTGCGCGTGACGTTGGGCCATTCAGCCGAAAAGCTGTTGTTCAGCTCGAGCCATTGCTCGAGGCCGCTTTCGGTATCCGGCAGGATCGCCTCGGCCGGGCACTCAGGCTCGCACACGCCGCAATCGATGCACTCGCTGGGATTGATCACCAGCATGTTCTCGCCCTCGTAGAAGCAGTCGACGGGACAGACCTCGACGCAGTCCATGTACTTGCACTTGATGCAGGCATCGGTGACGACGTAGGTCATTGCGTACTCTCCATCCGGGAACCCGGGTCCGACGAAACGCCCGTCTGCTATGCCCCGCTGCCGCTGCCGTCAATCGCCCGAAGGTTGATGCGAGGCATTCTCACTCATCAGATCGGTGTAGCAGGCTCGCGCCTCGGGTGCTGGCCCTCGCCGTGGCGGGAGCGCCTCGACCCGGATCGCGCGCACCTGCGTCCCCTGCATGAAGGCCAGAACGCTGCCGATCCGGACGGTCGCATGGGCCCGATCGATCGCGCGCCCGTCAAGCCGTAGCCGGCCCTGCGCCGCGATCTTCTGCGCCGCGCTGCGGGTCTTCGCGAACCGCGCGAACCACAGGAACCGGTCGAGCCGCATCGTCTCGCCTTCAGCCACGCCGATCCTCAGCCATGCCTCTCTTCACCCATGTTTTGTGCGGAATCCCGCCAGCGCGGCAAAGGCGTTGTCGCGCGGCGGCGGCGCGACCGCTGCGCGCGTCAGCCCGCGCCACACCCAGCGGGGCGCGCCGTCCTGCGCCGGCGCGGTGCGGAAACCGAGCGCCGCCATCAATCGCTGGAGCGTCTCGGGGCTGACGCCGATCGAAGTCGCGAGCGCCGGATCGGGCGCGAAGGGCTTGCGGCCCGCCCGCGCATCATGCGCCGCGCGGGCGATGCGATCGACCAGGTCGACCCGCACCGCCTGAGGGCCGAGCGGGCGATAGCCGTCGGCCAGCCTTGCGCCCGGCACGGCGCGATCGAGCACGGTCGCCCCATCCGGCGGCGCTGCGTCGGGCGGCCGGCCGGCCTGGGCCGCGATCAGGATACGCCGCCAGCGCGCGGCGCCGGGCTTCAGCAGCCGTTGGTCGAACAGGTCGAGCGCGCCGATCGTCACGCCCATCGCCCGCAGCCGCTTGCGGGCAGGCGGATCGAGCGCGTCGACCGCAATGTGGATCCCGGCCCGCGCCGCGATGCCGCCGGCGTCCACCAGCGCCGCCGCGACCGCGCGGAGCGCCGGCAGCGCAGCCGTCTCGCGCTGCACGGCATCGAGCAAAACGAGGCCCGGCACGCGCTGGACGAGCTGCGCGGCCAGCCAGGTCTCCAGCCGTGCCCGGATGCGGAGTTGCAGCGGGCGATCAAGGCAGTCGAGCGCGCGATCCAGGATCACGCGGGGGCGGGCGAGCGTCGGCCCGGCCGCCAGCTCGGCGACCGCAAGCCCCTCCCACAGGATCGCCGGCCGGCCGCTGTCGTCCACCACCAGCGCGTTGTCGGCAGCGGTCGCGAGCTGCTCGCCACGCCGCGCCCGCTCGTCACCGAGGCGACGTTCGGCGGCGGCGAGCAGCAGGCGCTTGTCGCTGTGGCGCGCATCGGTTGCGACGGTGAAGCGGAACCCGTCGAGCCGCCCGATGGCATGCTCCTCGACCATCACTTCGCCCTCGGGCCCGATCGTGACGGGCAGCGCACCGCGATCGGCGCCGATCTGGCGCAGCAACATGGTCGTGCGCTTGTCGACGAAGCGCTGCGTCAGGCTGAGGTGGAGCGCGTCGGACAGCCGCTCCTCGACCGCGGCCGCGCGGCCTGCCCAATGCGCCGGATCGGCCAGCCAGTCGGGGCGGTTGGCGATATAGGCCCAGCTGCGGGCCGCGGCGATGCGGCCGGCGAGCGTCTCGACATCGCCCGCGACATTGTCGAGCCGGGCGATCTCCTCGGCGAACCAGACATGCGGGATATGGCCGGTGCCCTCGCTGAGATGCCCGAATACCCGCCCGGCGAAGCGCGCATGCGGATCGACGCCGAGCTTGCGGAAATCGGGCAGGCCCGCCGCCGCCCACAGGCGCTTCACCATCGCCGGCGATCGGACCCGGTCGCGCACCCAATCCTCCTCGGCGAGGCGCTTGAGTACCGCGAGATCGGTCGCCTGCGGGGCGGCGCGCAGCACGCGCTCGACCGGCCGCGCCTCGAGGCTGGCGATCAGCGCGTCGATGCTCGCCATGTCGGGATCGCCGTCGCGCCAGTAGAGGAAGTCGAGCCGCGGGAAGCGGTGCTCCTCGATCGCCAGCACTTCTTCCGGCGTGAAGGCGCCCGGCCCCTCCTCGACCAGCGCGCCGAACGTGCCGTCGCGCTGGTGGCGGCCCGCCCGCCCGGCGATCTGCGCCATCTCGGCGACGGTCAGCCGGCGCTGGCGATGGCCGTCGAACTTGTCGAGGCTGGCAAAGGCGACATGCGCCACATCCATGTTGAGGCCCATGCCGATCGCGTCGGTCGCGACGAGATAATCGACTTCCCCGGCCTGGAACATCGCCACCTGGGCGTTGCGCGTGCGGGGCGAGAGCGCGCCCATCACTACGGCTGCGCCGCCGCGCAGCCGGCGCAGCATCTCGGCCACGGCATAGACTTCCTCGGCCGAGAAGGCGACGATCGCGGAGCGCTTGGGCAGGCGGGAAATCTTTCGCGCACCGGCATAGCTGAGCGTCGAGAAGCGCGGCCGGTTGAGGATGTCGATCCCCGGCACCAGCGCCTTGAGCATCGGCCGCAACGCTTCGGAGCCGAGGATCATCGTCTCCTCGCGGCCCCGCGCGCGCAGGATGCGGTCGGTGAAGACATGGCCGCGCTCCGGGTCGGCGCCGAGCTGCGCCTCGTCGATTCCGACAAAGGCCAGGTCGCGATCCACCGGCATGGACTCGACCGTGCAGAGGAACCAGCGCGCGTCCTTCGGGACGATCTTCTCCTCGCCGGTGATCAACGCGACCTGGTTGGCGCCCTTGATCTTCACCACCCGGTCATAGACCTCGCGGGCGAGCAGGCGCAGCGGAAAGCCGATCATCCCGCTCGAATGGCCGCACAGCCGCTCGACCGCCAAATGGGTCTTGCCGGTGTTGGTCGGGCCCAGCACCGCGGTGACGGGGCGTTCGGTGGCGCGGTTCATGATGACCGATACATTGCGTGCCCGCGCGCGGCGCGCAACCGACCTTGGCCAAAAACTTCGCTAACCATATCGAATGGTTAATGGATTCGGCGGGTATGTCCTTTTGCCGCAAGACCACAACGCTTCGGCGCGCCATAGCCGGCGCGAAACATTCCTTAATTTGACTTTAGGACTTTCTCGCCACAGTCATCCCGACGCGCCGGGGGGCTTTTTGAAGACGGCGCGGTGACCTTGGGGGCCCATAGCCTTTGTTTTTGCGCAACGATCATGGTTCGGATCAGGCGGGAGGCACCGCCACCCTGTCGTTCGGCCGGGCTTTCGTGCCGGTGGCCGCGCCTGGTCCGCTCGATCGCCTGCGCGACGGCATAGCCCGAATCGACTGGGCACCCGATCTCGGATCGCGGATCGGCTCGCTCGACTGGTGGCGCGGTGCGGCGACCTGCACTGCCTTGTGCGCCGTGAGCTGGCTGCTCGCGCCCGGCTTCGACACCACGATCGTGGGGGGCGTGCCGGCGCCACTCGATGGGACCGCCTGGGACGAAGCGCGCGCGCAATCGATCGCGCCGCTCGCCTGGGGCAGCGACACCGGGCGCCACATGGCAGCGAACGATCTTGTCGCACCGCTTGCCGAGACGCCGGAGCGCCCGATCGTCGATCTCACGGCTCTGCTCGGCACGGGCGACAGCTTCACTGGCCTCCTGCGGCGGGCCGGCGTGTCCGAAGGCGATGCAAGCGCCACCGCACGGCTCGTCTCCGATGCGGTCGCGCTTGGCGATATCAAGGCCGGCACGCCGATCGACATGACGCTGGGGCGCCGGCCGAGCCGCGACGTCGCCCGGCCGCTCAACCAGCTGTCGTTTCGCGCGCGTTTCGATCTCAACCTCACGGTTTCCCGCACCGACGGCACCCTGGCGCTGATCCGCCATCCGATCGTGATCGATCACACGCCCGCCCGCTATCAGGGCCTGGTCGGCCGCAGCCTCTACCGGTCGGCGCGGGCCGCGGGCGTTCCCGCCAAGGTGGTCGAGACGTATATCAAGGCAGTCGCGACGCGGCTGTCGGTCGGGCGCGATGTCGGCGCGGCGGACCGGTTCGATATCATCATGGAGCAGGCCCGCGCCGCAACCGGCGAGGTCCAACTCGGCAATCTGCTGTTTGCCGGGCTCGATCAGGGCCGCAAGAAAACCCAGCTGATCAAATGGACCGACGGCCAATGGTATGAGGCGTCCGGCCAGTCGGAGCGCCGCGGCGCGATGGGCATGCCGGTCGGCGGCCGCATCACGTCCGGCTTCGGGCTGCGCCGGCATCCGCTGCTCGGTTTTACACGCTTTCACAAGGGGTTGGATATCGGCGCCCCCTATGGTGCGCCGATCCGTGCCGCGATCGGCGGCGTCGTCGCCTTTGCCGGTCGCAACGCCGGCTACGGCAATTTCGTGAAGCTGGCCCATGCCGGCGGCATCGGCACCGGCTATGGCCATATGAGCCGGATCGCGGTCCGCGCCGGCACCCGCGTCTCGGCCGGCCAGGTGATCGGCTATATCGGCTCGACCGGCCTGTCGACCGGCCCGCATCTCCACTGGGAAGTCTGGAAGAACGGCGTCGCGGTGAACCCGCGCTCGATGTCCTTCTCGAGCATGGCGCAGCTCTCGGGCCCGGCGTTGGGCGCGTTCAAGGCGAAATACGCGGCCCTGATGGCCGTAAAGCCCGGCGCGCACTGACCCGCTTCGGGGGGCGCACCCCCCGTCTCACCTGCCCTGGGAGCGCCAGCGCTTGATCGTGCGTTCGATGATCTGATCTTCCTGCCCGACTTCGCGCCACAATTTGGAGAAGAGCGGATCCTCCGAGGCCGGGCGCCGGTTCTCCGCCAGATCATCGAACGACACGCGGATCGGGATCGCGACGCCTTCGCCGCAGATGATGCATTCGCGATTGCGCAGCGCCGGGATCGAATCGAGGAAGCCGCGCGCACCTTCCGGCATCGCGGCGCGGACATAGGCCTGGTCGCGATCGTTGTTCAGGCGCATCGAGATGATCGTGCCGAGCTGCGAAAGCACGCCTTCGGCCAGATCGGACGGCCGCTGCGTGATCAGGCCGAGCGAAATGCCGTATTTGCGGCCTTCCTTGGCGATCCGGCTGAGAATCCGGCCGACCGAGCTGCTGTCGGCGTTGCGCTCGTTGGGCACATAACGATGCGCTTCCTCGCAGACGAGCAGGATCGGGCGCTGCGCCTCGCCGCGCGACCAGATGGCGTAATCGAACACCATCCGGCTGAGCACCGCGACCACCACCGAGGTGATTTCGGACGGCACGCCCGACACGTCGATGATCGAGATCGGCTTGCCGTCGCCCGGCAGACGGAAGATGCGCTGGATGAAGCCCGCCATCGTATCCGCGACGAGCATGCCCGAGAACATGAAACTGTAGCGGGGATCGGCCTTGATCTCGTCGATCTTCGTCTTGAGCCGCAGATAGGGTGAGGTATCGCCCGCGCGGTCCATCTTGCCCATTTCGAGCTGGATCAGGTTGGTCAGGTCGCTGAGCAGATAGGGGATCGGCGCGTCCACCGTCAGCTTGCTGATCTCCTGCCCCAGCCGCCCCTTGGCGCGCGCCATCAGCAGGCATTTGGCGAGGATGTCGGCGTCGATCTGGTTGTCGGAGCCGGTCGAGGTGATGAACACCTCGCAATGCTCCTCGAAATTCATCAGCCAGTACGGCATCTGCAGATTCGAGACGTCGAAGATCGCGCCATTTTCCTTGAAGGCGGCGCTATATTCACCGTGCGGATCGACCATCACAATATGGCCGCTCGGCGACAGATCACAGATACGGTGCAGGATCAGGGCGGCAGCGGTGGACTTGCCGGTACCGGTCGATCCGAGCAGCGCGAAATGCTTGCCGAGCATCGCATCGACATACATCGCAGCGCGGATATCCTTGGTCGGATAGACCGTGCCGATCTCGATATTGGCGCGGTCGTCGGCGGCGTAGATCTGCTTCAGGTCGGCGGTGGTGACCGGAAAGACGCGGCAGCCGGGCGTCGGGTAGCGGGTGACGCCGCGGCGGAACTTGTAGAGCTTGCCGGTCAGCCGTTCCTCGTCGCCCTCGCCCAGGAAATCGATTTGCGCCGCGATCTGGTCGACCGATCCGTCGGCGAGCCGGAGCGAACGGATGTTCGCGATCAGCCAGGAATTGCCGACGCGCATCTTGACCTGGCTGCCGACCTGCCCTGCGCTCGCCGCCACCGTATCGCTGTTCTGCTCGTTGATCTCGAGCGCGCGGGCGTCGAGCATCACCTGGCTGCTCGAACCGGCGATCTCGAACACCTTGCCGATGCCGTTGCGCGCCGCGTCGGACTGGGGATGGACGTCGGCGGCGGCGGGGGCAGCGGTATCGAAAGCCTGGCTGCCCAACATCTCGGTCATTCGCGCAATCCTCCGTCGTTCTCCGATCGAGCTATGGTCGCGACTGGTAAAGATTGGGTGTCGGTAAGGCCCGCTTCAGAAGCGTCGCGCGATCCAGCCCGCGCTCCAGCCGAACAGGATCGAGAGCGCCACGGCGGTGAGGCCGTAAGCGAAGGACCAGCGATCGGCGGAGCGCGCGACGAAGCGCTCGAAGCCCGATTTGCGGATGTCGATATCGCGTGTCGCCGCGGCGAGCACGCGGCCGTCGCGGATGAGGAAGGTCTCCGCGGTGAAGCGGCCGACCGGCACGCGCGCCGGGATCGAAACGCGCGCACGGTACAGCACGCCGTCGGTTATCTCGACCGCGCCCGGCGCCTCGTAATAGAGCCCCGACCGGCGCTTGAGATCGACCAGCCCGCGCGCGAAGCGATCCTGCACCGCGGTCGGCGCGCTGCTCGCGGGCGACAGCTGCAGGCTGTTGAGCCCGAGTTCGTAGATCGCCTGGGTCCGGCTATCGACCAGCCGGGCGATCGGCCGCGAGGAGGCGATCGCATAGAAGCTCGGCGCCGAACGGTAGCGCAGCCGCGCGGCATTGACCCAGATGCCTGCCATCTTCTCCTTCTCGCGCATCAGGATCGACTGGACCGGGCCCTTCACGACCACCACGATGTCGGTCGGCTTGTCGTCGTCCGGCAGGCGGCCGCCGGGATAGAGGATCGCGCCGAACAGCAGCAGCTCGGCGCCGGTGAAGGAATAAGCGATCTCGATGTTCCGCTGCGACACGTCGGGCACGAGCACAGGTTTCGACTGGCCCATCAGCAGCGGCACCAGCAGAAGGGCCAGCAGCTTCCTCACGAGAGCTCGACCGAATAGATTTCGTCCGGCCGCCAGCCGAGCCCGAGGCCGATGCGGAAGGCGACGAGCAGCACGATGATCGCGAGCGCGAGGCGGAGATATTCGGGCCTGGCCTTTGCGGCGAAGCGCGCGCCGACCTGCGCGCCGACGACCGATCCGAGCAGCAGCAGCGCCGCAAGGACGATGTCGACTGCCTTGGTCGTCGTCGCATGGACCATCGTCGCCATCGCGGTGACGAACAGGGTCTGGAACAAAGACGTGCCGACCACGACCTGAGTCGTCATGCCCAGCAGGTACAGCATCGCCGGCACCAGGATGAAGCCGCCGCCGATGCCGAGCAGGATCGTCAGGATGCCCACGAAGAATCCGAGCAGGAGCGGGGCGAGCGGCGAGATATACAGCCCGGAGCGGTAGAAACGCGTCCGCAGCGGCAGCGCCGCGATCAGCGGATGATGGCGGCGTTTGCGCGGGCGGGGCGGGGCGCCGGTGCGGCTGGCGCTGATCGCGGTCCAGGATTCATGCGCCATCAGGCTGCCGATCGAACCGAGCATGAGCACATAGACGATCGCGATGACCGTATCGATATAGCCGCTCGCCTGGAGCAGCCGGAACAGCCAGCCGCCGAAGATCGATCCGACGAGCCCGCCCGCGACCAGCACGCCGCCCATCTTGGTATCGACACCGCCCCGCCGGAAATGTGCGAACACGCCCGATACGCTGGCGCCGGTTACCTGGCTGGCGGCAGAGGCGGCGGCGACGGTCGGCGGGATGCCGTAGACGATCAGCAGCGGTGTCGTCAGGAATCCGCCACCCACGCCGAACATGCCCGACAACAGGCCGACACCCCCGCCGAGCAGGACGATGACGAGCGCGTTCACCGAGAGGTTGGCGATGGGCAGATAGATGTCCATTGGCCAAGGCGGATATCCTGTTCGGCGCCTGTGCGCAAAGCGGTCGACCGATAAATCTGCGGCGGGCTGCAGCGCGCAAGCCGTTGGATAAATTCGCTACCCTGCAGGCGGCCGGCGCCCGGGCGCTCGTCGATCCGCACTGGACTTGACCCCGTATCGGGCCGTAGCGTGAGCTGGATTGTGGAGAGTGTTCGATGAAGCTCGCGTTCCGTCTGGCACTTCTCGGACTGGCGCTCGCGCCGGTCGCGGCCCTTGGCGACAACAGCCCGCAGGTGGTCATGGCCACGCCCGGCGTCGGGTCAGGCGGCTCGATCCAGTCCTTCACCGCGCGCTTCAGCCAGCCGATGGTGCCGCTCGGCGATCCGCGCGCGCCCGCGCCGTTCGCTGTCACCTGCGCGGTCGGCGGCGAGGGGCGCTGGGTCGATCCGCAGACCTTCGTCCATGATTTCGCCGATGCGCTGCCCGGCGGCACTGCGTGCAGCTTCAAGTTGCGGAGCGGACTCAAGAGCGTGTCGGGCTATGCCGTTACCGGCCAGCAGGAATTCAAGGTCGACGCCGGCGGTCCGGTCGCGCGCGCGGTGATGCCGGCGCAATATGACGGCGAGATCGAGGAGGATCAGGTCTTCCTGGTCGCCGCCAACATGCCGGCGACCGCCGCCTCGGTCGCGGCGAACGCCTATTGCGCGGTAGATGGCGTGGGCGAGAAGATTCCGGTCGATGTGCTTGCGGGCGACCTTCCCGGCAAGCTGCTCGGCGAGATCGGGACGGACAGCTGGAGCGTGCGCAGCTTCCTCGAAAATGCCGGCCTGCCGGCAACGGTCCCGGCCAGCCAGGTCGATCGCGGGAAGGCCTTCGCCAGCGTCACTGCGCTCAAATGCCGCCGGCCTTTGCCGCCCGGGCGCGACATGGCGCTCGTCTGGGGTGCCGACATTGCGGGCGTCGGCGGCAAGCTGGCCGGAGCCGAGCAGCGTTTCGACTATACGGTGCGCAAGCCCTTCGCGGCGCGTTTCGAATGCAGCCGGGTCAATGCGCAAGCCGGCTGCAGCCCGGTCGAGCCGGCCTATGTCCGCTTCTCGGCGCCGATTCCGATGAGCGTGGCGGCGGAGATCCGCATCACCGCCGCTGACGGCAAGGTGATCGCGCCGACCTTCGGGGACGACGAGAAGAAGAAGGCGACGATCAGCAGCATCACCTTCAAGGCGCCACTGCCACTGGCGACCGCCGCCAAGGTGAGCCTGCCGGCCGGGCTCAAGGACGAGAGCGGCCGCATCCTCTCCAATGCCGAGCGCTTCCCGCTCGACGTCCGCTTCGACGAGGCGCCGCCGCTGGTGAAGTTCGCCGCGCCCTTCGGTATCCTCGAATCGGGCGAACAGGGTGTGCTGCCGGTCACCGTCCGCAACGTCGAGGCGTCGCTGCAGGGCCTCAGCGTGCCGATCGCGGGCCAGTCGCTGCGCGTCGACGAGTCGGACGGGAAGGTCGCCGAATGGCTCCGCATCGTCGACGATGCCGATGATTATGCCAGCCACGAGATCAAGCAGGGCGGCGAAACGGTCACCATCAACGATACCGGTTCCAAGTCGATCCTCGCCGACGCCGGCGGGGCGCCCCTACAGATCGGCCTGCCGGGCAAGGGGAAGGATTTCGAGGTGGTCGGCATTCCGCTGACCAAGCCCGGATTCTATGTCGTCGAACTGGCCAGCCCGGTGCTCGGCCAGGCACTGCTCGGGCGCAAGGCGCCGCGCTACGTCGCGTCGGCGGCGCTCGTCACCAATATGGCGGTGCATTTCAAATGGGGCCGCGAGCGCAGTCTCGCCTGGGTCACCCGGCTCGACACCGGCAAGCCGGTCGCGAATGCCGCGGTGCGCATCACCGACAGTTGCACCGGCGGGCTGCTCGCGCGCGGCAAGACCGATGCGAGCGGCGCCGTGTTCGTGCCGCAGGGCCTGCCCGAGCCGGAGACCTATGGCAGCTGTTCGGAGAGCAGCAGTGCGCATCCGCTGATGGTGTCCGCGCGGGACGGCGACGATTTCAGCTTCACCCTCACTGCCTGGGGCGACGGCATCCGGCCTTATGATTTCGATCTGCCCTATGGCTATGAGGCTAAGGGCGACATCCTCCACACCGTGTTCGATCGCGCACTGCTTCGCCAGGGCGAGACGATCAACATGAAGCATATCCTGCGCAAGCCGGTCGGTGCGGGTTTCGGCATGGCCCCGGCGATGACGGGCACGCTGCGCCTGTCGCATCGCGGATCCGACACCCAGTTCGATCTGCCCCTGACGATTGACGCGAACGGCATCGGCGAATCGAGCTGGACCGCGCCGCAGGGCGCCCCGATGGGCGATTACGATCTGCAGGTGATCGTCGGCGACAGGACGATCTACACTCAGCAAAGCTTCAAGGTCGACGTCTACAAGCTGCCGACGATGCGCGCGACCGTGACCGGCCCGAAGGAAGCCGCGGTGCGGCCAAAGACGCTGCCGCTCGACCTGTTCGTCGGTTATCTTTCGGGCGGCGGCGCGGCCAATTTGCCGGTCGACATGCGCATCGGCTATTTCGGCCGGACCGCAACGCCGGACGGCTATGACGGTTACAGCTTCGGCGGCACTGCAATCCAGGTAGGCACCAAGCCGCTCGATGGCGACGGCGAGGAGGAACAGACGCCTCTGCCGCCGACTCAGACGCTGCCGGCTACGCTGGGCGGAGACGGCACGACCAAGACGGTGATCGAGGTTCCGCAAACGCTCGATACTGCCACCGACATGCTGGTCGAGATGGATTATCAGGATGCCAATGGCGAGGTGCTGACCGCCTCGCGCAGGATCCCGATCTTCCCGTCGGCGGTGCAGCTCGGCATGAAGACCGATGGCTGGCTGATGAAGCAGGACGATCTGCGCCTGCGCTTCGTCGCGCTCGATACGGCCGGCAAGCCGATCGCCAACCAGAAGATCTCGGTCGAGCTGTACAGCCGCAAGATCCTGACCGCGCGGCGGCGGCTGATCGGCGGCTTCTACGCCTATGACAACCAGATGAAGACCGAGAAGCTGGCCGGCACCTGCACCGCCACGACCGATGCGCAGGGCACGGCGCAATGCCAGGCGGACCCTGGCGTCTCGGGCGAGGTCTATGCGGTCGTGACGACCGCTGATGCGAACGGCAACGTCGCGCGCGCCACGCGCTCGGTGTGGCTCGCGGGCGACGATGACTGGTGGTTCGGCGGCGACAATGGCGATCGCATGGACGTCGTTCCCGAAAAGACCGCCTATCAGGCCGGCGAGACCGCGCGCTTCCAGGTGCGCATGCCGTTCCGCGCGGCGACCGCGCTGGTCACCGTCGAGCGCGAGGGCGTGCTGTCCAGCTATGTGACGAACCTGTCGGGCACCGATCCGGTGGTCGAGGTGAAGATGCCGGGCAGCTATGCGCCGGACGTGTTCGTCTCGGTGATGGTCGTGCGCGGCCGCGTCCAGGGTGGGTTCTGGAGCTGGCTCAACGGCATCGCGCAAAGCCTCGGCCTCGCCAGCGGACCGCCGGCCGCGCCCGAGCCGACTGCCCTGGTCGATCTCGCCAAGCCGGCCTACCGCCTCGGCATCGCCAAGGTGAAGGTCGGCTGGGAGGCGCATCAGCTTCAGGTCGCGGTGAAGGCGGACAAGGAGAAATATGCCGCGCGCGATACCGCGCAGGTCGAAATCCAGGTGAAGACCCCGGACGGAAAGCCGGCGGCGACCGCCGATGTCGCCTTCGCCGCGGTGGACGAGGCGATCCTCCAGCTCGCGCCCAACGAAAGCTGGGACGTGCTGACCGCGATGATGGGCGAACGCTCGCTGTCGGTCCTCACCTCGACCGGGCAGATGCAGGTCGTCGGCAAGCGCCATTACGGCCGAAAGGCAGTCGAGGCGGGCGGCGGCGGGGGCAACGACATGTCCGGGCTCAACCGCGAGAATTTCCAGCCGGTGCTGCTGTGGAAGGGCCGCGTCGCGCTCGACGCGAACGGGCGTGCCCGGATTCCGGTAACGCTCAGCGATGCCTTGTCCTCGTTCAAGCTGGTCGCGATCGCGACCGACGGGGCGCAATTGTTCGGCACTGGCATGGCGAACGTGCGGACCGCGCAGGACCTGTCGATCTATGCCGGCCTGCCGCCAATGGTGCGCACCGGCGATTATTTCGCCGCGGGCTTCACCCTCAGGAACGGTTCCGACAAGCCGATGAAGGTCACCGCGACGGTCGACGTCACCCCGCGCGTGGCGCAGGGCAGGCCGCTGACCGTCATCATCCCGGCGGGCGGCGCGACCCCGGTCGCGTGGAACCTCACTGCACCGGGCAATGTCGCCAATCTGCGCTGGCACGTCAGCGCGAAGGCGGAGACTGGCCGCGCGGTCGACCAGATTACCGTCAACCAGGATGTGATCCCCGCAGTACCGGTCGAAGTCTGGGCGGCGACGCTGACCCGGGTGGGTGAGGGCAGCATGGTTTCGATCGCGCCGCCGGCAGGGGCGCTGCCCGGTCGCGGCAGCGTGGATGTCCGGCTCGACGACACACTCGCGCCGCCGCTCCAGGGCGTGCGCGACTATATGGCCGCTTATCCCTATGCCTGTTTCGAGCAGCGCCTGTCCAAGGCGGTGGCGCTGGGCGATGCCGGCGCCTGGACGCGATTGGCGAGCGAGATTCCGACCTATCAGGCGGCGGACGGGCTGTTGCGCTATTGGCCCTCGGAAAGCCTGAACGGATCTGAGGCCCTCACGGCCTATGTCCTGTCGCTGACGGCCGACGCCGGCCTGCCGATCCCGGAAGGACCGCGCACGCGGATGATCGAAGGGTTGAAAGCGGTTCTGGATGGCCGCTTGCGGCACGAGGAATATGGCGATGTCCGCTTGCAGCGCATCGCAGCCTTCGCCGCGCTCGCCCGGGCCGGCGCCGGAACCCCGGCCATGCTCGGCCAGATCGGCATGCCCCCTCAGGAAATGCCGACCGCGAGTCTGGCCGACTATCTCGTCGCGCTGGATCGTATCCCGGGCATCGCGAATGCGGTCGCCCTAAAGACGAACGCCGAGGCAGTGCTGCGGACACGGCTCGTCTATGAAGGCACGCGCCTCGACCTGTCCGACAAGACTGATGCCAGCTGGTGGCTGATGTCCTCCGCCGACGAAGCGGCGATCAAGGCGTTGATCGCGACGCTCGGCCGGCCCGGCTGGCAGGACGAAGCGCCCAAGATGATGGTCGGTGTCTCGCTGCGCCAGACGCGGGGCCATTGGGATACGACCACTGCCAATGCCTGGGGCACGATCGCCGCGCGGAAGTTCGGCGGCCTATATCCGGCCGAGGCGATCGCCGGCACGACGACCATGGCGCTCGGCACCGGTACGATCAGCAAGGCCTGGCCGCTCGCGGTCGACCTGCGTCGGGCGAGCTTTCCGCTGCCCGTCGCGGTGACGCCGCTGCGCCTGTCGCAATCGGGCGGCGCCGGGCCCTGGGCGAGCGTCTCGGTTTCGGCGGCGGTGCCGCTGACCAAGGCGCTCAATGCCGGCTACAAGATGACCAAGACAGTCTCGGTCGTGCAGGCCCGCACGCCGGGGAGCTATACCCGCGGCGACGTGCTGAAGGTCACGATCTCGGTCGAGGCGAGCGCTGAACGCAACTGGGTGGTGGTGAACGATCCGATCCCGGCGGGTGCGACGATCATCGGTGATCTGGGCGGGCAATCGAGCATGCTCGGTCAGGTCACCGGTTCCGACGGGGTGCAGCCGAGCTATGTCGAGCGCGGCAACGACAGCTGGCGGGGTTATTTCGCCTGGGTGCCGGCGGGCAAATTCACCGTCGCCTATACGCTCAGGCTGAATGCAGCCGGCCGCTTCTCCATGCCGCCGTCACGGGTCGAGGCGATGTATTCGCCCGCGATCCGCGCGCAGTTGCCGAATGCGCCGGTGACGGTGGCGCAGCGGTGAGGATGTGGAAAGACTGACCACGCTGCTGCGCGGCCTGCGGGCGCGGGTCGAGCCATGGCTTCCGGGCAAGGGGCGGGATCCGGCTGCCCGGTTCGCCGAGCTGGAAGCATCGCTGCGCCGGCGTGCCGCGGCGTTCTGGTCCGCGCTGCGCACCCGCGGCGGGCTGACCCTGGCGGGCATGGCGTTGCTGATCGCTGCCTATGCCGTGATCGACTATGCCACGCTTCCCCCGCCGCTCCCCGGTTACGCCCAGGTCCGCGCTGCTTGGCGCCCGTCCGAGGCGTGGCTCTATGATCGCGACGGCCAGCTGATCGACAGCGCCCGAGTCGATTTCGCGGCGCGGCGGCTGGGCTGGACGCCGCTCGACCGGATTTCGCCGGTCACGCGCGAGATGCTGGTCGCTGCCGAGGATCGCCGCTTCTTCAGCCATGGCGGCGTCGATCTGCTCGCGCTGATCGGCGTGGCGCGCGACCGGGCCCAGGGCGAGCGGGCGCGCGGCGCCAGCACGATCTCGATGCAGCTGGCGGGCTATCTCGCGCCGGGTCTCGCCGCGCCCGGGGCCCGGCGCTTGCTCGACAAGATGCGCCAGATGCGCGCCGCCTGGGCGCTCGAGCATGGCTGGAGCAAGGAGCAGATCCTCGAAGGCTATCTGAACCTCGCCGGCTTCCGCGGCGAGGCGCAGGGGATCGGGGCGGCCGCGCTCGGGCTGTTCGGCAAGACCCCCGATGCGCTGGCCCGCGACGATGCGCTTTTGCTCGCCGGGTTGCTGCCCGATCCGCAAGCCGCGCCCGGGACCGTCGCGCGCCGCGCCTGCGCCATCGCGCACGAGCCGGACTGCGGGCGCTTTGCCGGCGAGGCAGCGTCGATGCTTGGCCCGACGCGCAGTCTCGCGCTCGATCCTGGCCTCGCACCTCACCTGAGCGACCGGTTGCTGACGAAGCCCGGCCTGCGCATCACCACCACGCTCGACCGCCGCATCCAGCAGCTCGCGATCCTCGCCCTGAAGCGCCAGCTCCAGGGTCTGGGCGGGGCGCGCGCCCGTGACGGCGCCGTGGTCGTGCTCGATAATGCGAGCGGCGATGTGCTTGCTTATGTCGGCGGGATCGGCGGCGCGTCGACGGCGCCCTCGGTCGACGGCGCCAACGCCTATCGCCAGGCCGGATCGACCCTGAAACCGTTCCTCTACGCCCAGGCGATCGAGCGCGGCTATCTGACGGCGGCCTCGATCCTGGACGATTCGCCGGTGCAGCTCGATACCGCGTCCGGCCTCTACGTCCCGCAAAATTACGATCGCGGCTTCAAGGGCCAGGTCTCGGCGCGCTCGGCGCTGGCCGGATCGCTCAACGTGCCCGCGGTGCGCACCCTGTTGCTGGTCGGGGTCGATCCGTTCCGCGACCGGCTATGGGACAGCGGCTATCGCGGCATGACCGAGGACGGCCAATATTACGGCTTCTCGCTCGCGCTCGGCTCGGCTGAGGTCACGTTGCTCGAACAGGCCGATGCCTATCGCAGCCTGGCGAATGGTGGCCGCTGGTCGCCGCTACGCCTCACCGCCGATGCCCCGCACGAATCGCCGCGCAAGGTGACGACGCCCCAGGCCGCCTGGATCGTGTCGGACATGATGGCCGATCCTAACGCCCGCGCCGCGACCTTCGGGCTCGATTCGGCATTGCGCATGCCGTTCTGGGCGGCGGTGAAGACGGGCACGTCGAAGGCGATGCGCGACAATTGGTGCATCGGCTTTTCCGATCGCTACACGGTCGCCGTGTGGGTCGGCAATCTCGAGGGCGATGCGATGCGCGCCGTCTCCGGCACCAGCGGCGCGGCGCCGGTGTGGCGCGATCTGATGCTCGCGCTGAATGCCAACCGCACGGTGGTGCCGCCGGCGCTGCCGCCCGGGATCGAGCGGCGTGCGATCCGCTTCGCCAACCATGTCGAGCAGCCGCGGCTGGAATATTTCCTGGCCGGCACCGCGCAGACCGAGATTGCCGCCGCGCCCCGCTCGGCGCGCCGCCCGCGGATCATCAACCCGGTGGCGGGCAGCGTCTACGCGATCGATCCCGATATCCCGCCCGATCGTCAGCGGCTTGCGGTCGGCGTATCGGGCGAAGTGACGGCGCACCGGCTGCTGCTCGACAAGCGCGATCTGGGCGCGGCCGATTCGCAGCCGCAGATCCTGGCCCCGCCGGGGCAGCACCGGCTTCGGCTGGTCGATGTCGGCGGGCGCGTGGTCGATCAGGTGCTTTTCACCATCCGGTGAAGCTGTCAGGGACGAATCAGCGAAGCGGGACGCATAAAAGGCCCCGCCCGCGCCAGGCGCGGACGGGGCCCAACCCGGGCGGCGATGGCCGCCCGGGCCGTGACGAACAGCTTACCAGTAGAAGTTGCGGATCACGTCGATCACGACGCCGCGGCGGGTGTCGACCAGCAGCACGTCGTTATAGTGACGCACCCAGCGCTGATTGTAGCCGACCGGCGCGAGGCGATAACGCCACGGATCGTTGATGAAATAGCGCGGGCCGTAAAAGCTCGACTGAATGCGCACGCCGGGGCGGAATGCATTGTACCGGAACGGCGCACGCCAGTTGCCGCGCGCATAAAGGGCCCGGTTCTGGTTGCGATAACCGTTCCAGTCGTTGCGGCCCCAGCGGCGATTGCGGTCGCGGACGTCCTCGCGCAGTTCCTGCCGTGCCTCGCGCACGTCGCGGCGTTCGTTGCGCACGTCGCGACGATCGCCATGGCGGCGTGCGTCCTGCAGGTCGCGCTGCTGCTCGCGCACGTCGCGGCGGCTCTCGCGCACTTCGCGATTCGACTGGGCGATCGCCGCCGTCGGCAATACCGTCGCGGCCATCAGCGTCAGGATGATAAATTTACGCATGCTATTCTCCATTCTCTCCCGGAAACGCCCGAACGGACGTCGCCGCGCGCCCCTTTTCGGCGAGTCGCGGTGAACGGGGCGCGAACCGCCCTGTCAGGCGATAGAAAGAATGGCGGGGTATGAAGTTCCGGGGTTACGGCGTGTCGCGACCGCCATTGTCGCCGCCCTGCGAGCCCATGCCCGCTGCGCCGACCGTGCCGATATTGCCGAACAGCTCGTCGAAGATGCTCCGCTTGCGGCCCAGCGTCGGTGTCTTGTCGCCCGACGGATTGACCGACGCGATCTGCTCCGCGCCGGTACGGGTGACGCCGGTGACATTGCCCTTCGCATCGAAGCTGACCTTCAGCGTCGTCTGGGTCGTCACCTTGGGGTTGTTGTACGCGAAGTTGCGCGTGTCCCGGGCGATATAATACCACTCGCCCTGGTTGAACTGGCTGGCGAAGCTCGGCTTGCCCAGCACCTGGAGCACGGACTGGCGGTTGTCGACGCCCGGCTGCACCGAATTGATCAGGTCGACGTCCAGCACATAGCCCTGGTGCGCGCGCAGCGGCGTGCAGGCACCGGTGGCGATTGTCGCGAGGCCCAGGGCGGCGCCCATCAGGAATCGGGCGGAAATCACACTCATCATACTCTCCAGGAACGCCGGCGCGGCAACGCGAGTGCATTGCATCATGCGCCGCCAGCCTCAATATGCGGATGAACGCGGCCAAACAAGGGCACGCGCGGGAGACCTTGAGACGTGCAATGGTTCGCGAAGCTGTTCGGCAGCCGGGATGAGGAGACGCTGCCGCTCTATACCGCCATCATTGCACGCGCGCGCGCGCCGCATTGGTATGAGGCGGGCCGGGTGCCCGACAGCATCGACGGCCGGTTCGATATGGTCGCGACGGTGCTCGCCTTCGTGCTGCTCCGGCTGGAGGGCGATCCGGTCGCCGCCGGCCCGAGCGCGAAGCTGACGGAGCGCTTCGTCGAGGACATGGACGGGCAATTGCGCGAGATCGGCATCGGCGACGTCGTGGTCGGCAAGCATATCGGCAAGATGATGAGCATGCTCGGCGGCCGGCTCGGCGCTTATCGTGATGCGGTGACGGCCGATGCGCTCGATGCGGCGCTGGTCCGCAACCTGTATCGCGGCGCGGCGCCGGATGCGGCCGCGCTGGGCCATGCGCGCGAATCGCTGCTGGCGCTGCGCACGGCGCTGGCGGCGACGCCGACGGCGACGCTGCTGGCGGGAACGCTGCCGTGACGGTGCCCGAATTCTCCCGCCTGGAACGGATCGACACCATCGGCGAAGGCGAGCGGGAGGTCAGCATCACCGCGACCGAGCAGGAGCGGGCGGCCCTGTCGCTGCGCTTCGGGCTGAAATCGATCGAGCGGCTCGATGGCGTCTTCCGCCTGCGCCGTGATGCCGCCGGCGTCGTCGCGCGCGGCCATGTCCGTGCCGCGCTGGTGCAGGCCTGCGTCGTCACGGACGAGCCGCTGCCGGTCACGATCGACGAGCCTGTCGCCCTGCGCTTCGTCGCCGGCGCATCGCCCGAAGGTGACGAGATCGAGCTGAACGAGGACGCACTCGATACGATGAGCTTCGATGGCGCCGCGATCGATCTGGGCGAGGCGACGGCCGAGACGATGGCGCTCGCGCTCGATCCCTTTCCGCGCGGGCCCAATGCAGCGGCGGTGCTGAAAGAGGCCGGCGTGATCAGCGAGGACGAGGCGAAGCCGCTCGGCGCGCTCGCCGGCCTCAGGGCCGCGCTCGAAAAACGTCAGTCCTGATCGGGCCCGAGCGTCGGATCGAGATCGCGCGGGCGAACGAACAGCGCCAGCGATCCGCCGCCGGCCGCGATGTCGCGCCATTCGCTCACGTCGAATCGCAGCTGCGCCGTGCTCGCCGTCGGGAATTTTGTCTCGACGACGTCGCGCAGCGGCTGCTCGTCCGAATCGGGCACGAGCAGCAGCACCAGATCCTCAAGGCCCGGATTATGGCCGACCAGCAGTGCCGCATCGGCGCCCTCGGGCAATTCGTGGATCACGTCGAGCAGCGTGGTGGCGGAGGCGAGATAGATGCGCCGGTCCCAGGCCGGGGCAAGCGCCGTGCCATAGCCGGCGGCGACCTGCTCGATCGTCTCGATCACCCGTACGGCCGGCGAGGCGACGACTTGGTCGAATTCCAGCCCGAGCGAGCGCCAGTTCTTCCCGACCGACTGGGCGGCACGCTTGCCCTTGCCGTTGAGCGGCCGATCGAAATCGCGCAGCACCGGATCGTCCCAGCCCGATTTGGCATGGCGCAGCAGCGTCAGCGTCTTCATCCCGGCAACCGTCTCCGTCAGGCTTCCTCGCGCGCCTCATGCCCGACATGGGTGACGGAAGGAAGACGCGCCGCGCGTACCACTGCCTCGTCGAGGGTCACCCGGGAAACTTTCACGCCCGGCGGAAAGGCCGTGAGCAGGCGCGACGGCATCGCCGCGGAGAGCAGCACGAAGATTCCGTGATCGTCGGCCCGGCGGATCAGCCGCCCGAACGCCTGGGCCAGGCGTGCGCGGACGATGCGATCGTCATAGGCGCTGCCGCCGCCCGCGAGCCGGCGCGCGGCATGGAGCACGGTCGGCTTGGGCCAGGGCACGCCCTCCATCACCACCAGCCGCAGCGACCGGCCCGGCACGTCGACGCCGTCGCGCAGCGCATCCGTGCCGAGCAAGGAGGCCGAGGCATCGTCGCGGAAGATATCGACCAAAGTGCCGGTATCGATCGGATCGACATGCTGGGCGTAGAGCGGCAGGCCGTCTCGCGCGAGCCGGTCGGCGATCCGCGCATGGACGCCGCGCAGCCGCCGGATCGCGGTGAACAGGCCGAGCATCCCGCCGCCCGAAGCGACGCCGAGCCGGGCATAGGCATTGGCGAGCGCCCCCATGTCGCCGCGCTTCACGTCAGTGACGATCAGCACTTCGGCCTGGGCCGCATAATCGAACGGGCTCGCCGCCTCGAACCGGCTGGCGCCGCGCACCAGATGCTGCGCCCCGGTGCGCGCTTCGGCCACTTCCCATTCGCCGCCGCCGCGCAAGGTGGCTGAGGTGACCAGCGCGCCATGCGCCTGCTTCAGCACGGTTTCGGCAAAGGGCTTGCTCGGATCGAGCCAGTGGCGGTGCAGGCCGATATCATATTCGCGCCCCTCGACCCGGTCGACCGCCAGCCAGTCGACATAATCGGGCGTGGCCGGCCCGCCGATCCGGGCGAGCAGGGAGAGCCACGCCGCCACCGTCTCGGCGCGCCAGCCGATCGAGGCGATCGCGCCTTCGATCCGTGCCCGGGCTGGGCCGTCCATCCAGTCGGGCGCTTCGGCGAGCACCGCTTCGAGCCGCCGGCCAAGCGTCACGAGCGGCCGCACCAGCGCGTCCAGCGCATGCGCGGCGGGCGCGGCGGCCTCGATCAGGGCGGCATCGGGTTCGGCAAGCTCGGTCTCCAGGCCGTATCCTGCATCGCCTTCCGCTTCGGCGCGGGCATAAGCGAGGCCACGCACCGCCGCGAGCAACGTCTCGATTGGCCCGAACGGGGCGCCTTCGCTCAGCCGCTGCAGCCAGCCATCGGCGGCCAGTGCGCCCGCCGCCTTGATCGCATCGGTGATCGCGATGCCCCCACCTTCGTCATAGCTGGCGACATCGGAAAGCCGCGCCGCCAGCCCGCGCCGCCGGCCGCGCGCACCCGATTCGGGGCCGATGATCCAGCGCCGCAGCTCGATCGTCTCCTGCCCGGTCAGCGCTGTCGAGAACATCGAATCGGCGGCATCGAACAGATGATGGCCCTCGTCGAACACATATCGGGTCGGCCGGGTCGTCAGCTCCCGGCCGCGCGCGGCATTCACCATCACCAGCGCATGGTTGGCGATGACGATATCGGCTTCGGCGCTGGCACGGGCGGCGCGCTCGATAAAGCATTTCCGGTAATGCGGACAGCCGGCATAGACGCATTCGCCGCGCCGGTCGGTCAGCGCGGTCGATCCGTTGCGGCGGAACAGGGTCGGCAGCCAGCCGGGCAGGTCCCCGCCGACCATGTCGCCGTCGGCGCTATACGCTGCCCAACGCGCGACGAGCTGCGCCAGGATCGCTGCCCGGCCGGCGAACCCGCCTTGCAGCGCGTCCTCCAGGTTGAGCAGGCAGAGATAATTCTCCCGGCCCTTGCGCGTCACCACCTTTGCCTTGCGCAACTCGGCATCGGGAAACAGCCGCGCGCTTTCATGCCCCAGCTGGCGCTGTAGCGCCTTGGTGAAGGTCGATACCCACACCGCGCCGCCGGCCTTCTCCGCCCAGAGCGAAGCCGGGGCGAGATAGCCGAGCGTCTTGCCGATCCCGGTGCCGGCCTCTGCCAGCACCATGTTCGGCGAATCGCGCACCATGCGCGGGCCGAACGCTTCCATAGCGGCCTGGGCGAAGGCGCGTTGTCCGGGGCGCTGCTCGGCTGCGTCGCCGGTCAGATGCGCGAGCCGCGCCTGAGTCTCTTGGGGGTCGAGCGAGATGGTGCGCGGCGCGGGACGCGGTGCGACTTCCGACCATTCGGGCAGTTTCGAGAACAGCCAGCGTTCGGCGGTTGCGGGCCGCGCCAGCCGCTCGGCCAGCACCGGCGCCCAGGTCCAGCGGAGCCGGAACAAAGATTGCGCGGCAGTCCATGCGCCTTCCCGTTCCGGCCAGTCGCCCCGGATCATCTCGAGCAACGCCTCGGCGGCGCGGCGCAGGAAAGCGGCGATCTCGTCGTCGCGTGCCGGTGCCTCGAGTCCCGCCACGCGCGCAAGTCCGCGCGGCGTCGGCACCATGAAGCGGGCGGGGCAGAGGAAGGCGAACAGCTCGAGCAGATCGAGCCCCGACAAATCCGCATAGCCGAGCCGCTGCCCGATCAGCGGCGCGTTCAGCAGGATTACCGGCGTATCGGCGGCAATGCGGATTGCCTCGCCCCGCCCGATCGGCCGCGTGCCCTCGGCATCGGCGATCCAGATGCCGCTATGGCTGGCGTGCAGGGCGGGATAGGGGAGCGGAGACACGCTTCGACTGTGGCTGGATGAGAACGAAAGGGCAACTTAATCCGAAGCTATAGCGGTCGGATCAACATCCGCCGGTTGGTTTCCAGGCTTTCGAATCCGAGATGTTGATAGAAGCGCTCCGCCGGGTCGTCCTTCGCTTCGACGACCATTGTGAACGCCATCACCTCGGCCCGCCTGGCACGTAACAGGGCGTCGGCGACCAAGGCGCCCCCAAGGCGTTTGCCTTGGTGCGTGAGAGCGACAGCGAGCCTGCCAAGCAGCACTGCCGGGATCGAGGGGTAGCGCGGCAGATGTATGGCCCTCTCGGCAGGGATGAGATCGAGCACCAGCGACGTCGCTGCAATCGTGTAGAAACCTGCGGTCGTCCCGTCGTCATCGACTGCGACGAAGCAGGAGGCTACACGCCGACGCATATCCTGCGCTGCTCTCTCGCGCAGATAGCGATCGAGCTCGTCCGAACCGCTGGCGAAGGCTGATCGGTCGTGCTTGCTCAGGAGTTCGATCCGGTATCGCGTCATTCCTCCTGCCGGATCAACGCGGCATGCGCCTCCATTGCCCGATCGAGCGCTGGAGATGGCGTCGCCGGAGCGGCGAGGATCGAGGCCACACGTTCCTGATCGGCCAGCGACAGGCGAATGAGCTGCGTCTCCGCAATCGTTCGCTCGGCCGCGTTCCGCGCGGCATCGACAACGAAATCGCTGATGCTCCGCCCTTCGATCTCGGCGGCGCGTTTCACGGCGGCGAGGATATCAGGCGCTATACGTGCCTCAATGCGCGCAGTACGATTTGCCGATTGTTGCATGGTAGGTCTCTCTTCCGATAGGAATGTACGGCATAACGCCGGACAATTCAAGCATAACCCAATTGGAGAGCTAGAGGATTCCGTCCGTTTCGATCGTCGCGGCCGGCAGCGTGGCGCTGTGCAACGCTTCGCCGACCGTACTCGATCGGCTGTTCTGATAGGCCCCCTCGGCAGGTTGCCAGAATTGATGGATCTGCGCCGCCAGCAGGTCGACCACCCAATATTCCGGGATACCGTGCGTCGCGTACATCACCGCCTTGGGGCCGAGATCGTAGCTGATCGTGCTGTCGGACACCTCGATCAGCAGCGCGACCGATTCCAGCGGCACATAGCCGTCGCCTTGCGGCGCGTCGGTCAGCACGACGTCGGGCTCGGGCGCCCCGTAAGGCGGCAGCGCTACCGTGGTCTCGCTCTGCGCCGAATAGGGTGAGCCCAGGGCTCCAGCGCGCGCCGCAGGCGATAGGTCAGCTCGTTCTTCGCGAAGGAATGGCGGCGATATTGCGCGTCCGTCTCGACGATCACCCCCTCGATCAGTTCGGTCTTCGCGAGATGGGCAAAGGTGCCGGCGCGCAGCAGCAGCTCATAATCCTCGATCCGGAGTTTGACCGGCTGCGGGACGTTGAGGGGAGCGATGAGCGTCACGGCGCGAGTATAGCATTTGCGGCGCGGCTGCCAAATCGGCAAAGAGCCCGCATGACTGCACCCGAACTCCGCCCCGCCGACCTCAGGTCTGCCGCCCTCGAGTCCAAAGCCTGGCCGTATGAAGAGGCGCGCAAGCTGCTGAAACGCTATCCGGAGGGCAAACAGGGTGCGCCGGTGCTGTTCGAGACGGGCTACGGCCCCTCGGGCCTGCCGCATATCGGCACCTTCAACGAAGTCCTGCGCACGACGATGGTGCGCAACGCCTTTCACGCGCTCAGCGATACGCCGACCCGCCTGGTGGCGTTTTCGGACGATATGGACGGCCTGCGCAAGGTGCCGGACAATGTCCCCAATCGCGAGATGCTCGCCGGCTATATCGGCAAGCCGCTGACCAAGGTGCCCGATCCGTTCGGCAAGTTCGAAAGCTTCGCGCACCACAATAATGCGATGCTGCGCGATTTCCTCGATCGCTACGGCTTCGACTATGAATTCCTGTCATCGACGACTGAATATGCCTCGGGCCGGTTCGATCCGACGTTGAAGCTGATTCTCCAGCGCTACCAGGCGATCATGGACGTGATGCTGCCGACGCTCCGCGCCGAGCGCGCCGCGACCTATTCGCCGATACTGCCGGTCAGCCCGAAATCGGGCATCGTGCTCCAGGTGCCGGTCGAGGTGGTCGATGCCGATGCCGGGATCATCGCCTTCATGGATGAAGGCGAGCGGATCGAGCAGTCCGCGCTGAGCGGCATGGCCAAGCTGCAATGGAAGGTCGATTGGGCGATGCGCTGGACGGCGCTTCAGGTCGATTACGAGATGTCGGGCAAGGATCTGATCGACAGCGTCACTCAGGCCTCGAAGATCACGCGCGTGCTCGGAGCCCGTCCGCCCGAGGGCCTCACTTACGAGATGTTCCTCGACGAAAAGGGCGAGAAGATCTCCAAGTCCAAGGGCAACGGGCTCAGCCTCGACGACTGGCTGACCTATGGCCCTGAGGAAAGCCTGGCTTTCTACATCTATCGCGAGCCGAAAAAGGCCAAGTCGCTCCACATGGGCGTCATCCCGCGCGCGGTGGACGAATATTGGCAGTTCCGCGGCAATTATGCCGGGCAGGAGCTGAAGGAGAAGCTCGGCAACCCGGTGCATCACATCCATGACGGCAAGCTGCCGACGGGCGAGTTGCCGGTGACCTTCGGCCTGCTGCTCAATCTCGTCGGCGTGATGGGCGATGCGACCAAGGATCAGGTCTGGAGCTATCTCTCCAATTACGTGCCCGATGCGACGCCGGAGGCCTATCCCGAACTCGACCGGCTGATCGGCCACGCGCTCGCTTATGGCCGCGATTTCGTCGCCCCGACGCTCAAGCGCCGCGCGCCGGAAGGGGTCGAGGTTGCCGCGCTGGAACGGCTCGACGCCGATCTCGCTGCGTTGCCGGTCGAGGCGAGCGCCGAGGAGATCCAGAACCTCGTCTATGAGATCGGCAAGACCGGCGGGTTCGAGAATCTGCGCGACTGGTTCAAGGCACTGTACGAAACCCTGCTCGGCTCTTCGCAGGGCCCGCGCATGGGCAGCTTCATCGCGCTCTACGGGATCGAGAACAGCCGCAAGCTGATCGCCGAGGCGCTGGCACGGTAGAGGAAAGGCGCAGAGACGAGACCTGCGCAAAAACTCCCTCTCCCCCTGTGGGAGAGGAGCGTCGGGTGAACAGCGCCCCGCGCTGTTCAGGTCATGCCGGGGGCATGACCGACCCGACGCTGGGCCCATCGCAAAGCGATGGGAAGGGTGAGGGGGGCACTGGTTCGTGTCTCGAGCCTCACTCCCCCTCACCCTCCCGTCGCTTTGCTCCTCCTTCCCTCTCCCACAAGGGGAGAGGGAGCTGACCCGGCCTTGCTACCGCGCCACTGAAATCCCAATACTGCTCCCCGAAAGGAACGCGCAGATGGTCGGAAAACGAGCTTCCCCCGCCTCAGTCCTGCGCGATTTTCTCGCCAATGAAGCGGCGGGCGGCATCCTGCTGATCGCGGCGGCGGCGCTGGCGATGATCGCCGCCAACTCGCCTGCCGCATCCGCCTATTTCCACCTTCTGCATGTCGAGACCGGCCCGGTCCTCGCTCCGGCGATCGGCCCGATGACGGTCCATCTGTGGATCAACGACGCGCTGATGGCGCTGTTCTTCCTGCTCGTCGGGCTCGAGATCAAGCGCGAGCTGGTCGACGGCCAGCTCGCCAGTGCGGAGCGCCGCCGTCTCCCGATCATCGCCGCGGCCGCCGGCATGATCTGTCCGGCGATCCTCTATCTCGCCGTTACCGGCGGTGCGGCCGATCTGCGCAGCGGCTGGGCGATCCCGGCCGCGACCGACATCGCCTTCGCCATCGGCGTGCTGGCCCTGCTCGGCCCGCGCGTGCCCGCGTCGCTCAAGCTGTTCCTGACGACGGTCGCGATCGTCGACGACATGGGGGCGGTCGCGATCATCGCGGTGTTCTACAGCCATGGCCTGGCGCTGCTCGCGCTCGCCGGCGCGGCGATCGTCGCGGGTGGCATGGCCGCGATGAACCGCTTCGGCATGGCGCGGCTCTGGCCCTATCTGATCGGTTTCGCCCTGCTGTGGCTGCTCGTGCTGATGTCGGGCGTGCATGCGACCATCGCGGGCGTCGTCGCGGCGATGACGATCCCGATCCGCCGTTCCCCGGGCGCGCCCGATCATCGCGATTCGCCGCTTCACCGGCTGGAACACGCGCTCAATCCGTGGGTCGCGTACGGGGTGGTGCCGCTGTTCGGCTTCGCCAATGCCGGCGTGTCGCTGGCTGGCCTCGGCCCGTCGACCCTGGTCGAGCCGCTGGTGCTGGGCATCGCCCTCGCTTTGTTCTTCGGCAAGCAGATCGGCATCTTCGGCAGCGTCTGGCTCGCGGTTCGCACGGGGCTGGCCAGGCCGCCCGGCGGGGCGAGCTGGGTGCAGGTGTACGGCGTCGCGCTGCTCGCCGGGATCGGCTTCACCATGAGCCTGTTCATCGGCGGCCTCGCCTTTCCGGGCAACGCGGCGATCATGGACGACGTGAAGATCGGCGTGCTGGCGGGGTCGATCCTGTCGGCGGTGGCCGGCTTTATCGTGCTGTACCTCGCCGGCTCGCGCGCCGACCCGGCCTGATTCAACCGGGGCAGCGATCGTGGCAGCGTCGAACCGCCGGTTCTCCGGCCCGCTCCTTCTCACGGTCGATTGAATCGAACGACGATTTTTCCGGTGTTGCAGCGGAAAAATCGCGGTGTTTCGCAGCATTCGAGGCCTGTTTTTCCGCTGTTATGCGTAACAGGGAAAACGCTGCCTAACTCGTTGTGAACAGGCACAGAATCCGGCGCGAAAATCCAACATAACAGCGGAATAAAAAACCAATGCCGCTGTTAGGTAGAAAGCCGAGTCGCTGTTGGACCCGTTGCGCCGATCTCCGCGCCGCGCGACAAGGCCGGATGCGTCGCTTCTTCGATCCCCGCCAACTCGCCCATGCCCCGCTCAAGGAGCTGCACAATGGCGGTTTCACCGATTATGCCGAAAAGCCCGTCCGGGCCGAGGTGATCGCGGAGACGCTGGGTGCGCTGGAGCCGCCCAGCGATCATGGCGACGGGGCGATTCGCGCGGTGCATGATGCGGGCTATCTCGATTTCCTGAAAACCGGCCCGGCGCGCTGGGCCGCGGCGGGGCGGCCGGGCGACGTGATCGGCTATATCTGGCCGGTCGTTGCAAGGCGCGCGCTGAAGCTCGACCGGGTCGATGCGCTCGCCGGCCGCTACAGCCTCGACGCCTCCACCCCGCTGACGGCCGACACCTGGGGCGCGGCTTATTGGAGCGCGCAATCGGTGCTCTCCGCGCTGGACGCGGTGCTGGGCGGGGACCGTGCCGCTTTCGCGCTGTGCCGTCCGCCCGGCCATCACGCCGGTGCCGATTATCTCGGCGGCTATTGCTATCTCAACACTGCCGCCATCGCTGCCCAGGCCGCGCGCGATGCCGGGGCGGATCGGGTGGCGATCCTCGATATCGACTATCATCACGGCAACGGCACGCAGGATATCTTCTGGACCCGCGGCGACGTCTTCTACGCCTCGGTCCATGCCGATCCGGCGACTGACTATCCCTTCTTCTGGGGCCATGCCGACGAGACCGGCGAGGGGGAAGGCGCCGGCACGACGCTCAACCTGCCGCTGCCGCAAGGGGCCGGGCTCGCCGCCTTCCGCGCTGCACAGGCCACCGCGCTCGACGCGATCGCGCGGTTCGCGCCCGATCTGCTCATCGTCAGCTTCGGTGCCGATACCTGGGAGGACGATCCGATCTCCTTCTTCAAGCTCGCGACCGGGGACTATGCGGCGCTTGCCGGCGACATTGCCGCGCGGGGCTGGCCGACGGTGATCGCGATGGAAGGGGGCTACGCGGTCGATGCGCTGGGCGCGAACGTCGTCAGCCTGCTCGGCGGCTTTCCGGCCTAGTCGAGCGCCGCGCGCAACGTCGCGCGCACGCCCTTGTGGCCGGGATCATATTCGACTGTGGTCTGCAGGCTCTTCGCCATCGCGCGGATCAGCTTGGTGCCGAGGCCGGTGCCGCGCGGCGCTGCGTCGCGGACCATGCCGACGCCGTCATCCTCGACCGACAGGACGAAATGGTCGGCACCGTCGCGGTGCAGCGCGACGCGCACTGGGCCGGACGTGCCGGGATAGGCATATTTGCAGGCGTTCGAGATCAGCTCGCTGACGATCACGCCAAGCGAGACCGCCCGGTCAGTGGGCAGCCGCAACGGCTCGGCCGCCAGCGATAGCGTGCGGCCCGCTTCGTCGCTCGACCATGCTTCGCCCAGCTCCTCGATCAAGGCGCCGAGATAGTCGCCCATGTCGACCTGCTCGACATTGTCCGTGGTGTAGAGCCGGCGATGGACCTGGGCGATCGCCGCGATCCGGCGCTGCGTATCCTCCAGCGCGGCGCGCGCACCCCGGTCGTCGAGCGCGCCCGCCTGCATGCCGACCATCGCGGAGACGAGCTGCAGGCTGTTCGCCACGCGGTGGTTGACCTCGCTCAGCAGCGCGGCCAGCCGCGCATTGCTCGCCCGCAGCTGATCCTCCGCCGCGGTCTTGCCACGCTCGAGCGCGGCACGCGCCAGCACCTGGTCGAACGCGCTCGCCATCAGGTCGAAAAAGTCCCCGCCCACCGATTTGACGACATAATCGGCGGCGCCGGCCTTCAGCGCGGCGACCGCGATCCGGCTCTCTTCGGAACCGGTGACATAGACGATCGGCGGCGGTTCGGGCAGCGCGCGGAGCCGCTTCAGCGTCTCCAGCCCGTCCATCCCCGGCATATAATGGTCGACCGCGACCAGATCGAAGCGCCGGTCGCTGGCCAGCGCGATCCCGTCGGCACCGGTCTCCGCCACGGTCAGGTCGAAGCCGCGCCGCGCGAGCGTGCGCTCGGCCAGCCGCCGCAAACCGGCATCGTCGTCGATATAGAGAACCCGGGGTCGGGCGGACTCGTTCACCCGTCCCCCTCGATATCCGGGACCTGGATCACCGACAGGAACAGCCCGAGCTGCCGGATCGCCTGGGCGAAGCTCTCATAGTTGACCGGCTTGGTGATATAGACGTTGCAGCCGAGATCGTAGCAGCGCTCGATCTCGACCTTGTCGTCGGTCGTGGTGAGCACGACGACCGGCGTGCGCCGCAGCGCCTTCTCGCCCTTGATCTTGGCCAGGATGTCGGTCCCGCTCATGTCCGGCAGGTTGAGATCGAGCAGCACCAGCGCCGGCCCGTTCAGGGCGGGGCCGTTGGCGTGGGTGAACAGATAGTCGAGCGCCCGCGTGCCGTCGGTGAAATGCACGATCTCGTTGAGGATGCCGGCGCGCCGGATGTTCTTCTCGATCAGCCGGGCATGGCCCTCATCATCTTCGATCATGATGATGCTGACGCTGTGGTGGTCGTTCATCGGTTTTCCAGTGCATCGGGAAGCGTGGCGGGCAGCGAAAGGCGGAAAGTCGCGCCCTTGCCTAGGTCGGAACGCACATCGATAACGCCGCCGAGTCGGTACGCCAAGGCACGGACATGCGCCAGACCGATGCCCTCGCCCGGTTGGTCCTGATTCCCCGACCGACGGAACAGGTCGAACACCCGGCTATGGTCCGCCGGCGCGATGCCGCGGCCATTGTCGCTGACTTCGAAGGTCACGCGTCCGCCGGCGCGCGATCCCCGGACCTCGATCAGGCCGGGCCGGCCGGGCTGGAGATATTTCACCGCATTCTCGATCAGGTTCGAGAAGATCTGCTCCAGCGCCAGCCGGTCGCTGACGATGCCGGGCAGGGCGCCGTCGATCTTCAGCTCCGCGTCCCGATCGATCATGAGGTGCTGCAGCGACCCGCCGATCGAGCCGATCAGCGCGGTCATGTCGACCGCTTCGGGGGTGATGACCCGCCGGCCCTGGCGGGAAAGCTTGAGGATCGCGTTGATCAGCCGGTCCATCTTCTCGGTCGAGGTGCGGATGAAGCCGATCGCCTCGGGCAGGTCCTCGCGCGCGGCAATGCGCGCATCGTCGGTGACGATGTCGGGTGCGACCTGCTCGGCACGGTCGATCAGCTCGGTGATCGCGATGGTCGCGGCGTCGAGTTCGGCGGTGAACCCCATCACATTGACCAGCGGCGCCCGCAGATCATGCCCGACGATATAGGCGAAGCGCTGGATCTCCTCGTTCGCGCGGGTCAGGTCGGCCGTGCGCTCGGCGACCAGTTCCTCCAGCGAATCGGCGAAATCGCGCAGCGTATCGCGGGAGGTCGCAAGGTCGCGCGTATAGCGCAGGACGGTCAGCAGCGAAGCGATCGCCACGAAAAGCAACAGCGCCCCGGCAATGGCGAGCGTCGCGTAGAAGTTGCGTACGCTTTCCCGCTGTTCGGCGTCGCGAATCGCCAGCAGCCGCTGCTCCTCGGTCTGCATCGCCGTTCCGAGGTCGCGGATGCGCCGCATCCGGCGTGCGGTGGTTTCGGCGGTGAACGCGCGGATCGCCTCGTCCACCCGCCCGGCGGAGACCAGCGCGTTGGTAAGCGCACGGCGCCGCTCGATCGCGGCGACGAGCCGGCGCAGCCGGCGGAGATTGGCCAGTTCGCGGGGATTGTCGAGCGTGAGCTGCTCGATCCGGCGCAACGCCTCCGGAATCTGCGGCGCCGTGATCAGATAATTGTCCAGATATTCCTGCTGCTGCGTAATGATATAGCCGCGCCGCACCGTCTCCGTCTGCTCGATCAGGACGTTCGCGCGCGCGATCGCCAGCTTCACCTCATAAGTGTGGTTGACGGCCTGGATATGCTGCTGGTTGCGCTTGGTCGACACGACCGAAGCGATGCCCGCCGCGATCAGGCTGGCGAAGCCGATCACCATGCAGGCGATCAGGAACCGGCCCATGGACTGGTTCGCCCAACCGAACCGCCGCGCTAGTCTCTCGAATATCTGGCTCTGGACCATGCGGGTTCCTAGAATCGCGGATCGGCGATGGCCAGCATTGCCATCTACACATGTATCAAGATCAGAACAGGGCGCCCTGCACGGTCGTACGGCCGACCGGCCCGCCGCCGCGCCGCCGGGCGAGTTCGGTTTCGGCGGTGAACCGCACGTCGATATCGCGGTCGCCCAAGAAACGGGCGAGCGATTCGTCCTCGATCTCGCGCCAGTCCTTGCCGCGGTCCGGGCCCTGGCGCACCTTCGGCAACAGCCCCGGCACGTTCGACCATTCGATCAGCTGGGCCAGCCCGACTTCGTTGAGCATGTCGCGCAGGTGGAATGCGGTGACATAGGCATCCGGAAAGGCCCGGTGCGCCGGCAGGCCGCGCTCATGCTCGATGCCCTCAGGCTTGCGCCAATAGCGCAGCACCTGGTTGGAGAAGCTCGGCGAATCCGGCCACAGCCGCATGGCGCATTTCCAGGTGCAGACCCAGTCGGCGTTGCGGGTGAGCGCTGGTGTGCAGAATTGCTCCTCGAAATCGGCACGATGCGCGGCCAGCGCGACCCGGCGCGGCCACGGATCGAGCACCGCGCGCGCCACGTCGTGCCAGTAGGGCGCCTGCGCGACCTGCTCGTCGAGGATATGGTGGATCGCCTGAGTGATCGGCGGGATGTGGCGGCCCGGATTGACTAGCCGGCTGCCGCCGTCGCCGTGCAGCGCCCAGCGCCCGTCGGCGCCCAGCGCTACGTCCTGCCACCCGATCTCGCACACGCCGTGCATCGGCGGCGCCTGGCCGGTGGTTTCGAGATCGACGACACGGATGAGCTGGGGCGGGGGAGGCATTGGCCCTAGGTGGCGGTTTGGTCGCCAGAATGCCAGTGCCTTGAGCCCCTCCCCCGGTTCGGGGAGGGGCTGTGGCGCCTCAGTGCCCGGCCTGCTCGCCGCGTACGATGCCGCTTGCCGCGAGCTGGGCGTCGATCATCGCCATCAGCCGGTCAAGCCCGGCCTGGTCCTTCGCCTCGGCCCGCGCGACCAGCACGTCCTGGGTGTTGGACGCGCGCAGCAGCCACCAGCCGTCCACCGTATTCACGCGCGCGCCGTCGGTGCGATTGACGTCGGCGCCCTCGGCCTCGAGCCGGTCGAGCACTTCGTCTACCACCGCGAACTTGCGGCTTTCGTCGACCTGAAAACGCATCTCCGGCGTGTTGACCATCGCCGGCATCGCGCCGCGGATCTCGGTCATCGACTTGCCGATCATATGCACCGCGCGGATCAGGCGAACAGCCGCATATTGCGCGTCGTCGAAACCATAATATTCGTGGGCAAAGAAGATGTGGCCGCTCATCTCGCCGGCCAGCGGGGAGTCGGTCTCCTTCATCTTCATCTTGATCAGGCTGTGGCCGGTCTTCCACATCAGCGGCTTGCCGCCCAGCTCGGCGATCCGGTCGTACAGCGCCTGGCTTGCCTTCACATCGGCGATGATCGTCGATCCGGGCAGTTCCTTCAGCACCGGCTCGGCCAGGATAGAGAGCAGCTGGTCGCCCCAGATCACCCGGCCCTGCCCGTCGATCGCACCGATCCGGTCGCCGTCGCCATCGAACGCCAGGCCGAAATCGAGCTGCTTCTCCGCCACCAGCTTCTTCAGGTCGGCGAGGTTCTTCTCGTCGGTGGGATCGGGATGATGGTTGGGGAAAGTGCCGTCCACGTCCGTGAACAGCAGGTGATGCTCGCCAGGCAGCAGTTTCGTGAGCTTCTCGATCACCGGGCCCGAGGCGCCGTTGCCGGCGTCCCAGCCGATCCTGTAGGCGCCGCCGGCATAGCCCGCGAGCAGCCGCCCGACATAATCGTCGACGATGTCGACCTCGGAAACCGTGCCTTCGCCTTCCTCCCAGTCACCGGCTTCCGCCAGCCGGCCGAGATCCTGGATGTCCTCGCCGAAGAACGGCAGATGCTGCAGCACCATCTTGAAGCCGTTGTAATCGCCCGGATTATGGCTGCCGGTGATCTGGATGCCGCCGTCCACTTCGAGGATCGCCTCGGCATAATAGAGCATCGGCGTCGGCCCCATGCCGACCCGCACGACATCGACGCCGCCCGCCGTCAGCCCGGCGATCAGCGCCGCCTCGAGCGAGGGCGAGGAGACGCGCCCGTCATAGCCGACCGCGACGCGCGTGCCGCCGACCCGCCGCACGCGGGTCGCGAAGCCGCGCCCGATGGCATTGGCATCGGCCACGCCGAGCGTCTTGCCGACGATTCCGCGGATGTCATATTCGCGCAGCGAAGTGGGGTCGAAGCGGTGCGTCATCGTGCCTCCTGTCATGGTTGCGCGCCTTGTCGGCAAACGCTGGGAAAGATCAATCGGGTCGTTTGAGCAACACGTCGCGCGCCGCATTGATCCGCCGCGCGAGCTCGACCGAGCCGCCGCGGTCGGGATGGACGGCGGAAACCAGGCGCCGGTGCGCGGCGCGGATCGCGGCGGCATCGGCCGCCTGGTCGACGCCCAGGATGGCGCGCGCCTCCCGCTCGTCGATCCGTGGAGCCGGCTTGTTCCGACGCAATACCAGCCACAGGCCGAACAGCACCAGGCCGATAAAGACGATCTTCGCCATCAGGCGAACAGCGGCATGGCGCGCTCGGGCAGGCCCAGCGCCGCCATCATCTCACGCAGCTCCTGCCGCGCCGTGACATGGGCCAGGCCCATCTCGCCGAATTCGCGCGCGTCGAGCATGGTCAGCCCCTTGGGGAACAGTTCGCGATAGATCACGCGCTCGCCCAGGCCCGGGATGATGCGGAACCCGACGCGCTTGGACAATTGATCGAGCGCTTCCGACACGCGGCGCATGTTGCGCGCCTCGACATGCTGGACGCGGTTGCGCAGCACCACCCAGTCGATCGTCGATCCATCTGCCTTGGCGCGCGCCTTGCGCGCTTCCCAGATCAGCTCGGCATAGAAACTCGGTCGGGTCACCTTGTAGGTCACGGGATCGACCTGCCCGATCAGGTCGAAATCGACGAAGCTGTCGTTGATCGGCGTGACGAGTGTGTCGGCGCGCTGCGCCGCCATGCGCGCGAAACGGTCGTCGCGGCCGGGCGTGTCGATCACCAGGAAATCCGCGCCTTCGGACAGCGCGTCGAACGTCTCGGTGAACCGCGCCAGGCTTTCGCCGTCATGCGTCGCGTGGCGCGGGATCAGCAGCTCGCGGCCGGTGCGCTTGGCCGTGGCGGCCCGGTTTTCGAGATAACGCCCGGTGGTGCGCTGGCGATGATCGAGATCGAACGCGGAGACCTTCGCGCCCCGCGCCTCTAGCGCGATGGCGACATGGACGGCAGTGGTGGATTTGCCCGTGCCGCCCTTCTCGTTGGCGAACACGATCACATGTGGTTTCTGTGCACCCGTCGACAAGTCGCTCATGTCCTTGATCATGTATTGATCGGGCGGGCCACCCCCCATAGAAGGCCCGCCCCGTCCTTATCGAAGGCCCTTCCAGCGTGCAAACCATCCGTGACCTCGATCTGCTGCGCCGCGGCATCGCCGATTTCCGCGGCCAGGGATCGGCGATCGCGCTGGTCCCGACCATGGGTGCGCTGCATGCCGGCCATATCGCGCTGATCGAAGCAGCGAAGCGGCCTGGTACGCGGGTGGTCGCCTCGATCTTCGTCAACCCGAAGCAGTTCGGCCCCAATGAGGATCTGTCGCGCTATCCGCGCAAGGAGCTCGCCGACGCGCGCATGCTGAAAGAGGCGGGCTGCGACCTGCTGTGGATGCCGCCGGTGGACGTCATGTATCCGGAAGAGTTCGCGACCAATGTTTCGGTCGCCGGGGTCAGCGAAGGGCTCGATGGCGCGGCCCGCCCCGGCCATTTCGACGGCGTCGCGACGGTTGTCGCCAAATTGTTCAATCAGGTCGCGCCCGATACCGCCTATTTCGGCGAGAAGGATTTCCAGCAGCTTGCGGTTATCCGGCGCCTGGTCAGGGATCTCGATTTCGCGATCGATATCGCCGGCGTGCCGATCCAGCGCGACGATGATGGCCTCGCTCTATCCTCGCGCAATGTCTATCTCGATGACGACGAGCGCAGTCGCGCGGTGGCGCTGCCCCGCGCACTGGGCGTGGCGGCGCGGGGCATCGGCAAGGGCGACGATGTCGATGCCGTGCTCGCCACCGCGCGCGAATCGCTCGCGGCGGCTGGGTTCGACGTCGATTACGTCACTTTGGTCGATTCAGAGACGCTGGCGGAGCAGCCCGATCCGTCGCGTCCGCGCCGTCTGCTGGCGGCGGCGCGCATGGGCGCGACGCGGCTGATCGACAATATCGCGGTATGAGCTGCAGCTCGCCCCGCGGGCCTGTTAACCATTTGTTGTAAAGCTTGATCCCAGACTTCTCCCGTCGGATGCAACGGGGGAAACACCATGGGCAGCAGCCTGAAACTTGTTCAGTTCCCGGTCGATGACCGCCTGGCCGATGCAGCGCGCGGCGATCCTGACGCCTGCTATGATCTCGGCATGGCCTATGCCAATGGCGAGGCCGGTACCGGCATCGATCTGATCGAAGCGCATAAATGGTTCAATCTGGCCGCCGTCGCGGGCAGCGCGGCGGCGCAGACGTGCCGCAGCGAGATCGCCGAGGCGATGACCGCGCGGGAGATCGCCACCGCGCAAAAGGCGGCGCGCGCCTGGCTCCAGCTGACGAGCGCCCGGGCCGCCTGAACGCCGCGAATCGACGCTGCGCCCAAACGAGCATAGCATCGCTCCGTACCGAAAGAACGGAAGGGGCAACGCAATTGACGATCACCGCGCTCACTGCGGCTGCGCTCGCGCTGCTGCTCGTATTCCTGTCGGTGACGACGATCCGCATGCGCATGAAGTACCGCGCGCCCTATGGTGACGCCGGCCAGCATGATCTGACCGCCGCCATCCGCGCGCATGGCAATCTCACCGAATATGCGCCGATCGGAATCATCCTGATCGCCCTGCTCGAAAGCGGCGGGGCCAACCGCACGGCCCTCGCCATCGCCGCCGCCGCTTTTGTCGGCGCGCGCCTGCTCAACGCAGCCGGCCTGTTCAACCCGCCCGGGCCGCCAAAGCCGGCACGATCGATCGGCATCGTCGTGACGTTGCTGATCCTGCTCGTCCTGGCACTGTGGCTCGCGCTGCGGGTGCTGGTGCCCGGCGCCGCCTGACGGGTTATTCCGCGGCAGCCGCCTTTTTCACCGCGGCCTTCTTGGCGGGGGCCTTCTTCGCAGCTGGCTTCTTGGCCGGTGCCTTCTTCTTTGGCGCGGGCTTCTTGCCCTTCTTCGCCGGTGCCGCCGCGGCGCGCGCGTCGATCAGCTGGGCGGCTTCCTCAAGCGTCAGCTGGTCCTGCACGATCGATTTCGGCAGGGTCGCATTGGTCTCGCCGTCCGTGACATAGGGGCCGAAGCGCCCTTCCATCAGCTTGATCTCCGCCTCGGTGCGCGGATGCTTGCCGAGCACCTTGAGCGGCTCGCGGCTGCCGCGCTGCGGGCGTCCGCCGCCGGCGGCGGCCTCGGCCAGCTTGACCACGGCAGTGTTCATGCCCGTTTCGAACACTTCGGCGGTCGAGGTGAGGCGAGCATATTTGCCGTCATGCGCCAGATAAGGGCCATAGCGGCCGATCGACGCCGTGATCGGGTTGCCACTTTCCGGGTGCGTGCCGACGGTGCGTGGCAGGCTGAGCAGCTTCAGCGCCCATTCCAGCCCGAAATCCTCGCCCGGCACATCCTTCGGGATCGAGGCGCGCTTGGCGTCCTTGCCCTCGCCCAACTGGACATAGGGCCCGAACCGCCCGCTGCGCTTCGTCACCTCGGCGCCGGTTTCCGGGTCCTGGCCCATCGCCTCGGGCCCGGTGTCGCCGCTATCGCCCTCGCTGCCCGGCTGGCCGAAGCGGCGGGTGAACTTGCACTCCGGATAGTTGGAGCAGGCGACGAATGCGCCGAACTTGCCGCCGCGCAGCGCCAGCTGTCCCTCGCCGCAATTGGGGCAGAGCCGCGGGTCGCCGCCATCCGCCTTGGCCGGGAAGAGATAGGGTTCGAGGAACTTGTCGAGCGCCGCGGTCACCTCGGACGGCTTCTGCTCCATCACCTCGGTCGTGCGCGGCTTGAAATCCTTCCAGAAGGATTCGAGCACTGCCTGCCACTGCGCTCGGCCGCCTGAGACCTCGTCGAGTTCGTCCTCGAGGCCGGCGGTGAAGTCATACCCCACATATTTCTCGAAGAAGCGTTCGAGGAACGCCGTAACGAGGCGCCCGCTCTCCTCGGCGAAGAAGCGATTCTTCTCGACCCGCACATAGGCGCGGTCCTTGAGCGTCTTGATGATCGACGCATAGGTCGAGGGACGGCCGATGCCGAGTTCCTCGAGCCGCTTGACCAGCGACGCCTCGGAGAAGCGCGGTGGCGGCTGCGTGAAATGCTGCTCGGCGTGCACTGCCTTCTTGGCCGGCGCATCGCCTTCGCGCATGCGCGGCAGGCGGCGCGAATCCTCATCCGCGCTGTCGTCGGTGCCTTCCTCGTAGAGTGCGAGATAGCCGGGGAACAGCACGACCTGCCCGGTCGCGCGCAGGCCGGTCTGGCCGGATCCGTCGAGCAGCTCGACCGTGGTGCGCTCCATGCGGGCCGATGCCATCTGGCTGGCGAGGGCGCGCTTGAAGATCAGGTCGTAGAGCCGAGCGTGATCGCCGCCGCCGAGCTTGTCCTTGCCGAAATCGGTCGGGCGGATCGCCTCATGCGCTTCCTGCGCATTCTTGGCCTTGGTCTGGTACATCCGCGGCTTGTCGGGGACGTACCCCGCGTCATAGCGGTCGGCGATCGCTTTCCGCGCGGCGGAGATGGCGGACGAATCCATCTGGACGCCGTCGGTTCGCATATAGGTGATCGCGCCGTCCTCGTAGAGGCCCTGCGCGACGCGCATCGTGTGATCAGCCGAGAAGCCGAGCTTGCGCGATGCCTCCTGCTGGAGGGTCGAGGTGGTGAAGGGCGGCGGCGGGTTGCGCGTGGCTGGCTTGACCTCGATCGACTGGACGCTGAAACGTCCTTCCTCGACCGCTGCCTTGGCGCGGAGCGCCGTGCCTTCCTCGCCGATCGACAACCGGTCGAGCTTCTTGCCCTCGAAAGTGACGAGCCGCGCGGTGAAGGGCGTGCCGTCCTGCTCCATGTCGGCGGTGACCGACCAATATTCCTGGGCGCGGAACGCCTCGATCTCGCGCTCGCGGTCGACAATGATGCGCAGCGCGACGGATTGCACACGCCCGGCCGATTTTGCGCCGGGCAGCTTGCGCCACAGGACCGGCGACAGGGTGAAGCCGACCAGATAATCGAGCGCGCGGCGGGCGCGATACGCATCGATCAGATCGGTATCCAGCTCGCGCGGATGCTTCATCGCCTCGGTCACCGTCGCCTTGGTGATGGCGTTGAAGGTGACGCGCTCGACTTCTTTGGGCAGCGCCTTGCGGTTGCGCAGCACTTCCTGGACATGCCAGCTGATCGCCTCGCCTTCGCGATCCGGATCGGTCGCCAGGATCAGTCGGTCGGCCTTTTTCGCCTCGTCGGTGATTGCCTTCAGCTGCTTCGACTTGTCGGCGTAATTCTCCCACTCCATCGCGAAGCCGTCGTCGGGATCGACCGATCCGTCCTTCGCGGGCAGGTCGCGGACATGGCCGTAGCTCGCGAGCACGCGATAATCGGAGCCGAGATATTTCTCGATGGTTTTCGCCTTGGCGGGCGATTCGACGATGACAAGCTGCATGGGGGTGTGATGCGTCCTTACGTGTACGCGCGAGGATGGAGAGGTGTTCGGGGCGGCGTCAAGCGGGCTGCGACTCCACCGGACGGCCAGGGAATGGGCATATGGTTTACGCGAACACCTCTGCAAGGGCGTCCTGATCCGTTTGCAATAGCGAATAGATCGCGACACCGGCCAGCCAGGAAGTGACGAACGAGGCAAACAGGAAGAGATACGCCAGGGACGAGCTCAGGATCGGAAAGGATTCTCCCACCGTGGCGGCGAGCCCGACGGCAACGACGCACGCTGGAACCAAGATCACCAGCAGCGTGCCGAAGATCGCCCAGAAAGCCGGCTTGGTGCGCGCCCAGCTTTCGCGGAGTGGATTTCCAGCCCTTCCGTCCCTGGCGAGCAGAATGGTCGACGCCAATGCCCATCGCACGCTGAGATACAGGCCCGGCAGGACGAACAGGATATATCCGAGCAGGATGGCAATGCCCGAGAGCAGGTTCAGCCGCAAGAAGGCGATGAACCGTTTGCGTGCCCCCGGCTCGCGCAACCCTTGCCGGTCGAGCGCGGCATAGGTCAGATAATATTGGGCGGTCAGGCTCGCGAGGAGAGCGGGAGCGGTGGCCGTAGCCATGTTGCTCCAGCTCAGATCGTTCCAGAAGGTGTCGAGGGCGACATTCAACGCCGTCAGCGCGACAACGCATCCACCGGCCGGCAGCGCATTTTTGCGCAGGATCTCGCCGAGGCGATCGAAGATCTCGCCTGCCGATACTCTGCCATCTCCCGGGTCCACGCGCATCTAGGCCAGGCTTACCCTACCGCCCGCGTGGCGCTCCAGCCGCCCGGCCAGCTCCAGTTCCAGCAACACCGTCTGCACGATCGCCGGCGCCAGGCCCGATTGGCGGATCAGTTCGTCGATTGCCACCGGCACGGGGCCGAGCAGACCGGTCAGGTCGCTTCGCTCGGCATCGCTTGCATCCTCGGGCGGCGATCCGTCGAAACGCGTGCTGCCCGAACGGACCATGCGCGGATCGATCGGGCGGATCAGCTCGAGCACGTCGGCAGCCGACTGGATCAGGGTCGCGCCGTCGCGGATCAGCCCGTTGCAGCCCTGCGCGCGCGGATCGAGCGGGGATCCGGGCACGGCCATCACCTCGCGGCCCATCTCGCCCGCCAGCCGGGCCGTGATCAGCGATCCCGATTTCGGCGCCGCCTCCACCACCACCGTGCCCTGCGCAAGGCCGGCGATGATGCGGTTGCGGTACGGGAAGTGGCGCGCGCGCGGTTCGGTGCCGGGCGGCTGCTCGGCGATCAGCAGGCCGCGCGTCGCGATCTGCTCCTGCAGCGCGGCATTTTCCGGGGGATAGGCGATATCGATGCCGCCGGCGATCACCGCGATCGTGCCGCTGTCGATCGATCCGATATGCGCCGCGGTGTCGACGCCCCGCGCCAGCCCCGAGACGATCGTCACGTCCTCGCGCCCCAGCTCGGCTGCCAGTTGCCGCGCGAAGCGGCAGGCGGCGGCAGAGGCGTTGCGCGCGCCGACCATGGCAATCACCGGGCGGCGCAGCAGCGCGATCTCGCCGCGCAGCATCAGCGCGGGCGGCGCATCGTCGATCTCGGCGAGCAGGGCAGGATAGTCCGCGTCGTCGACGAACAGGTGACGCGCGCCGAGCCGCGCGGCCAGAGCCAGTTCGCGCTCGGCGAGCGCGACGGGCGCGACCGCCGGTGCCCGTCCGCCGCCGCGCGCGGCAAGCTGGGGCAGGGCGTCGAGCGCGGCGGCGGCATCGCCGAAGCGCGCGATCAGCTGGCGGTAGGTGACGGGGCCGATCTGCGGGGTGCGGATCAGCCGAAGGCGCGCAATCGCGGCCGCCCGGTCGCGCACCGGATCGTCACGCACGATTGGCGCCGACTTTCGGTTCGGTGCCACTCAGCAGCCGGTCGATATTGGCGCGGTGTTTCCACAGCACCAGCAACGCCAGCGCGAGCAGCAGCAGGACGATGTCGAAGGCGGAGAACAAGGCCGCGCTGACCGGGGCGCTGAACGCCGCCACCATGCCCGCCACCGACGAATAGCGCAGCAGCGCCAGCAGGCCGAGCCAGACGACGGCGAAGACGATCCCGCACGGCCAGTGCAGCGCGAGCACGATGCCGAGCAGGGTGGCCACGCCCTTGCCGCCGTGGAATTTCAGCCAGACCGGATAGAGATGCCCGATGAAGGCCGCGCCGGCGGCCAGCACGCCGGTGCCGGGCCAGATCGCCTCGGCGATCGCGACGGCGGCGAAGCCCTTGGCTGCGTCGAGCAGCAGGGTCGCCGCGGCCAGCCCCTTGCGGCCGGTGCGCAGCACGTTGGTCGCCCCGATATTGCCCGATCCGATCTTGCGAAGGTCACCCGCGCCGAAGGCACGCGTGAGAATCACCCCGAACGGGATCGACCCGAGCAGATAGCCGAGCAGCAGCGCGCCAGCCGGCGCCATCCAGACAAATTCGGTCGGCAAAATGGATCAGCCCCCACGTGATGGTCAGCATACCCCAGAGCGGGAGTGCCGCCAACACCCTGTGACAGGTTGGGGCGCCGGCCCCCAGGCTTCAAGGCCCTTTGCCCCTATCTAGCACCGATCTCGTCCCTTGTTGTCAAATGCCGCGCCCGCGCTACATCGCGGGGGTGACGGATGCGCGGCCGATCCTGTTTTTCGATTCCGGGGTGGGCGGGCTCTCCGTGCTGGCGCCGACGCGTGCGCTGCTGCCGGCCGCGCCGTTCGTCTATGTCGCCGATTCGGCGGGCTTCCCTTATGGCACGAAGACCGAGGCCGAGATCGCGGCGCGCGTGCCGGCTTTGCTCGGGCGACTCGTCGAGCGCTATCGTCCCCGGCTGATCGTCATCGCCTGCAACACCGCATCCACCATCGCGCTGGCCGCGGTGCGCGCCGCGCTCGACCTGCCGATCGTGGGCACCGTACCAGCGATCAAGCCGGCCGCGGCGCTGAGCCGGACTCGGGCGATCGGCGTGCTCGGCACCGACGCGACGGTCCGCCAGCCCTATGTCGACGATCTGGCCGCGCGCTTCGCCGGCGATTGCCTGGTGATACGCCACGGCTCGGCCGAACTGGTCCAGCTCGCCGAGGCCAGGCTGCGCGGCGAGAATGCGCCGCGCGAACGCTACGCCGCGATCCTGTCCGGCCTGTTCGATCAGCCCGGCGGGGATCGCATCGACGTGATCGTCAATGCCTGCACGCATTTCCCGCTGGTGGTCGACGAACTGTCGGCAGCCGCGCCGCATGCCGTTCGCTTCGTCGATGGTTCCGAGGGGATCGCACGCCGAGTCGCGTTCCTCACCCAGGGCCAGTCCTGGCCGGATACGCCGGGGGAGGGCATCGCCGTGTTCACCGGCACGGCGGACCATGGCGCGCTGGCGCCAACGCTCGCCGCCTACGGCCTGACGCGGATCGAGTCTCTTTAAATAGTCGCGGCAATGGTCCCGGCCGACTCGCCGGCCAGCACGGCGTAGCGACTCGCCAGTTCGGCGTGTACATGGCGTGCCGAGCGGTCCGCGGCTCGCCCCGCAAACGCGCGCTCCTGCGCCGCGCGCCTGGCATAATATCCCTGTTCTCCGTCGCTTGGAACGATCCCGGCCATGGCATGAAGCTCCGTGCATCAAGCGGGGGCGCAGCGGCCCCGGTCGCGAGCGTGCTTGCGGCGAACGGCCGGCGATGACGCAGCATAGCATGGATCGCCGCCCGGGGCCTTGAGCGAAGTCCGGCGGTCGTAGGTTTCCTATACCTTGGGATGAATACTTAGATCGTGCAAAATGCTGGAAATCCGTCGCGCCGCGCGCTAGGGCGACGCTCATGGAAGCGGATGGAACGGCGCTGCGGGGGGTAGATTACTCGCGCATCTTCACCCAGGCGATTGACCGCCTGCATGTCGAAGGCCGTTATCGTGTCTTCATCGATATTTTGCGCAACAAGGGTGCGTTTCCCAACGCGCGCTGTTTCGCCGGCCATAACGGGCCGAAGCCGATCACCGTGTGGTGCTCCAACGACTATCTCGCCATGGGCCAGCATCCGAGCGTGATCGCGGCAATGGAGGAGGCGCTGCACGATGTCGGCGCCGGTTCAGGCGGCACGCGCAATATCGGCGGCAACACCCATTATCATGTCGATCTGGAGGGTGAGCTCGCCGATCTCCACGGCAAGGAAGGCGCGCTGCTGTTCACCAGCGGCTATGTCTCGAACGAAGCGACGCTGGCGACGCTCGCCAAGATCCTGCCGGGCTGCATCATCTTCTCGGACGAGATGAACCACGCTTCGATGATCGCGGGCATCCGCAATTCGGGCTGCGAGAAATATGTCTTCCGCCACAATGATCTCGAGCATCTCGAGGAATTGCTGGCCGCGGTCGATCCGGCCGCGCCGAAGCTGATCGCTTTCGAGAGCGTCTATTCGATGGAGGGCGACATCGCCCCGATCGCCGAGATCTGCGATCTCGCCGACAAATACAGCGCGCTGACCTATCTCGACGAAGTCCATGCCGTCGGCATGTACGGCGCGCGCGGCGGCGGCATTTCGGAGCGCGACGGCGTCGCCGACCGGCTGACCATCATCGAGGGCACGCTCGGCAAGGCGTTCGGCGTGATGGGCGGCTATATCACCGCCGATCAGACGATCATCGACGTGATCCGCTCCTACGCACCGGGCTTCATCTTCACCACCAGCCTGTCGCCGGTGCTGGTCGCCGGTGCGCTCGCCAGCGTCCGCCACCTCAAGGCGTCGCGCGTCGAGCGCGAAGGCCAGCATGCCGCCGCGTCGATGCTCAAGGCGATGATGGCGGAGGCCGGCCTGCCGGTGATGAACTCGACCACGCATATCGTGCCGCTGATGGTCGGCGATCCGGTCAAGGCGAAGAAGATCAGCGATATCCTGCTCGCCGAATATGGCGTGTACGTTCAGCCGATCAATTATCCCACGGTGCCGCGCGGCACCGAGCGGCTGCGCTTCACGCCCGGCCCGGCGCATGACGAGACGATGATGCGCGAGCTTACCCAGGCGCTGGTCGAAATCTGGAGCCGGCTGGAACTGCGCAAGGCCGCCTGAGTCCAACATTTCCGACGATTCGCGGCTGAAATTTTTCTTCCGCTGTTATGTTGGATTTCGCGCCCGGAATCCGGGCCCGTTTTCAACGATTTGACCAGCGCTTTCCCTGTTATCGCATAACAGCGGAAAATCGCCGGTTGTCCGACGAAAACCGCGCTGTTCTTACCGCTGCTCCAGCAGAAAAACCGTCCAACATTTTTCGGTCATGTCAAAGAGCCGGACAGGGCGCGCGTGCATCCTGTCCGGCTCCGGCGTGCGGCAATCGCACGATGTGTTGAATCGAGGCCGATCTCCTCCCTCGCAACGCGAGGGAGGAAAAGGGCAGCCGTCAGGTTACGCCGTGCATCCACTTCTTCAGCGGCCAGGACAGCAGCAGCAGGAGCAGGCCGAGGCCGATGGCGATGTAGGCGATGATCGTGAACACTTCGGTATAGATCGTCAGGCTGACCTTCAGATTGGTCACCTGCCCGCCCACCGTCTCGACGCTGGCCACCTGCGCCACTGCGCCCGCGACATATTGCGCGACCGAGATCGACAGGAACCAGACGCCCATCATCATGCCCACGATGCGCGCGATCGACAATTTGGTGATCATCGACAGGCCGACGGGCGAGATGCAAAGCTCGGCGATCGAGTGGATCAGGTACAGGCCGGCGAGCCAGGCCATGCCGACCTTGAAATCGCCGCCGACGAACTGCGTGCCCCAGACGAGGAACAGGAAGCCCGCGCCCACACCCATCAGCGCGAGGGCGAACTTGACCGGGATCGACGGCTCGAGCCCGCGCCGCGCGAGCGCATTCCACAGCACGCTGAAGATCGGCGCGAAGATGACGATGAACAGCGCGTTGAAGATCTGCGTCTGCCCGGCCGGCATGACATAGACCCGCTCGCTGCCGAAGCCGTGCGTGCGCGCGACATGCATGCCGATCAGCCCCAGCGCCGCCACGACGGCGAAACCGATCGCCATGATCCGGCGAGTCTCCGGCAATTCGCCCGAGGCGAAGAACCAGAAGGCGAGCCACGCCACCCCGCCGATCACCAGCGCGAAGAACAGGTAATAGGTGAAGGGCGTCGCCTGGAACATCGCGAAGAGCGGCGCGGTCCAGCCGATCTCGAGCACGGTGTTGCGCGCGGCGAACAGCGTCAGCGAGGATCCGGCCTGCTCGAACAGGGTCCAGAACACCACGTTGAAGATGATCAGCACCATCGCCGCCATCATCATCTGGAACTCGGCCTTGCTGCCCTTGACGAAGGACCAGGCGAGGATCGCCGGCACGCCGATCAGGAAGGTACCGAACAGTGCCTTGCCCATGATCGGCAGGTTCAGCACATAGCCGACCACGCCCGATCCTTCGGGCGGCGCGACATAGTTCATCAGGTTCCAGAACAGGAAGATGACCAGCGGCACGGTGATCAGCGCGCCGCCATAGATCCACCAGTCGCGATCGGCCCGGGCATCGGCCGGGCGCTCGCCATAGCCGTCGAGCCGGCCGCCATCGAACTGGAACAGCAACCAGGAACAGCCCATGCCGATCGCGGCGAGGCCGAAGCCCGCCCACCAGCCGACGCCCTCGGCAAGGATCGGACAGAAGAATTGCGAGATCAGCGAGCCGAGGTTGATGCCCATGTAGAACATCGTGAATCCCGCATCGCGTCGTCGGTCGCCGCTGGCGTAAAGCTCGCCGACCATGGTCGAGATGTTCGGCTTGAAGAAGCCGTTGCCGACGGTGACGAGCGACAGGCCGAGCAGCAGGATGAGGACGAAGCCGGGCGAGCGCTCGCCGTCGGATTTGAAGCCGTCCGGCGCGATCTTGCGCACTTCGGCGCCGTCCGGCCCGAGCAGCGATACGCTCTTGTCGTCATTGCCGCGGATCTGCAGCTTCTGATCGTGATCGATCAGATATTGCCGGCCGGCATCGCCCTTGCCCTCGACCACCACTTCATAGCGCTGGCCGTCGATCGTCGCGAACGGCGTCGCGCCGCTGCCGCCGAAGCACAAAGTCAGGTATCCGATCGACATCATGATCGCGCCGAATTTCACGGTGCGTTTCGAGCCGAGATACTGGTCGGCGATCAGGCCGCCGATCAGCGGCGTCAGATAGACGAGCGCGGTGAACCCGCCATAGAGGCCGGTCGACGTCTGATCGTTGAAGAGGAAATGGTTGGCGAGATAGAGGGTGAGGATCGCCCGCATGCCGTAATAGCCGAAGCGTTCCCACATCTCGGTGGTGAACAGCCGCTTGAGCTGGGGCGGATGGCCGAACCAGACGGCGTCGCTGGCTGGGTTTACATGGCTGATATCGGGTTCGCGCGGGCTGTCCGCGGTTGGTGTGTCCACCATTTTTGGTGCTCCCTGAAAGACTTCCCGCCGTCGATCGCGGCGGTGCTGATGCCCGGGACAGTAGCGGCATGCGCCGGGGTGTAAATATCCGCACCAACCCCTAGATGGCGGGCATGTTCAACGACACCAGCAGCCCGCTCGCCCTCCTCGCCACCCGCCGTTCGGGCAAGCCGCGCGACCTCGTCGCGCCCGGCCCCGACGATGCGCAGCTCGCCACCCTGCTGGAGATCGCGGCGCGCACGCCCGATCACGGCAAGCTCGCGCCGTGGCGCTTCGTCGTGGTGCCGGCCGATCGCCGTGCCGCGCTGAGCGAACTGATCACCAGTGCCTATCGCGCCGAGCGTCCCCAGGCCGCGCGGCTCGAGATCGAGGCGCTCGACCAGTTCGCCCGCCAGGCGCCCACTTTGGTCGTCGTCCTGTCGGCTCCCAAGGTCGAAAGCCATATCCCGCTATGGGAGCAGGAGCTGTCGGCCGGCGCGGCCTGCATGAACCTGCTCCACGCCTTGCATGCGTCCGGTTTTGCCGGCGGATGGCTCACCGGATGGCCGGCGTACAGCGAGTCGGTGCGCGATGCCTTCGGCGCCGCGCCGGAGAAAATCGCGGGATTCGTGTTCATTGGCACGCCGTCTCGCCCGCTCGAGGAACGACCGCGTCCGGAATCGGACAAAATCGTCCGATATTGGACATAGTATTGGACTGGCTGGGGAATTGGTGTATTAGACCAGCATGACAGCACTGAACAGCGAAGACAGCCCCGTCTACATCAAGCTGCGCGGCATCATCTCGGCCGCAATCCTGCGCGGTGAGTTTCGCGCCGGCGATCAGCTTCCCTCGGTCCGCGCGCTCGCGGCCGAACACGGCGCCAATCCGCTGACGGTGGCCAAGGCCTATCAGAGCTTCCAGGACGACGGCTATGTCGAGGTCCGGCGCGGCGTCGGCATGTTCGTCCTGCCGGGCGCCGCGGAAAAGCTCCGCTCGGCCGAGCGCGATCATTTCATCCGCGAAAGCTGGCCCCGCATCCGCGCCCACATCACCCTGCTCGGCCTCGACACCGCCGAACTGCTGGAGCGCGAAGAGGCGTAAACCCCCTCGTCACGCCCCCGGGATGTGTCGGTGAAAATCTATTTCGGGCAGAATATTTGTGTCCCCGCGAAGGCGGGGACCCAGTCTGGGCTCCCGCCTTCGCGGGAGCACAAGGAAGCGTGCGAAATGCTTCATCAGGCAGCGAACGTCTCCGCCGATATCGAATAGAGAACGTCCGAACTCGATAGTGCCGCCGTGCGCAGCCCGATCGCTTCCGGCACGATTTGTTCGACATAGAATTGTGCCGCCGCCCGCTTGATCGCGAGGAATGGCGAGTCCGGACCTACATCAGGGCCACTGGCGATTCGCCCCTGTCGCTCCATCAGCCAACCGCACACGGCTACTGCCATCATTGTAAGGAATGGATAGCTGGAAGCGAGGCGATCCGTGACATCGGCTTGCAGCAGGTGACGGCCAACCTGTTCGCAAGCGTCGATCAGGTCGTTCAGTCCCTTGTCCTGTGCCTCTGCGCGCATGTCAGCAATCAGGCGTGCGAGTTCGGCGCCGCCGTCGCCGGTCAGCTTGCGCCCGACCAGATCGGCCGCCTGGATGCCGTTGGTGCCCTCATAGATCGGCGTGATCCGGGCATCGCGGAAGAACTGCGCGGCGCCCGTCTCCTCGATATAGCCCATGCCGCCATGCACCTGGATGCCGACCGACGTGACCTCGCAGCCGATATCCGTGCCATGCGCCTTGGCCAGCGGGGTGAGGATCTCGAGCCGGTCCTGCGCGCCTGCCTCGCCGATCGCGGCGCGATCGACATGGCCCGCGGCATAATAGACCAGAGCGCGCGCCGCCTGAGTCTGCGCCTTCATCCGCAGCAGCATGCGGCGGACATCGGGATGCTCGATGATCGCCACGCTCTCGCGGCTCGGCGATCCGGCACGGGCCGACTGGATGCGGTCGCGCGCATAGGCCACCGCCGCCTGAGTCGCTGCCTCGGCGACCTGAGCGCCCTGCAGGCCGACATTCAGCCGGGCATTGTTCATCATCGTGAACATCGCGCGGATGCCGCCCAGCTCAGCGCCGATCAGCTCGCCGATGCAGTCGTCATGGTCGCCGAAGCTCAGTACGCAGGTCGGGGATGCGTGCAGCCCCATCTTGTGCTCGATCGAAACGACGCGGACGTCGTTGAGCTCGCCCGGATTGCCCTCCGCATCGAGCCGGTATTTCGGCACGAGGAACAGCGAGATGCCCTTGGTCCCGGGCGGCGCATCGGGGGTGCGCGCCAGCACGAGATGGGCGATGTTGGGCGCCATGTCGTGGTCGCCGAACGAAATGAAGATCTTGGTGCCCTTGATGCTCCAGGTCCCGTCGCCGCGGGGCTTCGCCTGCGTGCGCAGCGCGCCGACATCCGATCCGGCCTGGGACTCGGTCAGGTTCATCGTGCCGGTCCATTCGCCGGTGGCGAGCTTCGGCAGATATAGTGCCTGCTGCGCCTGGCTGCCGTGATGGATCAGTGCCTCGATCGCGCCCACCGTGAGCGTCGGGGCAAGCGCCAGCCCCATATTGGCCGCGCCGAGCGTGTCGAGCACCGCCGTCTGGATCGCGAAGGGCAGGCCCTGGCCGCCCCAGGCCTCCGGCACGCCGATCGTGCCCCAGCCGCCCTCGACATAGTCGCGATACGCCTTGCCGAACCCTTCGGGCATCACCACGCCGTCGGGCGTCCATTTCGCGCCGACCGTGTCGCCGGCGCGCTGCAGCGGCGCCCATTCGCCCGCCGCGAAATCGCCGATCCCGTCAAGCACTGCCTCGACCACATCGTCTGTCGCGGCGGCGAAGCGTGCGGAATCGGCAAGCGTGCCGATGCCGACGATATGCTCCAGGACGAAGCGCTGGTCGGCGGTGGGGGCAGTGAAGCTCATGATATTTCTCTTCCTTCGGTCACCCGCGCTATAGCCCCGCGCGATGAGCCCGCCAAACCCGCCAGCCCCTACCCGCACCTTACCCTACGGCGAGGCCGCGATCGCCGATGCCGCGGCGGTGATCGCCGCGGGCGGCCCGGTCGCGATCCCGACCGAGACGGTCTATGGCCTCGCCGCCGACGCCACCGATTCGCGCGCGGTCGCGGGCATCTATGCCGCCAAGGGCAGGCCGAGCTTCAACCCGCTGATCGTCCATGTGCTCGATCGCGCGGCGGCTGAGCGGATCGCGGAGTTCGACGAAGCGGCCGGCGGGCTGGCGGATACCTTCTGGCCCGGGCCGCTGACTCTGGTGCTGCCGCTGCGGCCCGATGCGGGGATCGCGTCACTCGTGACGGCGGGGCTCGATACCATCGCGATCCGCGTGCCCGCGCACCGCGCGATGCGCGCCCTGCTCGCGGCGACAGGCGTGCCGCTCGCCGCCCCGTCCGCCAATGCCAGCGGCGCGATCAGCCCGACGCGCGCGGAGCATGTCCTGGCCAGCTTGGGCGGGCGCATCCCGCTGATCGTCGATGACGGGGCGACTGAGGCGGGCCTCGAATCCACCATCGTGATGACGGGTGCCGGCTATCGCATCCTGCGCCCCGGCCCGATCACTGCCGAGGAGATCGCGGCTCTCCTGCCCGGGGCGGGCGGGAGCGCCGATGCGGCGCCCGGCACGCCGTGCATCACCGCGCCGGGGCAGCTCGAGAGCCACTATGCGCCGCGCAAGCCGCTGCGGATCAATGCTGCGACTGCTGCACCCGGCGAATGGCTGATCGGGTTCGGCGCCGTGGCGGGGGACGATACCCTGTCGGCCGCCGGCGACCTGGCCGAAGCCGCCGCCGCGCTGTTCTCGGCGCTCCACCGGGCCGATGCATCGGCTGGCACCGGCATCGCGGTGGCCCCGATCCCGGCGACCGGCCTAGGCGCCGCGATCAACGATCGCCTGCGCCGCGCTGCCCATCGGGACTAAGAACGAGTATGAGTTTGCTGGCTTTCTAATCCAGCGCAGGACCGGCTTAGTTCGAAACACCCCTCCCGTTCGGGCTGAGCTTGTCGAAGCCCTGCTCTTTCCTTCCGAGGAAGAAAGTACAGCCCTTCGACAAGCTCAGGGCGAACGGAGGTGGTGGATCAGCGACTTGAAACCAAGCGCAAGGGCGCCCGGATGGCGCGGCCCGCGAGCGGCGCGAAACCTCTTCAACCGTGCCGATACCGTGAAAGGCGCTCCACCCTACAGGCTGAAGCGCAAGGTCGCCCGGATGTCGCGTCCCGCAAGCGGCGCGAAATCCTTCAGGAAGCTTGCAGAGCGCCGCGCGTCGACATCGAAGATGTTGTTGGCGGTGATCGTCAGCGTGGTCTTGTTGGCTTCCCCGAACGGCTTGAGCCCGATCGAGGCATTGACCATCGTATAGCCATCGGTCGGCGTTTCGAACGCGGCGATCCGATCCTGATCGAACACGTGTTCAACCTCGATCCGCCCGTTCAGCCGGTCGCCCTGCGCCTCGATGCCGCCGAGCACGCGCATCGGCGGGATGCGCGGCACTGGCCCAGCATCGACGATCGAGGCGTGCACATAATCGCCCAGCGCATCGACGTTGATCTTGTAGCCGCCGATCCGCGCCAGCAGGATCGATGCTTCGGCCTCGACGCCGTAATAGGTCGCGTCCGCCTGAGTCATCTGGAAGCACGGGAATTCGACGTCGCGGCCGCTCGGCGCGGCGGCCGCCTCGCATACCGATTGCGCGACCTGGTTCTCGGAGATGTAGTTGGAGAAGCGGTTGTAATAGGCCGAGGCGTCGAAGCTGTAACCCTCGCCATGCGCGTGGAGCGTGCCTTCCAGGCCCCAGCTCTTCTCGAGCCTGAAGTCGGGGCTGCCCAGTTCATAGGCCTGAGTGCCGGCATGCGCGCCGTTGGCGAACAGCTCCTCGGCCGACGGCGCCCGCTCGGTGTGCGACAGGTTCAGGCCGATGCGAACGGCGTCGCTGAGGCCATAGGAGGCGCCGAGCGAGCCCGACAGCGCCTCGAAATGCCGTTGCCCGGCAAAGAAGCGTTCGTCGCCCAGCGGCGTGCGCGCAGCCACGTCAGTGAATTCGTAGCGCAGCCCGGCTTCCGCCTTGAACTTGCCGAGATCGAGCTGTTGCAGCGTGAACAGGCCGGTCTGGTTGGTCTCGTTCTTGGGCAGGAAGGCTTCGTCGCCGACCACGTCGAACACGCGGTTGAAATATTGCACGCCCGATGCGCCCTGCCAGCCGCCGCGCTTGGCCTGGACCAGCTCGAGCCGTGCCTCGGTGCCGTTATTGTAGAAGGCAGTGCCGACAGCACCGTCCGGCTCGAGCTCGAAATGGCGATAGGTCGCATGGCCGGCGCGGATGCGGATCCGGTCGAGGAAGCCGCCGCCGGTCTGCACCTCGCCGCGCAGGTCGACGCGGTTCTGGACGATGTCCAGCCGCGGCGCTTCCTGGCCCTGGTCGGGCAAGGTCGCGTAGCGGACGGGCACGCCGTACAGGCTGTCATAATGGCTGTACGACACGCCGAGATTGCCGGTGTCGGTGATGATCGAGGCGCCGACGCCGGCCGTCCAGGTCTCGGCGGCGGTGTTGGGCAGCTTGCCGCGGATCGCCGCATTGGCGGCATAGTCGATCGGGTCCTCGCCCGGCACCGGCGCCGGCGCGGGCAACAGGCTGGTGGCCAGCGCTTCGCGCCGGCGTTCCGGGGTCAGGGCGTAGCCGCCGATGCGCAGGTCGTCGCTCTTCGACCAGGAGCCATCGGCATGGAGCACGAGATGCTCGCCGACCGCCACGTCGCCGGCGAGCCCGCCGGACCGCTCGTTCGCCGCCGAGCCGTAGGTGGCAATGCCGTCGAGCCGATAGCCCTTGGCCGGGATCGCGCGGGGAATACGCGTGTCGATCACATTGACCACGCCGCCGACGGCGGACGACCCAAACAGCAGGGCGGAGGGACCGCGCAATACTTCGATCCGTTCGGCCAGCAGCGGATCGATGATCACCGCATGATCGACCGACGTGTTGGAGACGTCGATCGAGCCGATGCCGTCGGTGAGCACCCGCACGCGTTCGCCCTGGAAGCCGCGCAGGACGGGGCGCGACGCGCTCGGCCCGAACGACGTCGCCGAGACGCCGGGCTGCTTGGCCAGGGTTTCGCCGATCGTCGGCTTAAGGTCCCGCGTCAGTTCCTCGCCGCTCACCACCGACGTGCCGGAGAGGACGTCGGTCTCGCTCTGCCGGAACGGAGCGGTGACGATCACCTCGCGCTCCTGCCCACCCGGGCTCGCGCTGTCGGAAGCCGTTGGTGAAGGCGCGTCCTGCGCAAAGGCCGGCCCGGCGATCATCAGGGCGGAACCGGCGAGCAGGGCGATCTTCAGCGTCATGGCATACTCCAACAGGGGCGTTGTGCAGCGCAATAGATAGGATGTTATAAAGTATCAAGGCGCTTTGTCGCCTTATGCCCACGCTTTATCCCACGCTGTGTCCCACGCCGGATCGGCGCGCGTCGTGGGAGCGCCCTATGCGCCGGGATGCAGGATCGACACGCCCGCGCGCCGCAGCCGCGCCCAGGCGCCGAGCGCCCACCAGGCGAGCGCCCAAAGCGTGCCGAAGCTCCATCCGGCCAGCACGTCGCTTGGCCAGTGCACGCCGAGATAGACCCGGCTGAAACCGATCGCCGTCACCAGCACCGCGGCGGTGGCAAGGATATAGATTCGCGCGCGCCGCTCCTCCACGATCTGGACGATCAGAAAGGCGATGGTGAGATAGATGATCGCGCTGTTCGCGGCATGGCCGCTCGGGAAGCTTGCCGAAGTCACCTGGACGAGATGATCGGTCAGGGCGGGGCGGGCGCGGCCGATCAGCCCCTTGGCGATGGCAACCGCGATCGACCCGCTGATCGTGCCGCCCAGCACCAGCGCCATGGTCAGCCAATGGCGTTTCGCCGCGAGGAACCCGGCGGTGATCGTCACCACGATCACCAGCACCGTCTCGCCGCCCATCGCGGTGATGTCGACCATCGCCTGTTTCAGCCAGACCGGGCCGATGGCGGCGCCGTGCGCCGTGCCGTGGCGCATCGCGAGCAGGATGTTGCTGTCGAAATCGAATTGCAGCCCGCGATCGATCAGCGTGCCGATCAGGCCCAGCACCAGCACCGCGGCGGCGACCGCGCCGGCTCCGATCATCAGCCAGGGCGGATGGCGGATATCGTCGGGAATCTGCCCGGCCGCGTCGGCGCCTGCGGCGTGGAGGGGATCGTCGGCGGTCACGCGACCATTACTGGCCGGGTTCGACCAGCCGATCAACCAGGGCCCGCAGCACTGCCTCGGCCAGCTCGGTGGAAAGACCCTGCTCCATCCGCAGGCGCTGCCACGTCTCGAAGCTCAGCAGCAGGTCGATCGCCTCGAACGTCAGCACATCGTCGGTGATCGCCGCGGGCAGGATCGATTTCAGCCGGGCCCGCATATAGGTCAGCGAGCGGACATATTCGGCCTGGATCGATGCCGATGCGTGGCGATGGGCATCGGCCGCGCGCTTGAACGGCATCAGCCTGTCATAGGTGCGCGTCCGCCGTTCGATCGTCTCGCCCAGCTGGCCGCGCCAGTCGGTCGATTCATACGGCACCAGCCACATCTCATACTGGCGCGCCAGCCGGGCGGTCATCTCGGCGAACAGGCTCTCCATGTCCTTGAAGTGCCGGAACACGCTGCGCAGCCCGACTTCGGCGCGGATAGCGACCTGCTCGGCGCTCGGCGCGACCTTCCCTTCGCCGACCAGCGCGATCATCGCCGCGACGATCTTGTCGCGGCTCGATTCCGATCGTCTCCTGCGTCCGTCGGCGGAGCGTGCCTGCTCTTCAGCCATCAATTTGCCCAATAAATATAGGTTTCGCCTGCTTTGGGCCCGGTCCCCAGCGGCCGGTCGATAGCGATCGGCGACCGGATGAGCGAGGGCCAGGCAGGCTTGACGCTCTGTTTATCATGTTCTGCCAGCAATGCCCTCAACCGGGCAACGATCTCCGGCTGCTGCGCGGCGACGTCGTGCCGCTCGGTCGGATCGGCGCGCATATCGAACAACAGGGACTGGTGCGGCAGGTCGAGCATTTGCAACTTCCAGTCGCCGTCGCGCACGACGCGATAGGCCCCGTCGCGCCAGAACAGGGTGTGGTGCGGCGCGCCCCTTTGCGTGCCGGCGACGAAGGGCAACAGGTCGACGCCATCGACCGCGCGCTCGGTCGGCATCGCGATCCCGGCCGCCTTGCCGGCGGTCGCGAAGATATCGAAATGGCTGACCGGTCCGGCGATGCGCGTCGCCGGCGCGATCCGCGCTGGCCAGCGCATGAAGAACGGCACTTTCACCCCGCCTTCGAAGAAAGTCGCCTTCCAGCCGCGATAGGGTCGGTTGATGTCGGGCAGGCCGATATAATGGGCGCCGCCATTGTCGCTGGTGAAGATCACCAGCGTATCCTGCTCCAGCCCCTGCGCCTTCAGCTCGGCCGTCACCCGGCCGACGCCGCGATCGAGCGCGCGGATCATCGCCGCGTAGACGCGGGTGCGATGGTCGGCGATCTGCGGCAGCGCGTCGTAATCCGCCTTCAGCGCCTGGAGCGGTGTGTGCGGCGCATTATAGGCGAGATACAGGAAGAAGGGCCGGTTGCGATTGGCCCGGATCGACGCGATCGCCTGGTCGGTCAGATAATCGGTCATGTAGCGCGCCGGCCGGAACGGCTTGCTGCCGTTATACTGGACGCTGAACGGCAGGTTCGCCCAGAGATATTTGTCGATCGGATCGAAATCCTGCTTCGCGTTGACGACGTTCGGATCCTGCTCGGGCAGGAACATCTGCCCGCCGATGATGAAGCCCAGGCTCTCGTCGAAGCCCTGGTCCTCGGGGCGCATGCCCTTCGCCCCGCCCAGATGCCATTTGCCCAGATGCAGCGTGTGATATCCCTTGCCGCGCAGCAGCTCGGCGATGGTCAGCTCGGATGCCGGTACGCCTTTCTCGTTCGGCGGCGGATCGTTCCGTGCGGCGACCTCGTCGAAGATCGTGCGGTGCTCCCAGTCCGACGGGAAGCCGGCGATGGTGCGCGCAAAGCGCGTGTCCGCGGGCGTGAACTCGAATCCGAAGCGGGTGGGATAGCGTCCGGTCATGAGCGCGGCGCGGGACGGCGCACAGGTCGCGTTGCCGGCATAGCCGTCCGCGAAGCTGACGCCTTGCCGGCCCAGCGCATCGATGTGCGGCGTCTTGAGCAGCCCTCCGGCGACGCCGCCGCCGTTGAAGCTGATATCGTTATACCCAAGGTCGTCAGCGACGATCAGGACGACGTTGGGCGGTCGCCGGCCGAGCGGGAGCTGCGGCTTGCCCGGCCCCTGCTGCCACGCGACCGGGCGATTGGGATAGACATGCGGCGCCAGCCACCCCGGCAGGTGAAGCAGGACATAGTCCTTGGTCAGGAACCCGCCGATGGCGATCAGCGCCAGGATTCCGAGCAGGATCTTCATCCAGCGCTTCATGATCACGCCCTCACTGGCGTTCGGCCAAAATGCGGCGCCCAGCGAGAAGGACGGCGATCATCGTCGCTTCGGCGATCATCGGCCCGAACGCCGCCGGCGATGGACCATCGACCGCAAGGCTGACCAGCCGCCCGAACAGCGCGATGGTGAGCAGGAGCAGCGGCACGGCCAGCGGTTCGGCCCGGCCGCGCCACGCGCCGATGAGCGCGAACGCACCGCCGGTCATGAAGAATGCGGGAAAATCGGCGCGCAGCGTGGCCAGCCCCTGGACGTCGGCGGGGGCGAGGAAGAAAGCCGCGCCCAGCCGCGCCGGATCGATCAGGAATCCCAGCCCGAGAGCAAGGTTGAATAGCCCGACCAGCGCAATCACCGCGCGAATCGCCCCTCGCATCACGGCCTCTCCCTCATTTTACCCTATGGTATCAGCTCGCTAGGGCTTTGCAACTTTTCGACATTGATAATGCCACTATCCCGGCGCATCATGGTCTGGGCCAGGGGGACGAGGCGTGGGCAAGCGGTGGAAATGGATGTTGGCCGTAACGGCCGTCCTGCTGCTCGCGCTTGGTGGCGTTAAGCTGTTCCAGCGCCCGATCGGCACATTGCTGCTGGAACGCGCGGTGGCCGAGCGGGTGGGGCGCGATATCACCGCTGGTCTGCCCGATGGCCTGCATATTGCCTTGTGCGGCACCGGCTCGCCGCTGCCCGATGCGACGCGGGCCGGTCCGTGCAGCGTGGTGATCGCCGGCAAGCGCATCTTCGTGGTCGATGCGGGTGAGGGCGGTGCCGGGAACATCGTGCAGATGGGCATCCCGCCGGGCCGGATCGAGGCAGTGTTCCTCACCCATTTCCATTCGGACCATATCGACGGGCTGGCGCAGACGATGCTGCTGCGCTGGTCGGGCGGCTCGTGGCAGACGCCGTTGCCGATCCATGGTCCGGCGGGGGTCGAGGGCGTCGTCGCCGGCCTGCGCACTGCCTATGCGCTCGATACCGCCTATCGCATCGCGCATCACGGGGCGAAGATCCTGCCGCCATCGGGCGCGGGCGGCACGGCCCTGCCCTTCGCCTTGCCGCCGGCGGGCCGGGGCGACGGCGCCGTGCTGGTCGATGATGGCGGGCTGAAGATCACTGCATTCCGCGTGAATCACCGGCCTGTCGAACCGGCGGTCGGTTACCGTTTCGATTACAAGGGCCGCTCGATTGTGCTGAGCGGAGATACCGCGCCGGCGCCGAGCCTGGTCGCCGCCGCGGGGGGCGCTGACATATTGGTGCACGAGGCGCTCCAGCCGAAGCTGGTCGCGCTGCTGACCAAGGGCCTGGAGGCGAAGGGCCAGGCGAACATGGCGCAGGTCACGCGCGACATCGTCGATTATCATTCGACGCCAGAGCAGGCGGCGCAGGCCGCAAAGGCGGCTGGCGTGCGCTATCTCCTGCTCAACCACATCGTTCCGCCGATGCCGATGCGCTTCGCCTATCCCGCCTTTCTCGGCGACGCGCATCGCTTCTACGGCGGTCCGATCACCATGGGGGAGGACGGCATGATGCTGGATCTGCCGGCGGGAAGCCGGGAGATCGGCCTGCAACGGCTGCTCGCCCGGTGAAGCGCGTCGCCTTCCTGCTCTGCTCGATCGCGCTTGCCTCGGGCGCGGCGGCAGCGGAGCGGAAACGGCCCAATATCGTCATCCTGCTGGCGGACGATTGGGGGTTCAGCGATGTCGGCAGCTTCGGCGGGGAGATCCGCACGCCGCATATCGATGGACTGGCCAAGGCGGGGGTGCGCTTCTCCAACTTCCACGTCGCCGGCTCCTGCTCGCCGACCCGGGCCATGCTGCAGACCGGAGTCAGCAATCACCGGGCCGGGCTCGGCAACATGCCGGAGACGATACCGCCCGAGCATGTCGGCAAGCCGGGCTATGATACGGTGCTCAACGATCGCGTCATCACCCTCGCCAGCCTGTTCCGCGACCACGGCTATCGCACCTATCTCACCGGCAAATGGCATCTCGGCCGGATGCCCGGCAACATGCCCACTGCGCGCGGTTACGATCATGCCTTTTCGCTGGCCGATGCAGGGGCCGACAATTTCGAGCAGCGGCCGATCGAGGGCCTCTACGAAACCGCCGACTGGACCGAGGACGGCAAGCCAGCGACGCTGCCGAACGATTATTATTCCTCGCGCTTCGTCGTCGACAAGATGATCGATTATATCGAGCGCGGCCGATCGGCGGGAAAACCCTTTTTCGCGTCGATCAACTTCCTCGCCAACCATATCCCGGTCCAGGCGCCGGACGCATACATTGCGCGCTATCGCGCCGCTTACGACGGCGGCTGGACCGCGATCCGCGCCGCGCGCCGGGATCGCGCCGCCGCGCTCGGCATCGTGCCCGCCGGCACCCCGATGGTGACGATGGGCAGCACCCGGGACTGGCAGGCGCTTCCGCCGGACGGGCGGGCGGCCCAGGCGCGCGCCATGGCGGCCTATGGCGGCATGGCCGAGGCTGCCGACGCGCAAATCGGCCGACTGGTCGCGCACCTCAGGGCCAGCGGCGATTATGCGAACACGGTCTTCGTCTTCCTGTCGGACAATGGCGCCGAGCCGACCGATCCGATGGCGACCTTTCTCGGGCGGCTCAACTCTCGGCTGCATTATGATCTGAAGCCCGCATCGCAGGGGCGGCCCGGCTCCTTCACCGCGATCGGCCCGAGCTGGGCGAGCGCCGCCGCGGCGCCCCTGCGCGGCTATAAATTCTCCGCGGCCGAGGGCGGGCTCAGAGTGCCGCTGATCGTCGCCTGGCCCGGCAACCCGGCGTTCCGCGCGGGCACGATCGCCAGCCGCTTCACTTATGTCACCGATATCGCACCGACGTTGCTCGCGGCCGCCGGGGTGGCCGGGCCCGACGACTCCTATCGCGGCCGGCAGGTCGAGCCGATGACCGGCGAAAGCCTGCTGCCCCTGCTGACCGGCCAGGCCGACAGCGTCCATCCGGACGACCGGCCCATCGGCTATGAACTGTCGGGCAATGCCGCGATATTCCGCGGGGATTACAAGCTGGTGAAGAACCTTCCGCCGACGGGCACCGGCGCATGGCATCTCTACGATATCCTGCACGATCCCGGCGAAACGCGGGATCTTGCGGGAACCATGCCGGCGCTCTTTGCGACGATGCAGGCCGATTATGCCGCCTTCGCCGCGCGGGACGGGGTGCTGCCGATGCCGGCCGGCTATACCGCCGAACGGCAGATCAACGCCAACGGCTTCAACCGGAGCGTCAGGCCGAAGCTCCTGCGCGCGCTGCCCTGGCTGCTGGGGCTGATCGCGCTGCCGGTCGGCTGGGTCCTGTGGCGCCGCCGCCGCCGGGCCAGACTTTAGCCTCGCCGTCACCCCGGCCTTGTTCCGGGGTCCATCACCACGCAGCCCAAGCATCCCCTCCGTGCTGCGCGAGTCGTTCGATGGATGCCGGAACCGGTCCGGCATGACGGAGGCGGATGAATCCTGCGGCGCCTCAGCGCCGCACCAGCCCCCGCTGTTTCATCCGCCATTCGAGCTGGTCGAATCGATCCTGTCCGTAAAAGGGCTCCCCCTCGAATACCATCAGCGGCACGCCGTAATGCCCGCCGACACGCTGTGCGTCCTGGTTGGCAGTCACCATGGCGACATGGTGTTCGGGATCGGCCGAGATCGCCGCGTCGAGTTTCGCCAGATCGAGCCCGGCACGTTCGGCCGCGCGGGCGAGATGGTCGCCGAGATGCCAGTCGGTCACCGCGCCGCCCCAGATCAGCCGGCTGACTTCATCGAGAAAGGCGAGGCCGCGCCCGCGCTCCGCCGCGGCGACGCCGAGATGCGTGAGCCGGTGGATATAGGGCTGCTCGGCCGGATAGGTTCGCGTCGCCATGTCCATCACCACCGGGTCGGGCGAGGCCCAGCGGAACGGCAGGCCGACAAAGGCGGCGCTGCGGCCGATGTCGCGCAGGAAATAGGTCAGCCAGAGCGGGTCGTTGTTCGCGAAGAAATCCGGCTGGCGGACTGCGATCGGATAGACCGGGCGGATGTTCGCCACGACGTCGTACTCGCGTTCGAGCGCGACCAGCCGGGGCGTCACCAGATAGGAATAAGGCGAGCGGAACGACCAATAGAGGTCGTAATGCAGGGTCACGCGTTCGCGCTCCCGGTGCGGATGAAGTCGTCGATCAGCCGGCACAGGAACTCGGGCTGGTCCTCCTGGAGGAAATGGCCGGCATTCTCGACGATCACATGCGGCTGTCCGCGTGCGCCGGGGATTCGCTCGATGAACGCCTTCTCGCCGCCGCGGGTGATCGGATCCTTGTCGGCAAAGGCCGTCAGCACCGGCTTGTCGAACGTCTCGAGGATCTGCCACGCGGCGCGATTCTCGGCGACCGAGGCATGGCCGGGCGTGACCGGCACCAGCGTCGGGAATTGCCGCGCGCCTTCCTTGTAGTGCTCGTCCGGGTAGGGCGCGTCATAGGCGGCGATCTCTGCCTCGGTCAGGTTGCGGACGGTGCCGCCGTTGACGATCGCGCCCGCCGGGAACAGCGGGACGTTCTGGCTGAGGGCGAGCCAGGCATCGAACCCGGCGGACGATCCGGTGCCGACCGGCAGGCCGGTATTGGCGATCACCAGCCGCGCGAAGCGATCGGGGAAGGCGGCGACGAGCCTCAGGCCGATCAGGCCGCCCCAATCCTGGCAGAACAGGGTGATGCCGGTCAGGTCGAGCGCGGTCAGCCAGTCGCGCATCCAGGCGACATGACGCTCATAACTATAGTCGCTGCGCGCGGCCGGCTTGTCGGACTTGCCGAAGCCGATCAGGTCCGGTGCGATGACCCGGTAGCCGCTCGATACCAGCGCGGGCACGAACTTGCGGTAGAGATAGGACCAGCTCGGCTCACCGTGCAGCAGCAGCACGATCGGCGCGTCGGCAGGGCCCTCGTCGAGATAGTGGATGCGCAGCTCGGTGCCGTCCGCATCGGTGACGATGCGGTACTGCGGCGCGAACGGATAGTCGGCCAATCCCGCGAATCGCTCTTCCGGCGTCCTGAGGACCTCCATCGTCCCGCTCCCTGGTTATATATGGCATTAGAAGTGCCAAATTATCCGGAGCGCGTCAATCGTGCGGCAGCACCGGCCGGTCGGCGACGAAGCGCACCCCGATATGGTCTGTGCCGAGCCCGCGCTCCTGGAACTGTCGCGCGGCGGGACGATAGCGCGCGCAATAATTGCCGGCACAGAGGTAGGATCCGCCCTTGATGACATGCATGTCGCCCTGCGGACCGCCCGGATCGCTGGTCCACTCCCAGACATTACCGATCATGTCGTACAGCCCGAACGCATTGGGCTTGAAACAGCCGACCGGTGCCCTGCCCCGATAGCCGTCCAGCGCCAGGTCGCGCTGCGGGAAGACGCCCTGATAATAATTCGCCTGCGGCCGGCCCGCATCGTCGACCGGCTCCGGCAGCGCCTTCTGCCCGGCGCGGGCGGCGAATTCCCACTGTGCTTCGGTCGGCAGCTTCTTCCCGGCCCACCGACCATAGGCCTCGGCATCCTCATAGGCGATCTGCACAACCGGTGTGCTCCCGTGTCCGGAAATCGACTCAGCCGGGCCCGACGGATGCCGCCACTCGGCCCCCACGACCCAGCGCCACCAGCGCGGATCGGCCTGGCTCGGCACGGTGAACACGGCCGAGCCCGGGATCAGCATCTCGGGCGGCGCGCCGGGCAGCTTCGGCGGATCGCGCTCGGCCATGGTCTTGTAACCGGTCGCCTTCACGAAGGCCGCGAACTCGTCATTGGTCAGCTCGTGCGCGTCGATCCAGAACGGCGCCACGGCGACGGTGCGTGGCGGCCCCTCCTCGCGGTAGAGCGGATCGTCGCCCATGGTGAAGCTGCCGCCCGGAATCGCCACCATCGCCGCGCGCGACAGATCAGTGCAGGCGCCGGTCTTCTGCTCCGCCTTGCAGCCAGTGACGGCGAACACCAGCGCGAGCATCAGGCGCCTATACATCGGCGGCCTCGGCGATGGCGGCATAGATAAGGTCCAGGTCCCCGTCCTCGATGCAATAAGGCGGCATGACATAAACCGTGTTGCCGAGCGGTCGAAGCAGCAGATCTTTGTCGCGGAATAGCGCCAGCAGGCGCGGGCCGAGATCGGAGAGATAGTCGCCCGCGTCCGCGGCGAGTTCGATCGCGGTGATCGTGCCGATCTGCCGGGCGTTGCGCACCGCCGGCAGCGTGGCGAGCCTGGCCAGCCGGTGTCGTTGCCGCGCGGCCAGGTCGGCAACCCGTTCGAGCACCGGCTCCTCGCGCCAGATGGCGAGATTGGCGTTTGCGGCGGCGCAGGCGATCGGGTTGGCGGTGTAGCTCGACGAATGGAAGAACATGCGCGCGCGATCGGTGGACAGGTGCGCGGCGTAGATCGCCTCGGTCGCCATGGTCACCGCCAGCGGAACGGCGCCGCCGGTCAGCCCTTTGGACAGGCACATGATATCCGGCACCACATCGGCCTGCTCGCAGGCGAGCAGGGTGCCGGTTCGTCCCCAGCCGGTCATCACTTCGTCGGCAATGAACAGCACGTCGTGCCGCGCGCAGATTTGGCGCATCTCCACCAGGATCCGCGGCGGATAGATCAGCATGCCGCCCGCGCCGAGAATCAGCGGCTCCACGATCAGCGCCGCCGGCGCTTCGCGGCAGGCGGCCTCGAGCGCATCGAGCGTGTCCTGCTCGCCGCCGGCGGCCGGGAAGGGCAGGGTGCCCACGTCGAACAGCAGCGGTGCATAGGCCTGGTTGAACACGCCGCGTGCGCCGACCGACATCGCGCCGATCGTGTCGCCATGATAGCTGTGTTCAAGCACCAGGATGCGGTGCCGCGGCGCGCCACTATTGGCCCAGAAGCCGAGCGCCATCTTCAGCGCCACCTCGACGCTGGTCGATCCCGAATCCGAGAAGAAGACCTTGCTCAGCGCGGGCGGCATCATGGCCGTAAGTCCCCGGGCAAGGTCTTCGGCCGGCTCGTGAGTCCAGCCCGCAAAGATGATCTGGTCGAGCTTGCCTGCCTGCTCGGCGATCGCCGCCATGATGCGTGGGTGGCGGTGGCCGTGGGTGGTCACCCACCAGGACGAAATCGCATCGACGATCCGCCGCCCGTCGCTGGTATGAAGCGCGGCGCCCTCGGCATGGGTGACGAGCGGGATCGGCTCGCCGAGCCCGTGTTGGGTGAAGGGATGCCAGACGGGCGACGTCATTGGAAATCCGCCAGGTCGAAATGCGCGGCGAAGGCCGTGCTCAGGCTCGCTGCATCGAGCGGCGCCAACCGCGGCAGCCGGCCCAGCCGCCGCACTCCGCCGATTCTCGCGATCGTCGCCTCGCTATGCTCGACTGGATCGCCGGTGAAAGCGATGCCGAGGATCGGCACGCCGCGCGCCCTCAGCGCTTCGATCGACAACAGGCTGTGGCTGATCGTGCCGAGCGTTGTCCGGGCGACCAGCACCACTGGAGCCTGCCAACGCGCGAACAGGTCGGCGAATAGCAGGTCGTCCGTCACCGGCACCAGCACGCCGCCGGCCCCCTCGATCACCAATGGTCCGTCCAATGTCGGCGGGACGAGGCGATTCGGGTCGATGGCGATGCCGTCGAGTTCCGCCGCCCGGTCTGGCGAGCAGGGCGTGGTCAGGCGGTACGCTTCGGGCAGCACACGCCCGGGCGGCACGCCGCCAAGCCGCGCCACCGTCGCGGCGTCACCGCCATCCTCGAGCCCCGCCTGGACCGGCTTCCAATAGGTCGCGCCGAGCGCCCCGGCGAGCGCAGCTGCGAACACCGTCTTGCCGACATCAGTATCGGTCCCGGTGATGACGATCGTCCGGACGCTCACGGCAGCGCATCCACGATCGCGTCGGCCAGCGCGTCGACATCGCCCAGCGTCAGGTTGAGCGTCAGCGAAATGCGCAGTCGGGACGTGCCTTGCGGCACCGTTGGCGGCCGGATGCCGCGCACGTCGAACCCGGCCGCCTGCACGGCGGCAGCGACTCGCATCGTCAGCGCATCGTCGCCCAGCACCAGCGGCAGGATCTGCGATCCGGTCGGGGCCACGCCGCACCGCGCCAGCGCCCGCTCGGCCGCTGCGATCAGCGTCCAGAGAGTCGCGCGGCGATCGGGTTCGTCGGCCAGGATGCGCAGGCTCTCGCGCACTGCGCTGGCCATCAGCGGCGACGGCGCAGTAGAGAAGATGAAGCCGCGCCCGCGATTGACCAGGAAATCGCGCAACGTGGCCGGCGCGCAGACCAGCGCGCCCTCGCAGCCCATCGCCTTGCCGCAGGTCCGCAGCGTGACGACGTTCTCCCGCCCATCGAGCTGCTGGGCGAGGCCGCGCCCAGCCTCACCGAACACGCCGGTCGCATGGGCTTCGTCGATCAGCAGCATCGCGTCGTGCCGGTCGGCGATGTCGGCGAGCGCGTCGAGCGGCGCCTGGTCGCCGTCCATGCTGTACAGGCTTTCCACCGCGATCCACGCCCGGCCGGCGCCCCCCTGTTGCCGCCACTGTGCGATCGCGTTCGCGAAGGCGTCGGCATCGTTATGGGCCACGGAAAGCCGCTCGGCCCGGCCGAGCCGCATGCCCTCATGCGCGCTGGCATGGATCAGCGCGTCGTGGACGATCAGGTCGCCGCGCTGTGGCAGGGTCGCAAACAAGGTAGCGTTCGCCGCATAGCCGCTCGAAAAGAACAGCGCGGCTTCCGCCCCGAAGAACAATGCCGCCTCGGCTTCGAGCGCCTCATGCTCCGCATGGTTGCCGCGCAGCAGTCGTGATCCGCCCGACCCGACCGGCACGCCGCGAGCGGCCGCAGTGGCCACGGCCGCGGCAAGCCGTGGCGCTGCTGCCAATGCGAGATAGTCGTTCGACGCGACATCGATGCCGCGTCGCGGCACCAGCGTGCGCAGGCGATCCTGCGCGGCAAGCTGAGCGAGATCGGCCCGATAGGGGGTGAGCACCGGCATGAGGCGCCCTCTAGCGGCATCGTACCGCCGTGACGATCCACTATGCGGCTCCGTTCCGTGGAGTCCGTTGGCGATGGGCGCATCCAGCGCCTTGCACATGGGCGCCGCCGGGGGCAGGGCCGATCGATGACTCAGCCCTTTCCCGACCGCGGTTTCGCCGCCTTCCTGTTCGACATGGACGGCACGATCCTCACCTCCATCGTCGCCGCCGAACGCGTCTGGGCCGCATGGGCGCTGGGCCACGGTCTCGATGTCGAGGCCTTCCTGCCGACGATCCACGGCGTGCGCAGCGTGGAGACGGTCCGCCGGCTTGCGCTTCCGGGCGTCGATCCGGAGGCCGAGGCAGCGGCGATCACGCAAGCCGAGATCGAGGATGTCGAGGGTATCGAGGCAATCGCCGGCGCCGCCGCGTTCCTGGCGGCGCTGCCCGTCGATCGCTGGGCGATCGTCACCTCGGCCCCGCGCGAACTGGCGGTTCGGCGGCTCGCGGCGGCTGGCCTGCCCACCCCGTTGGTGATGATCGCCGCCGAGGATGTCGAACAGGGCAAGCCGGCGCCGGATTGCTTCCTGCTCGCGGCGGACCGACTCGGCGTGCCGGCCCGGGAATGCCTGGTGTTCGAGGATACGGCGGCCGGCATTGCCGCAGCGGAGGCCGCCGGGGCTGCGGTGGTGGTTATCACCGCCACCCACACGCATCCGCTGGCCACCCCACATTTCGGCGTGGCCGGCTACGATGTCCTGGCCGTGGCGATGAGCCCGGCGGGATTGCTGGAAATCGCCGGTCGGGCCTGAACGATCGCGTAGGCTTCTGGGCGATCGGGCCGGCGGGGCCGGGATCACGTGATCGGAGAATCAGGACGTCGGCAACCTCACCACGAACCGTGCGCCGTCTGCGCCATTCTCCGCTGCGATCGTTCCGCCATGCGCCTCGACGATGGTGCGGCAGATCGGCAAGCCCATGCCCATGCCGTTCGCCTTGGTCGTGTAGAAGCTGTCGAACAGCCTGCCCGGATCGGGCGGCAGGCCGGGTCCACTGTCCTCGACCGTCAGCGTCACGCGGCCGTCGGGGGCAGGGGCGGTGATCAGCCGCAAGGTCCGGGCGGGCGTGCCTGCCTCTACCATCGCCTGCACGGCGTTGACCGCGAGGTTGACGATCACCTGTTGCAGCTGCGTCCGATCGCCGAGCACAGCGCCGAGATTGGGCGTCAGGCGCAGATCGATCCCGACCGATTGCGCCTGAAGCTCATGGCCCAGAAATACACGCATATCCTCGACCAGTGCGTTCAGCGACAAGGCGATGCGCTCCGGCTCACGTCGTTCCGCCATCGCCCGCACCCGTGCGATGATCGCCGCCGCGCGCCGCGCGTCCGCCACCATCCGCCCGGCCAGCCCGCGCACTTCCTCCAGATCGGGCTCGGCCGCGGCGAGCCAGCGCAGGCTCGCTTCGCCGCTGGTGGCGATCGCGGCGAGCGGCTGGTTGACCTCATGTGCGATCGACGCGGTCAGCTCGCCCAACATCGAGACGCGTGCAGCATGGGCGAACTCGGCCTGCAGCCGCTGCAGCGCTGCCTCGGCCTGTTTGCGGGCCGAAACATCGACCACGCCGATCAGCATCACGCCGCGCTTGCGATTCTCCTGCGAGAGCGAGACGGTGAACAGCACGTCGATTTCCTGGCCATCGACCCGGATCAGCCTGGTTTCGGTGACGAGATGCGGCTCGCGCATCATCGTCGCCACGAGCGCGTCGATATAGACCGGCTCGCTGTCGCGCGGCCAGAAACGAGCGATGCTCTGCCCGATCATCTGGGGGGCATCGGCGGCGCCGAACAGGTCCAGCGCCTTGGCGTTGACGTCGCTGACGGTCGCCCGTTCCATCGTCGCACGCACGAAATCGCGATTGGCATGGAGCCATGCACGCAGATCGGTGACCCCCTGATCGCGCAGGGGCAGCAGCATCGCGCCGACTCCGGTGAAATCGACTTCCCAGAAGGCGACCGCCATCGCCTCGAACATGTTGCGGTAGCGATATTCGCTGATACGGAGCGCATCCTCGGTCGCCTTGCGCCGGGTGATGTCGCGCGCCGTTTCGATGATCCGGACCAGCGCCCCCGCAGTGTCTCGCTCTACCGTCCAGCGCAGGTCGAGCACGCGTTCATCGCCCGCCGCGGTCACGCGTACGAGCTCGCCCTCCCAGCATCCCTCCGCGAACAGCTGCGCCTCCAGCGCGTCGAGCGGAAACGCGTGACGTGATCCAAGCAGGGCGTGCAGGTTGCGGCCGAGCGCTTCCGCGCGGGACCAGCCATAGAGCTCCTCGGACGCGACATTCCACGACAGCACGCGACCCGCGGCATCGCGGGTGACGACGCTTTCATGGATCAGATCGAGAATATCGGCTTGGGACCCCACAGCGCCTTGTCGAGAAAGCCGACGGAATAGTCCAGCGACCGCGCGGCGGTTCAGGAGTCCAGCGCGCGCTGGATACAAGCGACCAGCGCATCGGCCTCGAACGGCTTGCGCAAAAGGCAGAACAGGCCGGCGGCCTCGCCGCGCTCGTCGATCGAGCGCTCGGTGCGCGCGGTGACGAGGATCACGGGCAGCGGACGCGCACGCGCCTCGCCCAACTGTGCGGCGAGATCGAAGCCGCTGATGCCGGGGAGCTGGAGATCGGTGACCAGGCAATCGGCACGATCGAGCGCGGGGTCCGTCAGGAATTCCTCAGCCGAGACGAAGCCGGCACCATCGTAACCGAGCGACCGCATCAGCCCGACAAGGGCATGGCGCAGCGATTCGTCGTCTTCGACGATGGCGATCAGGGGCTTGGGCAACGCGACGCTTTCCTTCCACCGGGTAAGCGTTGATCGATGCCGTCCCGGTCCCGGGCTCTGCCAGAAGCCGGCGCCGAGGGGAATTATCCGATCGTATTACGCGCTTTTACGGAGCCTTCACGCCCAGCTTTTCCGCCATGCGCACCAGATCGGGCAGGGTGCGCGCGCCCATTTTGCGCATCGCCGCGCCGCGGTGAATCTTCACCGTCACCTCGCTCAGGCCGAGCTCATAGGCCGCCTGCTTGTTCATTCGCCCGGCAGTGACCAGCGCCATCACCTGCTGTTCGCGCGGCGACAGCGTCGCATGGCGCGTCTTCAGTCCAGCATCGTCGCTCTGTTCGGTCCGGCGTGCCCGGTCGCGCTCGATCGCGATCGCGACGGCGTCGAGCAGGTCCTGGTCGCGGAACGGCTTGACCAGAAAGTCGATCGCGCCTGCCTTCATCGCGCGAACCGACATCGGGATATCGCCATGCCCGCTCATCAGCACCGCCGGCAGGCCGATGCCCAGTTCGTCGAGCCGATCCTGGAAATCCAGGCCCGAAATACCGGGCAGGCGCACGTCGAGCACCAGGCACCCCGGCGCATCCTCACGCGGCGCCTCCAGGAAGCCGGCGACCGAGGCATGCCCGCGCGCGACGATACCGACCGAGCGGAACAGGCTCTCGAGCGCGCTCCGCAGCGAATCGTCATCGTCGACGATATGGATAACGGCCGTTTCCCCCATGGCCGTGCGATACCGTGGCCCCGGCTGAGCGGCAAGAACACAACCGCTCGGCGCCGATACCTTGGTCCGTGCCGACCATACTATGGTTCAATAGCCCGGGCTTCTCCTTGCTGCTGAGAAGTGCCCGCTTCCCTGCGGCCATCGACTGCATGTGCGGAGCGATCTCTCGGGAAAGGATATGACCATGTTCAAGCGCTTCAAGGTTTCAGCCGCGCTTCTGCTCGGCACGCTGGGTCTGCTCGGCCTGGCCGCCAATGCTCGGGCGCAATCCGCCGCTGCACCGGCGACCAGGCCAACCGTCGTGCTCGTCCACGGCGCCTTCGCTGAATCCGCCAGCTGGAACGGCGTGGTCGCGCGGTTGGCGCGGGACGGTTATCCGGTCGTGGCCGCCGCCAATCCGTTGCGCAGCGTCAAGGGCGATGCGGCTTTCGTCGCGGCGATCCTCAGCAGCATCAAGGGCCCGGTCGTGCTGGTCGGCCACTCTTACGGTGGCGCAGTGATCAGCGCTGCGGCGGTCGGTCACGACAACGTCAAGGCGCTGGTCTACGTCGCTGCCTTCCTGCCCGAAGCCGGCGAGACCAGCCTGGGCCTCAGCGGCAAGTTTCCCGGCTCGACGCTCGGCGGAGCCCTCGCGGCGCCGGTCGTGCTGTCGGACGGCAATCAGGATCTCTATATCCGGCCGGACCGGTTCCGCGCGCAATTCGCGGCCGATGTCCCAGCCGCCGAAGCCGTCCTGATGGCAGCTACGCAACGCCCGATCACGCAGGCCGCGCTGGGCGAGCCGTCCGGCGAACCCGCGTGGCGGACGATACCGTCCTGGGCGATCTATGGCAGCGCCGATCTCAATATCCCGGCTGCGGCCCATGCGTTCATGGCGAAGCGCGCGGGCGCTCGCCGGATCGTCGAAGTGAAAGGCGCCTCGCACGTCGTGATGATCTCTCATCCGGATCAGGTCGCCGCGATGATCGAGGAAGCGGCTACGGCTACCGCGCAATGAGGTCTCGCCGGGCGGGCAGCGCCTGCCCGGCACGGTCTGGTGGACGCTGGCACCTGTGCTCAGGGCGTCGTCCCGGGCGTCCCGGATGGGACGGCCGGGATGACGCTCGTTCTCGGCGGCAGGATTGCTTGTCCAGTCGGGCCGCAACCCCGACGCTGCGCCCGGCGAGATTGGGCACTGAATAGCGCATGGCGGCACCGGATATCTGGGCGGCCTGGGACAGCGTCAGGCCATAATCCTGCTGGAGCCACTGGATCATGCCCGTGCTGGCCATTTTGATCGCTTCGTCGAGCGAGCCTGCCTGGCCAAGCACCATGATTTCACGGGGCGATTCTACCCGCGGGGCACCGATCCGCTTGCCCTTGATCAGATCTACGGAGAACTCGACGTCCATCGACGTCTCGAGCGCATATTGCGATGTCTCGCCATCCCCCTGAAGGGCATGGGCATCGCCCAGATAGAGCAGCGCGCCGGGTTGCTGCACCGGCAGATAGATAGTGTTCCCCTCGACCACCTCATTGAAGTCCATATTGCCACCCGAAGGACCCGTATCGCCGGTCGACAGCGGAGCGGAGCCGAATCCCGGCGCGAGCGCGAGGCCACCCAGCATCGGCTTCAACGCCACGGAAAACCCGGCCAGCGCGCCGGTCGCGTTCTCCGGTCGCGCCAGCCCCGCCGCCCGATCTAGACGCCAGCGCACCGGTTTTCCGAGCTCCCCCGCCTTCGCAGCGAGGCTCAGGCCCATGGCGCGGCCAACGATCGAGTCGAGGCTGTCGGCATAATCGCGGTTCGGCCGCAACCGCTTGATGTGGATCGCCAGCACGTCGCCCTGAGCGGCGCCCGCCACGAAGAACGGCCCCGTCTGCGGATTCCCGAACAGCGCGCGCGTCACCCCTTCTGCGTCGACGCCGCCGGAATCGATCGTGGTCGTCGCCACGCTGTCGCCTGGCCAGATCGTCAGCACCGGCAACCGGTGGGGATCGAAGCTGTTGGCATAATCGGCGGGCTGGAAATGATAAGTGCGTGGCGGCCCGGCCGGCCGGTCGGCAATGCGCCGGGCCGTGAACGCGTGGACGGCGCGGCGATCGGGAAAATTATTGTCCGGAAAATCGGCGCTGCCGGCCATCGCGCCGCCGCGGGCCGTTCCGGCAAAACGGTAGATCCTGTCCCTGCGATCCTTCGCCTCGAAGCGGATCGCGTCACCGCTGACGGCGCCGGTAAGGGCATCCCCGTCGAGGTCCCCGGACAAGCTTCCGCGATCCCGCACCAGGGTGAGAGTCGAGTAAGCCGGATTGCCCCACATGTCCTGTACGATGACCCATGTTTCGGCCGGCGAAGCGGCCCAGCTGGGTGTCGAGAGCGCACTCAGCCACAGGAAAGCGAACAGCCACCGCATGATACCGTCTCCGACAAGCAACGACTACATTTGTAGTCGTTCTTATGGCGAGAGGCAAATTATAGCGTATTGCGCCCCAGCCGCGCGTGGTCATGGGGACATCCATGGTTCAGATGAGGCTCGTTCACCATCATGTCGTTTGATCAGGTGCCCGGTGCGGGGATTGGCGGAGCGGGAGGGATTCGAACCCTCGATACGCTTTTGGCGTATACTCACTTTCCAGGCGAGCGCCTTCGACCACTCGGCCACCGCTCCGCATTCCCTGGCAGGAGCGTGCCCCCTAGAGGCTGGCGCCCGCGCGCGCAAGCGGCGCGGCGATTGCGTGGGCCGCGGCCTTCGTGGCACAGATGCGCGATGCTGATCCCGCTCCTTGCGCTGCTTGCCGGCGACCAGGCCGCTCCGGTGCCGCCGGCGCCGCTCCTTCCGTCCGATGCGATCGCGGCCGACTGGCGGGCGATTCCGGACGACGAACTGATGATCGTCACCCTGAGCGGCAACCGCGTGGTCGTGATCCGGCTCGCCCCGCGCTTCGCGCCGGCCCATGTCGCCAATGTCCGTCGGCTCGCCCTGACCCATTGGTGGGATCGGACGAGCGTTTATCGCGTGCAGGAGAATTGGGTCACGCAATGGGGCGACGAAACCGAGAAGAAGCCGCTTCCCGACACCGTCGTTCCGTCACCGGCGGCGGAATTCGACATTCCCGCGTTCGATGCCGCGCAGCGCCTGACCCGGCCGGATGCCTATTCGACTGCCTCGGGCGTCACTGCCGATGGCTGGCCGATCGCGACCGATGGCAGGGCCGCGTGGATGCCGCATTGCTACGGCACGGTCGGCGTGGCGCGGGACGCGTTGCCGAACACCGGCAGCGGATCGGAGCTGTTCACCCCGATCAGCGGCGCGGCGCGGCGGCTGGATCGCAACTACACGATCGTCGGGCGGATCATCGAAGGCATGAAATATCTGTCGGCGTTACCGCGCAGCGACGCCGCGATGGGCGTCTATGCCACCGCGCCGGAGCGCACCGCCATCGTTTCGGTGCGGCTCGCCAGCGAGTTGCCCGAAGCGGCGCGGCCCAGGTTCGAATACCGATCGACCGACAATGCGCGCTTCGCTGCCTTTATCAGGCTGCGCGAGAACCCGGCACCGCCGACGGTCGGGCTCGGCGGCATCGACATTTGTGACCTGCCGCTCGCGGCGCGCCGGGTCGGCACGCAATAGCGATCCAAATGTGCTTCAGCGGCCGACCCAATCGGCGACCGCCGCGGCGACCTGATTGGCGGCCTGGTTGATCCCGATCCCGGCCGGGCCGGCCTCGATCGCTGCAACCGGCACCCGCGCCTCGAACCGACGCTTCTCGATCACATTGCCTTCCTTGCGCACCAGCGCCGCGTCATAGATCACCACTGCCTGAGACGTCCCGGCCTCCACGCCGAACGCGCGGAGCTCGCCGGACAGCCGTGCGCCGGGATCGCCCAGCGACTGCGCGCCGCCGAGCACGACGCGGCCGGTCTTCGCGCCGATGGTGTCCGACAGCAGCCGGGCGAACAGACGGGCAGGCGGCTCGACCCACACCGCGTCGGCGATATAGGCAAGGTCGGTATCGCTGGTCTGCACCGGCACGCGTTGCGTGGCGAGCGCCTGCGAGACCGCCGGCACGAGGATCGTGATCGTCGGCGCGCTCGCGGTCGACTGGGTCTGGCCGGGCGGGACTGCAGCCGCCGACGTGATCGTCAGCAGCGACGGCGGCGGCTTCGCGCCGAAGCTGATACAGCCGGCAAGCGGCGCCAGCGCCAGCAGCATCAGTGCGGAACTGAAGGGGCGAGTGCGCATCGGGAGCCTCATTTCTTCTTGCCCTTATAGTCCGGGAGCTTGGGTCCGCCGACGAGCGAGCCTGCCCCGCCCTGGTCGATCTTCTCGGCGACCGAGGTCAGCGCCGCCGACATGACGCGCAGATCGCGCACCAGCTGTCCGATCTCGGGCATGGTCTGCTTGGAGAAGGACTGGATGCCGGGCCGCGCCTCGCCGATGGCAGAATCGAGCGACACCATGCTGTGCTGCGCGGCGGCGACCGCCTTGTTGAGATTCTGCATCGCCGGCCGCACATCCTCGGCCATCACGCTGTTGGTGGTGCTGGCGAGCTGACCGATCTGCTGCGCCGCGTCGCCCGCCTTCTGGATCGCCCCCCGCGTCTCCGCGATGGTAGCCGCGATCTCCGGCCCGCGATCGGCCAAAGCGCCGGTCAGGCGGTTGGTATTGGCGAGGATGCCGCTGATCGAAGCCTGATTCTTGTCGGACAGCATTTCGGTCAGCCGCTCCGTCAGCGTCGAAATCCGCTCGAGCAGTTTCGGCGCAGAATTGAGCAAGGCGCCGAGGCCGCCCTGCTTGGGCGGGATGACCGGCACGCCGAACGGACAATCGACCTCGGGACGGACCTCCGGGCAGCTGATCGGCGGGGCGCCCTTGACCGCGCCGTCGAGCTGGATCTGGCTGACGCCGGTAAAGCCGACGCCCTGGATCGTCGCCGTGGTTCCCTGAAGCACCGGCGTCTGATCGTTGACGCTGATGCGGACGCGGACGAACTGCGGATCCGGCTTCCACAGCGCGATTTCCTTGACCTGGCCAGACGGCACACCCGAAAAGGCGACTGCCGAGCCCTTGTTCAGGCCATCGACCGACTGCTTGAAGAAGATGTCATATTCCTTCTCCGAGCTGCCGCTGAGGCGGGCAATCCATACGGTGAAGATCGCGAGCACCGCCAGCAGGATCAGCACGACGGCACCGACAAGGACGTGGTTCGAGCGGGTTTCCATCAGTCGTCAGCCCCTGTCTTTTCGTCGACCCTAGCGCCGGCCGGTGCGGCGGTCTGCTCCGCCTGGCGGGCGCGTTCGAGCGTCGCCGTGGCCGCCCGGCCGCGCGGGCCCTTGAAATATTCCTGGATCCACGGGTGATCCAACGCGAGAAGCTCGTCGATGGTGCCGACAGCGATCACCTTCTGGTCGGCCAGCACCGCGACCCGGTCGCAGATCGCATAGAGCGTATCCAGATCATGGGTGATCAGGAACACGGTCAGCCCCATCGTCTTCTGCAGCGAGGCAATCAGCTCGTCGAACGCTGCCGCGCCGATCGGGTCGAGTCCCGCGGTCGGCTCGTCGAGGAACAGGAGTTCGGGGTCGAGCGCGAGCGCGCGCGCCAGCCCGGCGCGCTTGCGCATGCCGCCCGATAGCTCGGCGGGGAATTTCGGCCCTGCATCCGGCGACAGGCCCGTCATCACCACCTTGTAGCCCGCGATCTCGTCGAGGAGCGCCTGATCGAGGTCGGGATAGAATTCGCGCAGCGGCACCTGGGTGTTCTCGGCGACCGTCAGCGTCGAGAACAGCGCACCGCCCTGGAACAGCACGCCCCAGCGCTTGCGCAGGTCGACTGCCTCGGTTTCGTCGCGGTCGATCGTCTGCTCGCCGAACACGGTGATCTCGCCCTCATCGGGCACCTGCAGGCCGATGATCGATCGCATCAACACCGATTTGCCGGTGCCCGAGCCGCCGACAACGCCGAAAATCTCGCCGCGCTTCACGTCGAGGTCAAGGCCGTCATGGACGACCTGTTCGCCAAAGCTGTTCTTCAGCCCGCGTACGCAGATCACCGACTCGCCGCTATCGCCCGGGCTCATATCCATCCGACCCAAGTGAAGAACACCGCGAACACCGCGTCGAGCACGATCACCAGAAAGATCGCCTGGACGACAGCGGCCGTGGTGCGCATGCCGACCTGTTCGGCATCGGCCTCGACCTGCATGCCCTGAAAGCAGCCGGCGATGGCAATGATCGCGCCGAATACCGGCGCCTTGACCAGCCCGACCCACAGATCGGTGATCGGCACGACCTCCCGGATACGCTGGATGAAAGTGATCGGTGGGATGCCAAGCGAAATCCAGCAGAACAGGCCGCCGCCGATGATCGAGATCAGCGAAGCGTAGAAGCCGAGCAGCGGCATCATCACCACCGCCGCGATCACCCGGGGCAGCACCAGCGCCTCCATCGGCGACACGCCGATCGTGCGCATCGCGTCGATCTCTTCGGTCAGCTTCATCGTGCCCAGCTGGGCGGCGAAGGCTGATCCGGAACGGCCCGCGACCATGATCGCGGTCATCAGCACGCCGAGCTCGCGCAGCGTGATTCGGCCGATCAGGTTGATCGTGAAGACTTCGGCACCGAACTGACGGAGCTGGACCGCGCCCTGCTGGCCGATGACGATGCCGATCAGGAAGCTCATCAGGCCGATGATGCCCAGCGCGGTCACGCCGACCACCTCGAAGCGCTGGACCGTGGCGTTGAACCGGAAGCGTCGATGGCGGACGACGCTGCCGAACGCTAGAACCGTCGCGCCCAGGAAGCCGAGCAGGCCGTACAGGGTCTTCAGACTCATGACGACGGCGTCGCCGACCTCGCCAACCACACGAACGAAGCCGATCGCGGCGGCAGGCCGCATCGCGACGGGCTGGTCAGCGGCCTCGACCTGCTGGAGGAGATGCGTGCTGTCCGGGTTCAGCCCTTCGATCCGGGCGCCGTGCTGAGCCGCGAAGCGGTGGACCAGCCAGGCGCCGATCGTATCGATCCGGTCGATCCCGCTGAGATCGATCACGGCGACCGCGCCATCATAGCTGCGCAGCCGCTCCGGCAGATCGCCGATCTGGGCCAGCGAAAGATTACCGGAGAATCGCAGAACATCGCCGTCACCGGCGCTGTCGTGCGAAAAGGCGGCCATCCCGTTCATATCGCGCACCATTGGTGCAATCGCGCTGGATCGGCAAGCCGCGCCGTGCATAGGGTGAGAGGATGCATACCCCGATTCAGCACAAGCTTGCCATTTACGACATGGACAGGACAGTCACGCATGCGCCGACCTGGACGTCGTTCCTGATCGAGACCGCACGACGGCAGGCGCCGTGGCGGCTGGCGCTGGTGCCGGTCGCGGTCGTCGCCGCCGCGGCCTATGCGGCGAAGGTAATCGATCGCGGCCGGCTGAAGCAGATCACGCAGCGCTTGATGCTCGGCCACGCGATGCGTGACGCTGATGCCCGTCGTGCCGCGGCACACTTTGCCGACCGGGTCATTGCCTCCGGCGTCTTCGCCGGCGCGCGGGCGCAGATCGCGGCCGACCGCGCGGCGGGGTACCGGCTGGTCATGGCGACGGCATCGTACCGCTTCTACGCGGGTGAGATCGCGGAAAGGCTCGGCTTCGACGCCGTGATCGGTACTGAAGTCGAACGGATCGACGATCGTCTGCGCGCGCAGATTTCGGGGGAGAATTGCTACGGCCCCGCCAAGCTGCGGATGATCCAGGCCTGGATGGCGGCCAACGGCATCGATCGGGCCGATACGGCGATCCGATTCTATTCCGATCACGTTTCGGACGCGCCGGTGCTAGATTGGGCGGACGAGGCCTTTGCCGTCAACGCGCATGGACCGCTCCGCACCCTCGCTCGTACCAAAGGCTGGCCGATCGTCGACTGGGAGCGATAGCGGCTCACAGAAGCACGTCCACGCTGTGGATGATCAGGCCAACCAGGCCGCCCACGAGCGTGCCGTTCACCCGGATATATTGCAGATCGCGGCCAACCGCGTTTTCGAGCCGGCGGGTAATCGTGCGCGCGTCCCAGCCGCGGACCGTCTCGGAAACCAGGCGCACGATTCCGTCGCCATAATCCGCCGCCATGCCCACGGCGGTACGACGCACGAATCGGTTGATCGTCGCGCGCAGCAGGAGATCGTGCTGCAGCGTGTCGCCCAGTTGGCGCAGGGCCTCGCCGAGCTGGCCGGTCAGCGCGGCGTCGGGATCGCGCGCGATGCGCAGCATGGCGGCGCGCGCCTGCTCCCAGATCCCGTCGAGCCATCGCTGCATCGCCGGATTGTCGATGATCTCCGCCTTCAATGCTTCGACGCGCCCGCGCATCTTCTCGTCATGCTGGAGATCGTAAGCAAGCGCGACCAGCCCTTCCTCGGCCTTGGCGCGCAGGGGGTGGCCGGGATCTTCCGCCATGTCGTGAAGAAGGGTGTTCAGCCCGTCGATGATCTTGTTGGCAAGGGTTTCGTCGAGCCCGGTCCAGCGCATCACCGATCCGGCGCGTTCATGGACTATCGCCCGGATCATGTGCTCGTTCGCGGCAAGGATCTTCGCGGCCCAGCGGACGATTCCGTCGAGCAGCGGCGCGTGGCGGCCTTCGGCGATGGCCGCGGTCAGGGCCTGACCCAGTAGAGGCGAGACGTCGAGCGCACGCAGCCGCTGACCGATCGTCGTCTTGACCATGCCGCCGAGGCGCTGCTGATCGAACGCATCGAGCATGTCGGCGGCGAGCCGGGACGCGCCTTTGCGCAGCCGGCCCTGAGTGCCGGCCGGGCTGGCCAGCCAGCGGCCCGCTGCGCCGGCCACGTCGAGTTGGCGCATCCGCCGCGCGACGACGCCGGGGATGAGGAAATTGTCGCGGAGGAACGAAGCGAGCGTCTCGCCGATGCGATCCTTATTGCGCGGGATGATCGCCGTGTGGGGAATCGGCAAGCCCAGCGGATGGCGGAACAGGGCGGTGACAGCGAACCAGTCGGCCAGCCCGCCGACCATCGCTGCCTCGGCAAAGGCGCGAACGAAGCCTATCGCCGGATGCACATGGTCAAGCGCGCGGGCCGTGAGGAAGGTCGCCGCCATCACGACCAGCAGCCCTGTTGCGATCCAGCGCATCCGGCGCAGGCCCGGCGGAATGGATTCTCCGTTGCGCGGTGCGCGGGCAAGCAGCTTCATGCCCGAAACAATCCCCGAAACCGGGGATTGTTCAAGTGCGAAGTCGATTTAGCGTCATTCGGCTGGCTGCGGCTCGTCGTCACCGGCGCGATGCACGATCGTCGCCGGGCCCCGGCCGATCTTGGGCGGGGTCGGATCATGATCGATCACCGGCCGGCCGTCGTCGCCCGGACGATAGGTCAGGAGGCGTCGGCCCAGCTTCGGCCCGATCCAGCGCTCGATCCCGACCGCGAGGCTGAAGCTCGCCGGAACGATCACCAGCGTCAGCACGGTGGAGAGGATCAGCCCGCCGATCACGACGATGCCCATCGGCGCGCGCCAGGATCCGTCCCCGCCAAGCGACAAGGCGGTCGGCACCATGCCAGCGACCATGGCGACCGTGGTCATCACGATTGGCTGGGCGCGCTTGTGGCCGGAATCGACGATCGCGACCACCGTGTCGACGCCCTTGCTCATCTCCTCCAGCGCGAAATCGATCAGCAGGATGGAGTTCTTGGCGACGATGCCGAGCAGCATCAGGATACCGATGAACACTGGCATGGAAACGGGGTTGCTGGTGATGATCAGCCCGATCAGCCCGCCCAGCGGTGCGACGAGGAGCGACAGCATGTTGACGAACGGGGGCAGGAGGCGGCGATAGAGCAGGACCAGCACCGCGAACACCAGGAAGATGCCGGCGACAACGGCCACGATGAAATTGTTGACCATTTCGGCCTGCCACTTGGCCTGGCCGAGCGTCAGCTTGCTGATGCCGACGGGCAGGTTCTTCATCGCCGGCAGATCGTCAATCTGCTTCATCGCGACGCTCGAGACGATCTGCTTGCCGTCCTTGCCGGAGCCGCGGTCGGCGCCGATCGTGAGCTGGCGCTGCTGCGCGACGCGCTCGATCTTGGTCGGTCCGGCGCCGAAACCGATCTCGGCGACGAGGCTCAGCGGCACCGAACCGCCGCTTGCGGTCTGTACCGGCAGGTTCTGGATCGTCGACAGCCGCTGTCGCGCATTCTGGTCAAGCGCGACGCGGATCGGGATCTGGCGGTCGGACAGCGAGAATTTCGCGCTGTTCTGATCGATATCGCCAAGCGTCGCGATGCGGATCGCCGAGGACAGGGCCTGGGTCGTCACACCGAGATTGGCAGCCAGATCCATGCGCGGCGATATGACGATCTCGGGACGCTGCAGGTCTCCGTTGATGCGCGGCGCGACGATCGCCGGCAGCTTCTGCATCTGCTCGACGATCTTGATTGCGGTGTCGCGCAACTGCTTGGGATCGTCGCCGCCCAGTGTGATGGTCAGGTCGCGACCGCTGCCGCCCCAGCCATTGCTTGAGCGGAAGGAAACTCGGGCGTCGGCGATCCTGGCTAGCTCCGGTGCGAGCGACCGCTCGAAATCGGTGCTCTTCATCGTTTTTTCGGGCTTGAAGATCGCGGTGACGCGGCCGTTGCCGACAAAGGCGCGCGAATAGACCGATTCCACGTCGGGCTGCTTTTGCAGGAAGTCTGCCACGCGGCGCACCACCAGCTTGGTCTCGGCGAGCGTGGTGCCCGGCACCATCTCGATATTCGCGGTGCTCGCGTCCTGATCCTGATCCGGCTGGAACGTCATCGGCAGGGTCATGAACAGCACGATGGTCAGCGCGAAGGAGACGACGCCGCCGACGACCGCCGACCAGCGATGGTTCAGCGTCCATTTGAGCGTCGCGATGTAGATGTCCATGATCCGCCCCTCGCCGTGCGAGGCATGGCCCTTCGCCTTGAGGAAATAGGCGGCGATCATCGGGGTGACGAGCCGCGCCACGGCAAGGCTCATCAGCACCGAGACGACGACGGTCAGGCCGAAATTCTTGAAGAACTGGCCCGAAATCCCCGGCATCAGGCCGACCGGCAGGAACACGGCGACAATCGACATGGTCGTTGCGAGCACGGCAAGGCCGATCTCGTCGGCGGCGTCGATCGACGCCTGATAGGCGGTTTTGCCCATGCGCATGTGTCTGACGATATTCTCGATCTCGACGATCGCATCATCGACAAGCACGCCGGCCACCAGGCTCAGCGCCAGCAGGGTCATCTGGTTCAGGTTGAACCCGAGCAGGTCCATGAACCAGAAGGTCGGGATCGCCGAAAGCGGGATGGCCAGCGCCGAGATGATCGTCGAGCGCCAGTCGCGCAGGAACAGGAAGACGACGAGCACCGCGAGCACGGCACCCTCGACCATTGCCTCCATTGCCGAGTGATATTGCATCTCGGCATATTTCACTTCGTTGAAGATCAGCTGGAAATGGACCTTCGGATTGCGCTTTTCGAGTGCTTCCAGCTTTTCCTTGGCGCCGTGATATACCGACACGTCGGACGCGCCTTTGGAGCGCTGGAAGTCGAAGCTCAGCACCTGCCGGCCGTTCATCTCGGACGCGGAGCGCTGCTCGGCGTAGAGATCGCGGACCTGGGCGATGTCCGACAGCTTGACCGTCCGGCCGCCGCCGACCGCGATCTGGGTCTGGCCGAGGTCATAGGCGTTCTTGGCGTTGCCGAGCACGCGGACCGACTGTTCCGAACCGGCGATCTCCGCGCGACCACCCGCCGCGTTGAGGTTCACCTGGCGCAGCTGCTGGTTGACCTGGCTTGCGGTCAGTCCCTGCGACTGGAGCTTGGCGGGATCGAGGATCACGCGGATTTCGCGATCGACGCCGCCATTGCGGCTGACCGTCGCCATGCCGGGAACCGCCAGCAGCTCCTTGGCGACATTGTTGTCGATGTACCAGCTCAGCTGCTCGATCGTCATGTCGGTGCTGACGGCGGCGTAGCTGGCGAGATCGTTGCCCGACGTGTTGGCGCGGGACACCTGCGGCTCGAGGATGCCGTCAGGCAGGTCGGAACGGATCTGCTGAACCGCGCTGCGGACGTCCTCGACCGCACGATCGATCGGCGTGCCGATGTTGAGCTGGACGATCGTGACCGAGCTGCCCTCGGTCACGGTGGAATTGATTTCGTCGATACCCTGGAGGCTGCGGACGGCGGCCTCGACTTTCTGGGTGATCTGGGTCTCGAGCTCGGTCGGTGCCGCGCCGGGCTGGCTGATCTGGACGATCACCACCGGGAAATCGATATCCGGGTCGTTGTTCACCTCCATCGTGCTGAAACTGACCAGCCCGGCCACCGTCAGCATGAAGAACAGCACGATCGACGGAATTGGATTCCGGATCGACCAGGCGGAGATGTTGCGAAAGCTCATGGCGTTCAGCCTTGCGTTTTCTGGAGGATCGGCTTGATCTTCTGCCCGGCGTTCAGGAACGCGCCGGCCGAGAGCACGACGCGTTCAGTGCCTTTTAGCCCGTCGACGATCGATACGCCCGTGTCGGAAACCTCGCCGAGCTTGACCGAACGGCGCTCGACCTTGTCGCCAGCGCCGACGATATACACGAAATTGCCGCGATCGTCGCTCTGGATCGCCGAGTTCGGCAGCTGCGGCATGTCGCTCGATCCGCGCCGGATCGTTGCCGACGCGAAGCCGCCCGGCTTGAGCGCTGGGTTATAGCTGAGCGCGATGCGGGCGATGCCCTGCCGCGTCTGCGGATCGATGACCGGGGATACCTGCCATACCTGGCCGGTGAAGGCCGTATCGCCACCAACGGGCGTTACATTGGCCGAAACACCGACGGGCAGGCCGACCAGATCGGCCTCACTCAGCTGCGCGCGCATCTCCATCTCGCCGCCTTTCGCCATGCGGAAGAGCGTGCCCGAACCCGAACTGACGATCTGGCCCGGTTCCACGCTACGGGTGAGAACCAGGCCGGCTGCCGGCGCGCGGATATCCAATCGGCCCGTCCGGGCATTCTGCTCGCCAAGCTGGGCCTGGGCCACGCGCACCCGTGCCACGGCGGCGTCGCGGGTCGCCGCTTTGCGCTCGAGATCGGCCTTGGAGATGAAACCGCGGTTGACGAGCTGCTGTGCCCGCTCGAGCTCCGCCTGTGCGATCGCCGCATCGGACCGTGCCACGTTCACCTGCGCGGCGAGCGAGGCCCCGGTCTGGATCTGCACCGCGCGGTCGACCGTGGCGAGCACCTGGCCCGCGCCGACCCACTGGCCGGGCTCGACCAGGACGCGCGTGATCATGCCGCCTTCGCCGGCGACGCCGACCGGCATTTCGCGGCGCGCGGCGAGCGTGCCGGTGGCCGAGATGATTCGGGCCGCCGCATGGCGCCCGGGAACGGCCACCGACACGGTCGGCAGCTGATCGCTCGCACCGCCCTGAGCGGCTGCGCCTGCCGGCTTCTTGCCGCCCGACATGGCGTAGACGGCGGCCACGACGAGAAGGATCGCGAGGACGGCCGCACCGATGATCCACCAGCGGTGATTCGAGCGACCTTCCTCCCCCGGCAGTGCCAGGTGATCGTCCGTCCCGAAGCCCGGCTGCCCATAATTCATGTGCGTCACTTTCCCGTCCCGCCCCCATCGGCGCCGTCGTTATCGTCCGACTGTATTATAGAAATAAGTCACCGACCTCAAGAGGCCGTTTTACGGCCGCTGGCAATGGCCGTTCCGGACTGTTTTCGCAAGTGTTACACAACGTTGCCGAGAAGAAACGCTTGCATATCGCGGTCATGGGCGCGAGCGTCGCCCCGGATGCGCGGACAGCGTGCCGCAATCGAGGGGAGTGATCGATGCCGAATTCCTTTTTGGGCTGGATTCTCATCGGCCTGGTTGCCGGTGTCCTTGGCAAGATGCTCATGCCGGGCAAGGATCCGGGCGGGTTCGTCGTGACGATACTGATCGGCATCGCCGGCGCGCTGCTCGCCGGCTATCTCTCGCCGGCGCTCGGTCTGAACGTCACTGCGGTCTGGTGGCAGAGCTATGCCGCTGCCACGGTCGGCGCGATCATATTGCTGGCACTGTACCGGCTGGTGATGACACGCCGGGTGCGTTGAGGCGGATCGCGTTCAGCTGAGGTTGCCCGCGCACCTGCAAAGGAAATGGGCGGGCCATTCGGTCCGGTTCGATACGGGAGTAAACTGATGCGTTATCTTGCGACCGCCGTGGCGCTCGCCGCCCTGCCGCTCACTCAATCGCCTGCCCTGGCGCAGACGGGCTCTCCCGTCATTGCCGACGGGACGACTCTGGACGTTACAGCGGAAGGACAGACGACCCGCGTGCCTGACGTAGCCACGATTCGCGCAGGCGTGGTGACCCAGGGCGCCACCGCCGCGGCAGCGCTCGCCGAGAATGGCACGCGCATGGCGGCGGTGCTCGACGCCCTGAAGCGCGCCGGTGTGGCGCAGCGCGATATCCGGACCGCGAATGTCAGTCTCAGCCCCCAATATCGCTATGCCGAGAACCAGCCGCCGGTGATCATCGGCTATCAAGCGAACAACAATGTCTCGATCCGGTTTCGCGACATCGCAAAATCGGGCACGATCCTGGATGCGCTGGTGAAGCAGGGCGCGAACCAGATCGACGGACCCAGCCTGTCGATCGACCAGCCGGATGCGGCGCTGGACGAGGCCCGTACCGATGCGGTCAAGCGCGCCCGGGCGCGGGCGGAGCTCTATGCCCGCGCTGCTGGCCTCACCGTGTCGCGCATTGTCTCGATCACCGAGAATGGCCAGAATGACGGCAGCACGCCGCCACCGATCCTCTATGCACGGGCTGGACTCGCCGCCGCCGATTCCGCCACGAAGGTCGTGGCGGGCGAGACCGATGTGACGGTAACCCTGAGCGTGCGGTTCCTGCTGAAGTAGGAATCAAAACGGGCCGCCCGGTTGCCCGGGCGGCCCGTGTTTGACGCTGTTCCGATGTTAGCGGACGCTGCCGCGGCGGATCAGATTGACGATCGCAAGCAGAATCACCGCGCCGATCAGCGAATAGATGAACGTCGGAATGGTGATGACCTGGTTGATGCCGCCTCCAAACAGGAAGGAAGCGATCACCGAACCGATAATCCCGACGACGACGTTCAGGATGATACCCTGCTGGCCATCCGTGCGCATAAGCATGCTTGCAAGCCACCCGACTACGCCGCCGACCACGAGCCAAATAATGATATTCATCTCTTCCCTCCGTTGCTCCCGGCATTGCCCGGGCTCGGACAGGAAAGACTCACGACTGCTTCGATTTGTTCCGCTGGCGTTTCGCTCGGTCAAAAACGACGCCCCCGCATCCATCGTTCCGGATACGGGGGCGCAGACGATCAGCTGAAGTTTGCCGGATACTCAGTATTTCTGCTGGCGCTCGTAGAGGGAACGATAATGCTGGATCCGGGTGACGCGCAGCCCGGGCATGCCGGAACGATCGATCGCGCGCTGCCAGCCGGCGAATTCCTCGACGGTCAGGCTGTAGCGGTCGCACACCTCGTCGACCGAGAGCAGGCCGCCATTGACGGCTGCCACTACCTCGGCCTTGCGGCGCACCACCCACCGCGTCGTCTCCGGCGGTGGCAGGGTATCCAGGGTCAGCGGTTCGCCGAGCGGGCCGATCACCTTGGCCGGGCGAATCTTCTGGTTTTCGATCATTCTTTCAACCTCGATCGGGGCCGGCGGGCCCCATTTCTCACTGATCGCCATCCTAGGCTCGCGGACTTGAACATGGGTTAAAGCGGCGCGGTAAACGGTGGATTCACACCTTCCGCTTCGTGTGTCAGCATCGCGGCGACCAGGAGGTTGAACGCGCCGTGGTCGGGCGCGAACCAGCTAGCCTGGCTGAACGCCGGCACGAGATGCGTATGGAGCAGCGCCGTCGGGCTCGCGGCCTGGCGCGCAGCGATGCCCACCATCAATACGGCCAGATCGGGCGGCAGGACCGTAACGCTGGCGTCCGCCTCGAAACGGGAAAAACTGAGATCCATGGCATCCTTTTCCGGCGGCGGAGACTCGATGAACGACCGATCTAGGGGGCAGGGTCTAAAGGACCGGTAAAGCTCCCGAAGAATCTGCGGAAAAGAAGAATGGAGAAGATCGTACTTGGCATGCTCAACGCGCGCGCTTTGCATCGCGGGCCCCGGCGGCCTATCTGGCCCCCATGATCGAGGGTGATTTCCAGCTGGGGCCTGACCTGCGCGGCAAGCGCATCGTCGTCGCGATGTCGGGCGGCGTGGACAGTTCCGTGGTCGCGGCGCTGGCCGCGCGCAGCGGTGCCGAAACCATCGGCGTGACGCTGCAGCTCTACGATCATGGCGAGGCGGTCGGACGTGCCGGCAGCTGCTGCGCCGGCCGCGACATCCGCGACGCGCGTGCGGTGTGCGTCCGGCTGGGCATCGCGCATTATGTTGTCGATCATGAATCGAGCTTTCGCGAGCAGGTGATCGACGGATTCGCCGACGAATATCTGCGCGGGCGGACGCCGATCCCATGCGTCCGGTGCAATATGGGGCCGAAATTCACGGATCTGTTCGGCGTGGCGCGCGATCTCGGCGCCGACTGCCTGGCGACCGGCCATTATGTCCGCCGCGTCGAGGGTGCGGGTGGTGCTGAACTGCACCGCGCCGTCGATCCGGCGCGCGACCAGAGCTATTTCCTATTCGCGACCACGCAGGGCCAGCTCGATTATCTGCGCTTTCCGCTGGGCGGGCTGCCCAAGACGCGGGTGCGCGAACTGGCAGCCGAGCTCGGGCTTGGCGTGGCGGCAAAGCCCGATAGCCAGGACATCTGCTTTGTGCCGGACGGTGACTATGCCGCCTTGGTCAAGAAGCTGCGGCCGGAAGCGGATACGAGCGGCGATATCGTCGATGAGGACGGCCGGACCCTCGGTCGGCACCGCGGCCTGATCCATTTCACCGTAGGGCAGCGGCGCGGGCTGGAGATCGGCGGGACGGCCGAGCCGCTGTATGTGGTGCGGCTCGAACCCGAAACGCGCCGCATCGTCGTCGGCCCGAAGGCTGCGCTGGCGGTCGAGGCGGCGCGGCTGTCGGGAATCAACTGGATCGGCGGCGACCATCAGGGACCGTTGACCGCCAAGGTGCGCTCGCTGGCCAAGCCGGTCGCGGCGCAGCTGGTGGGCGACCGCGTGGCGTTCGACGCGCCGGAATATGGCGTCGCGCCGGGCCAGGCGGCGGTGCTCTATGCCGGGGATCGCGTGCTCGGCGGCGGCTGGATCGAGGAAACCGAGCGCGCTTTGCTTGCTGCCTGAAACTCAGGCCTTGCCGGCGCGGAGGAACTCGACTGCGTGGTGTGCGCCCCGCGCCGACATTGCCATATAGGTCAGCGACGGGTTCTGGCAGCCCGACGAGGCCATGCACGACCCGTCCGTGATGAACAGGTTGGGCACATCGTGCGCCTGATTATACTGGTTGAGCACTGAGGTCTTCGGATCACGGCCCATGCGCGCCGAGCCCATCTCATGGATGCCGAGGCCGAGGCCGCCATAATGTTCGGGCTGGACGATATCGGTACAGCCGACCAGTTCGAGCATGGCACGCGCATCGGCATTGGCCTGATCGATCATCTTCTTGTCTTCGGCACCGAGCGAGACGTCGATATGCGGGATCGGTATCCCCCATTTGTCGGTGCGCGTCTTGTGCAGCGTGACGCGGTTTTCCGGACGCGGCAGCATCTCTCCGAAGCCGCTCAGGTTCAGCGACCAGGGTCCGGGCTTGCGCAGCTTCGCCTTCAGCGCCGCACCCGTTCCGGGCTCGGTGGCGCCGCGCGACCAGCTCGTGCGCAGCCCCCGCCCCTGAAAGCCGAAGCCGCGCGTATAGCCGTCGCCGGGCTCCGTCACGTTGCGGTAGCGCGGGACATAGAAGCCGTTGGGGCGGCGGCCGTGATGATAGATGTCATCGAAACCGGGATAGGTGCCGGTGGCGCCCATGCCGCTGATATGATCGGTCAGGTTGCGCCCGACCATGTCGGATCGGTTGGCGAGGCCGTTGGGAAAGGCTTCCGAGATCGAGGTCAGCAGGATCTGCGCGGTTCCGATGGTCGAGGCGCAGAGGAACACCAGTTTCGCCTCATAGGTCGTGGCAGCTTTGGTCCGCTGGTCGATCACGCGCACGCCGGTCGCCTTGCCGGTCACCGGATCGTGGACGATGCTGTGCGCGATCGCGTCCGTGACGATGGTCAGGTTGCCGGTGTTCGTTGCCGCCGGCAGCGTCGCGCTCAGGCTCGAGAAATAGGCGCCATAGGAACAGCCGCGTTCGCACAGCGAGCGATATTGGCACGCGCCGCGGCCAAGCGCCTCATGCTCGGGGGTCGGCGCGGTCAGATGCGCGCAGCGGCCGGTGATCAGGCGCCTGGTCGGGAAGGCGGCGTGCATCTTGCGGCCGAATTCCTCCTCGACCGGAGTCAGCGCCATCGGCGGCAGGAACTTGCCGTCGGGCAGCTGGGCGAGCCCTTCGGTAGAGCCCGAAATGCCGGCGAAGGTCTCCACATGATCGTACCACGGCGCCATGTCGGCGTAGCGGATCGGCCAGTCGACGCCATGGCCGTCCTTCGCGTTGGATTCGAAATCCATCTCGCTCAGGCGATAGGACTGCCGCGCCCACATCAGCGAGCGCCCGCCCAGGTGATAGCCGCGAATCCAGTAGAAGGGCTTGTTGGCCGGCGTGGTGTAGGGGTGGTCGCTGTCCTTGGTCCACAGATGCTTGTTCGCGCTCGAGAAAGCATAGCATTTGCTCTGGACGGGATAGTCGGCGTCGACCTCCTGCTCGGAGACGAGGCCGTAATTGTCGATCTCCCAGGGCGAGAGGGAATCGGTATAATCGGTGCCGTGCTCGATATGCCGGCCGCGCTCGATCACCAGCGTCTTGAGGCCGCGTTCGGTCAGTTCCTTCGCGGCCCAGCCGCCGCTCATGCCCGATCCGATAACGATCGCGTCGAAGCTCATATTTCCCTCCCGATCATCACCAGCCCGACCATGCCCGCGTGTCTGGCCCCATCTTGACCGACGGTTCCCAGATTCCTGGCGACAGCTCGTAGCGGAGCTCCTGCGTCGCGCCGGGCTCCGACAGATAATATGCCGTCAGCGCGAGCGTCTTGAACCGCCGCCAGACCTTGTCCCTGGCGGCAAAGGCCGCCGCATCATGGGCCTGGAGCAACGCGGCGCGCTGGTCGGCCGGGAGGCTGGCAAAACCGCGTCCGGCGGCAGCCTGCGCCGCGCCGTCGATTGTCTTCAGCACGCCGCGAAAGGCGCCGGCCGTCGCCGGCTTGGCCCAATTGGTCATCATCGCGTCGATGAACGCCGGCACGCCGACCTCCAACGCGCCCGGCGTATCGGTGCGCGGGATCAGTCCTGCACAGACGGCGTCGAGCACGGCCCGTTCCGGCGGGGTGAAGAAGTTTTTGGTGGGAGCGCTCGCAAACGCAAGCTCGGGAAGGCCGGAAACGACTCCGCCGACCAGCAGGATCGCGCGCGCCATGAGCGCCCGCCGATCGAGCGTCCCGTCGAACAGAGGCTCATTGGCCATCCCGTCATCCTCCCGTCTTGCATGAGAGCGCTTGTGCGCTTCCTCGTTGCGGGCCAGACTGCCGGGCGAGGCGGGCCTTGTCCAGCTTTTAGCGTTAGCGGTACCATGCAAAAAAGGCGTGGGTCGATGGGGAGGATGGACGATGAGTTATCTGCTGCGCCTGATGTTGATCCTGGCCGGAGCCGCGACGCTCGCGGGCAGCGCTGCCTGGGCGGGAGAAAAGCCGCGCGTGCTGATCTTTTCCAAGTCGACCGGCTATCGCCATGGCTCGATCGAGGCGGGCGTGGTGGCGCTGAAGGCGCTGGGCGCTCGCGCCGGCATGACCATGATCGCGAGCGAAGATGCGGACATCTTCAGCACCGACGGGCTGAAGGGCGTGGATGCGATCATACTGCTCAGCAACACCAGCGGGAAGGACCCGGCGACCGAATGGTTCACCGGAACGCGGCGCGACGCGTTCGAGGCGTTCGTCCATCGCGGCGGCGGCATCGTCGGCATCCACGCCGCGGCGGATTCGCACTATAACTGGCCCTGGTATGGCCGGATGATCGGCGGGCGGTTCCAGCGCCATCCCAAGGGCACGCCCGAAGGGACCGTCACGGTGGTCGATCCGAAACATCCCGCCATGAAGGGGCTCGCGCCCGTCACCCGGCACGTCGACGAATGGTATTATTACGACGATTACGATCCGCGGCTGCATATCCTCGCAACGGTCGATCCGGCGTCGATCGGCGAAGCTGACGTGAACCCCAATCCGGCGGCGTGGAGCCACGAATTCGAAGGCGGACGGGTATTCTACACCGCGATGGGACACACCGACGAATCCTATCGCGACCCGTGGTTCCTCAAGCAGCTGGAGAACGGGCTGAATTGGGTGATGAAGCGGTAGGAGCCTTTAGCCGCGTTCCAGCCCCAGAATCCGCCGGTTGCGCGCGGCATCCGGTGCGGTGCCGGCGAAATCGTCGAAGGCGCGGTCGGCCTTGCGAATCATGTGCGCGGCGATGAACGGTGCGCCTTCCGCCGCGCCCTGTTCGGGGTGCTTGAAGCAGCATTCCCATTCGAGCACTGCCCAGCCGGCATAATCATATTTGGTGAAGGCGGAGAAGATCGCGCCGAAATCGATCTGGCCATCGCCCAGCGAGCGGAAGCGACCCGGTCGATCGGCCCAGTCGGCATAACCGCCATAGACGCCGGCGCGTCCGTTCGGGCGGAACTCGGCATCCTTCACATGGAACATGCGGATGCGGTCGTGATACAGGTCGATGAAGTCGACATAGTCGAGCTGCTGCAGCACGAAATGACTGGGATCGTAGAGGATGTTGGCGCGGGAATGATTGCCCACCGCCGCCAGGAACCGTTCCCAGCTGATCCCGTCATGCAGGTCCTCGCCCGGATGGATTTCGTAACAGGCATCGACGCCATTCTCTTCGAACACATCGAGCAGCGGCAGCCAGCGCTTCGCCAGCTCCTTGAATCCCTCTTCGACCAGCCCGGCGGGGCGTTGCGGCCAGGGATACAGGGTGTGCCACAGCAGTGCGCCGGAGAAGGTGGCGTGCGCGTTCAGCCCGAGCCGTCGGCTCGCGCGGGCGGCCATGCGGACCTGTTCCTTGGCCCATTCGGTCCGATCGGCCGGCTTGCCGTGAACCTCGGGCGGCGCGAAGGCGTCGAACAGCTCGTCATAAGCGGGGTGGACCGCGACGAGCTGGCCCTGAAGATGAGTCGACAGCTCGGTGATCGCGACACCGGCCTCGGCACAGGTGCCGGCGATCTCGTCGCAATAATCCTGGCTTTCGGCGGCGCGCTTCAGGTCGATCAGCCTGGCATCCCAGGTCGGAATCTGCACCCCGACATAGCCGAGATCGGCGGCCCATTTCGCGATCGAGGCGAGGCTGTTGAACGGTGCCGCGTCGCCGGCGAACTGCGCCAGGAAGATGGCGGGCCCCTTCATGAATCGTCTCCTTGCAGATCGGTCCAGGTGCCGCCGCCCGCGCTGCTGTCGTGCGCGGCCTGGATGAAGCGCATGCCAGCCACGCCGTCGGCGAGACTGGCGTAGCAGGGTGCGGCGGGCGCGTCGCCGCGCACGGCCGCCGCGAAATCGCGATAGATGTTGGCGAAGGCCTCCAGATAGCCCTCGGGATGTCCTGACGGGATGCGCGTGACGCGCATTGCCGCCTCGCCCAGATAGGAGCGATCGGCGCCGGGGGTCCAGATCTCCTCCGGCCCGGCACGCCGCGCGACACGGAGATGGTTGGGATGCTCCTGGTGCCAGTGGATGCCGGCATTTTCGCACCAGACCGAGATTTCCAGGCCATTGGCATCGCCGGCGCAGATCTGGCTGGCGACCAGCGTGCCGCGTCCGCCGCCGCTGAGATGGAACATCGCCGCGCCGTCATCGTCGAGCAGGCGTCCGGGCACCGCGGCCCGCAGCTCGGCCGAAAGGCGGCTCATCCGTTCGCCGGTGATATATTCGACAAGGTTGAAGGCATGAGTGCCGATATCGCCGAACGCGCCGGCGAGGCCCGAGCGCGCCGGATCGATCCGCCATTCGGCCTGCTTGCCGACGGCATCGCCGGCGTCGGCCAACCAGCCCTGCGTATAGCGCACCGCGACCCGCCGGACCGCGCCGAGATCACCGGCAGCGACAAGAGCACGCGCCTGGCGCACCATCGGATAACCGAGATAGGTGTGCGTGACGCCGACCAGCCCGCCGGTGCGGTCGGCCGCGGCCTGGAAGGCGAGCGCTGCTTCGAGCGTGTCGGTCAGCGGCTTGTCGGTGAGGACGGGGAAGCCTGCCTCGAGCGCGGCGATGGCGGCCGGCGCATGGACATGGTTGGGCGTGACGATCGCGACGAACTCGATGCGGTCGGCCGGCGGTAACGCGAGCTCGCCCTCGAGGAGCGCACGGTAGCTGGCATAGCTGCGGTCGGGCCCTAGGCCCGCCGCCAGACCGGAGCGCCTGGCGCGATCCGGGTCGCTGCTCAGCGCGCCGGCGACCAGCCGGCAATTGCCCGCAATGGCCGCCGCCGTGCGGTGGACCGGGCCGATGAACGCGCCTTCGCCGCCCCCGATCATCGCATAACGAACCGGTTCCCCCATCAGACGGTCACCGTGTGGAGATAGGCAAGGCTTTCGGCGATCGCTTCGAGCGGCGGCTGGACCCAGGGCGGCTCCTGCTCGACGAACCAGCTCTTGATCGGCGCGGCCCTGGCGGCGGCGAAGACCGCCGGCCAGTCAATGCTGCCCTTGCCGACCGGAACCGTGGTCAGATCCTCGGCGATCCTGCCGACGGCACGTTCCCTGGTCGCGATGTCCTTCACGTGCAGCAGCTCGATGCGCGCGCCATGTTCCTTCAGGACATGCGCGGGGTCATAGCCGGCCGCCGCGACCCAGCCGAGATCGAGCTCGAACGCCACGAGCGCCGGGTCGGTCTTGTCGAGCAGCTCGTGGAACGCCAGTTTGCCGTCATAAGCGACGAATTCGGCCGGGTGATTGTGATAGGCGAAGCGCATGCCCAGCGCCCTGGCACGCGCGCCGACCTGGTTCATGCGCGCGGCGTTGCGGTGCCAGTCGTCGAGCGTCATCGCCTCGGCGACGGCGCGCACCCAGGGGCGGTTCGGATCGAGCGGCCTGGTCGAGGCAGGAGACGACGCGACGAAATAGCGGACGCCCGCATCCCGCGCGGCGGAGAGCTTGGTCTCGAATTCGTCCATCAGGTCGCGCATCGAATAATGGCAGGCAAAACAATCGAGGCCCGCGGTGGTGATGCCCTTGCGGAAATCGGCTGGCGACAGGCCAGCCCACCCGGCCGCTTCGACGCGCTGATAGCCGATCGCTCTGACTGCCCTCAGCGTGCCGGCAAAATCCTTCGCCAGCTCTTCCTTGACCGCCCATAGCTGAAGGCCGGGCGGCAGGGCGAGCGGCGACGAGCGCTGCTGGGCGATGCCGCGGACGGGCAGCAGGGCCGTGGCGGTGGCAGCGCCGGCGACGGCCATAAAAGTGCGACGATCGAGCATCGGTCCCTCCAGCACGGGAGCCGCGGACTAGCGCCGCTTTCGCCTCATGTTGGGCGCTCCCATCCTATATGATTGCCCGGGAGCGGCGCCGATGCAAGCGCGCATGACGGATAACCCATCCGACCCACGCATGCGCCGGGGAATGCCTTCAGACGGTCACGTTCCACACCCCGATCATGACGATGAGGGGAAAGCTGGCCAGAAGGAGCGGAAGAATCTGTTTCACGGATATTCTCCTGTGGGCTCGGGGCAGCGCCGGGTGACGGCGCCGCCCCTTCGTGGATGGATGGAGGGGCTCAGAACCGGTAACCTGCGCCGACCAGCAGCTGGTGGCGCGACACGTCGCTGTCGTAACCGGTGAAGCGGTACTCGGCCTTGGCGTAGAGATGGTCGCCCAGCATCTGCTCGACGCCGGCGCCGAGGCGATAGCCCTCTTCTTCGTCGCGCAGATGGCTGACGGTGTTGCCAGTGGTGCCGCCAAGGGTGGTCCGCAGGCGGAACTCGCTATTGGCATAGCCGGCCTTGACGTACAGCAGGGTGCTCGGCGCGACCTTGGCGCCGAGACGGAGCGAGATGTCGATGTCGCGGCCGGTGGTCAGCCTGAAGCTCGTCGTACCGATCTGCGCCTCGGCGCTGCCCGACACCTGCCAGCCGATACCCGCTTCGGCGCCGATCGTGATGGTCGGGCCGAGCGGCAGATCATAGCCGATCGCACCGCCGACCCGAAGGCCGTCCACCTTGTTGGGGGTCGCGGCGATGCCGTCATCGGCGTGAGTCGAATCGTAACCGAAAGTCGCTTCCACACGCGCACCGGTGAAGCTGCGCGAATCGTCCTGCGCATGGGCAGGATTGGCCACGAACACTGCGGCGGAAGCGAGAAGGAAGAAGGTAGCACGCATTATAGTCATTCCTTGAACGTGGGCCCGGTCGTCTCGCCGGGGCATTCCGGGCCGTGATTGGCCACCGGGAGAGCGCCGCTAACGGGAACGGCGGCGAAATGAACCCGCCTCGCGACCGGCGCGACGAAGCTGCGCCGGAGCCGCGAAAAGATCCGACGAAGTCGCTGAGAGTGGACATTGCGGGATCGGGGTGCATGGCCCACAAAGCAAATCGGCCACCCGGACCAGAGTCCGGATGACCGATGCTGCGCCGCCAGTGAGGGGCAAAGACGGGCGAGGTGTGCCACCGTCGCCGGGGGGGATGGCGGGACGACACGCAGTCCTTCTGCCCGATTCGCCACGGATTGTCCGTCACGGTGCGACGGACGTGCGACGAACATGCCGCGATGCACAAAAACGCTACATCGGCGGGCGGCCTCAGGCCTTCAGGCGGTGCCGCACCTCGCCCCAGTGACGGGGACCGACGCGCACCACCGCACCGGATCGCAGCTCGAGCACCATATGCCGCCCGATCGCGCTGATCCGCAGGACCGATCCGGGGCGGACAAAGGCGGAGCGATGGACCCGGATCATCTGTGCCGGATCAAGCCCCTGTTCGAGCGCGCCCATGGTGATGCGGATCATGTGGCTGCGTTCGGGCGTGTGGAGCAAGGCGTAATCCTTGGCTGCCTCGATCCACTCGATCGTGTCGACCGGCACGCGGATCTCGCCGCGCGAGGTGGGGATCCAGAATTCCTCCTGATAGCCGCGCGGCGCAGCAGCGTCCTGCTCTACCACCTCTTCCTGGGCCGCATCGGCTGGCTCGGCGGCCGCTTCCGCCTGAGCGGCGCCGAGCCGGCGCAGCACCGAGCGGATGCGCGCGAGCAGCTCGCGCGGCTCGAACGGCTTCATGATGTAATCGTCGGCACCGAGCTCGAGCCCGACGACGCGGTCGATCACGTCACGCCGCGCGGTGAGCATGACGATGCCGATATGGGCGTTCATCGCCCGCAGCCGGCGCGCGATGCTGAACCCGTCCTCGTCGGGCATGGTCACGTCGAGCACCACCAGCGTCGGTAGGCCGCGCGCGAGGATGACGTCGAGATCCGCGCCGCCGCCGGCTTCCTCGACCTCCATGCCCTGCTCGCGCAGATAGGCGGCGACCGGCTCGCGCAGGTCTTCCTCGTCATCCACCACGACGATGCGCGGGACGAGTTGCGGAGCCGAGGATGGGAGCGTGGCGAGGGAGGTCATGCGAGATCCATCTGCTTGAGGAAGCGGTGCACCGCATCGGGCATGAAAGGCTTTTCGAGCACCGGGCGCTTCACGTCCTCGAGGAAGCGCGCGGCGGCGACGCCAAGTGTGTCGCCGGTGGCGAAGGCGACGCGGTCGACGAGGTCGGGGCGTTCGGCCGCGATCCAGGCATAGAGCTGCGGGCCGTCCATGCCCGGCATGCGCAGATCGCTGATGACCAGGTCGTAATGGCCCTGGACCAGCCGCGCCTGGGCCGCCGCTCCGCCGACCGCGATGTCGCAGTCGAAACCCTCGATCGACAGAAAGTCGGCGAGCGATTCGGCGATCTCCTGCTCGTCATCGACGACCAGCGCCTTGCGGGCCGGCGCCTCGACGATGATGGTGGGCTCGATTTCAGCCGCGGGAAGCGCGGGTTCGGCATCGATCGGCAGCGTCAGGCGGAAGCAGGCGCCGCGCGGGGTGGGGACGAGTTCGAGCTTCCCGCCATGCGCCTCGGCCAGGCCTTGGGAGAAGGACAGGCCGACGCCGGTGCCCTGGCCCTGCGGCTTGGTGGTGAAGAACGGCTCGAAGATCCGGCGCCGTGCTTCCTCGGGAATGCCCGGTCCATTGTCGGCGACGTCGAGGATGACGGTGCCGGGATCGCTGCCGATCGCGGTACGCACGATCAGCGCGCGATCGGGTACGCCCGCCTCGACCAGCGCCTGCTGGGCGTTGACGATCAGGTTGATGATGATCTGGTGGAGCTGGTCCGAATCCGCCGAGATGTTCGGCAGCGCGGGCGCAAGATCGCGGGCGGCGGCGATGCCGTCGTTCCGCAGGCCATATTCGGCCAGGTCATAGGCGGCGTTGGCGACGGCATTGAGATCGACCGGCTCGCGCTCCGGGCGCTTCTGCCGCGCCATCGCCAGGAAGGTCTGCACGATCCGCGCGCAACGATCGGCCGCGCGGCGGATCTTCTGCGCGCGCTCGGCCAGCTCGCCGCCGCGCGACTGGCGTTCCATCATCACCGCCTGGGCGACGACGATCGACAAGGGGTTGTTGAGTTCATGGCTGACCCCGGCGAGCAGCGAGCCGAGCGCCGACAGCTTCTCGGTCTGGTAGAGCGCCTCGCGCGATCGGGCGAGGGCCGCCTCGGCGCGCTTGCGTTCGGTAAGGTCGAGCGTGAAACCCCCGGTTCGCGCGACGCCCGCACCGGTGATCGGGAACACCATGGACAGGACATGGGCGTCCTCGCGCATTCCATCGAGCGCGATCTCGGCGCTGGCGACCTGCCCGGCCTGTCCGAGCCGCTCGAGCCGGTCGAGCTCCTGCGCGATGGCGGGCGGGTAGATCTCGTCCGAATGCATCCCGTGCAGTTCCTCCGGGCTGCGGCCCAGCGCCTTGGCGAATTCGGGATTGACCCGGACGTAGCGCGCCTCGCCATTTTTGAGGTGCATCGCGACCGGCGCATTCTCCAGAAAGGCGGAAAGCTGCGCTTCGCTTTCGGCGAGGCGCTCCTCCGAATGGGCGCGTTCCAGCACCGCCAGCGTACGATCCGCCAGATCGCGCACCAGGTCCACTTCGCTGTCGGTCCACAGCCTGGGCGCGCCCTGCTGCACGGACAGCACCGCGACGATCGCGCCCGCGCGCATCATCGGCAGGGTCAGCACCGCGGCGATACCGAGCGATTCGAACAACGGACGGTTCTTCTCGTCGAAGCGCGGATCGGTCGCCACGTCGTTCACCCGCACCGGCGCGCCGCTCATGTGCGCCGCTGCCAGCCGCGTGCCGAGCGCGGCCGAAGGGTAGCGCTGGTTGACGATGCTTGGCAGGCCGGTGGTCCATTCCTGCAGCACGCAGAGCGTGGTCCCGTCATCGTCGGTCTCGGCGAAGTTGGTGCGCATCGCGCCGAGATGTTCCCCGAGGGCCGCCAGCGTGTGCGCCAGGATATCGCGGGCGCTGGTCTGCTGGCGGATCCGGTCGTTCCAGGCGAGCAGGAACGCCTGGTTGCGCTCGCGTTCCTGCAGGGCCGCCTGGGCATAGGCGCGTTCGAGCGCCACCCAGGTCCGTTCGGCGATGTCGCGCATCAGCTGGATTTCGCCGTCGCGCCACCGGCGGGGCGCATTGTGCTGCACCGACAGGGCCGAGCGCATCAGGCCGCCCTGGACCAGCGGAACGCTGACAAAGGCGTGAATCTCGGCTTTCCGATAGCGCTCGATCACCGCGGGTTCGAGGCGGGGATCCATGGCGACATCCTCGTAGCGAATGATTTCGCCGGCGGTCCAGTCGCGATCGACCGCGGCACCGACGCTTTCGAGCAGGAAGTTGTTGCCGCGGATCGAGGAAACGCCATTGCGCCACTCGCCCGTCACGGTGAACATCCGGCCGGTCGGATCGCATTCGGCATAAGTGGTGCGCGCGGCCGCGAGGTGGCGGCCGAGCCATTCGAGCGTCGTCGCCATGATCGCGTCGGGCGAGGTCTCGCCCCGCACTGCGTCGCTCCAGTCGATCAGGAACGCCTGATGCTGCTCCCGTTCGAGCAATTCGGCTTCCGCCCGGGCGCGCTCCAGCATCACCCAGACGCGCTCGGCGACATCGCGGACCAGCTGGATCTCGCTGTCGCGCCACCGGCGCGCGACACGACTCTGCACCGACAACGCTGACCGGACCTTGTCGTTCTCGATCAGCGGGATGCTGACAAAGGCCTGGATCTGGACGTCGGCATAGGCCGGCACGCGTTCCTGTTCGATGCGCGGATCGGCGGTGATGTCGTCATAGCGGATGATCGTGCCCGCTTCCCATTCGCGTTCGACGGTCTCGCCGACATCGTCGAGCGAGAAGCTCGTGCCGGCGATGCTGACCACGTCGTGGCACCACTCGCCGAGGATCGCGAAGACGCGGCCTTCGTCGTCGGTTTCCGAAAAAGTCGCACGGGTGACGCCGAGATGGCGGCCCAGTGCTTCGAGCGTTGTCGCCATGATGGCGTCGGGCGAGGCCTGCCCGCGCACCAGATCGCTCCAGGCGAGCAGGAACGCCTGGTTGCGCTCGCGCTCCTGGAGTTCGGCCTCGGCACGGGCGCGCGAAAGATTGGCCCAGAGACGTTCGGCCAGTTCCTCGCACAGCTCGATCTCGTCGCTGCTCCATTGTCGCGGCGCGGTATCGAGCACGGCGAGCATGGCGACCGGCCTGCCTTCCTTGACGATCGGTACGTTGATGCTCGCGCGTACGCCCATCAGATTGGCGGCGCGCCGCTCCGGAATATTGGGATTTCCGGTCAGCGCGTGATTGTCCTCGATGATCAGGCTCTCGTCCCAGGCATAGCGTTCGGCGAGGCTGGCGAAGGCATGGTTAAGCCCGTAACGCGCGGCCGAACCGGCCTGCGGCAGGCCGTCGGCGGCATGGAACACGTCGAGCATTTCCGCACTGCCATTGGCGGTTTCGCCATAGAGCATGTGCGGAATGCCGAGATGTTCAGCGAGGATGCGCGACAGGGCAGCCAGGATCTCGACGCGCGAGGTCAGGTCGCGCGACTGGTCGTGAAAGCTTCGCAGCACCGTCTGCCGGCGATCATGCGCCTGTTTGTCGCTGAAATCGATCTGAACGCCGCACCAGCGCACCACCCGGCCGCTCGCGTCGCGGATCGGCACTGCCTTGCTCAGGAACGGACGATAGCTGCCGTCCGGCTGTCGCATGCGCAGCACGATGGTGGAGGTCTCGCCTTCGTCCCACGCCTTTTTCCAGGATGCCAGGGCCAGCGGCAGATCCTCGGGGTGGCAGATCTCGCTCGGGTCGCCGCGTTCGGCGCTGGTGCCGCCGAACAACTCCCGCCACTGGCGGTTGGCCCAGCGCAGCACGCCGAATTCGTCGCCGATCCAGCACAGGCCGGGCAGGTTTTCCGCGAGCATGCGGAATTGCTCTTCGCTCTCGCGCAATGCGGCGATGGCGTGCAAATGCCCTGAGGCGTCTGATGTCGCCCCCGATATCGCCCTGTCGACCGAATCATATTCGGGAATGATGTCTAAGCCGGTCCGATCCTGCATGCCTTGCCTTACCCCTCTGTGCCGCATTCTAGCGCCACTTCGGGCTTTTGCAGAAGGGGCGGGGGTGCAGGCTGGTCGCGGCCGTCGTCGGCTTCGTCGCAGCTTCGTCGCATTCGTCGCAAGTCATGGCCGCTAAGCTGCTGGATCGCGCAGGATTAAGCCATGGAACGCGTATCCGCCGAAACCGGCATGAACGAACGCAAAGGCGCGGATGCCTGGTCCCGAAACCTCGCGGTGGGATGCTTTGCGTCGATTTGCCGCGATCGGCTGGCGGACGACCTGCTGGTCTTTTCGCGCGCCTGCCCCGATGTCGACATCGGCGTGCACGAGATGCAGCGCGGTGCCCTGTTGCCGGCGCTGCGTACCGGCCATCTGGCGCTGGCGGTGCTACCAGGCAAGGCGGAGCCGGGCACGCATTCGATCGGCCTCTGGCACGATCGGGTGCTGGTCGCGATGGCGGCCGGGCATCGCCTCGCGGATCGGCCCGTCATCAGGCCGTCCGAGCTGCGCGACGAGATTTTCCTGACGTCGCAGCAGCAATTCGGCGCCGACATGCATCGTTTCCTGGCGCAGCGCATCCTGCCGCTGGGCCCGGCCCTGAACGCGACGATCTTCGATCTCGGCCCGCCGCATATCCTGGATCGTGTCGCGCAGGGCGACGGCATCGCCCTGATCAGTGGCAGCCACGAGGATCTTGTGCAGGATTCGATCGTGGTGCGGCCGGTGGATGCGCCGGGCGCGCTGTTCCCGGTGCGAGCTTATTGGACGGAGGATGCGCCGGGCGAGCCACTCGCCGGGCTGATCAGCAGCCTCGAGCAACGATCCACGCCGTTCGATTAGGGTAGCTGGTGGTGGGCCCGTCGGGATTCGAACCCGAGACCTACAGATTAAAAGTCCGTTGCTCTACCAACTGAGCTACGGGCCCCGACCAGGGACGCGCGTTACGAGCGGCGCGGGCGGCGGTCAACCGCACGCAGACGGATGGCGAGCTGACGCACGGTCAGGCCGGTCACCGGATCGCGCCACTCCGGCACCAGCCTCACCAATGGATCGAGCACGAAACGGCGGGAGCGGAACGCCCGGTGCGGCACGCTGAGCGTGGCGTCGCTCCACATGCCGCCTGACCACAGGATGATGTCGAGATCAACGACGCGTGCACCCCAGCGCCGGCCGGATCGGCGACCGAACGCACGCTCTACGGCTTTGAGGCGCGCAAGCAGTTCGGGCGGCGTTTCTGCCGAATCGAGGATCAGCGCTGCATTGGCGAAGCGGCGCGTGGAGGGGCCGATCGGTACGGTGGAGAAAATGGGCGATACCGCGAGGACCGGTTCGAGCGCCGCAATCACCGCGCGCAGCTCCGCCTCGGGCGGTCCATGGCGGCCAGGCCGGTTCGATCCGATTGCGATGGCGTATCTTGTTATGGGCACCCGGACGTGCCTAGCGTCCCGCGATGTTCTTCCCAAGCCCGATCCCCGAAACGGAGCCGTCGCGCGATTGCCCGCTCTGCCCGCGCCTTGTCGCCCATCGCGAACTCATGCGGGCGGAGCAACCGGACTGGTGGAACGCGCCGGTGCCGGCCTGGGGCGATCCCGGCGCGTGGCTGGTGATCCTCGGACTGGCGCCGGGCCGCAACGGGGCCAACCGCACCGGGCGGCCCTTTACCGGCGATGGTTCGGGTGCCTTGCTGTTCCGGACCCTGGGCAATTACGGTCTCGCAAGTGGAGCTTATGAAGGCCGCAGCGACGATTCGCTGGCCCTGCACGGCGCGATGATCCTCAACGCGGTGAAATGCCTGCCGCCGCACAACAAGCCAGTGCCGGAGGAGATACGCACGTGCCGCGGATTCCTGGAACGCCAGGTGGCGGCGCTGCCCAACGCGCGCGTGTTCGTCGCGCTGGGTCAGGTCGCGCATCAGTCGGCGGTGAAGATCCTGGGCGGGCGGTTGCCGAAATGCCGATTCGCGCATCTTGCGGAGCACCGCGTGCCCGATGGGCGCATGCTGATCGATAGCTACCACTGCTCGCGCTATAACCAGAATACGGGGCGACTGACCGACAAGATGTTCGACGCGGTGATCGCCCGCGCGCTGGAACTGAAGCTCGTCTAAAGGGCCAGCACGAGGACAGCGATCACCAGCGAGACGATGCCGGTCAGGAAGATGCGGTCTGCCCAGTCTTCCCAGCGATCGGTTTCGGGGGAGCGGATCGACAGGTAGGAAAGACCGCAACTCACGCTGAAGCAGACCGCGCTGAGCCAGGCCACTTCGTCAGCGACCGATTTCTGCGCCTGGTTGGTGATGTGCAGGCCGGCGATGATCAGCAGGGTGATACCGAGCAGGTTCGACGCGGCGTTGAGGATGTGCGTGGTCTTCTGCATCGCGCCCCCCTGCGCGCGCCAAGCTGAACTCAGGCGAAACGCGTTGGGGGAGCGCCGCGCCTTCAAATGTCCTGAGTCAGCCGCCCGTAAAGCTCGGGTCGGCGATCACGGAAGAAGCCGAAGGCGGCACGGTGGCGCTTCACCCGGTCGAGATCCAGCGTCGCCACCAGCACGCCGGTTTCGTCGGCGCCGAACTCGGCGATCAGATCGCCGCGCTCGTCGGTGATGAAGCTGTGGCCGTAGAAATGCTGGCCATGCTCGGTGCCGATGCGGTTGGCGGCGACCACCGGCACGACGTTCGATACCGCATGGCCGACCATCGCCCGGCGCCATAGCCGGCTGGTGTCGAGATCCGCGTCATGCGGCTCGCTGCCGATCGCGGTCGGATAGAATAATATTTCCGCGCCCATCAGCATCATCGCGCGTGCCGTCTCGGGATACCATTGATCCCAGCATACGCCGACCCCGAGCGTCGCCGATGGCCCCGGCCAGACCTTGAAGCCGGTATTGCCGGGGCGGAAATAGAATTTCTCTTCATAGCCCGGACCGTCGGGAATGTGGCTCTTGCGATAGACACCCATCACGCCGCCATCGGGACCGATCATCGCCAGGCTGTTGTAGTGATGTGGGCCGTCGGCCTCGAAGAAGCTGGTCGGGATGGTCACGCCGAGCTCGGCCGCGAGCTTCTGCATCGCCAGCACCGCCTTGTGTTCGCCGACGGGCTTCGCATTGGCGAACAGGCCTTCGTCTTCGACCCGGCAGAAATATTCGCCCTCGAACAATTCGGGCGGCAGGATCACCTGCGCGCCTTTCGACGCGGCCTCGCGGACCAGCTCGGAAACATGGGCGATGTTTGCGTCGATATCGCTCGAAAAGGCGAGCTGAAGCGCGGCGACGGTGATTTCGGTCATGCGGGAGCCTTTAGAGCATTTTTCGAATGGGTTTGATCCACCCTCTCCGTTCGCCCTGAGCTTGTCGAAGGGCTGTTCTTTCTTCTGTGGAAGAGAAGAGCAAGGCTTCGACAAGCTCAGCCCGAACGGGGAGGGATGATTCCAGCGAGCCGAGGTCGGCTCTAGCGCGTTTCGCGTGGCAAGTTTAGGCCGGAATCTGCTGGCTGATGCAGTGGAAGCTGCCGCCGCCGGTCAGGATCGCATCCGCGTGCAGACCGACGACCTGCCGGTCGGGAAACAGCGCCTGGATCGCCGCCACCGCCGCTGCGTCGTTCGCCGCGCCATATTGCGGCACGACCACGGCGGCGTTGCCGATATAGAAGTTCATATAGCTTGCCGGGATGATCTCTCCGTCGCGCAGCACGCGGCCGGGCGAGGGGAGGCGGACGATCTCGACCGCATAGCGCGACGCCTCGCGCGCGGCGCCCTGATAGACCGGCCGGTTGGGATCGTCGTCGGCAGGCTCGGGGATGGCGAGCTTTCCCGGCGCGACGAAGCGGGCGAGATTATCGACATGGCCATCGGTATGATCGTGCATCAGGCCGTTCCCGAGCCAGATCACTTCGGAATAGCCGAGATCCTCCGCCAGCCGCGCCTCGATATCGGCGCGCGACAGGGCCGGGTTGCGATTGGGGTTGAGCAGGCATTGTTCGGTGGTGACGACCAGCCCGGTGCCGTCGCCGTCGATCGCGCCGCCCTCGAGGATCCAGTCGCAGCTTTCCGTCCCGATGTCCCGGCGTCCGGCGAGGCGCAGGCCGATATCGTCGTCGCCGGGCAGATCATATTTCCCGCCCCACCCGTTGAAGCGGAAATCGCGCGCATGGCCGTCGCCGGTGACGATCGCCGCGGTATCGCGCAGCCAGATGTCGCCGAACGGCTCGATCACCACCTGCGCGGTATCCCCGGCAAGCGCCCTGGCGGCCTCGGCGGATTCCTCATTGGCAGCGACGAGCAGAACAAGCTCGCCCTTGCCGTCGGCGTGGACGGCGCGCGCAAAGGCGGCAACTTCCTCGCGCGCCGGCTCGAGATCGTCCTCCCAGAGTTCGGGATGGCTGGGAAAGCCGATCCAGACGGCCTGGTGCGGCGCCCATTCGGCGGGCGGGGTAATCCTGGTCATGTTACTTGGTCTCCGCGCGACTCTTGTCGCGGACCGCGCGAAATTCGGCGGTCGGATACCAGTTAGGCCAGGAATTGCCGTCCGCAAGGGTGCGGCCCATGGTGTAATAGAGCGACACGTCCTGCAGCGCGGCGCCCCAATCCCAGGCAGGATCATATTCGTCCTGCGGCCGATGATAGCGATTGGTGTTGTAGTCGTCCGCCGCCGCCTTGCCGGCAGCCGGGCCGCCGACCACGAGATCCTCGCCGGCGCTGCCGTCGAACATCGGTACGCCGAGCTTGGCGAAGCTGAAATGGTCCGACCGGTAATAATAGCCGCGCTCGGGCGAAGGCTCGGGCGCGATGCGGCGGCCCTGCGCTGCGACCATCGGCTTGACCATGTCCTCGAGCTCGGACTTGCCGGCCCCGGCGATCACGAAATCGCGGGTCTTCGGATAAATCTTCAGTGCGTCCATATTGACCCCGCCGACCGTCTTGCCGAGCGGATAGACCGGGTTCTCGGCGTAGAATTTGGAACCGAGCAAGCCCGATTCCTCCGCCGTGACGGCAAGGAACACCTGCGAGCGCCGTGCCGCGCCCTTCTTCGCATTGGCTTCGGCAAGGGCGACCAGCGCGGCGACACCCGAGGCATTGTCGACTGCGCCGTTGCAGATATCGTCGCCGTCGATCGCGTCGCAACGGCCGAGATGATCCCAATGCGCCGAATAGAGGACGACCTCGTCAGGCCGCTCGGTGCCGGGCAACACGCCGATCACGTTCTTCGAGGCCTGGCGGCGGATCGTGTTGGTCCAGCCGACATTCGCCTTCACACCGAGCGGCACTGCCTTGAAGCCCTTGACCTTCGCCGCCGCGGAAAGTGCCGCGAAATCCTTGCCTGCGCTGGCGAACAGGGCTTCGGCCGCCGGCTTCTGAATCCATCCGATCGCCTTCGATTGGTCCATATGATCGCCGGGCGTGTCCTGCTGAAGCTGCGGGCCCGTCCAGCTCGACTGCACCACGCCCCAGCCATAGGCGGCGGGCTCGGTATCGTGGACGATGATCGCCGCCGCCGCGCCCTGCCGGGCGGCTTCCTCATATTTATAGGTCCAGCGGCCATAATAGGTCATGGCGCGGCCGCCGAAATCGCCGTCGAGCGCCATGGTCTGCCAGTCGGGATCGTTGATCAGGATGACGACCGTCTTCCCCTTCACGTCGATCCCGGCATAGTCGTTCCAGCCGCGCTCCGGCGCATTGACGCCGTAGCCGACGAAGACGACGTCGCTGTCCTTGATCTCCGCCTTCGGCACGACCTGATAGGTCGCGATCACCATGTCGGTGCGATAGGCCAGGCTGAGCGGCGTCTTGCCCCCGGTGAAGGTAAGCGGCGAGACGTTCTGGCCGGTGATCTCGACCAGCGGCACCTCCTGGAACCAGCTGCCGTTGTTGCCGGGCTTCAGGCCGGCCGCCTTGAAGCGCTCGACGATATAGGCAGTGGTCTTGTCTTCGGCCGGTGTTGCTGGCGCACGGCCTTCGAACGCGTCGGAAGAGAGCGTCTTCGTCACGTCCTTGAGCGTCTGGAGCGGGATATCGGACGGATCGGGTGAAGCGGCGACAAGAACCATCGCGGCGGACAACAGGAACAGGGCGCGCATCATGGCTCCTCGGCATTTCGCTATGGCGCGCGTTCTGACAGCGTGGGGTGAGTGGCGCAAGCACCGCCCAACAACAACCGAAATGGAGCAGATAATCCGGTTGCCCGCCCCCGATTCGCCGGTAGGATGCGGCGCAAGAGCTTGAATTCGGGGGGTGAAGCTGGTGAGAATCTGGAGAATAGCCGCGGCGTTGAGCGTGGCGAGCTTACCGGTACCGGCGATGGCCGCGCCCAACGAGGCCGCCACGAATTCGGCGCGCGCGAGGGTGTTCGGCAGATCAGCCTCTCGCCCGACGGCAACAGCATTGCCATCATCCAGCCGGCCAAGGAGCGCGGTGCGGCGCTGTTTGTCGTCAATATCGCGACCGGCGCGTCGAAGCTGATCCTCACCTCATCGGGCGACCCCGATCGGCTGAGCTATTGCCGGTGGTCGACCAACAGCCGGCTGGTATGCGGCATCTACATGATTCTCCCCACCGGCACCGAGGACCTGGGCTTTACCCGGCTCGTCGGGATCGACGCCGACGGCAAGAACCTCAAGGTCGTCAGTGCCCGCGATTCAGTCAACGCTGTGGGATTCACCAATTACGGCGGCAGCGTGATCGATTGGACCGGCACGGGTTCCGAGGGCACCGTGCTGATGACGCGCGTTTATGTCCCGGAACGGACGACCGGCACTCATGTGGCCAGCACGCGCGATGGCTTCGGCGTGGATAGCGTCGACACGGTTAGCCTGAAGCGCAGCACGGTTGAGAATCCCAAGCTGGGCGCGGTCGAATATATTGCCGACGGTCATGGTACGGTCCGGATCATGGGAACGCGGACGAAAACGAGCGCTGGCTATGATCGGGACAAGATCACCTATTATTACCGCAAGGCGGACAGCCGCGAGTGGTTGCCGCTCAGCACGGTGACGGGCAGCGGGGGGCTGGAGTCCGGCTTCAATCCCCTTGCGGTGGATCGCGATCGCAATGTCGTGTTTGGCTTCGACGACAATGGCGGCCATGTCGCGCTGTTCTCGATCGCGCTCGATGGCAGCCTGAAGCGCGAACGGGTGTTGGCGAAACCTGGCACCGACATAGACGATCTGGTGAGGATCGGCCGGCAGCAGCGGGTCGTCGGCGCCAGCTATGCCACCGAGCGGCGTGAGGTCGAGTTCTTTGATCCAGCACTCAAGAAACTCTCCGCATCGCTGTCCAAAGCGATCCCGGGTCTGCCGCTTGTCAGCTTTCTCGACGCGAGCGCCGACGAGAGCAAGTTGCTGATGTTCGCCGGCAGCGATGTGGATCCAGGGCGCTATTATCTGTTCGACAAGGCGACGCGGAATCTGGGCGAGCTTCTCCCCGTGCGGCCGCAACTCGCCGGCGTCACGCTGGCGACGGTCAAGCCGGTTACCTTCCCCGCCGCGGACGGAACGCAGATTCCAGGGTATCTGACGCTGCCTCCGGGGAGTGACGGCAAGAATCTTCCGTCGATCGTCATGCCGCACGGCGGACCCGGCTCCCGCGACGAATGGGGCTTTGACTGGCTGTCGCAATATTTCGCCAATCGCGGTTATGCCGTGCTCCAGCCCAATTTCCGGGGATCGACCGGCTATGGTGCCACCTGGTTTCAGGAGAACGGCTTCAAATCCTGGCGAACCGCGATCGGCGACGTCAATGACGGCGGGCGCTGGCTGGTTCAGCAGGGCATTGCCAATCCGGGCAGGCTCGGGATCGTTGGCTGGTCTTATGGCGGCTATGCGGCGCTGCAATCGGCAGTGCTCGATCCCAACCTGTTCAAGGCGATCGTCGCGGTTGCGCCGGTGACGGACCTGGAGACGCTGCGGACGGAATCGCTGAACTTCAGCAACTACAAGATCGTCGACGCCTTTATCGGGCACGGTCCGCACGTCCGCCAGGGATCGCCGGCGCAGAATGTCGATCGCATCACGGCGCCGGTGCTGATGTTTCACGGCGACCGCGACCAGAATGTCGGCATCGGCGAATCGCGGATGATGGCGTCGCGGCTGAAATCGGCGGGCAAGCAGGTCGAACTGGTCGAGTTCCACGATCTCGACCATTCTCTCGAAGACAGCAGTGTACGCGCTGGCATGCTCGACAAGATGGATGCGTTCCTGCGCACATCGATGCGGATGTAACGAAAAAGGGCGGCCCCTCGCGGGACCGCCCTTATTTTCTGTCCGAAAACCGATCGATCAGCGCGAGTAGAACTCGACGACCAGATTCGGCTCCATCTTCACCGGATAGGGCACTTCGTCCAGAGTCGGCACGCGGGTGAAGGTCACCTTCGCGCTGCCGTCCGGCGCGACGTAATCGGGGATGTCGCGCTCGGCGAGGCTCTGCGCCTCCATCACCAGCGCCATTTCCTGCGCCTTGGAACCGAGCGTGATCTCCATGCCCGGGAACACGCGGCGCGACGCGATGTTGCACTTCACGCCGTTGACCTTGATGTGGCCGTGCGAAACGAGCTGGCGCGCAGCGAACACGGTCGGCGCGAACTTGGCGCGATACACGATCATGTCGAGCCGCTGCTCGAGCAGGCCGATCAGGTTCTGGCCGGTATCGCCCTTCATCCGCGCGGCTTCATGATAGCATGCCCGGAACTGCTTCTCGGTCACGTCGCCATAATAGCCCTTGAGCTTCTGCTTGGCGCGCAGCTGGATGCCGAAATCGGAAACCTTGCCCTTGCGGCGCTGGCCATGCTGGCCGGGGCCGTATTCGCGCTTGTTCACCGGGGACTTCGGCCGACCCCAGATGTTCTCGCCCATACGGCGATCGAGCTTGTACTTGGCGCTGGAGCGCTTCGACATGTAAATTACCTTTGCAAGTGCCAACAACAAGACCGGCGCCAGGGGCGCCGATCGATATCCGGTCATCGCTCTGCCGTGATCCTCAGATCGGGCAGGGTCGCCGCTTCACCGGAGTGCGGGACCTTTGCGAAGGGGCGCCCTCTTGCAGAAAGCACCACCGCGGTCAACCTGCTATTGATCGCTGGTGGCTGCCCGGCCCGCGCGCCGATCGGCATACCAGCGCGCCGATGCCTGGTTGGCGTCGTCGATGGCCTTCCACTCCGCCTTGGTATGGCATTCCGGTTTGGTGGCCATACGCGTTCCGGTGGTTTTGGCTCGACGGCAGATCTTCTTGTCCGGATCGGCCGAGTCGTCATCCTTCGCCAGGGCCGGAACGGACGACAGCATGAAACAGGTGAGCGCCAGCGCAGCAATGGCCCGCATGATTTTTTCCCTCGATATTCGAAAGGTTTCAACCTTTTCAGCGGACGAAACTATCGCCGTGCCCGGATGCTCGCAAGAGCATATGGAACGGGTTTCCGATCGAAACCGGATCGCCGGTCCGGCGGCGTCAGGATCCGCGCGGCGTCTTCGATCGCTTCGCGCCGGCCAGCGCCGACAGCACGCCGCGCATCGTCCTGACTTCCTGGCTCGACCAGCCCGGTTTGGTCAGCAGCGTGCGCAGCGTCCGCTTGGTCACCGGGGTCCGGTCGGGCGGGTAGAAGAAATGCGCCGCCTCGAGCATCGCGTCGAGCTGCAGGATCATGCCTTCCAGTTCCTCGTGCGGCGCCGGTTCGGGGAGCTCGGTTTCCGGCGGCGAGGCGAGCGCGAGGCGCTTCGACCATTCATAGGCGACCAGAATCACTGCCTGGGCCAGGTTGAGCGAGCCGAACTCGGCATTGATCGGCACGGTGATGATGGTGCGCGCGAGGGCGACATCGTCGGATTCGAGCCCGGAGCGTTCCGGGCCGAACAGGATCGCGGTGCGCCCCGCCGACGCATGGATCGCCGTCGCGGCTTCGTCGGGGGTCACGACCGGCTTGGTCACCCCGCGTTTGCGCACCGTCGTCGCATAGACGTGCGGACAATCGGCCACGGCCGCGGCGACGCTGTCGAACACCTGTGCCTGTTCGAGCACGATATCGGCGCCCGAGGCCGCTGGCCCCGCCGAGGGATTGGGCCAGCCGTCGCGCGGCGTCACGAGGCGCAGTTCGGTCAGGCCGAAATTGAGCATCGCCCGCGCCGCCTTGCCGATATTCTCGCCGAGTTGCGGGCGGACCAGGACGATGACGGGAAGGGGTGCGACGGAAAAGGGAGCGGCGGCGGTCACCCCTTGGCCACCTCGTTCACATTGCCGGCGAATTCCTCGAAATCCTTGGCCTCGCGGAAATCCTTGTAGACGCTCGCGAAGCGGATGTACGCGACCGAATCGAGGACCTTGAGCCCGTCCATCACCATTTCGCCGATGCGCTTCGAGGGTATTTCATTCTCGCCCTGCGTTTCCAGCTGGCGCTGGATGCCCGAGACGAGCTTTTCGATCCGTACCGCGTCGATCGGCCGTTTGCGCGCCGCGATCGAGACCGAACGGAGCAGCTTCTCGCGATCGAACGGCTCGCGCTTGTCCTCGCTCTTCAGCACATAGAGCTCGCGCAGCTGGATGCGCTCGAACGTCGTGAAACGCGCCGCGCACCCCTCGCACTGCCGCCGGCGCCGGATCGCCGCGCCGTCTTCGGTCGGGCGGCTGTCCTTTACCTGGCTGTCTTCATGGCCGCAGAACGGACACCTCAAATCACACGCCTTCCGGATAGATCGGGAAGCGCGCGCACAGCGCCAGTACACGCTCGCGCACCGCCGCTTCCACCTGGGCGTCGCCCTGCTCGCCATTCTTGCGCAGGCCGTCGAGCACGTCGGCCACCATGTTGCCGATCTCGCGGAACTCGGCCGGCCCGAAGCCGCGCGTCGTGCCGGCGGGCGATCCGACGCGGATGCCGCTGGTCTTGGTCGGCGGCAGCGGATCGTTGGGGATGCCGTTCTTGTTGCAGGTGATGCCGGCCCGCTCGAGCGCTTCGTCGGCGTCCTTGCCGGTCACGCCCAGCGGGGAGAGATCGATCAGCGCGAGATGCGTGTCGGTGCCGCCCGAGACGACCTCGGCACCGCGCTCCTTGAGCGTCGCGGCAAGGATCTTGGCATTCTCGACGACCGCGGCGATGTAGCTCTTGTATCCGGGCTGCAGCGCCTCGCCGAACGCCACTGCCTTGGCGGCGATGACATGCATCAGCGGGCCGCCCTGCAGCCCCGGGAACACCGCCGAGTTGATCTTCTTGGCGATCGCCTCGTCATTGGTCAGGATCATGCCGCCGCGCGGACCGCGCAGCGTCTTGTGCGTGGTCGTCGTCACGACATGCGCGTGGGGCAGCGGCGACGGGTGCAGGCCGCCTGCCACGATGCCGGCGAAATGCGCCATATCGACCATGAAGATCGCGCCGACCTCGTCAGCGATCGCGCGGAACTTCGCGAAATCGATCTGGCGTGGATAGGCAGATCCGCCGGCGATGATCAGCTTCGGCTTGTGCTCGCGGGCAAGGCGCTCCACCTCGTCGAAATCGATCAGATGCGTCACCGGATCGACGCCGTACGCCACCGCGTTGAACCATTTGCCCGACATCGCTGCCTTGGCGCCGTGCGTCAGATGGCCGCCGGCATCGAGGCTGAGCCCCATGATCGTTTCGCCGGGCTTGACCAGCGCCAGCATCACCGCACCGTTCGCCTGAGCGCCGGAATGCGGCTGGACGTTGACGAAGCCACAGTCGAACAGCTGCTTTGCGCGCTCGATCGCCAGCGTCTCGACTTCGTCGGACGGCTCGCAGCCCTGATAATAGCGCTTGCCCGGATAGCCCTCGGCATATTTGTTGGTGAAGACAGATCCCTGCGCCTGCAGCACCGCTTTCGAAACGATGTTCTCGGACGCGATCAGTTCGATCTGGGTCTGCTCGCGCTTCAGCTCATGGCCGACGCCGCCGAACACCGCCGGATCCGCCTCGGCGAGGCCGCGGGTGAAGAAACCGTCTGGCTGGACGTCGTTGAGGGTGCGGGGATTGGAGCTCATGCGGGTTCCTTCGCGAAGCTGGGGGCGCCGAGCATCTCGACGCGCGGGGTGTGGCGGCCACCGGCGAAATCGGTGGTCAGGAAAGCGGAAACACAGGCTTTGGCCATGTCCTCGCCGGTCAGGCGGGCGCCCATGGCGAGGATGTTTGCGTCATTGTGCTCGCGGCACAGCGCCGCCGACAGCGGTTCGCCGACCAGCGCGCAGCGCGCGGCGGGGTGGCGGTTGACGGCAATCGAGATGCCGATGCCCGAGCCGCACAGCGCAATGCCGCGCTCGGCCTTGCCCGCCGCGATGTGCTCGGCCAGGGCGTAGCCATAGTCCGGATAGTCGACCCGCGCGTCCGAATGGGGGCCGAGATCGGCGACGTCGTGACCCTCGTCGCCAAGCCACGCGACCAGCATTTCCTTCAGCGCGAAGGCCGCATGATCGGATGCGATGGCGATGCGCATTTGGGCGCGCTCCTTGTTCGGCGAAAGCGGATGTGGCGGCCTTTACGCAAAGCCTGGCACAAACGCTACCCGGTTGGCGCTGCTTTATCGCCGAACCGGAACCATTCCGCGGGCGCGCGCGGGATTGCCGCTTACCCCGCACCGGGCTAGCCTTGCCACCGTGACCAATCCGACCGACGCCCTGCATCAGTCAGCGCTCGATGCGCGCTCGCGGCTCGTCGAGGCGCTGGTCCGCACGGGGCATGAGGATCGTTCGGCGTTCCGCGATCTCTATGCGCTCACCTCCGCTAAGCTGTTCGGCATCTGTTACCGTATCTGCGGCGAACGGCAGGCCGCGGAGGATGTCTTGCACGACGTGTATCTGACGATCTGGAAGCGCGCTGGCGCCTATGAGCCGCACCGCGCCAGCCCGATCACCTGGCTCGCCACGATCGCGCGCAACCGGGCGATCGACTGGCGCCGCGCGCAAAGCGTGCGCCGCTCGACGCCGATCGAGGATGCGCCGCCGCTTCTCGACGAGGCCCCGCTGGTCAGCGAGACGATGGTGGCCGACGAAACCGCGCACCAGCTCCATGGCTGTCTGGAAGGGCTCGAAGTCCGTCAGCGCGCCGCGATCCGCACCGCCTTTTTCGATGGCGTGACCTATGCCGAACTCGCCGAGCGGGAGGCGGTGCCGCTGGGCACGATGAAGAGCTGGGTGCGCCGCGGCCTCGCCAAGCTGAAAGAGTGCCTCGAGCGATGAGCGACGACACGCCCGACGACGCGCCGGACATGGCCGCGGCCGAGCTCGCGCTGTGGTTGCTCGAAGGCGAGGATCGCGCGCGCGCGTTGCGCCGCGTGCTGGCCGAACCCGGCTTCGCGCAGGAGGCCGATCGGTGGCGCGGCTATCTCGCGCAGCTGTTCGATCTCTGGCCCGCCATGCCGGCGCCGCCGGGCGTGCTGGACCGGGTCGAATGGTCGATCGACGGGCCCGCCGCCATGCCCGTCGCCATGCCGCCGCAACGGCGCTGGTTCTGGCCGGCCATGGCGGGTGTTTCGAGCGTCGCGGCGGCGGCGTTGCTGCTGTTCATCGTCCTGCGGCCGATCGATTACACGCCGGGCCCGGCCCGGCCCGGCGCGTCGGGCCCGATCGCCGCCGCGCCGGCGACGATGCTGGTCGCCTCGATCGATCCGGGCGCCAGGGGCGCGCCGGTCACTGCGGTCTACGATCCGGCCACGGGTGCTCTGCGGCTGACGGCCGCGGCGCTGGCCGATGCCGGCCGCAGTGCGGAACTATGGGTGATCGACGGCGCGGGCGTGCCGCATTCGCTCGGGTTGCTGCGGCCGGCGCAGCCATCGTCCTTCGTGGTCGACTCGGCCAATCGCGCCCGGCTTGCTGCAGGCGCGATACTCGCCGTGTCGCTGGAGCCGATCGGCGGTTCGCCGACGGGCCTGCCGACCGGCCCGGTAGTGGCGACGGGGCCGCTCTCGCGAGTCTGATGCCGGCCGGCGCGTGCCCGGCGACGGGTTCGTCCAAAATATTTTGCCGCGCGTGCGTCCGTTCGAGGGCGGCGCGCGTATTGCCCCTGTCTTTTCCGTCCCCACCGAAAAGGCGAGTGACTCAGGCGCCGGCACACCCCTCCCGTGCCGCGCCGCGCGTATCCGGACCTGCCGGCCCCCTTTCGCCGGCAGGTCCTTTTCATTTTGACGTTAGCCCGTCATGGAAGCGTCATCGGATTGTCCTAGCGGGGCATTGGCCTCGCCTGTCGCAGGTCCGCAGGGGAGCATGTCCATGGCCACCGTCGAGCGATCGTCCAGGAACCGTGCGGTGCAGGCCGCCGTGCATCGGCATGAGCAGCTGTCGAAACAGGGGCTGCTGGAACGCGCCTTCACCTTCGCCTTTCGCGGCCTGGTCTATGCGCAGATCTGGGAGGATCCGGCGGTCGACATGGAAGCGCTGGCGATCACGCCCGACAGCCATGTCGTCACCATCGCCTCGGGCGGGTGCAACGTGCTGTCCTATCTGACGGCCGATCCGCGCGCGATCACCGCGGTCGATCTCAACACAGCGCATATCGCGCTCAACAAGCTCAAGCTGGTCGCGGCACGGCGCCTGCCCGGATATGAGGCGTTCCACCGCTTCTTCGGCAACGCCAGCAGCCGGACCAACATCGCTGCCTATCGCACCTATGTGCGCCCGCATCTCGACGAGACGACGCGGCGTTACTGGGAGGGGCGCGACATGATCGGCCGCCGCCGCATCGGCGGCTTCGCGCACGGCGTGTACAAGCGTGGGCTGCTCGGCAATTTCATCAGCGTCGCCCATATCCTCGCCCGGCTGAACGGGCTTAATCCGAAGGTGCTGCTCAAGGCCAATTCGATCGAGGAACAGCGCGAGATCTTCGACCGCGAATTCGCGCCGATGTTCGACAAGGGGTTCATCCGCTGGCTGACCGATCAGCCGGCCTCGCTGTTCGGCCTCGGCATTCCGCCCGCGCAATATGAGGCGCTGGCGGGCGACGAGAAGATGGCGACGGTGCTGCGCGAGCGGCTCGAGAAGCTGGCCTGCGATTTCGACCTGAAGGACAATTATTTCGCCTGGCAGGCGTTCAACCGCGGCTATGGCGAGGGCCCGTCGGCGCCGCTGCCGCCCTATCTCCAGCGCAAGCATCATGAAGAGATCGTCGAGCGCGTCGACCGGATCGAGGTGCGCCACATCAACTTCACCGATTATGTGCGCAGCCGCGAAGATGCCTCGCTCGACCGTTATATCCTGCTCGACGCGCAGGACTGGATGACCGACGAGCAGCTGACCGATCTGTGGACCGAGATCACGCGGACGGCGAAGCCCGGCGCGCGCGTGCTGTTCCGCACCGCGGGCACGGCGACGATCCTGCCGGGCCGGGTGCCGGACGCGGTGCTCGGGCGCTGGGATTACCGGGCCGAGGACTCGCTGGATTATACGAAGCGGGATCGTTCCTCGATCTATGGCGGGGTGCATCTCTACGTGTTGAGCGACATCGCCTGACATGGATGCCGGCCATGCGGGGCATATGGACGCGATCTACCGGACGCAGCGCCATTTCTACGACCTGACCCGCAAATATTATCTGCTCGGCCGCGATCGGCTGATCCGCGGGCTGGCGCCCCCGCCGGGCGGCAGCGTGCTAGAAATCGGCTGCGGCACCGGGCGTAATCTGATCGTCGCGGCGAAAGCCTGGCCGAAGGCGCGCTTCTACGGGATCGATATCTCGGAGGCGATGCTGGAGACGGCGCGCAAGAACGTGGCCAGGGCGGGGCTGGCCGACAAGATCGTCTTCGCGCAGGGCGATGCGACGGCTTTCGATGCGCAGGCGTTGTTCGGCACGGCGCAGTTCGACCGGGTGTTCCAGAGCTATACCTTGTCGATGATCCCGGACTGGCAGGGCGCGCTCCGCGAAGGCGCGGCCAAGCTCGCGCCGGGCGGGCGGCTCGACATCGTCGATTTCGGCCAGCAGGAGGGGCTCCCCCGGGCGTTCCGTACGTTGCTGCTCGCCTGGCTGGCGAAATTCGATGTGTCGCCGCGCGCGGAAATGCGATCGGCGGTCCAGACCGCCGCTGCCGCGCAGGGGCTGAACGCCACCTTCCAGCCGCTATACCGCGGCTATGCCTGGTCCGCGGCGCTGAGCCGGGCCTCCGGTTGATCTTCAGCCGATCGATTCAAAGTCGCATCGGACCATGGCAGCGCCGGATCGGGCGGGGCGCAGTGCCGGCACCGCCCCGCTCTTTCTCAGCCTGAAGATTTTAGGAAAATCACGCGTGCCGTTTCCGGCGGTAGCAGGGGCGAGAACGCGCAATTCTCGCCCCTGTTTCCCCTGTTATTCGATAACAGGGAAAGCGCCTGCAAACCATTGGAAGGGCAGCGGAAATACGGGGAAAAATCCAACATAACAGCGGTAAAAAATTCCGTGGGAAGACCAGGGTAAATCGGCGCAGTTTGTTGGAAGCGGCGCGCCGATTGCCCGGATTGGACACACTTTCACCTGTCGTTACCCACGCCATTGTCGGACGCGAAAGCGGCCGGTGCGGACGGTAGGTTTCCCGTAAGATCGCAGACGGGGTAGAGGACGTAGAATGAGGAAATATCCCGACGGCGAAAGCGCCTGGTTGGCCACGGATCAGGATGGCTATATTGCCATTTTCTTGACCGCCGGCGAGGGGCCTGTTCCGGTTGTGGCGCTTGATCGTGAAGAACCGCTGATCGAAAATATCGAAGCGCTCGTAAGGGCGATGCCCAGGTCTTCGAACGCCCGCATGACTCAGGTCATCAATCACCGGACTCAGACCTTTCTTGCGCTCGCCTGGCGAGGTGTGTTCGTATTCGACTGGACCGATTTTACGCGATACCCGCGGGATCAGGTCCATGTGTATGAGCGGGTCACCCGACCTTTGACGCCCGTCGGGCCTGCCGGTCTCCCGCTACCGCTGGCACTGGCCGCGCGCGAACTGACCTTCGTGGACGTCCGTTTCAGTCGGGCCAGGTCGGTCGACATACGGGCCAGCATGGAGACAGTGACACCCGTCCGGTAAAAGACAGCCAACGCTATTCGCGGAGCTGCGCGTCACCTGCCATCGGCCCCCATCCGCCTGTTCGTACCGAGTAGCTCCGGCAGGTCAGCGCCGGAAATCGACGATGGCCGGCGTCTTTGTCGTCGCGGGGTCCTGGTACAGCACGGCGCGCGGTTCGCGGCGGACGTCGCAGGCGCCGGGCGTGCCGGTGCAGTTCAGCAGCTTGGCCAATTGCGCGGCGATGGCCCCGGTCGAGCATTTGCCCTCGTCATCGACCACCAGCAATTGCAGCGTGTCGCGACCTTGCGCGTCGAACCGCAACTGCACTTGAAAACTGTCCGCGCCGCTCACCAGCGGCGTGAGCAGGTCGAGGTCGAAGGTCATTTCGGCGAACTGGAAGGATCGGCTGTCGCGCCCGCGCAGTTCGAGGAAATGTGTGCCGTCCCGGTCGATCAGCCGGCCGACATCGCCGACGCGGTAGCGGAAGACCGGGAAGCGAGCGCGGAAGGCATTGGTGATGGCAAGCGGGCCGAAACCGTCCTCGTCCGGCGCCATGACCTCCACGACCAGGCCCGGCAAGATCCTGAACAGGCCGGGATGGCGGCTGGCATCGCACCAGGCCCAGATGCCGGTCTCGGCACCGCCATACAGCGACCAGACCTGCTCCGTGCCGAAGGTCTCGCGCAACAGGGTGAGAATCGTGTCGCGCAGCGGCTCGCCGGCATAGAGAAGCTGCGGGATCCGCAACGTCTCGCCGCAATCGATCAGGAAGCGCGCGAACAGGATGAGCTTCGAGGGCGTGCCCATCAGATGCGTCGGGCCGAAGCGGCGCGCGATCGAAAGCATGTCCTCGTACCGGGCATGCGCGCTCATCGGCAGGGTCGTCGCTTCGCAGCGTTCGAGCAGGTCGTCGAGAATGGCGGCGGTGCGGTACAGGTCGGAATAGCCGAAGATATTGAGCGCGACGGTCTGGGGGTCGAACACGCCGTCAGTCCGCAGGCATGCCGACAGCGCCTGTCGCTGGGCAAGATTCTCGACGATATCGACACGGAAGATCAGCGGCTTCTGCGTGCTGCCGCCGGATCGCACCAGATAGACGCCGCGCGGCTCGTCCCCCGGGGCGAAATCGCTCAGGCGCTCCAGCAGCACATTCTTGTCGGTTGCGGGTGCGTCCCGCCAGTCGGCAATGCCGGCGAACTGCTCGCGGTAGAAGACATGGTCCCTTGCCCGGAGGAAACAGTCGCGCAGCAGCGCCTCATCGCCGGACGATGTCATGCCGCGATAACGCTCATCTGCAGGAGCAAGGCCTGATGATGCGCCAGGAACAGAGCCTTCTGGTCGTCCGGCAGGATCGACAGCGCATGGTCCACCCAGCGATCGGTCAGCATCCGCGCCACTGCCCGGTCGTACGGATCACTGCTGTCCTGGTACCGTCGCACCGTGGGCGGCACTTCGAGCGTGCGCCAGTCCCGGTGGGGGCGATGCGACAGGCTCTCGCTGGTAACGCGGAACCGGATCAGCGGCGCGGCGAACAGTCCGACCCGGCCACCGCCCGCCACGATCGACCGGGCGACGCGGTACCACAGGTCGATCCCTTCGTTCAGCCGGGCGTCCGCATGGTAGCGATGCTCCGCGATCCACTCGCGGCGCACGACGACATTGCTCGCCCGACCCATGAAGAAGTCCGGATGTGCGGCGGCGCGCAACGGGTCGGCGAGCAGCAGCACATCGCCCGCGAGAGGGGTGAGCTCGTCGGCCAGGGCGGGCAGCTCCGGAAAGATCTCGCCCGGGGGGTCGCTGGCATAGCCGAGGACCATCATCGCCAGCGCGTGCATGTCCATTGCCTCGCCTATCCGGCGCAGCGCATCGGGGCCCAGGGCGTCGTCCGCATCCAGGCAGAGGATGAGATCGGCATCCGCGCGGTCGAGGCCGGTGTTGCGGGCGGCGCCGGGGCCGCCATTGCCCGGGCGCCGGAGCAATTCGACGCGGGTCGAGCGCAGCGCGCCGGCATGTTCGGCCAGCGCCCGTTCCGCGGCTTCGGCGCTGCCATCGGTGCTGGCGTCATCGACCACGATCAGCTGGTCGGGCGGCATGTCCTGCAGCGCCAGCGATGCGATCGCATCCCCGATGAAGGCGCGCTTGTCGAACAGCGGAATGATGACGCAGAGCGTGGTCATGGCGCAAGCAGCGGGACATAGATGTGGCCGCGCCGCCCATGGACGTTGATGATCTTCTCGTCGGAGCCGCGGAAGACGCCCGCGCCATAGCTGACATCGTCCCGGCACAATTGCATGCCGACCAGATGGATCGGGCCGACCTCGCCGGGTGCCTCGAACGGCTGCTGCGGCAGATAGAGCTGGTACATGTCCTCGGCCCATTCGGCGATCACCCGGTCGCGCCACGCCGCATCGCCGCAATCGCTCCGGACCAGCGCGTCGATGCCACGACCGCCGCTGCTGCGCTTGGCGATCATGTCCTCGTCGCGGGCGAGCAGCGCTTCGCAGCCGGAGCGATCGGCGATCGTCCAGGACGGGATGAGGAAGGCCCGAAGCATCGCATTGTCTTGCGGCGACAGCAGGTCGCGCATGATCGCATCGTCCCACAGCACGGCGAGCGTGCGCTTGTCATGGACCAGGATCAACGTGCGCACATCGTTGAAATAGGCGCCTGTATCGATCAGGTGCTGCAGCGCCTCGATCGGGATCAGCGGCAATTCGCTGCGATCCATTTCCAGGATGCAGTGGTCGACCGGTGTGCCGCCGGCGAGGAGCCGGCCGTCCCGGATAGCCAGCGTGGCTGGATGGGCCTGGACGAAAGCGATGCCGCGATCCTGCAGCGCCTGGGCGAGCAGGAAGATCTCGGTGCCTGCCTCGCGCGCATGCACCATCGCGACGGTCTCGCCCGGGCGGTAGCGGGCGCAGAGATCGTCGAGGAACCGGCCCTGCCCGGCCTGAACCGCCAGCCCCGCCTGCGCGACGTGCGGCGCATAGCTTTCCCCGGCGCGCAGGCTGAGCATCCAGCCATTGAGCGGATAGCGCGCGCCGATCTCGCAAAGCCGCGGTTGCCCGTCCAGGTCGTAGACGAAATCGGGACGGTAAAAGCCGATCCGATATGGCTGGGCGCTTGCCAGGCGCAGGATCGCCTCGAGCGTTTCCGGCAGGGCATAATGCGCGCGAATGCGCGGATTGTCGGCATAGCGCGTCACGATTGCGCGCAAGGCGCGTTCGAGCACGCGGTTCAGGTCGCGCAGGCGGTCGAGATACGCCGCCGCGACCACCACCGGAACAGCGGCCAGTTGCGCGACGGCGACCACCGGCGGGTCGCCAAGCGATGCGGCAAGCGCCGGCCGCGGATCAGGGGTGAAGTCGCAGTCCGCAATCCACAACATCGGCGCGTCGGCGTCGCGCGCGCGCGACGTCAATGCACGGGCTCGAGTTCAGCCATGGCGCCCGGGCAGACATGATCGAGCACGGCTGCCTTTTTATCGAGATAGGTGCCGACGATATCGTCGAGCGAATAGGCGCTGATGTCGGCATCCATCGCATCGCAATAATGCCGGATCGCGTCGAGCGCGTGGAAAAAATGGTTCTTCTCGGTCGGCCCGCAATGCACGCTGATCCAGCCGAGCGTGCGGCGGCACTCCGATTGCGCGATTCCGTAATCCTCGCGCAACCAGCGCGTGAAGAGCGGGAGGATGAACTCGACCTCGCCATGCGTGTAAATTTCGTGCGCGAGCGTGGCCAGCAGCGACACGAGCAGGTCCGGGCTGCGCAACGCCGCATGGTCCTTCCACGCCTTGAAGTCCTTGGCGGACGGGTGGAGATAGTGTTGCGACAGCCAATGGTCGTCACCGACGATGTCAGTGGCCATCTTGTAGAACATCTCCGAATGCAGGGTCTTGTGGGTGACCGCGAGATCTTCGTCGATGATCCGGTCGAGGCTGGTCATCGCGCGCAGCAACGCCGTCTTGTCGGCGATGTCCTTGTTGCGATGCAGGAGCAGAGTGAGTCGGTTGCCGATGCCGGCCGTCGTCATTGCGCTGTTATTGGTCTGCGACCAGCTTTGGAAGAAATGGCGCAGCGTATCCGGACTCTGGCGCCGTGCGGTCAGCGACTGGAATCCGGTTTCGATCCTGTCGAAATTTTTCCTGTGGCGCGAAAATGAGCCGATCAACTCATGCTTCAAATGCGAGTCCGGAACAGATTCAAGAACAGGCATGATGATGTCATGAAGATGCGTCAAGGCTAGCGATCCTTCGACAATCTTTAAAGATGTCCGGCGAATTTAAGTATACGCTAACGATGATTTGAACAGGCGGATTCACTGCCCGGCCGGTGTTCCTCCGTCAAGCGGGGCAGACAGCATTTATCGGCGTTTTGGTTCTATTTCCGCGAGCCGCTGCGCCGGGTGCATCAGGCGGCCGGCCTCAGGCCTGGCTGTCGCGCAGCAGCGTGTCCGCATCCGTGAATAGCACCGCGTTGCCGCTGCGTTTCGATACGGTGACGGTCGTCGCCAGATCCATCGTCACATTGCCGAGCGTGCGGAAGATGTCGGGAATGGTCTCGACCGCAACCAGCAGGCCGAGCGGTGCGACCGGCACGCCCATCGCGATGCAGATCGGCGCGATCGAGGTGACGAAGCTGATCTGCCCCGGCAAGCTGACCGCGCCCATGGTGGTGATCGCCGCGACGGCGACGCCGGCCGCAAGCTGCGCCGGGCCGAGCGGTACGCCGAACCAGTAAGCGACATAGATCGCGACGGCGAGGTTCATGGGCGGCCCCGTCACCCGGAAGATCGCGACCGCGAGCGGCAGCGTGACGCCGGAGGTCGCGACGGGCACGCCAAGCCCTTCGGCGCCGCGCAGCATGGCGGGCAGCGAGGCGAGCGAGGATTGCGTGCTGATCGCAACTGCCTGGGCCGGGCCGGTCGCGCGGGCGAAGCGGGCCAGGCCGATGCGCCCGCCGATCGTGCCGATCGGGTAAGCCGCGATCCATACCAGGATGCCGATCGAGGAGATGACCAGGACGTAATGAAGTAGCGCGCCGAACGCCGCCGTGCCGGCCTTCGCACCAACGACATAGGCCAGAGCCAGCACGCCGAGCGGGGCGAGCCACAGGATCCAGCCGATCACGATCAGCATCACATCGGCGATGGCCTGGAAGAATTTCGTCAGTAGCTGGCGCGGTTCGGGCGGAAGCCGGGTGAGCGCGAAGGCGAACACCATGGTGAAGACGATCAGCGGCAGGAAGGCGTTGGTGGCGGCGGCGGTGACGGGGTTGGTCGGCACGATCGAGACGATGAAATCGACAAAGGGCGGCACCGGACCGACCGGCGCCGTCGCGCCGAGCGCGGTCCGCAGGGCTGCGGCTGCCTCGGTCGGCAGCGGGAACCAGCCGAGCAGCAGGGGGGTGGCGATCGCGGCGAAGGCGGAGAAGAACCACAGCAGCCCGATGAACAGCGCGAGCGCGCGGCCCGCGACCTGGCCGGCCCGGGCTGCCTCAGCGGTCGCCGCGACGCCGGTGATGAGCAGGGATACGACGAGCGGGACGATGGTCATCTGCAGTGCATTGAGCCAGGCAGTGCCGATCGGCTGCGCGACGACGAGCCCGTCCGCGGCGGCGGTCGGCGCCCAGGTCGCGAGGCCGATGCCGATGGCCAGACCCAGCACAAGGGCCAGGAGAATGCGGGTTGCTTGCGACATGCTCGCCCTTCGACCTATCCGGCGCTATCACGCCGCTTGATTGAATTGAGCTGCATAGCTGAACGGACGCGCTGACATGGCAAGAAAATATTTCGGCACCGATGGCATTCGCGGGGCGACCAACCTCTCGCCGATGACGGCGGCGATGGCGATGAAGGTCGGTATGGCGGCCGGCGCGCATTTCGTGCGCGGCGATCACAAGCACCGCGTGGTGATCGGCAAGGACACGCGGCTGTCGGGCTATATGCTCGAAAACGCGATGGTGGCGGGCTTCACCAGCGTCGGCATGGACGTGGTGCTGGTCGGTCCGATGCCGACGCCCGCTGTCGCGATGCTGACTCAGTCGATGCGGGCCGATCTCGGCGTGATGATCTCGGCCAGCCACAACCCCTATGCCGATAACGGGATCAAGCTGTTCGGGCCTGACGGCTACAAGCTGTCCGACGCCGACGAGCTGGCGATCGAGGCGCTGATCGACGGCGAGGTGCCGCTGGCCGCCTCGGCTGACATCGGGCGGGCGCGGCGCGTCGAGGATGCGCGGGGTCGTTATATCCATTTCGCCAAATCGACCTTTCCGGGGCACCTCCGCCTCGACGGGCTCAAGATCGTGGTCGATTGCGCGAACGGCGCTGCCTATCAGGTCGCGCCGGCCGCGCTGTGGGAGTTGGGGGCGGAAGTGATTGCCATCGGCACCGCGCCCAACGGCAAGAACATCAATGACGGCGTTGGCTCCACCGCGCCACAGCTGTTGTGCGAGACCGTCGTGGCGTCGGGCGCCGCGCTCGGCATTGCGCTGGACGGCGATGCCGATCGGCTGATCGTGGTGGACGAGCTCGGCCATGTCGTCGATGGCGACCAGCTGATGGCGACGATCGCGAGCGGCTGGGCACGGGCGGGGCGGCTCGCCAATGGCGGGCTGGTCGCGACGGTGATGTCCAACCTCGGGCTCGAACGACATCTCGCGACTCAGGGCATCAAGCTTATCCGCACCAAGGTGGGCGATCGCCACGTCCTGGAGGCGATGCGGGCGCAGGGCTATAATGTCGGTGGCGAGCAATCGGGCCACATCATCCTGTCGGACTATGCGACGACCGGTGACGGGCTCGTGGCAGCGTTGCAGGTGCTGGCCGAGCTGGTCGAGAGCCGCTTGCCGGCGAGCCAGCTGCTCCACCGTTTCGAGCCTCTGCCGCAGCTGCTGAAGAATGTGCGCTTCGCTGGCGGCAAGCCGCTTGAAGCGGCGTCGGTGAAGGCAGTGATCGCCGAAGCCGAGGCGGAGCTGGACGGCAAGGGCCGGCTGGTGATCCGCCCGTCGGGCACCGAGCCGGTAATCCGGGTGATGGCCGAGGGCGACGACCCGGCACAGGTCGAGCGCGTGGTTGACCGGATATGCGACGCGGTGCGGGCAGCGGCGTGATCGCGAGCCGAGCTTACGAAAGGAGTTCCAATGCTTGAGATGCGCCCCGATTGCGAACGCTGCGGCACGGACCTTCCCGCCGACGATGCCGGCGCATTCATCTGCTCGTTCGAATGCACTTTCTGTGCTGCCTGTGCCGAGGCGCTCGACGATCGCTGCCCCAATTGCGGCGGCGAGCTGATGGACCGCCCGGCGCGGGTCGATGACGCGCTGGAACGCCATCCCGCATCGACCGAACGCAAGTTCAAGGGCCGGGCGTGACCTCACAGAGATCTTCCCGGGTCCGACCACGATGACTCCCCGCATCCTGATCATCGCCGGCTCGGATTCAGGCGGTGGCGCGGGGATCCAGGCCGATATCAAGACCGTCACCATGCTCGGTGGCCATGCGATGACCGCGATCACGGCGATCACGGCGCAAAACACCCTGGGCGTGCAGGCCGTGCATCTGGTGCCGACCGAGATGGTCATCGCGCAGATCAATTCGGTCGCCTCCGATATCGGTGTCGATGCAGTGAAGATCGGGATGATCGGCTCGGCAGAGACGGCCATTGCCGTGGCGGATCGACTGGAGGCGATGCCCGGCGTTCCGGTCGTGTTCGATCCGGTCATGGTCGCGACGAGCGGCTCCGTGCTGGCCGATGACGCGACCATTGCCGCTTTCGCCCGCCTGATCCGGGTCGCCGCTGTCGTTACCCCGAACCTGCCGGAACTGACGGCGCTAGGGGGCGAGAATGTTGTGTGCGAACAGGGTGCGGCGCTGCTGATCAAGGGCGGTCACGCCGAGGGCGATACATTGGTCGACCGGCTGATCCTCGCCGATGGCGGCGAAATACGCTGGTCCGATCCCCGTATAGACACGGTCCATAGCCATGGCACCGGCTGCACCTTGGCGAGCGCCATCGCGACCGGGCTCGGGCAGGGCATGACGCTGGCGGACGCGGTCGCGCGGGCGCGGACCTTCGTCAGGGTGGCGTTGCGCGAGGCGCCCGGCTTCGGCGGCGGCCATGGTCCGATGGGGCACCAGGCCGTCCGGCTCGACAGCGATCTCTGCGGCCCGGTCCTCAACCAGGTAACGCTGCCACTGGCCGATTACGCGGCCAGTACCGCCTTTTACCGCCTGCTCGGCCTTCGCCAGATCGTCGAATCGGCGCCGCGCTATGCCCGGTTCGAAAGCGCGGGCGGGGCGACCCTGTCGATCGAGACGGCGGACGAGATTGCGGGCAAGCCGGTCGTCTTCCTCGAATGCGGCGATCTGGATGCGCTGGTCCAGCGGTTGCGCGAGGCGGGCGTCGCCGTTTCCGATTCGGTGCTGGAAGACTGGGGTTGGCGCGAAGCCCGGCTCGCCGATCCCGCCGGCAATGCGATCCGTCTCTATCAGGCTGGCGAGAACCGCCGCTTTCCGCCATGGCGGCTGACGTGACCCGGCCTTCGCTGAAACATGAAAAGCTCTGCCTGGCGCCCGTCGCGGGCGTCGACGAAGCTGGCCGCGGGCCGCTGGCGGGGCCGGTGGTGGCGGCAGCCGTGATCCTGCCGGCCAAAGGCGTGCCCCGCGGCATCGATGATTCGAAGAAGCTCAGTGCCGCCGAGCGGGCCCGGCTGCATGAGCGATTGCGGGACTGCGCGATTGTCGGGGTCGGCATCGTCGAGGCGGACGAGATCGACCGGCTCAACATCTATTGGGCGACGATGAAGGCGATGACGCTGGCGGTCGAGGCGCTCGGCCAGTTGCCTGCGCATGTGCTGGTCGACGGCAACCGCCTGCCGCGCTGGACGCATCAGGCAACCGCGATCGTGTCCGGCGACGCGATCTCGCTCTCGATCGCTGCGGCGTCGATCATCGCCAAGCATACCCGCGACGCGATCATGATCGCTCATGCCGAATCGCACCCGCATTATGGCTGGCACTCGAACAAGGGCTATGGCTGCCGCGCGCATCTCGATGCGTTGCGCATCCACGGGCCCTCGCCGCTGCACCGGCGCAGCTTCGCGCCGGTGGCGCAGGCCTATTTCGATTTCGGCCCGGCGCCGCAGGTCGAGCAGACGATCGCCGAAGCGCGGTAGCGCGCGTGTTCGGCTGATCGACGTCGCGATTCGGAATACTGGCGCGATCGGCGCCGTGCGGATTGGGATCGGCGGAAAAACGACCGAAGCGCCGGCGACTGAGTCTTTTGGGCCACACCCCATGGGTTGAGTCCCTGTGGATAACTCGACTCAATATCTGGGTGGCTTCCTAAAATGTTCCGCTCCGCTAACGATTTGGCGGCTGAATCCGTTAACTAAACTCTGCTTGACCCGAGTCCGGACATCCGCAGGGATGCGCGCTCTTGAACGGGGACAGTAGAACATGGGCGTTATCGACAAGGTCAGGGCGCGGGCCACGACACCAGTGGCGGACGGGCTGCCGAACGCCGAATTGCCGCTCGACAGCATCATCATGCAGGATTGCATCACCGCGATGCGGGCTTTGCCGGCCAAGTCGGTCGACCTGATCTTTGCCGATCCGCCCTATAATCTCCAGCTCGGCGGCGATCTCAGCCGGCCGGACGGCAGCCATGTCGATGCGGTGACCGACGATTGGGACAAGTTCGATTCGCTCGCCATCTACGACAAGTTCACCCGCGCCTGGCTGGCCGAGGCGAAGCGCATCCTGAAGGATAATGGCGCGATCTGGGTGATCGGCAGCTATCACAACATCTTCAAGGTCGGCAGCGCGATCCAGGATCTCGGCTATTGGATCCTCAACGATATCGTGTGGCGCAAGGCCAATCCGATGCCAAATTTCAAGGGCACGCGCTTCACCAATGCGCATGAAACGCTGATCTGGGCGTCGATGGGCGAGAAAGCGCGCTACACCTTCAACTATCGCAGCATGAAGACGCTCAACGACGAACTCCAGATGCGCAGCGACTGGGAATTCCCGATCTGCGGCGGACAGGAGCGGCTGAAGCGGGATGGCGTAAAGGTCCATCCGACGCAGAAGCCCGAGGCGTTGATCTACCGCATCCTGCTCGCCTGCACCAAGCCGGGCGACGTCGTGCTCGATCCGTTCTTCGGCACCGGCACGACCGGCGCCGTCGCCAAGCGCCTCGGCCGGCGCTGGATCGGGATCGAGCGCGAGGCGGGCTATTGTGCTGCCGCGATCGAGCGGATCGAGGCGGCGTTGCCCCTCGACGAATCCGCGCTGGTGACGATGCAGTCGCCCAAAGCGGCGCCGCGCGTCGCCTTCGGCACGATCGTCGAGAACGGAATGCTGGTCGCGGGCGCGGTGCTGACCGATGCGAAGCGCCGCTACAGGGTGACGGTGCGGGCCGACGGTTCCGTGATGAGCGGCGACGTGACGGGCTCGATCCACAAGCTCGGCGCGACGCTGCAAGGCGCGCCGGCGTGCAATGGCTGGACCTTCTGGCATTATGAGACGCCGGACGGCCTGAAGCCGATCGACGTGCTGCGGCAGAACTACCTCCTCGCCACCCAGCCATAGTCGCGCACGCGCCGGCCGGGCATGACGAAAGAGTCCGATGACAAGCTCGCTCCACCTTCGCCCCGTCCAGTTCGTCGACACGCCAGTAGGGCGCGATGGCGAGGTGGCGCGGCTGGCCGGCGGCCTGTCCTGGTTCGCTGCCTATGAAGTGATCGAGGACGGGCGTCGCCGCACCGTCCCGATCGCTGAATTCGAGGCGCTTGCCGCAGGTGACGAACGCGCCGCCCAACTCCACGCCCGCATCACCAGCCCGCGCCCGGCGCTGACGCTCGGCGATCGTGTGCTCCGCTTCGATCAGCCCGCGGTCGCCGGCATCCTCAACGTGACGCCAGACAGCTTTTCGGACGGCGGCAGGAACAGCGATGGCGCGGCGGCCGAGGTTGGGTTCGATCTCGCCGTCAAAGGCGCCGCGCTGATCGATGTGGGGGGCGAATCCACCCGGCCGGGCGCGCCGCTGGTGTGGGAAGGCGACGAGGTGAAGCGCGTCGTGCCCGTGATCGAGCAACTGGCGAAGAGCGGCACGCTGATCTCGATCGATACCCGCAAGGCCGTCGTGATGGAGGCAGCGCTCGCCGCGGGCGCCGCGATCGTCAACGACGTGGCGGCCCTGCTATGGGACGATCGCGCGCTGGAGGTCGTCGTCCGCGCCGGTTGCCCCGTGATCCTGATGCACTCGCCCGATCCGGCGAAAGGCCCGCATGGCGACGGACGCTATGGCGACGTGCTGACCGAAGTCTATGACTGGCTCGAGGCCCGGGTCGCGGCTGTCATCGCGGCTGGCGTCGCGCCGGCGAACATCATCGTCGATCCCGGCATCGGCTTCGGCAAATCGCTCCAGGACAATCTTGCGCTGATGAACGGGCTGGCGCTGTTTCACGGCTTCGGCTGTCCGGTCATGCTCGGCGCGAGCCGCAAGCGCATGATCGGCGCCCTTTCCAACGAGGCGCCCGCGACCGAGCGGCTGGGCGGTTCGATCGCGCTGGCGCTGAAGGGAATCGAGGCGGGCATGCAGTTGCTGCGCGTCCATGACGTCGCCGAAACGGTGCAGGCGCTGCGCGTGTGGCGTGGTTTGAAGGATGCGGCGCTGGTCAGCCGTCCCGGCTGACCGCGTTTCAGGTCGGCCTGGGCAGGTCGACCACCGCTGCGGGATCATAGACGCGCCGATACCCCCAGTCGGTCTTCACCGTCGCGCCGCCCCTGGCGACCGACTCCAGGATGGCGGCGATCAGCCTCACGTCCTGCAGGCCTTCCTCTCCCGGGGTGACGAGCGGCACGGTGCCGCGCACGACTTCCGCCATCCAGTCCATCTCGCGCTCGAACTGGTCGATCTCGGTTATTTTCGGCGCGGCCTGAGCGGCCGGCACGCCGATCAAACTGAGCTTGTTGCCGCCGTAGAAACAGCCGGGGTCGGCCACCAGCCGCCCATTCTCGCAGAACACCTGATAGGCCATGGTGCCGGCAACGGAGAAGGAAGTGGTGCCGTTGGCGATCGTCCCCGAGGGAAAGCGGAACTGCCAGGAGATGACGTCTTCCACATTCCTGAAGCGCGGATCGGTCCGGTCGGTCCTGGCCCAGGCCCGCACCTCGACCGGCTCCTCGTCGAGCAGATAGCGCGATGCGTTAATGCCATAGACGCCCATGTCGGCCAGTGCGCCGCCGCCCGACATCTTCATGTCGAGCCGCCACACATCGGATGGGTCCGACAAGGTCGATTGCCGCCCCATGTCAGTAGTGACGATACGTGGCTTGCCGAGCGAGCCCGATCGCAGGCGGCGCATCGCCGCGAGGTTCAACGGCTCGTAATGGCAGCGATAGGCGATCATCAGCTTGCGATTGGCGGCTTTCGCGGCGGTGATCATCGCCTCGGCATCGGCGACGCTGGTGGCCATGGGCTTTTCGCACAGCACGTGCTTGCCAGCCTTCAGCGCGCGGATCGTGAACTCCGCGTGCATCGCATTGGGCAGTACAATGTAGACCACCTGGATGCGCGGGTCCTTCGCCATCCGGTCGTAATCGGTGTAATTGTAGATCGCGTCCGCGGGCAGGCCGTTCTCCGCCGCCACGCGGCGCGCTTTGGCGGGATCGCCGCTGACCACGGCCACGAGCTTCGCGCTTTTCGCGGTCTTCAGACCGGGGATGATCTGGTTGAGCGCCAGCTTGCCCAGCCCGACGACGGCAAAGCCGATCTTGTCCTTGTCGGGCAGCGTCGGCCGGGCCTGAGGTTCGGCAATGGCATCGCCGCCGGGGCTGGCGATCGCGGTGCCTGCGATGGCGGCGGATGCACCGGCGAGGCCGAGTTCGATCAGGGTGCGGCGCGAGATGGCGTTCGGCATGCTGGTCTCCTCCGGCTTCGCGCGGAGCAGCCGCGGGCCGTGACGATCCTATAGCATTTCAGCTGAGGCGTGACGAGACGATAGCCTCCGGACTCGGTTGTCGAGGTGACCGGAGAGGGCGGTGTCGCGGCTCACGCTGCTTTGTCGATCCCCAGTTCGCCGAGCTTGCGATACAATGTCGAGCGCCCGATCCCGAGCCGCCGCGCGACCTCGCTCATGCGGCCGCGATAATGGCCGATCGCAAGGCGGATCACATCGGCCTCGATCTCCTCGAGCGCGCGCAGATTGCCGTCCGGGTGGAACAGGGTGATGCCGGTGCAGGCCGCGGTCAGCACCGGTCCGGGGAGCGTGTGACGTTGATTGCCGAGTGCCGCGATCCCGGGGAAATCGGTGCTGGTCAGCGCGTCGCCTTCACACAATATTGCCGCCCGGAAGAGTGCGTTCTGGAGCTGGCGGACATTGCCGGGCCACGCATATTGGGCGAGCAGGGCCAGCGCGTCGTCGGTGATGCCGATCTGGCGCTGCCCGGGCTGGCCGGCGATCCGGGCCAGAAGATGGTGGGCGAGGGCGGGAATGTCGGCGGCGCGCTCGCGCAAGGGCGGGATGCTCACCGGCACTGCGTTCAGCCGGTAATAAACGTCCTCGCGGAAACGCCCTGCCTCGATCTCGGCGATCAGGCTGTCGTCGGTCGCCGCTATCACGCGGACATCGATGGTGCGGGTGTGCCGTGCGCCTACCGGCTGGATCTCGCCGAATTGCAGCACGCGTAGCAAGGAGATCTGCGCCTCCGATGGCATCGCCCCGATCTTGTCGAGATACAGCGTGCCGCCATCGGCTTTCTCGAATTGGCCGATCTTGTGGTCGAAGGCGCCGGTGAAGGCGCCCTTTTCGTGGCCGAACAGCTCGGATTCGAGGAGATTGGCGGGGATCGCCGCGCAATTGACCACGACCAGCGGCTTCTCCCCGCGCGGGGAGGCAGCATGGAGTGCCGCTGCGACCATTTCCTTGCCGACGCCGCTTTCCCCTTCGATCAGCACCGGTACACGCGCTCGCGCCGCCTTGGCGGCGATGGCGAGGGCGGCGCGGAAATCGGGTGCAGCGCCGACGATCTCGTCAAAGGTCAGCTGCGCCGGGATCTTCTCGCTCAGCGGGCGCAACTCATTCGCGGCGGTGCCGGAGATAGCGGCATCGAGCGCGCCGAGCAGGCGCTGCGGCGCAACGGGCTTGACCAGAAAATCGCGGGCTCCGGCGCGCATCGCCGCGACGGCATGCGCGACGGCGCCGTTGGCGATCAGCATCAGCAGCGGCAAATCCGGACGCCGCCGGTGGATTTCCGCGATCAGCGCGGTGGTGTCGGCGTCGGCCGACCAGTGATCGATCAGGACTGCGGCGATGTGGATACCGTCCTGCGTACCGAGCAGCGCGATTGCCGCTTCCCCATCATTGGCGAACACCGCACGCCAGCCGTGTCGCGCGGCAAGCGCCGTGACCAGGCGCCGCTGCGCCGGTTCATCGTCGATCAGCAGCAACAGCCGCTGCCCGTTATGCGTCATCCCGCGCGTCCAATCATCCCGATCCAGCCGGTAACCATAGGGAGTAGGGGTAAAAGCGCCCTTAAACGTCCCACGCTGGGACTTGAGGGACAGCGCGGTGCCGGCTAAGCAGCGTCACCACGGGCGGCACAGGGATTCAGGCGATGGCCGGAGACGGCGAGATCAAGGTTCACGAAGTCACCTATCACAAGGTGATCGGGCTGCTGAAATGGGGCGCAGTCGGATGCTTCCTGATCGCCTTTCTGGTGATCTGGCTGATTGCCGGTTAAGCGGCGCGGGTGAAGATCGCCGTCCTCAAGGAGCTGGCGACAGGCGAACGCCGCGTCGCCGCGACCCCGGAAACCGTCAAGAAGTTCATCGCGCTCGGTGCCGACATGGCGGTCGAGGCGGGGGCGGGTGAGACGGCATCCTGTGCCGATAGCGATTATGCGGCGGCCGGCGCGAGCGTCGGCACGCGTGCCGACGCGTTGCAGGGCGCTGACATCATCCTCGGCGTGCAGGGCCCCGATCCCGCCAGCCTGAGCGGCGCGGCGCCCGGGGCCTGGCTGGTCGCCAGCCTCAATCCGTTCGGCGAGCGTGCCCGGGTGGATGCCTATGCCGCCGCCGGGCTCGAGGCGCTGGCGATGGAATTCATGCCGCGCATCACGCGCGCCCAGTCGATGGACATCCTGTCCTCCCAGTCGAACCTGTCCGGTTACAAGGCAGTGCTCGATGCGGCGGCCGAATATGGCCGCGCCTTTCCGATGATGATGACGGCGGCGGGCACGGTATCCGCCGCGCGCGTGTTTGTGATGGGCGTTGGCGTTGCCGGCCTGCAGGCGATCGCGACCGCGCGGCGGCTCGGCGCGCAGGTCTCGGCCACGGACGTGCGGTCGGCGACCAAGGAACAGATTCAGTCGCTCGGCGCCAAGCCGATCTTCGTCGAGAATGTCGCCGGCATCGAAGGCGAAGGCTCGGGCGGCTATGCCGGTGAGATGAGCCCCGAATATCAGGCGGCGCAGGCCGAGCTTGTCTCGGGCCATATCGCCAAGCAGGACATCGTCATCACCACCGCACTGATCCCGGGGCGCCCGGCGCCGCGGCTGATCTCGGCCGCGCAGGTCGCGAGCATGCGGCCGGGCAGCGTGATCGTCGATCTGGCGGTCGAGCAGGGCGGCAATGTCGAGGGCGCGGTCGCGGGCGAAATCGTGACCGTCTCGGGCGTGAAGATCGTCGGGCACCGCAACGTGCCGAGCCGCCTTGCGGCGGACACATCGGCGCTGTTCTCGCGCAACCTGTTCAACTTCCTCAGCGCCTTCTGGGACAAGGAAGCGGGCAAGCCAGTGCTCGACGAGGAGATCGGCGACGCGATCCGGCTGACCAGGGATGGTGCCGTCGTCAATTCCCGGTTGCTCGGGTGATCCTGCCGACCGGCTTGTCGTCGATCGCTGCCGCTGCGATCGCGCTCACGCTGCAAGTGGCCGGGTCCGATGTGCCGGGCGGAAATGCACCGGTTGAACTGGTTGACGACGGTCTTCCCACAAGCATCGATTCCGAGCTAAACGATGCTTACGAAGTACTCGTCACTGCATCTTCTTATTCCTGTTCCAAGGCGCCCGCATCGGCGCGAACCACCTATGAGCGTTTGGATCAAAAATTCTGGCGCCTGAACAAGGCGGCGAAGGTGGTTCTGGGGCGCGACGTGATCATATACCCATTCGTGAACTCCTGTGGGTATTTCCGGCCGAACAAATTTTATCCGAGCATCGCAAAGGCGGAGTGGCATCTCCGTCGTGCAGAAAGTTTGATCAAGAAAGAAGGCGGCAAATAGCATGGACTTCATCTCGATCCTGTCGATCTTCGTCATGGCCTGTTTCGTGGGGTATTACGTCGTGTGGTCGGTCACGCCCGCCTTGCACACGCCGCTGATGGCGGTAACCAATGCCATCTCCTCCGTCATCATCGTCGGCGCGCTGATCGCGAGTTCGGCGGCGGCCGGCGGATCGGCTTCGTCGAAATGGCTCGGGCTGCTTGCGGTGGTGTTCGCCAGCGTGAACATCTTCGGCGGGTTCGCAGTCACCGCGCGGATGCTCGCCATGTACAAGAAGAAAGAAAAGCCCGCCGCCAAGTGAGCGGTGTCGGGCTAGGGGACTAACACATGCACGAAGCAGCACCGGTCAATCCATGGGTCGCGTTGGCATACCTGATTGCGGGCGTGTGCTTCATCCTTGCTTTGCGAGGCCTGTCGTCACCCGCCACGTCGCAGCGCGGCAACCGCTATGGCATTATCGGCATGGCGCTGGCGGTCGTGACCACCCTGATTACGCACATGCCGGAGTTGCATGCCGAGGGCGTTGACGGCGTTTGGGTCTCTTTGATCGACACGACGACGATGATCGAGATACTGATCGCAATTGCGATCGGCGCCGTCATCGGCGTCGTCACCGCGCGGAAAATCGCGATGACGGACATGCCGCAGCTCGTGGCGGCCTTCCACTCGCTGGTCGGCATGGCGGCGGTGCTGGTCGGCGTGGCGGCGTTTCTCAACCCCGATGCGCTCGGGATCGTCGGCGCCGATGGCGAGATATTGACGGTCAGCCGGATCGAGCTAGGCCTCGGCGTTGCGATCGGTGCGATCACCTTCTCGGGCTCGGTCATCGCCTTCCTCAAATTGAACGGCAATATGGGCGGCAAGCCGATCATGCTGCCCGGCCGCCACGTCATCAATCTCGGCGTGCTGGCCGGCATTCTCGGGCTGATCGCATACTTTACCCAGGATCAGAGCCCGTGGATCTTCTGGACCGTGACCGCGCTCAGCTTTGCGATCGGCTTCCTGCTGATTATCCCGATCGGCGGCGCGGACATGCCGGTCGTGGTATCGATGCTCAACAGCTATTCGGGCTGGGCGGCGGCGGCGATGGGTTTCACGCTGCACAATACCGCGATGATCATCACCGGCGCGCTGGTCGGCTCCTCAGGCGCGATCCTCAGCTACATCATGTGCCGCGCGATGAACCGCAGCTTCATCAGCGTGATCGCCGGCGGCTTCGGTGGCGACAGTGCGGGCGGCGGCGCGGCGGCAGCGACCGGCCGGCCGTGGAAGCGCGGCTCGGCCGAGGATGCGGCCTTCCTGATGCAGCAGGCCGAACAGGTCATCATCGTGCCAGGCTACGGCATGGCGGTCGCCCAGGCGCAGCATGTCCTGCGCGAGATGGGCGACAAGCTGAAGGCGCACGGCGTCCGCGTGAAATATGCGATTCACCCGGTGGCAGGCCGCATGCCGGGGCATATGAACGTGCTGCTCGCCGAGGCCAACGTGCCCTATGACGAAGTGTTCGAGCTCGAAGACATCAACTCCGAATTCGCCCAGACCGACGTCGCGTTCGTCATCGGGGCGAACGACGTGACCAATCCGGCGGCGAAGACCGACAAGTCGTCGCCGATCTATGGCATGCCGGTGCTTGACGTGGAGAAGGCCAAGACCGTGCTGTTCGTGAAGCGCAGCATGGGCGGCGTGGGCTATGCCGGCGTCGATAATGACGTCTTCTACATGGACAACACGATGATGTTGCTCGCCGACGCCAAGAAGATGGTCGAGGAAATCGTGAAGTCGCTGGACTGATCCATTGCTAGGCGGGGTCTGTTGCATCCGTTTCGGTTGAAATTGTCCCGTCGCCATCACAGGCTTTTGAGCAGTTTCCAGCGGATTACATCCATTCCGGATATGCCTGTGGCTAACCGATTTCCTCCCAGCGGGTATTTTGCGACTCCCCGGGCCGATGCGGCGACCGGATCGCGCGATGGTGAGGCTATGAAGCATTCGGCGATGGAAGCGAGCTACACCCTGATCGTCCCGGCGCTGATCGTGGCGGAGGAAGGAGCGCCCGGTTCGCTTGCCGAAGAAGCGGTCGCGCTGGTCGGGGCTCGTATGCTTGGCCGGATCGATTGGCAGGGTGTCGCGGCGGACGCCGGGCAAGCGGGTGCGCTGGGGCTGATCGTGGTCGAGGCGGAGGATGTGCCCGACGAGAAGCTCGCAGTGGCGTTGCCGCGGATCGCAGCGTTGGCGCTCGACACCGAGGCGCGCGTCGTGGTCGCGCTGGCCGATGGCCAGATCGATCTGGTCGCGGCCCATCTGTTCGGCAGCCATGTCGAGCTGCTGTGCGCACCCACGCTAGCCGACCGTGTCGCGGCGCTCGCGATGGCATTGATGCCGCGCGGAACCCAGCTGCATGATTCCCGGAGCGACGCCGAATCGAGCCGTTTGCGCCGCCTGAACAAGGAGGTCGCGCGGATCGCCGAGGTCCTCGCGCGGCTGACGCGCGAGGAGGAGGGTGACTCCACCCTGCGGTCGGCCGGGCTGAAGAGCCGTCCGGGCCATCACGCAGCCTTGCCGGACGGCGATTCGATGCCGGTCTCGGCACGCGAGGTGCGGGACGTGATCCGTGCCCGGCGGCTGCGCGACCAGTATTTCCAGCGTGGGCTGTTCGAGGATCCCGCATGGGACATGCTGCTCGATCTGTTCGCGGCCGAGCTGGAGGAGACGCGGGTCTCGGTATCGAGCCTGTGCATCGCCGCCGCCGTCGCGCCGACCACCGCGCTGCGGTGGATCGCCAAGATGACCGAGGCCGGCGTTTTTGTCCGCCAGGCCGACCCGTTCGACAAACGCCGCGCCTTCATGGCCCTGTCACCCGGTGCGCGGCATGGCATGCGGGACTATTTCATGGCGCTGAAGCGAGGCGGTCCGTTCGCTTGAGGCTTGCCGATCCGGCCAACCGGTGGCAACGGAAGCGCCACTCCGAAACGGGATTTCCGATTCGCCGGGCTTACCCGGCCGGGAATTGCCTGGGAGGGCGATTAGCTCAGTTGGTAGAGCGTCTCGTTTACACCGAGAATGTCGGCGGTTCGAGCCCGTCATCGCCCACCATTCCCTGATTTCAGGGCGTGCCAGACGCGCGGTCCCAGACGCGCGGTCCTTGTCAAAACCCCTTGATCCGAGACTTTTTGGGTTCAGCCTCCCCGAGGCTGTGTCGCCAAAGCTGTTGGGCGCGCATATGCGTATCGACGGGTTGCTGGCTCCTCCCGAGCCCGCTTGTGGGGAGGCGTGCGCGGATGACGCTGTTACGCGGGTGGTTCGGGGTTGCGCTGTGGCAGCGCGTAATGGCGGGGCTGGCGCTCGGCGTGGCACTCGGGCTGGCGGCACCCGCCGCGGTGCCGTGGGTCAGCTTCCTTGGCGAGATCTTCGTCCGCCTGATCCGCATGCTGGTGGTGCCGATCGTGTTGGTAACGGTGGCGGCGGGGATCGCTTCGCTCTCCGATTTCCGACGGCTCGGGTCGATCGGGGGCCGGGCGGTGCTGTTGTTCCTTGCAACCACGGTAATCGCGGTGTCGCTGGGGATCGTCGTCGGCCTGATCTTTCAGCCCGGTGCCAATGTCAGCCTTGCCAGCGCAACGCCGCACGCCTTGGGGCCCGCCAAAACGGCTTATGATACCATGATGGGGATCGTCCCTCTCAACATCTTCGACGCATTGGGGAGGGGCGATATGCTCGCGATCCTTTTCGTTGCTGTGCTGCTCGGCGCCGGCACGGTGGCGGCGGGGGAGGCAGGCGCGCCACTCGCGGCACTGCTGGATTCGGCGTCCAACGTGCTGCTCCATATCGTGCGGTTCGCGATGGAATTCACGCCCTTCGGCGTGTTCGCGCTGGTCGCGGCCGCAGTTGCTGCGAATGGCGTCGCGATCTTTGCCAGCATCGGTATCCTGGCACTCTGCGTCGTTATTGGATCACTGGTTCAGATGCTGCTGGTTCATAGCCTGCTGGTTCGGCTGGTCGCGCATATACCGGTATCCCTGTTCTTTCGCGGCATTGCAGGCGCGCTGATCGTCGCCTTCTCGACCGCGTCGAGCTCGGCGACGTTGCCGGTGGCGATGCGCGTCGCGCAGGACAATCTGGGCATCGCCCGCCCGGTCGCGTCGATGGTGCTGCCGCTGGGTGCCAGCATCGGCAAGGATGGCACCGCCATGTATGTGGGGCTGCTCAGCATGTTCGGGCTCCAGCTGTTCGGCGTGCCGATCGATCCCGCCACGCTCGGGATCGTGCTGTTTACCGCCGTGCTGGCCGCGCTGGGTACCGCACCTATCCCTTCCGCTTCGCTGTTCATGCTCGCCGCGGTGCTCGCCGCGGCTGGCGTTACTGCCGAGCAGACCGCGCTGATCGTGGGCCTTATCCTGCCGTTCGACCGGTTGCTCGACATGACCCGGACTGTATCAAGCGCGAGCGCGAACCTGGCCGTGACGGCCGTGGTCGCGGCGCTCGGGGGGAAAAAGGGCGCTGATGACCGAAGCGATCCCTAGTTCGGAGCCGTAGGGGTCGGCAGCGCTCATATGCGGGACTTGAGCGGAAGTTATTTTACTCGGGCAGCACAATTCCATTGTCTGCCAAACGTTACAGCGCCCTGATCAGACGAAGCGCGCGCGCGATCCAGGCAGGGTCGGCGACGATCTGCTGGCGTGCGCCGGCGCCGAGCGGAAGGATCTGAAGCCGTCCCTCCTCTCGGCCGATCAATCGCCCGAACAGGAAACGCCCGGCCGGCCGCGGCACCAGCACGTCGCGGTTGAGCGCGCCGACATAATCGTGCGGTTGCAGCGTTTCGCACCAGAGTTCGTCGCCCGCGCGGTAATCTCCGATGCCGGCGGCGATGGCGATCGCGATCAGGCCCGGTGCGGGAAGCGGTGGAGCGACCGTCGCCGGACGCTTCGGTGCGCGCGCGCCGCTCGCGTCGAGCACCGCCGCGACGGCGATCTCCGCCCGCCCCGGTAAGCTGACGAGGTCAGCCGCGCTTACGCCGAGAGCTTCGGCGATGCGATTGAGCCAGCCGACCGACACGGTGCGCATGCCGGTTTCGAGCCGGCCGATCGTCTGCGCGGTCGTCGGCGGCACGCAGCGTCGTGCGACGTCGTGCAGAGTCAGTCCCTTGGCGCGGCGCACCTCGCGGATCGCGGTGATCATGACGCCTCCTAACCAGAATGGTTCTTAATTATCCTTGAAACACGCCATTATGGCAAGCGAGCGATCTTTCGGCACGAACACGCGCATTGGGGCTGGCATCCGTCCGCCCGGCCGATCATGATGCAGTTCGGCGCGGGGAGCGCCGGGGAGACGGCCATGCCCGTAAAACGCGAGATGATGGTGCGGCGCACCGATCTGACGCAGACCGCGATCAATGAGACCCTGGTCTCCGAGCCACGTGAGGGAGAAGTCCTGCTCGAGGTCGAGGCCTTCGCGGTCACGGCGAACAATGTCACCTATGCTGTGGTCGGCGATCAGCTGGGGTATTGGAATTTCTTTCCGGCACCCGAAAGCTGGGGCACCGTGCCGGTCTGGGGCCATGCGCGGGTCATCGCCTCGCGCCACTCGGATATCGCGGTCGGCGAACGCGTCTATGGATATCTCCCAATGGCGTCGCACCTGATAGTGCAGCCGGGCAAGGTCGCGGCGGATGGCTTTTGCGACATGGCGGCGCATCGTCAGCCGATGAGCGTGATCTACAACCAGTATCGCCGCCTGGCCGCCGATCCCGCTCATGATCCGCAGCGCGAGGATGCGCGCATGCTGTTCGCGCCGCTGTTCACCACCAGCTTTCTGATCGGGGACCAACTCAACCGGCAGGATTGGTATGGTGCGGACACGGTGATCCTGACCAGCGCGTCGAGCAAGACGGCGCTGGCGGCCGCCTATGTCGCGCGCGCCGACAGTACGGGGATACGCCGGATCGGGCTGACCGGCATGGCCAATATCGCCTTTGTCGAGGCGACCGGCCTGTATGACGAGGTGATCGCGTATGACGGGATCGCCGACGAGCAGAACGGCCTCGCGATCGAGGGCAGCGCGGTGTTGGTCGATTTCGCCGGCAACGGCGATCTGCTGCGGGATATCCACGGGCTCCTGCCGGGCCAGATCGCGCATACCCTGCGCGTCGGGGTGACGCACCATGACGAGCCTCGCGACACCGGCGATCTGGCAGGGCCCGCCCCAGTCTGGTTCTTCGCGCCCGATGCCGCGACGGCATTGATCGGCGCGATCGGGCCAGCAGCATTCGATGCGGCGCTGGCCGAGCGCTGGGCGGGGTTCGTCGCTGAGGCCGGGCGCTGGACGACGGTCGAGCGGGGCGTGGGCGCTGAAGCGCTGCAACGGGTGTGGCGCGATCAGCTTGCCGGACGGGCCTCGCCCGGCATGGGCTATGTACTCCGGCTCTGAACCGCCACGAAGCGGCCATAGGCCCAGCCGATCGCGATCAGCGCGACGCCAAGGCCGAGGAAGGAGAGGATACGCAATATCCCTTCGAGCACGGCGGCATCGATCAGGAACACTTTGAGCGTCACCACGAATAACAGGCCAAGCCCGACGATTCGCAGGTCGCCGAGTCCCTTGCGGATACCATGGGCCAGCCACACCAGCGCGAGGCCGAGGAAGGCGGCGGAGTAGAGCCAGTTCTCGGTCCGCCCGATACCGCCGGTCAGGATATCGCCGTGCACTGCCTGGCGCACGGTTGCCGCGACCGCGACGAGGACGGCGGCGAGCATTGCGCCGTGCCAGTAGCGGTCGGCGCGACGTGCCCAAAGCCAGGCGGCGACAAGCGCCGCATCGATCGTCGCGAGGTTGAGCAGCGGGATCGCGCCGACCGATTGCGGCACGAGCGCCGGATTGAGCAGCACGAGGTCGAACCAGACGAAGCGGCCGAGCGCGACGGCCAGCAGGACGCGGGCAACGTCGGGTCGATATCGCGCGGTGCCCCAGGCGGCGGCAAAGAAGAACTGGGTGATCGCGATCCGCTCAAGGAAGCCGAAAGCCTCGAAGCGCGCCGCGTCGGCGATGGCTAGCGGCGCCTTGGCGAGGGCGTAGACGGTAATGGCTGCGATGATCGCTAGCACAGCGATGGCGCGGGAGCGCCACGCATCGGGCAAGGCTGCTCCGCGCAGCAAAGCGCCGCCGATCAGCGCACCCGACAGGGTCAGCTCGCGCAGGATCGTGAGTAGCGGGGGCAGGCTCCGATAGGGGGTCGTCCCGCCCATCAACGATTCGGCCATCATGACGACCATATGGCCGAGAAGCGGAACGGCGAAGACCAGGGTGACCGTTCCCGCCGCCACGGCCCATCGCGACGGTACCGGGCGGTAGAGGATCAATGCAGCCGTTGCGCCGGCCAGGCCGGGCGTGTGCCACGGCGCCGGAAGCAGCGCCGGGATGAAGGCGAGCACCAGGCCCAACCCGACCCAGCAAAGCCCCGTCCGTATGGTGCCGGGCATGGTCAGCCCGGCGGTCGCCGCAACCAGGCAGGCGGGGAGGAGGCCGATCGCGACGAGATCGGCGATCGCCGGCATGGGCTCGGCGAAGACGATGCTCCGGGCATAAGCGGTCGCCTCACCGTCGAGGATGACTGCCACGGCGGTGACGCCGAGCGGCAGTATAGCGAGATGGCCGACAGCCAGATCGCGACTCCGCCGCGACCAGGCCGCGAGCGCGACACCGATCGCGAGCCAGGCCGGCCAGCGCCACGGTACTCCCAGCAGTTCGGTTTCTGCCAGACCGAGCAGCAGCGCCGCGACGGCCGCGCCGCCGGCCAGGCCAACTGCTGGCGGCAGGGTCTCGTTCGCTCCGTCGCGGTCGCGCCAGCTCAACGATGCTGCCGCGATTGCGGCAAGAACCAGCAGCCCCGACCAGGCGGCGGCAGGCAGCAGGCCATGCGCCAGCGTGAGTGCCAACAGAATCGGGCCAGCCGTCGCGCCAAGCGCCATCCCCATCCAAAGCGCCGAGCGCCGGGCGAGGAGATGGCCAGGAAGGCCGAACAACAACGCGATCGCGATGACCGCGAGCGGGGCGAAGACCAGCTCATCGGTGCCGAGCGCAATGCCGAGCAGAGCAAGCACCAGCACCAGTGCGGCGGCGGCACCAGGTGCCAGCGTCTCATCACGCCAGGCGAGCCACAGGGCGGCGGCGCTCAGCACCAAATACAGGCCCCAGGCGAGCGGGCCGAAATCAAGCGCTGGCGCCAGGACGAGCAGCTGGATCAATCCAGCGACCAGCGGCAGCATGCGCAACAGCGGCCGGGCCGTGCCGATGCGCGGCAGGGCTAGCGTCGCGCCGATCGCCAGCAGCACGACAAAGCCGCCGATTCCGGCCAGTTCGTCGCCGGAAACCGCCGCAACCAGGATGTTGACCCAGGCGAAGCCGCCGCCGCACGCGGCCAGTGCCAGCCAGACCCAGCCTCGCCGGATCGCGAGCCCGAACAGCGCGGCAACGAGCAGCCCGAGATAGACGAGCAGCGGCCCGACATTCTGTGGATCGAAGCTCGATATGAGCGGCGCCGCGAAGCCGCCGATCAGCGCCATGATGGCTGTCGGGGGGCCATGGCGAAGCGCAAGGCCAAGGCCAGCGAGCGTCACCATGACCATGATCGCGAAGGACGGGGCCGCGCCGACCAGACGATAGATCTCCGCCGCGATGTAGAGCGTGCCGTAGAGGCTCGCGATCCCTGCCCCGGCCAGCGCCTGGCCGATCCGCACATCGTCGCGGGTGGCGGGCAGGCGCCGCGCAGCCTCGCTGGCGGCGACCAGCAGCAGCCCGAACAATCCGGCGATGATCGTCCGCGAGGTGGGCCCGAGCAGCGCGTTGTCGATCGAATAGCGCACCAGGAAAAAGGCGGAGAGCACCAGCGCGGCGCCACCGATCCAGATCGGCAGCTTGCCACCGACAATGCTCTCGAAGCCGGGACGGATCTGGCCACGCACGGCGCTCGGTTCAGCCGCTGGCGCGATCACTGGTTCCGGTGCCGCCGGTTCAGGCGGAGATTCGACGGGCAACGCGATCGCGGGAGGTGGTGGCACGGCCAGGGACTGCTCTCGCACGACCATAGCGGGCTGCCTCCGCTCCTCAGCCGGGCCGCGCGCCCGATCGCGCTCATCCGCGTGCCGCACGCGCTGCTCGGCGGTGAGGCCGGGATCGAGCCCGATCAGTCGGTCCCGCAGGTTGGAAACATGGTCTTCGAGCCGGCGGAGGCGGCTGAACACGCGTTCCAGCAATATGGCCAGCGCGACCAGTGCGATGAACAGGATGACGGTCACGCGCAATTCCCCCGGTGGCGCGGCGGGTCTGCCACAGCGCCCTGCCCCTGTCTTGCCCAACCCATTAGGAAATCTTCTCGCCTGGCTGTACTTGATGCCGACCGCAGGGGCGATCCGCCTCAGCGGTGGAGCGGTGCCGGGATTTCGGCTAGAGACGCCGTCATGCGGTTCGACTTCATCAAATGCCATGGTTCGGGAAATGATTTTCCGCTGATCGACGCGCGAGAGATCGTGCTGGACGATGCCGTGTGGGCCGGGGTGGCGCGCGCGCTGGCGGATCGGCGCGGGCCGGTCGGCGGCGACGGCATGCTGCTGCTCACCCCGGGCGACAAGATTCACGCCTTCGGCATGCGCATGTTCAATTCGGACGGCAGCGAGGCAGAGACGTGTTTGAACGGCCTGCGCTGCGTCGCGCGGCTGGGGTTCGAACGCCAGGGGATCGATCGCGCGCTGGTTCATCTCAGGACCAGTGTGGCCGAGGCTGCGCGTGACGCCGCCATCGCACCCGGCGTGATCACGATCCGCGAAACCGCCGGACCGGCCGATCTCGACGTGACGCGATGGCCGCTCGGGATCGAGGCGCACCAAATCGTCCAGCAGCCCATCGCCCTGCTGCCGACTGACCGGAGCTTCACCGCAGTGGCGATGCCCAATCCGCATCTGGTGAGCTTTGTCGATACGGTCGACGAGACCGAGCTGGTTGCGGTAGGGGAGGTGTGCGAATCGGCGCCCGACTGGCTGCCCAACCGCGCCAACGTTTCCTATGTCGAAACCCGGCCTCGCGGGCTGTTCGTGCGCACTTTCGAGCGCGGCGTAGGCCTTACCGACAGTTGCGGCAGCGCCATGGCCGCCTCCACCTTTGCTGCCTGCCTGACGGGGCGCGCGGAGTTCGGCACCGAGTTGACCGTGTTCAATCGCGGGGGGCTGGTCCGCGCCCAGGCCGAAAGCGACGGCATGGTCCGCTTGTCCGGCAACGCCACCTTCGAATGGGAGGGCTCGGCCGATGTCGACTGGGAACGCGGGCTGGCCGGTGACTTGATCGTCGCACGGCATTTCGATGCGGAAATTGCGGCCTGGGCCGCGGTAATCGAAGGAATCATATAGTCGGTCGTTTGGCGGCACCTCCCCGTCTGAACCTGTACCGTAGCCAACAACTCCGTTCAGCAACCATGTCCGAAATGGGGCGTACCTCTCCTCATCGCCCGTTGTATGGGCAAGAGAGGAGTTAGTCATGAAAATCATCACTATGCTCGCGGTCGCCGGCCTCGGCGTGGCATCGCTCGGCGTGAGCACCAGCGCCACCGCGCAGAGCTGGAGCGGAGATCGCGACGTCTACCGTGACGGGGGCAATTACCGGGGTCGCGACGGGTATCGCGACCGCGACGATTATCGGGGCCGCGACGGATATCGAGACCGGGATCGCCGCTACAGCCGAAGTCGTCACTATGGCTGGGATCGCGATCGGCGCTGGAATCGCCATCACCGGGTCCATTGCCGGACCGAATGGCGCTACCATCATCGCGTGCGTATCTGCCGTTGAACGTCTGGGGCGGGGCAGGCTGCGGCCCAGACTTTGCCTCGCGCTGATGCAACGTTCCGCCCCATTATTCGTTCTGCACGCGTAACCATCGGAGGCTATCATGAGTCGTTTTACCAACATCGCCGTCATCCTGGCCACCAGCTGCCTGGCGATCGCCACTCCCGGCGTCGCGCAGACGGCGCAGGACGACGCCCGTTTCCAACAGGCGCAGCAGCGGCTGCAGAACGAACTGCGCACGTTCCAGCAGGAATTCGACCGCTATCAGCAGGTCTCGCGCCGTCGTGGCGGCTATGGCGGCCCGGGTGGCGGTTACAACAATGGTGGCCCTGGGGGCCCCGGCGGCTATTATGAGGACGACCGGATCGAGAGCGATTATGAGCCGTCGCGCTACTATCGCGAGGGACCGAATTATCGCGAACGCGTGCTGGCGTCCGACGAGCGCGTCTATCGCGGCACCGACGGCCGTTATTATTGCAAGCGCAACGACGGGACGACCGGCCTGATCGTCGGCGCGATCGGCGGCGGCGTCCTGGGCAATGTGATCGACGGTGGCCATTCGCGCGGCGTCGGCACGATCCTCGGTGCGATCGTGGGCGGCGTCGCCGGCCAGTCGATCGATCGCAACAACCAGCAGATCCGCTGCCGTTAAGCGAATGAAGTGGCGCCGCGCGGTCTGCCGCGCGGCGCTTTTTTTTTTTACGAATGCGAACCGAATCGGCTCCTGCTATCGATCTGCACCCTCGCGGTCGTGTTTTTGCACCGCGTCCCCGCGTCTGAAGAGTAGCCATGGTTCCCCGGATTTTGATCGACACGGCCGAAGTGCCGGGCGGGGACGCGCTGCGGTTGTTCCGTCGTGGTGACGAATTTTCCATCATGCTCGGCGCAAACGAACTGATGAACAGCCGCCTGTCCGGATCGGAAGAGGCGCTGGCGACGCTCACCTGCGATCGCCTGGCCGGTCGTGCGGCGGTGCGGTTGCTGATCGGTGGCCTCGGCATGGGCTTCACGCTCCGCGCGGCGCTGGAGCGGCTCGGGGCTGATGCGGCGGTGACGGTCGCCGAACTGGTGCCGGCGGTGGTGGCCTGGGCACGCGGACCGATGGCACCGGTCTTCGACAATTGCCTGGACGATCCGCGTGTACGCATCGCGGAACAGGACGTCGCCGCGCTCATTGCCGGCCAGCGGGCCGCCTGGGATGCCATCCTGCTCGACGTCGACAATGGCCCCGATGGCCTGACGCGCCGTGGCAACGATCGACTCTATCAAGCCGCCGGCCTCGATAGCGCGCGATCGGCGCTCAGGCCCGGCGGCGTGCTGGCGATCTGGTCGGCGGCACCGGACGCGAAGTTCGTGCGGCGTCTGGAGACTGCTGGGTTTGGCGTTGATGAGGTGATCGCGAAGGCGCGAGGCGGGCGCGGAGCGCGTCACGTCATCTGGCTGGCGACCCGGCTCTGACCGGCACGGCTCCCGGCAGTGCCGCCACAGCTACCGTTACCAACCCGAAACATAATTGACTTGGAAGGGGGGCTTGCCTGGCATAGGTTCGCGTCGAGAGGAGACGCAACCATGGCGACCGGAACGGTAAAATGGTTCAACGATGCAAAGGGGTTCGGTTTTCTGACGCCGGACGACGGCGGTGAGGACCTGTTCGCGCATTTTTCCGGGATCAACATGCCCGGCTTCAAGACCCTCGCCGAAGGTCAGCGCGTCTCGTTCGAGGTGATCGACGGGCCAAAGGGCAAGCAGGCTGCGAACATCCAGGCCGCCGACTAATCTGCTTGGGCATCAGGGCGGCATAATGGTCGCCTATGCTCGTTCGATTCCGTTCGCACCTGCGGCATTTCCGTCACGATAAGCGGCATCACGCAGCGTCGCGCATCCTGAGAGGGGGCGGCAACAAACACATTTGAGTCTCGCGACGGACCGGTGTGGCCGGCTCGTCGAAGGGCCGCGCCGTGATGCCGACCCACCCGATTTCGGGAAAAAAGCAACCAAAGCTGTTGCGCTTGAGCAACAGCCTGCAGAATTTGTTCGCTTGCGCGGAAACCATCCTTTGGGTAGGGAGTTTGCGCTGTCCGAGTGACAACGAAGAAAGGGGATTTTTATGCGGAAGCTTGCCGTTGCTATGGCGCTTGCCTCCACTGCTCTCGCCACGCCCGCCCTCGCCCGCGATAATTCGTGGTATGTGGGCGTCGAAGGTGGTGCACTGCTCGTCGAAGATATGAAGTATGATATCGGCGCGCTTTCCGATGCCGGTCAGGTCGACCATAAATATGGGTACGACGTTGACGGCGTGATCGGCTATGATTTCGGGGCTTTCCGCCTCGAAACCGAAGTCGGCTACAAGAACTCGACGGTTGATTCCTATCAATCGACGACCACGACTCCAATCCGCAACGCTGCCAACCTGCCGTTCAATCAGCCGGCTGGTACGTTTGACTATGCTGGTGGTCGCACGACGGCGCTCAGCTTCATGCTGAACGGCTTGCTCGACTTCGGTGACGATGACGGCATTCAGGGCTTCGTCGGCGGCGGTGTCGGTGTTGCCCGGGTCAAGACGAAGCTCGCGCTGAACACCTTCAGCAACTTCCTCGACGATTCGGACACGGTGTTCGCCTGGCAGGCTCTTGCCGGTATCCGTGCGCCACTGACCAGCCATCTCGATGCGACGCTGAAGTATCGTTTCTTCAACGCTGACAATCTGAAGCTGGTCGACGTCTCGGGTCGCGCGTTCGACGGTCGCTACCGTTCGCACAGCATCCTGGGTGGCCTGACCTACAACTTCGGCGAGCCGGCAGCACCGCCTCCTCCGCCTCCTCCGCCGCCGCCTCCTCCGCCGCCTCCCCCGGAGCCGGTTCCGGTTGTGGCAGCGCCGGTCTGCTCGCCTGGTCCGTTCATCGTGTTCTTCGAATGGGACAAGTCGGACATCACGCCGGATGCGTCGTCGATCCTCGACAACGCCGTCACCCAGTATCAGAACTGCGGCAATGCGCAGGTCATGCTGGCTGGTCACGCCGATCGTTCGGGTTCGCCAGCGTACAACGTTGGCCTTTCGCAGCGTCGTGCGGATTCGGTGAAAGCCTATCTGTCCGCGCACGCGATCCCCGAGGGTGTGATCTCGACCGAAGCGTTCGGCGAAAGCCGCCCGCGCGTCGAGACTGCCGACGGTGTCCGCGAGGTTCAGAACCGTCGCGTGGAAGTTACCTACGGACCTGGTTCGGGCAACTAAGCCTAAATCAGTTCGAAGTAATCGAGAGGGAGATCGGCGATGCCGGTCTCCCTTTTCGTTTGTGGGGCAGTGGTTGATACTGCGCTCACATGTTCAATAGGTTCGATTCCCTCATCCCTTTTCTGGGACAGCCTGGCATTTCTTGGCACGCTCGGATTTTCTACTGTCTCCGGTGTTAACCAGGGCTGGCAATTGCGCGCCGGTACGCTAGAGGCAGATTCGTCGTCTAGGTTCAAAGCGGGGTATCGGGCATGCGGATAACGATGATCGGTTCGGGCTATGTCGGCCTGGTGTCTGGCGCCTGCTTTTCGGATTTCGGGCATGACGTGATTTGCGTCGACAAGGATGCGGGCAAGATCGCGGCGCTCGAGGCAGGCAAGATGCCGATCTTCGAGCCCGGGCTCGACACGCTGGTAGCAACCAATGTCGCGGCCGGGCGACTGAGCTTCACCACCGATCTGAAAGCAGCGGTGTCGGGCGCAGACGCGGTCTTCATTGCCGTCGGCACGCCCTCGCGGCGCGGCGATGGCCATGCCGACCTTACCTATGTGTTCGAGGCTTCGCGCGAGATCGCCGCCGCGATCGACGGTCCGATCGTGATCGTCACCAAGTCGACCGTTCCCGTAGGGACGGGTGACAAGGTCGAGGAGATCATGCGGGAACTCGCCGGCGATCATGAAGTCGCGGTCGTCTCCAACCCCGAATTCCTGCGCGAAGGCGCCGCGATCGGCGACTTCAAGCGCCCGGATCGCATCGTGGTCGGTACTGACGATCCGCGCGCGCAGGGCGTGATGCGTGACATTTATCGCCCGCTTTACCTGAACGAGAGCCCGATCCTGTTCACCGGACGGCGCACCTCGGAACTGATCAAATATGCGGCGAATGCGTTCCTCGCGACCAAGATCACTTTCATCAACGAGATCGCCGATCTTTGCGAGGCAGTCGGCGCGAACGTGCAGGACGTGTCGCGGGGCATCGGGCTCGACAACCGCATCGGGCCGAAATTCCTGCATGCAGGGCCAGGCTATGGCGGATCCTGCTTCCCCAAGGACACGCTGGCGCTGCTGAAGACCGCCGAGGACTACGAGACGCCGGTGCGGATCGTCGAGGCGGTCGTGCAGGTCAATGATACCCGCAAGCGCGCGATGGGCCGCAAGGTAATCCATGCGCTCGGCGGCGATGCCAAGGGCAAGACTGTCGCGGTCCTTGGGCTGACCTTCAAGCCCAATACCGACGACATGCGCGATGCGCCGAGCCTGGCAGTGGTGCAGAGCCTGCTCGATGCCGGCGCGGCGGTGCGCGCGCACGATCCCGAGGGCATGGAGATCGCGAAGACGATGATGCCGAAGGTCACCTATTGCGGGGACGCCTATGAGGCGGCCCAGGGTGCCGACGCCGTGGTGATCGTGACCGAATGGGATATTTACCGTGCGCTCGATCTCGGTCGTCTCGCCAAGACGATGAACGGTCCGGTGATGGTTGATTTGCGCAACGTCTATCGCGCCGGCGATGTCGAGAAGGCCGGTTTCGCTTATAGCTCAATCGGGCGCTGATACTTCCGGCGACGCGCCCGCAAGAGTGTCAGGCCGCTGCCAGCGCGACCTGCAGCCAGGGCGGCGTGATCGCGTCGCCCAGTGCCTCGATCCGACGCAGCTCCACAATCAGGCCGAGATCGGGATAGGTCGCGCGTGTGCGATCGCCCAGCTCGGCGATCGGCGCGACGACCAGCCGCCGGTTGACCTTGGCGCGGTGGTGCATCCGCGCCGTATTTTCCTGCCCGACATAACAGCCCTTGGTGAAGCTCACGCCGTTCAGCTCGCGCGCATTGGCCTCCAGCCAGAGGGTCTTGTCGGAGCCAAGCTCGGCCAGTCCTTCAGTAATGCCGAGGGAAAGACGATGCTCCAGCCAGCCGGTTGCAGCCTCGCCCGCCGGGCCAAGCCAGCGGTGACCGAGTTCTGGCAGGCGCGGATCCGGTACACCGCGGCCACCCTGCCGGGACCAATGGACTGCGCCCTCGATCCGCTCGATCGTGATCGGGCGGCGCAGCCGATAGATGGCCAGGCGACGGGCCAGCGCGTCGGCCGCTTCCGCCTCGCAATCGAGCAGAATCGCATCGCCATCCGCCCAGAGCAGGAAATCGAACAGCGCCTTGCCTTGCGGCGTGAGCAGGCCGGACCAGCGCGGCGCCGAGGCGTCGAGCGTGGCCACGTCCTGGGTCACCAGGCCCTGCAGGAAGCCCCGCACATCCTCGCCGGCGATACGGATCAGCGCGCGATCGGCGAGCATCGAGGCATGCGGGGTGGTTTCGCTCATGACGAACAGGTAGGAGGTCGGCCGAACAAGCGGAAGAGCCGGAGACGATCGTGGCAGCGGCATATGACCTGAAATTGACCGGTGGGACGGTCCATACGCCGGCAGGACCGGTTCGCGCGGATATCGGTATTCGCGACGGAAGGATCGTCGCGATCGGCGCGACCGGGGACGCGGGCGAGACGATCGACTGTACCGGGCTGGATATCCTGCCTGGCGTCATCGACACGCAGGTCCATTTCCGCGAGCCCGGGCTTGTCCACAAGGAAGATCTCGAAAGCGGCAGCCGCGCGGCGGTGCTCGGCGGGGTGACCGCGGTGTTCGAGATGCCGAACACCAAGCCCAACACCGACAGCGCCGAGGCGATTCAGGACAAGCTTGCCCGGGCGCATCATCGCATGTGGTGCGATCATGCTTTCTACGTCGGCGCGACCAATCACAACGCCGCGGCGCTGGCTGAACTCGAGCGCTTGCCGGGCACGGCGGGCGTCAAGATCTTCATGGGCGCCTCGACCGGCGACCTGCTCGTCGCGGAGGATTCCTCGCTTGCCGAGGTGCTTGCTTCGGGCCATCGGCGGGTTGCAATCCATGCCGAAGACGAGGCGCGGATGAACGTGCGCGCCGGCGAGCGGGTGCCGGGCGATGCCGCCTCGCACCCGGTGTGGCGCGACGATGAAAGCGCATTGCTGGCGACGCGGCGCATCCTGAAGCTGGCTCGGGCGGCAGGGCGGCGAATCCATGTGCTGCATGTGACCACGCCGGCCGAACTGGAACTGCTCGGCCAGCACAAGGATATCGCGACGTGCGAAGTAACGCCGCAGCACCTCACGCTCGCGGGGGAAGATGCCTATCCGCGGCTTGGTACGCTGGCGCAGATGAACCCGCCGATTCGTTCGGGCGCGCATCGCGATGGTCTGTGGCACTGGCTGCAGCAGGGTGTGCCCGACATCCTTGGTTCGGACCATGCGCCGCATACGCTCGAGGAAAAGGCCAAGCCCTATCCCGATTCCCCCAGCGGGATGCCCGGCGTGCAGACCATGCTGCCGCTGATGCTCAATCATGTCGCTGAAGGACGCACGACGCTTGCCCGCGTCATCGATCTGACCAGCGCCGGGCCGCAGCGCGTGTTCGGGATCATCGGCAAGGGCCGAATCGCGATCGGCTATGACGCCGATTTCAGCATCGTAGACCTGAAGGCGCGCTGGACGATCGAGGAAAGCTGGCTGGCCTCGCGCAGCGGCTGGTCGCCGTTCACTGGCATGACGCTGACGGGCCGGCCGATCGGTACGATCGTGCGCGGCAAACGAGTGATGTGGGATGGGGCGTTGGCTGAGACGGCCGCGGGCGAGCCGATCCGGTTCGAAGCGATCGAATTCGGCTGACGCATCGCGTGCCCGCGGAGCCGGGGACGGTTGTCCTGCGTTGAGGTGGCTGATGGCGCTCGCCGTCAGGATTTCCGCGCGCAAGGAGAACGACCGTGCCCGATGAACCGATCAGCCCGGTGGATATGACTCCCGAGGACCCGCTGGTGCCGCAGGAAAATCTCTGCCCGGAATGCGGCGGCACCGGGGAATTGCGTGGCCGCGAATGTCCCGCATGTCTCGGAACCGGCAATGCGATCGGCGGGATCGGCGGCGGTTAGAGAGCGCCTGCCGTAGAGCCAGCCTCGCTCAGAATGGCATCCATTTCGAGGTGTGGCTGAACTTCATATAGCCCACGTTCACCCCCTGCCGCCAGCCGACACCGAGCCGGATCGGGATCAGGACGATATTGCCGCGCCGGAGATAGGTCGCCGCAAAGCCCCCGACGAAATAGAGCCGGCCTTCGCCCGCCGGGAAACGCCGGAACAGTTCCTCGGAATCGTGCAGGTTATAGACCAGCACGAAAACCTTGGTGGCATCGCCGCCGAGATCGAACCCGACCGAGGGACCGGTCCAGTAGACGGGCATCTCGCCCTCGATCTTGTGGAACATCGTGCCCTTGCCGTAGCGCAGGCCGACGACCAGCGCGCCGGCTGCCTCGCGCCCTGAAATATAGGCGTTGGGCTGGCCCTGCTCTTTCAGGGTGCGCTCGAGAACACCGGCCAGGCCGGCGGCGCCCTTGCCGAACGTGCTCTCGGCCGCGTTCAGCAGCTCTTCGCGCTGGAATGTGTCGCCCGTTGCCGCATCGGCATTGGCCGCGGTCAGGGCCGAGCTTTCGCCGGTCGTCGTCGCGGTGGCCGGGGTTCCACCGGCCGGGACATTGGGCTGCGACGGATCGTAAGGCGGATATTGCGGCGTACCGGCGGGCGCTGGTGCATCATTATACTGGCCATCGGCATATGACCCATCCGCCGGCGCGGATGGCGTCGATGGCGGCTGGGCCTGCGGACGCTGCAGATCGCTGTCGACCGCCTCGTTCGGATCGATCGTCCGCACTTGGGCGAGGGACGGCGCAGGGCCGGCGCTGAGCGCCATTGCCACCATCGCCACAATCAACACGGCCTTGCGCATCGCTTCACTCCCCCAGCGCCTCAATCTGTCAGCCTTGCGCCAGCCCGGCTTGCCCCACAATGAACCGCGCGATGACCCGAGTCGAATTCGCGTTGGATGGCGGTGCGTAAGCGCGGTTGATCGCAGCGCAACCCCTCGCTATAGCCGCGCTTCGCCGCCAAGCCGGAGACGTGGGTGAGTGGCTGAAACCAGCGGTTTGCTAAACCGCCGTACGGGGTTTACTCGTACCGAGGGTTCGAATCCCTCCGTCTCCGCCAGGGCCGGCAAGTGCCCCCACAGCTAATGATCCGCCGCCTGCCCGCGAGGGGCTGGATTTGCGGCTATTTGCTTCCCCCTCGTTCAATCGGATCGCGCTTGATCGCGGTACTGGGGCGGGATGATGATGCAGGGCTTCATGACTCGCTGGGGTCAGGCAAAACGGGGCCTGATCGGCACCTGGGCGAAGATTCCGTCGATGGAATCGGTCGAGCTGCTCGGCCATGCCGGGTTCGACTTCGTGGTCATCGACATGGAGCATGCCCCGCACTCGCACGAACTTGCCTATCGGTTGATTTTCACGGCGCAGGCGATGGGCATGGCGGCGTTCGTGCGCCTGCCGAGCCGCAGCGACGCGGACGTCCAGCGCATACTCGACGGCGGCGGTGACGGGCTGCTCGTCCCGCGGGTGACCAGCCTCGACGAAGCGCGGGCGATTACGGCGGCGATGGTGTTCAGCCCGGCGGGCGAGCGCGGACTCGGCGCGACCTCGCGGGCCGGACGCTGGGGGATGGTGCCGGTCGAGGACTATGTCCGGCACGGCAATGACGAATGCCTGCGCATGGTCCAGCTCGAGGATTGGGACACGCTCCACCAGGCCGCGGACTATGCCGCGCTGCCTCACGTAAACGGCATCTTTGTCGGATTGGGGGATCTGTTCCTGTCGAGTGGCCGTCCGGCCGGCGATCCGGAGGTGCAGGCGCTGGCAGCGGATGTCGCGCGCACCGCGGCGGCGCACGGGGTGCTGTCCGGCATCGCCGCATCGAGCCCCGAAGAGGGGCGGCGTTATCTCGACATGGGCTATTCGCTGGTGATGGTCAGCAATGATGCGACGCTGTTCGGCAAGGCGGCGGCCGCCGCGGTCGAGGGTATGCGGGGCGCCTGATCCCGGCGTCTTTGATCGGACCGGCAGCAAAGTTTTATCAACCAGGCAGGGGGCCGCATTTGATTTGCCGGGCTGGCCGGTGCCGGTTAGCCCCGCAGCACACCAGAATGGCGGGGAAAAATGCCCGCGCAGGGGAGGTCATCATGTTGCCCAGTCTGAGATTTATCGGCGGGTTGGGCCGACATGCGGCGCTGCTGCTGGCCTGTGGCCTGGCCGCCGGATGCGCGACGCGCCCCTTGCCGGTGGAGCGGCTGGCGCCGATTTCCGTACACGGGAACATACAGGTTCTGGAGATCGCGCCTGTGCTGCTCGCGGCGGACCGGCATTATCCGGGGCCGGCGAGCGTGAAGATGGGGGGGATCCCCAACCTGTTCGGCGAGGCGCCGATTCCGGGATATGGGGCGCCCGGTGTCGCTGACGTGGCGACTCATGCCGAGACCCAGGCGCTGCGCTATTCAGTGAAGAATCCGGACCTTCGGATCATCCTGACGGTTGCCGAAGGCCATTACCGGATCGTGGCGCGGCGCTCGGCGGGGATTGCGACGGTCGCCGATCTGCGGGGCAAGCGCATCGCTGCCATTCCGCCGACCTCGTCGGGCTATTTCCTGCACCGGATGCTGCAGGAGGCCGGGCTAAGCGAGGCGGACGTGACGCTCGTTTCGGTCACCCCGCTCAGCGACATGCCCAAGGCGCTGGCCGAGGGGCGGGTCGATGCCGTCTCGATCTGGGAGCCGATGAGCGAGGACGCCGCCGCGGCGATCGGCGCCGACGCGATCACCTTCGGCGGTGCCGGTGTGTATCGCGAGATCTTCGGGCTCAACACCTCGGCCAGCAATCTCGCCGACCCGGAAAAGCGCAAGCGCATCGTCGCCTTCGTGCGCGGCGTGATCGCCGCATCCAGGGCGATCGAGGCCGACCCGACGCACGCGCAGGCGCTGATGGCCGCCTCGAGCGGGTATACGCCGGATCAGATCCGCCGGGGCTGGCCGCACCAGAGCTATCCGGCGCTGCTGGTGCCGGACCTGCTCGACGTTCTGGTCGAGGAGGAAAAGTGGCTGGCCAAGGCCGACAAGCGGCCGGCGCGGACGCGCGAGCAGCTCGCCGGGCTGATCGATTCAACTATTCTGGCGGAGGCGCTCGCGCAATGAACCGCCGCTCGCTCCTCCTCGCCGGCGCCGCCTCGCTCGTCGCCGGGTGGACGACCCGGCTGGCGGGCGCGACACCCGATGCCGATCTCGCGACGCTCGAGGCGCGGGCCGCGGGCATCCGCGCGATCCGCGAGATCAAGCGGCTCCAGCATAGCTGGGCGCAGTTCGCCGAGGCAGGGCAGTGGGGCGACATGGCCGCGCTGTTCGCCAGCGCCGGGACGCTGAGCGCGCCGCCGGTCTCCATTGCGGGCCGTGTCGCGGTCCATGCCCATCTGCGCGAGACGATGGGCGCGGGCCGGGAGGGACTTGCGCCCGACCGGCTCAACGTCAGGCTGTTCCTCTCGCCGGTGATCACGCTCGGGCCCGACGGCCGGACGGCGAAGGGCCGCTGGCACGAACTCGCGATGACCGGGTGGTTCGGCCATGAGGCGACCTGGGCGGGCGGCATCCACGAGAACGACTATGTGCTCGAGGACGGCGGCTGGAAGATCGCGGCGATGCGATACCATGCGCAATATGCCGGCCCCTATGCGACCGGCTGGCATCATGTCGCGCCGATCGTGCCGATGGTGCCCTATCATTATACACCGGACGGTGCGGGTAGCCCGATACCGCGCGATCTCGCGCCGGTGGCGGCGACCGGCAGCACGGCGGCGCGCGTCGCGCTGCTGGATGCCGAGGCCGACCTGCTGCTCGCCGCCAGCGCTGTGCAGAATCTGCAGGCGGCTTACGGCTTCTATACCGACCGCAAGCTGTGGGACGATGTCGCCGACCTGTTCGCGCCCGATGCCACATTGGAGACGGGCGCCGCGCGCGTCCGCGGCCGGGCGGCGATCCGCGACAGTCTCGGCGCCGCAGGCCTCGCCACCGGCGAGCTCAACGACCGGCCACAGCTCGTCCCGGTCGTCACCGTCGCCGCCGATGGCCATTCGGCCAGCGTGCGCGGCATAGAGATCGCGCAGACGGGCCAGCATGGCGGCGCATCCTTCTGGAGCGTCGCGGTCTATGACAATCGCTTCGTGAAGCGGAACGGCAGCTGGATGATCCAGTCGATGCGGATCGTGCCGCGGATGCGGGCGGCATATGCGACCGGCTGGGCGCAAGACCTGCCGGCGATCGCCGGCACGGCGGCCTATCCCAAGGCGCGGGGTCCGCATGCCGCGATCGCGGCGCGGCTCGCGCCGGCGCCAAAGCCATCGCGCGGCACCGATCTCGTCGCGATCGGCCGTAAGCTCCTGGCGGCCGAGGCGCATGACGGCGCCGAAAACGTCTCCAACGCCTATGGCTATTATATCGACGAGTTCCGCTGGGACGAGACGGCGGACCTGTTCGCCACGGATGGCTGGAAGGAGCTGTCCTATATCGGCACCTATATCGGGCGGGAGCGGGTCCGCGGATCGCTGCTCAGCCGCTATGGCCGCGCCGGCCGGTCGCCCGCCTTCATGGCGATTCACCAGAAGACCCAGCCCTATGTGACCGTCTCCGATGACGGTCAGCGCGCCAATATCCGGCTGCGCCTGTTCCAGTTCAACAGCCAGCAGACGGCGGACGGTTCCTATATCGCGGGCATCTACGAGAATCAGGTGAAGCTCGAGGACGGCGTGTGGCGCGTGCACGGCATGGATCTCGATTATGTCTGGCTCGCCAATTACACCGGCGGCTGGGCAGCGATCGAGCCCGGATCGAGCAAGCGCTTCGCCCCCACGGCCGAATCCGTCGCCAAATATCCGCCCGATGCGCCGCTGCGCGGCGTCGTGTTCGCCCCATTTCCGGCGATCGCGCCGATGGGTTTCCATTTCCGCAACCCGGTCAGCGGCCGCGCACCAGCGCTGCAACTGGCCTGGTCGGATGGGCGCCGGCCCTCATCATGATGTTCAGGAGCATGTCCCGTGTACGAATCTGACGATCCCCGCTCCCGCCTCGCCACGGCTGGCGCACCGCGCCCGACCGGAACCGGCGCCTATTCCGCCTCCAGCTATGCCCGGTTCGAAGGCGAGCCGCAGGAAATCAATCCGCTGCACCGGACCTGGTATGCGCGCGGGCAGAACTTCCTCGTGGCCTATTCGGAAACGGCGCCGGGCGCGCGCTTCGAGCGCACCGGCCAGCAGGACGAATATGTCCTGCTGCTGCCGGACGCCGATACGCGCGTGTCGATCAATGCCGGCGGACAGCGCCAGGCGATCGACGGCTTCAGCATCACGATGGTGCCGCCGGGCGACAGCGCGATCGAGGTGACGACGGGCGGCCGGGTGATCCGGTTGTTCTCGACTCTCTCGGCGGATCTCGCGGCACTCGCTTCCAATGCCGCGGCCTATGCCGAGCCGCATCCGCACATCCCGCCGCTCGAGGCATTGCCGACGCCGCCGGACGGCTTCCGCATCCGCAGCTACAGCCTCGATGTGCCCGACGAAGAGGGCCGCTTCGGCAAGATCTGGCGCTCGACCAACTTCATGGTCAACGTCTTCCCGCCCCAGATCGGGCCGCGCGATCCAGCCAAGCTGTCGCCTCACCATCATGACGATTTCGAGCAATGTTCGCTGGCCGTGGGCGGCAGCTACACGCATCATCTGCGCTGGCCCTGGACAGCAAACCTGGCCGACTGGCGCGACGACGAGCACGAACTGTGCGGCACGCCCTCGATTTGCGTGATCCCGCCGCGCGTCGTCCACACCTCGGCCGCGATGGATCCGGGCATCAACCTGCTGATCGACATCTTCTCGCCGCCGCGGCTCGATTTCTCTAAGGTGCCGGGCTGGGTGCTGAACGCAGCGGATTATCCGATGCCCGGCGAGCATGCCGACAATGGCTGATCCAGCCATTTCCATCACGGACGCGCCGATCGTCGACTGCCACGCGCACATCTTCCTCCACGACATGCCGGTGAGCCGGAATGCGTGGACGCAGACCGATTACGGCTTCACGGCGCAGGACTTCATCGACACGCTCGATCGTCACGGGGTTCATTTCGGGGTGATGTCCGGGCTGAGCATCACGGGCTATTACAACGACTATATGATCTCCGAGCTGCGCCGCCATTCGCGGCTGCGCGGCACCGCGATCGTCGCACCCGGCACCGAGCGGTACATCCTGGAACGGATGCGCGACGACGGCGTGGTCGGCATCCGCCTGCAGCTTGCGCGCCAGGCCCAGCTTCCGGACCTGCGCGATGACGATCACCGGCTGCTGTTTCGCCGCGTGCGCGATCTCGGCTGGCATGTGCATGTCGCGATCGAGGGGCCGATGCTGCGCCCCGTACTCGACGCGCTGAACGAAACCGGCGTCGATATCGTGATCGATCATTTCGGCCATCCGGATCCGGCCGATCCGCTCAACTGCGACGGGTTCGGCGCGATGCTCGAATCGATAGATCTCGGGCGGACCTGGGTAAAGATGTCGGCGGGTTTCCGCCTGCTCGGGCCAAGCGCATGGGAGAGCGGCGCGGCGGGCGATGCCGAGGCCGAGGCGATCGCGTCCGAAGTCGCCGCCGAATTGCTGCGGCGTGTCGGCCCGCAGCGGCTGCTGTGGGGCAGCGACTGTCCCTTTGTGGGATATGAAGGCCGGATTACCTATCAATATGCACTGGACCGTCTGAACGCCTGGGTGCCGGATCCGCGCGTGCGGGCCGAAATCTCGCGTACGGCGCTCAAGCTCTACTTCGCGTGAGGGCCCTGAGACCGCTTGGGGGGAAATGATTGGGAGAATGCGGGAGCCCGCGTTATCCTGACCAAAGGGAGACCAAGCCGCGCGCAGAACGCGGCGAACAGGACAGAGAGAGCATATGCAGCATTTTCGGAGCGCCGATTACCCCGGGCCGAGGCGTACGGCGCATTGGAACGACATCTATGCGGACCAGTTCGCGCACGCGACGTTCGTGCCGGTGCGCGACGATTTCGATGCCGAACTGAAGATGGGAACGCTCGGCTCGCTCGGCATGGCGGACATCCGCACCAGCTGCACCGATATCGAGCGCACGCCGAGCCACATCAATCTCTCCAAATCCCGGCTCTTCTCCTTCATCCTGCTCGTGCGCGGCGCGGCGACCTTCTCGCATTACGGCCATGAGGAGCGGCTTGGCCCGGGCGATTTCACCCTGTGCGACAATGCGGCGCCCCACCGCATTCATTTCGACGCGGATTCGCGCTTCATGCTGCTGCGCACGACGCCGGCGCTGCTGGGCAATTATCTGCCCTGTCCGGAGCAGCTCTGCGGGCTCAAACTGCCGGCGCAGGCCGGCCTGACGCCGACCGTGGCGGGCATGGCGCAAAGCATCTGGCGGCAGCTTGAGCGCGGGCTCGACGAAAACCACCGGGAAAAGGTCGCCGGTCATCTGCTCGACATGGTGAGCACTGCCTATTCGATCGGCCTCGGGCACCGCATGACCAACTCGACGATCGTCGGGCTGCGCAAGGCGCGCGCGCGCCAATATATCGAAAGCCGGCTGCAGGATCCCGAACTCAACTCGGTCGAGATCGCGCAGGGGCTGCGCATCTCGCCGCGCTATCTGCGCATGCTCTTCGCCGACGACCAGGAAAACGTCTCTGCCTATATCCTGCGCCGGCGTCTGGAAGAATGCGCGAGCCAGATCGCGAGCGAGGGCTGGAAGCATCTCACCATCACCGAGATCGCGTTCAAATGGGGCTTCAACAGCTCCGCCTATTTCGCGCGCGCCTTCCGCCAGCGCTACGACATGACCGCCACGGAATTCCGGCGCCTCAAGGCGGGCCGTCACTAGAGCGCGTTCGACGAAGATCGAAGTGTTCAGGCATTTTTGGCTGTCGCGTTCCTGTGAGCCGCCGGCTGTTCCAGCCAGCTCCAAAACGCTCTAACGCGCCTGCCGGCTACCGGGCGCGTTGCCGGTGATAGCATGGCTTCCTTCCCCTGAGAGCAAGCTGCCGCGTGCTGCATGCGCCATCAGGATGCCGATCTGCGGGTGTCGCCCGCGGGCTCGAGAAAAAGACGAGGGGAGGATTCGAACTCATGATCCAGTTTCAGCAGCGCGCGATGGCCAACAGGCTTGCCGGCGGCAGTGCCTTGTGCGCACTCGCCCTGTGCATCGTCACGCCGGCATGGGCGCAGGATAGCCTGCCCGCCGCGCCGCAGGACGAGACCGCCGCGCCGCAGAACGAGGAAGACATCGTCGTCACCGGATCGCGCATCGTGCGCAACGGCTTCAATGCGCCGACGCCCGTGACCGTGATGGACGCCGAGCTCATCGCCAATCTCGGACAGGTCAACGTCGCCGATACGCTGAAGCTGATCCCGCAAAACTCGAATTTCCAGTCGGACGCGTCGGCGGGCATCACCGCAGGCGGTAACGTGGGTTCGTCCTTCGCCAACCTTCGCGGCCTCAACCCGTTCTTCGGCACGCGCACCCTGACCCTGGTCAATACGCGCCGTTTCGTTCCGACCTCGGACGGCGGCGCGGTCGATCTGAACGTCATCCCTTCGGCGATGATCCAGCGAGTCGAGACCGTCACGGGCGGCGCCTCCGCCGCTTATGGCTCCGACGCGATCGCGGGCGTGGTCAACATCATCCTCGACACGAAGTTCAAGGGCCTCAAGGTCCAGGCCGATTACGGCCAGACCGCGCGCGGCGACGGCAAGAGCTATCACGCGTCGCTCACCTGGGGCACGGGCTTCGCGGGCGATCGCGGCCATGTCGTGTTCGGCGGCGAGTATCAGAAGAACGAAGGGATCGGCGATTGCGCAGATGTGCGCCTTTGGTGCGCCGAGAGCTATGACATCTACACCAATGCCAGCAACATCCTGCCGGGTGGCGCCAGCTCCGGCTACAACATTCCCGGCTCGCCCGGTTATGGCAAGCCCAACTTCATCGTCGGCCCGGGATCGCGCCAGGCGTTCAACGATTCGCGCGGCGTGGTGCGCGATCGTGCCCCGGCGGCAGTGGCAGCGCGCAATTATCGCTTCAACGATGCCGGCACCGGCATCGTCCAGTTCGACCCGGGCAATTATGTCAGTTCGTCGCAGACCGGTGCGCGCCAGGGCGGTGACGGTGAATCGACCTATGCCGATTCCGACCTCCAGACTCCGGTCCGTCGTCTGGTCGGCTATCTCTACGGCGATTTCGAGCTGAGCGATGCGATCAAGGTGTCGACCGAGCTGACCTATGCCAATCGCCGCGCGAGCAACACGGGCGTCACGGCCGGCCCGCGCTCGACCTTCTTCATCAAGCCCGACAATCCCTATATCCCGGCTTCGCTGAAGACCCTGCTCGCCGGGACCCAGTTCAGCCTCGGTAAGGATCTGGACGGGCAGGTCGAATCTTTCAACCAGGTCGAATCCAACGTGTTCCGCGGGCTGGTCGGGCTCAGCGGCGATCTCGGCGGCAGCTGGAAATGGGATGCCTATTATCAATATGGCAGCAACGACCGGAAGCAGCGGCGCACCAGCTCGCGCGTGAACACGCCGTTCCAATATGCGCTGGACGCCGTGGTCAATCCGGCGAACAACCAGATCGTCTGCCGCGAATTGCTGAGCGCGAATCCCAACCCGCTCGCCCAGGGCTGCAAGCCGCTGAACCTGTTCGGCATCGGCAATCTCGATCCGGCGGCGGTGGCCTATGCCTATCGCCCGGTGATGGAGGATTTCCGGTACAAGCAGCACGTGCTGTCCGGATCGATCCAGGGCAATCTCCATCAGGGCTGGGGCGCTGGCCCGGTCGGCGTGGCCGCCGGCATCGACTATCGCAGCGAGAGCGGCGACGTCTATCACGGCGATATCCCGAACTACACCGACTATGCCTTCACCTTCGGCCTGGATTATGCGGGCAAGATCCGGGTGATCGAGGGCTTCAGCGAGCTGAACGTGCCGGTGTTCAAGGATTTCGCGCTGGGCGAATCGCTCGAGCTGAACGGCGCGCTCCGCTACACCAGCAACCACGCGAAGGACACGCTCAGCGGCGAGGAGAAGACGTCGAAGGCGACCAGCTGGAAAGTCAGCGGCATCTACGACATCGTCGGCGGCTTCCGCGCCCGGGCGTCGCGCTCGCGCGATATCCGCGCCGCCGGTTTCCGCGAGCTGTTCCTCAAGAACGTGCCGACCGAGGCCGGCTCTTCACAGGGCATCGTGGACAATCCGAAGATCCCCGGCGCGCCGGCGGGTGGCGACGACTGGACCCCGATCCTGTCGGGCGGCAGCTTCGCGCTGACGCCTGAAAAGGCCGATACCACCACGCTCGGCGCGGTGTTCTCGCCGACTTTCGTGCCCGGCCTGCGCCTCTCGCTCGACTGGTATCAGATCAAGATCAGGGACGCGGTGACGACCCTAACCGGCCAGCGCATCGTCGATTTCTGCGACCAGTTCAGCCTGTTCTGCGACCGGATCACCACCGCATCGCCGGCCGACATCACCTTCGTCGATGCGCGGCAGGTCAATCTGGGCAAGCTCACCGTGCGCGGCCTGGATATCGAGGCCGATTACCGGCTGCCGCTGTCGACCATCTCGGCCGATTGGGGCGGGCGGCTTGGTTTCCGGGTGCTCGGCAACCATCAGTACAACTTCATCATCCAGCCCAACCAGACCGTGCCGAGCCGCGACTATGCCGGCCAGTCGGGTCCGGTGCTCGATGCGGGCGATTTCAATCCGTCGCCCAAATGGATCTGGAACGGCTTCCTCAGCTACGACAATGCCGGCTTCAACGTGACCGGCAGCGTCCGGCGCGTCGGCGAAGGCATCCTGAACGTCGAGCGGATCGGCCCGGAGGATCCCGGTTATTCGCCGCAGCTGATCAACAGCATCTCGACCAACCGGGTGAAGGCCGTGACCTATTTCGGTCTCGCCATGTCGTACGAGATTCCGCTTGGCAGCACCAAGGACCGCAATGTCGAGATATTCGGCACGGCAGAGAACATCTTCGACACCAAGCCGCCGGTCGCACCGGGCGGCGGCGGGCTCGGCGGATCGAACTATCCGACCAACCCGGTCTATTTCGACACGTTCGGCGCGCGGTACAGGATGGGTGTACGTGTCCGTTACTGAACCCTCCGTCTCGCTTGACCAGGTCGGCAAGCTCGCCTTCGGGCCGGGGGTCGCCGCGCGGGTGGCCGCCGACCTGGTGGGGCTTGGGCTGAGTTCGGTCTGCATCGTCACGACCCCGCCGACGCGGGGCCATGCCGAGCGGATCGCCGCCGACATAAGGCGGTACGGTGCCCGGGCGGTGGTGTGGGACGATTGCCTGCAGGAGCCGGGCCGGGCCGATTTCGAGAAAGTGCTCGCGGTCGCCCGACAGGCCGGCGCCGATGCGGTGATCGGCCTGGGCGGCGGCAGCGCGATGGACCTGGCCAAGCTGGTCGCGGCGCTGATCGACGGCCGGCAGGACATCATGGAGGTGCAGGGGGTGGGCCTGCTCAAGGGCCGATCGGCCTGGCTCGCCTGCATCCCCACCACGGCCGGCACCGGCAGCGAGGTTTCGCCGATCGCGATCCTGCTGGACGAGGACGCGCTGCTCAAAAAGGGCGTGGTCAGCCCGTTCCTGGTGCCCGACGCGGCCTATGTCGATCCCGAGTTGACCCTGACCGTGCCGGCGGCGGTGACCGCCGCGACTGGGCTTGATGCGCTGACTCATTGCATCGAGGCCTATGCCAACCGTTTCGCCCATCCGATGGTCGATACCTTCGCGCTGGAGGGCATCCGCCTGATCTCCGGCAGCCTGCTCCGCGCGGTCCGTACGGGGGACGATCTCGCCGCCCGCACCGACATGGCGCGTGGCAGCCTCTATGGCGGCCTGTGCCTTGGCCCGGTCAACACGGCCGCGGTCCATGCGCTGGCCTATCCGCTGGGGGGCGAGTTCCACATCGCCCACGGCATTTCCAACGCGCTGCTGCTGCCGCATGTGCTTGCTTTCAACCTGCCGTCCGCGACCGAGCGCTATGCCAGGGTCGCCGAGGCGCTGAGCTGCGACGGATCGGGCAGCCGCGAAGCCGTGGCGCGGCGCGGGCTCGACCATGTCCGCACTCTGAGCGAGGATTGCGGCATTCCGCTGCGCCTGTCGCTCCACGGCGTGACCCGGGACGCGATCCCGCGCATGACCGATGGCGCGATGACCGTCACCAGGCTGCTCGAACGCAATGTGCGCCCCGTCACCTGGGACGATGCCTGCCGTATCTATGAAGAGGCTTATTGATGTCGACTGCGCCGATTGACGTACCCGGCGTGCCGGCCGAGCCGGATGGCATCGCTGCCTGGTACAGCCAGTCGGACAAGCGCGTGCGCCGCGTGTTCTGGACCTGCTCGGGCGCCTGGGCGCTCGATGCGATGGACGCGCTGGTCTATCAATATCTGATCCCCGTCCTGATCGCGGTGTTCGGCATGTCGCTGGCGCAGGCCGGATCGATCGCCAGCGCCAATTATTTCGCCTCCGCGATCGGCGGCTGGATCGGCGGGTGGCTCGCCGACCGTTTCGGGCGGGTGCGCGTGCTGCAGTTCACGATCCTGTGGTTCTCCTTCTTTTCCTTCCTTTCCGGCTTTGCGCAGAATTACGAACAGCTGCTTGCGATCCGCGTGCTGCAGGGGCTCGGCTTCGGCGCCGAATGGGCCGTCGGCGCGGTGCTGCTGGGCGAGATGATCGCGCCGAAACATCGCGGCAAGGCGCTTGGCGTCGTGCATTCGGGCGCGGCGATCGGATCGGGGCTGGCTGCCTTGCTCGCCGGGCCGGTGGTGATGATGTTCCCGCCCGAATATGGCTGGCGCGTGGTCTTCTGGGTCGGCTTGCTGCCGGCGATCCTGGTGTTCTTCCTGCGCCGCAACGACGATGATTCCGACCTGTTCATCGCTGCGCGCGCCCGCGCCGTGCTGGAGCGCCGCACGGTTTCGCCCTGGACGATCTTCCGCCCGCGCTACCTGAAGATCACCCTGCTCGCCGCGTTGCTGGCGGTGGGTGCGCAGGGCTCGGGTTTCGCGGTGAGCAATTATCTCACCACTTTCCTCACCGCCGAGCGCGGGCTGACCGCTTCGGTCGCCGGGCTGTTCGTGCTGGTCAACAGCGTCGGCGGATTCTTCGGCTTCCTGGTCAACGCCTATCTCGGCGACCGCTTCGGCCGCGCGACGATCTTCCGGTTGTTCGGGCTCGGCTTCGTGGTGACCTCGGCCTTTTATCTCTACGCGCCGCTCGGCAATTCGGTGTTCACGCTGATGCCGGCGGGGCTGATCTACGGGTTCTTCCAGTTCGGCATCTATGCGTCGTTCGGGCCCTATTTCACCGAATTGTTCCCCACCGATATCCGCGCCAACGGCCAGGCCTTCGCCTATAATTTCGGGCGCGCGAGCAGCGGCATTTTCATCCAGGGCGTGGCGTTGCTGTCGACCGTGATGGCGCTCAGCACCGGCATGATGCTGATGGGTTTCGTCGGCGTCGTCTGCACCGTGGTGGCAACATTGTTATTGCCCGAGACCGCCGGCCGCGATCTCGCCGAACTCGACCAACAAGGGAGCGCACATTGACCGAGATTGAAATCCTGCTCGAAAAGGTGAAGCTGGAATCGCAGCTTGCCGATTACTGGCACGAAGTCGACACCAACTGGGGCAAGGATGCCGGCCGCTATTATACCGAGGACGCCGTGTTCGACGGCGGCGAGGCGATCTATCACGGCCGCGCCAAGATCCAGCAATTCTATTCCTGGCGCGTCGCGCGGGGTCCCCGCGCCTCGGTCCACGCCTTCACCAATTACCGCACCAGCTTCGAGAGCGACACCAGGGCGGTCTCGACCTGGTTCATGCTGCTCTATGCCGCCGACGGCGTGCCCGTGCTGCCGACTCATCCGCCGATCAACATCGCGCTGGTGACCGATCATATGGAGCGCCAGCCGAGCGGGGAATGGCTGTGCTCCTCGCGCAAGTTCGAATCGATCTTCCTGGGGGGCACGCCGCCGACCAACCCCAATCTGGACGACGAATAATGAGCGTGTTGCTCGTCACCGGCGGCAGCCGCGGGATCGGCGCGGCCGTCGCGCGCGAAGCCGCGGCGGCGGGTTATGACGTGGCGCTGAGCTATGCGTCCAATGAAGCGGCGGCCGAGGCCGTGGCGGACGACGTCCGCGCGGCGGGCCGCCGCGCGCTGACGATCCGTGCCGACATGGGCGTGGAGGCCGAGATCGACCGGATGTTCGCCGAGGTCGACGCGTTCGGGCCGATCGGCGCGATGGTCTATAATGCCGGCATCACCGGCACGCATTCGACGCTGGCCGATGCCGCCACCGAGACCTTCGCCGAAGTGCTCGACGTGAATGTGCGCGGCGCGCTGATCTGCGCGCGGGCGAGCGTCCGCCGCATGTCGACCGAGCGCGGCGGCGCGGGCGGATCGATCGTGTTCGTTTCCTCGCGCGCCTCAGCCTACGGCGCGGCGGGCGAGTTCGTCTGGTATGCCGCCTCCAAGGGGGCGATCGACAGCCTGACCATCGGCCTTGCCCGCGAGGTCGCGCGCGAGGGCATCCGCGTCAACGCGGTCGCGCCGGGGCCGATCGCCACCGACATGCACCGCCCCGGACGGCTGGAGGAAGGCATCCGCAAATCGCTGATGGGCCGGGCGGGAACGCCCGAGGAAGTCGCCGCCGCGATCCTGTTCCTAGCCTCGGACAAATCCGCCTTCACCACCGGCGCGATCCTCGACGTCTCCGGCGGCGCCTGACGCCGCGCCGGGCGGCCACGCGGTATCGTTGCGAGAGCCTTTTGGCTGCTATCGTTACGTGGTAGCCAGGGACGGCGGAACGGCGGGAATCGTTCATCGGGGGACTTTGCCGTAATCCGCGCTTTTGACGATCCGGGGGGATATGAAGCGCTTTCTGGACTTGCCCTATATTCGCCGGCCGTTGACGACTGCGCTGGGCGCGAGTCTCGCGATCAACCTGCTGACGCTGGCGTCGCCGCTCTATCTGACTCAGCTTTATGACCGGGTGATCCCGTCGCGCAGCGGCATCACGCTGATCGCGATCACCGGGATCACGCTGGTCGCCGTCGTGCTGAGCGCGCTGTTCGAAATGCTGCGCGGGCTGGTCTTCGCCCGTACCGGCGCCGCGCTCTATGCCGAGATGGAGGCCGATGTGCTCGCCGTGTCGCGCAAGGCCGCTCTGGCCGGCGCGCCGGGCCGGCGGGCGCGGGCGTTCGAGGACCTGGAACAGGTGCGCGGATTCGTCACCGGGCCGATTCCCGCTGCGCTGATCGACCTGTTGTTCGTGCCGCTGTTTGTGATCGTGCTGTTCATCGTCCATGTCACGATCGGGCTGCTCAGCGTCGCCTGCGCGGTCGCGCTGATGATCGCCGCCTGGGCCAGCCGGCGCGCGATGGCGCGCACCGCGGACGAGATGGTCGCCCGCCAGCGCGAGGCGGGGGACGCACTCGAAGCGCATCTCGCTTCGGCCGAGAGCGCGACGGCGATGGGCTATGCCGGGCGGGCGGAAGGTCGCGCGGCCGAGCTCAACCGGCTGGCGCTGACCGCGCAGATCGCCGCGACCGTTTCCACCAGCGGCGTTGCTTCGGTCGTGCGCGGCATCCGTTCGGCCAGCCAGACGCTGATCCTCGGGCTGGCGACCTGGCTCGCGGTCCAGGGCTCGGTGAGCATGGGATCGATCATCGCCTGTTCGATCATCTTCTCCAAGGCGCTCGGCCCGGTCGACCAGATCCTTGGATCGTGGCGGCAGGTTTTCACCGTGCGCAGCGCCTGGGCGCGGCTGACCGAGCTTGGCGACCAGTCCGCACCGCCGGTGACGCTGCGCCTGCCCGCGCCCAGGGGCGTCGTGGTTTTCGACAATGTGATCGCGGCGGCACCGGCCGGCACCGTGCCGATCCTGAAGGGGGTGTCCTTCGCGCTCGCGGCCGGCGAATCGGTCGGGATCATCGGGCCGTCCGGCTCCGGCAAGTCGACGCTTGCGCGGCTGATGGTCGGCGCCTGGCCCGCCACGCGCGGATCGGTGCGGATCGATGGCGCGGATATGAGCCAATATGATCCCGAGGATCTGGGGCAGCATATCGGCTATCTGCCGCAGCAGGTGACGCTGCTGCCCGGCACGGTGGCCGACAATATCGGGCGGCTGACTGAGCGGGACGACCAGGCGATCGTCGCGGCGGCGCGGGCGGCCAATGCGCATGACATGATCCTCGGCCTGCCCAAGGGCTATGACACGCCGGTGGCGGCGGCGGGTTTCGGCCTGTCCGGGGGGCAGCGCCAGCGCATCGGCCTTGCCCGGGCGCTCTACGGCGATCCGATGCTGATCGTGCTCGACGAGCCGGAGACCGGGCTGGACGGGGAAGGCGAAGCCGCGCTGAAAGCGGCGATCGTCGAGGTCCGGCGGCGCGGCGCGACGATCGCGGTGATCGCGCATCGCCCGGCGCTGGTGCATGGGCTGGACAAGATCCTGGTGCTCAAGGGCGGGACGGTGGCGCGCTTCGGCCCGGCCAGCGAATTGCTGCCCCAGCTGTTGCCGAATGTCGGCACGGCGGCGCGGGCATGAGCGCGATGATCCCGGTGCCGCGCACCGCCGAGCAGCGCGAGCAGCTCGCAGAGACGCTGACGGTGTCGATCGCGCCGGTGATCCGGCGGCTGGCGATCGGGCTGGGCGTGATCATGGTGGTGATCATCGCCTGGGGCACGCTGGTGCCGATCATGAGCGGCGTCGTCGCGCAGGGTCGGGTCGCGGTCGAGAGCAAGCGCAAGACCGTGCAGCATCTCGACGGCGGGATCGTCAAGGAAATCGCGGTGCGCGACGGCACGCGCGTGAAGCGCGGCCAGTTGCTGATCCGGCTGAGCGACGGCGATGCCGGGTTGCAGGTCCAGGTGCTGCAGGCGCGCGTCGATTCGCTGCTGGCGGAGCAGGCCGTGCGCGAAGCCGAGCTGGCCGGGCGCTCAACGATAGCCTTTCCGCCGGACCTGCTCGCGCGGGCCGACCAGCCTTCGGTGCAGGCGGCGATCGCGACTCAGCGCGCGGCCTTTGCGGCGCGCAAGGCCGGGCGTGGCGGACAGGAAACCGAGATCGACCAGAAGCTCGTCCAGTTCGGGCAGGACGTGCAGGGATCTTCCGCGCAGTCGACCGCCGGGGCCGAGCAGCTTGCGCTGCTCGAGCGGGAGATACGGGATACCAGCGCGCTGGTCGACAAGGGCTATGCGACGCGGCCGCGGCTGCTGGCGTTGCAGCGGGCGGCGGCGCAGCTGCGCGGCGAGCAGCGCGCGATGGATGCGCAGGCCGCGCGCGGGCGGGCGCAGATGGCCGAGGCGCATATCGCGCGCCGGCAGGTCGGGCGCGAAGGCGGCGTGACGGCGGCCGAGGCGCTGCGGGCGGTGCAGTCCGAACTGGTCGAGGTGACCGAGAAGCTGGGCAACGCCCGCGAAGTCCTGGCGCGCAAGCGGATCGTCGCGCCGGTCGACGGCACGGTGGTGGGGCTGGTGGTGACGACCGTGGGCGGCGTGGTGCGGCCGGGCGAGCCGCTGCTCGACATCGTGCCGTCCTCGCCGCGGATGGTGATCGAGGCGCAGCTGACGCCGGCGCATGCCGATGACGTGCGGCCGGGGCAGCGATCGTTCGTGCGGTTCGAGGCGGGCGGATCGCGCACGGCGCCGGTGGTGGAGGGCGTGGTGCGCACGATCTCGGCCGACGCGCTGACCGACCAGCGGAGCGGTGAGCGCTATTTCACGATGATCGTCGAGATCAGCCCGGGGGCGGGCGTGCCAGCGTCGCTGGTCCAGCCGGGCCTGCCGGCTTCCGTGCTGGTGCGGACCGGCGAGCGGACCTTGTTCGGCTATCTGCTCGAGCCGATCAATCGCGTGACGTTCGAGGCGATGCGGGAATAGGCGGGCGCAGCGCCGGATCGAACAGCGGCGCGACCAGCGCGGCGCCGTGTCCACTGAGATGGTTGCCGTCGAAATAGAGCGGATAGCCCTGGTCGGTGATGCGGCAGGTCAGCGGGCCGCAGAGCTTTTGCGCGGGGTCGATCACGCCGATCAGGCCGCGTTGCTCCAGCTCGGCGGCGATGGCGCGGAAATCATGGTCGCGGCGGAGATACTCGGCCCGGCGCGGCTCGATCCGGCGCATCACGCCGAGCAGCTGCGCCTTGGCCAGCCGGCGCGGCTCGGCAAAGGGGGCGTCGGGCACGTCGAGGACGACATGGACCTGGCTGCCGAGCGCGCGGAGCGCCGCCACGCCCGCTTCGAAGGCGCGACGGTCGCCGCCCGGCGTTTCGGCGTCCGGGTGCAGCCCGCCGCCATAGACGCTCCAATGCGCCGCGAGCAGGATCACGCGCGGCCGCGTCTCGGCGAGGAAGCGCAGGACCTGCGCGTTGCGCTTGGCGCATTCGCGCTTGCGGGCGGCGCGGAACATCCATTGATTGGGCTTCTCCTCGCGCGCCCGGATCGGCAGGAAGGGCGGGCAACCGAGCGAGGTGAGATCATAGCCCGCGATGCCGTGGCGCCGGGCCAACGCGTCTAGCGCCGGCAGATAGACCGCCGCATGCGAATCGCCCCAAAGGACGAAGCTCGGCCGCAGTGCCGCAGCGCCGATCCGGCAGTCCGTGCGGGTGCGCACGGTCGCGATCGGCTGGCCGGCACAGGCGTAATCGGGCTGCACGCCCGGTTCGCCGAGGCGCTGCACGACCGGGTCGAAGCGGCCCGGCACGCCGTTGGCCAGCGCGATGGCGAGACCGTAGAGTGCGAGCGTGCCACTCGCGGCGGCGGCGCAGAGGAACAGGCGTCGCCGCGACAGCAACAGGCGCGGCGCGCGGAACGGTCGCTCGATGTAGCGCCAGGAGAGCCAGGCGAGCGGAAAGGCCAGCAGCACCATTGCCAGCCGGACATAGCGATAGGGGCCGAGCAGATAATAATTGCCGAACACGATCAGAGGCCAGTGCCAGAGGTAGAGCGAATAGGAGATCAGGCCGATCCCAACCAGCGGCCGCGCGCTCAGCAGGCCGGCGATACGCGATCCCGGCGCCTGCGTGCCGTACAGGATCGCGGCGGCGCCCAGCACGGGTTCGACCGCGTTGAGGCCCGGGAAGATCGCGCGCTCGGAAAGGGTCCAGATCGCGTGGCCGATCGCGGCGAGGCCTAGGAGCGCGATCGTGTCGCCCAGGGCGCGGCGGCGTGGCGGCGGCAGCCATTCGGTCGCCAGCAGCGCGCCGGCCAGGAATTCCCAGGCACGCGAGAGGGGGGAGTAGAAGGCCGCGCCGGGATCGGCCTGCACTGCCCAGAGGCTGTAGGCGAAGGAGGCGAGGGCCGTCGCGAAGAGCGTCAGGCGCAGCCGCCCCGGCCAGCGCCGCACCAGCAGGAGCAGAGCGGGGAACAGGATGTAGAACTGCTCTTCGACCGCCAGCGACCAGGTGTGGAGCAAAGGCGTCGCTTCGGTGGTGAGGCGGAAATAGCCTTCCTGGCCCCAGAACAGCAGGTTGGAGCCGAACAGCGCGATCGCGGCGAGGCTCTCGCCGAAGTCGCGGAAATCGGCGGGCAGCAGGATCCAGGCGGCAATCCCGGAAGCAGCGAGCATCGCCAGCAGGGCCGGCAGAATCCGCCGGACGCGGCGCTCGTAGAAGCCGATCAGCGTGAAGCGGCCCTCGGCGCTCTCGCGCAGGATCAGTTGCGTGATGAGATAGCCGGAGATGACCAGGAAGACGTCGACGCCGACGAATCCGCCGGGGAAACCGCGGATGCGCGCGTGGAACAGCACCACCGCCAGCACGGCGATCGCGCGCAGCCCGTCGATCTCGCGCCGATAGGCGGCGTGATGCGGCGCCGCGTCTTGCCTGCCCTTCCCGATCAGCAGCCTGCTCCCCTTTTCCGCCATGCCAGCACGGCATTCCGCCGGGCGAGTCAAGCGGCGGGGCGGGCGCCTATGCCATGACGTTGCGGCCGCGGGCGATGCTCGCGCTGTGGCCCACGCTCGCCCTGGCCGACGGCGTCCTGACCGTGTCGACCATGATCCAGTCGTTGACGACCCGATCGGGCGTCAGGGTCAGCGCCATATAGCCGCGCCGGCTCGTGTCGCACCATTTGAGCTCGGGGTTGGCGCCGACCAGCGCCGCCGCGACGATCTTCGGGGCGAGGCTCAGCCCCGCCTCATAGCCGGGCGACGTGACGCCGTGGCCGGCGAACTCGACACCGGCCGGGCGGCCGTCCTGGGCAAGGTCATAGGCCCAGGCATTGTGGCTGTCGCCGGAGATGACGACCAGGTTCGCGCCGAGCGTCTGCGCGGATCGCAGGAAGCGCGCGCGGGCAGCGGGATAGCCGCCCCAATTGTCGTAATTGAACGGCAGGCCGAGCTGCGCCGCGGCGATCCCCGCGGAGATATAGCCGCGAGTCCGCGCACTCGCGTCGGGGGCCAGCCAGCCGGTGGCCGCGGCCGGCATCACCGTCTGGCCCATGATCGTGCCGAAGCCGACCACCTGCCAGCGCTGCCCGGCTTTGACCGAAGCGCGCATCGCGTGGTTCAGCCAGTCTTCCTGCTGAGAGCCCATCATCGATGCGGCAGGATCGGCCCAGGCGCCGTCTCGGAACCGTTTCAGCGCGGCGAGCGGATCGGCCTGCTTGAACAGGGGCGTGATATCGGGTTGCAGCGTGCGCCCGAGCAGCCGCGTCTCGGTGCGGAACAATGTGGCGAGCGTGCCGATGTCATAGGCTTTCCACGGCTCGTCCGAGACCGGCATCCATTCGCGATAGACCTGAATCGACGCCGCCCGCCGGGCATTCCAGTCGCCCTCGCCGGCTTGGTGATTCTCCGCGCCGCCTTCCCAGCTGTCATTGGCCGATTCGTGATCGTCCCATTGCACGATCATCGGCACCAGGCTGTGCAGCTTCTGCAGATCGGGGTCGCTGCGATAGCCGGCATAGCGCAGCCGGAAATCGGCGAGGTGGATCATTTCGCTCGCCGGCTCGATCCGGCGACCCGGCACGGTCTCCTGCGCCGACGGATAGGTGCCGACCTCATATTCGTAGAGATAGTCGCCCAGATGGATGGCGAGATCGATGTCGTCGCGCGCGGCGGCATGGGCGTAAGCGTTGAAATAGCCGAAAGGCAGGTTGGAGCAGGAGAAGATCGCGGCGCGGAAACGCGCCACCGGCCCCTCCGGCAGGGTTTTCGTGCGGCCGGTCGGCGAAAAGCTGCCGTCCGGCGCGACGAAGCGGAAATGATAGGTCCTGCCCGGCGCAAGGCCACCGACCGTGATCTTCGCCGTATGGTCCCGCCATGGCCCGGTGACCTGCACGCCGCCCGCGACGATCTTCGCGAAATCCGCGCTTTCCGACAGCTCGGCCTTCAGCTCGACCGCGCCGCCATCGACGGGGATGTAGCGCGTCCACAACAGAATCGAATCCACCGACGGTTCGCCGCTCGCGACCGAATGGGTGAAGCCGTTCGGCCGGGCAGTCGCCACGGTCTGCGCAAAGCCGGGAATCGCGAACGCCCCCAGGCCGAGCGACCCGGTGAGGAGCAGAGAGCGGCGATCGATCCGGTGGTTCATGGCTATTCCTCGCAAGTCTTCGTGCGCGCGTCCCTGCACCCGCTACGTGGCGTGTCCGTGACAGTGGTTGTCGTGCCTTCTAAGGGCGGCGCAATGCTTTCCTTCCATGCCCTGGCCGCCGAACGGCTGACCAAGCCGTCGGCTTTCGCCCGACGATTGACGATCATCGTGCTGGTCGCGATCGTGGCGCGGGCGCTCACCTTCGGCAACCCGATCGTCCATGTCGACGAGGAATTCTATTTCGTCGCGGCCCGCGCCTGGATTCACGGTGCGCTGCCTTATGTCGATGTGTGGGACAGGAAGCCGGTCGGGCTGTTCCTGATCTATGTGCCGGCGGCGGCTCTTGGCCTGCCGCTCGGCACCTGGGCCTATCAGGCGCTGGCGCTGGCGAGCCTGGTCGGGACGGCCCTGCTGATCGCACGCCTCGCCGACCGTGCCGGCTGGGGGAGGGGCGCGCTGGCGGGCGCGCTCGCTTATGTCCTGTGGGTCGATTTCGTCGACGGACAGGGCGGGCAGGCGCCGATTTTCTACAATCTGCTGATGGCGGGCGCAGCTACCCTGATCGTGCCACGCGCCGGCCGGGAAGTCTCCCGCCGCTCCGGGTTTGCCGCGATGGCGCTGGTCGGGTGCGCGCTGCAGATCAAATATTCGGTCGTGTTCGAGGGCATGTTCTTCGGCCTGTGGCTGATGTGGAGCGAATGGCGCGCCGGGCGCCGCTGGCTGATCCTTCCCTATGCAGCCGGGCTGGCGGCGGTCGCGCTGTTGCCGACGATCCTGGCATGGCTTGCCTTCGTGTCGATCGGGGCGGGCGACGCGTGGCTCTATGCCAATTTCACCTCGATCCTCGCGCGGAACCCCGACCCGCTCCTCGAGCAGCTCGGCAATCTGGCGAAGATCCTGCTGATCACCTCACCGCTGCTCGCGGCGACGCTGCTCGCGGTACGGTCGGACGGGATCAAGACATCCGAGACATGCGCGGTGCGGCTCTGGCTGTTTGCCTGGGCCGCCGCCGCTGCGCTGGGGGTACTCGTGTTCCGATCCTGGTTCGACCATTATGCGCTGCCGCTGATGGTGCCGCTGACAGCCTGCGCGGCGGGCTTCCTCGGCGATCATCGCACCGGTCGGCGCGTGGCATTGCCGGTGCTGCTGATCGCCCTTGTGGGTGGACAGGCGACGCTGCTGACAAAGCGCGCCAAGCGCGGCACACCGGCGCAGTTTTATGCGATCGCCGATACGATCGGGCACGGGGCGGGATGCCTTTATGTCTATTCGGGCGAAACCGGCCTCTATCCCGCCACTGGCCGTTGCGCGCTGAGCCGCCATATCTTCCCGAGCCATCTCGGCCGGATGCGCGAGGAGGGGGCGACCGGCGTCGACCAGCTTACAGAAATCAGGCGCATTCTCGCCCTGAAGCCGGCCATCGTCGTCGTGCGCCCGGCCTATCGCGGCGAACGCCCGGATGCGCGCGCGCTGGTGCAGGACGAAATGCGGCGGACCTATCGCTTGCGGGCGGTCAAACCGCTGGGCAACCAGGCCATCGAGATTTTCGCCCGGCGCTAGCGTGGCGCGCCGAAGCCGTCATCCGGGCAAGACTGTCAGGCGGCCGCACTGTTCGGATAGGGTGCGCGCCGCGCCGCGACCAGCCGGGCATAATAATCCATCAGCTCGACCGTGTGTTCGCGATCGCTGCGGACCTTCCCCGCCGCAACGTTCGCGGCGCGGCGCAGGATCGCGGGATCGCGCGCAAACAGACGATGGATCGCCTGCGCAGCGGACTGGGCATCGCGCGCGGTATAGAGTTCGGAACACAGCGGATCGGCGATCTCGGCGCAGCCGCCGGTATCGGGGGCGATCAGTGGGAGCCCCGCGGCCATCGCCTCGGACGCGACCAGGCCGAAGGGCTCGGCCTCCGATCCGTGGATCAGCGCGTCGCAGCTGGCCACGATCCGGGCGAGGCGCTCGCGATGATAGACTGGCCGGAACATGCGGATATGCGGGCTGCCCGCGATCCGTCGTTCGATCGCCCGACTGTCGATGCCGGCGCCGAGCAGGATCAGGCCGACCGGCAGCGACGAGCCGGCGCGCTCGACGGCGTCGATCACCAGCGGCCAACGCTTCTCCGGATGATGGCGCCCCAGGCCGAGCAGAAGATGGCCGCCGGGCGGCAGATCGCACTGCGCCAGCAACGCGGCGCGCAGCGCCTCGTCGCGCAGGCCGGGTGAGAAATGGCCGCGCTCGATGCCCAGCGGCATCGCCGCGTCGATCCGCACGCCGCGCGCCTTGAGGCGCTTTTCCAGTGCGGGGCCGTTGGTCACCACGGCATCGTAATTGTCGAGGAAGCGGCTCATGTAGCGGCTGTACCAGGCGAAGGCGCGCTCGATCCGGTCGGGTGCGGCAAGGCCCTCGAACCAGCGCATGGCATAGGCCGCGACATTGTCGTTGTGCATGAAGAACACCTTGGCAGTATCCCGCTGCCCCCGCCTTGGCTGCCATTGCCCGACGATCCAGGCCGGGCGCCACGGCGACGATGCCTCGACCAGATCGGGATCAAGCGCATCGAGCAGATCGGTGACTGGCGCGGCATCCCAGAACAGCCCGTAATTCCGGTCGAAGATGAGGCGCGATGCCTTGACGTAGATGATCCTGCCGCCGCCCGGGCGTTCCTCGATCCTGTCCTCCTGGCCGGGCGCGATGACGATCAGTTCATGGCCCAGTTCGGCCATGATGCCCATCTTGCGATCGATATAGGTGCGCACGCCGCCGCCAGTGGGCGAATAGAATTCGTTGACGTCGACGATTCGCATCGGCGATCAATCCTCGCTCTTGATCGGGCCGAAGCCCCCCAGCCCACGCAGATATTGTGCCCTGATTTCCGTCGTCGTCACGCCGGGGCCGACATCGATTACCGCCATGGCCAGCTGCGGCCGCGTGCGTCCCAGCTTCACGTTGCTCGGAAAGCCGGCACCGTCGGACCAGAAATCGAACTTGTTCCGGCCGTCGCGATTATGGGTGAACAGCAACGCGTAACGGCCCGGCGCCGGCACCTTGATGCACAGGGTGATCGGCCCCGATCGTGGCGTGGGCACCCGGATCCGCCGGAAGAATTTCCCTTCCCTGGCGAGGTCGCGGTCGTCTTTCAGGAAATCGGCTTCGGTGGCCGGATAGAGCTCAAGCTTGAGCTCGCCGATTCGGTCCTTCAGCCCCGACACCTTCACGCGGATGGCGGGGCCGGCGCCCTCGTTGCACGCTGGGCCGTCCCCGCCGAGCGCGCCGGCCTGAGCCTGCGTCGTGAGCGGCGCCATCAGCGCCCCGGCCAGCACAACGCCTGCCAGCACTCTAGGCGACGCCATTTCTCGCCTTCAGCAAGCCATGGAGACTGAAGGAACCGATCAGGATCATGTGCACCAGCAACACCAGGGCAGCGGTCATTGCGATCAATTCCGAAAGAGCGGCATCCTGGCCGATCAGGATGATCGCGAAATTGGCGAACAACAGGTCCTTGTTCGGCACCAGCGGGAGCCGTGAAACGAGCAGGCGTGCAGCGCCCAAGATCAGCCACATGCCGATCGAGACCGTCGGCAGCGCGAAATGCCAGGCAAAGGCGAGGAATACCGTGCCAGAGACGAGCCGGATGCAGTGGACCATGAAGACCCACCACAGGGTCCGGCGGGGCAGCGCGAAGACGCGTCTCGAAAAGATCAGGAACGGCAGCGACATCGCGAAGATGATCGCCGCCGATGTCTCCACGGTGTAGAGTTGTGCGGGCGTCAGCAGTCCCGCACCCAGCGGCAGCGCAATCGCGATCATCGCCAGCGTCACTGTGTTGCCGGCGATCGCCGAAAGAATGGTGACATCCTTCACGGCACCGAACGGCGCCGCCACCATGTGCGACCGTTGCCGCGCCCAGGCGTAGAAATAGGCCTCGCCCGAATAGCCGAGCACCACGTCGTTCGCGATGCGCTTCTTCAGCAGCGCGACGAGCCCGGACAACGGAATGCCCCACAACCGGCGAAAGATGACGAAATCCCCGACGGGCGGTGCGAGATACAGCAAAGCGAAGGCCAGGTAGAAAAGTGGGTTGTGCGGCACGGCACGGCTCAGCCCCGCCAGGCCCGATCCGAGCAGTTCGCGCGCCAGGCCGGCGACCATGGCGATGGTGACGATCGCGCCGAGCACCATCGGCCAGCGGCGCTTCAACGTCTTCACCGGTTCGAGTCCGGCCAGGTCAGGCACGGTCACCAGGGGGGCGGCATTGTCGATGATAGGAATTTTCGATCCCGATCCGTACACGTTTACGACCCGTTATTCTCGTACCGGTCTGCGCCGGGCTGCGCCTTTAGTCCGATTGCCCTGAAGCCGCAATTTTCGCCATAGCCCGGGAACATGTCGGTTTTGTGCTGCGTCGCGAAAATTTTGCTGCAATCGGCTATAGGGCTCAATCAGATGCCGACTCCCCTGCCAGCTGCCCATATTCTGGCCTATGCCCAGACACTTGACGGCGGCGGTGTCGAGCGGGCGCTGTTGCGCCTCGCGCGCGGCTGGAGCGAAAACGGGCGCCGCGTCACGCTGGTGATCGGCGATGCGCGCGGCCCGCTGGCTGGCGAAGTGCCCGCGAACGCCGACCTGCGCATCCTTGGCGACTCTTCCTATCGGGCGATGCGCGCGGTCGCCGGAATCGCGCGCAGGGTCGGGCCGGACGTGATTTTCTGCCCCGGCAATCATTATACCGGAGTCGCTGCCTATCTCCGGCTCAGGCTCGGCCGCCATTGCCCGCCGATCGTCGCGAAGGTGTCGAACCGGCTCGCCCGGACCGATCAGGGGCGCGCCGTTGCCATCGGCTATCGCGCCTGGCTGAGCCGGCATCCGCATTTCCTTCAGCATCTCGTCGCCATGACGCCAGCGATGCGTGAGGAGACGATCGCCGCGCTGCGCATCGCGCCGGAGCGAGTCAGCGTCATTCCCAACCCGCGGGCCGTCAGGGTGCCGGGCATCGCGCCGGCGTGGTTGCCACACGGGCGGTTCCTGCTCGGCGTCGGCCGGCTTGCGCCGCAGAAGCGCTGGGACCGGCTGATCGCTGCGCTGCCCCGGCTGGCCCATCCCGACACGCAGCTCGTGATCCTGGGTGAGGGCGCCGAGCGCGCAGCACTCGAGGGGCAGATCGCCGCGCTGGGCCTGCAGGGCCGAGTCCACCTGCCCGGCTACCATGCCGATCCAGGCCCGGCGCTGGCCCGCGCGGCGGTGGTGGTGCTCACGTCCGATTTCGAAGGGGTACCCGGCGTGCTGCGCGAGGCGCTGGCCGAAGGCACGCCGGTGGTGGCGACCGATTCGAGCGTTGCGGTCAGCGAGATCGTCTCGACACCGGCGCTAGGCAGCGTGGTGCCGCTCGACGATTCGCGGGCGCTGGTCAGCGCGCTCGATCAGTGGCTCGCGCCCGGTCGGGCTCGCCCCGCAGCAGTGCCCGAGCCGGGTGCCGATTCGGCGAGCCGCTATCTCGACCTGTTCGACGCCGTCGTCGCGGCGCACCGCCGGCCTTAGCGCGCCGGGCGCACCCGGTCGGGATGGGCGGCGGCGATCTCCGGGATTGCGGCCGCCGCTGCGTCGGCCGCCACCAGTTTCGGAAAAGCGTCGAGCGGGACGGCGAAGCGCCGGGCATTGAACATTTGCGGCACCAGGCAAAGATCGGCGAGATTGGGCGCGTCGCCGCCGAGGAATGGGCCCGGCCCGGCGAGCGCCTCGAGCGCGGTGAAGCCCTCGACGATCCAGTGGCGGTACCACTCGTCCTTCGCTGCCTGATCGGCGCCGAACTGGCTTTCGAGCCGCTTCAGGATACGCAGATTGTTCACCGGGTGCACGTCCGCCGTAATCACCAGCGCCTGGGCGAGCACGCGGGCGCGGGCGAGCGGATCGCGCGGCACCATCGGCGGATCGGGATAGAGCGCGTCGAGATAATCGATGATCGCCAGGCTCTGGGTGATCGGCTGGCCGTCCACCTCGAGCGTCGGCACGAACCCCTGCGGGTTGCGGGCGAGGTTTTCGGGGGAGCGCTGAATCCCCTCGAGCAGCCCGACGTCCTGGCTTTCATAGGGCACATGCTTGAGGTTGAGCGCGATCCGGACGCGATAGGCGGCCGAGGATCGCCAGTAATCGTACAGCCGGATCATGCTGCGCTGTCCTCGATCGCCCGCTCCGAATTGCGCTCGAGCGCGGTCTTGATCATCGCCACGATCGGATCGGCGAGCGCCAGGCCAAGCACGCCGAACAGGGTGCTGGCGAGGATCTGGGACGACAGGGTCAGCGCGGGCGGCAGATCGACCGTGCTTTTCGCGACCATCGGGATCACGACATAGCCGTCGAAGGTCTGCACGATGAAATAGATCGCGATCGCCCACAGGCCGGTATCGACGCCGGCGCTGAAGCCGACCGCCGTCATCAGGACGCCGCTCGTCAGGGCGCCGATATTGGGCACGAAGGCAAGCACGCCGGTGATGATGCCGAGCAGCAGCGCCATCGGCACGCCGGCCGCCCACAGGCACAGCCAGGTCAGCACGCCTTCGAACAGCATCCCGGCGAGGCGCCCGGCGAGCAGGCGCCGGAGCGTCGCCGCCATGCGATCGACCGTGATGGCGAATTCGGGGCGCACGTCCGACGGCACCATCCATTGCAGGCCGCGATCGTAGAGCCGCGGGTCCATCGCCACGAACAACCCGATCACCAGCACCATGAACAGGCTGGTGAGCGCGCCCAGCGCCGTGCCGACCCAGGAGGTGAGCTTGCCGAACGATCCCATCGCCTGCTGCACCATCCCGTTGACCTCAGCATGGCCGGGCATGATTCCCATGTCGGAAGCCCAGGCCACGAGGCGATTCGCTTGCACCTCGAGCGTCACGCGCAGCTGCTCGGCCTGGGCCGTGACCTGAACGCCGGTCATGTAGAAGACGCCGAGAATGAAGGCGATGGTGCAGAGCATGACGATCAGCAGGCGCCAGCCGCGCCCGATCGGCAGAATCCTCCCGAGCAGCCGCACGCCGCCATCGAGCATCGCGGCGAAGACGAGCCCGGCGAAGATGATCAGCAGCGGCTGGATCAGCAGCACCACCAGCGCCATCGCCGCGGCAAGGCCGAGCCACACGACCGCGCGCTTCAGCTCCTTGCGGACGAAGGGATCGCGCAATTCATTGGGACCGGGCTCGGGATCGATCGCTGCGCGTGCTTCGGCCATCGTCAGTCCTTCGGATTGTCCCGCGCGGCGTGGAGCGACGTTCCCGCGCGTCCCGACCGGAAGCTTTCGCCCCAGGTCAGCGGATTCCAGCTCCCGTTGCCGCTCTTGGAAAAGGTGATGAACTCGGCGCGGCCGCCCAGATTCTCCCAAGGCACGTCGCCGCCCAGACCCATGGCGGAAACGGCAAAGCGGCTGTCCGCGCTATGGTCGCGATTGTCGCCCATCAGGAACACATGGTTCGGGCGGATCACGATCGGGCCGTAATTGTCGCCGTCGCGCGGGCCGGATTCGACCGTGTCGTAGTGGCGCCCATTGGGCAGCGTCTCGGTGACGAGCGTCAGGCGGCAATAGGACTTGCCGTCGGGGCCGGTCTCCAGCGCGCCGGGATATTGATCGGGATCGCACACCGTCTTTGCGTCGACCGGGATCAGCGTGTCGTGCGGCGGCCCGCGCTTCACCGCCGTGCCGTTCAGAAAGACGGTGCCGTCGATCACCTGCAGCTTGTCGCCCGGCAGGCCGATCAGGCGCTTGATGTAATCGGTGTTGCGCCCCGGCGGCGTGACGATGACGACATCGCCGCGCTCCGGCATCTTGCCGAACAGGCGGCCGGAGATGAAGGGCAATTGCACACCCCAGCTCTCGACGTCAGGCTGGCGCAGCACCAGGCTGCGGAACATCGCGACAGGATTGGGGATCGTCGGGGAAACGAAGGACCAGCCATAGGCATATTTGGTGACGATCAGCTGATCGCCGACCTGCAGCCCCGGCAGCATCGATTCGGACGGGATGTAGAAGGGCTTGGCGATGAAGCTGTGGAAGCCGAGCACGGCCAGGACCAGCCAGAGGATCCCCTTCACCTCGCCCCACCAGTCAGTCGTCCGGCGCGCATCGGTCGTCTTCTCCGGTGCGGGTACTGCCTCCGGCTCGGGCACTCCGTCCAACGCCAACTCCTCACTCATGCTTCAGTCTCGATCCTGATCGCTTCGATAACCACGAAAGCCTGCGCCCATGGGTGATCGTCGGTGAGCGTCAGATGTACCTGGGCGACGTGGCCCGCTGGGGTCAACGCGTCAAGCCTCGCCCTGGCGCCCCCGGTCAGCGCGAGGGTCGGCGCACCCGAGGGGGCGTTAACCACGCCGATGTCCTTCATGAAGACCCCGCGCTTGAAGCCGGTGCCGACCGCTTTCGAAAAGGCCTCCTTCGCGGCGAAGCGCTTGGCCAGCGTGCCGGCCTTGGTGAAGGGGCGCCGATCGGCCTTGGCGCGCTCGGTCTCAGTGAACACGCGTTGCTCGAACCGCGCGCCGAACCGGTCGAGCGAGGCCTGGATGCGCTCGATATTGCACAGGTCCGAGCCGAGGCCGATGATCATGACGCATTCCTCCCTGGGGAGGCATTGGGGGCGCCTTTCACCGTGCCGCGTCCATCGCGGCGCGCATCGTGCGTACTGCCTCGCCCAGCCCGACGAACATCGCCTCGCCGACGAGGAAATGGCCGATATTGAGCTCGCGGACCTGCGGGATGGCAGCGATCGGCGCGACATTGGCGTAGGTCAGGCCGTGGCCGGCATGGACTTCGATGCCGTTCTTGGCGGCCAGGGCGGCCGCATCGGCGAGGCGGCGCAGCTCGGCGGCCTGCGCCTCGCCCTCCAGCTCGGCATAGCGGCCGGTATGGAGTTCGACGACCGGCGCGCCGAGGCGCAGCGCTGCCTCGATCTGCCGGGCGTCGGGCTCGATGAACAAGGACACGCGGATCTTCGCCGCGCCCAGTTCTCCGACGAGATGCTGGAGCTGGTTATGCTGGCCGGCCGCGTCGAGCCCACCCTCGGTGGTGCGCTCCTCGCGCTTTTCCGGGACGATACAGGCGGCATGGGGGCGGTGGCGCAGCGCGATCGCCAGCATCTCGTCCGTGGCCGCCATTTCCAGGTTGAGCGGGATCGTCAGCTGCTCCGACAGCCGGGCAATGTCGTCGTCGGTGATATGGCGGCGGTCCTCGCGCAGATGCGCGGTGATGCCGTCGGCGCCCGCTTCAGCGGCGAGCAGGGCGGCGCGCACCGGATCGGGATAGCCCGCGCCGCGCGCGTTGCGGACGGTCGCGACATGATCGATGTTGACCCCGAGCCGCAGGAAACCGCTCATGCCGCGGCCCGGCTGCCGGGCTTGATCGCGGGCAGGGCGGCCAGTTCGGGCGGCAGCGAATCGGCGGCATAGGTCGGCACGTCGAGCCGGATCAGCGGGAAGAACGGCACGCCGAGATCGGCGGCACCGCCCGAGCGATCGACCAGCGATGCCGCCACGATCGTCTCGCCGCCGGCGCGCCCGATCGCGGCGATCGCCTCCCGCGAGGACAGGCCGGTGGTGACGACATCCTCCATCATCAGGACCTGGGTGCCGGGCGCGAGGCGGAATCCGCGGCGCAGCTCGAACACGCCTTCGGGCCGTTCGAGGAACATCGCCTCGACCCCGAGCGCCCGCGCCATTTCGTGCCCGGCGATCACCCCGCCCATCGCGGGCGAGACCACCGCGCCGATCCGCGCGCGCAGATCGGCCGGAAGGCGCGTCGCCAGTTCGGCGGCGAGCCGCGCGCCGCGTGCGGGATCCATCAGCACGCGCGCGCACTGCAGGTAGCGCGAGGAGCGCAGCCCGGAGGAGAGGATGAAATGCCCCTCGAGCAGGGCGTCGGCCGCCCGGAACTCGGCCAGAATCTCGTCATCGGTCATGCGCGCGGTCTTTCGTGGAGCGAGCGGTTGATAGGGGCGCGACAGGGGCCGCGCAACGTCCGCGCCGGGGCATGTGGCAAAAAACGCCCGGACATGCTTGAGACACCTGCATACCGCGCGTATAGGCCCATCGCAACGAGCGTATTCCCGCTCGCGCGCCAGTGATGGAAAGGCGCAATCAGGGGTGACGAGACGCATGCGCAGTAAGGGGTTGAAGTCGATCGTCCTGGCGGCCGGACTCGCGATAGCGGGTATCGGTCAAGCCGCGGCACCGGCGCCACAGGCAGCCACGCCCACCGCGACCGAAGCCGCATCGACGACTGCCGCTACGCCTGCGGCCGCGCCTGCAGCGACGCCTGCAGTGACTGGGCCAGTCGATCCGATGCTGGCGCTCGACGGTGCGCCGATGACATTGCCGGAGCCCGGGGTCGGGATGCCGGTGGACGGCAAGGTGACGATCCAGCCGCAGGTGACGCCGAATGGCCGCCGCGCGCTGTGGTTCCACGATGTGATTCTCTTTCCGATGATCACCATCATCTCGCTGTTCGTGCTCTTTCTCCTGATGTGGGTGGTGTTCCGCTACCGCCGCGCCGCCAACCCGGTCGCCTCCAAGACCTCGCACAACACCGCGATCGAGATCGTCTGGACGCTGGCGCCAGTCGTCATCCTGGCGCTGATCGCGGCGCCGTCGATCGGCCTGCTCGCCGCCCAGTTCAAGCCGGCGCCGGCCAATGCCGTCACGCTCAAGGCGATCGGCAACCAATGGTACTGGACCTATCAGTATCCGGACAATGGCGGGTTCGAGATCACCGCGAACATGCTGAAGGAGAAGGATCAGGTCCAGCCCGGCGAGCGTGCCCGTACGGATGCCGACGGTCCGCGCCTGCTGGCCACCGACAATCGCATCGTCCTGCCGGTCGGCGTACCGATCCGCCTGATCACCACGTCCAACGACGTGATTCACGCCTGGGGTGTCCCGGCCTTCTGGATCAAGCTTGACGCCATCCCGGGCCGGCTGAACGAGACCAGCTTCACCATCGAGAAGCCGGGCGTCTATTACGGCCAGTGCTTCGAGCTGTGCGGCGCGCGCCATGGTTACATGCCCATCACCGTCCAGGCAGTGACGCCGGCAGTGTTCGCCGCATGGGTCAAGGCGAAGGGCGGCACGATGCCGGGCAACGCCGCGGCGCCGTCGACGGCAGCGCCCGCGCAGCCCGGCGCCGACGTGACCGAGAACGGCACCGAAGCCGCCAATGCCGCCGGACCGGTCGAGAACGCGACCAGCGCCGCTCCCGCTACCAATCAGGCCGCCACGGGCAACCCCGCCGGCGCCGGCAACGCTGGACAGTAAGACAATGACCGATACCGCCCTTCACCCGTCCGCGTTCGATGCGCATCACGACGACCACGCCCATCACGATGCCGATCACAAGCCGGCCTTCTTCGCGCGCTGGTTCATGTCGACGAACCACAAGGACATCGGCACGCTCTACCTGATCTTCGCGATTTTCTCGGGGATCGTTGGCGGCGGCATTTCCGGCCTGATGCGGCTCGAGCTTGCCGAGCCCGGCATCCAGTATCTCGGCGCATGGGCCAGCTTCATTCATGGCGGGCCGCAGAGCCTCGATGAATCGCTGCACTTCTGGAACGTGCTGGTGACGGCGCACGGCCTCATCATGGTGTTCTTCATGGTGATGCCGGCGATGATCGGCGCCTTCGGCAACTGGTTCGTGCCCCTGATGATCGGCGCGCCGGACATGGCCTTCCCGCGGATGAACAATATCAGCTTCTGGCTGCTCGTTCCCGCGATGATCCTGCTCTTCTCGTCGCCCTTCTTCGGCGGCGCGGGTACCGGCTGGACGGTCTATGCCCCGCTTTCCACTTATGGCGAGCCCGGGCCGTCGGTCGACATGGCGATCCTGTCGCTCCATCTGGCGGGCGCAAGCTCGATCCTGGGCGCGATCAACTTCATCACCACGATCTTCAACATGCGCGCGCCCGGCATGACGCTGCACAAGATGCCGCTGTTCGTGTGGTCGGTGCTGGTGACGGCATTCCTGCTGCTGCTCGCGCTGCCGGTGCTCGCCGCGGCGATCACGATGCTGCTGACCGACCGCAACTTCCACACCGCTTTCTTCGATCCGGCGGGCGGCGGCGATCCCGTGCTGTACCAGCATCTGTTCTGGTTCTTCGGCCACCCTGAAGTCTACATCATGATCCTGCCGGGCTTCGGCATGGTCAGCCAGATCATCTCGACCTTCTCGAAGAAGCCGGTCTTCGGCTATCTCGGCATGGCCTATGCGATGGTCGCGATCGGCGTCGTCGGCTTCGTCGTGTGGGCGCACCACATGTTCACCACCGGCCTCAGCGTGAACGTGAAGATGTATTTCACCGCCGCGACGATGGTGATCGCGGTGCCGACCGGCATCAAGATCTTCTCCTGGATCGCGACGATGTGGGGCGGCTCGGTGTCGTTCAAGACCCCGATGGTCTGGGCGATCGGCTTCATCTTCATGTTCACCGTGGGCGGCGTGACCGGCGTCGTGCTCGCCAATGGCGGCGTCGACGATTACATGCAGGACACCTATTACGTGGTGGCCCATTTCCACTATGTACTCAGCCTCGGCGCGGTGTTCAGCCTGTTCGCTGGCTTCTATTACTGGTTCCCGAAGATGTCGGGCCGGATGTACAACGAGTTCCTCGGCCAGCTGCACTTCTGGGTGTTCTTCATCGGCGTGAACGTGCTGTTCTTCCCGATGCACTTCCTCGGCCTGCAGGCGATGCAGCGGCGTATCCCGGATTACACCGATGCGCTGGCGCACTGGAACTGGGTCGCCTCGGTCGGCTATGCGATCATGCTCGCCGGCATGGGGGTGTTCTTCGTCAACCTGTTCTGGTCGCTGTTCGCGGGCAAGAAGGCGGGCGACAACCCCTGGGGCGAAGGCGCGACGACGCTCGAATGGACGCTGTCGAGCCCGCCGCCTTACCATCAGTTCGAAACGCTGCCGCGGATAGACTGACGACCGGAGCCGCCCGCGGCGGCACGGCCTGAATTGGTGGGCCTCCCGCTCACCGTGAACGTAACGAGCGCGGATTGCGCGAGCCCACCCCCGGCCCCTCCCGCACGCGGGAGGGGAGAGTTGAACCTATGAACACGACGACCGCACAGCCAGTCACCCTTCCCGCGGAATGGCGCGATTTCCTCGCGCTGACCAAGCCGCGGGTGATGACGCTCGTCGTCTTCACTGGCCTGTGCGGGATGCTGGCCGCGCCGGTCGGGATCGATCCGGTGCTCGGCTTCACCGCCATCCTGTGCATCGCGCTCGGCGCGGGTGCGGCGGGTGCGCTCAATCAATGGTATGAGGCCGATCTCGACGCGAAGATGAAGCGGACGCGGCAGCGGCCGCTGCCGGCCGGCCGCATGGACCGGCAATCCGCCCTGCATTTCGGGGTCGGGCTGGCGGTCTTCTCGGTGATCCTGATGGGCCTGGCGCTGAACGTCCTTGCCGCCGCGATCCTGACCGTATCGATCCTGTTCTACGTGCTGGTCTACACCGTCTGGCTGAAACGGCGCACGGCGCAGAACATCGTCATCGGCGGCGCGGCCGGGGCATTCCCGCCGCTGATCGGCTGGGCCGCGGCGACCGGCGACGTCGCGACGCTGCCGGTGCTGCTGTTCGCGCTGGTGTTCCTGTGGACCCCGCCGCATTTCTGGGCGCTCGCCCTGTTCATGAAGGCCGATTACGCCGCCGCCGGCGTCCCCATGCTGCCGGTCGTAGCGGGCGAGCGGGCGACGCGGGTGCAGATCGGGCTCTACACCATCCCGATGGCGATCGTCGCCGTGGCGCCCTGGGCGCTCGGGCTGGCGGGCATCGTCTACGGCGTCACCGCGATCGCGACGACAGCGATCTTTGGAGCTCTGGCGCTGCAGGTCAGCCTGCGCACCAAGGGTGTCGATGACGCGATGCGGCCGGAAAAGCGGCTGTTCGCCTGGTCGGTGCTGTATCTCTTCATCATTTTTGGCGCGCTCGTCGTCGACAAGTGGGTCAGCTGATGCCGAACGACGACGACCAGATTCGCGCCCGCCAGCGCTCGCGCGCGATCGTGATGGGCGTGCTGCTCGGCGCCTTCGCCATCCTGGTATTCGCGATCACCATCGCGAAGATCAGGGCGGGGGTTCCGCATTGACCCGCACGCTGCGCACGGCGCTGCTCGCCGGCATCGGCGTGTGCTGCATGACCGGGCTCGGTTTCGCGAGCGTGCCGCTGTACCGGATGTTCTGCGAGGCGACCGGGCTGAACGGCACGACGCAGCGCGCGCTGAAGGCGCCGGGCGCGGTCGGGCATGAGCAGGTACGCGTCGATTTCGACGCCAATGTCGCCCCCAAGCTGCCCTGGATCTTCAAGCCCGAAGTGCCGTCCGAAACGATCGCGATCGGCGCGCGCGACATGGCTTTCTTCACGGCGACGAACACGAGCGACAAGCCCATTACCGGCACCGCCACGTTCAACGTCACGCCTTCGCAGGCGGGCAAATATTTCACCAAGATTCAGTGCTTCTGCTTCACCGAGCAGACGCTGAAGCCGGGTGAGACCGCGCGGATGCCGGTGATCTTCTTCGTCGATCCGAAGATCCTGACCGATCCCGACGCGGCGGACGTGAAGACAATCACCCTCAGCTACACTTTTTACCCTGTGGATTCCGCGAAAGCTGCAAGCTAGAGCGTGATCGACAGCCTATAACGGGGACCGAAGAATGGCCGGCGCCAAGAACCACGATTACCATATCCTGCCACCCGATATCTGGCCGTTCGTCGGCGCGTTCTCCGCGCTGACCATGGCGATCGGCGGCATCATGTGGATGCACTCCGGCAGCGTGTTCGGCATTGGCGGCGGCGTGGTGTTCTTCATCGGCGTCGCGGCCGTCCTGCTCACCATGTTCAGCTGGTGGAGCAACGTGATCCGGGAAGCGCATGCCGGCGATCATACGCCGGTGGTGCAGCTTCACCTGCGTTACGGCATGATCCTGTTCATTGCTTCCGAAGTGATGTTCTTCGTCGGCTGGTTCTGGGCGTTCTTCGATTTCTCGCTCTTCCCCGCCCCGGTCCAATATGTGAACGAGACGGTCAGCCTGGTCACCGATGCCGCCGTCGGCACCTGGCCGCCCAAGGGCATCGAGGTGATCGACGCCTTCAAGTTCCCGCTGCTCAACACGCTCATCCTGCTGACCTCGGGCACCACGGTGACCTGGGCGCATCATGCGCTGATCCATGGGCAGCGCGGCGGCGAGAAGACTGGCCTCTGGGGCCTGCTCGGCGTGGGCAACCGCGACGGCGTGCTCAAGGGCCTGTGGCTCACCATCATCCTGGGCCTGCTCTTCTCGTCGATCCAGGCTTATGAATATGCCGAGGCGCCCTTCCCCTTCCAGGGAATCAACTATGGCGCATCCTTCTTCATGGCGACCGGCTTTCACGGCTTCCATGTGATCATCGGCACGATCTTCCTGATCGTGTGCCTGATCCGCGCCTACAAGGGCGATTTCACGCCGCGCCAGCATTTCGGCTTCGAGGCAGCTGCCTGGTACTGGCACTTCGTCGATGTCGTCTGGCTGTTCCTGTTCGTCACCATCTATGTCTGGGGCGGCTGGGGCGCACCGGTCCACGGCGGCTGACCGGGTGAAGACTGGCTGGCAGCTGGCGCAGATCAATATCGGACGGCTGGTGGCGCCGTCCGGTGATCCGCAGGTTGCCGGCTTCTTCGCTGAACTCGATCGGATCAACGCGCTCGCCGAGGTGAGCGCGGGGTTCGTCTGGCGGCTGCAGGGCGAGGGAAACAGCGCGACCGACCTGCAGCCCACGCCGGATCCGCAACTGATCGTCAACATGTCGGTCTGGGAAGACGCTGCGGCGCTCTTCGATTTCGTGTATCGCACCGCGCACACGCCGGTGATGGCGCAGCGGCGTCAGTGGTTTGCGCGTTTCGACGGCGCCTATCAGGCGCTGTGGTGGATTCCGGCTGGCACCGAGCCGACCGTCGACGAAGGGCTTGCGCGCCTCTGGCTGCTTGACCGCTTCGGGCCGAGCGACCGCGCCTTCACCTTCAAGGCCCGCTTCCCCGCGCCCGGTCTGCCTGGGGCGCCGATCGACATGCAGCCAGATCCGTGGTGCTTTGGCCGCGCCTGAGTCCCCGCCGGTCCGGCCCGCGCCAGCTCAGGTCGCCTTCAAGGGACTGTGTCCGCGCTGCGGCGCAGCCACGCTGTTCGCCGGGCCAACGCGGTTCGCCGAGCGCTGCGGCGCCTGCGGCCTCGATTTCACGCAATTCAATGTAGGCGACGGCCCGGCCGCCTTCCTGACGCTGATCGTCGGCGGCTTGCTTGTCGGGGTGGCCGTGACATTGCAGCTGACGGTCGAGCCCCCGCTATGGCTGCTCGCGTTGATTCTGATCCCACTCGCCACGGTCGCAGTGATGGGATCGCTGCGCATCGCCAAGGGCGCGCTGCTGGCGCTCGAATATCGCAATGCGGCGGGCGAGGGACGGATCGCGGACGAATGAAACGGTTTCCGGTCGTCGCGACGATTCTGGTCGGCCTCGCCATCGCGGCGATGATCGGCCTCGGCGTGTGGCAGTTGCAACGCAAGGCTCAGAAGGAGGCCCTGATCGCTCAGCTCGAAGCGAATCGCTCGCTGCCGCCGATCGCCTTCCCGCGCATCCCGGTCGACGATACCCTGTTGTTTCGCCGCGCCAGCGCCTTCTGCCTGCAGGCCGTGAGCTATACCATGGAGGGCGGGCGCAATGCCGCAGGCCAGCACGGGTGGCGGCGAATCGCCCAGTGTCGCACCGGCGCCGAAGGGCCCGGCCTGACCGTTCAGATCGGCGTCGCCCGCACGCCCGATGCCAAGCCGGCCTGGAGTGGGGGCGAAGTCAGCGGCTATATCACGCACGCGCCCGATCACCGGCCGATGATCGCCGGGCTCTTCTCGCATGCGCCCAAGACCCTGATGCTGGTGGCCGATCCGCCGGCTGCCGGCCTCGATGCCAATCCCAAGCCGGATCTTTCGGCCGTCCCCAACAACCATCTGGCTTATGCGGTGCAATGGTTCCTCTTCGCCCTGGTGGCTGGTGTGATCTACGCGATCGCGCTTAGGCGTCGCCTGAAGCCCTGATACGCTTGTGACTTTGCCCTGCCGCGGTTAGGCGCTTGGGCATGCGCTATATCAGCACCCGTGGGGCGGCCCCCATCCTTGATTTCGAGCAGGTTACGCTCGCCGGTCTTGCCGGCGACGGTGGCCTGTATGTTCCGGAGACCTGGCCAAGCCTGAGCCGGGACGAGATTGCCGCTCTGCGCGGTCTTTCTTATGTCGATACGGCCGTCGTCGTGATGATGCCGTTCGTCGAGGGTATTCTCAGCCGCGAAGAGCTGCGCGAGCTATGTGCCCAGGCTTATGGCCGGTTCGCGCACTCGGCGGTCACGCCGCTCGTGCAGCTCGATCATCAGCATTGGCTGCTCGAGCTGTTCCACGGCCCGACCCTGGCGTTCAAGGACGTGGCGCTCCAGCTGCTCGGCCTGCTGTTCGAACGCTTCCTCGCCGGCTCGGACCGGCACCTGACGGTCGTCGGCGCCACCTCGGGCGATACCGGCTCGGCCGCGATCGACGCGCTGGCCGGTCGCCACGGCGTCGATGTGTTCATGCTCCACCCCAGGGGCCGCGTGTCCGAAGTGCAGCGTCGCCAGATGACGACGGTGTTCGCGCCGAACATCCACAACATTGCGATCGACGGCAGCTTCGACGATGCCCAGGCGCTGGTGAAGGCGATGTTCAACGATCCGAGCTTTTCGGGCAGGTTCGCGCTCTCGGCGGTCAATTCGATCAACTGGGCGCGACTGATGGCGCAGGTGGTCTATTATTTCTACGCCGCCGTCCGGCTCGGCGCGCCGGACCGGCCAGTCGCCTTTGCGGTGCCGACCGGCAATTTCGGCGACGTCTTCGCCGGCTATGTCGCGGCCAGGATGGGGCTTCCGGTGGCGAAGCTGATCGTGGCGACCAATGTCAACGACATCCTCCACCGCGCGCTCGCGCAGGGCGATTACAGCCAGGGCAGCGTGGTGCCGACGCCAAGCCCGTCGATGGACATCCAGGTGTCGAGCAATTTCGAACGCCTGTTGTTCGATCTCGGCGGCCGCGACGGCAGCGCCACGCGGGAGCAGATGCGTGGCTTCGAAACCAGCAGGGCAATGCGCCTCACCAACGCTCAACGCGAAGGCGCGGCCGGCCTGTTCGCCAGCGACCGGATCGATCTCGACGACATGGCGCTCGCGATGCGCTGGGCCTGTGATGGCTCGGGCCAGGTGATCGATCCGCATACCGCCATCGGCCTCGCCGCCGCGCGGCGCGCCGATCTCGACCCCACGGTGCCGGTGGTGACCCTCGCCACCGCGCATCCAGCGAAGTTCGACGACGCGGTCGAGCGTGCGACGGGCATCCGGCCCGCGCTGCCGGCGCGCCTTGGCAGCCTGTTCGATCGTGAGGAACGCTATGCCGAGCTTCCAGCCACGTTAGCGGCGGTCACCGGCTATATCGCCGAGCGGGCGGTGGCGAAGGCGTGACGATTCTCTTCCCGCTCGAAAAGGACGGAGAAGGGCGATGAATCTCGAAACGCTCATCGGGGAGCCCTGGGCCGATTATGGCCTGATCGATTCGGGCAATGGGCGAAAGCTCGAACGCTATGGCCGTTTCCGCTTCATCCGCCCGGAGGGCCAGGCGCTCTGGGCGCCGGCGCGGGACGACTGGCGCGCCCAGGCCGAGTTCGTGCCCGGCTCGGACGAGGATGGCGGTGGCCGCTGGGAGTTCGCCGAGCCGGTCCCGCGCGAGGGCTGGCCGCTCACATGGGACGATGTCCGATTCACGGCGTCCACCACGCCCTTCCGCCACTTGGGCTTCTTCCCGGACATGGCGCCCGTCTGGACCTGGATGCGCGCGCAGGTCGCCGACAAGCTGGCCGCGGGGGAAGCGCCCGAATGCCTCAACCTGTTCGGCTATACCGGCGTCGGCACGCTCGCCATGGCGAGCAAGGGCGCGAAGATGGTCCATGTCGACGCCTCCAAGAAATCGGTCGAGGCGGCGCGCGCCAATGCCCAGCTTTCGGGCATGGGCGACAAGCCGATCCGCTGGATGACCGACGACGCGACCAAGTTCATCGCCCGCGAAGTGCGGCGCGGGCGTCGCTATGACGGCATCCTGCTCGATCCCCCGAAATTCGGCCGCGGGCCGGAAGGCGAAGTGTGGAAGCTGGAAGAGGGCTTGCCCGGGCTGATCGCCGATTGCCGCAAGCTGCTCGACGCCGAATCGCGCTTCCTGTTCCTGACGGTCTATGCGGTGCGCATGTCGGCGCTCGCGATCGGCGAGCTGCTCAACCAGGCGCTAGGCGACCTCGGCGGCAAGATCGAGGCGGGCGAGCTGGCAGTGCGCGAGGAAGCGCGCGGTCTGCTCCTCCCGACGGCGATCTGGGCGCGGTGGTCGCGCTGATTGGTAAATCATTGTAAAAAATATATAATATCTTTTAGAAAATGTCATCGACCAGCATGACATTCCCCACCACCTAGTCCATCCCGGCCCGCATCGCCGCCCCAGCCACGAAGGGCGCCCCCGCCACCAACGTCAGGCTGACGGCGGCGAGGAGCTTCACTACCCCCATCCCGCCGTCGATCGAGCCCGCGCCGAAGATCAGCAGCGGCACCGCCAGCGGCAGCATCACCAGCCCGGCCACCGCCCCGGCGCCGCGCAGCCCCGCCACCAGTGCCGAGGTGGCGACCGCTAGCGCCGCCAGCCCGGGCGTGCCGATCAGCAGCCCGATCTCCACCCGCACCAACGTCTCGCCTGACAGATCGAGCAGTCCCGCCGCAATCACCGCGGCAAGCATCAGCGGCGGCCCGAACGCCAGCCAGTGCGCGACGATCTTGGCCGCGGCGACGCCCGCCAGGCTGAGCCCGCGCACTGCCATCTGATCTAACACGCCGCTCTCCGCGTCAGGCCCGATCAGCCGCTCGACCGGCATCAGCGCCGCGAGCAAGGCGGCCGCCCAGATCACGCCGCCACCGACCCGCGCGAGCAAGGCTGCGTCGGGCCCGATCGCAAAGGGAAACAGGATCGCGACGAGCAGGAAGAAGGCGAGCGTATAGGTCACGCTCCCGCCCGCCCAGGCCCGGCCGAGATCGCGCGCCACGAGGGTGAGCAGCGCCTTCACGCGGCACCCAACGGGATTGGCGTGGCACCTGGCACGTCGATCGGGAGGTGAGTCGCGACCAGTGTCACGCCGCCGCGGTCGCGGTGCCCAGCGATCAGCGTTTCGAGCACGCGCACGCTTGCATCGTCCAGGCCGTTGGCGGGTTCGTCGAGCAGCCAGACCGGCGCCGCGCTCGCCACCACCCGCGCCAGCGCGGCGCGGCGGCGTTGCCCGGTCGAGAGCAGGCGCACCGGCACCTCGGCGAGCGCGGCGAGGTTTGTGGCGTCGAGCGCAGCGGCGACCCGCCCGCCCGGATCGCCGGCGTCATCGTCGAGCGCAGCCCAGAAGCGCAGCGCGCTGCCCAGCCGCCGCTCGCCATCGAGCGCGCTCGCCTCCGCCATCAGCGCGCGTCCGTCCGATCCGTCGACCGTGCCGTGTGCTGGTTTCAGCAGTCCGGCGGCGACGCGGATCAAGCTTGATTTGCCTACCCCGTTCGGCCCGGTGACCAGCGCCGCGCCGCCCGCTTCGATCGCGAAGGACAGGCCTTCGAACAGCAGCCGCCCGCCCCGGGCGCAGGTCACGTCCCGAAACGCAAGCGCGCCGTTCACGCGTCGCCCACCATGTCCTCCAGTGCGTGCATGTCGTCGTCGGACAGGCCGAAATGATGGCCGACCTCATGAATCATCACATGCGCGACCAGCTCGTCCAGCCCGACGCGGGTTTCGATCCATTCCTCCAGGATCGCGCGGCGATAAAGGTGGATGCGATCGGGCAGCGAGCCCGATTCCATCGACGATTTCTCGCCCAACGGCCGGCCATGATAGAGCCCGCTCAGATCGAGCGGATGCTCGATGCCGAGCGCGTCGAGTGTTTCGTCGTCGGCGATCTCCTCGACGATCAGCACGACGTCGCCGAGATGCGTCCGGAATTCGGCGGGCAGGGCGTTGAGCGCCTTCAGGGCGATCGCGCGGATCGCATCGGCATCGGGCGCGGTGCGCGGTTGAACGGATGCTGGCATGGGCTATGCCTTAGGGCGAAGTGCCGGCAGGAGGAAGACGTGGCGATCGAGCAGCTGAACGAGGAAGAACGCGCGGCGGCGCTCGATGCGCTCGACGAATGGGACTTCGACGAAGCGCGCGATGCGATCACGCGCAGCTTCACCTTCGCCGATTTCAGCGAGGCGTTCGCCTTCATGACGCGCGTCGCGCTGCTCGCCGAAAAGGCGGACCATCACCCCGAATGGTCGAATGTGTGGAACCGGGTGGATATCCTGCTGACCACGCATGACGCAGGCGGCCTCTCCCAGCGCGACGTGGATATGGCGGAAGCGATCGATCTGCTGACGGACTGAACCCGCCCGTATCCTGTCATTTCACTGGCGCTACGCCCCGTCGCATCATTTTGCGCAACTTGCCCGGCATCCAGCGGGCGGCGAACGCCATGCGCAGCGCGGTCTTGCCGACATAGCTGTGCAGGCGGTCGCCATGTACTGCGGCCCAGGCGGCCTCGGCGACTGCCTCGACCGGCGTCAGCTCGAGCCCGGCCGCCGTCACCGATTCCCGGATCGAGCGGTTCGATCCGCCGGTCGGTGAATTGAGCAGCGGCGTCTCGATGAAGCTCGGTATCAGATCGCGCACCTTGATCCCGGCGCCATACCATTCGCCGTCGAGCGCCTCGGTCATCGCGCGCACGCCGAACTTGGTCATCGAATAAGGCGCGAGCCCGGCAGAGCCGTAGATCGCCGAGGCCGAGGCGGTGTTGAGCAGGCACGATCCCGGCGTGCGCGCGAGATAGGCATAGCCGATCCGCGCGCCGTTCAGCACGCCGGTCAGGTTGATTGCGACCGTCCGGTCGATATCCTCGAAGCTCATCTCGGCGAGCGGCCCGCCGGTGCCGATCCCGGCATTGTTGAACAGTATGTCGAGCGTGCCGGCAGCCGGCGCGGTGAAGGCGTCGAGGCTCGCCACCCAGGCGTCGCGGTCGCGCACGTCCATCTCATAGGTCTCGACCATGCCGGTCGGCAGCATCGCCGCGGTCGCGGCCAGCCCGGCCGCATTCACATCGGCCAGGCCGACACGCCAGCCGCGGCTGGCGAACAGCTTCGCGGTCGCTTGCCCGATGCCCGATCCGCCGCCGGTGATGAAGATCGATTTCGGCCCGGTCATCAATATCCTCCGCTGTCGCCCGCAAGTGCTTCCGCATCCTATCATGGCCTGAACCGGCCCGGGGTGACCGTCATGATTTGACGCATCGCCGCTTTCCGCACAACCTGTGCTGATGCCAGCAGCACCGCACCGGCCCGGCCCCTCGGTCGCCTTTGATGGCGTCGCGAAACGCTATTCCGGCGGCACGGTCGCGGTGGATGCCGTGTCGCTCGACATCGCCGGGGGCAGCTTCGTCGCACTGGTCGGCGCGTCGGGATCGGGCAAATCGACACTGCTAAAGATGGTCAACCGCCTGATCGAGCCCAGCGCCGGCACCATCGCGATCGATGGTGCGGATGTCACCGGTGCCGAGCCGCACGCGCTGCGCCGCCGGATCGGCTATGTCTTCCAGAATATCGGCCTGTTCCTGCACATGACCGTCGCCGACAATATCGGGATCGGGCTGCGCCTGGCCGGCGCTCGCGATCGCGCCGGCCGGGTCGCCGAACTGCTCGATCTGGTCGATCTGCCGCGCGATTTCGGTGCGCGCATGCCCGATGCCCTGTCGGGCGGCCAGCGCCAGCGCGTCGGGGTCGCCCGGGCGCTCGCCACCGCGCCGGGGCTGCTGCTGATGGACGAGCCGTTCGGTGCGCTCGATCCGGTGACGCGCGACCAGCTTGGCGCCGCGATCCGCGCGCTGCACGACCGGCTTGGCCTCACCACCATCATGGTCACGCATGACATGGCCGAGGCGCTGCTGCTCGCCGATCGCGTGCTGGTGATGGCCGCGGGGAAGATCGTCGCGGACGCCACGCCGAAAGCGCTGCTCGCCGGCGAAGGCGGGGCCGAAGCGGATGCCCTGGTCGCCGTCCCGCGCGAACAGGCGCGCCGGCTCCATGCGCTTGAGGGCGGCGCATGAGTCCCTTCCTCGAAGCATTGTCACGCGTGCCCGATCTGCTTGCCGCCCATCTTCTGCTGGCGGCTTCGGCGCTGGTGCTGGGGCTGATCATCAGCCTGCCGCTCGCCATCTGGTCGGCGCGGCGCCCCGCCGTCGCCCGCATCGCGCTGGGCTTCGCCAGCCTCATACAGACCATCCCGTCGCTCGCCCTGCTCGCGCTCTTCTATCCGCTGCTGCTCTCGCTCTCGACTCTGGTCGGCGGCGGCATTCCCGCGCTCGGCTTCCTGCCCTCGCTGCTCGCGCTGACGCTCTATGCGCTGCTGCCGATCCTGCGGAACGGCGTGACCGGGCTTGCCGGCATCGATCCGGCAGTGATCGAGGCTGCCGACGGCGTCGGCATGACGGCGTGGCAGAAGCTCCGGCTGGTCGAGGCGCCGCTGGTCGCGCCGGTGCTGATGGCCGGCATCCGTACCGCGGCGGTGTGGACGATCGGCGCGGCCACGCTGTCCACAACGGTCGGCCAGCCGAGCCTTGGCGACATGATCTTCGCCGGCCTGCAGACGCAGAACTGGGCGCTGGTGCTGGCCGGCTGTCTCACGGCGGCGGCGCTGGCGCTCGCGGTCGATGCACTGCTCGGCGTGATCGAGCGCGGCATCGCGCTGCGCCGGTTCGTGCGCGTATGGATCGCCGCGGCCCTGCTCGCGCTCGGCGTAGTCGCGGCGCTCGCCCCGCTCTGGCCGAAGGGCGGCGAGACGGTCGTGATCGGCGCCAAGAGCTTTTCCGAGCAATATATCCTCGCCCGCGTAATCGGCCACCGCCTTGAAAAGGCGGGGTACCGCGTCGAATATCGCGACGGGCTTGGCTCGGTCGTCGCGTTCTCCGCGGTCGCGGGCGGCGATATCGATATCTATGTCGATTATTCCGGCACGGTCTGGACCAACGGCATGAAGCGCACCGACGTGCCGCCCCGCGCGGCGATCGTGAAGGGCGTGGCGGATTGGGCGCAGCGCAACCACGGCGTCCGGCTGCTCGGCACGCTCGGTTTCGAGAACAGCTATGCCTTCGCCATGCGGGGCGACGATGCCGCGCGGCGCGGGATTCGCAGCATCTCCGATCTCGTGCCCGTGGCGCCGCAGCTCCGGCTCGCCACCGACATCGAATTCCTCGAACGCCCCGAATGGGCCGCGGTGAAGCGCGCCTATGGCTTGTCCTTCAGGGAAGCCCATCCCTATCAGCCCACCTTCATGTACCGCGCTCTGACCAGCCGCACGGCGGATGTGATCCCGGCCTTTTCCTCGGACGGCCGGATCGCCGCGGACAAGCTGACGGTGCTGACGGATCCGAAGGGCGCGATCCCGGGCTATGACGCGATCCTGCTGCTCGCGCCGAAACGCGCGCGGGATGAACGGTTCGTCGCCGCGGTGACGCCGCTGATCGGCCACGTGCCCGTCGAGGCGATGCGCGAGGCGAACTATATGGTGGATCGCGATACCGACAAGGCATCGCCTGAGGCGGCAGCGCGGTGGCTGGAAAAGAAGCTCGGTTTGTGACCCTTGGCGCCTAGCCCAATTTGCCGAATTCAGCTTCGTAAGCGGCCCGGTCGCCGGCGCTGAGCAGGCGGGCCTGCTCGATCCAGCGATCGCGGGCGAGGCGACCGCGAAAATTGCCCAGCCTAGCATCGAGCGCTTCGGCCTGGTCCGGGGTGAGCGCGGCGATCTGGTCGATCCCGGTGATGCCGAGCTCGGCCAGCTTGGCGACGAGCTTCGGGCCGAGACCTTTCAGCTGGCCCAGATCCGAGGTAGCGGGTTCGGATACCGGCGGCTCCGCCACCGGTGGTTCCGTTGGCGCAGGCTCGGGCACATCCGCCGCGATCGAGGCGGGCGTCGCGTCGAAGGCCGCGGCGGCGGCGATCGGTTCGTCGGCCAAAGGCGGCGGGCTGGCCGGCTCAGCCGGTGCGTGCGTCGATCCCGGCGATCCCAGCTCGGCGGCGTCGCGGCTGGCGGCGAAATCCCGGGCAGCGGTGGCGCGCTGGCGCCGGAGCTTTACGCCCCACCAGATGCCGATGAGCGTGACCAGCGCGAGAAGCGCGATCAGGACGAGCTGGGCAGTCGTGATCGTGCCCAGCATCGCCGCGCCTGCGGGGGTCTGACTGGCGGTGGTCGAGTCCATGATACGCTCCGTGCTGATATGGACGCTGCCTTACCGCACGACGACGGGCAAACGCCACTGCCGAACCGTCATCCCTGCTCGCGCGCGATCTCGCGCCACCCGATATCGCTACGGCAGAAGCCGGTGGGAAAGTCGATCAGGTCGACTGCGGCATAGGCGGTATCCCGCGCGGCCGCCACGTCAGGGCCGGTGGCGGTGACCGCGAGTACGCGTCCGCCCGCCGCGACCAGCGCCGCACCGTCGCGGCGCGTGCCGGCCTGGAAGACAAGGGCGCCGATCGCTTCGGCCGCCTCGATCCCGGCGATCGTGCCGCCCGCTTCGGGCGTGCCCGGATAGCCATTGGCCGCCATCACCACGGTCAACGCCGTATCGGCCGAGAAGCGCGCGGGGCCGCGGTCGCCGAGCCGCCCTTCGGCGACCGTGAGCAGCAGCTCGAGCAGATCCTCGTCGAGCCGCATCATCAGCACCTGGCATTCGGGATCGCCGAAGCGGGCGTTGTATTCGATCAGCTTGGGGCCCTGCGCGGTCAGCATCAATCCCGCGTAGAGCACGCCCGAAAAGGGCATGCCCGCGGCTTTCATCGCCGCAACGGTCGGCAGGATGATCTCCTCGATCGCCTGTCGCTCGAGCTCGGGCGTGAGCACCCGCGCCGGGCTATAGGCGCCCATGCCGCCGGTATTGGGGCCGGTATCGCCGTCGCCGACGCGCTTGTGATCCTGCGCCGAGCCGAAGGGCAGGATCGCGTCGCCGTCCGTCAGCACGAACAGGCTCGCCTCCTCACCGTCGAGGAACTCCTCGATCACGGCCTCGGCGCCGCGCACCGCGAACAGCTCGGCGATCGCTGCCTCGGCTTCCTCCCGGCTCATCGCGACCGTCACGCCCTTGCCGGCGGCCAGACCATCGGCCTTGACCACGACGGGGAGCGCGAAATCACCGAGCGCGGCAATACCGCCGTCGCGCGAGGTGACTCGCGCATAGCCGGCGGTCGGAATGCCCGCGCGCCTGCACAGATCCTTGGTGAAGCCCTTCGAGCCTTCGAGCCGGGCGGCGGCCTTGTTCGGGCCGAAAACCGGAATGCCCATCATCCGGATATTGTCGGCCAGCCCGTCGACCAGCGGCGCCTCCGGCCCGATCACGACCAGCCCGATCGAATGGCGATGGCAGAAATCGATCACCGCGCGGTGATCGGCCGGGTCAAGCGCGACCAGCTCGGCATGTTCCGCGATGCCCGGATTCCCGGGTGCGGCGAAGAGTTTCGTGAGGCGCGGCGATTGCGCCAGCCGCCAGGCAAGGGCATGTTCGCGGCCCCCGGATCCGATCAGCAGGATATTCATGGCCGACCCCTTTTCCGACGTACCCGCGCGGCTCCTAGCCGAGGAGGTGTCGGGCGACAACGCTGCACCGGTAAGCGTCGGCGAACTGGCGATGAAGCTCAAGCGCGTCGTTGAGGGCGAGTTCGGCCATGTCCGGCTGCGTGGCGAGATTTCGGGCTATAAGCGCGTCGCCTCCGGCCATGCCTATCTGAGTCTGAAGGACGACAGCGCGGTGATCGACGGCGTGATCTGGAAAGGGCAGGTGTCGCTGATCCCGTTCCAGCCGCAGGACGGGATCGAAGTGATCGCGACCGGCAAGGTCACCACCTATCCGGGCCGTTCCAAATACCAGATCGTGATCGAGCGCATGGAGCTGGCGGGCGAGGGGGCGCTGATGGCGCTGCTCGAGAAGCTCAAGGCTAGCCTAGCCGCCGAGGGGCTGTTCGACAATCGCCGCAAGCAGGTCCTGCCTTTTCTGCCGCGCGTGATCGGCGTGATCACTTCGCCGACCGGCGCGGTGATCCGCGATATCCTCCACCGGCTCGAGGACCGGTGCCCGACGCATGTCCTCGTCTGGCCGGTCAAGGTGCAGGGCGACGGCGCGGCGGCCGAGGTGGCGGCGGCGCTGCGTGGCTTCGACGCGATCCAGCCGGGCGGCCCGGTGCCGCGGCCCGACCTGATCATTATCGCCCGGGGCGGCGGCTCGATCGAGGATCTCTGGGCGTTCAACGAGGAGATCGTGGTGCGGGCGATCGCCGCCTGCCCGATCCCGATCATCTCGGCTGTGGGGCACGAGACCGACACCACGCTCGCGGATTTCGCCGCCGACTTGCGCGCGCCGACGCCGAGTGCCGCGGCCGAGATGGCAGTGCCGGTGCTGGCCGATCTGCGCCTGACCCTGGCCGCGATGGGCCAGCGGACCGAACGTTGCGCCCGGCGTTATCACGAGCGCGCGCGGGAGCGGCTCGACGCGCTGATCCGGGTGATCCCGAAGCGGGATGCGTTGCTTGGCCCGCAGCGCCAGCGCGCCGACGATCTCGGCGCGCGGCTCGATCGCGGGCTCGAACGACGGGTGACGCTGGCGCGCGGCGTGCTCGATCGGTCGGCCGGGGCGCTCCGCCTTTCAGTGCTCGACCGGCGGCTGGAGGATGCGAAGATCCGGCTCGACCGGACGTGGCGCCTGGCGGAATCGCTCAATCCGGACCGGTTGCTGGAGCGCGGCTATGTCCGGGTCTCGGCGCGCCCTTCTGGCGTGGTGGTCACCACCAGCGCGGCAGCCCGGACCGCCGGCGCCATCACGCTGCACTTCCGGGACGGGCCGCTCGATGCGCGGGTTGAGCGCGCGGGCGGCAAGGCATATGACAGGGAAAATCCCGAGCAGCCGACCCTCTTGTAAGCAGAACCGTGATGTTGATGTCCAATACCGATCGCCCCGCCCGGCTCCACTATATGGCCAATGGCTTCCGCGTGCTGTCGACGGGCGATCATGTCGTCTGCGCGATTTCCGGCCAGCGCGTCGCGCTCGAGGAGTTGCGCTACTGGAGCGTCGCGCGGCAGGAAGCCTATGCCACCCCCGAGCTCGCGACGCAGGCACTGACGCCGCAATGATGCGTGCCCGGCGCGGGGTGCTGGCGGGCGCCGCGCTGATGATTGCCGCAAGCTGCGCCGCCGTGCCGGCATCGCTTCCCACCCCGGTCCCCGTTGCGCGCGTGGCGCCACCCACTGCGCCGCCGCAGCGCGTACCGGTCGGTTTCAGCTATTCGGGCAGCATGATCCAGGGGGGGATGGTGACCGGCGTCGCGCCTGGCGGCACCGCTGCGCTCACCTTCGACGGAATCGCGATCCCGATCGCGCCGGACGGCCGTTTCCTGATCGCGTTCGACCGTGATGCGAAGCCGACCGCAACGCTCGTCGCGACCCTCGACGACGGCCGCGAAGTCCGCGACCTGCTCACCGTTGCACCGCGCGCCTGGGATATCTCCCGGCTCGACAGCGTGCCCAAATATCCAGTCCCGCAGCCGGTGTTCGAGACGCTGCGCCCAGCCGAGCTCGCCCAGATCAGTGCCGCCCGCCGGATCGTGACGGATGCGGAGGGCTGGCGGCAGCCCTTCATGTGGCCGGTGCTTGGACGGATCTCGACGCTGTTCGGATCGCAGCGCATCTACCGCAACGGCGAGGCCGGGAGCTATCATTCCGGCCTCGATATCGCCCGCCCGACCGGCACGCCGGTGGTGGCCCCGGCGGACGGCGTGGTCATCCTCGCCGCGGACCACCCCTTCACGCTGGAGGGAAACCTGCTGATGATCGATCACGGCATGGGGCTGAATACCGCCTTCCTTCATCTGTCGAAGATCAGCGTCCGGGTGGGCGAGCGGGTGCGCCGCGGGCAGCTGGTCGGGCTGATCGGGATGACCGGACGTGCGTCCGGCCCGCATCTCCATTGGAGCATGAAGTGGCGGGATTCCCGGATCGATCCGTTGCTTGTCGCGGGGCCGATGCCGGCGGCGAAGTAACGGTTCGGGTATCGTTCGGGCGTTCGCGACCACAGCGCCATATTGCCCGCCAGTGCTGGAATCCTGCAGAAAGACGTCGGTTCTGTGTCTTTTTGGATACAGATGAATCGAAAGCCGCGCGGCGAAGATGAACGCCACCTTTACAGGCGCGGACGGATTGCCCCATCAATCCGGCATGTCTCTTGAGCCGTATTGCGTGCGGTTGACGGGGGCTTGGCAACGACTTCACCGGATCGCGAAAATGCGGACGGAAGGGTCAAGCGAGGGAAAAATTACGTGATTCAGAACAGTCTTTTCGCGCGGAAGCTGCGGTTGCTCGCCACCGTGGCGCCGCTGTCGCTCGCATTCGTTGCGTCGCCGGCGTTTGCGCAGGCAACCACCCCGGCGGGCGATACGGCCGCCAATGCGGTCGAAGATGAAGGCGATACCGTCATCGTCACCGGTTCGCGCATTCGCCTGCCGAATGCCGATTCGCCTGTGCCGATCACCACAGTTCCCGCCGATCAGATTTTTCAGACCGGCCGTATCTCGATCGGTGATGTGCTCAACGAGATGCCGCAGCTCCGCAGCTCGCTCGGCTCGCAGAACTCCACCTCGGGGCTCGGCACGCGCGGCCTCAACTTCCTCGACCTTCGCAGCCTCGGTCGCTCGCGTACCCTGGTGCTGATCAACGGCCGGCGCCAGGTGACGGCCGACATCATCAACAACGGCAACGCTGTCGATATCAATACGCTGCCGACCGACCTGGTCGATCGCATCGATATCGTGACGGGCGGTAATTCGTCGATCTATGGATCGGACGCGATCGCCGGCGTCGTGAACTTCATCCTCAAGGATGATTTCCAGGGACTGAAACTCCACGGCCAGACGGGCGTGAGCAAATATGGCGACGCGGGCAACCAGTATATCTCGGTGGTCGCAGGCACCAATTTCGCGGAAGGCCGCGGCAACATCGCGATCAACGCCGAGTTCGCGCATCAGCAGGATTATTACGCGTCGGGCCGTCCGAACCTGCGTCAGAACGACGGGTTCGTGGTGGTCGACACGGATGGTGCCGCTGCGCCGGCCGACGATGTGAAGGATCGCTTCTACTATCGCGATATCCGCAGCGCGACGATCTCGCTCGGTGGCCAGCTCGGCTTTCGTTATGGCAATAGCCCTAGCGCGCCCTGCGGCGTGGATGCAGTGGGCTCGTCGTTCACCTGCGCCTATGTGTTCCAGCCCAATGGCGACCTCGTCCGGCAGACCGGGCTGCGCGTTGGCCTTGGCCCGAACGGCAACTTCATCGGCGGCAACGGCACAAGCAGCCGCGAAGGCAAGTTGATGGTGCTGTCGCCCGATCTGAAGCGCTACGTCTTCAACGCGCTCGGTCATTTCGAGATCTCGCCGGCCTTCGTTCCGTTCTTCGAAGCAAAATATGTGCGGACCGAAGCATCCGGCTCGCAGAGCGGCCCGTTCTTCTCGCAGGGGCAGACCCTGGGAGATTTCACGGAAATCCCCGGTTTCACCGATCGTTCCTATGCGAACAGCGGGGGCAATACCGCGTTCACGAATCGAGAGGGAATTCGGGTCGACAACCCCTATCTGTCGGCGGCTGCACGCACCACGATCGCACAGCAGTTGACGGCAGCTATCAATTCGGGCGTCAACCCCAACACGGGCACTGCGTACAAGACTGCGACGAACACCCAGGCAGCGGCAGACGCCAACGCCGCCCTGGCACTTGCGCAGGTTGCGGCGGGGACCTTCCGTTTCTCGTCCAAGCGTAACTGGGTCGATCTCGGCACGCGCGATGAGCAGATCAAGCGTGAGGTTTTCCGCGCGGTGGCCGGTGTTCGCGGCGACTTCAACGACGACTGGAACTACGAAGTCTCGGTCAACTATGGCGAGCACAAGGAACACAACGTCATCACTGGGAACGTCAACACCCAGCGTTATCTGCTGGCGATTGACACGACGCGGAATGCCCAGGGGCAGATCGTCTGCCGTTCGCAGGTCACCGGCGCTTATGCCGGTGAGGATGTTGGCGGCAACCCAGCGCAGCTCGCGGCCGACGTCGCTGCCTGCGTTCCGCTCAACCCGTTCGGTCAGGGCAATGTCAGCGATGCGGCCAAGGCCTATCTGCTGATGCCGACGATCGCGACTGGCAAGGCGACTCAGTTCGTTGCGAGCGGCTTCGTTTCGGGCAATCTCGGCAAGCTGTTCGAACTGCCTGGCGGCCCGATCGGCTTCTCGGTCGGTGGCGAATATCGCCGCGAGACCCTGACCTACGATCTGGATGACATGACCCAGGCGGGATACGCGTTCTACAACGCGATCCCGGCATTCGAGTCGCCCGCTTTCGAGGTGAAGGAAGCCTTTGCTGAAGTTTCCGTTCCGCTGGTCAAGGACGTTTTCCTGCTGAAGGAACTCACCCTCAACGGATCGGCCCGGGTCGCGGATTACAAGGGCAGCGTGGGTACGGTCTACGCTTATAGCGGCGGCATAACTTGGCGGCCCGTTAGCGACTTGCTGTTACGCGGTTCCTACTCGAAGTCGGTACGGTCGCCTTATCTCGGTGATCTGTATTCGGTACCCGGGCAGAACTTTACGCCAGCGCCGAACGATCCCTGCTCGTTGCGCAACATCGGCACAGGTTCGTCCACGCGCGCTGCCAATTGCGCGGCTGCCGGCATCCCGACGACGTACGACTATGTGTTCACCTCGTCGCTGGAGATCCTCAGCGGCGGCAACCCGAACCTGAAGTCGGAAACGTCCAAATCCTGGACCCTGGGCGGCGTCTATCAGCCGAGCTTCGTGCGCGGCCTGACCCTGTCGGTGGACTATTACGACATCACCGTCGATGACGTGATCACCTCGCCCACGGTGCAGCAGGCGTTGAACGCCTGCTACGATGCGCCTTCGCTGGACAATCAGTTCTGCGCCCTGTTCCAGCGTGACAATGCGGCTGGCGACGAGACCGGCACGCCGTACCGCATCATCGATGGTACCTTCATCGATTCGCCGCAGAACTACGCCAAGCTCAAGGCGCGGGGTATCGACACCACCGTCACCTTCAACCATGACTTTGGTTTCCTGAAGGCAAGCGTTGACGGCGTGTGGAGCCACACCATCCAGCGTGACGATTTTACGGATCCGGCCCGGCCGAATTTCAAGAACGTCGTGAATGGGGAACTGGGTATTCCATCCGATTCCTTCCGGATCGCGACGGACCTGCAGTTCGGCAAGTTCACCATTGGCCACACCTTGCGCTGGCTGGACAAGATGTACCTCAACACGTGGGAGGATTATAACGGCGTCAATGGTCAGCCGGCGCAGAACCTGGATTATGCCGTCATCGAGCAGTATCCGACGGTGACCTATAACGATATTCGTGCCAGCTATGACGTGAACGACAAGTTCGAATTCTACAGCGGCGTCACCAATATCGGCAACGTCAAGCCTCCTTACGGCCTCACCGGCATCGGCGCGGGCTCGGGCATCTATGACAACCGCGGTCGCTTCTTCTTCGTGGGTGCCAACGCGAAGTTCTGATCGGTCGATTATGATCGAAGGGCCGGAGGAATATCCTCCGGCCCTTTTTTTTTGTCCTGCGATCCCGTTAGAAGGGCGCGATGTCACAAACGCCTGTCACCCACGCCAATAGCCTTGTCGCGTCGGGCGCGATTGCGGAAGCGATTGCGCTGCTCACCGGGGCCGCGGATGCAGGAGATGTCGACGCCCTGATGCAACTGGCCGTGTGGCATCTGGCAGGGGATCCGGTGCAGCGGGACCTCGTTAAGGCACGCGTCTTGCTGCGCAGAGCCGTTTCGATCGGCCATGTCGATGCAGCGCTGATGGAAATCGCGCTGACCGCGAACGGCAGCGGCGGCGCGCCGGACTGGACCGGTGCCGTCTCGCTTTTGCGAACTGCCGCTGTGAGCGATCCAGTGGCCGAGGCCCAACTCAAGCTGTTCGATGCGATGCAGATCGATGTGGAAGGCAATCCGGGCAGCTTGCCCGAACCTGAAATGCTTGACGCGGGATCGCGCATCCTGCGTTTCCCGCGCCTGTTCACGCCGGCGGAATGCGCGCATGTCGCGAACCTTGCCGTCGATATGCTCGCGCCGGCTCGAGTAGTCGATCCGCGCACCGGTCGCTGGATCGCACATCCGATCCGGGCCGCAGACGAGGCGCCGATCGGCCCAGCGCGCGAAGACCTGGTGGTGCAGGCGCTCAATAAACGTATTGCGGCGATCAGCGGTACCGACACGGCGCAGGGCGAGCCGCTGACGGTGTTGCGCTATCGTCCCGGGCAACAGTTTCGACTGCATTCCGATGTTCTGACGAATACCCGGAATCAACGTATCGCGACGGTTCTCGTTTATCTCAATGCGGGCTTCGAAGGGGGGCGCACGACCTTTCCCGCGCACCGGCTGGAAATCACTGCCCGGCCCGGCGACGCGATCCTGTTCAGGAACGTCGATGCCGCGGGGGTGCCCGATCCTTCCATGCGCCACAGCGGGGAGCCGGTGGTGCGGGGCACCAAATGGCTCGCCACGCGGTGGATCAGGGCGCGCGCCTTCTCGCACTGGACTGGTCCGGAGAATTGATCTCCGGCCAAGCAGGGTTTGGGTCGCACAGAAAGTTTACGCGAGCAGCGTTGCGCCCTGATTTCGCTTTGGAAGTGCGTCCGCGCCCTTCGAAATCACAATATCCGCTTTACCCGCACGCCCGGCGCACTCTCAATCCGCATCATAAAGCTGCCAAGGCTTGCGCGCTTCACGATAGCGTCAAGGCCGGGCTTAGGTGAGCGGGAGAACGCTCTGACGTCGATCTGCCGCCAGACCGAGCCGTTCGCCAAGCCGATGGTCCAGCCGTTCGCGTCCTCGCGGGCGGAGGTAATTTTGGACTGGATCTGTTCGACCTGATTGGCCTCATCTCCGCCGTCGAAGAGGTTGAGACGTGGAAGCGACAGGCCGAACAGCGTGCGTTTCGTATCGCGGACCTGTTCCTTGTCCAGAATCACGATACTTTTCGTTTTCTCGGCAGCGTCAAGCACCGCCACTTCGCGGTCGAAGCAGGCAAGGCGGGCGAGGGCGTCGCCGATGGCGCGGCAATCGACCAGCCGCTGGAATGCGTGGGCTCGGGCCGGAACCTCCTGTCCCGCTACTGCTGGTGCCACTGCGAGCGCGGCTAACAGGATAGAGTAAACTACCTTCATATATCCTCCGGATCTTAGCTCAGCAGCACGTTGTACGATTGTTGCCGCGGCGCAACACTAGGGGGCAATTTTTTCAACGGCGACACTAAGCGTTTTACAGTCCAACTTCGGCTAGGCACTGAATACCCTATTGTCGGGCATTGGCCTCAAGCCAAGCATCGACCTCAATCCGCGGTCAGGGCCGCGGTATGAAAAGGAATGGGGAAAGTGAGCAAACTCGCAACGATTTCTACGCTCAGGAACGGCGCAGCGCCGATCGTCCTGGGTCTCGCTCTGCTTTCGGCGCAGGCACAAGCCCAGACTGCGCCGACTACCGATTCTCTGCCTGCCGATCAGGCTGAAAGTGGCGCGCCGGACATCGTTGTCACGGGTTCGCGCATTCCGCAGCCGAACCTCGAGTCGGTGAGTCCCGTTACCGTCGTCAGCAACCAGGACATCAAACTCCAGGGCACGACGAAGATCGAGGACCTGCTGAACTCGATGCCGGCGGTTTTCGCCAGTCAGGCGTCGACGCTCGCCAACGGTGCGGACGGCACGGCATCGGTCGATCTTCGCGGCCTGGGTTCGAGCCGTACGCTCAGCCTGATAAATGGCCGCCGCCTGCTTCCGGGCGATCCAAGCCCAACCAGCGGTTCCGCCGCGGATATCAACATCATTCCGGCTTCGATCCTGAAGCGGGTCGAAGTTCTGACTGGTGGCGCGTCCTCGACTTACGGCGCCGACGCGGTCGCAGGCGTCGTCAACTTCATCGTTGATACCGATTTCACGGGTATTCGCGTCGACGGCCAATATAGCCTTTTCCAGCACGATAATCGCAACAAGGTCCTGCCGCCGCTTCTGGACAACCGTCAGGCAGCAGGTCTTGCCGGCTATGGCTATCCCGGCGGCGTCGTCACGGATGGCGGTACGGTCGATGCCACGATTTCGATGGGCACCAAGTTCGACGATGATCGCGGCCATGCGGTCGTTTATTTCGGCTATCGCAAGGCCAAGGCCATTCTTCAGTCCAGGCGCGACTTCAGCGCCTGCGTCCTGCAGAACACCGGAACCGGCGCGCCGCGTTGTGGCGGTTCGGCCACGTCGGACAACGGCAATGCGATCGTGTTCGACAATTTCGGCGGCGCGAATGCGACATCGACGATTTATACCTTTGGCCCGAACGGGGCCTTCAACAACTCCACGAGCCTGTATAACTTCGCTCCGACCAATCATTTTCAGCGGCCGGACGAGCGCTACACCGCAGGTCTTTTCGCAAACTATGAGATAAATGACTCGATCAAGCCTTATCTCGAGTTCATGTTCATGGACGATCGTACGGTTGCCCAGATCGCGCCGTCGGGAGACTTCGGCAACACGCTGACGATCAACTCGGACAACCCTCTGATCTCCCCAGCGCAGAGCGCGGTAATTTTCGGGCAGGAAAACCTGATCAACGGTTTCCTTGGAAACTTCCCGCTGGCCGTCGGGGCTCCCTACAATCCCAATCCCGGAGCGGCAGCCCTTAACTTCGTCGATCCGACGACCGGGCAGACCTATCAGAAGGCATTCTTCCAGCTGCTTCGCCGCAATGTTGAGGGTGGAGCGCGCCAATCGGATCTGCAGCACACCAACTTCCGCGCTGTAATCGGTTCGAAGGGCGATCTCGGCTCGGCCTGGTCTTACGATGCGTATTATCAGTACGGCCGGTCGAACTACACGCAGGTCTATTCGAACGAGTTCTCAGTGGCGCGTCTCAACCGCGCGCTCGATGTCGTCGTAGGACCAAATGGTGCGCCCATTTGCCGTTCGGTCCGCGACGGGACCGACCCGAACTGCGTGCCCTATAACGTGTTTGGGGGAGCGGGCTCCGCCAGCGCCGCCTCGATCGCCTATCTGTCGGCGACTGGTTTCCAGAAAGGCCAGACCTCGGAGCAGGTGGCGAACGTCTCGTTCACGGGCTTGCTGGGCGAATATGGCATTCGGACGCCTTGGGCGGAAGATGGCCTTGCCGTGAACGTCGGTGTCGAGTGGCGCCGGGAAGCACTTGAACTCCAGACCGACAACGCCTTCCAGACCGGGGATCTTACTGGGCAGGGCGGCGCCACCCTGCCTTTGTCGGGCAGCTTCCGCGTCTATGATTTCTTCGGTGAAGCGCAGATCCCGCTGGTCCACGATAACTTCATCTACGATCTTGCGTTGACCGCCGGGTATCGCAGGTCGTCCTACAAGACGAGTGCAAGCCGCAGCTATGATACCGATACGTTCAAGGTCGGTGGCGAGTTTGCGCCGATCCGCGATATTCGCTTCCGCGCCGCTTATAACCGTGCAGTCCGCGCTCCGAATATCCAGGAACTGTTTGCCACGAACACCGTGGGTCTGAACGGTTCCAATGATCCATGCGCCGGCCACGCGATCACAGCCACAGAATATGGCTGTCTCGCTCAGGGCCTTGCGGTTGGTCAGTCGACTGCGGAGAATCCGGCTGGCCAGTACAATGGCCTGATCGGCGGCAACCCCGATCTGTTGCCCGAAAAGGCGACCACCAAGACCTTAGGTGTGGTATTTCAGCCCACGTTCCTGAAGCGCTTCACCCTGACGGTCGATTATTTTGACATCAAGATCGACAATGCGATCCGCGCCTACGGTCAAGATGCGACCCTGTCGGATTGCGTCGCCAACGCCACTGCGACCTTCACGCCAGAATCGTGCAGCCTCATCAACCGTGACGCGGCGGATTCGCTCTGGCTGACCCCGGGTGGCTTTGTGACCGACCTGCCCAACAATGTTGGTCAGGTTCAGACCAAGGGTATCGAGGTCAACGGTGCTTTCTCACAAGACCTTGGCGGCATCGGATCGTTGTCGCTCAGCATGATTGGGACTTATCTGGACGCGTACCGTGTCGATAACGGTCTGACGCAACCCTATGATTGCGCCGGCCTCTATGGTCCGACTTGCAGTGCCGGCGGCACCACGCAAAGCGGCGCGCCGCTTCCCAAGTGGCGGCACAAGGTGCGCGCAACGCTGCAGACGCCGCTGGGCATCGGCGTTTCCCTCCAGTGGCGCTACATCGGCAAGGTCAAGGCCGAGACCCTCGTCGACAATGAATCGCTCCACGGCGATTTCAATTACGATCCGGGCCTGCGTATCAAGCCGTATAACTATTTCGATCTCGCCACGACTTTCCGCGTTGGCGACTCGTTCAACTTCCGGCTTGGCGTCAACAACATGTTCGACAAGCAACCACCGCTGGTCACGTCGGGCAATGCTGGGCGTTCGGGTTCGAACCTTTGCCCAACCGGCCCGTGCAACGGCAACACCTATCCCGCCACTTGGGATGCCCTGGGGCGTTATTTCTATGCGGGTGTCACGCTCGACTTCTAACATTCCTTCAGGATGTTGATCATGGGGCGGCCGGTCTTCGGACCTGCCGCCCCTTTTTTTGCCCGTCTGTGCCACGATGACAGCAATATGTTTGCATCGAGATGGCGGAGCGGTCCAAACAGTGAAAGTGGCAACCGCATCCATGCTCGATCCACGGACCGCCGATGTCCTCAGGCACGCGATGGGCGCCGCCCAGGCCGGTGACCTACAGCGCGCGTGTCGATTGGCCGAGGGCGGACTGGCGCAAGGCGGTGACGTGGTCGCGCTCAACGCCTTCCTCGGCATGGTTCGGGCGAGGGCGGGAGATTCCGCCGATGCCATTCGCCACCTCAGGCGCGCTCATCGCGGCCGACCCAGGGATGCGACTATCGCATGCAACCTAATCTCGGCCCTGATCGACTCAGCCGACCTCCCGGGGGCATTCCACGTTGCGACGCGCGAACTCGCGTATTCCGACGCCACCTTGCGGATCGCGCGCTACCGGGGGTTTATAGCTCAGTCGCTTGAGCGATTCCCCGAGGCGGTCGAAGCATATGAACATGTAGTTGAGCGCGCGCGGGATGATTTCGAAAGCTTCAACAACCTTGGCAATGCGCGGTCGGCGTTGGGCGATTTCGACGGCAGTGTTTCAGCATTGCGGCGCGCCGTGGAACTCGATCCGCTCGCACCCCCGACACGCTTGAACCTGGCGGTCGCCTTGCGCGCGGCGGATCGTCCGGCCGAGGCCGAAAGCATCCTTCGCGCGGCCGCGTCGGATTTTCCCGAGGACGCTCGAGCCCTGCACGATCTCTACGTGCAATTCAAACGGGACGGAAAACACGAACAGGCGTTACCGGTCCTGGAAGAGGCCGTATCTCGCGACCCCGACAACGCGAATCTTCAGCTCAAATTTGCCATCGAATGTGGGCTGGTAATGCGGATCGAGGATGCCGAGCAGGCCTTTCGCAGGGCGATCGCCATAGATCCTTCGGTGGTGGATGCGTATCTGGGCCTCGCCGTGCAATATGAACATACCAACCGGGAAGAAGAGTTCGCCCCGTTGATTGCCCTCGGCGAGGCAAACGGCCTGGAGGACGGAGCGCTCGGCTTCCTGCGCGCGCTGGAGCACCGGCGCGCCGGGCGGTTCGAAGAGGGGCTCGAAAGCCTGATGTCCGTGCCGGCGACGATCGAGCCCGAGCGAAGCGCGCACATCCGTGCGACCATCCTCGATCGCCTCGGACGGTCGGATGAGGCCTTTGCCGCATTCGAAGAAACCAATCGGCTGCACGAGATGCATCCAACGGAACCTCTGGTGCGTGCAGCCGAGTTGCGCGCGGAACTTCGTGGCGAAATCCAGTTTCTTACGCCTGACTGGGCCGCAAGTTGGTCGCACGAGGATGGCGTCTCGGACCGCGCTGATCCGGTTTTCCTGGTCGGCTTTCCGCGGTCCGGGACAACGCTGCTTGATACGATTTTGATGGGCCATCCACGCACCGTGGTGCTTGAAGAAAAGCCGCCGCTGAACCTTGTCGACCAGGCACTGGGTGGGCTCGCCGGCATTCCATCCCTAGACGCCGCGGGCATTGTCGCTGCTCGCCAGAAATATTACACGGAGGTGGAGAAAATCCAGGCGATCGGGCCGTCCAGCCTGTTGATCGACAAATCGCCGCTGTTTCTCAACAAGGCTCCGCTCATCCAACGGCTATTTCCGAACGCGCGTTTCATCCTCGCGCTGCGGCATCCGTGTGACGTCTTACTGAGTTGTTTCATGAGCAACTTCCGGTTGAACCCGGCCATGTCCAATTTTCTCCGGCTCGAAAATGCCGCCGAGCTATATGATCTGACCTTTCAGCATTGGGAGCGTTCGCGGGCGCTGTTTCCGCTCAATATCCACACGATCTCGTACGAGCGACTAGTCGAAGACGTCGAAGGAGAGGTTCGCCCGTTGTTCGACTTTCTGGGGCTGGATTGGCACGAAGACGCGCTTGACCATCGCCGCACCGCCAAGGCGCGGGGTCTGATCACGACCGCGAGCTATTCGCAGGTGACCGAGCCGATCTACAAGCGTGCGTCCGGCCGTTGGGAGCGTTATCGACAGCATCTGGAGCCGATTCTTCCCGTTCTCGAACCTTGGGTCGCAAAGTTCGGTTACACGCTGTGAGCGCGGATGTGCCGATGTTGCTGGCCGAGGCGGACCGGGCTTCAGGGGCCCAAGATTTTGCACGTGCTCAGACCTTGCTCCGCGCCGCGGCCATCGAGCGGCCTGACGACCTCTCGATCCTGCTGAGGTTCGCCGGGGTGAGTCGCGCTGCGGGCCAACCATATGTCGCCCTCGATGCCGTGCATCGGGCGCTCGCCATCTCCCCCCTAGATTTCACGACATTGCTAATGCGGGCGAACCTGTTGGATCGGCTGGGAGATGCCGCAGCCGGAGAAGCCTGGGGCCACGCAATCGCCCAGCAGCCGGAAGGCGATTTGCCGCCCCAGATTACCGCGGCCCTGGCCGAAGGGGAGCGCCGCCATGCGGCGTGGATCGATGCACGGGAAATAAGACTGAAAACGGCGATGGCCGCCGCAGAACAGTGCGCGGACGAAGAAGAACTGGGGCGCATAGGCCGCTTCAGGAGTAATGCGTTACGTCGTACCCGACACTATCATAGCGAACCCACGCACTTCCATTTCCCCGGATTGGCCGAGCGCGAATTCCACCCGCGCCGCATGTTCCCGTGGTTGGCTGAGCTCGAGGCGGCAACCGACGCCATCGCTGCCGAACTGGAGATCGTGATGGCGGCCGAGCGGGCCGAGCTTGTTCCGTATATTCAATATGCGGAACATCTTCCGCTTCGTCAGTGGCGGTCTTTGAACCACAATGCCGATTGGACCGCCATTCACCTGTGGCGGAACGGCCGGAAAGTTGAGGCGAACGCCCGCCATTGCCCGCGCACCGTCGCGTTGCTCGAACGGCTTCCTCAACCGGTAATTGCCGGCGCATCGCCCAATGCGATGTTTTCCCTGCTCGCGCCGAAGACAGAGATTCCGCCGCATGTCGGTGTCAGCAACGGACGGCTGGTCTGCCACCTGCCTCTCGTGGTGCCGGAGGGCTGCTGGTTCCGCGTCGGTGCGGAAACCCGAGGCTGGCGGCGGGGCGACGCGTTCGTATTCGATGATACGATCGAGCACGAGGCGGCAAATCCGAGCGACCAGCTTCGCGTCGTCTTCATCTTCGACCTCTGGCACCCCGATCTCAGCGCAGTTGAACGCGAGGCGGTCTCCGCTCTCGTCGCTGCGGATGGAGGTCCTCCCGCGGCTGGCCTATGAACTTCGCCGCTCAGCTGGCATCGGTTTGCAGGGGCGCGGTGAACGCGGAGAACCTTGCCAACCTCGCTCGGCTGGCGCTCGCCGAAGGTGGCGAGGAGCAGGCGCTGCCGTGGCTGATGCGTGGTGCCCGGCAGGGCACCGATGCCCGGACATGGCAGTGGACTGGTCTTTTGCAGCGAGCCCTGGATGAACATGACGCCGCATTGCAATCATTCGCCCGGGCGGCGCGGCTTGCTCCGTCGGATTCCGGTATTGCCCATGGCCGTGCCCATGTAGCGTTTGAGGCGGGCATCGACGCGGTCTCGTTGTTCCAGCAAGCGCGTCGTCTCTCCCCCGGAAGCGGAGACGTGCTGATTGGTCTGGCGGCCGCACAAATGGCCATCGGGAAAGGCGAGGAGGCGGCCGCCGGCCTCGATGCGGTTCTTGCTGCGGCACCGCTGTGGCTCCAGGGGCATATGCAGCTCGCACAGCTCCGCTCCACGATAGGACAGGGGAATATCGTGGCCGCCTCCCTTGAACGGGCGCTGTCGCAGCTACCCGGCGAAGCCACGCTGTGGCGCGGCCTGTTCGACCTGTACCTGCGCCGCGAAAATTACGCGGAGCTTGGTAACGTGCTGACCCGGGCGCGGACGGCGGGTCAGATGAGTGAGCTGTGCGCCGAATATGAGGCGATCGTCGCTTCGGAACTGGGTGCGGAGCACGCGGACGCGCTGTTCGACAAGGCCCCCGGAGCGGCGCAGCCAAGGCTCGCACTGTGGCGCATTCGTCACCTGCTGCGAACCACGCGGGCCGACCAGGCGCTTGCGCTCATCGACGCTGAACTGAAGGCGGACCGTGGGACCGCGGTCTGGCCCTATGCCGCGGCCGCGTGGCGATTGACGGGCGACCCTCGCAGTGCATGGCTGGAAGGCGACGAACGATTTGTTGTGGTAATGAATCTCGGCCAGGAGTTTCCCGCAGTCGATCGGTTGGCCGTTCATCTGCGCTCGCTGCATGTGGCGAAAGGCGAGTACCTCGATCAGTCGGTGCGGGGTGGTACGCAGACTGATGGGCCATTGTTCAGCCGGATAGATCCGGCGATCCGTGCCGTCCGCGCTGCTATGACGCGCGCTGTTGAGCGCTATATTAGACAGCTTCCGCCGACGGATTCCTCACATCCGCTATTGGCGCACCGTCGTGATCGCAGAGTCCGTTTCGCAGGTAGCTGGTCGGTTCGACTCGGAGATGCCGGTCATCATGCAAATCATGTGCATCCGCAGGGTTGGATCAGTTCGGCGTTGTATGTCGCGCTTCCACCGCGGCAGCCAGGGGAGGCTGTCGATGCCGGCTGGCTGACATTGGGGGAGCCGCAGGCGACACTGGGCCTCGATCTATGTCCGACGCGCGCGGTCGAGCCTCGCGTGGCGCAGCTGGTATTGTTTCCCTCCTGGATGTGGCATGGAACGCGGCCCTTTGCCGAGGGCGAAAGACTCACCATCGCGTTCGATGTCGCCCCACCACGCTAGCGTGTGGTCGGTATTCGCTGTTGCCGCGCGGTGAGTCTTGAAACGTCATTTAAAAGCGCTGGTTTCGCGCCTTGAGCTGCTGCAGGATCGGTCCGACTCACATTCTTGAAAGGGTCGATGATGACACCTGTGATGGCGCGGGCTGCGTTGGGGGCGATGATCAGCTTCGCCCTGACCATGCCGGTACTGGGGCAGAATGAGGTGCGCCCTGCGAAGAAAAAGAGCGACCCGAACGAGGTAGTCTGCGAAAAGCAGGAGGTTCTCGGTAGCCGGCTGGCGTTGCGAAGAGTCTGCAGAACGCGAAGCGAATGGGCCGAACAGAGGCAAGCCGATCGTGACCTCGTGAACAGAACGCAACTTGGATCCTGCATGAAAAAGTCAGGCTGCTGAGGCGTATATCCAGCTCCTGGAGTTCGACAAAGGCGGGGGCGCCGCCCTCAAGACGGGCCCCTCCTGACAGGAAATTGTCCGCCGATAGCTGGCGCTTGGATCACCCGACCGCCAGCTCCAGCTTCCCATCCCCCTCATCGACCTTCACCGTCGCGCCGTCCTTCACGTCGCCGCGCAGGATCAGGTCGGCCAGCGGATCCTGCAGATAGCGCTGCACCGCCCGCTTGAGCGGCCGCGCGCCATAGACTGGATCATAGCCGACCCGGCCGAGCCACGCTCGCGCGGCGTCGGTCAGTTCCAGCACGACCTTGCGATCGGCCAGCAGCTTCTGCACGCGCGATACCTGGATATCGACGATCGGGGCCATCTCGCTCTGCCCGAGCCGGTGGAACAGGATGATCTCGTCGAGCCGGTTCAGGAATTCGGGGCGGAAATGCCCGCGCACGATCTCCATCACCTGCGGCTCGACGGTCGACACGTCGGCGCCGTCGGCCAGCGTCGTCAGATACTGGCTGCCGAGATTGGACGTCAGGATGATCAGCGTGTTGCTGAAATCCACCGTGCGGCCCTGGCCGTCGGTCAGCCGGCCGTCGTCGAGCACCTGGAGCAGGATGTTGAAGACGTCGCCATGCGCCTTCTCGACTTCGTCGAACAGCACCACCTGATAGGGCCGCCTGCGCACCGCCTCGGTCAGCACGCCGCCTTCCTCGTAACCGACATAGCCGGGAGGAGCGCCGATCAGCCGCGCGACCGCATGCTTCTCCATGAACTCGCTCATGTCGATGCGCACCATCGCGGCGGGATCGTCGAACAGGAATTCGGCGAGCGCCTTGGTCAGCTCGGTCTTGCCGACGCCGGTCGGGCCGAGGAACAGGAACGAGCCGAGCGGCCGGTTCGGCTCCTGCAGCCCGGCGCGGGCTCGGCGGACGGCCGTCGAGACGGCGCGGACCGCCTGGGCCTGGCCGATCACGCGCTTGCCCAGCGCTTCCTCCATCCCGAGCAGCTTGGCGCGCTCGCCCTCCAGCATCCGGTCGACCGGAATGCCGGTCCAGCGGCTGACCACGGCGGCGATATCGTCGGCGGTCACTTCCTCGCGCAGCATCGCGCCTTTGGTGGTCGCCTGCGCTTCGTCGAGCTGCCGGGTCAGCTGCGGTATGGTGCCGTAGGAGAGCTCGCCGGCCTTGGCGAGATCGCCCGCGCGCTGCGCCTGCTCGAGCTCGAGCCGCGCTGCGTCGAGCTGCTCCTTGAGCTTCGCCTCGGCGTTGATCTTGTCCTTCTCGCCCTGCCACCGCGTGGTGAGCTCGGCCGATTGCTGCTCGAGATTGGCCAGCTCGCCCTCCAGCGTCGCCAGCCGGTCGCGGGATGCCGCGTCGGTCTCGCGCTTCAGCGCCTCGCGCTCGATCTTGAGCTGGATGATGCGGCGATCGAGCGTCTCGATCTCCTCGGGCTTGGATTCGACTTCCATGCGGATCCGGCTGGCTGCCTCGTCCATCAGGTCGATCGCTTTGTCGGGCAGGAATCGATCCGTGATGTAGCGGTTGGACAGAGTCGAGGCAGCGACGATCGCCGCATCGGTGATGCGCACGCCGTGGTGCAGCTCATATTTCTCCTTCAGCCCGCGCAGGATCGAGATCGTGTCCTCGACCGTCGGCTCGCCGACGAACACCGGCTGGAAGCGCCGCTGGAGCGCTGCGTCCTTCTCGACATATTTGCGATATTCGTCGAGCGTGGTCGCGCCGACGCAGTGCAACTCGCCGCGCGCCAGCGCCGGCTTGATCATGTTGGAAGCGTCCATCGCGCCGTCGGTCTTGCCCGCGCCGATCAGCGTGTGCATCTCGTCGATGAACAGGATGATCTCGCCTTCGCCGGCCTTCACTTCGTCGAGCACGCCTTTCAGTCGCTCCTCGAATTCGCCGCGATATTTGGCGCCGGCGATCAGGCTGCCCATGTCGAGCGACATCAGGCGGCGATCCTTCAGCGTATCGGGCACGTCGCCATTGGCGATGCGCAACGCCAGCCCCTCGGCGATCGCGGTCTTGCCGACGCCCGGCTCGCCGATCAGCACGGGATTGTTCTTGGTGCGCCGGGCGAGGATCTGGATGGTGCGGCGTATTTCCTCGTCGCGGCCGATCACCGGATCGAGCTTGCCGTCGCGCGCCGCCTGAGTCAGGTCGCGCGCGAATTTCTTGAGCGCGTCGAACCGGTCCTCGGCGCCCGCGCTGTCGGCGCTGCGGCCGCCACGGATCTGGTTGATCGCTGCGTTCAGCGCGTCCGCCTTCACACCCGCTGCGGCGAGCGCCTTGCCCGCCGCCGTGGTGGAGGCGAGCGCCAGCGCCACGAGCAGCCGCTCGACCGTGACGAAGCTGTCGCCCGCCTTGGTCGCGATCTGCTCGGCCTGATCGAGCACGCGCACCGCATCATTGTCGAGGCCTGGCGTCTGCTGCGCGCCCCCGCCCGACACTGCCGGCACTTTAGCCAGCGCTGCGTCGGTCTCGGTCACCGCGCGTTTCGCATCGCCGCCGGCGGCGGTGATAAGCCCGGCGGCCATGCCCTGCTCGTCCTCGAGCAACGCCTTGAGGATATGCTCGGGCGAAATCCGTTGATGGCTCATCCGGATCGCGACCGTCTGCGCCGATTGAAGAAAACCCTTCGCGCGGTCAGTAAATTTTTCCAGATTCATCAGCGTCCCTCTCATTCCAGTGTCGCTCGCCACCGCGATATGGTGTGGCAGATATGCAACACAAGTCCCCGGTTCGTCATCGCACTTCACCCGCAACCGGGTCGATACGTAGATGCAACAAGCCCGACCCGAAACTGTCATCGCACCGCCATCACGCTCGCATGATGCTGCAACGCAGCGCGCCTACGCGCCACCACGGCGCTCAGCGGCGCTGGTGATTCGACACTATAATTGGGGACTCCATCAATGCGCCATCTGACCGCCTGCCTGCTGGCCGGCTCTGCTCTGTGCTGGCCGCTCGGCGCTCATGCCGCCGAAGAACCGCGCGCCGCCGTCGCTGATCCCGCCCCGCTGGCTGATTCGGAGACGCCCGCCGAGGCTGCCGATATCATCGTGATCGGCCGCGGCGAGACGCGGCAGGTGCAGCGCATCAGCCAGGCCGATATCGAGATTCTGGCGCCCGGGACCAGCCCGCTCAAGGCGATTGCCAAGCTGCCCAGCGTCAATTTCGCGGCAGCCGATGCCTTCGGCGCCTATGAATGGTCGGAACGCATCTCGATCCGCAGCTTCAACCAGAACCAGATCGGCTTCACACTCGACGGCATCCCGCTGGGTGACGGCAGCTATGGCAACACCAACGGCCTGCACATCAGCCGGGCGATCTCGTCGGAGAATATCGGGCAGACGATCGTGTCGCAGGGCGCCGGCTCGATCGGCACCCAGGCGACCAACAATCTCGGTGGCACGATCGAGTTCATCTCGAGCGATCCCAAATCCACCTTCGGCCTGACGCTCAACGGCACCTATGGCAGCGAAAATACGGTGCGCGCGTTCGGCCGGCTCGATACCGGCGTGCTCGGCGACAACGGGCCGAGCGCCTATGTCTCCTATGGCTTCCTCGATACCGATAAATGGAAGGGCTATGGCTCGCAGCGCCAGCATCAGATCAACGCGAAGTTCGTCGCGCCGATCGCCGATGTCCGCCTCGTCGGCACGTTCGATTATTCGGATCGGCGCGAGAATGATTACCAGGATCTGTCGCTCGGCATGATCAGCCGGCTCGGCTATGATGTCGACAATATCTCGGATAAATATACGCTTGCCGTCGCGATCGCCGATATCCTGGCGCACAATACCGCCAATCCGGGATCGCCGCTGCCTTATCCAGCGCCTTACACCTCGGCTGACGACGTCTATTTCGACGCGGCCGGCCTGCGGCAGGATTATCTCGCGTCGATCGGCGTCGAAACCGCGAAGGATGCGCCGATCCATGGCGAGCTGAAGGCCTATTATCATTCGAACCATGGCCAGGGGCTCTGGTACACGCCCTATGCGCCGACGCCCGGCGGTGCGCCGATCTCGGTGCGCACCACCGAATATGACATCCATCGCAAGGGTGTGTTCGGCTCGCTCGGCGGCAAGATCGCCTTCAACGACATCACCGTCGGCGGCTGGTACGAGAAGAATGATTTCCGCCAGGCGCGCCGCTTCTACGGCCTTACCAGCCGGCTCGCCCCGACGCGTGATTCGCTGGATTTCCAGCAGAATCCGTTCTTCACGCAATGGGCGCTCAATTACGAGACCGAGACGCTGCAATATCACGTGCAGGACAAGATCGCGCTCGGCGCCCTGACGATCAATCTCGGCTGGAAGGGGTTCGAAGTCCGCAACAAGGCGACGCCGATCGTCGGCGGCGGCCTCGCTTCGGGCAAGATCAAGACGACCGACTGGTTCCAGCCGCACGCCGGCCTGAACTACAAGCTCAGCGAGAATGCCGAGTTGTTCGGCGATTTCACCCAGGCCAAGCGTGCCTTCGTCTCGGCCGCGACCAGCGGACCGTTCGCGACATCGCAGGCCGGGTTCGATGCGCTGCTGACGACCAACAAGCTGAAGCCGGAGGAATCGAACACGTTCGAGGCCGGTGGGCGGTATCGCAACGGCGGTTTCAACGCCCTGCTCGCCGTCTATTATGTCGATTTCAGCAACCGCATCATCGCGACCACCGTCGGCGCCGGCATCATCGGCAATCTCGCGACCTTGTCGAACGTCGGCTCGGTCCGCTCCTATGGCGTGGAGGGCGCGGTCGAGGCCAAGCTCGGCTACGGCTTCGGGGTGTTCGCGTCGTACAGCTATAACGACTCGACCTATCGCGACGACGTCCCGGTCGCGCCCGATCTGTCCACCAATCCGCCGACTCAGCGCCCTTCGATCGCAACCGCCGGCAAGACCACCGTCGACAGCCCGAAGCACCTCGCCAAGGGTGAGATCACGTACGACAAGGGCATGTTCTTCGGGCGGATCGGCGCGAACTATATGAGCAAGCGCTACTTCACCTATACCAACGATCAATCGGTGCCCGGACAGGTGCTGTTCGACGCGAGCATCGGCGCCCGCGTTACCCTGCCGGGCGATCGGCAGGTCGAGGTGCAGCTCAACGCGACCAACCTGCTCGACAAGAAATATGTCGCGACGATCGGGTCGAACGGCTTCGGCAACAGCGGCGACAACCAGACGCTGCTCGCCGGTGCCCCGCAGCAGTTCTTCGTGACCCTGAAGACCGGCTTCTGATCCCCGGCACCGCTCCCACCCCGGCGGGAGCGGTGCCGACTTGAAGCCGGAACAGGGGTGCTCGGCGCCATTGTCGTGGCCGGGCGCCGCGCCTAGACCATCCGCAAAACAAGGCGGGTGAGGATCGATGCGGCGACATCTCGTGCGGGGCGCGACCGGACTGGTCGTCCTCCTGATCCTGGCAGCGATCGGCCTCGCAACCTGGGAGCCGCTGACCGCCACGGCTCCCGCGGCGCCACCCGCCCACGCCTATGACGTGAAGATCGCGCGCGACACGTTCGGCGTGCCGCACATCTTCGGCAAGACCGATCCAGACGTCGCCTATGGCATCGCCTTCGCGCATGCCGAGGACGATTTCGCGACTCTGCAGGAAGTGCTCGCGATGACGCGCGGGCGGCTCGGCGCGATGACCGGCGGGGACGGGGCGAAGACCGATTATGTCCTGCACCTGCTCGGCGCGCGCGAGACGGTGGCGCGCGATTATAGGAAGCAGCCCGCCGATGTGCGCGCGCTGCTCGACGGTTACGCCTCGGGACTGAACCGTTATGCCGAGAAGCATCCGGGCGAAGTGCGGCTGGCGAAGCTCTTCCCGGTCGACGGGCGGGACGTTGCCGTCGGCTTTGTGCTGCGCTCGCCTTTCTTCTTCGGGCTGGACGGCGTGCTTGGGGCGCTTGCCGGCGACACGCCGCTGCCGCCGGAAAGCGCCGGCCCGGTGCCCGATGCGCCGGATATCACGCCGGTCGGCCCGGACGGCACCGAGAACGGCTCGAACGCCTTCGTCGTCGCGCCGAAGCGATCGGCGGACGGCTTCACTCGGCTCGTCTCCAATTCGCACCAGCCCTGGCGTGGCGGCGTCGCCTGGTATGAGCTGGTAGTGCATTCGCAAGCCGGCTGGAACTTCGCCGGCGCGACGTTCCCGGGCGCGCCCTATCCGCTGCTCGGGCATAACCGAACGCTCGGCTGGACCAACACGGTCAACCGGCCCGATCTGATCGACATCTACAAGCTGGTGCTCAATCCGGCGGGCGATGCCTATCGCTTCGAGGGGCAGTGGCGGCCGCTCCAAAAGACCCGGGTGTGGTTGCCGGTAAAGCTGTGGGGCCCGTTCGTGCTGCCCGTACCGAAGACGGTGCTGCGCTCGGTGCAGGGGCCGGTGATCGCGACGGCCAAGGGCGCGTTCGCGTTGCGCTATGGCGGTGCCGACCAGCTGAAGATGGTCGAGGAATATTACCGGCTCAACCGCGCGCGCGATTTCGGCGAATGGCAGCGGGCGCTGGCGATCCAGGGCGTGCCGGCGACCAATTTCCTCTATGCCGACGCGGCGGGCAACATCGCCTATTTCTACAATGCGAGCTTCCCCAACCGGAAGCCGGGCTATGATTATACAAAGGTCCTGCCGGGCGACACCGCGCGCGACCTGGCCGCCGGCACCGTCCCCTGGGAGCGGGTGCCGCGCAACGTGAACCCGGCATCGGGCTTCCTGATAAACGCGAACAATACGCCTTTCCAGGCGGCGGGGACAGGCTCGGAGATGAATCCGGCGGTCTATTCGCCACTGCTCGGAATCGAGACCGACACGACCAATCGCGCGACCCGCGCACTTGAGTTGATGAGCGCCGATCCGTCGATCACTGACGAAGAGCTCCACCGGATCAAGTTCGATACCGGCGTCAGCCGGGTGAGTTGGGCCGCGAAATGGTTCGCGGATCTGGCTGCGGTCGACCCGAAGGGTGACCGATCGCTGATCGCGGCCCAGACGCTCCTGGCGAAATGGGACTGGAATTATGATGGCAAGGGCCCGGCCGATTCGATCGCCGCGCTGCTGCTGCGCGCCGGCAACAAATGGCACTACCAGCGCCGGCCGAAGGCAGATCCTCGCGAGGAACTCGCAACGGCCGCTGCCTATCTGACGAAGCATTTCGGCCGGCTCGATCCGCCGCTCGGCACGGTGCTGCGCGTTCGTCAAGGCAAGATCGACCTGCCGATGGACGGCGGCCCCGACGTTCTGCGCGCCGCCGCGCTGTGGGACGAGGCGCCCGACGGCCGGCTCGCCGTCCGCCACGGCGACAGCTTCATCATGTTCGTCGCCTGGGATCGGCAGGGCAGGGTGAGCTCGCAATCGATTCAGCCTTTCGGCGCCGCGACGACCCGCCCCGATTCGCCGCATTATGCCGATCAGGCCCCGTTGTTCGTCCGCCATCAGATGAAGCCGGTATGGTTCGATCCGGCGCAGCTCAAGGGGCATGTCGAACGGATTTACCGGCCGTGATGCCCCGGATTGCGTCGCAGATTGGCTGCGCTATACCTGTGTAATATAATTGCTTCTTCGAGGACGTATCTTCCATGAACACCAAATTGATCGCGCTTGCCGGCGTGGCGATGGCTGCGCTCGCGACCCCCGTTGTGGCCGCACCTCCCGTCGCTGCCGCCAAGTCTGCCCCGGTCAAGCCGGCGCCGCTTTCCGTCCTCGCGAAGAGCGTCGACATTCCTTACCAGGCATTCACGCTCCCCAACGGCCTGCGCGTGATCGTCCATACCGATCGCAAGGCGCCGATCGTCGCGGTCTCGGTCTGGTACAATGTCGGCTCCAAGTTCGAGCCGGCCGGCAAGACCGGCTTCGCGCATCTGTTCGAGCATCTGATGTTCAACGGCAGCGAGAATGCGCCGGGTGATTTCTTCGCGCCGATGAAGGAAGTCGGCGCGACCGACCTTAACGGCACGACCTGGTTCGATCGCACCAATTATTTCGAGACGGTACCGACCCCGGCGCTGGCGCGGGCGCTGTTCCTCGAAAGCGACCGCATGGGCTATCTCGCCGGCGCGGTGACTCAGGGCGTGCTCGACGAGCAGCGCGGCGTCGTCCAGAACGAGAAGCGCCAGGGCGACAACCAGCCCTATGGCCTGGTCGAATATAGCCAGCTCGCCGCGCTCTTCCCGGAAGGCCATCCCTATCGCCACTCGACGATCGGCTCGATGGCCGATCTCGACGCCGCCAGCCTCGCGACGGTGAAGGACTGGTTCCACGATCATTACGCGCCGAACAACGCGATCCTGGTGCTTGCCGGGGATATCGACGCCGCCACGGCGAAGCCGCTGGTCGAGCAATATTTCGGGGCGATCCCGCGCGGCCCGCAGAGCGTGGTGCCCAAGGCCGACGTTCCAACGCTGCCCGCCGCCACCAGCGAAGTGATGAAGGACCGCGTCGCCACGACGCGCATCTATCGCAGCTGGACGGTGCCCGGGGTGAACGACAAGGACGCGATCCTGCTGGACGTCACGGCCGGCGTGCTCGGCGGCCTGTCCAGCTCGCGCCTCGACAATGCGCTGGTGCGCAAGGAGAAGATCGCGGTCCGCGTTTCGGCCAGCAACCAGACCTTCGCCCAGCTCGGCATGTTCGAAGTCTATGCCGATGTGAAGCCGGGCGTCGATCCGGCGCTGGTCGCCAAGCGGCTCGATGAAGTGGTGGCCGATCTGATCGCCAACGGCCCGACCGCCGACGAGGTGCTGCGCGTTGCCACCGGCAGCGTGACGAGCACCATCCAGGGGCTCGAATCGGTCGGCGGCTTCGGCGGCAAGGCAGCGACCCTGGCGCAGGGCGCGCTCTATTCGGACGATCCGGCCTATTACAAGAAGCAGCTCGCGACGCTGGCGGGGGCAACCCCGGCGCAGGTCAGGACGGCAACCGCCAAGTGGCTCAAGCGCCCGGTCTATGCGCTGACGGTCGAGCCCGGCGCGCGCGAGGCCTATGTCGAGGCGGCGGCGGTCGAGCCGAAGCCGGCGACCGACGTGCCCGCCAAGGGCACGCGCGGCGAGATGCCGGCGGTCGGCACAATCTCCGACATCGTCTTCCCATCGGCCGTGCATACCAGCCTCAGCAACGGCATCGAACTGGTCTATGCGCAGCGCGATGCCGTGCCGATCACCCAGGCAGTGATCAGCTTCGACGCCGGGGCCGCGGCCGATCCGACGGGCAAGCTCGGCACGCAGCAGCTGACGCTCGGCGTGATGGACGAAGGGACGGCCACCAAGGATTCCGTGACGATCGCCGAGATGAAGGAGCGGCTCGGCGCGAGCATTGGTTCCGGGGCGAGTCTCGACCGTACGAGCCTGACCTTCTCGGCGCCCAGCCCCAATCTGGCGCCCGGGCTCGATCTCTTCGCCGATGTGGTGCGCAATCCGGCCTTCGCCCCGGCCGAGGTCGACCGAGTCCGCAACCAGCAGCTCGCCCAGATCTCGGCCGAACTGACCAGCCCCGGTGGCCTCGCCTCGCGCGTGATGCCGCGGCTCGTCCATGGCCCTGCTTCGCCCTATGCCAAGTCGTTCGGCAGCGGCGATCCCAAGGCAGTCGCGGTGCTGACCCGCAACGATCTGATCGCGTTCCAGCATGCCTGGCTCCGGCCGGACAAGGCACGGATATTCGTCGTCAGCGATCGACCGCTGGCCGAGGTGAAGGCAGCGCTGGAGACGCGTTTCGGGGATTGGCAGTCGACCGGCCCGGCCGGCGTGAAGGATTTCTCCACGCCGCCGCAGCCCGCCACGCCGCGTATCGTGCTGATCGACCGGCCCGATTCGCCGCAATCGCTGATCTATGCGGCGACGCCGACGAGCCTGAAGGGAACGGACGAATTCGTGCCCCTGCTTGCCGCCAACGACACGCTGGGCGGCGGCTTCCTGTCGCGGATCAACATGGATCTGCGCGAGGACAAGCATTGGTCCTATGGCGCGTCGGGCGGTTTCCAGCGTGCCGAATTCGCGGCGCCCTATGTCATCCAGGCGCCGGTGCAGGCGGACAAGACCGGCGCGTCGATCGCGGCGCTGCGCGCCGACGTTGGGGATTTCCTGACGACCAAGGGAATCACTCCGATCGAGTTCGACCGGACGATCGCCGGCACGATTCGCTCACTGCCCGGCAATTTCGAAACCGCCGGCGCCGTGCTGTCGGGCCTGCAGTCGAACAGCCTCTACAAGCGGCCGGACGATTATTATGCGACGCTGCCGAAAGTTTATCGCACGCTCAAATCCGATCAGCTTGACGCTGCGGCACGCGCGGCAATCGACCCGTCGAAGCTGATCTGGGTCGTCGTGGGCGACGCGAAGACCGTCCGGCCTCAGCTTGACAGCCTCGGACTGCCGGTTGAGGTGGTGCCAGCGGCGTCCGTTGCGGACGTGCGCTAGGGATTCTAAGATCAGGAGAGACGAAATGGCTGAAGTCGACGGCACCTGGGATACCACCGTTAAGTCGCCGCTCGGCGATCAGAAGATGACGCTGACGGTGAAGACCGACGGTGGCACCTTCACCGGCACCAACGCCGGCGCGATGGGCTCCACGGATATCAGCGGCACGGTCGATGGCAACACGATCAAGTGGACGATGAACATCACCGTTCCGATGCCGATGAGCCTCGATTGCACCGCGACCGCAGACGGCGACACGCTGACCGGAACGGTCGGCGCCGGCGCATTCGGCAGCTTCCCGCTGTCGGGCACGCGCACCGCATAACCGCACCGCGATCGCGATACGAAGAGGCCCGCCGTCGCGAGACGGTGGGCCTTTTTGCTGACTCGTCCCGGATCCGGTGGAACGACCTTATCGCGCGAGGCGCGTCACATGCCCCATCTTGCGGCCGGGGCGTATCGTCTTGCCGTAGAGGTGCAAATGCGCACCCGGCTCGGCGAGAATCTCTGCCCAGCGATTGGCGTCGTCGCCGATCAGATTCTCCATCTCGACCCGTGGCGCCATCAGCCCGGTATCGCCGAGCGGCAGGCCGCAGATCGCGCGGATATGGTTCTCGAACTGTGAGGTGACCGCGCCCTCGATCGTCCAATGCCCCGAATTGTGCACGCGCGGGGCCATCTCGTTGAACACCGGGCCCTGATCGGTCGCGAAGAATTCGCAGGCGAGCACGCCGACATAGTCCAGCGTGTCGGCCACACGCCCGGCCAGCGCCGCCGCTTCCGCCCAGTGCCGCGCGATCTCGACGGGCGCGGGGAGCGAGGAGCGGGCGAGGATGCCCTCGACATGCTCGTTCCAGGGCGGCGGATAGCTGACCATCGCACCGTGCGCACCGCGCGCCAGGATGATCGAGAATTCGTGGGAGAACTGGACGAAACCTTCGAGGATCGCAGGCCGCGCGCCGATTGCCGCCCAGGCGGCGGCGGCCTCGCCGGCGCTGCCGATGCGGACCTGGCCCTTGCCATCATAGCCGAGCCGGAGCGTCTTCAGGATCGCGGGCGCGCCGATCTCGGCCAGCGCTGCCTCCAGTTCCTCGATCGTATCGACCTTGCGCCACGGCGCGGTCCGGCCGCCCAGGCCATCGACGAAGCTCTTCTCGGTGGCGCGGTCCTGCGCGACCGCGAGCGCGGCCGGCAGGGGATGTACCGGGATGCGCGTGGCGAGATATTGCAGCGGCTCGAGCCCGATATTCTCGAACTCGTAGGTGACGACGTCGGCTGAGGAGGCCAGTTCGTCGAGCACGATCCGGCTGTGATAATCGGCGCGCGTGAAGCTGGACGCGGTCTGCGCCGCGACGCTCTCTGCGTCGGGGGCGAGGACCTGGGTACGATAGCCGAGTTGCGCGGCCGCGGCGGCGAGCATGCGCCCGAGCTGCCCGCCGCCGAGGATGCCGATCGTCGAGCCGGGCGGGAGGGCTGTCATGCCGGATCGCTCGCCACGCTCTCCGTCTGGGCGGCGCGCCATTTCTTCAGTCGCTCGGCGAGCAGCGCGTCGTGCGTCGCCAGGATCGCGGCGGCGAGCAGGCCCGCATTCTTCGCGCCGGGCTTGCCGATCGCCAGCGTGCCGACCGGGATGCCGCCGGGCATCTGCACGATCGAAAGCAGGCTATCCATGCCCTTCAGCGCCTTGGATTCGACCGGCACGCCGAGCACGGGCAGATGCGTCAGCGCCGCCGCCATGCCGGGCAGATGCGCCGCGCCGCCGGCGCCGGCGATGATCACCTTCAGCCCGCGATGCTCGGCCTGGGCGGCATAATCATAGAGCCGCTGCGGGGTGCGATGGGCGGAGACGACCTTGGTCTCGTGCGGCACGCCAAGTTCGGCGAGCGCATCGGCGGCGTGGCGCATCGTCTCCCAATCGGAGGCGCTGCCCATGATGATGCCGACAAGGGGATGATCCGTCATGCGCTACCCCGGTGGAAGGAGCGGTTTCCTAGCCACGGGACGCCGTAAGGGCAACTTACTAAAGCTCCTCCCTGAAGGGGAGGAGCTCAAGAAGATCAGCGCTCGCTCAGATAATAGCGATCCGTCGCGTTCAGGGCGTCGTCCAGCTCGTACACGATCGGCTGGCCGGTCGGGATTTCGAGGCTGGTGATCTCGTCGTCGGGGATATTGGAGAGATGCTTGACCAGAGCGCGGAGCGAATTGCCGTGCGCCGAGATCAGCACGCGCTGGCCGTCCTTCAGCGCCGGTACGATGCGGCCGTCCCAATAAGGCAGCACCCGGGCGATCGTGTCCTTCAGGCTCTCCGTGTCGGGGATATCGATGCCGGCATAGCGGCGGTCCTGCGACAGGTCGAACGGGCTCCCCTCCTCGAGCGGCGGCGGCGGGATGTCGAAGCTGCGGCGCCAGATATGGACCTGCGCGTCGCCATGCTTCGCTGCGGTCTCCGCCTTGTTGAGCCCGGTCAGGCCACCATAATGCCGCTCGTTCAGCCGCCAGTCCTTCTCGACCGGCAGCCACAGCCGGCCCATTTCCTCGAGCGCGAGGTTGAGCGTCTTGATCGCGCGGGTCTGCAGGCTGGTGAAGGTCAGGTCGAAATCCAGGCCCTTCTCCTTCATCAGCCGGCCCGCGGCGCGGGCTTCCTCGGCGCCCTTTTCGGTCACGTCGACGTCCCACCAGCCGGTGAAGCGGTTTTCGAGGTTCCAGGCCGACTGGCCGTGGCGGATCAGGACTAGGGTCGGCATGCTGGCTCCCGGATGGTCGATGACGCGCCCTCCTCTAGCGACTGGCGGCGCTGAGGCAACTTGCCGTGTGCGGGAACGTCATGGCATGCGCACGGCAAGGAGAAACGCCATGGCGATCGTGCGGCAGACACTGGTTTATGGCGGCCCGGGCGGCCCGTTCGAGGGCGTGATCGCCTATGAGGACGAAATACGGACGCTGCGCCCCGGCGTGCTGGTGATACCCAATGTCCGCGGCCTGAAGGAAGCCGATGTGCTGAAGGCGGAGGAACTGGCGAAGCTCGGCTATGTCGGCTTCGCCTGCGACGTGTTCGGCCAGGGCAAGCGCACGACGCCGGAATCGCCCGATATCGCCGTCTATATGAAGGAGATGAACGCCGATCGGGCGCAGCTGCGCGACCGGCTCGCCGCGTCGCTCGAAACGCTGAAGGGGTTCGACCGGGTCGATCCGGCGAAGACCGCCGCGACCGGCTTCTGCTTCGGCGGGAAATGCGTGCTCGACATGGCGCGCGCCGGGCTGGATTTCCGCGGCGGCGTGAGCTTCCACGGCGTTTATGACCGGCCCGATTATGCCAATGTCGCGCCGATCGAGGCGAAGCTGCTGATCTGCCATGGGTGGGAAGACCCGATCGCACCGCCCGACGCCATGGTCGGCCTCGCCCGCGAGCTGACCGAAGGCGAGGCCGACTGGCAGATCCATGCCTATGGCAATGCCGGCCACGCCTTTACCGACCATGCCGCGGTGAAGGGCAACCGCCCCGGCGTCTTCTACGAGGAACGTGCCGACCGGCGCAGCTGGCAGGCGATGCAGGATTTCCTGACGGAACTGTTCGCCTGAGGCGATCGCTCAGAGCGTATCGATCACCTCGGCCAGCACTTCGAGGCACGAATGCGCGAGCTGCTTGCTGCGTTCGGGTGACCAGCCGAATTCGGGGTCCGGATTGGGATCGTGATCCTTGAACGGCATTTCCAGCGTCATGCCGACCGCGCCGAAGCGCTCGGCGAGCTGGTTGGTCGACATGGTCAGGTTGGCCTTGCCCGGGCTCGACTTGTCATAGCCCTTCTCGATCTGGAAATCGGGCGTGTGGGCGGCGAGGCGGCGTGCATAGTCGTAATATTTCTCGCCCTGTGCGTCAGTCCAGCTCGGGATGCCCTCGAAACCGGCGAGGAAGTTCGCCGGGATCGCCTCGTCGCCGTGCACGTCGATCGCGAAGGCGACGCCGGTCTCGTCCATGGCGTTGCGCACGCATAGCACTTCGGGGCTCTTCTCCGCCGATGGCGCATGCCATTCGCGGTTGAGGTTCACGCCGGCGGCGTTGGTGCGCAGATGCCCGCGAAAGCTGCCGTCAGGGTTCATGTTCGGCACGACATGGAACGTCGCCTTGGCAAGCAGTGCCGCCGTCACCGCATCGTCGGTATCGGTCAGCCGCTCCAGCGCGCCTTCCATCCACCATTCGGCCATCGATTCGCCGGGATGCTGGCGGGCATAGAGCCAGACCTGCTTCGGGCCGGTGCCGATCTTCAGACAGTCGATCGCACGGCCGTCGAGCGACTGGCCGAGCTGGCGGTGCGTGACGACAGGCTGTGCCGCGGTCGCCGCGACCAGCGCGTCGTGGCGCTCCATCGTATAAGGCGCGAAATAGGCGAACCACACCAGCTCGCTGTCACCTTCCCAGTCGAATTCGAGCACGCCGTCGGCATAGCGCGTCTCGGTCATCCGCCAGTCGATCCGGTCCGTCGAGACACGTGCCTTGTAGCCGGGCCAGCCGAACGGATAGGCCGAGCTGCCCGCGTTCACGATGCGATAGGTGAGCTTGCGCCCCCGCGCGCCGGCGACGCGGAAATAGAACCATTGGTAGAAATCGGACTGATGGTCCTGCACGATTTCCAGGTCGACGCGATCACCGGCAATGGCGACCAGACGGATATTGCCGCCGTCGAAGGCGGCGTTGATCTGAATGCTCATTTGACGGTGATAGAACGGCCGGATTCGCCGGGGAAGCCCAGGAACAGGGCATGGGCGAGTTTGCCGGCCGCTGCCGTCGCCTGTGCCTCGGGCGCCCGGTCGTCGGCCTGGGTCTGGGCGCGGCCCTCCCAGATCACGGTGCCGTCGCTGCGCCGCCGGATCTGCACCGACAGCTCGGTCGCGACGACATAGCGCGACTTGCTCTTGCCGATCGGGAAGGAAATGCCGCCGCCGAGCCCGACGCCGCCGCCCCGGCCGCCGCCATAGGAACCGCCGCCGAGACCAACGGTGAACGGCGCAGGGCGCGGCGCCCCCTCCAGCGTCGTGCGGGTGAAGCCGACTACGGCGAGATACTGGCCGCCAGCTCCAGTGGCTGCGGGGGTATAGCCCGACTGGACCAGCTCGGACTGGACGGCGCCCGCATAAGTGGAGAATTCAAGGCTGGCCGGTCCGCCGCCCGGCAACGGCTCGACCGCGATCGTGCCGCGCTCGATCGGTGCGCCGAGGTGGAAGCGCGTTACCTCGACCGGCCCGCTCACCGTCGAGGCGGCGCAGCCCGCAAGGCTCGTCGCGGCGAGCCCGATCAGCAATATCCGTGGCGCCTTCATCCTGCATGTCCTTCAAATCGATTGTTGCGAACCGGTAACGCTCCCCCGATAACGCTCGATAGGACGTTCCGGGTTCCGTGTCGCGCGGGTTGACTTGGGACCCTCCCGTCCATATGCGGGCGCCTCTTTCCAACACCCGAGAATCAAAGAAGCGAATCGATCATGAAGATCCGCAATTCCCTGAAGTCGCTCAAGGGGCGTCACCGCGACAACCGCGTGATTCGCCGCCGTGGCCGCACCTATGTCATCAACAAGACGAACCGTCGCTTCAAGGCCCGCCAGGGCTAAGTGAGCCGGCCGGCTGCCGTCGTCTTCGACGTCGGCAACGTCCTGTATGACTGGAACCCCCGGTTCCTATACGAGCGCCTGATCGAGGACGATCGGGCGCTCGATGCGTTCCTGCGCGATGTCGCGACCAGGGAATGGCATTTCCAGCATGACGAGGGCCGCCCCTTCGCCGAGACTTCGGCGGAGCTGAGCGCCCTGTATCCCGAGCATGCCGAGCTGATCGCTCACTGGGGCCCGCGCTTCAGCGAGACGATTCCCGGCATGCTGCCCGGCATGGCGGAGCTGGTCGCCGAGATCGATTCGGCCGGCGTGCCGCTGTTCGCGATCACCAATTTCTCCGGCGAATTCTGGCGCCCGTTCCGCGACCGCGAAGCCGCGATCTTCGATCGCTTCCGCGACATCGTCGTCTCCGGCGACGAGCGGCTGGTGAAGCCCGATCCCGCCATCTACCACCTCGCGCTCGACCGGTTCGGGCTTCAGCCTGGCGAGGCGGTGTTTATCGACGACCGTGCCGACAATATCGCCGCCGCGAATGATGTCGGCATGCACGGCCTGGAGTTCGTCGACGCGCCGACCCTGCGCGGCCAGCTGAGCCGGTTGGGGCTACTCGGCGCCTGATTTCGTCCAACAGCGACTCGGTTTTTCGCTCTTACGCCGCTCCCATTTTTTTCTTCCGCTGTTATGTTGGAATCCCGGCCCGATTTATTTGTTTGATTCCAGCGGGTTGATGCCGCTTTTCCCTGTTACGGGCTAACAGCGGAAAAAATGCCGAAAGAAGGTCGAAAACGGCGCGGGTTTTCCGCGTGGCAGGACGGAGGCACCGCGCCGGTCTCGTCCAACATCATCCAGTCATGTCAAAGAGCGAGCCCGGGTTGCGGACGCGTCACCCTCTCATGATCGGCAGCCGGGTTGAATCGAGGTTGCTTGCCCCGACGTGATTTGTGTACACCGTGTACATATCTGGAGACGATCATGGAAATGTCGGTTCGCGAGGCACGGGCCCAGTTTGCCGCGGCGCTGGCTGCGGTCGAGCGCGGGGAACGGGTGACCATCACCAAGAATGGCAAGCCCGTCGCTGAATTGGTGGCGCCGCCGGTGAAGAAGGGATTCGACTGGGAACGCGCCGATCGCGTGCGCAAGGAACTGGGGTTGGATACGTTGCCGACGCCAGTGCTGGACGAGGCATGGCGCGAGCAATTCGACGATCCTGCCTGGGGGCGGGAGCTGTTCGGGCTCGACGATGACTGGGATCCGACGCGCCGATGAGGCTGCTGCTCGATACGCATTTCCTCCTGTGGATGATGCAGGATCGCGCGCGGTTGAGCGTCGCGGAACTCGAGCTGCTCGGGCGCGGCGACGTCACTCTGCTGATCTCGCCGATAGTGATTTGGGAAATCAGAATGAAATGGAACAGCCTCGATCGGAACGGCCGGCCCAAGGGGTTGATCAGCCCTGAAGCAGCATTGAGTTATGTCACGAAAAATGAAATCGAAATGGCGCCGCTGACCAGCGAACACTGCGCTGCGTCGCTCGATCCACCCATTGGACACAAGGACCCGTTCGACGAGATGCTGCTCGTCCACGCCGCGCAACTTGGGGCCAGGCTGCTCACCCGCGACAAGCTGCTGATGGCTCACCCACTCGCAATCAGCTGCTAGCCGCCATAGCCCTTCAACTCGTCGCCGATCACGCGCACGACGTGCAGCACGTTGGTCGATCCCGGCGTGCGGAACGGGACGCCGGCGATGATGATCAGCCGGTCGCCGGCCTTGGCGATATTGTGGCGCAGCGCCATGCGCTTGCCCTTGGCGACCATGTCCTCGAACGATTCGACATCGCGGGTGTGCACGGCATGGGTGCCCCACAGCAGGCCGAGCCGCCGTGCGGTTTCGATCTTAGGGGTCAGCACCAGCAGCGGCACTGACGGGCGCTCGCGCGCGACGCGGCGCGCGGTCGAGCCGGACGAAGTGAAGCAGATGATCGCCGCCGCCGTCACGGTCGCGGCGATGTTCTTCGCTGCCTCGGCCAGCGCGTCGGCAGTGGTCGGATCGGGACGGGTGACGGTAAAGTGTATGCGGTCGCCGTGCATCGGATCGCGCTCGACCGCTTCGCCGATCGAATTCATCATCGCCACCGATTCGATCGGCCAGGCGCCCGCAGCGCTTTCCGCCGACAGCATGATCGCGTCAGCGCCGTCATAGACCGCGGTGGCGACGTCCGAGACTTCGGCCCGGGTCGGCGTGGGCGCAGTGATCATCGATTCGAGCATCTGAGTCGCCACGATCACCGGGCGGCCGAGCCGGCGTGCCGTCTCGACGATGCGCTTCTGCAGCGGCGGCACCGATTCGGGCGGCAGTTCGACGCCGAGATCGCCGCGCGCGACCATCACGCCGTCGCATTGCTCGACGATCTCCTCCAGCCGTTCGATCGCCGACGGCTTCTCGATCTTGGCCATCAGCGCGGCCTTGCCCTGGATCAGCTTGCGCGCCTCGGCCAGATCCTCGGGGCGCTGGACGAAGCTGAGCGCAATCCAGTCGACTCCCTGATCGATCGCAAAGGCCAGATCGCTGCGGTCCTTCACGGTGAGCGCAGCCATCGGGACCACCACGTCGGGCACGTTCAGGCCCTTGTTGTTGGACAGCGCGCCGCCGACCACCACGGTCGTCACGATGCTGGTCTCGTCATGGCGCTCGACCCGCAGCACCAGCTTGCCGTCGTCGAGCAGCAGCCGGGCGCCTGGCTCGATCGCCTCGAAGATCTCGCGGTGCGGCAGCTCGACCCGGGTCGCGTCGCCCGGCGTCTTGTCGCGGTCGAGCACGAAGGTCGATCCGGTGACGAGCTCGGTCCGCCCGCCCTCGAACTTGCCGACGCGCAGCTTCGGCCCCTGGAGATCGGCCAGGATCGTCGTCGGCCGGCCATATTTCTTCTCGAGGCTGCGAATCGCCTGGATCACCGCGATCTTCGATTGCTGATCGCCATGGCTCATGTTGACGCGAAAGGCGTCGGCGCCCGCTTCGAACAGCTTGCCGATCATCTCTGCGGTGCTGCTGGCGGGCCCGAGGGTCGCGAGCACGCGCACTTTTCGCGATCTCGGACTGATGGCCTTGGTCATGACATTCCTCGTCTTGTGCGCGCTTGGCTCTAACCCCTATCTCCATTCGATCAACCGTGGAGCATGGGAAATGACGGATTTGGATTCAATCGACGATGGGGTGGCGGCGGCTGCCTTCCGCCGGCTGGTGCGTCACCTGCGCCACCGCGAGGATGCGCAGAATGTCGATCTGATGGGCCTGGCCGGCTTTTGCCGCAACTGCCTGTCGGACTGGGTGCAGGAAGCGTCGGGCGGCGCGCTCGACCGGGAGGCGGCGCGGGAGGCGATCTACGGCATGCCCTATGCCGAGTGGAAGGCGCATCACCAGGGCGAGGCGACCCCGGAGCAGCTCGCGCGCATGGCCGAAAGCGTCGCGAAGAATGCGTGACGCGCGCGCCCGGGTCGCCTAAAGCCCCCCACCTTTCCAACGAATCAAAATCCGGGGACTATGCAATGAGCGACGTGATCGCCGCCGACCAGCTTCGCCTTTTCATCGAGCGCATCGAGCGGCTCGAGGAAGAGAAAAAGGGCATCGCCGACGACATCAAGGACGTCTATGCCGAGTGCAAGTCGACCGGCTTCGACGTCAAGACGATCCGCACGATCGTCAAGCTGCGCAAGATGGAGAAGCATCACCGCGACGAGGCCGAGATGCTGCTCGATACCTACAAGGCGGCACTCGGGCTCGACTGAGCCACCCCTTTTCCTTTCGCCCCGAGCTTGTCGAGGGACTGTTCTTTCTTCTACCTCGGGTGCAGCAAGGGCAGGGCGCCGACAGGCTCGGCCCGAACGGTTAGTTTTCAGGACGTCCCATGGCAGGCCATTCCAAATACAAGAACATCATGTACCGCAAGGGCGCGCAGGACAAGAAACGGTCCGCCGCCTTTTCGAAGCTCAGCCGCGAAATCACCGTCGCGGCGAAGATGGGCACGCCCGATCCGGACATGAATCCGCGGCTGCGTGCGGCGATCAACGCTGCCAAGGCGCAGTCGATGCCCAAGGACAATATCCAGCGCGCGGTCGACAAGGCCGCGCGGGGCGATGCGGAGAATTACGAGGAAATCCGCTATGAGGGCTTCGGCCCCGGCGGCGTATCGCTGATCATCGAGGCGCTGACCGACAACCGCAACCGCACCGCGACCAATGTGCGCGTCGCGGTGGCGAAGAATGGCGGCAATCTCGGCGCGAGCGGATCGGTCAGCCATGGCTTCGACCGGATGGGCCTGATCTCCTATCCGGCCAGCGCCGGCGATGCCGACAAGGTGTTCGAAGCGGCGCTCGAGGCCGGGGCGGAAGACGTCCAGTCGAGCGAGGACGGCCATGAGATCTGGACCTCGAACGAAGCGCTGCACGAGGTGGTCAACGCGCTCACCCCGGTGCTCGGCGAGCCCGAGGGCGCCAAGCTGGCCTGGAAGCCGCAGACCATGGTCGATGTGGGTGAGGACGATGCCGGGCTGCTGTTCAAGCTGATCGATACGCTCGACGAGGATGACGATGTCCAGCAGGTCTGGGGCAATTACGAAGTCTCGGATGCGATCCTGGAGAAATTAGGGTGACCTCCCTTCCTCTCCTCCCGTTTGCGGGAGGGGAGTGCGGCGGCCCTTTGCCCTGTCCGGGGGACAGGGCTGCTGCCGCACTAGGGGTGGGCGCCCGGCCAACGCAAGCGGTCCGCTTGAGGAGAACGCGAGCCCACCCCTCGGTCCCCTCCCGCGAGCGGGAGGGGAGGAAGAAGTGATCATCCTGGGCCTCGATCCCGGGCTTGCCACGACCGGCTGGGGCCTGATTCGTGCTGACGGCAACCGCCTGTCGCACCTCGCCAATGGCCGGCTCAAGACCGACGCGGCCGCCCCGCTGCCGCGCCGGCTCGCGCATCTCGATGCGATGCTCTCGGCGCTGATCGTCGATCACGCACCAGACACCGCCGCGGTCGAGGAGGTGTTCGTCAACGCCAACCCGCAATCGACGCTGAAGCTCGGCCAGGCGCGCGGCGTGGTGCTGTGCGCGGTGGCGCGCACGGGGATCGAGGTGGGCGAATATGCCGCGCGGCTGGTCAAGAAGGCAGTGGTTGGCACCGGCGCCGCGGAAAAGGAGCAGGTCCATGCGATGATCGGGCGGCTGCTGCCCGGCGTGAAGATCGACGGTGCCGATGCGGCCGACGCGCTGGCGGTGGCGATCTGCCACGCGCACCATGTGGCGAGCGCGCGGCGCATCCCCAAAGCCTGATCCGCCCCCTCCCCGTGCCGGGGAGGACCTGCTAGCACCATTCCATGATCGCCCATCTCAAAGGCCGCCTCGACTCCCTCGGCATCGACCATGCGGTGATCGATGTCGGCGGCGTCGGCTATCTCGTCGGCGCCTCGTCCAAGACGCTTGCCGCGATCGGCCCGGTCGGGGAGGCAGCGATGCTCCACACCGAGATGCTCGTCGCCGAGGATTTCATCCGCCTGGTCGGTTTCGCCACCGCGAGCGAGCGGGACTGGTTCCGGCTGCTCACCGGCGTGCAGGGCGTCGGCGCGCGGGTCGCGCTGGCGATCCTGTCAGCGCTCGATCCGGCCGATCTGAGCCGCGCCATTGCCGCGCAGGACAAGGCTATGGTGGCGCGCGCCAACGGCGTCGGCCCCAAGCTCGCCGAACGCATCGTGCGCGAGCTGAAGGACAAGATCGGCGGTGTCGCGATCGGCGGGGCAAGCCCGGTCGTGGCGGGCAGTTCGGGTTCGGACGCGGTCTCTGCGCTGCTCAATCTCGGCTTTCGCCCGGCCGAGGCAAGCGCCGCGGTGGCAGCGGCGGAGGAGGAGCTTGGCGGGAACCCGACGCTCGACGCGCTGGTCCGCCTCGCGCTGCGCAAGGCGTCGCGTGCGTGATCGCGCGGCTTTGGCACGGGGCTGTCCCGGCGGCCAAGGCGGAGACCTATCTCGCGCTTATGCGCAGCGTCGCCATTCCGGATTACAAGGCGACGCCGGGCAATCTCGGCGCCTGGTGCCTGCACCGCGCCGAGGGCGACGTCGTGCATGTCCAGATGCTCAGCTTCTGGCCCGATATCGCCGCGATCAGGCGCTTCGCCGGAGAGGATCATGAGGTCGCCAAATATTACGACTTCGACCGGGATTTCCTGATCGAGCTCGAGCCGCATGTCATCCATTACGAGGTGCATGACGAATAGAACGCCGGCTAGAGCGGGATGACTCTAGCTAGAGGGAAGCCGATTCCACGCGATGTCATCTCGCTCTAGTTGCGCTTCCCCGGCGAAGGTCTGGGCGCGGTGGAGAGGTCGTGGTCACGGAGCGCAGCGCTCAACCGTGATCGTTCCCCAACTGGGCCCCGGCCTTCGCCGGGGAAGGAAAGGGTTACACGATCGGCGTCAGTAGCGGCTTTCCCGCGAAATGCGCGTCGAGATTGGCAACCACCAGCGCCGCCATCTCCGTGCGGCTCTCCACCGTCGCGCTGCCCTGGTGCGGCGCCAGCACGACCTGGTCCATCTCGCGCAGCGCCTCGGGCACATGCGGCTCGTCGGCGAACACGTCGAGGCCGGCCCCGGCGATGGTGCCGTTCGCCAGCGCCGCGATCAGCGCCGGCTCGTCGACCAGGCTGCCGCGCGCGACGTTGATCAGCACCCCGTTCGGGCCGAGCTTCGCCAGTATCGCGGCGTCGACGATGTTGCGGGTTGCCGCGCCGCCGGGCGCGATCAGGATCAGCGTGTCGCAGCTCTCCGCCAGCGCGCCGATATCGGGCATGAAGCGATAGCCCGAATCCGGCCGCTCGTGCCGGGCGGTGTAGAGCACTTCGCTTGCGAACGCCGCGGCGCGGCGGGCGATCGCCTGGCCGATCGTGCCGAAGCCGAAGATGCCGATCCGCCGGCCGCTGCTGCGCCGGCCGAGCGGCACGTTCCAGCCGCCGGCCCGCACCGCGCGATCATTGACGGCGATCCGCCGGTCGACCGCGAGCATCAGGCCGATGGCGAGATCGGCGACGTCGTCCGTCAATATGTCGAGCGTCGTCGTCACGCGCACGCCGCGCGCCCGCACCGCGTCGAGATCGATCCGTTCGTATCCGACGCCGTTGACCGAGACGATCTCCAGCGCGGGCAGCCGATCGAGCAGCGCCCGGTCGACCAGGACGCTGCCGCCCCCGACGATCGCCCGCGTGGTGGGCGGCGGATTGTCGCGGTGCACGACGAAGCGCTTCGCCAGTTCGTCCATCAGGGTCCCGGCCATCTGGGCGGGCAAATACAGGTCGGGAAGATCGCTCATCGCGCCCTCCTACCGCGCGCGCCTTGCCCCCGCCAGCGTCCGCGCGCTATCGCCGTGACGTGACTGACAGCGACCGCCTCCTGACGCCCGCGCGCAAGCCCGAGGATATCGACGCGGCGCTGCGCCCGAAGACGCTCGACGAGTTCGTCGGGCAGAAGGCGGCGCGCGAGAATCTGCGCGTCTTCATCACCGCGGCGAGATCGCGCGGCGAAGCGCTCGATCATGTGCTGTTCTTCGGCCCGCCCGGGCTCGGCAAGACCACGCTGGCGCAGATCATCGCGCGCGAGATGGGGGTCGGCTTTCGCGCCACCTCGGGTCCGGTCATCGCCAAATCGGGCGATCTCGCGGCGCTGCTGACCAATCTCGAGGATGGCGACGTGCTGTTCATCGACGAGATTCACCGGCTCGCGCCCGCGGTCGAGGAAGTGCTGTATCCTGCGATGGAGGACCGCGCGCTCGATCTGATGATCGGCGAAGGGCCGTCGGCGCGTTCGGTGCGGATCGATCTGCCGCGCTTCACCCTGGTTGGCGCGACGACTCGGCAGGGCCTGCTGACCACGCCGCTGCGCGATCGCTTCGGCATTCCGGTGCGGCTGCATTTCTACACCGTCGACGAGCTGGAAAAGGTCGTGACGCGCGCGGCGGCGCTGCTCGACCTGCACGTTTCGCCCGACGGCGCGCACGAAATCGCCCGCCGCTCGCGCGGCACGCCGCGCATCGCCGGGCGGCTGCTGCGGCGGGTGCGCGATTTCGCCAATGTCGCGGGGCGCGAGACGGTGGATGCGATTGCGGCCGATGCTGCGCTCAACCGGCTCGAGGTCGACAAGCTCGGCCTGGACGCGATGGACCGGCGCTATCTGATGATGATCGCCGACGTCTATCGCGGCGGCCCGGTCGGGGTGGAGACGCTCGCCGCCGGGCTGAGCGAGCCGCGCGACACGGTCGAGGAAGTGATCGAGCCCTATCTGATCCAGCTCGGCCTGATCGCCCGCACCGCGCGCGGGCGCTGCCTCAACGCGGGCGGCTGGAAGCATCTCGGGCTCAATCCGCCCGCGAACAGCCAGGACGGGCTGTTCGACTGACCGGCTTTCGCAAGCCGGCTCCACTGCCACCCGCGTTCCACATCATCGCTTAACGGTCTCGCGCTACACAAGCCGGGCGATTGCGGCGTGAGCTGCGGTGAGAGGGGGATCGCGATGACTGTTCATTTGTCCATTGACGCCGGACTTCCGGAAATGGCATCCATTCCCGATGCGAGCACCAAGGGCGTGCGCTTCTACCGCGAGCCGGCCGAACCGTGCCCGCTGCAGATCACCTTCCTCGAAGCGGCCGGCGAGGAAGCCTGGGTGGCGACCATCCGCGGCCTGCTCGCGACCGGACGCGCCGCGGAAGCCGATGCCCGGCTCATGGCCGATCTTGCCGGCTTCGACGGTGCGCTGGCCCAGCTGTGCAAGGCGACGTCGGCCGACGATGGCCTGCTCTCGGGCTGGGAGGATCTCCTCCCGATCCTCGCCGAATGGGAAGGGCCGCCGATCACGGCGATCACGCTCGGCCTCACCAACCAGCGGGATCTGGTTTTCGAGAGCGGAGAAGCCAGCGAGCCCGATCTGATGCTCGGGCTGTATTCAGACGAAGCGTTCCGGTTCAGCGAGGCGAGCAAGGCCGATATTCTGGCCGAGTGCGGCAAGGAACTGCCGGCCTGGTTCGATGCCGAAGAGGATGTCGAATTCCATCTGACCTTCTCGGGCCTGGCGGAGCTCAACACCGCGATCATCAACTGCATGCATCGCTATTTCCTGCGCGATGGCCGTGACGGGGTCGAGGGCCGGGCGCCCGGGGGCTATGTCGAATTCGTGCTCGCCAGCTGGCTGCTGGCCACGCGCTTCCTCCAGGCGGCCGAACGGGCGGTATCCGACAAAAGCATCCCAGAAGGCTGCCGGCTAATCGCCGGGACGATCGGGACGAGCGCGGATTTCGTCGCGATCCTCGGGCCGGAGCGGCCCACCATCGCCGCGTCCGCGCGTGCCGCGCCGGCCCAGCCGGGCTTCGCCACGCTGAGCATGAAGCCCTGGGTGCCCCGCGACGACCCGACCGCCTATCCTGCGAGTGCCCAGACGCTCCGACAGCGCATCAGCGCGACCGAGCCGGTGGCTGATGAGGCGCCACGCCGCAGCGCACTGGCGCGCCTGTTCGGCCGGTTCCGCCGCGGCGGATAGAGTCCATCTAAATCACTGATGAATAAGGACTTTTAAGGGTCGAGAGCCATAGATATGGGACATGCCAGTGCCCCATATCTTTCGGTGCCGCGAACCCAGGGCGCGCGAATGACCTTCGACTCACCCTATACGACCTCGGCGCTATCGCGTTTGCCTGTTATTTTCAGTAATGGTTTTATCATGTTGCGCCGCATGATGGCTCAGCCTCCTACAATCTGATAGCGCCTCGAACATGCCAACGGCCGCCGCCTCCGCCCGAGAAATCCTCGTCCGCCTCCACGATCTGATGGCGTCGCGCACTGCCGCCCAGGCGAAGCTCAACTCCGTCGTGCAGATCGTCGGCGAGGCGATGACCAGCGAGGTCTGCTCGATCTATCTGCTGCGCGACGGCGTGCTCGAACTCTATGCCACACGCGGCCTGGCGCAGGAGGCCGTGCACGTCACCAAGCTCGCGCTCGGCGAGGGGCTGGTCGGCACGATTGCGCAGGAAGTCGAGACGCTCAACCTCGACGAGGCGGCGAGCCATCCCGATTTCGCCTACAAGCCCGAGACTGGCGAGGAGAAATTCCACAGCTTTGCCGGCGTGCCGATCATCCGGCGCGAACGCGCGGTGGGCGTGTTGTGCGTCCAGCATGCCGATCCGCACCGCTATGACGATGTCGAGATCGAGGCGTTGCAGACCGTCGCGATGGTGCTGAGCGAGCTGATCGCCAATGCCGATCTCGCCGACGCCACCGGCGCTGCCTCGACTCGCCCGCAATCGACCGCGCCGATGCGGATTCAGGGGCTCAAGCTCGTCGACGGCATGGGCAGCGGCTATGCCGTCTATCACCAGCCGCGCATCACCATCGAGCATACCGTCGCAGAGGATGCCGAGGCCGAGCGGCACCGCGTCTATGCCGCGTTCGACAAGATGCGCGAGCAGATCGAGCGCATCTCCGCCCAGGCCGAGTTCGGCGTGGGCGGCGAGCATGAAGAGGTGCTCGAGACCTACAAGATGTTCGCCTATGACGAGGGCTGGAGCCGCCGTATCAACGAGGCGATCGATTCCGGCCTGACCGCCGAGGCGGCGATCGAGCGCGTGCAGCAGCGCACCCGCATGCGCATGCGCCAGATCGACGATCCGCTGCTCGCCGATCGGATGCACGATCTGGAGGACCTGTCCAACCGGCTGCTGCGCATCGTTTCGGGCCAGATGGGCACCGCGGCGCAGATGGGCCTGCGCCAGGACACGATCCTGATCGCGCGCAATCTCGGGCCGGCGGAACTGCTCGAATATGACCGGCGCCGGCTGAAGGGTGTCGTGCTCGAGGAAGGATCGCTCACCGCGCACGTCACCATCGTCGCGCGCGCCATGGGCGTGCCGGTGCTCGGCCGCGTGAAGAGCGTGCGGCGCCTGATCGGCGAGGGCGATCTGCTGCTGCTCGACGTGACCGAGGGCAATGTCTTCGCCCGGCCGTCCTCGGCGATGGAGGAAGCGTTCGAGACGAAGCTGCAGCTGCGCCAGAAGCGCCGCGCCGCCTTTGCCGCGCTCAAGACCGAATTGCCGATTACCAAGGACGATCACCGGATCACGGTGATGGTCAATGCCGGGCTGCGCGACGATGTCGCCGCGCTCGACGTGACGGGCGCCGACGGCATCGGCCTGTTCCGCACCGAGTTCCAGTTCCTCATCTCGGCGGCGCTGCCCGCGCGCGAGCGGCAGTTGCGGCTCTATAAGGACGTGCTCGACGCGGCGGGCGACCGGCCGGTGATCTTCCGCACCGTCGATATCGGCGGCGACAAGGCCTTGCCCTATCTCAACAAGGAAGATGCCGACGAGGAGAATCCGGCGATGGGCTGGCGCGCGCTGCGGCTCGCGCTCGATCGCGGGGGCCTGATGAAGGTGCAGGCGCGCGCGCTGCTCGAGGCGGCGGCGGGGCGGACGCTCAACGTGATGTTCCCGATGGTGTCCGAGCCGTGGGAGTTCGACGAGGCGCGCGCCCTGTTCGAGACTCAGCGCGACTGGATGGCCGCGCGCGGCCGCAAGCTGCCGGCGGAGATTCGCTACGGCGCGATGCTCGAAGTGCCGGCGCTGGCCGAGCAGCTGGATCTGCTGCTGCCCAATATCGATTTCCTGTCGGTCGGCACCAACGATCTCACTCAGTTCCTGTTCGCCGCCGACCGCGCCAATCCCAAGCTGGCCGAGCGCTACGACTGGCTGAGCCCGGCGATCCTGCGCTTCCTGCGCCGCCTGGTCGGGCCGACGCGTGGCGCGAACGTGCAACTGGCGGTGTGCGGCGAAATGGGCGGGCGGCCGCTCGAGGCGATGGCGCTGATCGGGCTCGGCATCGACCGGCTCTCGATCACCCCCGCCGCGGTAGGGCCGATCAAGGCGATGGTGCGCTCGCTCGATCGCGGCGCGCTGATGGAGTATATGTCCGGGCTGCTGGCATCCCCGCCGCGCGACATGCGCGGGGCGCTGGCTGCCTGGGCGGCGAAAAGCGGCGTCGAACTGGCATGATAGCGTGACGGGCGGCGCCGCCAGCCGTTGACAGGGTGCGAGCGCTTTGTGAGACACGCGGCGGCGTAGGAACATAAACTAGGGCCGCAACCTGCCTCGCCGGAGACCAGCATGACCGATACCGACCCCGGCGAAGAAGCGACCCTGTTTCCCAAGACGGCGGGCGAGCGCCTGCGCGAGGCGCGCGAGGCGCAGGGCCTGTCGCTGGCCGAGATCGCGGCGCGGACCCGCATTCCGGTCCGCCAGCTCGAGGCGATCGAGGCGTCCAATTATGCGGCGCTGCCGTCGATCACCTATTCAGTCGGCTTCGCCAAGGCCTATGCCCGTGCGGTCGGCGCCGACGAGGTCGCGATCGCACGCGACGTGCGCAGCCAGAACAATGTGACGGCCCGGCGCACCGACTATGAAACCTATGAGGTGAGCGAGGCGTCGCGCGTGCCGAACAGAAGCGTCCTGCTGATCTCCAGTGTGCTCTTCGTGTTGCTCGTGATCGCGGGTGGGCTCTGGTACGGCACCACCTGGTTCCGCGGCGAGGAAGTGCTGGTGCCAGCGGCGATCGAGAATGTCGAAGAGGCACAGCCCGAGCCTACGCCCGCGCCCGCCACGGCCGGGCAGGTCTCGCTGACCGCGACTGACGAGGTCTGGGTGCGAATCTACGATGCGGCGGGCAAGACGCTGTACGAGAATACGCTGAAGCCGGGCGACCGCTATGACGTGCCTGCCGATGCCGATAACCCGATGATCAATGTCGGCCGGCCCGACAAGATCCAGGTGATGCTCAACGGATCGCAGGTCGCCCCGCTCGGTGACGGATCGCGCGCGATCCAGGATGTCGGGATCAGCGCCGCCGCTCTGCGCGCCCGCATCGACGCCAGCGCCGCGCCGACGCCGGCCGCGACTTCGGCGACTCGCCGGGCGGCGCAGCGCCAGCCGCAGGCTGAAAGCACGCCGACCCCCGGCGCGACCGACGCGACTCCGCCCGCCTTCGCGCCGGCGCCCGCGCCGACCACCACGCCTTAAGGCTGGCGACAGGATAATGGTGTCAGCTATTGTCCGGCCCTTCACCGTACCGGGATGTTTATGCGTAAATTTGTGATGATGGCGACGACGGCGACGATGATGGCGGGCTTCGGCCTGGCGCCCCAGGTCGCGCAGGCCCAGGCTGGCATCGAGGGCCGGGTCGGCAAGCTCGAAAGCGAGATGCGCGCGGTGCAGCGCAAGGTGTTTCCGGGCGCCAGGGGCCAGCTGGTCGAGCCCGACATCACGGCGGCCGCCCCCACTCAGGTCATCCCGGGCAGCCCGTCCGGCACTCCGGTCGCCGATCTCGACGCGCGGCTGAACGCGCTCGAGGCGCAGATGACCAGCATGACCGGCCAGATCGAGACCAACCAATATGGTATCCGCGAGCTCGAGCGCGCCTTCGAGGCCTATAAGCGCACGGTCGATGCCCGGCTGAAAGCGCTGGAAGAAGGCGCGGGCCCGACCGGCGCGACCGCGGCGAGCGAGCAGCAGCCCTTCGGCACGCCAGCCAGGCCGCCGGTCGCAACGAAACCGGCCGCGGGCAAGCCGCCGGCCGCGACGGTCGAAAAGCCGACGACGCCGTCCAGGGATCCTGCGCGCGCGCAGAAGATCGCGGCGCTCGAACGGCCAGCCACCGACGATCCGGCGGAGGACGCCTATCTCTACGGCTACCGGCTGTGGCAGGGGCAATTCTATCCCGAGGCGCAGGTGCAGTTGAAGAAGGTCGTCGCCACCTATCCGAAGCACAAGCGCGCCAGCTTCGCGCAGAACCTGCTCGGTCGCGCCTATCTCGACGAAGGCAAGCCGTCGCTCGCCTCGATCGCCTTTTACGACAATTACAAGAAGATGCCCGACGGCGAGCGCGCGCCCGACAGCCTTTATTATCTCGCCCAGTCGCTGATGAAGCTCGGCAAGCCGGCCGACGCCTGCAAGGTTTATGGCGAGCTCGGCGACGTCTATGGCGCGCGGATCAGCGCCACGATGAAGGCGGACATAACCCGCGGCCGGACCGAGGCGAAGTGCAAGTGAGGTGAGCGCTCCCGATCCGGCACTCGTCGCGCGGTTCAGGCGCGATTTCGAGCGGCTGGGGGAAGGCGTTCCGGAACCGGGCCGCAAGCTCGGCGTGGCCGTGTCGGGCGGCGCGGACAGCCTCGCGCTGCTGCTGCTCGCCGCCGCTGCATATCCGGGATCGGTGGAGGCCGCGACGGTCGATCACGGCCTCAGGCCGGAGGCGGCCGGCGAGGCAGCGTTCGTCACCGGAATCTGTCGGGGGCTCGGTGTGCCGCATGCGGTGCTGACCGTGCCGCCGAACCTGATCGTTAGCGGCAATCTGCAGGATCAGGCGCGCGGCGCGCGTTACAGCCTGCTTGGCTTCTGGGCCGGGTCGGGCACGGTCCGCGGCGATCGTCCGTGGCGGGTGGAGTTTTTCGCGACCGCGCATCACCGCGACGACGTGGCCGAGGGCTTCCTGATGCGCGCCCGTCGGGGTGCCGGCGTCGGCGGGCTCGCCGCGATGGCGGCGGTCCAGGAGTTTCCGGGCGGCCTTCCCGGTCCCCGGCTGCTCAGGCCGTTGCTCGGCTGGTCGCATGTCGAGCTTGCTGGTGTGGTGGCCGCGGCCGGCATCGTCCCGGTGGCCGATCCGTCGAACGTGCATCCGCGCTTCGACCGCAGTCGAATCCGCCAGCTGATTGATGCGTCGCCCGATCTGCCGCCTGACCGGCTGGCCCTGGCCGCGCAGAATCTGCGCCATGCGGAGGACGCGCTCGAATGGATCGTGGCGCGCGAATGGAACGCGCGCGCCGCGATCGAGGACCATGAGACGGTCTGGCTCGACGTCTCGGGCCTTCCCTATGAACTGCGTCGTCGCCTCGTTCACAGGGCGATCGAGTATATCCGATTCGAATTCGATGTTCCCGGCGTCTGGCGCGGCACGGGGCTCGACCGGCTGGTGGCCGCGCTCGATGCCGGCGAGCATGGCACGCTGGCGGAGGTCGCCGCGCGTGCGGGCCGGCGCTGGCGCTTCGAACTTGCCCCGCCGCGCCGATCACACTGATCGCCGAAAGCATGACGCTGGTCCATTGCCATTAACCGCACACCGCTTATCTTGTAGGCCGAAAGGTACCGGATACCCATGAACGACAATGACAAGCAGCCCAGCCCGGATAGCGGGGGCGGCAACCCCTGGATGAAGAGCTTGCTGATCTGGGTCGGCATCCTCGTCGGCCTGGCGCTGTTCGTGACCATGATCGATGGTCGCGCCCAGCCGGCGGCGAGCAGCACGATCCCGTATTCGGCGTTCCTCGACAAGGTCGAGGCGGGCACCGTGCAGGACGTCAATGTCGCGGGTGAGGTGATCACCGGCACCCTGAAGGACACCACCAAGTTCCGGACCTACGCACCGGCCGATCCCCGGCTGACGGATCGCCTGCGCGAGAAGAACGTGACGATCACGGCCAAGCCGGAGGATGGTCCGCCGATCTGGCAGTATCTGCTGGTCCAGTCGCTGCCGTTCCTGCTGTTCCTCGGCATCGCCTTCTTCGTGCTGCGCCAGATGCAGAAGAATTCTGGCTCCGGCGCGATGGGCTTCGGCAAGAGCCGCGCGAAGATGCTGACTCAGCGCGAGGGCAAGGTGACCTTTGCCGACGTGGCCGGCATCGACGAAGCGCGCGAGGAGCTCGAGGAGATCGTCGAGTTCCTGAAGGACCCGACCAAATTCGCCCGGCTCGGCGGCAAGATTCCAAAGGGCGCCTTGCTGGTCGGCTCGCCCGGCACCGGCAAGACGCTGCTCGCCCGTGCCATTGCGGGTGAGGCGGGCGTGCCCTTCTTCACCATTTCCGGTTCGGACTTTGTCGAGATGTTCGTCGGCGTGGGCGCAAGCCGCGTGCGCGACATGTTCGAGCAGGCCAAGAAATCGGCGCCGTGCATCGTCTTCATCGACGAGATCGACGCGGTCGGCCGCCATCGCGGTGCCGGCCTCGGCAACGGCAATGACGAGCGCGAGCAGACGCTGAACCAGCTGCTGGTCGAGATGGACGGCTTCGAGGCGAACGAAGGCATCATCATCATCGCCGCGACCAACCGTCCCGACGTGCTCGATCCCGCCTTGCTGCGGCCGGGCCGCTTCGATCGCCAGGTCGTGGTGCCGCGACCGGATATCGAGGGCCGTGTGAAGATCCTCGAGGTCCATATGAAGAAGGTGCCACTGGCGCCGGACGTTGACGCGCGCACCATCGCGCGCGGCACGCCGGGCTTCTCGGGCGCCGATCTCGCCAACCTCGTCAACGAGGCGGCGCTGACTGCGGCACGCAAGGGCAAGCGGCTGGTCGCCATGGCCGAGTTCGAGGAAGCCAAGGACAAGGTCATGATGGGCGCCGAGCGGCGTTCCATGGTGATGACCGACGACGAGAAGCGCATGACCGCGTATCATGAGGCCGGCCATGCCATCGTCGCGCTGCACGAGCCGGCGTCCGATCCGATCCACAAGGCAACGATCATCCCGCGCGGCCGCGCCCTGGGCATGGTCATGCGGCTGCCGGAGCGCGATTCGTACAGCTATCACCGCGACAAGATGTACGCGAACCTTGCCGTCTCGATGGGCGGGCGTGTCGCCGAGGAAGTGATCTTCGGCTACGACAAGGTCTCGTCCGGCGCATCGAGCGATATCCAGTACGCCACTGGCCTGGCCCGCGACATGGTCACGCGCTGGGGCATGTCGGACAAGCTCGGCCCGCTCGAATATGCCGAGCCCGAGGGCGAGAGCTTCCTGGGCTATTCGTCAAGCCGCCCGATGCGCATGTCGAACCAGACGGCTCAGCTGATCGACGACGAGATCAAGACGATCGTCGAAGGCGGCCTCAATCGCGCCAAGGAACTGCTGAGCAAGCATCTCGACCAGCTCCATCTGCTGGCCGGCGCGCTGCTCGAATATGAAACCCTGTCCGGCGACGAGATCAAGAAGCTGATCGCCGGAGAGGAAATCGGCCGGATGGACAGTGGACCCAAGGGCCCCGCGATACCGACCGGCGGCACGTCGATCCCGCGCACGCGGCGGCCCAAGGGCCCGTTCGGCACGCCAGCGCCTCAGGGCGCGTAAGGCCTGCCCGACCCCGCGGCTTCAGGCCGGCGACTGCTCCTGGCGGTCGCCGGCCTTTGTCGTTCCGGGTTCGGCGGATTTCCTGTCACGCAGCCGCCGCAAGTCCCGGCGCAGCGTCGCCGCGAGGTCGTCCAGGCGATGGTCGAGCAGCGCCTGGGTGACGGCGATGCGCACTTCGCATTTCGCTACGGGCCCCTGCTTGCCCATGATCCGGTCGTTCAGCGTCTGCGCGTCGATATGGAGCGCAGTCGCGACTCGAGACGAGAGGGCCGTCCCACTGATGGCGGTGCCGGCGGCAATCTCCCGGCGGGTGGCCGGCGGCGTCGAGACGACGGCGAAGAAGTGCGCGTTCTGGCGTTTGCGCAACGCGTCCGGCAGGGCTTGATCGTCGCCGGGCGCTGCGCCCGAGGCACAGGCGGCGGGGTCGCTCTGCCGCAGAATCTGCTCCCGTTCCAGCCGGAGGCGTAGCCCCTCGATCAGCAATGCGCTGTCCGCATCCGGCGCCATCCGGTCATAGGCCTCATCGATCAGCGCTCCGACCAGGGCGTCGGCCTTGTCGCGGGTGATTTCATATCGATAATAGCGCGTCATCACGTCACGGACCTTGGCGTAGAGTGGTCTGTTGCCTTGTCGTACCTGGCGGAAGCCGGGCTGCTCGCGCTCCAGCATCGCCATGGTGGCATCGATGCTCTCCAGAGCGGCCGTTTCACGGTTCTCCAGCCTCGATCGCTCCGACTGCTCCGGGGGCAGCGGGGCCTGCAACGGGTCCACCGGCGCGGTCACGACGGAACGGTCGGGCGGCGCCGCGGTACGTTTCACGGGCGGCAGCGAAGCCCCGAGCGCCCAGAGAAAGGCGAGCATCAGCAGGACACGCGCGATCCAGCGCGGCGGACCCCCAAAGCCGCGATCCGGCGCGCCGACCAGCGGTACGAGCGCCATGGCGACCAGCGCCACAGGATAGAAGGGCACGACGGGCTGCCACAGGCTGCGCACCCACCAGATGCCGGCCGCTGCGCCAAGCCCGGCGACGACGCAGCCCAGGATGATCCATTCGCGGTGTCGCCACAGCAGGTGTTCAAGCGCGATCCGCACCGCCGGCCAGGTTGCGATTCGAAAATAGAGGAGCAACGCCGCAACCGTGCCAAGCGCGAAGGACTCGGCCGGCGCCAGCTGGTCGATCATCGCCAGGCTGAAGAATGCGGCCGCGGCGACAGTCGCGGCGCCACCGCGCATCCCCAAGGGACCGGGCTCGGTGCGCTGCGCCGCCACATAGGTCCAGGCGGCGACCACCATGGCGGGCAGGAGAATCAGCGCGGGCCACCATGGGCGCGGCAGCACCGCGGCGGCGAACGCCAGCAGTGCAAACGCGCCGAGCCAGCCCTCGCGTTGCCAGCGCGGATGATTTTCCGAAGCACGCCAGCGTTTCCGCCACGGTGCCAAGGTGTACAGGATGGCGGCGGGCGTCAGGAAGCCGATGGACGCGATGCCCCCGATCATCCAGGCGTCGCTCACCAAGCCGGTGCCCGCCACGACATAGCCGAGCCACAGGGTGGCGAGGAACGCGATCGGAATCATCGCGAGAATGCCGAGCGTCAGGCGTGGCTTGGCGAGGAATCGCCGCCAGCGGTCGACCGAGGCGGCCTTGAACGAATGGTGCAGGCCCGGCGCGACGTCGCCATGCTCGCCGAGCAGTGCCTCGACCCCGTCGATCATGCCGGGCCGGAACGCGTCGAGCCGCCACGACCACCAGGCCCCGGGCGGGCGGGTCAGCGATCGCCACGCCGGATGATAAGCGTGGCTGTGGTGATTGAGCCCCTCGATGATCCGCCACTCGTCGAGCCGGCCGAGCACCGTCGAGATCGACCAGCTCGTACCGCGCAGATGATGGTTGTCCCCACCCCAGCCGAACGCCTGGACCGACTGCAGCAGCACCGCGTCGCTATGCGGGACGGTCGCGGCAAGCAGGTCGGCGAGCCAGGGCTCGACATCGTCGCGGATGCGGATTTCGCCCATGGCGGGCGATGCGAGGATGGCGTTCAGCCGCTCCTCCAGCACTGCATCGCCGGGGCGCCAGGGGCCGCGCAGCCCGGCTTCGAGGTCGGCCATGGCCGCGCGCAGGGCCGCCAGCTCTGCCTCGCGTTCGGCGAGCATCGCGTCGAGCTCGGGCGTCGCGACGGCGGGGGCGTATGTCGCATCCGGGGATTCGACAGGCTGGACCGGCATGTTCCAGTCATGGGGCGCGGGATCGACCGCTTCGTCGGCCTCTTCCTCTTCCGAATCCTCATAGTCGGCCCAGCGCACGGCATAATCATGCTGATCGAGCGCCGCTTCATAGGCGGCGCGCAGCCGCTTGAACCCTTCGGGATCGTCCTCCGGGTGCGTGACCCGCAGCTTCTTCGCATAGGCGCGGCGGATGGCATCGCGGTCGCTGCCGCTGGGGATCTCCAGGACGTCCCAGACGCTCGTCACAGGAACCGCTCGCCCTCGATCCGGTCGAGCGCGGCGTGGAACTCGGTCCGCGCATGCTCGACCGCACGCGGATCCTGCGCGTCGAGCACCTGCTGGAACTGCCCGATCAGATAATCGATCGCCGCGCGCTCCTCGCCGAGGAAATTCTCGAAGCATTTCTCGCCACGCGCCAGAGCCGCGCGATTCAGTTCGTCCTCGCGCGGATGCGTCTTGAGCGCGGCGAGCGTGGCGCGGCGCTCGGCGATCGCGGCGGCGTCGCCGGCCGGATCGTCGTTGATGAGCAACTGCGTGCGCAGGCCCGATTTCTCGACCAGGATATCGACTTCGAGCAGCCCGCTCACGTCATAGGAGAAGCGCACGTCGATCCGCTCGCCCGCGGGCCCGCGCGGCACCTTCACCTTGGTCTCGCCGATCTTGACGTTGTCGCGGACCAGCCGGCCTTCGCCCTGGTAGATGCCGAAAACCACCTCGGTCTGGTTGGCGTGCATGGTGGAGAAGCTGTGGACCCGGCTCGCCGGGATCACCGTGTTGCGCTCGAGGATCGGCGCGAACAGGCCGTGCTCATAGGTGCCGCCCGGCAATTGCCGGCTGACCTCGACGCCGAGCGAATAGGGGCAGACGTCCGTGACGACGACTTCCTTCAGCGCCGAATCGCGCGCCTTGAGCCCGGCCTGGACCGCCGCGCCCAGCGCCACCGCCTCGTCCGGATTGATCGTCGCGTTGGGGAAGCGGCCGAACATCCGCGCCACCGCGCGGCGCACCACCGGCATGCGTGTCGCGCCGCCGATCAGGATGATGTCGGACAGCGCCTCGGGCCGCAGGTTGCTGTCACGCAGCGCGCGCAGCACGGGTTCGCGCAGCCGCTCGACCAGCGGCGCGGCCTGTTCCTCGAATGCCGCGGTGGACGCCTCATGCTCGCAGGAAACGCCGTTCCAGACGAGCCGCATCGTCGCCGATGGCGCGGTCGTCATCGTGCGGCGCGCGCGCTCGGCCTGTTCGCGCAATTTCTGGTAGAGCGCATCGCTGCGCTCGTCCGTCTTCCAGTCATCGGCGAAGGCGGCGCGCATCATGCCGACCAGCACCTCGTTGAAATCCTCGCCGCCAAGCTGGTTGTCGCCGGTCGAGGCGCGGACCTCGATGATCCCTTCGAAGATCTCGACGATCGACACGTCGAAGGTGCCGCCGCCCAGGTCGAACACGAAGAAGCGCGCCTCACGGTCCAGATTCTGGATGCCGTAGGCAAGCGCGGCGGCGGTCGGTTCGTTGATCAGCCGCTCGACGCGCAGGCCGGCGATCTCGCCGGCGCGGTGAGTCGCCTTGCGCTGCTGGTCGTTGAAATAGGCGGGCACCGTGATCACTGCCTCGGCGACCGGCTCGCCCAGATACGCCTCGGCATCTTCCTTCAGGCTGCGCAGGACCAGCGCCGAGAGTTCCTCCGCGCTGTAGTCGCGCCCGCCGAGCCGGGTGGTGCGCCTCGTCCCCATATAGCGTTTGAAGGCGGTGGCGGTGGATTTGGGATGGCTCGCCTGCCGGTCGCGCGCGGCGACGCCGACCAGCACATTGCCATTGTCGTCGATGCTGACCGCGGAGGGCGTCAACGTCTGGCCCAGGCGATTGGGAATCAGCGTCGCCGCGCCGTCCTGCCACACCGCCGCGGCACTGTTGGTGGTGCCGAGATCGATTCCGATGATCATTGCGTCTGCTTCCCCGCCGGTATTTCAACCGCATAACCGCACGGCTCGCAGCGGTGAAGCGGCCGTTTGGCCGATGCGGCGATTCAGTTCATTTTCGGTTCACCCGGCCGGCGCCCAACCGAGCAGGATCACGGGAGGGACGGGATGCGGCGATCACTGGCACTGGGCGCTCTGGCGCTGCTGATCCTGCCCGTGGCGGCGCAGGCGATGACGGTCGAGGAGTTCCTCGCCAGGGCCGCCGCGCTCCGCGACAAAGGGCCGGCAGCGCCGGCGCCCGAGCTCGGCCAGCTCCGCGACGAGATCAGAACGGCGGCCGAGGCCTATCGCGCGGTGATCGATTCGGCGCGGGCGACGGGCGGCAAGCCACGTTCCTGTCCGCCGCCCAAGGGCCAGGCGAAGATCGATTCGGCCACGCTGATCGCCGCTTTCCAGAAGATCCCCCGGGCGCAACGCGGGACGAGTCTGCGGACGGCCTTTTTCAGCTTCATGGACAAACGCTATCCCTGCCGCTGAGCCCGGCGCTCATTTCATCAAGCCGAGCACTAGCAGCAGCATCGAGAAGGCGACGAGCGCCAGGAACGCGAAGACCATCAGCGCGATGGTCCGCCACAGCGCCGATCGCTTGCGCAGCGAATAGGCGCCGCGCAGCTGCGCGAACATGTGCACCGGCGGGGCGATCATCGCGACGGGCGCGATCACGTCGCTCGACAGGCCGAGCCAGCTGCCCCAGCTGAGCGCCACCACCAGCAGCATCATGAACGCCAGCGAGTAGGTGACGAAGATCGCGTGATCGTACAGCTTGAAGCGCCGCCGCCACAGGAACAGCAAGGCCACGAACGGCACCGAAATGGGGATCAGCCCCCAGGAATATTTATAGGCGCTGGTCTGCAGCTTGTAGAGCGCCAGGCCGGGATTGTGCTTGGCCTTGTTGAGGCCCTTTTCGAGCGCGGGCCAGCCGATCTTCGTCTCGAACCCGTTGGATACGATGTCCCCGCCGGCAAGCAAGGTCGCGCGGGCTGCGGTCAGCGACTTGACCACCGCTTGAGCGCCAAGCAGCCGTCCGTCGGGTGCGCCGACAGGGCCAGGGGCCGCCTCCGCCGCCTTCAGCTCGATCCGCGCCGTGGCGAGCTGCGCGTCGATCTCGGCAAGCTGCTCCTGGCGTTGCGCCGGCCTGATGTCCGGCGTCTCCAGATCGCCGTCGAACGTGTGGATCGACGCGAACATAAGAAAGACGGAGAACAGGAACAGCGCCAGCGGCGAGACGAAGCGCGCCCGCTCGCCCGCGACATAGCGCCGTGTCAGCGCACCCGGATGGAAGGCCAGCATCGGCAGGGTGCGCCATATCTTGCCCTCGAAATGCAACACGCCGTGGAGCAGATCGTGCCCGATAGAGGCAAGCGACCGGTGGACATGTTCCGCCTGGCCGCACGCGTGGCAATAATCGCCGATAAGGGCGGTGCCGCAATTGAGGCACAGGCCGTGTTGCGCCCCGCCGGCATGGGCCGCCCCCGTGTGTGGTTCTACCGCGCGCCCGATCAGGGCTCCCGTGGCGATATCGCCGGCTGCTTCGATTCCCCCGCTCATCGCCTGTGAATATCATCTTGCGCGGCGAAAAGGCGATAGGGCTTTGCGCGGGCCGCGTTCGTCGTGGTAGCGACGCGGCCATGGCCGATGCCGATATCGATTCCGCGGCGCTGATCGCCGATATGGGCCGCCGGGCCCGTGCCGGCGCGCGCGTGCTGGGCGCCCTGTCGAGCGCGGCGAAATGCCGCGCGCTCGAGGCGGCCGCCAAGGCGATTAGCGCCGCTGCGCCGGCAATCGCTGCCGCCAATGCCGAGGACATGGCTCGTGCCGAGGCGGCCGGCCTGTCGAACGCGATGCTCGATCGGCTCCGGCTCGATGCCGGGCGGATCGAGGCCATGGCGGCCGGCGTGGCTGCGGTGGCCGATCTGCGCGATCCGGTGGGCCAACTGATCGACGAGAGTCGCCGGCCCAATGGCATGGTGCTGCGGCGCATCCGCGTGCCGATCGGCGTGATCGGGATCATCTATGAAAGCCGCCCCAATGTGACGGCCGACGCCGCGGCGCTCTGCATCAAATCGGGCAATGCCGTGATCCTGCGCGGCGGCACCGAGGCGATCGGCAGCAACCGCGCGATTCATGCGGCGCTGGTCGCCGGCCTGGAGAGCGCCGGCGTGCCGGGCGACGCGGCGCAACTCGTGCCGATCACCGATCGCGCGGCGGTCGGCGCGATGCTCCGGGCGGAGGGCGCGATCGATCTGGTCGTGCCGCGCGGCGGCAAGAGCCTGGTGGCGCGGGTCCAGGCAGAGGCGCGCGTGCCGGTGCTCGCGCATCTCGACGGGATCAATCATGTCTATGTCGATGGCTCGGCCGATCCGGCGATGGCGCAGGCGATTACGATCAATGCCAAGATGCGGCGCACCGGGGTGTGCGGCGCGATGGAGACGTTGCTGGTCGACCGCGCCTGGCCCCACACTGCCGAACTGGTGACGGCGCTGGCCGAGTCGGGCTGCGAGGTGCGCGGCGATGCCGCGATCCGCGCGCTGGTGCCGGGGGTCGGCGCTGCCGATGCGGCCGATTGGGACACCGAATATCTCGAGGCGATCGCTTCGGTCGCGATCGTCGACGGCGTGGACGGGGCCATGGCGCACATCGCGGCGCACGGATCGCACCATACCGATGCGATCGTGGCGGATGACGAGGCCGTGGCCGACCGCTTCCTTGCCGGTGTCGACAGCGCGATCGTGCTGTGGAACGCCTCGACTCAATTCGCCGACGGCGGCGAATTCGGGCTCGGCGCCGAGATCGGCATCGCCACCGGCCGCCTGCACGCCCGCGGCCCCGTCGCGCTCGAGGGGCTGACGACCTATAAGTGGATCGTGCGCGGCACGGGGCAGACGCGGCCCTGAGGCGCGCTTCCGCTGATTTGCGATTATCGGGCGACGCGTTGTCGACAATCACGGAAAAGTTGATTCCGCGTATTCGGATGTATACATTCGATACATGACCAAAAGCGCCGTCATCACCGCTCGCATCGATCAGGACACGCTTGCCTCGCTGGACGAGCTGGCCGCCATGCAGGAACGCACGCGCGCCTGGCTCGTGGGTAAGGCGATCGAACGCTTCGTCCGCGAAGAGCATGAGCAATTCGCCTTTCTGAAGGAAGGGGAGGATGCGATCGACCGCGGCGACTATCTGACGCACGACGAAATGGTCGCCGAGGTCAGGCAATGGAAGCTTAGCAGGCAGCGCGCAGCCTAATGCGTGTCATCTGGTCGCGGCCGGCCCGCGACGATGTCTTTGCCATCGCCACCTATTATGACGGGATCGATCCTGCGCTCGCCGAATCGAACGTCGACCAGATTGAGGGCGCTGCGGCGCCCCTGCTGGCGAATCCCAAGATCGGCCGCGTCATTGCAAAGGCCGGCGTACGTAAATGGACGGTGCGGCACACGCCCTTCCTACTGCTCTACACGGTGCGCGGGAACGAGATCGAAATCCGTCGCGTCCGCCACGGCGCGGCCGACTGGCTGGCCGAATGACCCGCATCGGCATCCTTGGCGGCTCGTTCAATCCGGCGCATGGTGGCCACCGCGCGATCAGCCTTGCCGCGATCGGCGCGCTCGGGCTCGATGAAGTGTGGTGGCTGGTCTCGCCCGGCAATCCGCTCAAGGAGAAGGCAAGCGACATGGCGCCGCTCGCCGTCCGCCTCGCCTCGGCCAGGGCGATGGCGCGGCACGCGCCGATCCGCCCGAGCGCGATCGAGCTGCAGCTCGGCACGCGCTACACCATCGATACCGTCCGCGCGCTCGTCCGGCGCTACCCCAAAAACCGCTTCATCTGGCTGATGGGCGCGGACAATCTCGCCCAGTTCGACCGGTGGAAAGATTGGCGCGGCATAGCGCGCGAGGTTCCGATTGCGGTTGTCGCGCGTCCGGGCTATGACGGTGCTGCCCACGCGGCCCCCGCGATGGGTTGGTTGCGGCGCTTCATGCGGCCCGTGGACCAGGCCAAGAGCTGGACGAAGTGGAGAATGCCGGCACTCGTGCTGTTGCGATTCCGCCCCGACCCTACCTCTGCGACCCGGCTTCGTATGGCCGATCCCGCCTGGCAGCGCCGTTTTGCGCCGCCAGAGCCACTCCCACCCTCAACATAGGAATCGTCTTGGCCTCATCTTCCCCTGCGTATCGTGCGTCCGAACCCGATGAGGTGGAGGCGCTGCACAAGCTCGTCCTGGCGTCGCTCGACGACGATCAGGCCGTCGACACCATCTCGATCCCGCTCGCGGGCAAGAGCAGCATCGCCGATCACATGGTGATCGCGAGCGGCCGTTCGACGCGCCAGGTGGCCTCGATGGCCTCGAAGCTCGCCGAGAAGATCAAGGGCGAGCTTGGCCGGTCGACCCGGATCGAGGGGCTGCCGACCGCCGACTGGGTGTTGATCGATGCGGGCGACGTGATCGTCCACCTGTTCCGCCCGGAAGTGCGCAGCTTCTACAATCTCGAGCGGATGTGGGCTTTCGGCGATGCGCCTCCCACCCCGGCGGCCCCCACGCCTGACGCGTAAGCCGCGTTGCTGCTCCATATCGTCGCGCGCGGCCGGATCGGGCGTGGGCCCGAGGCCGAGTTGGTCGATCGCTATGTGAAGCGCCTCGCCTGGCCGGTGAAGCTGACCGAACTGCCCGATACCGGCGGCAAGATACCGGCGGTCGATCCCGGCACGCGGATCGTCATGCTCGACGAAACCGGGGAGATGCTCGGTTCGCGCGCTTTTGCCGACCGGCTAGAGAAATGGCGTGACGGCGGTGTGCGCGAGACGCGTTTCCTGATCGGCGCGGCCGACGGCTTCGACGACGGACAACGCGCCAGTGCCGATCTGCTGCTGTCGTTCGGCCGCGCGACCTGGCCGCATCTGCTCGCCCGCGCGATGCTCGCCGAGCAATTGTGGCGCGCGACGAGCATCCTTGCCAACCATCCCTATCACCGTGAAGGTTGAGCGCATGCGCTTGATCGGGACAGCATCGCTTGCCGCTGCCGTTATCCTGGCCGGTGCCGCGATGGCTGCGACCCCGGTTCCCCGCCCCCCCAATCCGGCCGCCGCGCAACGCCAGCGGCTGAACGAGGCCATGGCGCAGTCGGCCGCTGCCGCCGCGCGTTCGGCCCGGCTCGAACGGGCGGCCGCGCGCGCGACCGACCAGGCGGCGCAGGCGCGCGCGCTCGAGGCCGCGGTGGCGGCCCGGATCCAGCAGGCCGAGGCCGATATCGCCGCCGGGCAGGCGCGGATCGCCCTGGTCGACCGGCAGCTTGCGGCACAGCGCGCGCATCTCGCGGCGCGGCAGGGGCCGGTCACGCGGCTGGTCGCAGCGCTGCAATCGCTTGCCCGGCGGCCGGCGCTGGTCGGCATCGTCCAGCCGGGTTCGGTCAGCGACATGGTCCATGTCCGCGCGGTGCTGGCCAGCACGCTGCCGGTGGTCCGTGCGCGCACCGCCGATATCCGGGGCGATCTTGCCCGTACCCGCCAGCTCCAGGCCAGCGCCGCCGGTGCCGCCCGGTCGCTTGCGGAAAGCCGCAGCCGGCTCGATCAGCAGCGCCTGGCACTGACCCGGCTCGCCGCGGCGCACCGGCTGCAGGCGCGTGCGCTCGGCCGCGATGCGCTGTTCGAATCGGATCGCGCGATCGCGCTGGGCGAAACCGCCCGCGACATCGTCGACCTGATGGACCAGCTCGGCAACCAGGCGGCGACGCGCGAGGCGCTCGAATCGCTGCCGGGCCCGGTACCCCGTCCGCTACGGCCCGGCGAGGTGGCGTCGCCGATCGAGACATTATCCTGGGCGGGCGGCACGCCGCCCTACCGGCTTCCCGTGACGGGGCGGGTGGTGACCGGGCTCGGCGAACTGTCCGATGCCGGGGTGCGCTCGCGCGGGCTGACCATCGTCACCGCGTCGGGGGCGGCGGTGGTCGCGCCCGCCGCCGGCCGGATCGCCTATGCCGGCCCGTTCCGCGCTTATGGCATGATCGTGATCGTCGATCATGGCGGCGGCTGGACCTCGCTCATAACGGGGCTCGGAGCGCTTTCCGCCCGGGTCGGGCAGACGGTGGCGCAGGGCGCGCCAGTCGGCCGCGCGGGCACGGGCGACGATCCCCGAGTCACGGTCGAGCTGCGCCGCCGGGATCGCGCGATCGACATGACGGCGCTGCTCGGCTGATCGTGCCCGCCCGTTCCGGCTGGAAATCGGAAGTCACCTCCCGTTCAGCCGCGTTGCGCTTTGATCCAGGGCATTTGATCGGGGGCCAAATACCGCTACGATGCCCCAAACCGGTTTCCTAGGTAGTAACTTATGTCACGCGCCCTTCTTCAGGCCACTGCGATTGCTGCGGTCCTCGCGATCATTCCCATCGGCACCAGCGCCATGGCTGCAGTCGACAGCGGCACGTACCGCGAGATCGACCAGTTCATGGACGTCTTCAATCGCGTGAAGGTCGAATATGTCGACAAGGTCGACGACAAGACGCTGATCAAGGGTGCGATCTCGGGCATGCTCGCGGCACTCGATCCGCACAGCGCCTATGAGACCGGGCTCGATTACGACAATCTGCGAATCCAGACCTCGGGCAGCTATGGCGGGCTCGGCTTGACGGTCACGATGGAGGACGGCGCGGTCAAGGTGATCTCGCCGCAGGAGGACACGCCGGGCTGGCGCGCCGGGGTCAAGTCGGGCGACTATATCACCCACATCAACGGCAAACTGATCTACGGCGAGACGCTCGACGAGGCGATCACCGAGATGCGCGGCCCGCCTGGCAGCAAGATCCAGCTGACCCTGATCCGGCCCGGCCGCGACAAGCCGATCGAGCTGTCGATGGTGCGCGAGAAGATCGTGCAGAAGCCGGTCAAGTGGGAAGTGAAGAACGGCATCGGCATCATCAACATCAACACCTTCTCGGAAAATACCGGCGAAGCGACCAAGGCGGCGATCCTGGGCATCGAGAAGTCGCTCGGCCGTCCGCCGCTCGGCTATATCGTAGATCTGCGCGACAATGGCGGCGGCCTGCGCGACGAAGCCGTCAGCGTCGCCGACAATTTCCTGAATTATGGCGAGATCGTCTCCGAACGCGGCCGCGAGAAGAACGATATCCAGCGTTTCTATGCCCGCAACGGCGATTATGCCCGCGGCCTGCCGGTGATCGTGCTGACCAATGCCGGTACCGCGTCAGCCTCGGAAATCGTCGCCGGCGCGCTGCAGGATCATCACCGCGCGCTGGTCATGGGCGAACGCTCGTTCGGCAAGGGATCAGTGCAGACCGTGCTCGATCTGGGCAACGCCACCGCGCTGCGCCTGACCACCTCGCGCTATTACACGCCGTCGGGCCGCTCGGTGCAGGAAGGCGGGATCGAGCCGGACATCAAGGTGCCGCAGATTTCTGATCCCGACTACAAATCGCGCCCGGTGTTCCGCGAGGCCGATCTGCGCCGTCACCTGATCAACGAAGTGAAGGCCGACAATTCGGTGCTCGAGGAAGATACCAAGACCGATCCGCGCTTCGCCGCCACGCCCGATCAGCTCAAGGCGAAGGGAATCGAGGATTTCCAGCTCGATTACGCGCTGAAGACGCTCGGCCGGCTCGGCGCCGTGCCGCAGCCCCAGGTCGCGGCGGTGGCCCGCAAATGAGCCTATTCCCCCGCCATTGCCCCCGGCCCGCGGCATGATCCGCGATCGTTTCGTCGCCGCGCGCTGGCTCGCGCTGCTGCTGCCGCTGGCGCTGATGTCCGGCGCGCTCGGCTCGCAATTCATCGGCGGGCTGTTCCCGTGCGAGATGTGCCACTGGCAGCGCTGGCCGCATTATGCCGCGATCGCGCTTGCTGCGATGGCCTTTGTCGCGCCCGGCACCGCCAGCAAGCGCGCGCTGGTCGCCGCGGCGGCGCTTGCGATTCTGGTGAGCGGCGGGATCGGCGTGTTCCACGCCGGCGTCGAATATCATTGGTGGGACGGGATTACAGCCTGCGCCACGACGATGCAGGGCAGCGGCGGATCGGTCGAGGACATGCTGAAGCGGATCATGGCCGCCCCCGTGGTGCGCTGCGACGTCCCGCAATGGTCGCTGTTCGGTATCTCGCTCGCCGGATTCAACGCGATCTTCTCGCTTGCCGGCGGCATCGCCATCTTGTGGCTGATGCGCCGTCGGCGGCGGGTTTCGGCGTTCGCCCGGTGAGCGGCTGGCGCCCCGGCGACGCGAAACGCGCGACCGAATCGATGATCCGGGTCGATCAGGCCGGCGAATATGGCGCCACGCGCATCTATGCCGGCCAGCTCGCCGTGATGGGCGATCGGACGCCGGCCGCGCGGAAGATCGCCGGCATGGCCGGGCAGGAGGAGCGCCACCGCGCCTTTTTCGATGCGATGATGGCGCGGCGCGGCGTGCGGCCGACTCTGCTCCAGCCCATCTGGAACGTCGCCGGTTTCGCGCTCGGCGCGGTGACGGCGGCGATCGGACCGGAGGCGGCGATGGCCTGCACCGCCGCAGTCGAGACAGAGATCGACAAACATTATTCGGAGCAGCTCGCCACCCTGGCGCAGAGCGACCCGGAACTATCGGCCGCAATCGCGGATTTTCAGGCTGAAGAGGTCGAGCATCGCGACACCGCGCTCGCCTCCGGCGCCGAGCGCGCCTTTGGCTATCCCCTGCTGAGCGGCCTGATCCGCCTCGGCTGCAAGGCGGCCATCGCGACGGCCAAGCGGATTTGAACGGGAGAATGACGATGCTCAGGATCATGGCAGGGGCGCTGGCGCTGGCCGCGCTCAGCCCGGCCGGCGCGCAGGTCGCTGGCCCGATGCTGCCGGGCGCGCGCCCGGCGGCGCCCGAAGGGCCGGCCGAGGTGTCGCGCAGCGCGCCGGTGAACGGTGTGCTGACCTTGTTCGGCAACGAACGCTGCCCGACCAATGCCGACGGCGCCGAAGTCGTGGTGTGCGTGCGCGGCACCCCCAGTGAGCAGTTCCGCATCCCCAAGGACGTGCGCGAACTGCAGATCACGCCCGAAAACCAGAGCTGGGCGGTCCGGGCACAGGGCCTGGTCGACGACCCCACCGTTGCCGGCGGCGTGGGCAGTTGTTCCACCGTGGGCGCCGGCGGCCAGAGCGGCTGCTTCCTTCAGCAGGCGCGACAGCCGAAGCGCGAGAACCAGCAGAAAAAGGCCGCTCAGCAGAGCCTCGAGGATTCGCTTCCCTGACGCTTTGACCGGGGGCGGGCGCTTCGGTTAGGAGGCAGTCTCCTCGGGGAGCGGGACATACGATGGCGACGGTGCAGGCCGGAACGCGGGCGAAACCGCTCGCGGCTGATGGATATGAGAAATTCCTGGCAGTAGCCGCGATCGTGCTGCTGGCGGCGGTGCTCGTCGCGCTGGCGCGGGGTTATCCGCACTGGGGCGCCGTCCCGCCACTGGTCTGGGCGCATCTCGCCACCATCCTGCCAGCGCTTGCTCTCACGCCGGTGATGCTGCTCCGCCCGCGCGGCGATCGGCCGCATCGGCTGCTCGGCAAAATCTGGGTGGCGGCGATGCTGCTGACGGCGATCCTGTCCTTCGGCGTGCGCGAAAGTCGCCAGGGCGGGCTCAGCATTATCCATCTCATCTCGGCCTATGTGATCGTCGTCGCGCCGCTGATCTGGTGGAATGCGCGGAATCACCGCGTCGCGCGCCACCGCACCCAGGTGCGCGGCATGGTGACGGGCGCCTTGCTCGTCGCCGGCTTCTTCACTTTCCCGTTCGGGCGGATGCTCGGCGCATGGCTGTTTGGCTGAAATCATGATCGATATGCCGACCGGCCAGTTCCCCGTCCGCGGGCCGCGCAAGCTTGCCTTCGGGTTGTTCGTGCTCGTCTGGTTCTCGATCATCTGGTTCGGCTCGTCGGAATATAATCCCAACAACTCGACCCGGCTGTTCGCGGCGGTCTCTTTGGTCGAGCAGGGCGATGCGACGATTGACGAATTCGGCAAGCTGACGATCGACAAGGCGGAATTCGGCAAGCACACCTATCTCGACAAGGCGCCCGGCATGACGGTGATGGCGATGCCGGCGGTGTGGATCGCCGACACGCTCACCGGCACCACCGCCGCGCCTCTCGCCAAGACGATGGGCGATCCCGGCCTGTGGGATTATATGCGCCTGCGCCAGCGGATCGCGGTGGCGATGACGGTCGCGGTGCTCACGGCGCTCGCCACGGTGCTGTTGCTCGATCTCGCGACCGGCATCACCGGCAGCGCCAGCGCCGGGTTCGTCACGGCGCTCGCTTATGCCCTGGCGACGCCGGTCTGGGGCTGGTCGACCACCTTGTTCGGCCATGCGCCGGTCGGCGCGCTGATGCTGATCGCTACCTGGGCGATCTGGCGGGGCACCTCGGGCGATGCGATCGGCCAATGGCGCTATCCGTTGCTGGCGGGGGCGGCGCTCGGCTGGGCGCTGGTCGTAGAATTCTCCGTGGTCATTCCCGGGCTGCCCATCGTCCTCTGGACGATCTGGCGGACGCGCGCGGTCGCCTGGCCGGTTCGCGCGCGCCTGTTCGGGCTCGCGGCGGCGGCGGGGCTCGTCGCGCTGGTGCCGCTGCTGGTGTATAACCAGATCGCCTTCGGCACGCCGTTCAAGGTGGGCTATGAAGGCGTGGTCGGCTTCAACGGCATGAAGCAGGGTTTCTTCGGCCTCACCTATCCCAAGATCGAGGTGCTGGCGCAGATCGTCTTCGGCACTGAACGCGGCCTGGTCTGGGTCGCCCCGGTGCTGATGCTCGCGCCGTTCGGGCTGGCCCGGCTGATCCGGAACCCGGCCACGCGCGATCTCGGCTGGCTCTGCACTGCAATCGCGATCGGCGTGCTCCTCTACAATTCGGCCTATGTCTATTGGGACGGTGGCTATGCCACGGGCCCGCGCCATTCAGTGCCGGCGATCGGCTTTCTCGCTCTGGGGCTGGCGCCGCTGTGGCAGGGCTGGCGTGCGTCCGGGCGCGGCTGGATCGCCGGACTGATCGCCTCGGGCATGATCATCAACCTCGCCATCGCGGCGGCCGAGATCGCCGCGCCGCAGGGTTTCCGCTTTCCGCTGGTCAATCCGATCATGCCGATGTTCCTGCGCGGCGAGATCCGGACGATCGCGGGGGATTATTGGGGCTGGTCGGCGGGCCTCGGCCTCATCCCGTGGCTCGTCGTCGCAGCGCCGTTGCTGTGGTGGCTGATCCGCCAGCTCGGCCAGCCGGCTGCAGTGCCGCTGGGCAGCCGATCGGCTGCCGCGTAACCGGCGTCGCTATCCGGCTTGTCTAACGCCGCACCGGGTTCTGCAGGAACACCACATAACCGCGGAAATGCGGGTTCGCCTCGAGACCCTCGGGTGCCTGCCATTCACCGCCTTGTAGCAGCCCTATCCGGAACGGAATCTTCAACCGGCCAAGCCGTTCGAGATAGCCGGCATAGCCGGGAATGACGCGGCGCCCCTGGTAGATCTGCAGCACCACTTCGTCGACCGCACCGGCCAGCGCGTCCAGCCCCTGCGGATCGCCATTGCTGCTCCAGTCGAGCAGGCCGGTGATGCCCAACCGGCAGTCGCGCGGCAGCCGGCGGCGTAAATCCTTCAGGAACCCGGCATAGTCCTCCAGGTGCCGCGTGCGGGCATCGAAATCGATTTGCAGCCCAACCACCCGGTTCCCCGCGGCACGCCACCGGGTCAGCTGAGTGATCACCTGGGCATGGACCAGCTCGGGCCAGCGCAGCGTCTCCACCCGTACGACCATCCAGACGTCCGGCCCCCGCACCCGCGGCACCGCGGGCCGTTGCGCGATCAGCCGCACCGGATTGGCCGAAACCTGGCCTTGGAGAAGATAGACGGTACGCGCGCCAGCCAGCACCGGCTGGGGTTTGACCCCGGCCCATAGCCAGAACGCGTCATAATGCGCGGCATCGACGCGCTGTGCCGGGCCGGGCGCGGCCAGCGTCAGCAACAGCGCGGCGGCGAGCCGGATCATGGCTTACCAGTAATAGCGCAGCTCCTGCGCCCAGCGCGACGCGGGATAATCCTTCTTCAGCCGCTGGAACCACGCCTTGCGCTGCGCGATCGGGACGCCGGCGCTGCCGCAGCTGTTGTTGCCCGATGTCGCATAGCAATTGATCGCCCGGTACAGCGCATAGGCCTTGTCGGGCGCCGGTGCCTTGGCGTCAGCGATGATCGCCCGGTAGAGATCGAGCCTGGAAAAGACGGGCGGGCCTGGAAACCGCGATGCGGTCCCGCCCAGTTCGTCCGCGGGAGTTGGCTCGTCCAGGGCATAATTGTCGAAGCCGGTCACCCGCATGAAATCGGCGAGGCACAGCTGAGCCCCGGCGTTGCGGGGCTCCGCGGCAAGCTGACGAGCCACCGCCTTCAGCGCCGGGCAGTCATAGCCGCCCACGCTCTTGTTCTGGCTGAAGATGCCGATGGGCGGCTGTTCGCCCCCCACCAGATCAGAGATGCTGCCGTCCGTGCTGCCACCAGCCGGCACCAGCGCCTCGTCCGCGACAAAGTCGCGATAGGCGCCCCGGGTCAGATCCTTGTAGAGCAGCACGAACAGCGCGACGTCGCGCTCGTGCCGCGGTGCGGCGCTGTCCTTCGCCTGCCGCCGCAGCAGCGCCGGCCCCGCCACCTTGGTCAGCAATATCTCCCGGATCGCAGGGGTGCGCACCGGAGAAGCTGCGTCGAACAGCCCGTCCAGTTTGCCGTTTCGCTCATCATGCAGGGCAAGGGCAAGCTCGGCCGCCGGCCGCTGGAAAGGCTGGGTAGTGCCTGAAATCATCTCCAGCCAGAATCCGCGGGCGTTGCGGTCCCCGAGCGCATCAAGGGCTGCCCCGCGCAGCATCTGGCGGCTGAACTGGAGATAGCTGAAATTCTTCTGCCGCGCCGCATCGGGGATCAATTTCAGCACCGCATCCGGCTTGTCCTCGACGAACCAGGCATAAGCGGCGAGCAGATAGTCGAACAAGGCAGCGTCGCCCGAGAAATGCGGCCGCTGCGCCTCGATCTCGGCCCGGGTGATCGGGGAGACCGCTCCCTCGCGCATGCGCTGGAGATCCAGCACCGCGAGCAGGATCGGATCGTTCGGTTTTGCCGCGATCAGGCCCGGCAACAGCTTGTTGTCGATCTCGTCGGCGAGATCGCCGACATTGCCCCCGGCCTGCCCGAGCGCCTCCACATAGGCGCTCGTCAGCCGGTCGGTGTCTCCGCCGAGCCAATAGACCCGCCGCAACAGCCCGCGCGCGGATGCCGCATAAAGACCGCCCGGATAGCTGCGCAGATAGGCGCGCAGGCCCGCCTCGGCATCGGCGAGCGCCTTTCGGTCGGCCTGCGCCGCGCCCTTCGGATAGCCATAGGCATCGAACGCATCGATCTGCGCGCGATTCACCTCGATCCGGCCAATCATGTAAGAAGCGGTTTCTTTCAGCCAGGGCTGGCTCACGCTGCGCAACGCCGCAAAGCTCGCTGCCGCGGCATCATAGTCGCCGGCATAGAAAGCGGAGGCGCCGCGCAGATAGACGGCGAACGCCTTGCCCATGGCCGATCGGATGCGCCCGTCCATGGCAATCGGCGCTTCCCCGCTGCCTTCGGTGCAACTTGGCTTGAAGGCGCGCCGCGCTGCGATCAGCGCCTGTCGTTCCTCCTCCGGCACCTGGGGGGTGCCGTTGACCGCAGCGGCGAACGCGGCGATCCCGCTGTCATTGCTGCGGCAACGCGATCCTTCGCCTTCGGCATAGCTGATGGTCGTCGCCTGTTCCGGCCCGGGAAAGGCCTGGGCGCTGAAGCTGCGCCAGTCGAACAGCGCCGTCGGCGCCAGCGCGGGCGTTGTGCCGCGCGGTCGGCCGCCGCGCCGGTCGAGCAACAACAGGCTGAGGTTCACGCGCGTATCGTTCGCCGGGCCCAGCACGGCCATATCGTCGCAGCCGCTCATGTCGCGGTGCTTCAGCTTCCACGACGGCGAACAGCCGTAATCGCCGCTCGCTGCGGCAGGGGCCTGCCATGCCAGCGCAAGGAACGCCGCCGCGAGCAAGGCGCAAATTCGGTGCATGACGATCTCTCCGGCTATCCGCCCGACCTTCTGCAACGATCCGGGATTCGGGTCGAGGGATTAGCAGCGGATGGCCGATCGGGCCCGCCAGCTTGTCGGGGGCGGAAACCGGGGATATTCGTCTGCCTCCAGCGTGACTGGCGAATCGTGGAGCACCACAAGGAAGCGCGGGGTAGATTGAAGCCGCTCGCCTGGGCAGATCTCTGGACAACAGGAGCGTCCCCATGCCCGATCTGTCGCCGATCCGCGTCGCCTTCCTGATCTTCCCCAACGTCACCCAGCTCGATCTGACTGGCCCGGCCCAGGTGTTGTCACGGCTCGGCAACGCCACGATCGATCTCGTCGCCGGGGATCTGGCGCCGGTGCCGACCGATGCTGGCTTCCCGCTGCTGCCCGGCGTGACCTTCGCCGGTGCGGTCCAGCCCGACATTCTCTGCATCCCCGGCGGTTTCGGCGTGACGGATGCGATGGAGGACCCGGCCACCCTCGCCTGGGTCCGGCAGGCGGCGGCCGGCGCCACCTGGGTGACCAGCGTCTGCACCGGCGCGCTGCTGCTCGGCGCGGCCGGGCTGCTCCGGGGCTATCGCGCGACGACGCACTGGGGCTCGCACCATCATCTCGCTGCCTTCGGCGCAGTGCCGGTGAAGGAACGCGTGGTGTTCGATCGCAACCGCGTGACGGGCGGCGGGGTGACGGCAGGGATCGATTTCGGCCTGGCCCTGACCGCCGCAATCCGCGGCGAGGCGCATGCCAAGCTGGTCCAGCTCAGCCTCGAATATGATCCGCAGCCGCCGTTCGATTCGGGATCGCCGGAACGCGCAGATGCCGGGGCGATCGCCGGGTACCGGGCGATGGTCGCCCGCAGCGCGCCGGATCGCGACGCGCGCACCCTGGCGGCTGCCCGGGCGATGGCCGCCGCTACCGGCTGACGACGAGCGAAGATGGGGGAAGTCATGATGTCGGACGGCTGGACTGAATCCGCGGACGCCTGGATCGCCGACATGGGCGAGCAGGGCGATTTCGGCCGCGCCTGTGTGCTCGATCGGCCAATGCTCGATCGCGTCGCCGCGCGGCCCTTCGCCACCGCGCTCGATATCGGCTGCGGCGAGGGCCGTTTCTGCCGCCAGCTCGCCGCGCGCGGCGTCAAAGCCATCGGCATCGATCCGACCGAAGCCCTGATCGCCGAGGCGCGGCGGCGCGATCCGGCGGGCGACTATCGTATGGGCCGGGCCGAGGCGCTGGATGTGCCCGATGGCAGCATCGATCTGGTGGTAAGCTATCTGTCGCTGATCGACATTCCCGATATCGCGCGCGCTATCGCCGAGATGGCGCGCGTCCTGCGGCCTGGCGGCGTGCTGCTGATCGCCAACCTCACCAGCTTCAACACCGCCGGGCAGGTCGATGGCTGGCAGGTCGGGCCGGACGGCACGGCCCGCTTCGCGATCGATCATTATCTCGACGAACGCGCCGAATGGGTCGGCTGGCGGGGCATCCACATCCAGAACTGGCACCGCCCGCTCTCCACCTACATGGCGCTGCTGCTTGGTCAGGGGCTGGTCCTGACGCATTTCGCCGAACCCTCGCCCTATGGCGGCGATCCGGCGAGCGTGGAGCGCTATCGGCGCGCGCCGTGGTTCCTCATCATGGAATGGCGCAAGCCGGCGGCGTGACCTCTTCGGTCGATTCACTGCGGGCTTCGGCAGCTTTATCCTAGGGGAGAAGCAACGACACGGGCCCCGGTCATGCGCAAGACGATCTCGAATGAAACCGCGAATTCGCGGACGCATTCTCATAATTCGCCAAGTAACGCGCCGCTAACGGGCGAAAGCCAAAATCACGATTCTGCCAAGAGGTTCCCGTCGGTCACGAACAGGCTTCCCTGCATCGAATAAAAACCACGCACCCCATCGGCAAAATCGCGAAAATTTTGGGTCGACGTGGCCAGACAAAAATCCCTGAATATTGGGCGCCCGCCAGCGGCACGGCGCGCCCTTCACTTCGGCCTCCGCCACGAAGACTATGGCTTCGGCTTCGCCTTCATGCCGCGCACGCGGTGCCAGATATAGAAGCCGACAAGGGCGACCAGCACCACGCCGATCAGCGCGTCGGCACTATGGAACGCCGTCTTGACGCGGGGATCGCTGTTCCATTTCTCGCCCAGCACCATGCCGACCCAGGCCAGGCCGAAGCACCAGGGCCAGGATCCGATGAAAGTGTAGATGTGGAACGGCACCAGCTTCATCCGCGCGACGCCGGCGGGAAAGGCGATGAACGACCGGATCACCGGCAGCAGCCGCCCGATAAGCACGGCATGATTGCCCCAGCGATCGAAGAAACGGTCGGCCATGTCGAGCTCGCCCGGGCCGATCAGCACATAGCGGCCCCAGCGCTCGGCCAGCGGCCGGCCGCCGCGCTTGCCCACTTCATAGGCGAAGATCGATCCGACATTGCACCCGATCGCCCCGGCGGTCGCCGCGAGATACAGGTTGAACTCCCCGGTCGAGACGAGATAGCCGGCAAAGGGCATGATGATCTCGGACGGCAACGGGATGCAGGCCGATTCGATCGCCATCAGCAGGACGATGCCGAGATAGCCCCCCTTGGAGATGACGGCGATGGTGAAGGTCGCGAGTATCGCGAGGATTTTCTCGATCATGGGTTCCCCCTTTCGACGAAGCGCGCGTTCCTCGCCAGTGGAAAATATGCGGGCGTCCGGCGGTTTCGGCCTGTCCCGGGGCGAATCGTCCCTATATCCGCCCTCATGACGGCGCAGCGATGATCGACGACGACAAACGCGCCGCGGCTTATGCCGCGGTGGCCGAGGTGCGCCCCGGCATGCTGGTCGGCCTCGGCACCGGCTCGACCGCGGCCTTCGCGATCGAGCGGCTGGGCGAGCTGGTGCGCGGCGGGCTCGATATCGGCGCGGTCGCCACTTCGCTGCGCTCGGAGGCACTTGCGCGCGCCGCCGGCATCGCCTTGCTCGATTTCGCGACGATCGATTCGGTCGATCTGACGATCGACGGCGCCGACGAGATCGACGGCCGGTTCTTCGCCATCAAGGGCGCCGGTGGCGCCATGCTTCGCGAAAAGATCGTCGCTGCTGCCTCGCGCCGCATGATCGTCATCGCTGATTCGGCGAAGCGGGTCGACCGGATCGGCCGGGCGAAGCTGCCGGTCGAAGTGCTGCCGTTCGGGCTGGCCTTCGTCGCGAATCGGCTGGCGGGGCTCGGCGCGCGTACCGAAATCCGCGACGCCCGCTCCGATCAGGGCAATGCGCTGATCGACTGTTTTTTCGCTGACATGCCCGACCCTTCGGCCCTTGCCGCGGCCATTTCGGCGATTCCCGGCGTGCTCGGGCACGGCCTTTTCCTTGACGAGGTGGATTGCGCCTATATCGGCGACAGCGGCCGCGTGATCCGGCTCGACAGATAGCAACTTCCAGCATCCGGTGGCGTTGGGCCATCACAGTACGAAAGCGAATTCTCCATGGCAGACGCCGCAACGGCCAGTGCACCCGTCAAGGGCCTCCACGAAGACGGTTCGCCGGAGCGCCTGGCGATCGACACGATCCGCACGCTCTCGATGGATGCCGTCCAGAAAGCCAATTCGGGCCATCCCGGCACGCCGATGGCGCTGGCGCCCGTCGGCCACACGCTCTGGTCGCAATTCCTGCGCACCGATCCCGACAAGCCCGACTGGCCCAACCGTGACCGTTTCGTGCTCTCGGTCGGCCATGCCTCGATGCTGCTCTACGCGCTGCTGCACCTCGCCGGCGTCAAGGAAGTCGATCGCGACGGCAAGCCGACCGGCAAGCTCGCGGTGAGCCTCGAGGATATCGAGAATTTCCGTCAGCTCGGCTCGAAGACGCCGGGCCACCCCGAATATCGCCACACCACGGGCGTCGAGACGACGACCGGCCCGCTCGGTGCCGGCTGCGGCAACTCCGTCGGCATGGCGATCGCCGAGCGCTGGCTCGCCGCGCGCTACAACAAGCCCGGCTTCGATCTGTTCGATCATGACGTCTATACGCTGTGCGGCGACGGCGACATGATGGAGGGCGTCTCGGCCGAGGCGGCTTCGCTCGCCGGCCATCTCAAGCTCTCCAACCTGTGCTGGATCTACGACAGCAACCAGATCAGCATCGAGGGCGACACGAATCTCGCTTTCGACGAGGATGTCGGCATGCGCTTCCAGGCCTATGGCTGGAACGTCATTCATGTCGACGACGCCAATGATTGCGGCGCGCTGGCCGACGCCTTTGCCAGCTTCAAGGCGACGCACGACCGCCCGACCTTCATTGTCGTGCATTCGATCATCGGCTGGGGCAGCCCCCGCGCCGGCAGCGAGAAGGCGCATGGCGAGCCGCTCGGCGCCGACAACATCAAGGCGACCAAAAAGGCCTATGGCTGGCCCGAGGATGCCGACTTCCTCGTCCCGGCCGGCGTCGCCGAAGCCTTCGAGAAATCGATCGCCGATCGCGGCCGGCCGCTGCGCGAAGCGTGGGAAGCGACGTTTGCCGACTATCGCAAGGCCAATGGCGATCTGGCTGGGGAACTCGACCTGTTGTTGAAGGGCGATCTGCCCGATGGCTGGGATGCCGATATCCCGACCTTCGACGCTGATGAGAAGGGCGTCGCCTCGCGCGACGCGGGCGGCAAGGTGCTCAACGCCATCGCCAACCGCGTGCCGTTCCTGATCGGCGGTTCGGCCGATCTCGCGCCCTCGACCAAGACTGACATCAAGGGCAAGCCCAGCTTCGAGGCGGGCAGCTATGACGGCTCCAACTTCCATTTCGGCGTGCGCGAGCATGGCATGGGCGCGGTGGTGAACGGCATGGCGCTGTCGCACCTGCGCTCTTACGGTTCCACCTTCATGGTGTTCGCCGATTACATGCGCCCGCCGATCCGGCTCGCCGCGATCATGGAGCTGCCCTCGATCTTCGTCTTCACGCATGATTCGATCGGCGTGGGCGAGGATGGCCCGACGCATCAGCCGATCGAGCATCTCGCCACGCTCCGCGCGATCCCCGGCCTAGACACGATTCGCCCCGGCGACGCCAACGAGACGGCCTGGGCGTGGCGTGCCGCGCTCGAAGACAAGAATCGTCCGACCAGCCTGATCCTGTCGCGCCAGGCGCTGCCGACGCTCGACCGGACGAAATACGCCTCGGCCGAAGGGCTGATGCAGGGCGGCTATATTCTCGCCGGCGATGCCGATCCCGAAGTGATCCTGATCGCCACCGGCAGCGAGGTTTCGCTCGCGGTGGCGGCGCATGAGGCGCTGACGGCACAGGGCGTGCGCTCGCGCGTCGTCTCGATGCCCAGTTGGTATCGTTACGAGCTGCAGGATCGGGCCTATAAGGAATCGGTCCTGCCCAAGGGTGTCACCGCCCGCATCGCGATCGAGATGGGCGGGGAGATCGGCTGGGATCGTTATGTCGGGCTGGATGGCAGGACGATAACCATGTCGACCTTCGGTGCCTCAGCCCCGATCGCGAAGCTGCAGGACAAGTTCGGGTTCACCGTCGACAATGTCGTCAAGGTTGCCCGCGAATTGCTCGGAAAGGATTGATCATGGGCCGTCTCAACGATCTCGCCGCACAGGGCCAGGCCGTCTGGCTCGACTTTGTCGACCGCAAGTTCCTCGCCGAGGGCGGGCTGCAGAAGCTCGTCGACGAGGACGGGCTGACCGGCGTCACCTCCAACCCGTCGATCTTCGAAAAGGCGATGGGCCATGGCACCGCTTATGACGAGGCCCTGGCCGAGTTCGACCGCGCGCATCCCGGCGCACCAGCGATGCAGCGCTACGAGCATCTCGCCATCCAGGACATCCAGGCCGCGGCCGATACGCTGCGCCCGGTCTATGACCGGCTCGGCGCGAAGGACGGCTATGTCAGCCTCGAAGTGTCCCCCTATCTCGCCAATGATACCGACGGCACCATCGCCGAGGCGAAGAAATTGTGGGCTGCGGTCGACCGGCCGAACCTGATGATCAAGATTCCGGGCACCCCCGCCGGCGTCCCCGCCATCGCGGCGACGATCGATGCCGGGATCAACGTCAACGTCACGCTGCTCTTTTCGTTCGATGCCTATAAGTCGGTCGCGCTGGCCTATGTCGACGGGCTCGAGGATCGCGTGTCGCGCGGCGAGCCGATCGACAAGATCGCGAGCGTCGCCAGCTTCTTCGTCAGCCGCATCGACAGCAAGATCGACGACAAGATCGATGCGCGCGTGAAGGACGGCGATGCCGATGCCGAAGCGCTGAAGGCCGTGCGCGGCAAGGTCGCCATCGCCAACGCCAAGCTGGCTTATGCCTGGTATGAGGAATTTGTCGCCTCGGATCGCTGGCAGGCGCTCGCCGCCAAGGGCGCGATGCCGCAGCGCCTGCTCTGGGCGTCGACCGGCACCAAGAACCCGGACTATCCCGACACGCTCTATCTCGACACGCTGATCGGCAAGGACACGGTCAATACCGTGCCGCCCAAGACCCTCGATGCGTTCCGCGAGCGCGGCACCGCCGCAGCCACGCTGACCGCCGATGTCGATGGCGCGCGGCACGTGCTGGCCGAGGCCGAACGGCTCGGTCTCGATCTGGGGGAGATCACGGACACTTTGGTGGAGGAGGGCGTTACCTCCTTCTCGAAAGCGTTCGACGATCTGCTCGGGGCGATCGCCGCGAAACATCCCGAAACCGCCAACTGAAACCCCTGCCTATCCGGAGATTGCCATGCGTATCGGACTGATCGGCCTTGGCCGGATGGGCGGCAACATTGCGCGGCGCCTTATGCGCGCCGGCCATGAGACGGTGGTGTTCGACCGCAACGCCTCGGCGATCGAGGAGCTGGTCGCCGACGGTGCTGTCGCGGCGGAGTCGCTGGAGGATATGCACGCCAAGCTCGCCAGCCCGGCGATCTTCTGGGTGATGTTGCCGGCGGGCGCCCCCACCGAGGACACCATCGCGACCCTCGCAGGCTGTGCGAAGTCCGGTGACATCGTCATCGACGGCGGCAACAGCTTCTACAAGGATGATATCCGCCGCGCGAAGACGCTCGCGGAAAAGGGCATCGCCTATGTCGATGTCGGCACCTCGGGCGGCGTCTGGGGGCTCGAACGCGGCTATTGCATGATGGTCGGCGGCGAGAAGGGAGCGGTCGACCTGCTCGATCCGATCCTCGATGCTCTCGCGCCCGGCCTCGGCACCATCCCGCGCACGCCCAATCGCATGGCCAATGAGGGCGAGGATGCACGGGCCGAAAAGGGCTATATCCATGCCGGCCCGGCGGGCGCGGGCCATTTCGTGAAGATGGTCCATAACGGCATCGAATATGGCCTGATGCAGGCCTATGCCGAGGGCTTCGATATCCTCAAGGGCAAATCCTCCGACAAGCTGCCCGAGGACGAGCGCTTCGATCTCAACCTGACCGATATCGCCGAAGTCTGGCGGCGGGGCAGCGTGATCTCTTCCTGGCTGCTCGATCTGTCGGCCGCGGCGCTGGCGCAGGATCAGGCACTCGATCAATTCTCCGGAAAGGTCGCCGATTCGGGCGAAGGCCATTGGACGATCGAGGCGGCGATGGAGGAGGCAGTGCCGGTCAACGTGCTCTCCGCCGCCCTGTTCGCGCGGTATCGCAGCCGTGTCGATCACACCTTCGGCGACAAGTTGCTCTCGGCAATGCGCTTCGGCTTCGGCGGCCATGTCGAGATGCCGCAGTGACGCATCAGATCCGGCTGCTCGTCTCGGATGTGGATGGCACGCTGGTCGACCGGAAGAAGCAGCTGACGCCCGGCACCATCGCGGCGGTCGGCCGGCTGCGCGATGCCGGCCTCGGCTTCACCATCATCAGCGCGCGGCCGCGCTCCGGCATGATGCCGATCGCCGATGCGCTGGCGATCGACGATGCGATGGGCGCGTTCAACGGCGGCACGGTGTTTCGCCGCGACGGGACCGTGCTGTGCCATCACCGGGTCGATCCGGATGTGGTGAGCGGCGTGTTTGCGCTTGTTGCGGATGCGGCGGTCGATCACTGGGTGTTCGCTGACGATCGCTGGTATGCCAGCACCGATCAGGGCGCCCATGTCGCATCGGAACGAGTCTCGTCGAACCAGGCCCCGATCGTCAGCCGCGACTTCAGCGCTTTGTACGACCGCGTCGACAAGCTCACCTTCGTCAGCGACGATCCGGCGCTGCTCGGCGATTTGACCAGGCGCGTCGGCGAAGCGTTCGGCGACCGCGCGACCGTGGTCCAGTCGCAGACCTATTATCTCGACGTCACGGCGCTCGCCGCCAACAAGGGTGACGGCGTCGCCTTGCTGGCCGGGGCGCTTGATACCCCCCTCGCGCAGACCGCAGTGATTGGCGATCAAGGCAACGACCTGGCGATGTTCGCCCGCGCCGGCCTGTCGGTCGCGATGGGGCAGGGGCCGGCCGAGGTACGGGACAAGGCCGATTTCGTGACGGCTGGCAATGACGCTGACGGTGTGGCCGCGGCGATCGACGGGATCATCCTGCCGCGCGCGTGACCGAACAGGCGTCGATTCAACCCTTGGGGCGATAGTGGGACACAGACGCGTTCCTTCTCAGCCTGAAGATTACGCGACCGGATCGTCCGCATAACGGCGCGCGATGATCGCGCAGGCGATCAGCTGGAGCTGGTGGAACAGCATCAGCGGCAGGATGACGAGGCCGACCTGCGCCGGTGCGAACAGCACGCCGGCCATCGGCACGCCGGAAACGAGGCTTTTCTTCGATCCGCAGAATACCAGCACGATCGCATCCTCGCGGCTCAGCCCCATCAGCTTGCCCGCCCCCCAGGTCGCCACCAGCACCAGCACCAGCAACAACGTGCAGACCGCCAGGAGCACGCCGATCTCGCTCGCCGACAGCCGGTGCCAGATCCCGTCGACCACCGCCGCGCCGAACGCGGTATAGACGACCAGCAGGATCGATCCGCGATCGACCACGGTCAGCAGCTTCTTCTGCCGCGTGACGAAGGCGCCGATCCACGGCCGCAACAAATGCCCGGCGACGAACGGCAGCAGCAGCTGAAACACGATCGACTGGATCGAGGAGAGCGACACGCTGGCGCTGCCGCTCGAATGGATCAGCAGCGCGGTCAGCGCCGGCGTCATCACGATCCCGAGCAGGTTGGAGATCGAAGCGCTGCAAACCGCCGCCGCGACATTGCCCCGCGCGATCGCGGTGAAGGCGATCGAGGATTGCACGGTCGAGGGCAGCAATGTCAGGAACAACATGCCCATCGCAACAGGCGGGGCGAGGAAGGGCAATGCCGCGACGCCCAGCCCGAGCAGCGGGAACAGCGCATAGGTCGCGGCGAACACGGCGAGGTGCAGCCTCCAGTTGCTCATGCCGGCGATCACTGCCTCGCGCGACAGCTTCGCGCCGTGCAGGAAGAACAGCAGCACGATCGCGATATCGGCGAACGCCCCGAACAGCGGCACGGCGCCGCCGCGCGGCGGCAGCAGCGAGGCGAGGACGACGGTGCCGATCAGCATCAGGATGAACGGCTCGAAGATGACGAGGAAGCGCTTCAGCATGCCGCCCCTTCGCGCGATCGGTCGCGGGCCGCAATGCATTTGCGCAGCCGGGGCCTTTTCGCTCTAAACGGAGCCATGCAGGAACCTCCATTGACTGACGCGGCGATCGTCGAGCTGGCCCGTGCGCTGCTCGACCTGGACATCCCGCCCGAATGCCTTCCGGGCGTCCGGAGCAATCTCGCTGTCCTCGCCGGGCATGCGGAACTGGTCGGGCAGGTCGATGACTGAGAGCGTCATCGCCATTGCCGCAGCGGTGCGCAGCGGCCGGCGCTCGGCGGTGTCGGTCGCCGAAGCAGCGATCGCGCGTATCCGCGAGCGCGATGGCCCGATTGGCGCGGTGACGCGCCTGCTCGACGGCCGCGCCTTGGCCGAGGCCGCTACGGTGGATGCGATCGTCGCGGCGGGCGGCGACCCCGGGCCGCTCGCGGGCGTGCCGTACGGCGTGAAGGACCTGTTCGACGTGGCCGGCCTGCCGACCACGGCCGGCGCGGCGATGTTGCGCGATGCGCCGCCCGCCACGGCTGATGCCGAGGCGATCCGTCGCCTGCGCGGCGCCGGCGCCGTGCTGGTCGCGACGCTCAACATGGACGAGTTCGCTTATGGCTTCGCGACCGTCAACGCGGCCTTCGGCACTACCCGCAACCCGCACGATCGCCACCGGCTCGCCGGCGGCTCCTCCGGCGGCTCGGCCGCCGCGGTGGCGAGCGGCATGCTGCCGCTGACGCTCGGATCGGACACCAACGGCTCGATCCGCGTGCCGGCTGCGCTCTGCGGCCTCTACGGCCTGAAGCCGGCCCATGGCAGCCTGCCGATGCGGGGCGTCTATCCGTTCGTCGACAGCTTCGACGATATCGGCCCGTTTGCCACCTCGATCGCCGATCTCAGGCTCGCCTGGGAAGTGTTGGGCGGCGTTGGCGGGCCGGCGCCGGCCCGGGTCGCCCGGCTCGGCGGCTGGTTCGATCGCAACCTGTCGCCCGATTTGGCGGCCGCGCTGGCATCGCTCGGGCTCGAGACGGTTGAATTCCCCGAGGTCGATCGCGCCCGCTCCGCCGCCTTCCTGATGACGGCGGCCGAGGGCGGGGCGCGGCATTTGCCCGAATTGCGCCGCCGGCCGCTCGCCTTCGATCCCGCCACGCGCGACCGCCTGATCGCCGGCGCCATGGTGCCCGCACCGCATTATCTCGCGGCCCAGGCGTTTCGCACGACCTTCCGCGCCGCCGTGGATGCCCTGTTCGAGCGCCATGACGTGCTGATCGCGCCGTGCGTCAGCGATGTCGCGCCCCGCATCGACGATCCCTTCGTCACCGTGGACGGCGAGCGCGTGCCCGCCCGCGCCCATCTCGGCCGGCTCACCCAGCCGCTCAGCTTCATCGGCCTGCCGGTGATCGCGGTACCGCTGCTGCGCCCGGGCCAGCTGCCGCTCGGGCTTCAGCTCGTCGGCGCGCCGGGCCGCGAAGGCGCGCTGTTCGCGCTCGCCGAGCGGCTCGAGGGCGAGGGCGTGATCGGCTTCAGCCAGCCCGGCTGAGCCCTCTTCCGTTCGCGGAAAGGGGCGCTATGCTCGCATCGGTTGATCCGGCGCCGACCGGAAGACGGCAGGGGCGGATCGGGGCAACCGGGGGGACCGCCAATGTCGACGACCGAGGACGTGCAGGGAAATCAGGGAAGGCTGGCGAGCTGGTTCGATTTTGCCGGCCGCGGCACGACTGCGCGGACGGAGGTGCTGGCCGGCGCTACCACTTTCCTGACCATGGCCTATATCATCGTCGTCAATCCGGCGATCCTCGGCCAGGCCGGCATGCCGGTCGCCGCAGTGGCAGCGGCGACCTGTTTTGCCGCCGGCGTCGCCAGCATCCTGATGGGCTGTTTCGCCAATGTCCCACTAGCGCTCGCGCCGGGCATGGGGCTCAACGCCTATTTCAGCTTCACCGTGGTGCAAGGCATGGGTGTGCCCTGGCCGGTCGCGCTCGGCTGCGTGTTGATCTCCGGCGTCGCGTTCCTGGTGCTGACCGCGGCCGGCATCCGCCAGCTGATCCTGGCTGCCATCCCGCCGCACCTGCTCGCAGCGGTGGCAGGGGGCATCGGCCTGTTCATCGGTTTCATCGGGTTGAAGAATGCCGGCATCGTCGTCAGCAACCCGGCGACCACCGTGGCGCTCGGCGATCTCCACGCGCCGGGCGCCGCGCTCGCGCTGATCGGCCTCGTGCTGGTCGCTGCGCTGAGCATCTGGCGGGTGCGCGGCGCAGTGCTGATCGGCATCGTCGTGACGACCCTGATCGGCTGGGCGATGGGCCTCGTCACCTTCACGCCTCAGCCCTATTCGTTCGAGGCGCTGACCCAGACGGCGTTCCGGCTCGATCTCGGCGGCGTGTTCGGGGCCGAAGGCGGGCACGGCATCGGCCTGATCGAGATCCTGTTCGTCTTCCTGTTCGTCGACCTGTTCGACAATATCGGCACCCTCGTCGCGGTGACCAAGCGCGCCGGGCTGGTCCGCCCCGATGGCAGCATCCCGCGGCTCAACCGCATCCTGTTCACCGATGCGATCGCGACGATCGTCGGCGCCTTTGCCGGCACCAGCACGGTCACTTCCTATGTCGAGAGCGCGGCCGGGGTCGAGGCGGGCGGCCGCACCGGCCTGACCGCGGTCGTCACCGGGCTGTTGTTCCTCGCGGCGATGTTCGTCGCGCCCTTCGCGCAGCTCGTGCCGCTCGCCGCGACCGCGCCGGCGCTGATCCTGGTCGGTGCGCTGATGATGATGCCGCTGGCGGAGGTGGCGTGGGACGATCCCGAGATCGCCATCCCGGCCTTCCTCACCGTCGCGCTGATCCCGCTGACCTTCTCGATCGCCAACGGCCTGGCCTTCGGTATCACCGCTTATGCCGTGCTCAAGCTGATCCGCGGCAAGATCACCCGGACGGATTGGCTGCTGCTGGTGCTCGCGGTGCTGTTCGTGGTGCGCTTCGCCTGGCTGGCGGTGGCGTGATCGGCGGGACGGGTTCATGATGGCGTGATGATCGGGTTGGAACAGCGCGCCGGAGCCGGCGATGCGGCATGAGGTGAGGAGCCTGCGCGGGATGGTTACCGCGCCGCATCATCTCGCCGCGCAGGCCGGGCTTGGCGTGCTGCAGGACGGCGGCAATGCGGTCGAGGCGACCGTCGCGATCGCTGCCTGCCTCGCGGTGGTCTATCCGCACATGACCGGGATCGGTGGCGATGGCTTCTGGCTCATCGCCGAACCCGACGGTCGGACTCATGCGATCGACGCCTGCGGCGCCGCGGCGGCGACCGCGACGCTCGATCTCTATCGTGGCCATGATGCGATTCCGTGGCGCGGGCCGCTCGCCGCCAACACCGTGGCCGGCACGATCTCGGGCTGGGCGGCCGCGCTGGAATCGAGCGGTGGCACGCTGCCGCTCGCGCGCCTGTTCCACGATGCGATCCAGCATGCCGAGGCGGGCGTGGTGGTGACGCGCGGCGGCGCCGAGATCGCCGCGACCAAGGGTGCCGAGCTGCGCGGCCAACCCGGCGCCTGGGCGCAGGTCTTCGAGCCGGCAGGCCGTCCGTTGGAGGAAGGGGATATCCTGCGCCAGCCAATGCTCGCCGCGACGCTCACCCTGCTCGCCCGCGACGGTCTGGCGGGCTTCTATCAGGGGCCGCTCGCCCGCTCGATTGCCGCCGATCTCGCCCGGCTCGGCAGCCCGGTCTCGGCGGTCGATCTCGCCGCGCACCGTGCCATGCGTCCGGCGCCGCTCCAGCTCGACATCGTCGGCGCGACCCTGTTCAACACCGCGCCGCCGACTCAGGGCATGGCCTCGCTGCTGATCCTCGCCTTGTTCGATCGTCTGCAGGCCGACGCGCCCGAGGGGTTCGAGCATATTCACGGCCTGGTCGAGGCGACCAAGCAGGCCTTTCTGTTCCGCGACCGGCATGTCGGCGATCCGGCCTATATGACGATCGATCCGCAGGCAGTGCTCGACGACGGCGCCGGCCTCGACGAACTGGCGCGGCGGATCGATCCCGAACGCGCGCTCGCCTGGCCGCAGCCGCCCGCGGCGGGCGACACCTGCTGGTTCGGCGCGGCCGATGCCGAGGGCCGCGTGGTCAGCTGCATCCAGAGCACCTATTTCGAATTCGGCTCCGGGCTGGTGCTGCCCGAAACCGGCATCACCTGGCAGAATCGCGGCAGCAGCTTCCGCCTCGCCGAGCAGGGCTGGAACGCGCTCCGGCCGTGGCGCAAGCCCTTCCACACGCTCAACCCGGCGCTGGCGCGCTTCGACGATGGCCGGGTGATGGCCTATGGCACGATGGGCGGCGAGGGTCAGCCGCAGACCCAGGCCGCGATTTTCACCCGCTATGCCCGCTACGGCATCGGCCTTCAGGAGGCGATCACGCGCCCGCGCTGGCTGCTCGGGCGGACCTGGGGCGATGACAGCACGAGCCTGAAGATCGAGGACCGCTTCGCCCCCGAGCTGTACGAGGAGCTCAGTGCGGCGGGACACCTGGTCGAGCTGCTGCCTGCCTTCACTGCGACGATGGGCCATGCCGGCGCGATCGTACGCCACGCCGATGGCGTGCTCGAAGGCGCCACCGATCCGCGCAGCGACGGCCAGGTGGCGGCGTGGTGAACACGCATATCTCTGGCGGCCTGCGCGCGGTGGAGCGCTGCGATGCGCTCGGCGTCGCGCCGCACAGCGATCTGCCGCACGGCCTGTTCCGCGCCTGGCTCAGCCCCGCCTTTGCCGCCGCGCACGGCGCAGTCGCCGGCTGGATGGCCGAGGCGGGCATGACGGTTCGGATCGATCCGGCGACCAACCTGATTGGCCGCTATGAAGGACTCACTCCGGATGCGCCTGCGTTGCTGATCGGCAGCCATCTCGACAGCGTCAACGATGCCGGTCGCTATGACGGGCCGCTCGGCATCATGCTCGGCATCGAATGCGTCGCCGCGCTGAACGCGGCGGGCCGGCGCCTGCCCTTCGCCATCGAGGTGATCGCCTTCGGCGACGAGGAGGGCTCGCGCTTCCCCGCGCCGATGCTGACCAGCCGCGCCGTCGCCGGCAGCTTCGATCCGGCGGGTCTCGCGGTCGTCGGGCGCGACGGCGCGACCGTCGAACAGGCGCTGATCGCCAATGGCTACGCCCCGGATCGCTTCGCCGAGGCCGCCCGCCCGCCCGGTTCGGTCCTCGCCTATCTCGAGGCGCATATCGAACAGGGCCCGGCGCTCGAGGCGGAGGGGCTCGCGGTCGGGGTGGTCACCGGCATCGCGGCGCAATTGCGTTACCGCGTCGTGATGGAGGGGATGGCGGGCCATGCGGGCACCACCTCAATGGACCTGCGCCGCGACGCGCTGGTAGCAACGGCCGAGGCGATCCTGGCCGTCGAGCGTGTCGTCTGCGAAGACCTGCCGGGCGTGGTCGCGACGGTCGGCCGGTGCGATGTCTCGCCCGGTGCGGTCAACGTCATCCCCGGCCATGTCGATTTCTCGATCGACATCCGGTCGCTTGATCCGGCGATGCGTGACGCCGCGGCGCGGGCGATCCTCGCCGAGATCAGGACGATCGCCGCGCGCCGCGGCATCGGCGTGACGGCCAGGCAAGTCCATGAACTGCCAGCCGTTCCGTGCCACCCGCGTCTGATGGACCTGCTCGCCGCCGCGATGATCGCCGAGGAGCAGCGGGAATGCCGCCTGGCCAGCGGCGCCGGACATGATGCGATGGTGATGGCATCGCTCTGCCCGACCGCTATGCTGTTCATCCGCTGCGCCGGCGGCATCAGCCACAACCCCGCCGAACATGTGCGGCCGGCGGACGTTGAGGTCGCGCGGCGAGTGATGCTCGGCTTCATTGATCGGCTCGAAGCCTGGTATGTAGGAGAGACGGTTTGACGCCCGATTTGTTCGGAGAGATCGATCCGCCGCAGCGGCTGTTGATGGGCCCGGGCCCGGTCAACGCGCATCCGCGCGTGCTGCGGGCGATGTCGGCTGATCTGCTCGGCCAGTTCGATCCCGAGATGACGGCGTACATGAACCAGGTCATGGCGCTCTACCGGCCGATCTTCGGCACGCAGAACCACTGGACCTTCCTGATCGACGGCACCGCGCGCGCCGCGATCGAGGCCGCGCTGGTCAGCCTGGTCGCGCCGGGCGACACAGTGTTGATCGTCAATTTCGGCCGCTTCGGGCTGCTGCTGCGGGAGATCGTCGAGCGGATCGGCGGCCGGATCGAGACGGTCGATGCGCCATGGGGCGAGGTCGTGCCCGTCGACGCCATTGCCGCCGCGATCGAGCGTACCGGGCCCAAAGTCGTGGCAGCCGTGCACGGCGACACCTCGACCACGATGGCGCAGCCGCTCGCCGGCCTCGGCGCTTTGTGCCGCGCGGCCGGTGCGCTGTCCTATGTCGATGCGACCGCGACGATCGGCGGCATGGCGATCGAGGCAGATCTGTGGGGCGTCGATGTGGTCACCGGCGGCCTGCAGAAATGCCTCGGCGGGCCCTCGGGCTCGGCCCCGATCACCATTTCGGACCGTGCCGCCGAGCATATCGCGGCGCGTCGACATGTCGAAAAGGGCATCGTCCGCGACGATATCGCCAATGGCTCGGGCGTGCGGATCGGCTCCAATTATTTCGATCTCGCCATGGTGATGGATTATTGGAGCGAGAAGCGCCTCAACCATCATACCGAGGCGACCACCATGCTCTACGGCGCCCGCGAATGTGCGCGGGTCGCGCTGGGCGAAGGGCTGGAGGCCCGGTTCGCGCGGCACGCGGCGGCCGGGCGCTCGGTCGTGGCGGGCGCGCGGGCGATGGGGCTGACGGTGTTCGGCGATGACGCGTTCCGCATGACCAACGTCACCGGCATCCTGATCCCCGACGGCGTCGACGGCGAGGCCGTGCGCCGCCGCATGCGCGAGGATTTCGAGATCGAGATCGGCGCGGCGTTCGGGCCGCTGCAGGGCCGGATCTGGCGGATCGGGGCGATGGGTTATAATGCGATGAAGCATAAGGTGGCGCTCACGCTTGGCGCGCTGGAAGCCGTGCTGCGGGCGGAAGGCTTCGCGACGCCGCCGGGGGCTGGGGTGGACGCGGCGCTTGGGGAATGGCGATGAGAGTGAGGGACCTCGTCGGCTATGGCGCCACGCCGCCCAACCCGCGCTGGCCCAATAATGCGCGCGTCGCCGTCCAGATCGTCCTCAATTACGAGGAGGGCGCCGAGAACAATATCCTCAACGGCGACAAGGGCTCGGAGGCGTTCCTCTCGGAAATGGTCGGCGCGACCAGCCATCCCGCGCGCGCGATGGCGATGGAGAGCCTGTACGAATATGGCAGCCGCGCCGGCTTCTGGCGCCTGCACCGGCTGTTCGCCGAGCGTCGCATCCCGATCACCGTGTTCGGCGTCGCCACGGCGATGGAGCTCAACCCGGCGGCGGTCGAGGCGATGCTCAAAGCCGAATGGGAGATCGCCAGCCACGGCTATCGCTGGATCGACTATCAGCCTGTCCCGGAAGATGTCGAGCGCGAGCATATCGCCCGGGCGATCGATCTCCACACGCGCCTGACCGGCTCCCGCCCGCTCGGCTGGTACCAGGGCCGCACCTCGCCCAACACCGCGCGGCTCGTCGCGGAGGAAGGCGGCTTCCTCTACGATGCGGACAGCTATGCCGACGATCTGCCTTATTATGATCTGCGCCATGGCAAACAGCTGATCGTGCCCTATTCGCTCGACGCCAACGACATGAAGATGGTCGCGCTGAACGGCTTTACGGAGGGCGTGCAGTTCTTCCGCTACCTGGTCGACACGTTCGAGCAGCTGCGAACCGAGGGCGGGCGGATGATGTCGGTTGGCCTGCACGGGCGCATCGCCGGGCGGCCGGGCCGCGCCATCGCTGTGGCGCAGTTCCTCGATCATGTGCTGGAAAGCGGCGATGCGTGGATCGCGCGCCGTAGCGACATCGCCCGGCACTGGCTGGAGCTTTATCCGGCGTGACGATCGACGATCCCCAGGTCCTGGCAGAGGTCAGTGCGGCGTTTCACGATTACGAACGCGCGCTGATGGCGGACGACGTGCCCGCGCTCGACCGGCTGTTCGCCGATGCGCCAACCACGGTGCGCTACGGTGTCGGCGAGGTGCTCTACGGCGCAGACGAGATCCGCGCCTTTCGCCGAGGCCGCGGGGGCTCGCCGCAACGGCGGCTCGGCCGGGTCGCAATCACCAGCTATGGCGACAGCGTCGCCACCGCCAATGCCGAATTCTTCCGCGAGGGCAGCGATCTGCGCGGCCGGCAGAGCCAGACCTGGGTGAAATTCCCGGACGGATGGAAAGTGGTGTCGGCGCATGTCTCGATCGAAGGATCCGGCTCATGAGCCTCGATGCCGATCCCGATGCCTTCATCCGCCATTATGGCGCGCTGTTCGAGCATAGTCCCTGGGTGGTGATGCGCGCCGCGGCGCGTCTGCCGCTTGGCGACGTCCATGCCGGGCTGATGGCCGTGGTGCACGAGGCGACGCCGGAGGAGCAGCTCAAGCTGATCCGCGCGCATCCGGAGCTGGCTGGCAAGGCCGCGATCGATCGCACGCTGACGGCGGAATCCGCGGCGGAACAGGCGTCGGCCGGGCTGGATCGCCTCACGCCCGAAGAGTTCGATCGCTTCCATGCGCTCAACACCGCCTATGGCGAGCGCTTCGGTTTCCCGTTCATCATCTGCGTGCGCCTGACCGACAAGGCCGGCATCCTCGCCGCGATGGAGCAGCGGCTGGGCAACGACCGCGAGACCGAGATCGCCACCGCCATCGCCGAGATCGGCGAGATCGTCCGGTTGCGGTTGAGGGACCTGGCATGAGCCTCGCCGAGCATGAAGCGCGGGTCGCTCATGATCTCGCCACGCTGAACCACGGCGCGCCGGACTGGCTGCATCCCCGTGAAGGCGTCATCGACGTGGTGATCGTGGGGGGTGGGCAAAGCGGCCTCGCCGCGGCCTTTGCGCTCCAGCGCGAGCGAATCGCCAATATACTAATCCTCGACGAGAACCCGACCGGCTTCGAAGGACCATGGGATACCTATGCGCGGATGCGCACCCTGCGCACGCCGAAGGAACTGACCGGCATCGATCTCGGCATTCCCAGCCTCACTTTCCGGGCCTGGTGGGAAGCGCAGCACGGGCCGGAAAGCTGGGCCGCGATCGGCAAGATCCCGCGCCGTGACTGGATGGCCTATCTGCGCTGGTATCGTACCGTGCTTGGCCTGCCGGTGCGCAACGACACGCGGCTCGACCTGATCGAGCCGCAGCCGGGCGGCGTCCACCGCCTGCACCTGCACGACGGATCGGCCCTGCTCGCCCGGAAAGTGGTGCTGGCGACCGGCATTCAGGGTGGCGGGCAATGGCATGTCCCGCGCTTCATCGCCGAAAAGCTGCCGCGCGACCGTTACGCGCACACGTCCGAGCCGATCGATTACGCAGCGCTGGCCGGCAAGCGCGTCGCAATCCTCGGCGGCGGCGCGTCGGCGTTCGACAATGCCGCGACCGCGCTCGAGGCCGGCGTTGCCGCCGCGCACGTTCATATCCGCGGGCCGGCGCTTCCGCGCATCAACGTGATCCGCTTCATGGAAGCGAACGGCTTCATCCCGCGCTTCCCGGCGCTCGGCGATGCGGCGAAATATGAGGTGATGGCCAGCTTTTTCGGCCGCAACCAGCCGCCGACGACCGACATGTTCGATCATGCCGCTTCCTTCCCCGGCTTTGCGCTCCACACCGGCAGCCCGTGGCTCGATGTCGCGGCGGCGGGCGATGCGGTGCGGGTCACCACCCCGCAGGGCACGTTCGACTATGATTTCCTGGTGCTCTCCACCGGCCTCGTCACGGATTGCGCGTTGCGGCCGGAACTGGCGATGGTCGCGCCCGGCATTGCGCGCTGGGCCGATCGCTACACACCGCCCGCCGCGATCGCCAACCCGGTGCTCGACGCGCATCCCTATCTCGGCCCGGGTTTCGAATTCCTGCCGCGCCGGCCCGAAGATGCGCCCGCGGTCCACGGCCTGTTCGCATTCAACTATGCCGCGCTGATCAGCCACGGGCTCTCGGCCGCCGCGCTGTCGGGGCTGAAGCATGCGCTGCCCCGCCTCGCGGCCGGCGTCGCCGACCAGTTGTTCCGGGACGACGCGCCCGCGATCCTGGCTGCCTATCACGCCTATGAGGAGGTCGAGTTCACCGCCCAATGGCCTGCGCAGGAGGCAGCTGAATGACTGGCCTCACCACTCACGTCCTCGATACCGCGCATGGCCGCCCGGCTGCCGGGGTGAGCATCCGGCTGTTCGCTGGGGACCGGCTGATCTTCTCGGGCACCACCAATGCCGATGGCCGCTGTCCGGCGCTGCTGGACGAAGTGCAGATCGCTGTGGGCCGCTACCGGCTGGAATTCGCGGTGGCTGAATATTTCCGCGCCGCTGGTGTCACGCTGCCGGAGCCGCCGTTCCTCGATCTGGTGACGATCGATTTCGGCGTGGCGGATGCGGGCGGTCATTACCATGTGCCGCTGCTGGTCTCGCCTTTCAGCTATTCGACCTACCGTGGCAGTTGAGATGATCAGCCCGCGCCCATCATCCCAAACTCCCTCTCCCCTTGTGGGAGAGGGAAGGGGCCCGCTGCCGAAGGCAGTGGGAAGGGTGAGGGGGACACTGGTTAGTGTTCCGAACCTCACTCCCCCTCATCCGGCGCTTCGCGCCACCTTCTCCCAAAGGGGGAGAAGGGAAGATCGTCGCTATGAATAACGTCTGCTTCCTTCTCGACGACGAGATCGTCACGATCGACAACGCCCAGGCCACCGCCAGCGTGCTCGATCTGCTGCGCTACCGCCTGCGCCGCACCGGCACCAAGGAAGGCTGTGCCGAGGGCGATTGCGGCGCCTGCACCGTGCTGCTCGGGGAGCTTGATGGCGAGACCATCAAATGGCGGGCGGTCAACAGCTGCATCCTGTTCGTGCCCATGCTCGACGGCAAGGCGCTGCGCACGGTCGAGAGCCTGTCGCCCGACGGCGCGCTCCATCCGGTCCAGCGTGCGCTGGTCGAGCGCCACGGCTCGCAATGCGGCTTCTGCACGCCGGGCTTCGTGATGTCGCTCTACGGCCGCAGCATCGGTTCGGCCGGGACGAGGGACGAGCCGGTCGCCGATGTGATCGCCGGCAATCTCTGCCGCTGCACCGGCTATGGCCCGATCCTCGATGCGGGTGAGGCAGTGCCGCCCGGCGAAGCGGACGATTCAGCGGTCGTTACACGGCTGCGCGGCATCGCGCGGGACGGGACCGGGAGCGACTGGTTCGCCCCCCGCACTGCCGACGAGCTCGCCGCGCTGCTGATTACCCACCCGGACGCCCGCATCGTCGCCGGCGGCACCGATGTCGGCCTGTGGGTCACCAAGCAGCACCGCGATCTCGGCACCGTCATCTTCATCGGCGACATCGCCGATCTCAGGACCGTCGCCGAGGATGAAGCCGGCCTCACCATCGGCGCCGGTGTCCGATACACCGAGGCGAGGGCGGCGCTGGCCCGGCTGCATCCAGATCTCGGCGAGCTGGTTCGCCGCATCGGCGGGCTTCAGGTCCGCAATGCCGGCACGATCGGCGGCAATATCGCCAATGGGTCGCCGATCGGGGACATGCCGCCCGCGCTGATCGCGCTCGCCGCGACGCTCACGCTCCGGCGCGGCGACGCCCGGCGCGTCATCCCGCTCGAAGACTTTTTCATCCGCTACGGCGTGCAGGATCGCGCACCCGGCGAGTTCGTCGAAAGCGTCCATGTGCCGCGTCCCGGCGCCACCACCATCGTCCGCATCGTGAAGCTGTCGAAGCGCTTCGACAGCGACATATCGGCGGTCTGCGGCGCCTTCGCCATCACGGCCGAACAGGGCAGGGTGACCGCTGCCCGCATCGCCTTTGGCGGCATGGCGGGCACGCCGGCGCGGGCTACCGGGTGCGAAGCCGCGCTCATCGGGCAGGACTGGTCCGAAGCGACCATCGAAGCCGCGGCCGCCGCACTGGCGGACGATTACACGCCGCTCACCGATGCGCGCGGGTCGAGCGCCTATCGCGCGATCGTCGCGGCCAATCTGCTGCGCCGCCTCTGGGCCGAGCAGTCAGGCGAGCCAACCGGCGTCTTGCTCGATGGCTGACGTCGATCGCCCCGCCGGTGCAGTCCACCAGCCGCTGCGCCATGACAGTGCCGAGGCGCATGTCGCCGGCCGCGCCCATTATGTCGACGACGTGCCGGAGTCGCCGGGCCTGCTCCACCTCGCCTTCGGCCTGGCGACGGACGGTCATGCGAAACTCCTCTCGCTGGATCTCGCTGCCGTCCGCGCTGCGCCCGGCGTGGTCGCGGTGCTGACCGCCGCCGACATCCCCGGCCTCAATGATGTCAGCCCGGTCGCCGGTGACGATCCGCTCTTCGCCGAAGACGAGATCCTCTATCCCGGCCAGCCGCTGTTCGTGGTTGCCGCCACCGGCGTCGCGGCCGCCCGTCGGGCCGCCCGCCTCGGCAAGGTGGAGACCGCGCCGCTTCCGGCGCTCGTCACCATCGCTCAGGCTCGCGCTGCCGGATCAGTGATCGAAGACACCCAGCGCATGGCCCGCGGCGACGCCGATGCCGCGCTCGCCGCCGCGCCGCATCGCCTGTCGGGCCGGCTGGAGATGGGCGGGCAGGAACATTTCTACCTCGAAGGCCAGGCCGCGCTGGCGACGCCGGGCGAGGGCGGTCAGGTGCATATCCTGTCCTCGACTCAGCATCCGAGCGAAGTGCAGCACCTCGCCGCCAAGGTGCTTGGCCTCAGCCATGCCGATGTCACGGTCGAGGTCCGCCGGATGGGCGGCGCGTTCGGCGGCAAGGAGACTCAGGCGGCCGCCTGCGCCGTTGCCTGCGCGCTCGTCGCGGCGAAGACCGGGCGGCCGGCCAAGATCCGCCTCGATCGCGACGATGACATGGTCCTGACCGGCAAGCGGCATGAGTTCGAGGTCGCGTACGATGTCGGTTTCGACGATCAGGGGCGGATCGAGGGTATCCGCATCGCGCTCGCGTCGCGCTGCGGCGCCACCGCCGATCTCTCGCCCGCGATCAACGATCGGGCGATGTTCCACGCGGACAATTGCTACTGGCTGCCTGCGGTCGAGATCGTCAGCCACCGCCTGAAAACGCACACAGTTTCCAACACGGCGTTTCGCGGATTCGGCGGACCGCAGGGCATGATGGCGATCGAACGCGTGATGGACGCGGTCGCCGTGGCGCGCGGGCTCGATCCGCTCGCCGTGCGGCGCGCCAATCTCTACGCGCCGGGCCGGGACATCACGCCCTATCACATGACGGTCACCGACAATGTCGCGCCCGAGCTGATCGCCGAGCTGGCGGCGCGCACTGACTATGCCGCGCGGCGTGCCGCGGTCGAGGCGTTCAACGCCGGTCACAAGGTGCTGAAAAAGGGCCTGGCGCTCACCCCGGTGAAGTTCGGCATCAGCTTTACCACTACGCATCTCAACCAGGCCGGCGCCCTCGTGCTGGTCTATGCCGATGGCTCGATTCACCTGAACCATGGCGGCACCGAGATGGGGCAGGGGCTGATGATCAAGGTGGCGCAGGTCGTCGCCGACGTCTTCGCCGTGCCGGTCGAGCGGGTACGCATCGTCGCGACGCGCACGGACAAGGTGCCGAATACGTCGGCAACCGCCGCATCGTCGGGCGCCGATCTCAACGGCATGGCGGCATTCAATGCGGCGGAGACGATCCGCACGCGGCTCGCCGAGTTCGCCGCGAGCAAGTTCGGGGGCACCCCCGAGGCCGTCCGCTTTACCCGCGACGGCGTCGTCGCGGGCGGCGAGGTAACGCCGTTCGACACGCTCTGCCGGCTCGCGCATCTCGGCCGGGTCTCGCTTTCCGCGACCGGCTTCTACGCCACGCCGCACATCGCCTATGACCGCAAGACTCATCGCGGCCGGCCCTTCCTCTATTTCGCTTATGGCGCCGCCTTGTCGGAAGTGGTGATCGATACGCTGACCGGCGAGCACAAGGTGTTGGCGGTCGATATCCTCCACGATGTCGGGCGGTCGCTCAATCCGGCGATCGATCTCGGCCAGGTCGAGGGCGGCTTCGTCCAGGGCATGGGGTGGCTGACCACCGAGGAGCTGGTGTACGACGCGCGCGGCCGGCTGCTCACCCACGCCCCGTCGACCTACAAGATCCCGACTGCCGGCGATCGGCCGCGGCACATGGATATCCGGCTGTGGGATCGCGGCCGCAATACGGAGCCCACCATTCACCGCTCCAAGGCGGTCGGCGAACCGCCCTTTATGCTGGCGATCTCGGTCTTCTCGGCACTGACTCAGGCGGTCGCCGCCACGGCGCCGGGGCGTGGCCTGCCCGATCTCGATGCGCCCGCGACACCCGAACGCATCCTCGCTGCCATCGCCGGATTGAAGGCGCTTCATGGCTGACTGGCCGGAAGCGGCGCGCATTGCGCTGGCCCAGGGTCCCGCCGCGCTGGTGACGATCCTCGCCACCGAAGGCTCGGCCCCGCGCGGCGCCGGCGCGCGCATGGTCGTGACGCGGGAAACCCTGCACGGCACGATCGGCGGCGGGACGCTCGAATATCGCGTGACCGAACAGGCGCGGGCAATCCTTGCCCTGCCGCCGGGCAGCTGGCGCGTGCAGGATTATCCGCTTGGGCCGCTGCTTGGGCAATGTTGCGGCGGCCGGGTGCGGCTGCTGGTGGAGCGGCTGAGTCCGGATGCAGGGGACTGGCTCGACGCGCTCGGCCAGGGCGACGAGGTCGTGGCCAGGCTGGGAGACGCCGCGATCCAGCGGAGTCCGATCCACGACGCCGGGCGGCGCGGCATCGACCGGAATGATCCGGCGCCGCTTCGGCGGGACAGCCTCGTGGCGCGCGGGCCGCTCCCCGAAGCGGGAATCGAGTTCGTCGAACCGGTGGAAACCATCGGCTCTCCGGTCATCCTTCTTGGCGCGGGGCATGTCGGCCGCGCCATCGCCGATCGCGCGCCGGGCCTTCCCTTGCGGGTCGCCTGGTTCGACAGCCGCACAGCCATGGCCGACTATCCCGGCGTCATGCTGGCCGAGGAAGGCGCGATGATCGAATGCGCGCGCACGGCACCGTCCGACGCCGCGATCCTGATCGTCACGCATGATCACGCCTTCGATTACCGCCTCACCGCCGCCGCGCTGTCCGGTCAGGCACGCTATGTCGGGCTGATCGGCTCGGCCACCAAGCGCGCCCGCTTCCTCTCGCGACTCGCTGCCGATGGCGTGGAGTCAGCGCGCCTCGTCTGCCCGATCGGCCTGCCCGCCATCGCGGGTAAGGAACCGGCGGTGATCGCGATCGCCGTGCTTGCCCAGATCCTGTCGCTCGGGCTGCGGCCGGAATGACTCGCACCGCGTTCCGCGCCAACCTGCTCAGCGTGCCCGACGATCCGGCGCAGGGCGGCACGATCCGTCACCACGAGGATGGGTTGCTGGTTGTCGAGGACGGCCTGGTCGTGGCGTTCGGCGCCCATGCCGATCTCGCGCCGCGCTTCGCCGATGTGCCGGTCGAGCATTTTCCCGCCGGCCTCATCGTCCCGGGCTTCGTCGACACGCATATCCATTATCCGCAGACCGATCGCATCGCCGCACACGGGGCGCAGCTGCTCGAATGGCTCGAACGCCATATCTTCCCGGCCGAGGCTGCGTTCGCGGACCGCGCTCATGCCGATGAGGTCGCCGGCTTCTTCCTGGACGAGCTGCTGCGCAACGGCACCACCAGCGCATTGGTCTTTGCGACTGTCCATGCCGCCTCGGTCGACGCGCTGTTCGAGGCGGCGCTTGCCCGCGACATGCGAATCGTCTCGGGCAAGGTGCTGATGGATCTCGGCCCCGCGTCGCTGCATGATTCGCCCGAAAGCGGCCGGGCCGAGAGCGAAGCGCTGATCGCCCGGTGGCGCGGGCGCGGGCGGCTCGGCTATGCGGTCACGCCGCGCTTCGCGCTGACCTCTTCCGACGCGCAGCTTGCCGGTGCGGGCGCGCTGGTCGCGGCGCATCCGGACGTGCTGATGCACACCCATCTCGCCGAGAACACCGGCGAGATTGCTGCCGTCGCCGCCCGCTTTCCCACCGCGCGCGACTATCTCGACGTCTACGACAGGTTCGGCCTGGTCGGCCCGCGTTCGGTCTTCGCCCATTGCGTGCATCTCGACGATCGCGCCCTGGTGCGGATGGGCGCGGCCGGGGCGAGCATTGCCTTCTGCCCGACCAGCAACCTGTTCCTCGGGTCAGGCCTGTTCGATCTCACCCGCGCGGATGCGCATGGCGTGAAGACCGGGATGGGCACCGATGTTGGCGCCGGCACCAGCTTCTCGCTGCTTGCGACCCTTGGCGAAGCGTACAAGGTCGGCCAGCTGCGCGGGCAGAGCCTCGATCCGTTCCGCGCGCTGCATCTCGCGACGGCGGGCGGCGCCCGTGCGCTCGGGCTGGGCGATCGGATCGGCGGGCTGCAGCCCGGGCAGGAGGCCGATTTCGTGGTGCTCGATTGTGCCGCCACGCCGCTGCTTGCGCGCCGCACAGCTGGCGCGAGCCTCGCCGAGCGGCTGTTCGCGCTGCAGATATTGGGGGACGACCGCGCGATCGCCAGGACCTATGTCGCGGGCCGCTGCGCCTGGGCGCGGCGGCCCTGAGCTATTTCTGCGGGTCGAGCAGCCCTTCGAACAGCCGGACGACCTTGCCGGTCCGGTTCTTCTCGAAATCGCGTGGATGGACGAAATGATCGGCGAACCACGGATAGAGCGCCGGATCGAACGCCGCCTTGAGCCAGTCGACAGTCGCGCGCACCGCCGGCGAATGCCGCGCCTCGGCATGGAAATAATACCACAGGTCGAATCGCAGCGGCAGCGGCACGTCGAGCGGGATGAGGTGCTTCGATACCGCCCGCGCATAGGTCGGCAGCGCGGCGATGCCGGCGCCGTTGACCACTGCCCAGTAGACCGACAAGGCGGAATTGGAGCGGATCGGCATGAACCCGTCGGGCCAGTCCGATCCGACCAGGAACTTGACCAGGCTCGAATTATAACCGGGGCCGCTCTGCTCGATGAACTTGTGGTTGCGGAACTGGTCGAGCGCCGTCATCGCGCCGTGCTTGCGGATATAGGCCTCGGACGCGAACAGCATGTAGTGGACCGTGGCGAGCTTGGCGCGCACCACGTCGCGGTGATGCGGCTCGCTGAAGGCGACGCCGACATCGACATGGTCGCTGCGGTCGCGCGCCGAATCATAATCCAGCTGAAGCGACACGGTCAGGTTCGACAGCGCCGGTGATAGATCGTTGAGCCGCGGCGTCAGCCACAGGCTGCCCAGCCCCTCGGTGCAGCCGATCGTCAGCTCGCCGGGGTTGATCAGGACGTTGGCCTCGCCGTCGCCGTCCGCTTCGGCCGACAAGGCTGCGCCAGCCATCTCACGCGCGGCGCGCGCCAGCATCAGCCCGATATCGGTGGGCACGACGCCGCTGCGCGAGCGGCCCAGCAATTTGGTGCCGATCCGGTCCTCGAGTCGTTCGATCCGCCGGCGTAGCGTGTTCAGCGACAGGCGCGAGCTGTCGGCCGCCGCGCGAAAGCTGTTATGCTCTGTAACCAGCAGGAGGGCGCGCAGATCGTCCCAGTCCAGGTCGCGAACGAGCGTGCGGACGTGGCTGGCGTTCCAGCGGGGAACACCATGATCTGGATTTTGGATCGCGGCCGGTCGCTTGCTCGCCATTACACTCCTGTCCACGATTGCCTTAACAGTGGGAGCAGGAAAATGCGAGCGGAGCCATACATACGAAATCGCGATAGCTTTGGCCGCCTGCGCTTCTCCGAAAAGGTGGAGCGCACATTGGCCCGGGCCAAGGCCGCACCCGTTTCGCGCATCGCGACGGATGCGGAGATCGGGTCAGTCCTGGCGGCGGCGTCACGCCTCTTCCCGGTTGCGTCGTTCGAAGCCGTCCAGCGGATGCGCGTGCGCAATCCCGGGGTCGTCCGGATGATCGAAGGCCTGGGGGCGGGCAACGAAGCGGCGATGCTGGCCTATCTGCCGCTGTCGGCGGAAGGGGCGGAATTGCTGCTCGACGGCCGCCTCGACGGGACCAATCCACAGCCCGAATGGATCGTCGCCGAAAACGAGGTCCCGACCGCCATCTATATCTGGATGGCGTGGACGCCGGGCACGCTGGCACGGTCGCTGCCGGCGATGGCGCAGATCTTCTCGTCGCTGACGCCGGATGGCTGCCCTTTATTCTCGCGTGCCGCGACCGATCACTCGGTGCGGATCCACACCGGCATGGGGTTCGAGCCGGCGGCGCGGATCTATCCCGGCGCGCCTGATTGGTTGCTGGTCGTGCTGCCCGAAGGCGAGATGGCGCCGGTGCGCAAGGAGATCGCGGCCTGCCCGCCGGCCCCGCCGAAGATAGACGTGCGCCCGGTCCGCTCGTTCGAAGACATGGCGATGATCTTCGCGGTGCGGTCGGCGACCTATATCAGCGAGCAGTTCTGCCTCTATTCGGAGGAGTTCGACGGCAATGATTTCTGCGCGACTCACCTGATCGGCTTCATCGACGGCGATCCCGCCGGCTGCATCCGGATGCGCTATTTCGGCGATTTCGTGAAGGTCGAACGGCTCGCCGTGCGCCGGGAATATCGCCGCAGCCGGCTCGCGTTCAAGCTGGTGCGCGAAGCGCTGGCGCTGGCGCGGCAAAAGGGCTTCCGCCGCTTCTACGGTCATGCCCGGCTCGATCTGGTGCCGTTCTGGGCGATGTTCGGTTTCCGCGAACTGACTGACCGCGCGCCGTTTAAATTCGCCGACGTCGATTATCGCGAGATGGAGCTGGACGGCGAAGCGTTCGAAGACCCGATCGGCATCGGCAGCGGACCGATGGTGACGATCCGTCCCGAAGGTGCCTGGGGCGAGCCCGGCCCGCTCGAACTGTCCAACCTCAGGCCGAGTCGCGCGGCCCTGTTCAACGACATGCGCACGGTGAGCCGCGCCGCCGCGCATTGATCGGCACGCCGCGTTCCCGGAGCCCTGCTTCGGGGACGCGGGTCGCACGACCGGCCCGATCCGGCCGCCGCAGCATTGTTACGCGCGACGCTGCGTCGCGGGCACGAATTGGTCTTTGCAGCGACGATCCGTAACCCTATAATATTCGTAACAAAAGGGGGAGTGCGGTCGATCTGTCGCGTCCATCCGGCAGGAAGGACGGACGCGACCGTGCCCAAATTCGATCTGGACGCCATCAGGGGTGGCACTGAAAAACCCGGGATTCCGGATGCCGTGTTCGCCATGCCGCCCGGCATGACGATCCGGTACGATCAGCCGGCGGACGACATTCGCGATTTCATCACCGGCTATCACGTCTATGGGCTGCGGAATGTCGCGCCGGCCGGGCAGGTCGACTGGTTCTTGCCGGCCACCGCGAATATCCGGGTCGCCTTCGCGGCGGATCCGATTGAGGTCAGGATCGGCCGGCGCGTGTTCAATCCGCTGCCGCAAGCCAGCCTGTTCGGCCCGACCAGCCACGCGCTCCGGGCGACCACGCATGGCGGGCTGATGATCGGCTTCGGGATCAGCGCGCTTGGCTGGGCGCGACTGACGCGCGATTCCGCCGGCGCGGTGCACAACCGGATCGTGCCGCTGGGTCAGGCATGGGGCGGCGGCTTTGCCGATCGCCTGGTTGAGCTGCTTTCGCAAACCGATGGCGAGCATCTGGTCAAGCCGCTGCTTGACGAGCTGTTGCGGCCGATGCTGCGGGTGCCGCACCGCGACGAGCCGGCGATCCGGGCGCTGATCGCGCTGCTGGCGATCGACGGGCCGGTCGACATCGCCACCATCAGTGACCGGATGAACCTGTCCGGCCATACGCTGCGGCGGATCGCAGTGCGCTATTTCGGCCTCTCGCCCAAGCTGCTGTTGATGCGGGCGCGCTTCCTGCGATCGTTCATGCGGATGATCGCGCAGGGGCAGGGTTATGACGGCCTGCTGATCGATCCCAGCTATTGCGACGTCTCGCACTTCCTGCGCGACGCCAACCGGTTCCTCGGCATGACCCCACGCCGTTTCCTGGCAATGAACACGCCGTTCCTGCGCGCCAGCGTCCAGGCCCGCGCCGCGGTGCTGGGCACGCCGACTCAGGCGCTGCACGCGTTCGATTGGGCGCATGGTCTCGCGGGAGGCAACTGACGCGCGGCGATCACCCGGTAGAGCGGTAAAGCGCCCAGACGCTGGCCAGGTCCTGCGCGATATGCCCGAGCGATTTATAGACCGTGATCTCCTCCGCTGAGGTGCGCCCCGCGACTCGGCCGGCCAGTACGTCGCCGATCTCGCCCACGAGATGCTCGTCGCCGATCAGTCCGGCTGCCTTGGCGTTGAGGAACTCGGCCCCCTGGGCCAGCACGCCCGCGCGGCTGTCGGCGATGAAGCGCGATCGCGCGACCAGGTCGTTGTCGACCTCGACCGGCCCGGCATAGCTCGACCCGACCAGGTTGAGATGCGTGCCCGGCCGCACCCAGGCGCCGTGCAGGATGGGCTCGGCCGAACCCGAAACCGTGCACACGATGTCGGCCTCGGCCACCGCCGCCCGCGCATCCTCGGTCGCGGCGATGTCGATCGCCAGTTCGTCGCGCATGCGCTGGGCGAGTGCGGCCGCGCGACTCGCCGATCGCCCCCATATGCGCACCGAATCGAGCTGGCGCACCGTCGCGATCGCGCGGATATGCGTGGCGGCTTGCTCGCCAGTGCCGAGTATCGCGAGCCGGTGCGCCTCGGGGCGAGCCAGCGCATCGGTCGCCACGGCGCTTGCCGCGGCGGTCCGGATCGCGGTCACTTCGCCGGCATGGGCGATGCACACAGGCTCACCCGTCTCCGGATCGAAGATCACCACAACCCCCTGGTGCGACTGCCGGCCCAGCGCGGCATTGCCGGCGAACACGCTGATCAGCTTGGCCCCGAACGGTCCGTCGGCGGCGAGCGCACCGGGCATGATCCCGAACAGCCGCCCCTCGGCCAGCGGGATGATCGATCGCAGCAACTGGCGCGTCTCGCCGGTCGAAAACGCGATCATCGCCTCGCGCACGATCGGGATGCACATCGCGTAGGTCAGGCGTTCGCGCACTTCGGCGCGATCGATCAGGCGCATGGGTCGGCTCTCCGAAATCGAATGATGCTTCTGTCGTCCAGTGCAGTCAGGCGCAACCGCGCCACGTCCGCGGCGCCGATCAGAGGAAGAAGGTCCCTTCGATCACCGTCACGCAGGTGCCGCCGAGCAGCACCCGCTCGCCGTCCAGCCGGCAGGTCAGCCGCCCGCCACGCGCGCTCGCCTGGAAAGCGGTGAAGCTATCGCGGCCCAGCCGCTTCGCCCAATACGGCACGGACACGGCGTGCGCCGATCCCGTCACCGGGTCCTCGTCGATGCCGGCGCCCGGCGCGAACACGCGGCTGACGATGTCGGTCTCCACGCCCGGCGCTGTCACGATCGTCAGCACGTCGCCCTCGGCCGCGAGCCGGCGGAAATCGGGCGCCAGCGCGCGGATCTGCGCCTCGTCCTCAAGCACGATCAGCGCATAGCCGCCATCGCGCCACAGCGTTTCGACCGCGCCGTCCAGCCCCAGTCCGGCCAGGATCGCGGGCAACGGTGCCGGTGCCGCCGGCCATGCCGGCAGCGCGAGCTCATAACCATCACCGGCGCGCGTCACCTCGAGCATGCCCGCCTTGCGGGTGCTGAACCGTACGGTGTCGATCGACGGGTCGCTCGACAGCACGAAATGCCCGCTCGCCAGCGTCGCATGGCCGCACAGCACCACTTCGGTCGTCGGGGTGAACCAGCGCAGCTCGAATGTGCTCCCGTCGGTCTCAGCGGAGACGATGAAGGCAGTTTCGGCAAGATTATTCTCAGCCGCGATCGCCTGCAGCGTCGCATCGTCGAGCCAGGCGGCGAGCGGCATCACCGCCGCCGGATTGCCCTCGAACGAGCTGGCGGCGAACGCATCGATCTGGACGAAGGGGATTCTCATAGGCGCTTCCCGAACCAATGGGGGGTGACGTCCGCTTCGATCAGCGGGTTGTCGGTATCGACATGCCCTTCGGGATCGAGATGGATCAGGATCTCGACCTTGGGGAATTGCCGGCGGATCTTCGCCTCGACCGCGTCCATCACGACATGCGCCTCGGCGATCGTCATGTCGGGTGCGACATACATGTGGAACTGCGCGAAATCATGCGCGCCGGAGCGGCGGGTGCGGAAATCATGGATGCCGCGCAGCTCGGGATGCTGCGCCGCCGCCTCGATGAAGCGCGTGCGCTCCTCCTCGGGCCATTCCTTGTCCATCAGCTGGTCGATCGCGTTGCTCGATGCGCGAAACGCGCCAAAGGCCAGCCACGCCGCGATGACGATGCCGAACAGCGGGTCCGCGCGGCTCCAGCCGAGATACTGATCGAGAATCAGGGCAACGATCACTGATCCGTTCAGCAGCACGTCGGACTGATAGTGCATGTTGTCCGCCATGATCGCGACCGATCCGGTGCGCCGGATGATGCTGCGCTGATAGACCAGCAGCATGATCGTCGCGAGGATCGCGATCACGGAAACGCCGATGCCGAAATCGGCATCCCGTGTGGCGCTCTTGGCGCCGAACGCCTGGATCGCGCGCCACGCGATGGCGGCGGCCGATGCCGTGATCAGCATCACCTGGAACAGGGCGGCCAGCGCCTCGGCCTTGCCATGGCCGAACCGGTGGTCGTGATCGGCCGGCGTCGCCGCGAGCCGGACGCCGTAAAGCGTGACGAGCGAGGCGAGCAGATCCAGCGTGGTGTCAGCCAGCGATCCGAGCATCGCGACCGATCCGGTATGCCAGGCCGCGAACCCCTTCAGCCCGAGCAGGAACAGCGCCATCGCGACGCTGGCAAGCGCGGCGCGCACGACATAGGGAATGGCGCGGCGCTGGTCCTCGGTCACGGGTAGAGCAGTCCTTCGTCCCAGCCGTCCCCGGCGCGCACGAACAGGCGGCGCTCGTGAAGCCGGTGTTCGCGGTCCTGCCAGAACTCGATCCGGTCGGGCGTCAGCCGGTATCCGCCCCAATGCGGCGGCCGCGGCACGGCGCCGCCGTCGAAACGCGCCTGCACCTCGGCGAAGCGCGCCTCGAACGTGGCGCGCGCATCGAGCGGCCGCGACTGGTCCGATGCCCAGGCGCCCAACTGCGAATCGCGGCTGCGGCTGGCGAAATAGGCATCGGATTCGGCATCGCTGACATGAGCGAGTGGGCCCTCGATCCGGATCTGCCGGCGCAGCGACTTCCAGTGGAACAGCAGGGCAGCCTGCGGATTGGCGGCGATGTCCGCTGCCTTGCGGCTCTCGCGATTGGTGTAGAAGACGAACCCGTCCGGCCCATGCCCCTTCAGCAGCACCATGCGTACGGCCGGCCGCCCCGCCCCATCCGCCGTGGCCAGCGCCATCGCGTTCGAATCGTTGATCTCGGTCCCGCGCGCCTCGGTGTACCAGGCGCCGAACAGCTTGAAGGGGTCGTCGGCCATGGCTCGCGCTTTACGGCTGTCCTGCCTTAGTGTCGAGAAACCGGAACGACTCGCCGCGCCGGGGATTGAGTCGGCTTCGGAACGAAGGAACGGGACATGGCCGCACGCGCCTATTGGCAGGGACAGATTAGGCTCGCGCTCGTGTCGATTCCGGTGGAGATCTATACCGCCACCAAATCGGGCGCGCAGGTCAGCTTCAAACAGATCCACGAACCGAGCGGAAAGCCGATCCATTACGAGAAGGTCGTCACCGGCATCGGTCCGGTCGATACCGACGAAATCATGAAGGGCTTCGAATATGAAAAGGGCGAGTTCGTCCTGCTCGAACAGGACGAGATCGATGCGGTGAAACTCGAATCGAAGAAGACGCTGGAGCTCACCCAGTTCGTCGACGCGAGCGAGATCGACGTGCTCTATTACGAAAAGCCCTATTTCGTCGTCCCCGCCGACGATCTGGCGGAGGAAGCCTTCATCGTGCTGCGCGAGGCACTCAGGCGGACGAAGAAAGTCGGTCTTGGCCAGCTAGCAATGCGCGGCCGCGAATATGTCGTGAGCCTGAAGCCGTGCGGACGCGGCATGGTGCTGGAGACGTTGCGCTACGCCGATGAGGTCAACAAGGCGCAGGGCTATTTCCGCGACATCCCCGATTCGAAGCCCGATGACGATCTGCTCGATCTCGCCGAAGCATTGATCGCCAAAAAGACCGGCAGCTTCGATCCCGCCGTCTTCCACGATCATTATGTCGAGGCGCTCAAGGGTCTGGTCGAGCGCAAGCGCAAGGCCAAGGGGCGCAAGATCATCGAGGATACCAGCGACGAGCCGAGCGGCCGCTCGGGCTCGAACGTGGTCGACCTGATGGCCGCGCTCAAGAAGTCGATGGAGCGCCCCGGTGCCAGCCCCGCCAAGGAAGCAGCGCCGACGAAAAAGCCTGCCGCGAAGAAACCTGCGGCCAAAAAAGCGGATGCCGAAGCCCCCGCCAGGAAACCAGCGGTGAAGAAACGTGCCTGATCGCGACCCGCTCGAACGCTACAACGCCAAGCGCGATTTCGCGCTGACGGCGGAGCCGGCCGGCACCCTGGCGCCGGGCCATGGCAACAGCTTCATGGTGCAGAAGCATGATGCGTCGCGGCTGCACTGGGATTTCCGGCTCGAAATCGACGGCGTGCTGAAAAGCTGGGCCGTCACTCGCGGCCCGAGTCTGGATCCGGGCGAGAAGCGCCTCGCGGTCCGCACCGAGGATCACCCGCTATCCTACGCGACCTTCGAGGGCACCATCCCCAAGGGCCAATATGGCGGCGGCACGGTGATGCTGTGGGATCGCGGCACATGGTCCCCGATCAAGGGCAAGAGCGCCAAGGATCTGGAGAAGGGCCATCTCCATTTCGTGCTCGATGGGGAGCGCATGAAGGGCGAATGGCTGCTGATCCGCCTCAAACCGCGCGGCAAGGAAAAGAGCGAGAACTGGCTGTTGCGCAAGATCGATGACGCTGAGGCCGGAGCGACGGATACGCTGGTCGAAACCGCTCTGACCAGCGTCGCCACAGGCCGAACCATGGTCGAGATCGCGGAAGGCGCCAAACCCAAATCCTCCCCTGCGAAGCGGGGGAGGGGGACCAGCGAAGCTGGTGGAGGGGGCCCCAAACGCGCTGCCGGTGGCAAACCGACTCCCGGCACACTGCCCAAATTCCGCGACTTTCAGCTCGCCACGCTGGTCGACAGCGTCCCCGCCGGCAGCCGCTGGCTGCACGAAGTGAAATATGACGGCTATCGCGTGCTGATCGCGATCGCCGGTGGCAAGGTGAAGATCTACAGCCGCTCGGGCCTCGACTGGACCGGGAAATTCCCCGGCATCGCCGAAGCCGCCGCGACCCTGAATGTCGGCAGCGCCCTGATCGACGGGGAAGTGGTCGCCTTCAAAGACGGCAAGCCCAGTTTCTCCACCCTGCAGGACGCGATCGCCAATGGCGGCGACATGACCCTGTTCGCCTTCGACCTGCTCGAACTGGACGGCGAGGATATCGCCGCGCTGCCCAACGTCCAGCGCAAGGAACGGCTGCGGCCCCTGATCGAAGGCGCCGACGCGCGCCTGCAATTCGCGGAACACATCCTCGGCTCGGGCGAGCAATTGTTCGAAACGATGTGCCGCGAAGGCTATGAGGGGATCGTCTCCAAGCTCGCAGACGCGCCTTATCGTGGGCAGCGCAGCAAAAGCTGGCTCAAGGTCAAATGCATCCGGCGCCAGGAATTCGTGATCGTCGGCTGGACGCCGTCGGACAAGTCGCGCGGCTTCCGTGCGCTGTTGCTCGGTCTGAACGGGCCGGACGGTTTCTTTTATGCCGGCAAGGTCGGCACCGGCTTCGATACCGACACGATGCTGGATCTGAGCGCGAAGCTGGCGAAGCTCGAGGTCAAGAAGCCGACCGTCGAGGCCCCCCGCGCGGCAGTGCGCGGCGCGCATTGGGTCGAGCCGAAGCTGGTCGCCGAGATCGCCTTTGCCGAAATCACGCCTGACGGCGTGCTGCGCCATTCGAGCTTTCTCGGCCTGCGCGAGGACAAGGCGGCAAAGGACGTCGTCGCGGAGAAGCCGGTGGCGGCCGATACGGTGGAGGTGCCCGACGTGCATGTGAAGGTCAGCAGCCGGGAGCGGCTGATCTTTCCCGATTCGGACGTCACCAAGGGCGATCTCGCCGATTATTACGCGCTGATCGCTCCCGCCATGCTGCCCTGGGCAGCCAATCGCCCGATCAGCCTGGTCCGCTGCCCACAGGGCCGCGCCAAGCGCTGCTTCTTCCAGAAGCACGATGCCGGCACCTTTGGCGACTATGTCCATCAGGTGCCGATCCGCGAAAAGGACGGATCGACCGAGGACTATATCTATATCGAGGATGCCGACGGCCTGGTGATGTGCGTCCAGATGGGCACGATCGAATTCCATGGCTGGGGATCGTCGGTCGCGACGCTCGAACAGCCCGATCGCATGGTGTTCGATCTCGATCCCGACGAGGAGCTCGGCTTCGATGTGGTCAAGAAGGCGGCCGAGGACATCAAGAACCAGCTCGCGGAAATCGGGCTGGTCAGCTTCGCGATGCTGTCGGGCGGCAAGGGCGTGCATGTCGTGGTGCCGCTCAAACCCCAGGCCGAATGGCCGGCCGTGAGGGACTTCGCCGAACGCTTCTGCCGCGCGCTCGCTGAGGCCGAGCCGGAACGCTATGTCGCCAACATGTCCAAGGCGAAACGCAAGGGACGCATCTTCCTGGATTATCTGCGCAACCAGCGCGGCTCGACCGCCGTCCTGCCCTATGTCGCGCGGGCGCGGTCGGGCGCGCCGGTCGCCGCTCCGGTTACCTGGGCCGAATTGCGCGACATCGAGAGCGCCCATCGCTGGGGCGTCCGCGACGGTGCCGAATTGCTCCAACGCGCTAATTCGCGCGAACTGGCGGGGTGGGGATTTGCCGATCAGGTGCTGCCGGATCTCTGATCCTTGTTGCACGCGCGAAGGGATTGTGGTCGAGTCGCCGGCGTTCGTTGGAGAACAACTTCATCCCATGGCCACGCTCGCCGCCCCCTCCCTGCTCGATCCGTCGATCCATGCTGCGCGCTGGATCGCGGATTATTGCGCGCGGGAGAAACAGGGCGATGTGCTCTGCGACGGCCGTGACGATCAAGCCTGGACGGCGATGTTCGAGGAGCTGGCGGCGATCGCCGGCGACGATCTGGTCCATGCGCGCGAACGGGTGCAGCGCCATGCGGCCGATATCGGCACGGGTTTCCGCATCATCGGCGAAAGCGAGGAACGCGCCTGGCCGCTCTCTCCGGTGCCGCTGCTGATCGAGGCGGAGGAATGGGCCGGGATCGCCGCCGGCGTCGCCCAGCGCGCCGAACTGCTCGAGACGATCCTTGCTGACCTTTACGGCGACGCCACCTTTATCGAGCGCGGGCTGATCCCCGCGGCGCTGGTCGGCGGCAGCCCCTTCTATCTGCGTCCGATGGCCGGGCTCGTCCCGCCGGGCGGGCATCATCTCCATTTCATCGCGATCGATCTCGGCCGCGGGCCGACCGGCGAATGGCGCGTGCTCGCAGACCATCTCCGCGCACCGGTCGGCGCTGGCTATGCGCTGGAGAACCGGCTGGCGATCGCGCGGACTCTCGGGGGGCTGCAGGGTCGTCTCAACGTCGAGCGCCACGCGCCCTTCTTCGCTGCCTATCGCGAGGGTCTCGCCGCCGCCTGCCGCCGCACCGAGCCGCGTATCGGCCTGCTGACGCCGGGGCGCTACAATCCAAGCTATCCCGAACAGGCACATCTCGCCCGCTATCTCGGGCTGCTGCTGGTCGAGGGCGCCGATCTCGCCGCGCTCGAGGACCGGGTTTATGTCCGCACCATCGCCGGGTTGAAGCGGATCGACGCGCTGTGGAACCGGCTCGATCCCCGCCTGCTCGATCCGCTTGCCTTCGATTCGCATTCGGGCATCGGCGTGCCCGGCCTGATCGATGTGATGGCGGCGGGCAATGTCGTCATTTCGAACGTGCCGGGCGCGGGCGTCCTGGAATCCCCCGCCTTCGCCGCTTTCCTGCCAATGCTCGCAACCCGCCTGACCGGTCGTGATCTGCTGCTCCCCAATATCGCCACCTGGTGGTGCGGGCAGGAACGGGAATGCGCGCGCGTGATCGAGGATTTCGATCAGCTGCTGATCGGCCCGGCCTTCGGCGTCCAGCCGCTCGGCCTTGACGGGATCGCCCCGCGCCCCGGCGCCGAGATCACCGGCGCGGCGCGCGCGGCGCTGCTGGACGACATGGCGCGCCGGCCGCAGGATTATGTCGGGCAGGAGATCATCCGCCTCTCGACCATGCCGGTCGTCACCGACGATGGCCTCGCCGCCCGCCCCTTCACTTTGCGCGTCTTCGCGGCGCGCGGCGCCGACGGCAGCTGGTCGGTCCTGCCCGGCGGCTTCGCCCGGATCGGCGAGCATAAGGATCCGCGCGCCGCGGTGATGGGCGAAGGCAACTGGTCGGCCGATGTCGCGGTCCATGGGCCAGAGCCGGTCGCGCCGGTGTCGCTGCTGCCGCCGAGCGATTCGATTCATGTCCGCCGCAATCCCGGCACCCTGCCGAGCCGGGTCGCCGACAATTTCTTCTGGCTGGGCCGTTATCTGGAGCGCGGCGAGGCCCTGCTCGGCGTGATCCGGGTGATGCTGGGCAATTCGATCGACGCCGATGCCGGCGCCGCGCTCGGGCCGGAAACGATCGGTCGCCTGGTCGGGCTGGTCGTCAATGGCGGCGCGGCGCCGCATCCGGCGAGTCTGCGCCGCGCCGATCTGACGATGTTCGCCCGCACTGCGATGGAATCGGGCGAGGGCGGCTGGCACAGCGTGCGCACGATCAACCGCCTCGCGCGCGGTATCGGGCAGGGCTCGCGCGATCGTCTCGCGGCGGACATGGTCAAGCTGCTCGATGCGCCCTTTCCCACGAAAGGCGGCATGCTCGATCGCGCCGGCACACTCCAGCGCCGCTATGCCGCCCTGTCGGGCCTCTCGGCCGAGCATATGGGGCGGACGGCGGCGTGGCGCTTCCACGATCTCGGTCGCCGCATCGAACGCGCCATGATGGTGACGCGCGCGGTGCGTGTGCTCGGCATGCCCAGCGGTTCGGTCGACGACCTCTCGACTCTGCTCGATCTCGCCGACAGCCAGATCAGCTATCGCCAGCGCTACCTGACCGGCATCGCCCGGGTGCCGGTGGTCGATCTGGTCGCGCTCGATCCGGGCAACCCCCGCTCGCTTGCTTTCCAGATCGAACGTATCTGCGAACATATGCGCGCGCTGCCGGTGCTGGGCGACGATGGCATGGACGAGCCGCAACAGGCCCATGCGATCGCGCTCGTCTCGATCATCTCGACCGCGACGGCGGCCGAGCTTGACGAGGGCGTCCTTGGCGATCTCGAACGCCGGCTGTTCGCCCTGTCGGATGCCGTCGCGCGGCGCTATTTCCTGCAGGGCGCTGAGCCTCTGCGTGCCGGCGGGCTTACGCTCGCATGAGTAGTCCGATCGTCTTGCCCGTATGATCTACGATATCCGCCACGTGACGCGCTTCGATTACGGCGCCTCGGTCAAGTTCGCGCGCTGCAATTTGCGGCTGAAGCCGATCCACTGGTCGGGGCAGGATCTGCGCTCCTACCGGCTGGTCATCAGCCCCTCCGGCCGCACCTCGCCCGCGCGGGCCGAGGCGGGGCTCGCCAATGTCGTGCGGCTGGTCATCGAGGAACCGGTGCGGCATCTGGTGATCGAGAGCGTGTCGCGCATCGCGGTCGACCGGCCGGTGCCGATGCCGTCCGACAGCGATCCGACGCTCGCCGAGATCGCGATCGCCGCCCGCGCGAGCCGGGATGCGTCTCCGGCGGGGCCCGCCAATTATCTTTTCCCCTCGCCGTTGATCCCGCTCGATCACGATATCGCGGCTTGGTGCGCCGAGGATCTGCGACCGGACCGGCCTGCGCTGGAGGCGGCGATCGCGCTGGCTCGGCGCATCCAGCGCGAATTCGCCTTCGATACCGATGCGACCCTGGTCGATACCGTGCCGCACGAAGCCTTTGTGAAGCGCGGCGGCGTCTGCCAGGATTTCGCCCAGATCATGATCACCGGCCTGCGCGCCGCCGGCCTGCCCGCGGCCTATGCCTCGGGCTATATCCGCACCATTCCGCCGCCCGGCCAGCCGCGCCTGGTCGGTGCCGACGCCACTCATGCCTGGGTGCTGCTGTGGTGCGGGGCCGATCTGGGCTGGGTCGGGGTCGATCCGACCAACGGCATCTGGATGGCGGGCGACCATATCATCATGGCGATCGGCCGCGATTATGGCGAGATCGCGCCGATCGACGGCGTGGTGCTCGGATCGGGCGCGCAGAAGATGGACGTGTCGGTGGATGTCGCGCCGGTGCTCGAGGCCGTCGCATAGCGCGGGCGCGCGGTTGGGGGTTTGCGCTTCCGGATGCGATCCCCCAAATAGGCACCAGACCAGAAACCGGGGACAAAAGTGGCCGATCCATATGCAACGCTGGGCGTAGCGCGCACCGCCAGCGAGGCTGACATCAAGAAGGCGTATCGGAAGCTGGCGAAAGAGCTGCACCCCGATCGCAACAAGGACAACAAGCAGGCGACCGAGCGCTTCAGCCAGGTCACCAATGCCTATGACCTGCTGACCGACAAGGACAAGCGGGCGCGCTTCGATCGCGGCGAGATCGACGGCGACGGCAATCCCGCGGCGCCGTTCGGTTTCGGCAGCGGTGGCGGCCAAGGCGGTTTCCGGCCCAGCCCTGCCGGATCGCCGTTCGAGGCCGATGGCCCCGATCTCAGCGACATCTTCGAAGGCATGTTCTCGGGCGGCAAGGGCGGCGGCTTTGGCGGCGGTTTCGGCGGTTTCGGACGCAAGCCCCAGCCCAAGGGCGCGAACGTCGCCTATAAGCTGAACGTCTCCTTCGCGGATGCGGCGACGCTCGCGCCGCAGCGGATCACCCTGGCCGACGGCAAGACGATCGATCTCAAGCTGCCGGCCGGCCTCGAGAACGGTCAGCAGATGCGGCTCGCGGGCAAAGGCCAGCCCGGCCCGGGCGGCGCGGGCGACGGGATCGTCACGATCAACGTCCAGCCGCACCGTTTCTTCACCCGGGATGGCTTCGATGTGCGGCTGGATCTTCCGGTTACCTTGCCCGAGGCCGTGCTCGGCGCGTCGGTGCGCGTGCCGACGGTCGAGGGTGCCGTGATGCTGACGGTCCCCGCCGGATCGAGCTCGGGCAAGGTGCTGCGCCTGCGCGGCCGCGGCTTCCACAAGAAGGATGGCAGCCGCGGCGATCAACTGGTGACCCTGATGGTCGATCTGCCGAAGCATGACGAGGAACTGATCGAATTCGTCCGCGGCTGGGCCGATCGCGACAAGAGCAACCCGCGCGGGACCATGGGCGTTTAATCGGACGTGCAGGAAGTATCACCCCAATCGCCCGAGGAGCGCCGCAAGAGGCCGGGCGGCGGGGGGCTGAAGCTCAGCCGGCGCATGGCGTTCATGCGGCCGGGCAGTTATGCCCGCGAAGTAACCAAGCGGGTCGTGGTCGGCGTGTATAATGACGGCTTCGTCCATGCCGGCAATCTCGCCTATCTCTCGCTGCTCACCCTGTTCCCCTTCTTCATCGTCGCGGCCGCGGTCGCGCGGCTGTTCGGGCAGACGGGCGAGGGGCTCCACGCGGTCGAGGCATTCCTGCGCACCGTGCCGCCGGGGGTCGCCCAGGTGCTGCAGCGGCCGATCACCGATGTGCTCACGGCCCGGTCGGGCTCGCTGCTATGGTTCGGCGCGATCGTCGGCCTGTGGACCACGGCGAGCTTCATCGAAACGATCCGGGACATCATGCGCCGCGCATATGGCGTGAAGTCGATCCGGCCCTTTTGGCAATATCGCCTTTGGTCGATCGGGCTGATCCTCGCGTCGATGATCCTGATCCTCGTCGCGTTCAGCTTCCAGATCATGCTGCTCGCGGTCGAACAGTTCATCCTGCGCGTCTTGCCCGATCTGGGGGGCGCGGCGACAATCGTGTCGGTGGGGCGGATCGCGCCGGCGGCCGCGCTGTTCGCCGCGCTGTACATGGTGTTTTATTCGCTGACGCCGCGCAAATATCGCGAGAGCAAATGCCCGAAATGGCCGGGCGCGCTGTTCACTGCCGGCTGGTGGCTGCTGGTGACGGCGCTGCTGCCCGTGGTGCTCGGGATGCTCGGCAGCTACGATCTTACCTATGGCAGCCTGGCGGGCGTGATGATCGCGCTGATCTTCTTCTTCTTCGTCGGGCTCGGCCTGGTCGTTGGCGCCGAATTGAACGCGGCACTGGCGGAAGCCGATGATGAGGGAGTAGAGGACCTCGGCGGCAGCAACAAACAGGAGGCGGCAGCAGCGTGACGGGATTGATGGAAGGCAAGCGCGGGTTGATCATGGGCCTGGCCAATGATCGGTCGCTCGCCTGGGGAATCGCCAGGAAATTGAGCGAAGCGGGCGCCGAGCTGGCCTTCAGCTATCAGGGCGAGGCACTGGAGAAGCGGGTACGGCCGCTCGCGGAGCAGCTTGGACCGACGAAGCTGATCGACTGCGACGTCTCCGACATGGCGGCACTCGACGCCGCCTTTGCCGAGCTCGCCAAGGACTGGCCGACGATCGACTTCGTCGTTCACGCGATCGGCTTTTCCGACAAGAACGAGCTGCGCGGCCGCTTCATGGACACCAGCCTCGACAATTTCCTGCAGACCATGAACATCTCGGTCTACAGCTTCGTCGCGGTGGCGCAGCGCGCGGCGGCGATGATGCCCAACGGCGGCTCGCTGCTGACGCTCAGCTATTACGGCGCGGAAAAGGTGATCCCGCACTACAACGTCATGGGCGTGGCCAAGGCCGCGCTCGAGACGAGCGTGCAGTATCTCGCGGTCGATCTCGGGCGCGACAATATCCGCGTCAACGCGATCTCGGCCGGCCCGATCAAGACGCTCGCTGCCTCGGGCATCGGCGATTTCCGCCTGATCCTGAAGTGGAACGAGCTGAATTCGCCGCTCAAGCGCAACGTGACGATCGAGGATGTCGGCGGTGCCGGCCTGTACCTGCTGAGCGACCTCGCCAGCGGCGTGACCGGCGAGACGCACCATGTCGATGCCGGCTATCACGTGATCGGCATGAAGGCCGAAGACGCGCCGGATATCGCGCTGGCGTAAACTGTCTCCCTCTCCCATCGGGAGAGGGAAGGGGCCCGCCGCGCAGCGGTGGGAAGGGTGAGGGCGACAAGCCATGATCAAATATGTCAGGTCGAGTGGTCCACGCTTGCCCTCCCAGGCTCCGCATAGCCCCTCTCCGCTTCACGGAGAGGGTAAGTGAGCTTCAACACCTTCGGCCGGGTCTTCCGGTTCACCACCTGGGGCGAATCGCATGGGCCCGCGATCGGCGCAGTGGTCGATGGCTGCCCGCCGGGGCTCGCCATTTCCGAAGCCGATCTCCAGCCCTTTCTCGACAAGCGCCGCCCGGGCACCTCGCGCTTCACCACGCAGCGGCAGGAGCCGGATCAGGTCCGCATCCTGTCGGGCGTGTTCGAGGGCAGGACCACCGGCACGCCGATCAGCCTGATGATCGAGAATGTCGATCAGCGCTCGAAGGACTATTCGGAGGTCGCCCAGGCCTATCGCCCGGGCCATGCCGATTATGCTTATGACGCCAAATACGGCTTTCGCGATTATCGCGGCGGCGGGCGCTCCTCGGCGCGTGAAACGGCGTCGCGCGTCGCGGCCGGTGCCGTGGCCCGGCTCGTCATCCCGGAAGTGCGCATCCGCGCCTGGGTAGAGGCGATCGGCGGCGATGCGATAGATCCGGCCAGTTTCGATCCCGATCAGATCGATGCGAACCCGTTCTTCTGCCCCGATGCCGATGCCGCCGCGCGCTGGGAGGCGCTGGTCGATGGCGCGCGCAAGGCCGGCTCGTCGCTTGGCGCGGTGATCGCGTGCGAGGCGACCGGCGTACCCGCGGGATGGGGCGCCCCACTCTATGCCAAACTCGATGCCGAGCTGGCTTCGGCCTGCATGAGCATCAATGCAGTGAAGGGCGTCGAGATCGGCGACGGCTTCGATGCGGCCCGCCTGCGCGGCGAGGACAATGCCGATGCCATGCGGCCGGGCGCCGATGGGCCGGAATTCCTCGCCAACCATGCCGGCGGCATTGCCGGCGGCATCGCGACCGGCCAGCCGATCCGCCTCCGCATCGCGTTCAAGCCGACCAGCTCGATCCTGACCCCGGTGGAAACGATCACGCGCAGCGGCGAGGCGACCGAGATCATGACCAAAGGGCGCCATGATCCCTGCGTCGGCATCCGCGGCGCGCCGGTGGTCGAGGCAATGGTCGCGCTGGTGCTCGCCGACCAGAAGCTGCTGCACCGGGCGCAGACCGGGCGCTGACCGGAACAGGCCCGGGGAACCGCGATAAAGCCGGCGACCTTCGAGTCCCCTGGCTCAGTCCGCGAAGGGATCCCGCACCAGGATCGTGTCCTCGCGCTCGGGGCTGGTCGACACCAGCGCCACCGGGCAGTGGATCAATTCCTCGATACGCCGGATATATTTGATCGCCTGCGCCGGCAGGTCGGCCCAGCTGCGCGCGCCCGCGGTCGATTCCTGCCAGCCCGGCATCGTTTCATAAACGGGCTCGACCGCTGCCTGATCGGCCGCGTGCGCCGGGAAATAATCGAGCGTCTCGCCGCGCAGCGTGTAGCCGGTGCAGATCTTCACTTCGTCGAACCCGTCGAGCACGTCGATCTTGGTCAGCGCGATGCCGGTGATGCCGCCCACCGCCGCCGATTGGCGCACCAGCACTGAATCGAACCAGCCGCAGCGGCGCTTGCGCCCGGTCACGGTGCCGAATTCATGCCCGCGCTCGCCCAGTCGCTCGCCGGTCGCATCCTCCAGTTCGGTCGGGAAAGGGCCAGAGCCAACCCGGGTCGTATAGGCCTTGGCGATGCCCAGCACGAAGCCGACCGCGCTTGGGCCGAGGCCCGATCCGCCGGCCGCCGTGCCGGAGATGGTGTTGGACGAGGTGACGAACGGATAGGTGCCGTGATCGACGTCGAGCAGCACGCCCTGCGCGCCCTCGAACAGGATCCGCCGGCCGCGTGCGCGCGCTTCGTTGAGGTTGCGCCAGACCGGCTTGGCGAAGGACAGCACGAAGCCGGCGATCGCGCGCAGTTCCTCGACCAGCGCGGCGCGGTCGATAGGCGGCTCGCCGAAACCGGCGCGCAGCGCGTCGTGGTGTGCGGTCAGCCGGTCGAGCTGCGAATCGAGCGCGTCGAGATGCGCGAGATCGCACACCCGGATCGCCCGCCGGCCGACCTTGTCCTCATAGGCAGGGCCGATGCCGCGCCGGGTGGTGCCGATCTTGCCCGATCCGCTGGCGTCCTCGCGCAGCCCGTCGAGATCGCGGTGGAACGGCAGGATCAGCGCGCAATTGTCAGCGATCATCAGCGTCTCGGGGGTGATCGTCACGCCCTGGCCGCGCAGCTTCTCCACCTCGGCCTGCAATGCCCAGGGATCGAGCACCACGCCGTTGCCGATCACGGAAGGGGTGCCGCGCACGATGCCCGACGGCAGCAGCGACAGCTTGTAGACCTTCTCCCCGACGACCAGCGTATGGCCGGCATTGTGCCCGCCCTGGAAGCGCACGACGACGTCGGCACGCTCCGCGAGCCAGTCGACGATCTTGCCCTTGCCCTCATCGCCCCACTGGGCGCCGATCACTGCAACATTTGCCAATTTCAGTTCCTTCGAATGAGGCGGGTGGCGCGCCTAGAGCGCCCGAGCCGCGCCCTCCAGCAATATATGGGTACAAAGCTGCGCCTCGGGCGTGTCGCCCGCTTCGAGCGCCGCGACGGTGACCCAGCCATCCGCCCGCATCCCCGCCGCGATGGCGGGATCGGTCCCCATGGGCACGAACAGCCGGCGGCGATCGACTTCGGTCAGGCCCGCCGCGACGATCGCGTCGGCATAAAGCGAGAAGCCGGTCGCGGCTTCCTCGGCACCATTCTCATGGACGATGGTGTAGCTGCCGCCGCGCCCGATCTCGCCGCGAACGCCGTCGGCGAAAATCGAGAAGCCGAGCCAGGTCTGATATTCGAAGCCGTGCCGCTCGGTCGGGTCGAGGGTCAGGGCGGTCCGGCCCTTGAGGCCCGACGCGATCTGCCACAGCCCGTCGAGCCGCGAGCGGAGCGCCCCGCCGACGTCGAAGGCGCAAAGCCGGTCATGCGCCGCGTCGAACGGGCCAGCGGCCTCGATCAGCGGCAGATAGGCAGGCGCGATCTCCGCGACGCCGCCGGCATCCTTGGCGTCGAGCCGGTCGCTGAGCTGCTCGATCAGCTCCGGGTCGATCGGCAACGGGCCGGCCGCGAGGATCGACACCAGATCGGGCAGGGTGAAATCGATCGAGATGCCGCGCACCCCGGCCGCTTCCAGCGCCTCGACCGCAACGCCGACGATTTCCTGGGCGGCCGTCACTGTGTCGAGGCCGATCAGCTCGCAGCCGATCTGGCGCAGTTCGCGCTCGGGGCTGAGCTGCGAGGCGCGCAGCTTCAGCACCGGGCCGGCATAGGACAGGCGCACCGGGCGCGGATGATGGCCCATGCGCGTCGCGGCGATTCGGCCGATCTGCGCGGTCATGTCGGGCCGGATCGCGAGCGTCGCCTGAGAAACCGGATCGACGAAGCGCACCGCATCCTGCGCCCGCGCCGATTTCAGCCGCCCGGCAAGGCCAGCCTCGAACTCGGCCAGGGCCGGATCGGCGCGCTCATAGCCATGCGCATGAGCGGCCCCGAGCACCGCCGCCTCGAGGCGTGCGGCGGCATCGCCGAACGGCGGCAGCCGGTCGCGGAAACCTTCGGGGAGCAGGGCATGCGTCATAAGCGGGGAAAACTTGTCCAAAACGCCCGTTCGGGCCGGGCCTGTCGAAGCCCTGTACTTCCTTCCGCGCGAAGAAAGAAACCGTCCTTCGACAGGCCCGCCCAAATGGCTTTTAGAAGCTGAGCCCCATCACGGTCTTCACGCCGGCCAGCGCGCGGACCCTGGCGATCAGCTCCGGCGTCACCGGCTCGTCGACCGAGAGCAGCAGCACTGCCTCGCCGCCGGCCGAACGGCGGCCGAGATGGAAGGTGCCGATGTTGACCCCCTGCTCGCCGAGCAGCGAGCCGAGCCGGCCGATGAAGCCCGGCGCATCCTCGTTGACGACATAGAGCATGTGGCCGACCAGATCTGCCTCGACCTTGATCCCGAACAGCTCCACCAGGCGCGGCGCGGCATCGCCGAACAGCGTGCCTGCGACCGAACGGTCGCCGGCGTCGGTCTTCACCGTCACGCGCAGCAGCGTGTGGTAATCGCCCTCGCGGTCGTGCCGCACCTCGCGCACGTCGATCCCGCGCTCCTTCGCCAGGAACGGGGCGTTGACCATGTTCACGGTGTCCGAATGGACCCGCATCAGGCCCGACAGCACGGCGCTGGTGATCGGCTTCTGGTTGAGCGCTGCCGCCGCGCCCTCGACCTCGATCGCGATCCCGGACAGGCCGCCATGCGCGAGCTGGCCGATCAGGCTGCCGAGCTTCTCGGCGAGTGCCATGTACGGCTTCAGCTTCGGCGCTTCCTCGGCCGACAGGCTCGGCAGGTTGAGCGCGTTGGTGACGCCGCCCGAGACGAGATAGTCCGCCATCTGCTCGGCGACCTGGATCGCGACATTGACCTGCGCTTCCGACGTGGAGGCGCCGAGATGCGGCGTGGAGACGAAATTGGGGGTGCCGAACAAGGGCGATTCGGTCGCCGGCTCGGTCACGAACACGTCGAGCGCGGCGCCGGCGATATGCCCCGAATCGAGGCCCGCCTTCAGCGCCACTTCGTCGATCAGCCCGCCGCGCGCGCAGTTGATGATGCGCACGCCCTTCTTGGTCTTCGCCAGATTCTCGGCGGAGAGGATGTTGCGGGTCTGCTCGGTCAGCGGCGTGTGCAGCGTGATGAAGTCGGCGCGGGCGAGCAGCTCGTCGATCGTCACCTTCTCGACGCCCATCTCGATCGCGCGTTCGGGGGTGAGGAAGGGATCATAGGCGATCACCTTCATCTTGAGGCCGAGCGCGCGGTCGGCGACGATCGAGCCGATATTGCCCGCGCCGATCAGGCCGAGCGTCTTCGAGGTCAGCTCGACGCCCATGAAGCGGTTCTTTTCCCACTTGCCGGCCTGAGTCGAGGCATCGGCCTCTGGCAGCTGGCGGGCGAGCGCGAACATCAGCGCGATGGCATGTTCGGCGGTGGTGATGGAGTTGCCGAACGGCGTGTTCATGACGACCACGCCCTGCGCGGAAGCAGCGGGGATATCGACATTGTCGACGCCGATGCCGGCGCGGCCGACGACCTTCAGGTTCGTGGCGTGGGCCAGGATATCCTTGGTCACCTTGGTCGAGCTGCGGATCGCCAGGCCGTCATATTGGCCGATGATCGCCTTCAGTTCGTCGGGCGTCTTGCCGGTGATCTCGTCGACTTCGACGCCGCGCTCGCGGAAGATCTGCGCGGCTTTGGGATCCATTTTGTCGGAAATGAGGACTTTTGGCATGGGATTGCCTTTCAATGAGCGCGCTCCGGTTCGGGCGCGGGAGTCTGGGAAGGGCGTCCCCGCTGCGGCGGGGACGCAGAGGGGTCAGGCCGAGACGGTGACCGAGGCGTAGGCCCAGTCGAGCCAGGGGCCGAGCGCCGCGATATCGGCGGTGTCGACGGTCGCGCCGCACCAGATGCGCAGGCCCGCCGGGGCATCGCGGTAACCCGCAATGTCATAGGCGGCATGCTCGGCTTCGAGCAGGCCGGCGAGCTTCTTGATCAGCGCCTCGTCGGCGCCCTCGACCGTCAGGCAAACGCTGGTCTTCGAGCGCGAGGCCTCGTCCAGCGCGAGATGGCCGAGCCATGGGCGATCCGCCACGATCTTGTCGAGCGCGGCGGCATTGGCGTCGCTGCGCGCGATAAGGCCTTGCAGTCCGCCCAGGCCCTTCGCCCATTCGAGCGCGAAGATCGCATCCTCGACCGCGAGCATCGACGGGGTGTTGATCGTCTCGCCCTTGAACACGCCCTCGGTCAGCTTGCCCTTGGAGACGAGGCGGAACACCTTCGGCAGCGGCCATTTCGGCGTGTAGCTTTCCAGCCGCTCGACCGCGCGAGGGCCGAGGATCAGGACACCGTGGCCGCCTTCGCCGCCCAGCACCTTCTGCCAGGAGAAGGTGGCGACATCGATCTTGTCCCACGGAATGTCATAAGCGAACACCGCGCTGGTCGCGTCGGCGAAGCTCAGGCCTTCGCGGTCGTCGGGGATCCAGTCGCCATTCGGCACGCGCACGCCCGAAGTGGTGCCGTTCCAGGTGAACAGCACGTCGTTCGACCAGTCGACCTGGGTGAGGTCGGGAAGCTGACCGTAATCGGCGCGGAGGATGGTCGGATCGAGCTCGAGCTGCTTGACCGCGTCGGTCACCCAGCCTTCGCCGAAGCTTTCCCAGGCGAGCGCGGTGACGGGCTTGGCGCCCAGCATCGTCCACATCGCCATCTCGAACGCGCCGGTGTCGGAACCGGGGACGATGCCGATGCGGTGCGTGTCGGGCAGCTGGAGCATCTCGCGCATCAGGTCGATCGCGTATTGCAGACGCGTCTTGCCGAGCTTCGAGCGGTGCGACCGGCCGAGCACTTCAGTCTGGAGCTTTTCGGGGGTCCAGCCCGGCGGCTTGGCGCAGGGACCGGAAGAAAAATAGGGACGCGTCGGCTTCGTCGCCGGAGGCGCAGGTAACTCAGTCATGTAGTCTCTCCTTACAGAGAGCACGCGCGGCGTTGGGACCGCGTGGCCCGTCGACGGCCCTAGCGATGTGGGCGCGCGCGTCAATGCGTTTTCCGCTGCGATGCGGCGAAACGAACGCACGGCCCGTGGCGATCGGGCAACGGCGCGGCGTGTCGGACCGCTGCGTCATTGCCTTATCCCGGACGGGCAGCCATCCTGTGGGACGCCGATGTTGGGGTGCTTGTGATGCGTGCTGTAGAAGTCCGGACGGACCGTGGAACCGGGCGCGCAAAGGGCCTCTCCATCGTGGCGCTGGCATTGGCGCTTGCCGCGTGCGGTCGCGGTGACGATCGGCCGCCGCCGCCGCGTCCGGTGGGCAGCAAGCCGGTGACGCTCAACCTGCCGACCTCGCGCGAGACTCAGGCGTGCTTTGCCGACCTGTCGCGCGAGACGGTGCGCTTCAGCCCGCTGCCCGACCGGGATTATGGCGGCGGCTGCCAGCAGATCGGCGCGGTGCAGCTGATCGACATCGGCGTGCCGGTGACCAACCTGAAGGGCATGCGCTGCGGCCTCGCCCGCACCTTCATCGGCTGGACCCGGTACGCGGTAGCACCGGCCGCGCGGCAGATCCTGGGCAGCGACCTGGTGCGGATCGAGAGCATGGGCACCTATGCCTGCCGCAACGTGGTGGGTTCACCCGCCAACGCCAGCCGCCTGTCGGGCCACGCCATCGCCAACGCCGTCGACGTCTCCGGCTTCGTGCTGCAGGACGGGCGGCGCATCACCCTGCTCGGCGGCTGGCGCTCGACCGACCCGCGCGTGCGCGAATTCCTCGAGGTGATCCACAAATCGGCGTGCAAGCGCTTCGGCACGGTGCTGAGCCCGGACTATAATGCCGCGCACGCCAATCATTTCCACCTGGAGGACGACAAAGCGCGCTTCTGCCGCTGATCTTCATCTTGGCGGCGTTTTCCGCTAGGGCCTGATCAAATGACAGATACCCATGTACCGTCGCGGGTCTTCCCGCGCGCCCGCCAGGATGCCGAGACCGCCAACGCCGGGATCAGCACGCCGCAGACCGAGAACCCGGCCTATCGCCTCGCCTTTCAGGATATGGATTTCCTGCTGCGCGAGGATCTCCGCCCGGTCCGTTTCCAGCTGGAACTGCTCAAGCCCGAGCTGATCCTGGAGGAAGCGAACATCGCCTCCACCTTCGTGATGTACGGATCGGCGCGCATCCCCGAGCCGGCCAAGGCCAAGGCGCTGCTCGAGCTGGCACAGGGCGAGGACGCCATTCGCATCGCCGAGAGCCTGGTCGCCAAATCCAGATATTACGACGTCGCCTATGAGCTCGCCCAGCTCGCCAGCGCCTTTCCGCGCGACGAGGCCGGCAAGCGGCATTTCGTGGTGTGCTCGGGCGGCGGCCCATCGATCATGGAAGCGGCGAATCGCGGCGCGGCGGAGGCCGGGCACGAATCGATCGGGCTCAACATCGTCCTGCCGCACGAACAGGCGCCGAACCCCTATGTGACGCCCTCGCTCAGCATGCAGTTCCACTATTTCGCGCTGCGCAAGATGCACTTCCTGCTCCACGCGCGCGCGCTGGCAGCGTTTCCGGGCGGCTTCGGCACGTTCGACGAGCTGTTCGAGCTGCTGACGCTGATCCAGACCGGCAAGATCAAGCCGATCCCGGTGCTGCTGTTCGGCCGCGCCTTCTGGAACCGGGTGGTGAATTTCGACGCGCTGGTCGAGGAAGGCGTGATCTCGGCCCGCGACCTCGACATCTTCACCTTCGTCGAGACGGCCGAGGAGGCCTGGGCGGTGGTGAAGGATTTCTACCGCGACGATACGGTGGAGTGAGGGCGGGGAGTGAATCGGGCGGGATAGTCCCGCTCCGACACTCGTTCGGGGCTCCTGACATCCGTTCGGGCTGAGCTCGTCGAAGCCCTGTTCTTCTCTTCCGTGGAAGAAAGAACGGCCCTTCGACAAGCTCAGGGCGAACGGAGTTTGGTGTCCCTATTCCGTACGCGCGCGTTACTTCTTCCGCTCGGCCTGAACCGCTGCGTTGGGATCGACCGAGGGCGCGCCCGGGGCGGGGGTGGCGGCTTCGGAAAGGTTCGCCGCGCCGGTAACGTTGACTTCGGCCGGGGCGGCCGCGTTGGCGTCGGCGCCAGCCTCCGGGGCAGCGCCTGCAGCAGGGGCTGCGGGGAGCGGCAGGTTCGAGCCCTGCGCGTTCAGATAGACGATGATGTTGGCGCGGTCCTGCGCATTGCCGAGGCCGGCAAAGGTCATCTTGGTGCCGGGGGCGAAGGCGCGCGGGCTGGTCAGCCAATGGTCCATCGCGTCGAAGTCCCACTTGCCGCCCTTGGCCTTCAGTGCATCGGAGAAGGCGAAGCCGCCCTTGCCGGTGGCGACGGCTTCACCCATCGTCGCATAGAGATTCGGGCCGATGCCGTTCGGGCCGCCCTGGTTGATCGTGTGGCACGCGGCGCACTTCTTGAAGACCTCGGCGCCCTTGGCCGGATCGGCCGACGCGAGCAGAGTCGCGATCGGCACGGCAGCGGCGGCACCGCCTTCACCCTCGGCAGCGACGCCCTCGATCGGGTAGCCCTGCTTCTCCGAATGCCCGGGCTGGAACAGCATCCCGCCCACGATCGAAAGCCCCAGCGCCACGCCGCATGCGCCGAGCACCCAGCCCGCGATCGTGTTCGTGCGATTGTCCATGCCAAATTGCCCCTGTCGGAAAGTCGGCTCCCTTTAGATTCGGCAGCGGGCTACCGCAAGCCGCGCCGCACGCTTTGGCTGCAACCACGCTTGTGCGCGTGAGGACAGGCCGGTAAGCGCGCGCTTCCGATGGAAAACTTTGCAGCCCCCGCGCGCCCGATCGTGGCGCGAATGATCGCGGAAGCCGCCGCGCATCCCGACCGCGCCGTCGCCTTCCAGGGCGCGCCCGGCGCCAATTCCCACATCGCCGCGCTGCAGGCCTTTCCGGACTGCCTGCCTTTGCCCTGTTTCGATTTCGCCGACGCGATCGACGCGGTGCGCGACGGCAAGGCCGACTGCGCCGTCATCCCCATTGAGAATTCGCTGCACGGCCGCGTCGCCGACATGCATTTCCTGCTGCCCGAATCGGGCCTGACGATCACCGGCGAGCATTTCCTGCCGATTCACTATGCGCTGATGGGCACCGGCCCGATCGAGGGCGTGCGCGAGGCGACGAGCCATCCCCAGGCGCTCGGCCAGTGCCGCCACTGGCTGCGCGAGCGCGGGATCAAGCCGGTCGCCTATCCCGATACCGCTGGCGCCGCCGCGCTGGTGGCGGAGATCGGCGATCCGGCCGTCGCCGCGCTGGCCCCGCCGATGGCCGCGCCGATCTATGGCCTGACGGTGCTGGCCGACGGCATCGCCGATGCCGATCATAATACCACGCGCTTCCTGGTGCTGGCGCGCGCCGGCCATGCCCCGATTGGCGACGGGCCGTTCATGACGACGCTGATCTTCGAAGTGAAGAACGTGCCCGCCGCACTCTACAAGGCAATGGGCGGCTTCGCGACCAACGGCGTCAACATGACCAAGCTGGAAAGCTATCAGCGCGGCGGCACCTTTGCGGCGACCGAATTCTACGCCGATGTAGAAGGCAAGCCGGGCGACCCGCGGCTGGATAACGCGATCGCCGAGCTCGGCTTCCATTCGAAATGGGTGCGGGTGCTGGGGACGTACCGGCAGGCCCGCGCGCGGGGCTAGGTTTCGTTCTATTGCAGGGTTCGGTTGGCTGGAGTTACCTCTCCGTTCGCCCTGAGATCGTCGAAGGGCCGTTCTTCCTTCTGCGGAAGAGAATAACAAGGATTGGCCTGCGGCCCGACAAGCTCAGCCCGAACGGGCCGTTAGGTTCACCGCTTGCCCGCCCGATCCTCCGAGCCCCGCTTAACGTCTGGCGCAAACGGGTCCCTCGGGATCTTGTCGGAACGGCCCGTCTCCCGGGCACCCGTCGTCGGCCTGGCCTTGTAGATGGCGACACAGCGGCGCAGCTCGGCGACGGCCGCGCCGCTCCCGTCCAGGCTCAGCTGCTCGACCGGCACGTCGCCGCGAAAGATGTGGAGTTTTTCGGATGTGGCGAAATAGGTGATGAATTTGGGTTCGAAGTTCGTGACGAAGCCTCTCTTCTCGCCGGACGCCATGCCGACCACGGGCTGGCCGGGATAACCGCCGTTGGACAGTCGAAAGGTGAGTTTCTGACGGTCCTTCGGCTTGATCGACCAGTTCTCGTTCAGCACCGACAGATGATTGCCGCCATCGATATCGAGGCCGAGCAGGAGGGTGGTTTCCCCGGCGCCGCCATAGGTCCTGGTCAGGAAGCAGCCTTTTTGATCCGTGCTCGCGGCCACTTTCCAGGGGCCGATATCGTGCATCGTATAATCCTGGGCGGAGGCAGCAGCGCTCCCGAACAGGCCGGTGACAAGAGCGAACGGCAGGAATGCGCGGACGGTGGTCCGACGCCGAAGATGGACTGATTCACGCATCCGACACCCGATTCTCCACGGCGACCTTACGCCGGTCGCCACCGCCACCAACGCACCGCAGGACGGAAGTTTCGCCGCGGATGGGACGAATGGTCGCTTCGCGGCGAATCGGCAACCGAGCTGAACGACGGAAGTGGGCCTATAGCCGTCTTTTAGAGTGAGATGACATCGCGTGGAATCGGCTTCTCTCCGTTCGTTTCGAGCGAAGTCGAGAAACCGCCAAGCAGCCCTCCACCAATGTTTCTCGACTTCGCTCGAAACGAACGGATCTAGCTAAGTCATCCCGCCCTAAACCCGTCACCCCGGCCTTGTGCCGGGGTCCACGCCTCCGCCAGCGCGATCCTTGAGCTTCCAGCGGCTCTCGCGGTTGACAGTGGACCCCGGCACAAGGCCGGGGTGACGGAGTCGTCTTGGCGTTTGTCGTCGAGCGACCGCTACGGGAGCTTCGCCATCCGTCGTCGACCGCCCCGCCTCAACGCTTCGCCGGCCGCACCACCACCACCGCGTCGACGATCTCGACATCCGCGCCGATCGGCGCGGTCGTTCCATTGAGCATCACGTAAAGCCGGCCCGGCACGCGCTCGCCCGCCCGGAAGGCGGTGCTTTCGCGCTGATAGCGCTCCATCGTCGCGGTCGACCAGCGCGCGACATAGGCCTGGCGCACCGGCACGCCGTGATTCACCGCGCGCCACGCAATCTCCTGGAACCGGCCGAGATCGCGCGTCACGTCCGGCGCGTCGAAACTGATATCGCGGGAGGAAGCGATCAGTGTGTCCCAGCGCGGATCCCGCGTGAAATTATTCAGCGGCACTCGCATCTCGCCATAATGATAGGCCCGGATGCTGTTCATCATCCCGGAAATGTCGATCAGTTGCACGAGGACCAGCGCGGCCAGCATCAGCTCGCTCAGCAGCGGCCTGAAGCGATAGACGGCGACGATCGCGGCAAACACCAGCACATAGCTGCACGGCCAGAACAGCCGGCCCGAGGCGCGCAGCGCGTCCGTGACCGGGTTGAGGAATGCGGGGAGCGGCACGCTCGCCACCGCGACGCCGGCAAATTCGAGCTCGTTGCTGAGCGCGATCAGCGTCAGCACCAGCAGCGCCGGCAGCAGCCACAGGAGCCGGCGCCAGAGATCGCCCTCGGCCGCTCGGGGCTTCGCCGTCAGGCCGGCCGCCAGCCCCACCACCGCAAGGATCAGCAAGCCGACGCCAAGATACTGGAACCCCTCATAGGGGCGCAGGCCGCTCGGCGGGGTCACCGGCAGGAACATCGAAAACCCCGGGAAATTCGGGTTCCACAGGCCATCGAGCGACATCGCGAACTTGCCGTAGCCGTAAGGCCGCATGAAGTCCCCGCCGGCGCCGAGCATCACGCCGATGCCGCCGCTCGCCGCCAGGATCAGCGCAGCGCCCAGCAGCAACCGCCCACGCTCCCGCCAATCAGGCGCGGCGAAGAACCGCTCGAGCATCGCGCTGCCCCAGATCGCCGCGACCATCACGAACAGATAGCTGTGGATCAGCACCGCCACGATCATCACGGCGGCCCAGGCCAGCAGCTTGCCCGCGCGCCGCGCATCGACGAACAGCCACAGCGCCCAGAGGATCAGCCAGTGCGCCATCAGGTTCACATGGACGTAGCGGTTGAACAGGCTGGGCAGCAGGGTCAGCAGCAGCACCCCCGCCCAGAGCGGAATCACCGCGGGCGCATAGGGCCGCAACAGCTTCCAGCTGAAGAAGACGTGCAGGAACAGGCACAGCAGCATCCACGGGCCGACATATTGCGCGTCCCCCGGCAGCAGCGGCGAGACCACCCACAGCAGGAGCCCCAGCAGCGGATTGCTGTCCGTGAACAACAGCGAGACGCCCTCCGGCGCGTTGAGCAGCGGCGTGTGCCACGGCCCATCGGCGTGATGCAGAAAGGCATGCATGCCCAGCGCATTCTCGCCATTGTCCCCGCCGCGCAGCACCCAGCCGAGCTGAGTCGGATCGAGCATCGCCGGATGATAGGCCCAAAGGAACAGCAGGATCGCGATGAGGGCCATCGGCAGCAAGGGCAGGCCGGCGCGCAGCAGGCCGATACCGTGGCGAAGGCGCGGATGCGTGGTCAGCTGCCTGGTCCTCAAGAACGGCTATTGGCGATGCGCCACCGGCGTTTGCACTGGTCAGCCGCGGTCGTCGCGCTGTGGCGAGGCGGGGGATTTTTGGCAAGGGCGAAGGGGGTTATGCCGCCTCTTCCGCGCCATCACGCATTCCCCGAATCGAAGCTGCGGTTCTCGCGGCAATGCCACAGGCGCAGGATGAAGATGGTCGCGGTCGCGATCTCGTAGCGCATCTCATAGTCGCCGACGATGATCCGCCGGACCTCGCGCGGTTGATAGGCTTCCAGCTTCTCGCCGATCCTCGGATAGTCGAGCAGCCGATTAGGCGCACGGGCGAGCTGCCGGACGACCCGCGCCGCCGCTTCGGGTGCGACCGGATTGAGATGCTCATGCAGGCGCACAAGGTCCGACGACGCCTTGCGGGTCCACTGGATCTTCATTTGACCGGCGACGGCAGCGGCTTGTCCGTTCCGAGGCTGTCGGCCCATGCCAGCATGGCCTGATGGTCGATTACCCGGCCCGCATCGACATCCGCCAGGGCTTCCAGCGTCATCCGGTGGCGTTCCTCCTCTTGATCGACCCAGGCGGCGAGCGCCTGTTTCATCACCCAGCCGCGAGAACGTTCGAGCCGCGCCGCCATCGCTTCGACCTTTTCCGCGAGGGCCAGGGGGACATGCGCGGTCAACACTTTCGTCTCGGTAGCCATGTTAATCACCCGCTATCAGTTCGATTAAAATATAATCGAAAAGCGGGTTATAATCAAATTGAGCAGAAGGATTGGGCGCCTTCTTCGGCACCGCCACGATCGCTTTCTCGCAGCCATGCCATCAGCTAACTGCGCCTGAACCGCTCTCCCTCGTACGTGCGGACTGCGTTGCCGCGCTCCAGTTCGCGGTTCTGGTTCCAAAGCGCCCGCTTGCCTCCGGCTTCGTCCAGGCGCCGCCGGTCGTCGAGCAGTATTGCCAGCTTGAGCCGAGCGATCTTCTTGTTGGCAAATTGCGACCGTTGATCCTGCGACAGGGTAGTGAGGCCGGTGGGCAGATGGGTTGCGCGAACTGCGCTGTCGGTCTTGTTGACATGCTGTCCGCCCGGCCCTGAAGCGCGGAGCGTCTGATAACGAATGTCCTCGTCGCGCAAGTCGGGCCTCTCCGCATCCGCCCGAACGCGTTGCACCCCGACAAACCAGTTGCGGCGCTTGTGCAGCGGACGGAACCTGCTTTTGCCCACCCAACGGATGGTGCCGATATAAGCCGCGACGAACGCCTCGGCCTCGGCTCCCGATATTCGCAGCAACGCCGACGTCACGGGACCCTCTATCGGCTCGACTGGTTCGCATTCCAGCCCCGCCATTGCACCTTCACGGCAAAGAGCATGGGCCAATTCAGCAACCACCCATTCGCATTCTTTCGGGCCCTGCCCGGACGATAGATGCAGGATGATTTCGGTCATGCGCGCCTCGTCTTGTAAGTGAGGAGCGGTCGGAGCGTCGCGATCAAGTCGATCAGCCCGGCCTGTTGGAGATCGCGTACGACCTGGTGGATATCCTTGTATGCCTGTGGCGCCTCCTCATAAATCAGGTCGCGGTCCTCGCAGATAACCCGGCTACCGAGTTTGGTGCGCTCCAGTTCCGCAATACTGAAGCGCCGGACGAGCTTGTCCTTCGCCTCGCGGCGACTCCATTTGCGACCCGCGCCATGTGCCAGCGAATGCAGTGCCTCGTCCGCCCGCTCCAGCCGGGGACGGACCAGATACGTCATGTCCCCGCGTGACCCGGGGATCACCACCAGCCCCTTGTCCGCCGGTGCCGCGCCCTTGCGGTGCAACCAGCCGTCGCGAAGTGGGGTGACGCTGTTGTGACAGATGTCGAGCATCCGTTCGCCGATGGTGCCAAGCCGATCGAGGAAGCGTTCGGCGATCAGTTCGCGGTTGAGGACAGCCCAAGCCATGGCATCGTCGTGCGCGGACAGATAGCGTGCACACGCCGCTTCGCCGGCGATCAAACCGTCGACATTGTGCCGAGCCAGATGCCGCTCGAGGATTGCCTGGCCCAGCCCGCGCGAACCGCTGTGAACCATCAGGTAAAGCGCCGCCGGATCGACTTCTGCATCTCCGTACAGCGTATCGACCCGCAGCAGTTCGGCGAAATGGTTGCCGCCGCCGATCGTGCCGAGCGCTGCACCCGCCAAGTCGGGAGACAGTCGGGCCTCGGCGAGACGGGCGGCATGATCGCCCGGCCAAGGCTCTTCCAGCCCGAACAGCTTGCGTTCGGCCACGTCTACCCGAAACTTGCGCAGCGGCATGGCGGCGCGCCACAGGCCCATCCCGCAGCCGATGTCGCTGCCGACAAGGTGCGGATAGACATGGCTGGGTGACCAGAATGCCGCACCCACCGCGATACCGCGGCCGGCGTGCAGGTCCGGCAGCCCTACGATGCGACTGATGCCTTCGAGTCTTGCAGTCTGGTGGAGTTGGTCCACAGCCGCCTGCTCGATCCAGCTTTCGGGCGAGGCAACCACATGGATGCGTGCATCAGTCATCGTGCGGCATCCTTCCACCCGAGGTGGCGTTTGCCGGGCGCGACAATCTGCCCCTGATCGCGCCAGAACCAGACACGATCTTTCAGCACCCCGTCACCGGGATCGACATAGAATTCACGGCCCCGGCAATTGCGCCGGTCGGGACGCAGAACATGCCCCTCGCGCAGCAATTCGCCGTGCCGTCCGCGCGAGATGCCGAACAGCACGAAATCGCGCAGATGCTGGCGGACATGCATCTTCACGGTGCTGCCGGTGTCGAGATGCTCGCAGATTTCACTGAACACATCGTCCCAGCGCCGGCCCACCCGCCGCTGGATAAAGCGGACGAGTGGCGCAAGATTCTCGTTGAGCGATTTCGTGTACGCAGCCTGCTCCCTGGCGTGCCGCTTGAGACCGATTTGCTTGAACTCGTTCCTGTCCTTCTTCAGTTTCACGGGAGGCGCATGGCCGGCGCCCCAGCGGGGACGCTCGACAATGACCTTGAACATGTCAGCACGCATGGCGAACCTCCTGCAAAGCGGAAGCGCCAATTGGCAGACCGAAGATATTGAAAAGTGGCGCGGCCAAATGGCCACGCAAAAGGGTCAGGCGACCGCAGTCACCCGCAAGGGACTTGCCCATGTCATGTGTTCCTGAACTCGGGAATGGGGAGTGATGTCGGGTGCGGTCGCGGTTCGCATTTGCTCACTCCTTTCCTTGGTTCGAGAAACAGTGCGGCGGGCTCTATGCCAACTGAGCGCCGCGATCAATGGTCCAGCACAATGCCAGCTCTATCCAGCACGGTCTGGTTGCTCACCCGCCCCGAAGGCGACGATGCCATTGCCGACCTCCGCCTAGGCACCGGCTGAAATGTCGATCGCGATCTTTCCGACGCCATCGCCCCGTTTCAGCGCCGCATACGCCGCATTGGCCCCATCGAGCGTGAACCGGCGCGGATCGACAAGCGGTAGGAGCTTGCCGGCCTCGACCAGCAGCCGGGCCTGTTCGAGGATCTCGCCATGGTGCTCGCGGCCCTCGCCCTCGATCAGCGGCGTCAGCGTGAAGACGCCGGAATAGGTGCCGCCCTTGAACGATAAAGGCGCGAGCGGATGCGTGCCCCATCCCAGGGATGAGGTGACATGGCCGAACCGGGCGACCGCGGCGAAGGCGGTATCGAGCGCGCCCACCGTGTCATAGACGATGTCGAAGCCGCGTCCGCCCGTCAGGTCCCTCACAGCGTCCGCGACCGGCGCGTTCCGATCGATGAAGTGGGCGCCGAGGCGCTCGATGACGGACCGGCTCTCCGGATTGCCGGTGGCATGGACGTCCGCGCCGAAGGCAAGGCCAAGCTGGACGACGACATGGCCGACGCCGCCCGCACCCCCGATCACCAGCAGGCTCTGCCCGGCCCTGACGCCGACTCGGTCGACCAATCCTTCCCACGCAGTGATCGTCACCAGCGGCAGGACCGCGGCCTCGCGCATGGTGAGATTGGCCGGTTTGGTCGCGAGCAGCCGTTCGTCGGCGCTCACATAGTCGGCGAGGGTGCCGGGGTTGCCGCCGACCCCGCCGACCATGGGAGAAAAGGGGACACTATACTAATTATGCCGCGCAATACTGTGTTGGCATCAAAGAAGAAAAAGGGCCACTATACTAATTACAGCCCTGAAAAACCGCGGCCATCCTGGCTCCGTGGCTAAGAAAAATCAGGGTAGCGCCCCGATCTATGCGCAGTGTCCCAGCGACCCTTTGCTCACGCGCCGCGAAAGCGCCGGTCAATCTCATTGCCGACCTCCGCCTAAGCCCCGGCTGAAACATCGATCGCGATTTTCCCAACGCCATCGCCCTGTTTCAGCGCCGCATAGGCCGCATTGACCTCATCGAGCGTGAACCGGCGCGGGTCGACGAGCGGTAGGAGCTTGCCGGCCTCGACCAGCAGCCGGGCCTGTTCGAGGATCTCGCCATGATGCTCGCGGCCCTCGCCCTCGATCAGCGGCGTCAGCGTGAAGACGCCGGAATAGGTGCCGCCCTTGAACGATAAAGGCGCGAGCGGATGCGTGCCCCATCCCAGGGATGAGGTGACATGGCCGAACCGGGCGACCGCGGCGAAGGCGATATCGAGCGCGCCGACCGTGTCATAGACGATGTCGAAGCCGCGTCCGCCCGTCAGGTCCCTCACAGCGTCCGCGACCGGCGCGTTCCGATCGATGAAGTGGGCGCCGAGGCGCTCGATGACGGACCGGCTCTCCGGACTGCCGGTGGCATGGACGTCCGCGCCGAAGGCAAGGCCAAGCTGGACGACGACATGGCCGACGCCGCCCGCACCCCCGATCACCAGCAGGCTCTGCCCGGCCCTGACGCCGACTCGGTCGACCAATCCTTCCCACGCAGTGATCGTCACCAGCGGCAGGACCGCGGCCTCGCGCATGGTGAGATTGGCCGGCTTGGTCGCGAGCAGCCGTTCGTCGGCGCTCACATAGTCGGCGAGGGTGCCGGGGTTGCCGCCGACCCCGCCGACCATGCCATAGACGTCGTCACCGACACGAAAGCGCGTTACGCCCGATCCGACGGCCTCGACCGTACCGGCCATGTCCAACCCGAGGATGGCCGGTGCCGGCTGCCTGGCATGCGCGGCTTCGCCGGCCTGGATCTTGGCGTCGAGCGGGTTCGTGCCGGCTGCGGCGATGCGGACCAGCACCTCGCCCGTCCCCGGTGTGGGACGGGCGACGGAAACAAGCCACAGTGGCGACCTCACTTCCTGGAGAATGGCGGCCTTCATGAATGCGGTCATCGGAACCTCCTGTCTGGTGGCGCCTACATGGCTCCTTGTGGGATGCATGGAAATTATCGATACTGAATGTGATCCATTCAAATATGAATGGGTCCAAGCGTGGCCGGTTTAAGGATTTCAGGAACGCAGCAATGGAATGGAGCGACCTGAGGATTTTCCTCGCGATCGCACGCGCGGGCACACTTGGCGCGGCCGGCCGCCGGCTTGGCCTGTCGCAGCCCACCATGGGGCGACGGCTGTCGGCGCTCGAAGCTTCGGTGAACCAGACTCTGTTCCAGCGCACGTCCGAGGGTTTCGTCCTTACGCATGAAGGCACGGCCGTGCTCGCCCATGCCGAGCGGATGGAGGAAGAGGCGCTCGCCTTCGAGCGGCGTCTGGCCGGTACGCAGGCGCAGCTCGACGGTTTCCTGAGACTGTCGTCCTCCGACTGGTTCGGCCGGCTGATGCTGGCGCCCGTGCTGGCCGAATTCGGTCTTCTCCATCCGCAGGTCAGCATCGAACTCCTGACCGACGCGCGGCTTTACAGCCTGCCCCGGCGCGAGGCCGACCTGGTCTTTCGCATCCGCCCTTTCGACGAGCCGGAGGTCATCTCCCGTCGCCTCGTGCACATAGCCTATGCGCTCTACGGCCCGCTGGACGGCCCCGCGACGATCGACGGCGATGGGGAGGGGATCAGGGTCGTCACGATGGATACGGCCTTTGCCGACATGCCGGATGCGCGGTGGCTGGCGCGCACGCTGCCCAAGGCGCAGATCGCCATGCGGAGCAACAACCGGGACGTGCAGGCGGTGCTCTGCGCACAGGGAGCTGGCCTCGCCGTCCTCCCCCGGCCGCTCGGCGACGCCATGCCGGGCCTCCGGCGGATCGACATCGGCGCGCCGCCACCCGGGCGGGACACCTATGTCGGCTATCACCGGGACTTGCGCCGTCTCGCCAGGCTGCGCGCCCTGCTCGATCTCGTGATCGCGCGCCTGGCCTCGGCACCGAGCCAGGCCAGAACATGACTGGCTGGCGTCGGACGACCCGGAACCTTCCACGATATCTGCGTGCCGGCGACATCCCAACTGAATTTTAGGCATGATAAATCAATTACTTACTAGAAATCCGACTCTGAAAAAATGTCATAACCAGCATGACGTTTTCGCCCCCAACCCCATCGATTCAAACCACCCGCCGCCCCCGCTATCCCCGTCCCATGATCTACAAACACGAATTCGCCGAAGAGGCGGGCGAGATGTGCCAGCTCGGCGCCACCGACGAGGAACTCGCCGAGCATTACGGGGTCAGCGTCCGCACCATCTATCGCTGGCGCCACACCTATGTGACATTCGCCGAGGCGATCGTCGCCGGCAAGAAGTTCGCCGATGATCGCGTCGAGCGGGCGCTGTATTCCCGCGCCGTGGGGTGCAGCGTTCAGCGCACCAAGGTGTTCAGGACGGCCGCCGATCCCGATCCGGTCTATGCGACCTATACGGATCATCTCCCGCCCGACACCCAGGCCGCTTTGCACTGGCTCCGCGTCCGCCAGCCGAAGAAATGGGGCGTGCGCAAGGAACCCTTCTCCAAGACCATAGAGGAAGCCTGGAACGATCCGGACTGGGACGAGGATAATTGGGACGATGACGAGTGGGACGAAGCCTTTATCCGCAGGATGTGCCAGACGCTGCGCGAGAGTGGGGAAAGGCGTTCCGCCCAGCAGTCACCCCAGCCGCCTTCCGCGTCGTCCGCACGCGTAGCTCCGCCCCCGCCCCCGCCCCCGCCCCCGCCGGCGCCCCCGCCGGCGCCCCCGCGCCCGAAAGCCGCCGCTCCGCAACCCGCCCCGGCCCGGCGCCCGCAGCCAGAAGCGGCGCGAGCGCCGTCCGGTGTCCATGCCAGCTCGGCTTCGCGCCCAACGCCTGCGTCAGGCGCAGCGCCGGCTATGGACGACGCCCCCGCGCCACCCCCGACAGGGGGCGCGCCGCATCCCGATCTGCAGATCTATCCAGAGCCGGCGAGGCTGGAGGAAGACCCGCCACACGATCCGCAACGGGATGATCCGCCGCCCCCGGCCACTGCCATGCCCCCGAAGGAGAGCCCGGCCGCGCCCTCACGAACGCCACCTCCACCGCCACCGGCTCCCGCTCCGCCGCCGCGCCCGCTGTTCGAGCTCTTTTCCCGCAACGGCGGCGGCTATGGCCCGCCCCGACCGCCGACGGCTGATCGCCCCTCCATCATTCGTTGAAGAAGCGCGCGGCCCTACAGCAAGTTTGGGAAGGAATGGGAGATTTTGGGAAGGAACGGGAAATCAGGCGTTCGCCCACTCGGTCAGCAGCGTGAATGCGATGGCGTAGGGCGGCGGCGGCAGGAACGGGCCGTCGCCCCCGGCCAGCACTTCGCGCACCACCTCCCGCGATACCCAGATCGCGTCTTCCAGCTCATGCCTGTCCAGCGTCAGCACATCGTCGGCAGCGGTGGCGGTGCAGGCGATCATCAGCGACGATGCGAACGGCCAGGGCTGGCTGGCGACGTAGCGGATGTTGGACACGCGCACGCCGGCTTCTTCCATGATCTCGCGCGCGACGGCGCCCTCGATCGATTCGCCGGCCTCCAGAAAGCCGGCCAGCGCCGAATAGCGGCCGGGGGGCCAGGCGGGCTGGCGGCCGAGCAGCGCGCGGCCGTCATGCTCGGCGATCATGATCACCACCGGATCGACGCGGGGAAAATGCTCCGCGTTGCAATTGGGGCAGCGCCGGCCCCAGCCGGCATGGAACGGGACGGTAGGCGTGGCGCAATTGGCGCAGAAGCGGTGGCGGGTATGCCAGTCGAGCACGCTGCGCGCCGCGGCATAGGTCGCGGCTTCGCCGGGGGCGAGCTGTTCGATCATGGCGAACAGGCGCATCGGCCGGCCCGCCGGGGGCTTCATGCCGGGCGTGAGCGCGGCGAAGCAGGGCTTGCCCTCGTCGAGGCCGAGCAGGATCAGTTCGGACCCCTCCGGCACGTCAGCCATGGTCGTCCAGACCAGCCGGCCGTCGGCGTCCACCTCGGGCTCGTAATTGTCGAGCACGAGCAGGCGGGCGCGCCAGTCCGCGATGGCGGCGGCGAGCAAATCGGGATTCTGGCGCAGCGGATCGGCACGGTCGAGCAGACCGCCGGTGAAACCGGGCTGATGCATGGTGGAAAAACTCACTGGTGGTGGGTGAGATCGGCTAGCAGCGCGGCGACGGTCTGCTCGCGCACCGGCCATTGCTCGGACGGGAAATAATTGACCATGATCGTCCCGCGCATGTGCCGCGCCGGATCGACCCAGCCGGTGGTCCCCGCTGCCCCGCCCCAGCCATAAGTGCCCTTGCGCGCGCCGCCCGGCTGGTCCTCCAGCGTGACCGATCCGCCCGCGCCATAGCCGCTCTTCACCGCGAGCGGTTCGCCCGACGGCCGGGTGCCATAGGTAACGCCCGGCGGCAGCAGGTTGGACATCATCAGCGCTGCGGTTGCCGGCTTGAGCACGCGCTTGCCGTCGAGCGCGCCGCCATCCTGCAGCGTGTGGAGGAAGCGATCATAATCGCGCGCCGACATCACCAGCCCGGCGCCGCCATAGGGAAAGCTGGGCGGGGAGAGCCATACCGATGTCGCGGCCGGATCGATCGGCAGGCGCGCCTTCCGGTCGATCTTCGACACGTCGATCGGCCTGCCGCCGGCCAACTGCTGCATCGCCTCGCGCTGGAAGATGTAATTGGTGGCGAAGCGCCCGACTTCGCTGCGCGGGACCGTCCAGTAACTGGACTTCATGTCGAGCGGATCGAAGATGCGGCGCTGGACGAACGCATCGAAGCTGGTGCCGGAGGCAACTTCGATCACCCGGCCCATCACGTCGAGCCCGATCGAATAGCTCCATTTCGTGCCGGGATCGGCGATCAGCGGCGCTTCGGCGACTCGGTCGGCAAAGGCTGCGAGCGTTGCTGGCCGGGTGCGGCGCGCAGCCGCTTCGAGCGGGGCGCTGATCGCGCCGGGATTGAGCCCGAGCCGGTTATATTCGCCGAGCAGCGGCCCCTTGGTGATGATGCTGTAGCCGAGGCCGGCGGTGTGGGTCAGCAGGTTGCGGATCGTGATCGGCCGCGCGGCGGGGCGGGTCTCGAGCGAATCGGGGCTGATCTGGACGCGCATCGTGCGGAACGCCGGGATGAAATCGCTGACCGGCTGGTCGAGGCTCATCTTGCCCTCCTCGATCAGGATCATCGCTGCCATCGCGGTGACCGGCTTGGTCATCGAATAGACGCGCCACAGGCTGTCCGGTCCGGCCGGGGCGGCGGCGGGATCATCGGAGATGCGGCCGGCGCTGACGAAGATGGTCGGCTGATCGCGATAGCCGAAGGCGCCGACGATGCCGGGCAGCTTGTGTTCCGCCACATAGGAGTCGAACAGCGCGCGTGTCGAGGCGAGCGTCGCCGGCAGCGTCACGTCGGGAGCGGGGAGGGTCCGCGGGGCGGGCGCTGCCTGGGGTGCTGCCGCGAAGGCGAAGGCGCCGCCGGCCAGCAAGGCAATCAGCACGCCGCCGGATATCACTGCCCGAACCTTCATTCCGCTCTCCTGATCGCGGCCGCCGCTTTCGCGAAGACCGTCGGCAACCCGGCCGAATCGACCTCGGCCACCGGCCACCATTCGCCCATATTATGGGCCGCGCCCGAATGCGCCTCGGCCGGCGCGACCGCAAGCGCGAGTTCGAGGCGGAAATGCGTGAAGACATGCGCGACCGTGTCGCCAAGCAGCCGCCAGCCGGTAGGGAAGGGCGGATCGGCCAGCCCGGGCGGCGCATCCGCCCAGGGCCCGGTCGGCAAGGCGCGCATGCCGCCGAGCAGGCCCTTGGGCGGGCGACGGACGAGCAGGACGCGGCCTTCGCGCTCGGCCCAGAAGATCGTGCCGTAGCGTTGCGGCTTGGCGACGCGGGTGGCCTTGACCGGCCAGGCCTCGGGATTGCCCAGCGCATAGGCGCGGCAGGTCGGCGCGAGCGGGCAGATCAGGCAGCGCGGGGCGCGCGGCGTACAGATCGCCGAGCCCAGATCCATCATGGCCTGGGCGAAATCCCCGGCGCGGGCGGCGGGGGTGATCGAATCGGTCGCGGCGCGCACCGCCGGCATGCCGCCGGGCAGCGGCGCGGCGATCGCGAACAGCCGGGCGACGACTCGGGCGACATTGGCATCGACCACCACCGCGCGCTCGCCGAACGCGATCGCGGCGATGGCGGCGGCGGTATAGGCGCCCACGCCCGGCAGATCGCGCAGGCCCTGTTCTGTCCCGGGGAAGTGTCCGCCGCTGGCGACGACGGCGCGGGCGCAGGCGATCAGGTTGCGGGCGCGGGCATAATAGCCGAGCCCCGCCCAGGCGGCCATCAGCGTCGCATCGTCGGCCCGCGCGAGCGACTCGACGTCGGGCCAGCGCGCGACGAACTCTTCGAATCGGGGGCGGACGCTGGCGACGGTGGTCTGCTGCAGCATGATCTCGGACAGCCAGACGCGGTAGGGATCGGGCGCCGGGCCGCCGGGCGGGCTGCGCCACGGCAGGGCGCGGGCGTTGCGATCATACCAGTCGAGCAGCCTGGCGGCGGGCGAAGCGGCGGCGCTATCCGATGGGAGCTTGGCGGGCACGCCGTCGCTATGGCATGGACGGGATAATGAGCAAGCGTGGTGTCCCGGCCCCCAAGCCCGAAGCGACGGCCGAGAAGCCGCGGGGCGGTCGTGCGCGCGCGGTTTCCGAGCTGTTGCCCGATATCGGCCGCGCGTCGTTCCGCAAGTTCGGCTTCGTGCAGAGCGCGATCGTCAGCCGCTGGCCGGAGATCGTCGGCAGCCGCTATGCCGGCGTGTCGGCGCCCGAATCGATCAAGTTCCCGCATGGCCAGCGCACCGACGGCACGCTCAACCTGGTGGTGCGTGGCGCGCATGCGACGATGATGCAGCATATCGCGCCGGAGATCGTAGAGCGGGTTAACCGCTTCTTCGGCTATGGCGCGATCGCGCGGGTGCAGATCCGCCAGGGCGAAGTCGCCGCGCCGCGCGTGCGCGCCGCGCCGCCGTCGCTGAAGCCGGTCCCGGTCGATCTCGGCGCGAGCCTGCGCACGATCGCCGATCCGGAACTGAAGGCCGTGCTCGAGGCGCTGGCCGCCGGCGTCGCCGCGTCGCGCGGCCCGCCGGTGATCGGGCAGCCCGAGGAATGAACGCCAAACGATTCAATCGCGGAGGAACGATGCGCTATCTGCTTGCCCTGGTGGCGCTTTTCGCCGGCCTTGGATCCTTTGCCGCGGCGCAGGGCCAGCGCGACTGGACCGCGACGGTCACCAGGGCGCCGAACGGCAGCTATGTCCTCGGCAATCCCAGGGCGAAGGTGAAGCTGGTCGAATATATCAGCTATACCTGCCCGCATTGTGCGCATTTCATCGCCGAGTCGGCGGTCGGGCTGCGCGGGCGGCTGGTACGGTCCGGCTCGACCAGCGTCGAGCTGCGCAACGCCGTGCGCGACAAGCTCGATCTGGCGGCAGCGTTGCTCGCGCGGTGCAGCGGGCCGACGCGGTTCTTCGGTACGACCGATGCGATCATGGCGGCCCAGAACGACTGGCTGGAGCGGGGCGGCCAGTACGAGGCCGTCAACGGTGCGCGCATGGCGACGTATCCGCAGCCGGCGCAGCTGCGCGCGCTGGCCGACGGATCGGGCCTGAGTGCGCTGGTGCGCGGGCGCGGCATGACCGATGCCGCGATCGAAGCCTGTCTCGCCAACGAAGCCGAGGTCGCGGTGGTGGTGAAGAACACCAGCGCGTCCTGGGCGAAGATCCACGGCACGCCCGCCTTCGAGGTGAACGGCAAGACGATCGACACCACTGAGTGGGTCGAGCTGGAGAAGAGTCTCCGCGCGGCCGGCGCCAGATAATAGTTTCAACACGGAGAGACCCGACATGAAGTTCCGTATCGCTTATGCCGCCCTGCCGGCCCTGCTTCTCGCCGGTTGCGGCTCGGGCGGCACCGGCGGCAACAGCAGCGCGCCGGCCGCGGCGCCCGTCGCCGCCGTGCCGGCACCGGCCGGGCAGAAATGGGTCGATGTCGTCACGAAGACGCCCGAGGGCGGCTATCGCATGGGCAATCCCAATGCCGCCGTGAAGCTGATCGAATATGGATCGCGCACCTGTCCGCATTGCGCCGCGTTCGACGCCGAGGGCCTTCCGGCGCTGAAGAGCGGCCCGATCGCCGCGGGCAAGCTGAGTTATGAATTCCGCGATTTCCCGATCCATGCGCAGATGGATCTCGGTCCGATCCTGCTGGGGCATTGCGTCGAGCCGAACCAGTTCTTCCCGATGCTGGAACAGATGATGCTGTCGCAGCAGGCGCTGCTCGGCGACGGCAGCAAGCAGATTCCCGAGGCCGATCAGGCCCGGCTGCAGAATGCGACGCCCGCCGCGATCGCTGCCTATCTCGCCGAATTCTACGGCTATCTCGATTTCGTGAAGCAGCGCGGCGTGCCCGACGCCAAGGCGCGCGCCTGCCTGGCCGACAAGGACATGCTGGCCGAGATCGCCAAGAATGCCGATGCCGCGAACAAGCAATATCAGGTGCCGGGCACGCCGGCCTTCATCGTCAACGGCGATATCGTACCCGATGTGGCCGACTGGAAGGGCCTGCAGCCGTCGCTCAAGGCGGCGGGCGCCCTGTAACGGCCGGGCGCAGGGGGTAACCGCCGGGTGCAGATCAAGCGGCTCAGGCTTACGGGCTTCAAGAGCTTCGTCGATCCGGCGGACCTGCGCATCGAGCCTGGGCTGACCGGGATCGTCGGCCCCAATGGCTGCGGCAAATCCAACCTGCTCGAAGCGCTGCGCTGGACGATGGGCGAGACGTCCGCCCGGTCGCTGCGCGGTGCGGGTATGGACGATGTGATCTTCGCCGGCACCTCGACCCGGCCGGCGCGCGATTTCGCCGAAGTCTCGATCCTGACCGAGCTTCCCGACGGCGAGACCGAAGTGGTCCGCCGGATCGAGCGTGGCGCAGGCTCCGCCTATCGCATCGACGGGCGCGACGTGCGCGCCAAGGACGTCGCCCTGATGTTCGCCGACGCGGCGACCGGTGCGCACAGCCCGGCGTTGGTCAGCCAGGGCAAGATCAGCGCGGTGATCGCCGCCAAGCCCGCCGAGCGCCGCGCGATGTTGGAGGAAGCCGCCGGGATCGCCGGCCTGCATGTGCGCCGCAAGGATGCCGAGCAGAAACTGCGCGCGACCGAGGCGAACCTGACCCGGCTCGACGAAGTGATCGCCGATCAGGATGCGCGCGCCGCCGCGCTCCGCCGCCAGGCGCGTCAGGCCGAGCGCTATCGCCAGCTATCCGACCAGATCCGCTTGACCGAAGCACGCACGATCTTCGCCCGCTGGCGCGAGGCGTCCGGCGCGGCCGACAGCGCCAAGGCCGAGGCGGCGGCGGCCGAGACGCGCGTCGCCGAGGCAGCCGAAGCGCAGCGCGCGGCGGCGGCGTATCAGCACGACGCGACCGAGACGCTGGCGGGGGCGCGGGCCGGGGCGCAGGCAGCGCGCGACCGGGCAAGCGAGGCGGGCCACCAGCTGGCCGCGCTGCGCACCGAACATGCCGCGGCCGGGCGGCGGATCGCCGAGCTGGCCGACAGCCGCGCGCGGCTGACCGAGGACCGGGCGCGCGAGGGCTCGCTCGCCAGCGACGCGGCCGAGGCGATCGCGCGGCTGGCCGAGGAAGCGAAGCAGCTCGACGCGCGGATTGCCGAGGCGGCCGCGCGCTCCCCGCAGCTCGATCTGGCGCTCGCCGCGGCCGAGCGTGCTGCGCGGGATGCGGAGGTGTCGCTGGCCCAGGCACTGGCGGCGCAGGCCAGCGAGGCGGCCGACGCCCGCGTGGCCGAGGCAGCGCTGGCGGCGGCGCGGACCCGGGCCGAGCGGAGCGAGCGCGATCTCGCCCGGGTGACGGCAGAGGCGAAGGCGCTGGGCGATCCGGCGCCGCTGCTGGCCGAGAAGACCAAAGCGGCCGAGACGCGCGCCCAGGCGCTGCGGCATGCCGAATCGGCGCGGACCGCGCTGGCCCGCGCCGACGCGAGCGAGCGCGAGGCGATCGGATCGCGCGACCGAGCGCAATCGGCGCGCGCCGGGGCGCATGCCGAACTGAGCGCGCTCGACAGCGAGGCGGCGGCGCTGGCCAAGGCGACCCGGCGCGACGGCAAGGATCGATTGCTCGATCAGCTGCGGGCGGATCCCGGCTATGAGCGCGCTCTGGCGGCGGCGCTGGGCGACGATCTGGAGGCAGGGCTCGATCCGGCCGCCGAGCGCTTCTGGGCGGGCGCGGCGCCGGCACCGGGCGATCCGGCCGGCCCGTCCGACGCCGTTGCGCTGGCCCGGCATGTCTCTGCACCCGCCGCGCTGGCCCGGCGGCTGGCACAGGTGTTCGTCACCGAGCGCGATTCAGGGCAGCCGCTCGCGGTCGGGCAGCGGCTGGTGACCATGGCCGGGCTGCTGCGGCGCTGGGACGGCTATGTCGCGAAATCCGGCGGGGCCGAGGCAGCGGCGCGGCTGGAACGGATGAACCGGCTGCGGGCGATCGAGGCGGCGCGGCCGGCGGCGGTGCGCGCGGTCGATGCCTGCGATGCCGAGCTGGCCCGGATCGACGCGGCGATTGCCGAGGCGCGCCGTGCCGCGGTCGATGCCCGGCGGCTGCTCGAAGGCGCCGAGACCAATGCGCGCGATGCCGCCCGGGCGGAGGACCGCGCCGCCGCCCAGATCGAACGGATCGAGGCGCAGCGCGCCGATCTCGACACGCGGCGCCAGCGCATCGTCGCCGAGCATGAGGAAGCCCAGGCCGATGTGACGCGCGCGGCCGCGACGAAGGCAGCTTTGCCGGACGGCAGCGCGACGCGCGAGCGGGTGGCGGTCCTGTCCGCCGAGGCGGAAACGCGCCGTACCACCGTCGCCACCGCCCGTGCGGAACGCGTCGCGCTCGACCGGGCGATCGGGCAGGACCGCGAGCGGCTGGCGGGGGGCACCGCCGAGAGCAAGGGCTGGAAGAATCGCGCCGGCGAGGCAGCGCGGCGCATCGCCGAGATGGACAAGCGCGACGCTGACCTGGCGGCGGAAGCCGAGGCGCTGGCCGGCAAGCCGGCTGCGCTCGCCGCCGAGATCGCCGGGCTCGAAGCGGCGCATGGCAGCGCGCGAGCCGAGGCCGAGATCGCGATGGCGGCCGAGCGCGAGGCCGAAGTCGCGCTGCGTCGCACCGAGGAAACGGCGCGTGCCGCTGCGGAGACGCTGGCCGAAGCGCGCGAGGCCCGCGCCGGCGCTGCGGCGCGGGCGGAGAATCAGGAGGGGCGGCGAGTCGAGATGAACCGCCTGTCGGGCGAGCGCTTCCAATGCCCGTCCGTGCTGCTGCCCGAGCGCGTGGGTTTTCCGCCCGAGACGGTGCGCGCGCCGGCGGACGAAGCGGCGGCGCACGACAAATTGCTGATCGAGCGCGAGCGCATCGGCCCGGTCAACCTCGTCGCCGAAACGGAACTGGCCGAGCTCGAGGCCGCCAGCATCGGCAACGCGACCGAGCGCGAGGAGCTGGGACTCGCCGTCAACCGGCTGCGCGGCTCGATCGGCACGCTCAACCGCGAGGGACGCCAGCGGCTGCTCGCTGCGTTCGAGGCGGTGGACGGGCATTTCCGCCGGCTGTTCACCACCTTGTTCAACGGCGGCCAGGCGCATCTCGAGCTGATCGATTCGGACGATCCGCTCGAGGCCGGGCTCGAGATCATGGCCCAGCCGCCCGGCAAGAAGCTGCAATCGCTGACCCTGCTGTCGGGTGGCGAACAGGCGCTGACCGCGGTCGCGCTGATCTTCGGCCTGTTCCTGACCAATCCGGCGCCGATCTGCGTGCTCGACGAAGTCGATGCGCCGCTCGACGACGCCAATATCGAGCGCTTCTGCGACCTGCTCGACGCGATGACGCGCGAGACGCTGACCCGCTATCTCATCGTCACGCACAATGCGGTGACGATGAGCCGGATGCACCGCCTGTTCGGGGTGACGATGATCGAGCAGGGCGTCAGCCGGCTGGTCTCGGTAGATCTCGGCGGGGCCGAGACATTGCTGGCGGCGGAGTGACTTTCGCGGCCTGACGGCATAGTTCCGGGCGATGGCCGAGATCGTCAACCTGCGCACCGCCCGCAAGGCCCGCGCCCGCGCCGAAAAGGAGGCCGCGGCCGCCGCCAATCGCCGTCGCTTCGGCCAGAGCGGGGACGAGAAGCGCGCGGCCCGCGAGGCGCTCGCGCGGATCGACCGGACGCTCGACGGGGCGAAGCTGGAGCCGGACGCGGGCGACGTCTGATCCAGCGATATTTCCGGACTGCGTTCGAAACCACCGGGAAAAAAGTCGGCCCGCGGATGAAGATGGGATGGGCCCAAGTCGCGCGCGGCGCGTTGTGCGGGTCCCAGTAGCTTATCGGAGTATCCCCATGACCGACACCAGCCACGACATCCGCACCCTCAACAGCCTGATCGCCACCACGCTCGACAGCGTGGACGGCTACACCACTGCGGCTGACGATGCCGAGAGCGGCCGCTTTGCCGAGATTTTCCGCTCGCGCGCCGGCGAACGCCGCACGGTGGTGGGCTCGCTCCAGGCCGAGGTCGTCCGGCTCGGCGGCAATGCCGAGGATGACGGCACGCTGCTCGCCGGCGCGCACCGCGCTTTCCTCAACCTCAAGGCGGCAGTGACCGGCCAGGACGATCAGGCGATCGTCAACGAAGTCGAGCGCGGCGAGGACCATATCAAGGCGAAGTTTGAAGACGCCCTGGAGGATGCGACGCTTTCGCCCGACGTGAAGGCCGTGATCCAGCAGGCTTACGGCCCGGTTCGCGCAGGGCACGACCAGATGCGCGACCTGAAGCATTCGCTCGCGGGTGCCTGAAGTTGGAGGGCGGGGCTCACGCCCCGCCCTTTTTCTCTACACCTCGCTCCGGCCGGAGCGGAGGCCGCGCTCACTGCAGCGGCGTGGGCGCGTCGAGCATCAGCGCCACGTGACGGAGCTTGTCCGGGTTGCGCACGATATAGATCGCGACGATCCGGCCGTTCTCGATGCCAAGCGCCGTGGTCTGCAGGATTTCGCCGCGCTCCTTGCTGATATAGCCGGGGAGGCCGTCGATGCGGACCGGGCTGACTTGGCGTGCCCAGTCTGGGCCGAACTTGCGGCGGAGTCCGGCGAACAGCCGGAGCGCGCGATCGATTCCGCGGATCGGATTGCGGAAGGCGAGAACGCGGCCGCCGCCATCGGAATGAAGCACCACGTCGTCGGCGAGCATCCGGCCGAGCGCCGCGGTATCGCCATCGCGCGAGGCAGCGAAAAAGGCCTGGGCGATGCGATCGGCCTCGTCCTGCGCGACCGGGAAGCGCGGCCTTGCAGCCTCGACATGGCGGCGCGCGCGGGCAGCGAGCTGGCGCACGGCGGGCGCGGCGCGGTCCAGTGTGGTCGCTACCTCGGCCAGGCCGACGCCGAACACATCGTGGAGCAGGAAGGCGGCGCGTTCGAGCGGGGACAGCCGTTCGAGCGCCATCATCAGCGTCAGGGTGAGATCATCGGCATCGTCCGGCGCTTCGGCCGTATCGAACAGCGGCTCCGGCAGCCAGGCGCCGACATAGGTCTCGCGGCGGACACGCGCCGACTTCATCGTGTCGAGGCACAGCCGGGTGACGATGCGCGACAGATAGGCGGCCGGGGCTTCGACCGCGGCATCGACGCGCCGCCAGCGCAGCCACGCATCCTGCACCACGTCCTCGGCCTCCGACAGCGAGCCGAGCATGCGATAGGCGAGGCGCAGCAGCCGGGGCCGCTGCGCCTCGAACAGCTGGGTCGCCGCGTCAGGCGGCAGCACGGGCAGCGACCGGGTGCGGCGAGCGGAAGCCGACCTGCAGCCGGTTCCAGACGTTGATCGATCCAATCAGCAGCGTCAGGCTGACCTGCTCGGCCGGGGAAAACAGCTCGGCCACCGGGGCGTAATCGGCGTCGGGCGCACCGGTCTCGGCGAGGCGGGTCAGCGCTTCGGTCCAGCCCAGGGCGGCCCGTTCGCGCGGCGAGTAGAGCGAGGATTCGCGCCAGGCGTCGAGCAGATAGAGCCGCATCTCCGTTTCGCCATGCGCGCGCGCGTCGGTCGCGTGCATGTGCAGGCAGAAGGCGCAGCCGTTGATCTGCGAGGCGCGCATCTTAACCAGCTCCATCAGGCCATGCTCGAGCCCGCTATGCCCGAAGCTTGTTTCCAGCGCCATCATCGCCGCGATGCTTTCGGGTGCGTAGCTATAGGCGTTGTTCAGTCGTGCGGTCATTTTGCGGGTCCTCCACGCGCCCCATGCGCGTTCGAGCATAAGACGAGACAGGCCCCGGCCGATGTGACATGACCGGTCACGAAATTGTCACGCGGTTCCGCCGATCACCGCCCGTGCCGGTCATTCGGGCGCAGGCGCGCTTGACCTGCCGGCTGCGAGCGATCACCCGCCCCGTCTCGCCTCTCGCGCGCCCGGCGGCCGATCGTCCCGGGCCGCCGCACCCCAGCAGATTGACCCAAGCCATGCGATTTTCCCGTTTTTTCTCTCGCGCGTCGAACGACATGGCGATCGATCTCGGTACGGTTAACACCGTCGTCTATGTCCGCGGCCGGGGCATCGTGCTGAACGAGCCCTCCGTCGTGGCGCTGGAGACGCTCGACGGGATGACTCGGGTGCGCGCGATCGGCGCCGAGGCCAAGCTGATGCTGGGCAAGACGCCCGATACCATCCGCACCATCCGCCCGATGCGCGACGGGGTGATCGCCGACATCGATGTCGCCGAGCAGATGATCAAGCATTTCATCGACAAGGCGCATGGCGGGCCGAGCCGGCTGCCGCGTCGCCCGGAGATCGCGATCTGCATCCCCTCGGCCGCGACGACGGTCGAGCGCCGTGCGATCCAGCAGGCCGCGACCAGTGCCGGCGCGGGCAAGGTCTATCTGATCGAGGAATCGATGGCGGCCGCAATCGGCGCCGACCTGCCCGTGACGGAGCCGATCGGAGCGATGGTGGTCGATATCGGTGGGGGTACGACCGAAGTTGCCGTGCTGTCGTTGCGCGGGCTGGCGTACAGCACGTCAGTGCGTGTCGGCGGCGACCGGATGGACGAGGCGATCGCATCGAGCATCCGGCGCAAGCACAATCTGATGATCGGCGAATCGACCGCTGAGCGAATCAAGGTGGAGATCGGCACGGCGCGCATGCCGGCCGACGGCATCGGCAAGGTGATGCGGGTGAAGGGCCGGCATCTCGTCGATGGCGTGCCGTCCGAGATCGAGGTGAGCCAGGCCGAACTGGCCGTGGCGCTGGCGGACCTGGTCGGCCAGGTGGTGGAGACGGTGCTGTCGGCGCTGGAGAAGACCGAGCCGGAACTGGCCGCCGACATCTACGACCAGGGCATCGTCATGACCGGCGGCGGCAGCCTGCTCGACGGTCTCAACGAAGTGCTGGCCGAGGCGACCGGGCTGCCCGTGATCGTTGCCGAGAACGCACTGACATGCGTGGCGATGGGCGCTGGGCGCGCGCTCGAAGACCCGATCTATCAGGGTGTAATGATGGAGGCCTGAGCGCAGTGCGTCAGGCCCCGCGACTCAGACGCGCTCGGCCTTGGCGGCGAGATTGACCTGCGCGCGGCCAGCCGTGTCCTCGGCGCTCAGCGCCATCGCTTCCCAGGTCCGGGCGGAGCGCTCGTGCATTTCCCGGCGGTTGGGGAGGTCAGTTTTTTCCGCTGCAGCGCGCTGCGCTGCGGCGTTCGCGCGATAGGTCTCGATCAAGGTCATGGTCCCCATATCGGTATCCTGGCCGTAAGATCAATCTTTTCGGCACCACGCAGGCCGAATTCGGTCATTCGGGCTGGCGCGAATCGGCTGCACGGGGAAATGAGGCGCATGCCGGCCGCGGGAGCAACGCCATGAATTTTACCGCGTTTCGCCGCCCGCTACTGGCCGCGGCGGCGTTTATCGCCCTGCCGGCGGCGGCGTCCGTTCCGGCGTGGCCCGATACGCCGCTGGCGCGCGTCGAGCTGCTCGCTATCCTGCAATCCTTCGAATCGGCGCTGCTCAGCCATGATAGCGCCACGCTCGTGCTGGACGACTGGTGCGCGCGGCACCGACTCGCGCCGACGGGCAGCAAGATCGTCGCCGAGCGCGTGCGCGACATCGACAAGCCGATCACGACCGAGCAGCGCGAGACATTGCGAATCGCCGCGGCCGAGCCGGTTCGCTACCGCCGGGTGCGGCTGCGGTGCGGCGCGCAGATCCTGTCCGAAGCGGATAACTGGTATGTGCCGGCCAGGCTGACGCCGGCGATGAACGCAGCGCTGGAGACGACCGACATCGCCTTTGGCCGCGCCGTGCAGCCGCTGCATTTCCAGCGCCGGACGCTTTCGGCCCGGCTGCTCTGGTCGCCGCTGCCGCCCGACTGGGACAGCGCGGCGGGCCCGATCCCGCGCGGCGCAGCCGGCACGCTGGCCATCCCGGACCAGTTGATCGAGCACCGGGCGATCCTGACCCTGCCCGACGGCACGCCGTTCAGCATGGTGACCGAGACCTATGGCTCGGCCATCCTCGCCTTCCCACCGCCGGCTTTCGCGCCGTAGCGGCTCGGGCTTCCGTTTCCGACCGTCACGATGGTCCCTTGCAAATCAGGGGTTTACGCCGCGCCGTTGTGAACATATGAAGAACATATGGCGCAGCTCGACGTTCAGCAAAAGCTCGAAATCCTCGCCGACGCGGCCAAATATGATGCGTCCTGCGCTTCCTCGGGCAGCGTCAAGCGGACGTCGCGCGACGGCAAGGGGCTCGGCTCGACCGATGGCGGCATGGGCATCTGCCATGCCTATGCGCCGGACGGCCGCTGCATCAGCCTGCTCAAGATCCTGCTGACCAACAGCTGCATCTTCGACTGCCATTATTGCATCAACCGCAAGAGCTCGAACGTCCGCCGCGCGCGCTTCACCGCGGCCGAGGTGGTGCAGCTCACCCTCGCTTTCTACCGGCGCAATTATATCGAGGGGCTCTTCCTGTCCTCGGGCATCATCCGATCGTCCAACTATACGATGGAGCAGATCGTCGAGGTCGCGCGATCGCTGCGCGAGGATCATCAGTTCCGCGGCTATATCCATCTCAAGACGATCCCCGATGCCGATCCTGAGCTGGTCCACCAGGCCGGGCTGCATGCCGACCGCCTGTCGATCAATGTCGAGCTGCCCACCGCGAGCGGCCTGAAGCGGCTTGCGCCGGAAAAGTCCGAGGCCCGGATCGAGGGTGCGATGCAGGGCATGAAGACTGCGATCAGCGACACCGGCGATGCGACGAAGCGCTACAAGTCGGCCCCGAAATTCGCGCCCGCCGGCCAGTCGACTCAGATGATCGTCGGCGCCGACGCCGCGACCGATGGCGACATCGTGCGCAAGGCCGCGTCGCTGTACGGCCGCTTCGGGTTGCGCCGGGTCTATTATTCCGCCTTCAGCCCGATCCCCGACGCGAGCACCGTCCTGCCGCTGCAGCGCCCGCCGCTGCTGCGCGAGCACCGGCTCTACCAGTCCGACTGGCTGATGCGATTCTATGATTTCGCACCGTCCGAAGTCGTCGCGGCCGCCGACAGCGCCACCGGCATGCTGCCGCTCGATATGGATCCGAAGCTCGCCTGGGCGCTCAAGTTCCGCGATCGCTTCCCGGTGGACGTCAATCGCGGCCCGCGCGAAATGCTGCTGCGCGTGCCGGGGCTGGGCGTGAAGGCCGTCGGCGCGATCCTCGCCGCCCGACGCTGGCGGCGACTGCATCTGGCCGATGTCGGCCGGCTGACCGCGTCGATCGCCAAGGTGCGCCCCTTCCTGATCGCCGAGGACTGGCGCCCGGTCGCCCTGAGCGACCGCGCAGACCTGCGCCCGCTGGTGGCGCCGAAGCGCGAGCAGCTCGAACTTTTCGCGTAGCAAACACGCGATGTCGCTATAGTCCGAGTCGTCAGCCCAGGATGGGGCCGACTGGAATCTGCGCGCGCATCAAAGAGGATGTATGGGGCACAGCGTTGTCGCCCGGGTCGCGTTTCGGCCTGACCCGATAGCCCTGCGATGGCAGGTCGCGCGAATGGCCGGTCCGTTGTTGCGCGCCCTGCCACCGCATTGGCGACTGCGGCTTTACCGGGGCATCGTTGGGCGGCCCTTCCGCGCCGGCGTGTTCGCCGATCGGGTCGAGCGCCGCGTCTGGCCGCATGGTTATGTCATGCGGCTCGATTTGAGCGACTGGATGGAGCGCTGCGCTGCGATCACGGGTCTCTTCTACGGGATCGATACGACGCTGGTGCTTCAGCAGCGGCTGGCGCCGGGCAGCATCTTTCTCGATATCGGCGGCAATCTCGGCTTTCTCAGCCTGACCGCCTCGGTCCTGGTCGGCGATAAGGGGCGGGTGATCCATGTCGAGCCGAATCCAGTGCTGGTCGCGCGGCTCCGGGAAACGCTGGCGCGGAACGCGACCGGCAATGTCGCGATCGTCGAGGCGGCGATCGGCGAGCGGGACGGCGAAACCGCGCTCACTGTTCCGATCCATCACGGCAAGACCTATCTGGCGGAGGGCAAGGGCGTCGCGATGAGGACGGGGGACAGCTTGTTGCCCCTGATCCCGGATGGCGCGCCGCTGTTCGTGAAGATCGATGTCGAAGGCTATGAGGAAAAGGTGCTGCACGGAATGCCGGCCCTCCGCGCGCGGCCCGACACGGCGTTCCTGATCGAGATCACCGATGCCTGGCTCAGGCTGCGCGGTGGCAGCGCGGTCGCGCTGATCGAACTGATGGCCGGCGATGGCTTCAGCGCCTGCCATGTCGGCGTCGCACGGGACGGATCGTTGCAGCTGACACACATCCGCGAGCCGCTGCCGCTCAAGCAATATGACCTGTTGTTCACGCGCGGCATCGACGCTGCCTGGATTCACCCGGATGGGCCGGAGTCGCTCTGCATCGGCTCCGGCCCATTGCCCGTGTCGGTCTTCAGCCGGCCCGGTCGCGGACCAGCACTTCGGCGATCTGCACTGCGTTCAGCGCGGCGCCCTTGCGCAGATTGTCGCTGCTCAGGAACAGGGTGAGCCCATGCTCGACCGTCGGATCGCGGCGCACGCGGCCGACGAACACCGGATCCTTGCCGGCGGCCGAGAGCGGGTTGGGCACGTCGGCCAGCTCCACCCCCGGGGCCGCGCGCAGGAGATCGGTCGCCTGGGCTGCCGAAATCGGCCGCTCGAACGCGGCGTTGATCGACAGCGAATGCCCGGTGAAGACGGGTACGCGGACGCAGGTCGCGGAGACGGGCAGGCCGGGGATGTCGAGGATCTTGCGGCTCTCGTCGCGCAGCTTGATCTCTTCCTCGGTATAGCCGTCCTCGGCGAGCACATAGTTGAACGGCACCACGTTGAAGCCGATCGGCACGGCCCATTTGCGGATATCGCCGAAATCGACCGCGCCGCCGTCAAGCGCGAGCGCGGCGCGATCGGTATCCGCAGCGCCGATCTGCCGGTCGAGCTCGTCGACTCCCGCCATGCCGGCGCCGGAGACCGCCTGATAGGTGCTTGCCACCAGCTGCTTCAGGCCCGCCGCGTCGTGCAGCGGCTTGAGCACCGGCATTGCCGCCATGGTCGTGCAGTTGGGATTGGCGACGATGCCCTTGGGAATATGGCGCAGCGCCTGCGGATTCACTTCGGCGACGACCAGCGGGACGGCCGGATCGCTGCGCCAGGCCGAGCTGTTGTCGATCACGATCGCACCGGCCTGCGCGACCTTTTCCGCGAGCGCCAGCGAGGTCGAACCGCCGGCCGAGAAGAAGACGAAGTCGAGCCCCCGGAAATCGGCGGTCGCGGCATCCTCCACGGCGATCTCGGTGTCGCGGAACGGCACGCATGTGCCGGCCGACCGGCTCGACGCGAACAGTCGCAGGGATTTGAGGGGGAAGTCGCGCTCGGCCAGCATGGTCAGCATCATGCCGCCCACCAGGCCAGTCGCTCCCACGATTCCCACATTGAAGAGATTGGCGGGAAGCTCGGCTGCGTTTTCGAAGGTCATTGCACTGCGTCTCCTGTTGGTGCGGAGGCGCGGGGTGTGATCTGCCGTGTGAGGCCGCCCCGCGCTTCCGCGGGGCTTTGTCCAGGTGCTAGCGGTTAAGCGTCAGCACGACCGGACCGCCCCGCAAATGCGGGTCGGCTTCGGGCTAATCGTTTTGACCACCATGGACATGCCGGGCCCGATAATCGCGATGCGGCGCGCTGTAAACCGGACATCGGCGGTTAGGGTCATGGCAACGCTCTTCGCATAGGCCTGGGCTGTGGATGAGCACGCGATTTCCGGATAGATCGACGCCGTGCCGAGCGAAGGACCAGCCGAGTGATCACGCACCTCGCCGTTTCGGGATATCGGTCGCTGCGCAACCTGACCCTCACGCTGGGCGCGCTCAACATCGTCACGGGCGCCAATGGCAGCGGCAAATCGAGCCTGTATCGCTCGCTGCGGCTGCTGTCGGAGGCAGCGCAGGGCCGACTGATCTCCTCGCTCGCCATGGAGGGCGGCCTGTCGTCGACGCTGTGGGCCGGGCCGGAGCGCATCAGCCGGGAGATGCGGAGTGGCGAATATGCCGTCCAGGGCACCGTCCGCTCCGGCCCGGTGAGCCTCAAGCTAGGCTTTTCCGGCCCGGACTTCGGCTATGCGATCGATCTGGGGCTGCCCAGGCCCGGCGGCCCGTTTTCCCGCGATCCGGAGATCAAGGTCGAAGCGATGTGGACCGGCGAACTGCTGGGCCGCAGCAACCTGTTCGCGGAGCGCCGCGGCCCGCACGTGCGCCTGCGGCGGAACGATACCGGCGAATGGCGCGACGGCATGAACGATCTGTCGACCTTCGACAGCATGGTGACGCATTGCGCCGATCCCGCTGACGGCCTGGAACTGCTGCTGATGCGCGAGCGGATGCGCAACTGGCGCTTCTACGACAGCCTGCGCACCGACCAGGACGCCCCGGCGCGCCGGCCGCACGTGATGACCTATACCCCGGTGCTGGCGAGCGACGGATCGGATCTGGCCGCGGCGATCGCCACGATCCTCGCCATCGGCGACCGGAGGGCGTTCGGGGACGCGGTGGACGATGCCTTTCCCGGATCGGAGGTCGGCATCGGCGGCGACGAGCATGGCAGCGTCGAGATGTACCAGACCGGCCTGCTCCGCCCGCTCGCCGCCTCGGAACTGTCCGATGGCACCCTGCGCTACCTGTTGCTGGTGGCGGCGCTCCTGTCGCCCCGGCCGCCCGAACTGATGATCCTCAACGAGCCCGAGGCCAGCCTCCACCCGTCGCTGCTCGACGCGCTGGCCCGCCTGCTGCGCAAGGCCGCGGAGAAATGCCAGGTCATCGTCGTGTCGCACAGCGAGCCGCTCGTGACGGCGCTCGGCCGGGACGAGGGCGCCGTGGAAATCCTGCTGGAGAAGGATTTCGGCGAGACTCAGGTGCCGGGCGCATCTGCGCCGCGCTGGGACTGGCCGAAGCGGTAGGAAAGGGCCGGGGCTTCAGGATCGTGCCGCCGTCCAGCCCCGGCCGTCCCGTCCTCAGACCAGCGCCCGCTTGTAGAGCTCGGTCAATGCCGCCCAGGCCCGCTCGGCCTCGGGCCGGTCGTAGGACGAGCTGTCGGGCACGCACCAGCCATGGTTGCCGCCATAGACCTCGACCACGGCCTTGCGGCCGGTTTTGGCGAAGGTTTCGCGCAGCACGTCCTTGGCGGTCGGATCATTGGCGTCGTCGTTCTTCGCGACCGCCACGAGATAGCTCGCCCTGGTCTTCTCGATCAGCAGATGCGGGCTGTTGGGCGCCTTGGTGACGAGGCCGCCGCCATGGAAGGATCCGACCGCGCCGATCCGCCCCGGCACAGCCGCCGCGGTGCGGAACGAGAGCGGCCCGCCCATGCAATAGCCCTGCACGCCGACCTTCGCGTTGGAGGTTTCGGGCAGCGCATCGAGAAAGGCGACCAGGGCCCTGGCATCGCCGGCGACGCCCTCGTCCGTGATCAGCGCGCGCATCGCGCTCTTGCGCTCGCGCTCGGCCGGGTCCTGGCCGGTCCCGCGCGGCGCGACCGCGGCGGCATCGCCCGACCGGTAGAAGGGATTCACCACCAGAGCGACATAGCCCTGGCCGGCAAGGCGGCGCCCGATATCGGCGGTCGCCGGCCGCAAGCCGCCGATATCGGGCCAGACGATCACGCCAGGCGCCGATTTCCGGCCGGGCAGTATCAGCAGCGCGTCGGCCGTCCCGTCCGGCGTCTTGATCTGCACAGTGCGCTCGGTCACCTTGCCTTGTCCCCAGGCGATGCCGGGGACGGTCGCCGCCGCGGCGGTGGCCATGGCGAGCGCCGCGAACTGCCGGCGGTTATAGTCGGTATAGGGAACCAGGCCTTTGTGTTTGTCGTCGCACATGGCGCTTCTCTCCCGGGGATGTGGCGATTCCTGCGCGCATAGTCCGGCAAAACGCCGCGGAGGGAAAGGCGGTTATTGGCTGCGGCGGCATGCCCGATCAGCATGAGAGCGTGTGGGAGTGAACCAAGCGCGTGCCGGCTTGTTCTGCGCTGGGGAAACCATCAGGAGCCAGCCATGACCGACGCCCGCATCTTTGCCGACCTCAAGGCCGATCACGACCGGCACCGCGAACTGCTCGCGCGGATCGGCGACGCCGCGGAGACCGAACGGCCAGAGCTGTTCGAGGTCTTCCGTGTGGAGGTCTCGGCGCATGCCGCGGCCGAGGAGGAGTCGCTCTATGCGACGATGCTCGCCAACCCCGATCTGCGCGACGATGCGCGCCATTCGGTTTCGGAGCACAAGGAGATCGACGATTTCTTCGGCGAACTGGCCGAACTCGATCCCGCTTCCGACGCCTGGACCGAGACCTTCGGGAAGATGCGCCATCGCTACGAGCATCATATCGACGAGGAGGAGGAAGACATGTTCCCCGCCGCCGCCGAGAAACTCTCCGCCGCTGACGAGGCGCGGCTTGCCGAAATATTCGAACGGCGCAAGCCCAAGGAGCTCGAGCGCGCCGAGGCGACGCCGCCGGGCGGCGATGAGCGCGAATAGGGAACGCGAACGGGGATGCGCATCGCCCGGCTCGCCGCGCCTGACGATTTTGCGGGCTGGCGGGATGCGGCGCGCGGGCTGATCGCGGCGCAGGTGCCGCCCGTCGACGTGGTCTGGCAGGTCGGCGATGCGCCGGGCGAGCTGTTCGCGGCGGAGGCGGTGCCCGCGCCTCCGGCCGCTGCCGGCTTCTCGGTGCCGCGGGCCTTTCTCGATCTGGCGGGCAAGGCGATCCTGCACCGCGAGCCTGAGCGGTTTGCCCTGCTCTACACGCTGCTGGCCCGGCTGCGTGCCGAGCCCAAGCTGATCGAGGACGCCGCCGACCCGCTGGTGCGGCGGCTGGCGCGCCTGGCGCAGGAGGTTCGCCGCGACATCCACAAGATGCGCGCTTTCCTCCGCTTTCGTGAAGTCGAGGATGACGAAGGCCCGCGCTTCGTCGCCTGGTTCGAGCCCGAACACCATATCCTGCGCGCCAACGCCGGCTTCTTCGTCGATCGCTTCGCCGCGATGCGCTGGTCGATCCTGACGCCCGAGCTGTCGATCCACTGGGACGGCGAAACCGTGCGCGAGGGCCCCGGCGCGTTGAAGGGCGACGTGCCGGACGGCGACCCGATCGAGGATGTGTGGAAGACCTATTATGCCGCGATCTTCAATCCGGCGCGGCTGAAGATCGGCGCGATGCTGAAGGAAATGCCGCGGCGATACTGGAAAAACATGCCCGAAACGGCGTTGGTGCCGGGATTGATCGCAAGCGCTCAGGCGCGGGAGAGCGGCATGATCGAGCAGGCACGGACGCGGACTGGCGGCAATGCCGCGGCGGCATGGGCAGCGCTGCGCGACGAGGCGGCGGGCTGCACCCGCTGCCATCTCTACAAACAGGCGACGCAGACGGTGTTCGGCGAGGGGCCGGTCGATGCGGTGCTGATGTTCGTCGGCGAGCAGCCGGGCGACCAGGAGGATCTGGCCGGAACGCCGTTCGTCGGCCCGGCCGGCCAGGTGTTCGACCGCGCGATAGCTGCGGCGGGGATCGACCGGGCGGGCGTCTACGTCACCAACGCAGTGAAGCATTTCAAGTTCGAGCAGCGCGGCAAGCGCCGCATCCACCAGAAGCCGGACGCCGGCGAGATCACGGCGTGCCGCTGGTGGATCGAGCAGGAACGCCTGCTCGTGAAGCCGCGGGTGACGGTGGCGCTCGGCGCGACGGCGGCACGATCGCTGTTCGGCAAGGTGATGGGCATCGGCAAGGAACGGGGTCGGCCGCACATTCTGCCCGACGGCGGCGAGGCGTGGATCACCATCCACCCCAGCTTTCTCCTCCGTCTCCCCGACAAGACCGCAGCCGAGGAGGAATATGCGAGATTCGTGGAGGATCTAAAAGCGGTGCGCACCCGACTGGATTGAAGTGAGCAAGGCGTGCCGAAATGTGGTCCAGGTCGAGTCGAAAAGCGTGCCGTGCGAGCACCGGCGCGCAGCGTACTTCACGTACGTGAGCACCGGAGCGCAGTACGGCGCGCTTTGCAGACCGGCATGGGCCGCATTTCGGCATGGCTTGAAGTGGGGAGCTTCTGTTGCTCGGTGCTCCCCGTACCGCCGGTGTCCGCTTCTGTTGCCCGGTGCGGCCCGAACCGCGCTTTCGTCCTTAGTAAACTAGACCGTTAGGTCCGGTTTACGCGGCAATCGCGAGTGCTTCGTTATCGTTAGCACTTGTGGTTTTGAGCCTTTTACAGGTTACTCAGCCCGGGCAAAAACGGCGCTTTTCAATACACGTCGATCCTGGTTCGACCCCGTCAGGACCGGTCCCGAAGGGCCGGTTTTGGTGGAGTCGCCGGGTACTGCCCCCGGGTCCGCTGCATCTATTGTACGCCGCACTTTATCGCCATATCCGGGGCGAACCCCGGCACCCCCAATATAGGGAGGCCGAAGATAATGAAAAGCCCGCCTTTCGCTCGCCACAATATTAGCCCATATCGGGCATGCTATGTTGACTCAGCGTTCCCGGTACGCGCTCCGCGCGATGATGTTCCTGGCAGAAGCGCCCCCAGGTGGCCCCCCAATTCCGATGAACCGGATCGCGGCCGAGGCGAACGTGCCGCGCAAGTTCCTCGAGCTGATCCTGGCCGACCTGCGCGAAGCCGGTTTCCTCCACAGCCATCGCGGCAAGATGGGCGGTTACTGCCTGTCGCGCCCGACTCACCTGATCTCGCTGGGGGAAATCATCCGGGTGATCGAAGGGCCGCTGGCGCTGGTGCCCTGCGTCAGCCGCACGGCCTATCGCTCGTGTCGCGACTGCAAGGACGAGGCAACCTGCGCGATCCGCCATGCGATGATGCGGGTGCGCGACGAGACCGCGCGGATCCTCGACGGCACCAGCCTGGCCGATGCCACGGCCGAGGATCTGGCCGCGGCCTGAACCCCGGCATTGTCGGATTCAGGGGACCGGATCAGGGCCGCTTCTTCAGCTCGTCCCTGATCTCGCGCAGCAGCACCACGTCGGCCGGCTCGGCCACGGGCGCATCCGATTCTTCCCTGGGCCGCTCGATCAGCCTGTTCGCGGCCTTCACCAGCAGGAAGATGATGAAGGCGAGGATCACGAAATTCACCGCCTGGGTGATGAACGCGCCATAGCCGAACACCGGCACGCCGGCCTTTTTCAGCGCCGCATAATCCGTCGATCCGATCAGCGCCTCGGGCACCTTGCCGAGCACGACGAAATAGCTGGAGAAGTCGAGACCGCCGAAAATCCGGCCGATCACCGGCATCAGCACGTCGTCCGTGAGGGACGTGACGATCTTGCCGAAGGCGGCCCCGATGATCACGGCCACGGCGAGGTCGAGCACGTTGCCGCGACCGATGAATGCCTTGAACTCCTTGAACATGGCGGGCCTCCATCCGATTTCACTTCCGCCGTGCCACGCTACTCGCTTATCATGGGCGTGCAAGGGTTGGAGGATGTTCATGAACTACCGTGCCACGTTCGCGCTGATAGCTGCCCTGGCCCTGTCCGCCTGCGGCCTGAACAGTGTCCCCACCGCCGAGGAGAATGCCAAGGCACGCTGGGCCGATGTGCAGAATAATTATCAGCGCCGCGCCGATCTCATCCCCAATCTCGTCGCGACAGTGAAGGCCGCTGGCGCGCAGGAGAAGGACATCCTGGTCCAGGTGACTCAGGCGCGCGCCGCCGCATCGCAGGTGAAGCTTACGGGCGACGACCTGACCGATCCGGCGAAGGTCGCTGCCTATGAGCGGGCGCAGGCCGGCGTGACGCTGAACCTGCAGCGGCTGCAGGAAGCCTATCCCGAGCTGAAGAGCCAGGCCAATTACACGACGCTGATGAGCCAGCTCGAAGGCACCGAGAACCGCATCACCATCGCGCGGAAAGATTATAACGACGCGGTCCAAGCGTATAATACCCGCATCCGCACCTTCCCCGACGCGATCGGTGCCAAGGTCTTCTACGGCTCGAAACCGATGGCCCCGTTCCAGGCGACGACGCCTGGTTCCGACACGGCGCCGTCAGTGAATTTTGGTAACACCAACTGATCAAATCCGTCGCCCTGTTGCTGATGCTGGCAGGGTGCGGTGCCGCCACCCCGGCCAAGTCGGTCGCGCCGGCCGGATATGACTTTCCGGCATTGTCGGGTCGCGTCGTGGATGCCGCGCAGTTGTTGCCGCCGGCATCGCGTGCCGCGATCAACGAAAAGCTGGCGGCGCTTGAGACACGCACCCACCATCAGTTCGTGGTCGTAACGGTGCTCGGCCTCGGGGGCCATCCGATCGAGGACTATGGCGTCACGCTCGGGCGAACATGGGGCATCGGGCGCAAAGACTTCAACGATGGGGTGCTGCTGATCGTCGCGCCCCAGGAACGCAAAGTGCGGATCGAGGTCGGTTACGGTCTCGAAAAGGCTTTGCGCGACGAAGAAGCGAAGGCGATCATAGATACCGCTATCCTGCCGGCCTTTCGTGCCGGCAATTATCCGCGCGGCATCGCCGCTGGAGTGGATGGCATAATCCGTGAAATCTCGCCTCCTGAAAGGTTGGCAGCGTGACGTTCCTTCGCATGATTTTCATGGTTCTGATGCTGGGCTCAGTTCAGGTAGCCCATGCTCAGACGTTCCCGCCTCTCTCGGGCCGCGTGGTCGACGCAGCCGACCTGCTCTCGCCCGAGCAGGAGGCGCAGCTCACTCAGTTGTCGGACGATATCGAAAAGGCATCGTCGCGCCAGTTCGTCGTGGCGACCGTCCCCGATCTGCAGGGCTATCCGATCGAGGACTTCGGCTATCGGCTCGGCCGTGCCTGGAAGATCGGGCAGGGCGGCTCCAATAACGGTATCATCCTGCTGGTCGCGCCGAACGAGCGGAAGGTACGGATCGAAGTCGGCTATGGTCTGGAGCCGATCATGACCGATGCGCTGTCGAGCACGATCATCAACGAAACGATCCTGCCGAAGTTCAAGGCGGGCGACATGCCGGGTGGCATCATTGCTGGGGCAGATGCGATCGCAGAGCAGATGAAACTGCCGCTGGAAGCCGCCGAGGCGCGGGGTGCGAAGGTCGTCACGGCCAAGCCGAAGCACTCGGAGGAACGGGGCATTCCCTTCGTGCTGATTTTCTGGATCATCGTCATCGCCTTCGTCGTCCTGTCGCGCCTCCGTCGCGGGGCCGGGGGCAAGCGCTATCGCCGTGGCCACGCCCCGGTCATCCTGTGGGGACCCGGCCTTGGCGGCGGATCGGGTAGCAGTTGGGGCAGCGGCTGGAGCGGCGGTGGCGGTTCCAGCTGGGGCGGCGGCGGCGGCGGAGGTGGCTTCTCCGGCGGTGGCGGCTCCTTCGGGGGCGGCGGCGCTTCGGGGGGCTGGTGATGGCGCGGGTGGCAAAGTTAAGCGCAGCGGATCATGCGCTGGTCGGCGAAGCGGTCGCGCGCGCCGAGGCCGGCACCGATGGCGAGATCGTGACGATCGTCAGCGAACGCTCCGATCCGTATCATGACGTCGCGCTGCACTATGCGGTTGCAGCGACCCTGTTCGTCGTCGCGCTCGCCGCGATCAACCCGGCTGCGCTGGAGACGAAGCTTGGCTGGTCATCGAATGGCTGGGGCGCCGAGCCCGACGCGCGCGGCCTGCTCTTCGCGCTACTGATCATCCAGACGATCGCCTTTCTGCTCTTCCGTTTCGCCCTTGCCTGGGTCCCGCTCAGGCTCGCGCTTACCCCGCGCACCACACGCGCGCGGCGGGTGCGGCGGCGGGCGATTCAGTATTTCAAGGTCGGGGCCGAGCGGCGGACGAGCGCCCGGGTCGGTATCCTGCTCTATCTCTCGCTGGACGAACGCATGGCCGAGATCGTCGCCGATGAGGCGATCCACAAGGCAGTGCCCGCGGAGCGCTGGGGCGACGCCATGGCCGCGCTGATCGACGAAGTGCGGGTCGGCCGGGCTGCCGAAGGCATGGCCGCCGCCGTGGGGCAGATCGGCACGATCCTGTCGGAGAATTTCCCCAAGACCGAAACCGACCGCAACGAACTCCCGGACAGGCTGATAGAACTATGAACGAACCCGCCGAAACGGTCTGGGAAGGCAAGTACATCGTCGCGAAGAAGCAGGGGACCTGGGAATATGTCGCGCGTGCGCGCGGCATTCAGGCCGCGGTGATCCTGGCGGTCGATGAGGGCGCGGTGCTGCTGGTCGAGCAATATCGCGTGCCGCTCGGCCAGCGCAGCCTCGAACTGCCGGCGGGGCTGGTCGGCGACGAAGAGGACGGCGAATCGGCCGAGACCTCGGCCGCCCGCGAGCTCGAGGAAGAGACCGGCTATCGCCCGGCGCAGGTCGAGACGATCGGCTATTTCTACTCGTCGCCCGGCATGGTCTCGGAGGGCTTCACGCTGGTCCGGGCGACCGGCCTGACCAAGGTGAGCGACGGCGGGGGCAATAGCGACGAGGATATCACCGTGCACCGCGTGCCGCTGAGCGGGATCGTCGATTTCGTGGCGGCGAAGCGGGCCGAGGGCGTGGCGATCGACGTGCGCATGCTGTTGCTGCTGAGCCCGTCGATCCTGGGATAGCGCCTCAGCTTTGGCGCGCGGCCTCGAGGCTCAGCCGGTCCCAATAGCCGCGCTGGAAGGCGATATGGTCGTCGATCACATGGAAGAAGCCGCAGCCGCGAAAGCCGTTCGGATCGCGCCATTCGAGGATCGCCCATTCGCCGTCCTCGAACAGATTCTCCGGGATACACTCCATCTCGGCACCGGCGAGCTCGCGCTCGAACATCGCGCGGATCGCGTCGCGGCCGACCACCGGGGACAGCGCGACCTGGTGGTTGGTCGCATCGGGCCGGTACAGCGCCGTCAGCGCGTCGACATCACCGGCATTGAACGCTGCGATCCAGCGCCGGACGATGACCTTCGGCGTCACCGGAAATTGTCGGCATAGGCCTGAAGCTTGAGCTTGCGCTCGGGCGCCGCGATCACGGTGAAGGCAAGGCCCTCGCGCTCGGCATAGGCGATCGCTGCCTCGCGAGTCGGGAAGCCGAGGCGGATCTGGTCGCGCGTGTCGCCCGAGCCAGCCCAGCCGGTCAGCGGATCGGGGCGCTTCGCTTCGCCGGGCTCGAAATCGAGCACCCAGCGGTCGGTCTGCGCGCGGCCAGACTGCATCGCATTCTTGGGGCGCTGGTAGATGCGGGCGGTGGCCATCGGTCTTGTCCTCGAAAGATCGACCGCCCTTATCGCGGTTGCGCCCGGCGTGCATCCGCATTTTTCGTCCGCGTCGTCGGGGCGGCTCCGGCGGGATCGTCCGGCCAGGGGTGGCGAGGATAGCGGCCGCGCATTTCCTTGGCGACGGCGGCCCAGCTTCCCGCCCAGAAACCGGGCAGATCGCGCGTGGTCTGGATCGGCCGGCCGGCGGGCGAAGTCAGGCTGAGCACCAGCGGCACGCGCCCGCCGGCGACCGTCGGGTGCGCGGCGAGACCGAACAATTGCTGGGGGCGCAGCTCGACGCGCGGGCCGCCCTCGGCGGCATAGTCGATCGGGTGGCTGGTCCCGGCGGGCGAGTAGAAATGGGTCGGCGCCAGCGCATCGAGCGTGCGCAGCGTATCCCACCCGATCACGCCGCGCAGCGCCTCGGCCAGCGCGCCGGTGTCGAGCGTGTCGAGGCGGCGTTTGCCGGCGAGCAATGGGGTCAGCCATTCATCGGCGCGGGCGAGCAGGTGCGCAGCGTCGATCTCGTCCACCGGTGCGCCCGCCTCGCGGACGAAGGCGATGCGGTCGAGCAGTGCTTGTGCCGCTTCGCTCCACGGCAGCAGCGAGAGGCCGCCGGCTCGTACGCCGTCCAGCAGGGCGGCCGCCATCTCTTCCGGATCGGCGTTGGAATCGGGCCCGCTCGACAGGCGGATCGCACCGAGTCGACGCTCCCGCAGCGCCTGCACCCCGCCGGTCGCGGGATCGAAGCGGACGCTGCGCCGGGTCTCGATCCGGTCGCCGAACAGCGACTCCACGGTGGCGAGGTCGATCGGCGCGGCGGAGAGGATGCGCGCGCCCGAGGCCATGCCCTGGGTTTCGGCCACGGCGAGCCATTCGTTGCGGGCGAGCGAGGAGGTGGGGTCGAGCTTGAAGCCGCGCCCGCCGGCCGAGGCCCAGGTTTCGCCGCTGGCGTCGCGGCGTTTGGCGATACGGTCGGGGAAAGCGAGGGCGATGCAGGTCGCCACTTCGTCTCCCCTCCTGCTTGCGGTAGAGGGCGCAAGGCTTGCCCAGCGCTTTGCCAGTTTTCTTCCGACTTCGGCCCGTGGCCCGCGTTCCGTGCGCCAGCGTCTGAGCCGGCTCTCCAGATCCACGTCATTGCCGCCAAGTCCGCGCTCGCCGAGCAAAACCGCTACCTCGGCTGCCGCTTGGCCGAGCCCGATCTCCCCCGCGCGAACCAGCATATGGCCGAGCCTTGGCGGCAGCGGCATCCGGGCGATCGCCTTGCCGTGCTGGGTCGGCCTGCCGTCCGTGTCGATTGCCTCCAGCACGGTCAGCCGGGTGCGCGCTTCGTTGATCGCGGCCGCGGGCGGCGGATCGAGCCAGGCGAGGCTGCGCGGATCGGCCACGCCCCACAGCGCGCAGTCGAGCGTCAGCGCGGAGAGGTCAGCCTCCAATATCTCGGGCGGATCGAAGCGCGGCAGGCCGGCAGTCGCGGCTTCCTCCCACAGGCGATAGGCAGTGCCGGGCATCTGCCGCGCGGCGCGGCCGGCGCGCTGGGTGACGGATGCCTGGCTCGCGCGCTCGGTGACGAGCCTGGTCATGCCGGCCGCGCGATCGTAGCGCGGACGGCGGGCCAGCCCTGAATCGACCACGACCGAAATACCGTCGAGCGTCAGGCTGGTCTCGGCGATCGAGGTGGCGAGCACGATCTTGCGGCGCCCTTGCGGATCGGGCGCGATCGCCGCGCGCTGGGCGCCGGGGTCGAGGCTGCCGTGCAGCCGGTGCAGCACGATGTCGCCGCCCAGCCCTTCGATCCGTTCGGCAGTGCGCTCGATCTCCGCCACGCCGGGCAGGAAGGCGAGGATGCCGCCCGTTTCCTCGCGCAGGGCGAGCCGGATCGCGGCCGCGACGGAATCCTCGATCCGCGCCTCGGCGGCGCGGCCGATATGACGGAGCGTGAGCGGATGGCTGCGGCCGGCGCTCTCGATCACCGGCGCGCCATCCATCAGCGCCGAGAAGCGCGCACCATCGAGCGTCGCCGACATGGCGACGATGCGCAGATCGGGCCGGAGCGCGCCCTGCGCGTCGAGCGCCAGCGCCAGGCCGAAATCGCTGTCGAGGCTGCGCTCATGCACTTCGTCGAACAGGACGGCCGAGATTCCGGCGAGCTCCGGATCGGCCTGGATACGGTTGACGAAGATGCCCTCGGTCACGACCGTAACGCGGGTTTCGGCCGAGCGCTTGCTGTCCATCCGGGTCGCGTAGCCGAAGGTCCGGCCGACCGGCTCCCCGGCCAGCATCGCCATGCGTTCGCCCGCGGCGCGCGCGGCGAGGCGGCGCGGCGAGAGCAGCAGGATCTCGCCGCCGCACCATGGCTCGGCGAGCAGGGCGGGGGCGACCGCGGTCGTCTTGCCCGCGCCGGGCGGGGCGACGAGCACGGCGTTCGATCCGGCGCGCAGCGTGGCGAGCAGGTCCGGCAGTACGGCATGGATCGGGAGGGACGTCAGCGGCATTCCTGCGTCGCGGCGCAGCGCCGCGGGGTCATTGGGTCGAACGCTCCGGTCATGCCCCCAATCTAGGTCGGAAACACCGAGGATTCCACCGAAACCGGCGGTGGCGGTTCACCGCAATGGGCCTCCCCGACCTTGTCCGCTGCGCCGAAATGCGCGACATCGGGCGGCCGCGCCGATATCCGCGTCGGGCCCATGGGAGTATCTCGGCCATCCTGACCAGCTGTCCCGAAGCGAAGGCGCTGCCGGCATCCGCCCGGCTCCTGCTTGCCTGCTGCCTCGATCAGGGCCTGATGGAGGGTGAGCAGCTGCGCGCGCTGGCGGCGGCGGTCGACGACTGGGATGCTTTCCTCGAACAGGCGGCGCATCATTTCGTCCTGCCGGTGGTGCAGGCGCGTCTGGGCGAGCTTCTGCCGCCCGAACCACGCGCCCGGCTCGAGGCCGCGGTGCTGGATGTAGCCTGCCATAATTTGCGGATCGCCGGGACGCTCGGGCAGCTGCACCGTGACTGGCTGGCGCCGAACGGGATTCGCTATGCCGCGGTCAAGGGCGTCACTTTGGCCCAGCGTTATTATGGCGCGGTGGGCCGGCGGGCGTGCCGCGATCTCGACATCCTGATCGACCGGCCGCACTTCGCCCCGACCGTCGCCCATCTCTGCGCGGCGGGCTATGTCCTGCGCGAGCCGTTCGAGCTGCCGGACGACCCGGCGCGCCATGCGGCGCATATCGAAGCGGCCTGCGATCTCAACTGCGAGGTGGCGCTGCGATCGCCCGGGGGCGTGATGATCGACCTGCATCGCAACCTCGATCTCACCGGCGCCGATTTCCCGCCCGCCCGCCTGTTCGGGCGCGCCGAGACGGTGCGGATCGCCGGGGCGGACATCCCGGTACTGTCGACCGCGGACCTGTTCGTCTATATCTGCTATCACCATAGCCGGCACCAATGGTCGCGCCTGCACTGGGTGGCCGATCTCGGCCGGATCGCGGCCGCCCCAGAGTTCGACCGGGCCGCCACCCGCCGCGTGGCGGTGTCGGCGGGCATGGAGAAACTGGTGCTTGCCTGTCTCGACATGCCGCGGCTGCTCGCCGGAGTGGTCGCGGGAGAGGTGCTGGAGGATGTGGGGCTGGCGTCGCTCATGGCTGGGGAATGCGTCACCTACCTCACACCCGGCGCGCTGCCGCCCGAGCATGAGCATCATGCGCGGCTCAGCGACCGCCGCTATCGTTGGCGGCATTTGTTCGGCACGATCGCGACCGAGTGGCGCCAGCGCGAAGGCGCCGTCCGCCGCTTCCGCGCCGCGACGAAGAGCCTGAGGCCGTCCTGGCAGGCCTATCTCGACCTGCCGCTGCCCAGGGGACTGCGCTGGCTCTACACGCCCTGGCGCTTCGCGGCGCATCTCGTGCGCTATCTGCCCCTGCCGTCGGCGCCTTCCGGCAAGCGCGACGATGGCGGGCCGCCGCCGCGGCAACAGTCCTAGTATCTCATCGGGAAGCGATGTTAGGCATGCGGGGATGAGCGACCACGATCATAGCCACGGGCACAGTCATGGCCATGGCCACGGGCATGGCCATCATAGCCATGCGCCGGCAGGGGGCGGGCATGACCGGGCGTTCGCGATCGGCATTGCGCTCAATCTGGGCTTTGTCGGGGCCGAGGCGGCGTTCGGGTTCATCGCGCACTCGGTCGCGCTGCTGGCGGATGCGGGGCACAACCTGTCGGACGTGCTGGGCCTCGCGGTCGCGTGGGGCGCGGTGGCGCTTGGGCGGCGGGCCGCGTCGAAGCGGTTCACCTATGGCCTGAAGGGCACGACGATCCTGGCGGCGATGACCAACGCGCTGCTGCTGCTGGTCGCGCTCGGCGCGATCGTGCTGGCGGCGGCGCAGCGCATGGCGACGCCGGCGCCGGTCGAGGGCGGGACGGTCTCGATCGTCGCGGCGATCGGCATCGTGGTGAACCTGGCGACGGCGCTGCTGTTCGTGCGGGGACGGGCGCATGATATCAACATCCGCGGCGCTTTCTTGCACATGGCGGCGGACGCCGCGGTCTCGGCCGGGGTGGTCGTCGCGGGTCTCGCGATCCTGTGGACCGGGGCGCTGTGGATCGATCCGATCGTCAGCATCGCGATCGCCGGGCTGATCTTCTGGCAGACCTGGGGGCTGCTGCACGAATCGGTCGAGATGTCGCTCGGCGCGGTGCCGCGGGGGATCGATTACGACAAGGTGCGCATGGCGCTGCGCACGCTGCCCGGCGTGGCGCGGGTGCACCATGTGCATATCTGGCCGATGAGCACGACCGAGACGGTGCTGACCGCGCATCTGGTGATGCCGGGCGGGCATCCGGGCGATGCTTTCCTGGGCGAGGCGCAGGCGATGCTGGCGGCGAAGTTCGGGATCGGCCATGCCACGCTGCAGGTCGAGATCGTGGGCGAAGAAGCCGAGGCGCCCCAGGCCTGTACGGCCGGACATGCGCACTAAATCATTGATTTAATTATCAATAAGCGCGGGCGACGGCGAACTCGACGGCTTCGACCATGGCGTCCTTGGCCTTGCCGTTGGCGAAGCTGCCCAGCGCATCGATCGCGCGCTGGCCGTAGTGGCGGGCGCGGGCGAGCGTGTCGTCGACCGCGCGGGTCGCGCGGATCAGGCTGATGGCGTGGGCGAAATCCGCGTCGCTCGACCGGTGGCCCTCGATCGCCGCCTTCCAGAAAGCGCGGTCCTCGGTATCGCCGCGGGCATAGGCCAGGATGACCGGCAGGGTCGCCTTGCCCTCGCGGAAATCGTCGCCGGCGTCCTTGCCCATGGTGCCGGCATCCGAGACATAATCGATTGCGTCGTCGACCAACTGGAAGGCGATGCCGAGGTTGCGGCCATAAGCGTCGAGCGCGGCTTCCTCGCCCTCGGGCCGTTCGGCGACGACGGCGGCGATGCGGCAGGCAGCGGCGAACAGCGCCGCGGTCTTCGCGCCGATGATGTCGAGATAGCGTTCCTCGCCGATATCGATGCGGCGCGCGGCGGTGAGCTGATTGACCTCGCCCTCGGCGATCACCGCGCTGGCGTTCGACAGGATCTTGAGCACCTTGAGGCTGCCGTCCTCGACCATCAACTCGAACGAGCGGCTGAACAGGAAATCGCCGACCAGCACGCTGGCGGGATTGCCCCAGATCAGGTTCGCGGTGCGCTTGCCGCGGCGCAGATCCGAGCCGTCGACGACATCGTCGTGCAGCAGGGTTGCGGTGTGGATGAATTCGACCGCGGCGGCGAGCAGATGGTGGCGCGTGCCGGTATAGCCGAGCAGCCGTGCGCTCGCGAGGGTGAGCATCGGGCGCATGCGCTTGCCGCCGCCCGCGATGAGATGGCCGGCGAGCGCCGGGATCAGCGGAATTTCCGACTGCATGCGCGACAGAATCACGGCGTTGACCAGATTCATGTCGCCCGCCGTCAGCTGGACCATCGGTTCGAGCGACGGCTGGCGCTGGGTATCGAGGCGGTGGATCGTGGCGCTCATGTCCCGAGCGATGTGGCCGCAGGTGGGGGCAAAGGCAAGCCTTGGGGTGGTTAATCGCGTGTGTTTCCGCGGTAAAACGCGCCGCTTCGGGGTTGCGCGGCGCGCGGCACGTCCGCAAAAGGCGACCGAACTGGTGGGGACGTGATGGTGACCGACGAAACGCTGAGCGGCTATCGCCAGAGCATCGACAATATCGATGCGGCGCTCGTCTTCCTGCTCGCCGAGCGCTTCAAGGTGACTCAGGCGGTCGGCCGCTACAAGGCGACCGCGGGCCTGCCGCCGGCCGACCCGGGCCGCGAGGACGCGCAGATCGAGCGGCTGCGCGGGCTGGCCAAGCAGGCCGATCTCGATCCCGACTTCTCCGAGAAATTCCTGCGCTTCATCATCGACGAAGTGATCCGCCACCATGAAAAGGTGCGCGACGGCGCCTGAAACGGCCGGTCCGGTCATAGCCAGCGCGGCATGATAGCGTTATCATCGGCACCGGGGACCGCGGCGAACCAGTCGTGGCGAGGGGATGCACCATGATGATTCGCGCAGGCAGCTTGTCCGATCGCCAGGCATTGTGGGCGTTCGTGCTGGGCTGCGTCGCGGTCACCGCCGGGGTGCTGCTGCATCTGCCGATGTTCCTGATGGCGCGACATATGGGCTATCGCATGGTGGGCATGCCGATGGACTGGGGCATGATCGCGGGCATGGGCCTGATCGTCGCCGGCGTGATCGTCGCGGCGTACGGCCTGTTGCCGCGCAACCTTGCCGCGCAGCGGGCGGCGGCGGGGGACATCATCATCGCGGCGCCCGAGGATGCCGTGCTCGGCTGGGCGCACTGGCGGCTGATGATCGTGCTGGTGGTGGCGCTCGTCATCGACGTGATGAAGCCCGCCTCGCTCGGCTTCACCGTGCCGGGCATGATCAGCGAATATGGCGTGCCGCGTGCGACCGTATCGCTGGTGCCGTTCTTCGCGCTGATGGGCACGGTCGTCGGATCGGTGCTGTGGGGCGTGATCGCCGACATCTATGGGCGCAAGGCATCGATCCTGCTGTCTGCGGTGATGTTCGTCGGCACCTCGATCTGCGGCGCGATGCCCTCGCTCGCCTGGAATATCGTGATGTGCTTCATGATGGGCGCGGCGGCGGGCGGGATGCTGCCCGTCACCTATGCGCTGCTCGCCGAGATGATGCCCAACCGGCACCGCGGCTGGAGCCTGGTGCTGGTCGGCGGGCTGGGTGCGGTCGGCGGCTATTTCGCGGCGAGCGGGCTTTCGGCGATCCTGCAGCCGATCTTCGGCTGGCGCATCCTGTGGCTGGCGAACCTGCCGACCGGGCTGAGCCTGGTGCTGCTCGGCGCGCTGATCCCCGAATCGGCCAAGTTCCTGCTCGCGCGCGGCCGCACGCAGGAGGCCGAAGTCGTGATGCGGCGCTTCGGCGCGACCGCACGGCGCGGGCCGGCGCCGGTGGCGAAGGGCGTGTCGCACGGGCCGCTGACCGGCCGGCGCATGATCGGCAAGCTGGCCGCGCTGACGATCGCCGCGCTGACCTGGGGGCTGATCAATTTCGGGCTGCTGCTGTGGTTGCCGGCCGATCTGGTCGCCAAGGGCTATTCGGTGGCGGTGTCGAGCCGGCTGCTCGCGGAAAGCTCGCTGATCGCGTTCCCGACCGTGTTCCTCGCCGCGTTGATGTATAGCCGGTGGAGCACGAAATGGTCGCTCGTCACGATGATCGGGGTGACGCTGGCGGGGCTGGCCGGGGTGCTGCGGCTCGAGCTGGCGGGGACGGGCAGCCCGGTGCTGCCGGTCGCGCTGCTGATCGTCGGATCGAACGGCATCCTCGCGATCCTGCTGCCCTATACCGCGGAGAGCTTCCCCTTGCGGGTGCGCGGGCGGGCGACCGGCTGGGTCGCGGCGTGCACCAAGGCGGGCGGGCTGCTCGCCCAGGGCCTGAGCATCGCCGCGCTGATCCCGAGCATGGGGCTGGCGGCGACGATCATCATGGCGCCGGCGCTGCTCGCGCTCGGGCTGGTCGCCTGGTTCGGCCGCGAGACGCGCGGCGGGGATCTGCGCGACCTGGATGTGGCGCCGGCCTGACGGGCGCGCACCCCGGGACGATTGAACCAGATCGGGTACGTCGCTGCTCGACGGACCGGTTGCCGGCGCGCAGAGGTGCGGGAGCGGCAGGGGGCCTGCGCACACAGGGGGGATGGCATGACGGATTTCCGGACGATCTGGCACGGCGGCGCGCGCGGCGGTGCGCGACTTTTCACCATCGGCCTGGCGGCCCTGCCCGCCGCCGGCCTCGCACAGACGGCGGCGCGCGACATCGTCAGCCCGCGCCTGCTGGCGCCGGAGCCGGCCGGCGTGCCGGCCGACGAGAAGCTGGTGCTGGCGGCCGTGCCGGGGGTGGGTGGCCTGCCGCACGAGCGCGTGCTCGATCTCGACGTGGTCTATACCGACGGCCAGATCTTCAACCCGGCGACCGGGCGCTACGACAAGGTCCATCTGCGCAGCTATAACGGCACGGACGTCGATCCGACCGCGCCCTATGTCTCGCCGACGATCGAGGTGGTGCCGGGCGATACGATCCGGATCAATCTCAACAACAAGCTGCCGGTCGACCGCAGCTGCGGCCTGATGCTCGGCCACATGCCGAACAAGCCGCATTGCTTCAACGGCACCAATCTCCACACGCACGGCCTGTGGGTGAATCCGGCGGGCAATGGCGACAATGTGCTGCTCTCGATCAACCCGGGCGTCAGCTTCCAATATGAATACAACATCCCGGGCGATCATCCGTCGGGCACTTTCTGGTACCATACGCACCGCCACGGATCGACCGCGCTGCAGGTGTCGAGCGGGATGGCCGGCGCGCTGATCGTGCGCGGCAACCGCCTCCCCACGGCCGCGGCCCACGGCGATATCGACACGCTGGTGAAGGGCATGCCGGAGCGCGTGCTGGTGATGCAGCAGATCCAATATGCCTGCCGCGAGCCGGGCACGGGCGGCAAGCTCGGCCCGATCAAGCTCAACCCCGACGGCACCTATCGCTGCGATGTGGGCGATACCGGCGAGATCGAGGGTTACGACCAGTTCGGCCAGCGCAAATGGGGCAAATCGGGTCGCTACACCACGCTCAACGGCGTCGTCCTGCCGACCTTCCGCGCGAAGCAGGGCCAGGTGGAGCGCTGGCGCATGATCCATGCCGGGGTGCACGACACGATCAGCCTGAAGCTGGTGAAGATGAAGCCAAAGGCGCAGCTCGCGGCGCGGCTGAGCGAGGCGGCCGAGCGCAAGTTCATCGCGCAGAGCTGCACCGGGGCAGTGATCCCGTACAACCTGGTCGCGGCCGACGGGCTGACCATGGGCGCGGCGCAGGCGACCCGCCTCGCGACGTTCCAGCCGGGCTATCGCTTCGACGCGCTGGTCGTGTTCCCGGAAGCGGGCGATTATTGCGTGATCGACGCGTCCTCGCCGGGCGCGGGTTCGGTCAATGGCGACACGCCGGGGCCGCAGCTGCTGGGGACGGTGACGGTCGATGCCGGCACGGCCGTGCCGGACATCAACGCCTATCTGACCGATACGCTGGTCGCCCGGGCTCAGGCGGCGATGCCGCCCGCGGTGCAGCCGGCGATCGTCGCGGACCTGAAGGCCGGGCTGAAGCTCACCCAATTCACCCCGCATCCCGACATCGAAGACAGCGAGATCAAGGGCCCGCCGCAGGAGCTGGTGTTCTTCATCGACACCAAGGACCCGAACAACACCAAGTTCGAGGTGGGCAACACGCTGAAGACCGAGGATGCCGAAGCCTATGAACCGAACCGGATCGACCGCAAGCTGATCCTGGGCACGGCCGACGAATGGGTCATGCAATCGCATCTCGGCAGCCATCCGTTCCACATTCACGTCAATCCGTTCCAGGTCGTCTCGATCACGGACCCGAGCGGCAAGGATGTGAGCGCGATCGGATCGATCGACGATGCCGATGGCGGCACGGTTGACCCGCAATATGCCGGGCTGAAGGGCGTGTGGAAGGATACGCTGTGGATCAAGGGCCTGGCGCCGACCGTGCCCAACGGCTTCTACACGGTGAAGGTGCGGACGCGGTATCAGCGCTATATCGGCGAGTTCGTCATTCACTGCCACATCCTCGACCATGAGGACCAGGGCATGATGCAGAATGTCGCGGTCGTGCTGGGGCAGGGCGACATGGCGACCGAGGCAGCGGCCGGCGCGCACCCGATGGACCATGCGAAGGAGTGAGGCGCGGGGGCGCCCGCGTTCAGCCATAGCCATGGCAGGGGCGGGCGCTGACGTTGCTTCCGCGGCCGATCAACCGCCGGTAGGCGGCGGCCCATAGCCGCCGCCTGGACGAGGAAAGGGCTAGAACAGCCGGCGCGGCGTCCGAACACGAACCGGCGGCGGAACTGGGTTTGCCTGCGGCGGCGAAACCGAGGTCGTGACTGACGGGTCATCCCGGCACGGATTCCATGGCGGATCTTCCCCCAGCAGCCTGGCGAGCCGGGCGTAGATTTCCCGATCGGGATCGGGCGCTTCTTCCGGCGGCGGCGCCGGGGTTTCGTTCAGGGCGGGGGGTGCGCCTGGCGGAGGGGTTTCGCGCGAGGTCGGGGCGGCTTCGACACGGGACGGCATCGAGACCGGAGCGGGCGCCGGGCGCTGGGCTGGGGCGGCTTGCGGAGCGGCGGCTTCCGGGCGCGGCGGCTGTGGTTGCGATGGCGGCTCGGAAGGCGGCTTGCGCGGCCGCTGGGCGGACTGCCTGATCTGCCGCTCGCGAACGACCTCGTCCAGCTTCCGGCTGATGACCTCCTCCCAGACGTCATCGTCCCAGGCCCCTTCGTCAAAGGCCTGTTCGGGCATGTCCTTGCGGACGCCCCATCTCTTCGGCCGGCGGACGCGGAGCCAGTGGAGCGCCGCCTGGGTGTCGGGCGGCAGATGGTCCATATAGGTCGCATAGACCGGATCGGGATCGGCGGCCGTCTTGAACACCTTGGTGCGCTGAACGCTGCACCCCACGGCGCGGGAATAGAGCGCGCGCTCGACACGATCGTCGGCGAATTCCTTGCCGATGACGACGGCCTCGGCGAAGTCCTGATATTTGTTGCGCCAGCGATAGATGGTGCGAACGCGGACGTCGAAATGCTGGGCGAGTTCCTCGTCGGTGGCACCCAGGCGGCACATCATGCGGGCCTCGTCGGCGTATTTGGCTTTGTAGATCATGGGGGAGGGATAACGGGGGCGGAGTGTGGTTTGAATCGATGGGGTTGGGGGCGAAAATGTCATGCTGTTGCTGACATTATTTGGTTGGGAGGAAATCGAAATTTATCGTTAAAAATCAAACATATGATGAAATGGGTTGCTAACTAAATTACACTTAACATAATCCACGATAGAGTTGCGCGAATACATCGTAATCAAGCGGCTTCTAGCTTTTGCATCCCCATTACGCCGCGCTCGACTAGGCGGTCGATCAGGTCGAGCGTGCGGCTCCGGCGTCCAGGGTGCTCGATATTTGATGCGTAGAGCTTGAGCACCAGCTCGGCCATCTCGTGCAACTCATAGGCCCTATCATGGCGCGCGCCTGCGTCGTTCGGCCTAATCGCGTCCTCGAGCAGCCTGAGTACAAGATCGTCGAGATCTGGGGGCGCGTGCTCGATCCGGTGCAAGAAATAGGTCCGGTCGGCCTCGAAATATTTCGACGCCGCATATGCCTCGAACAACCCGGCATGCGCGGAGATATTCTCGGTTTCCATCCGACGGAAGCAGTCGCTGGCCTCTTGCCGCACCAATTTTTCGTCATCGTCGAACAACCGGATCAACCAGTTTGTACAGGTCGTGCCAAAGCGCGCTGACTCGAAATTGGCGGCAGCGACCGCGGCAGCTGCGGAGCGATATTGGGCATCGGTCCCGATCAGATTCTCGGCGAGCGGCAGCCAGTTCGGATCGTCGAGGCAGCGTTGGAAAATTGCGAGTGCGGCAAATCCCCGGGCGAGCGGGTCGTCGTTGATCAGGTAGAGGCTGATAAGCTGTGCGAAGCCATCGTGGTCGAGATCGGCGACCCACCCGACGATCTGTTGGCCATTGTTTGAATAAAGCGCCTCGGGGCAGCTGCGCGCGATACGCTGCACCCACTCGACGCCCCGTTTTCCTTCGTGTTTGAGCGCGCTCATCAACAACCCGCTCATCGCAGACTGGACATGCGCGGCCGCTGGGGCGCCAACAATCGTGTCGATCGTGGGTCGATATTTTTCAAATGCCTCCTTCGACTGCCAGCACATGCTCCCGAGCATCTCGACCGCCGAACCACGTGCCGAATTGATGGCCTTGCCGCCAAGCTCGCCACCGAGCTCAAAAGCCCGCTTCCAATCTGGCTTCTTCTCAGCCTCGTTCCGATCCATCTCGCAGATACCTGTGCTGTCGTCGCTGCTTGTGGCAACGGCCAGCAATACAGCGTCGGCGCGCGGGCCGATCGATCCCTCACATGCTCGAATCATCCAGATCAGCGAACGGTCGTCGGGCCTTGCCGCTGGGTTCGCGTCCCCGATTTCAAGGACCCGCTCGATCATATCGGAATCGGGCTTTGCCTCGGCGATTCCTGCGGTGACTCCCCAAGCGAAATCCTGATGCGTCCCCACTGGAAAGCGCTTGAGTAGGGCAATGAAGCGCTCGGGTGCTTCCTTGGCGCGCTCTTTCAATTCGCGGGATAATTCCATCGCGCCGCCAACCAGTCCACCCCCCCGCCATCGCATTTCGTCGCGGGGTCGGCTGAACTTTACGATCGCGCCTAGCCAAGCATCGTCGTCCATAAACTTGGTCCGCTCGCCCGCGATCGGCGAACGCACCCAGCCGCCGCGCGCACCATCGGGTTGTTCGGGTTTCTGGTCTTTGAACTTGCGTCCGAGCTCGGCGAGTCGCTTCGCCGCGAGCGGCGATAGCTGGTCGGCGCCGATCTGGAGCAACACCGACCATTCACGCTTGCCCGAGTCATTGATGCACCATGTCGGATAGTCTTGGAGGGTAGGTTTCGACCTGACATCTCCTTCTGAGCACTGCCGGTGCGCCAACGCCCGCTTCGCACAATCGAGCTCGGGTTGGATCGCCATCACTGTCGCCTCGCACCGCGCGCGCTCTGCCGGCGTTAGCCAGGGTATTGCGGCGCTTATTGCACGGCCCGCAGAATGCGCATCAGCGCCGTACCAACCAGCCTCGAACAATCCGCGGTTATCAATTTGCTCGATGAGCAGGCTATGAAGCGCTTGCGGATTGGCGGGCACTGTTTCCAGCAGAAAATGGAGGCTGGTGACGAATGCCTCGGGCTCCAGTGCACGCAGAAGCCGCGCCGCAGATTGCGGGTCGTGGCGCGCTACCTCAGCCAGCGCCATCCGCACCACATCGAGCAGGTCGGACGAGCGGACATCTGTACGGTCCCAGCGCCGCCAGCCCCATATGCTGTCATTGGCGGGCCGCGCGGCGCCTTCGACCGAACGCTCCATGGCGAGTCGCATAAACGGTAGAATCTGCGCCAGAAAGGGCAGTGGCGCAGCTTTGGCGAGTTCGGACAGCCAGTACAACGACTTGCCGCCTTCCTCGTAGCGGCGCTTGAACGGATGCCCCTCCGGATTGCGCCGAAACCAGTGCGCCAGTTGAGCGCCAAAAATGCGCGCGGCCTCCACAGGCGCGGCCTTGATCCAGGATCCGTAGTAATCGCCCCAGTCGTTTCCGTTATTTTCCCAGTCCTCGGGCACAGCGCGCCCCAGAGCCGCAATCAAGCAATCGGCGAGGGCACTGCCATCAGCTTTGGGGTCGATCCAGCGCAGTGCGCCGAAAACATCGCGGATACGGCCGGGCTGGCGACCGAGGAAAGCATCGATCAACTTGGCAACCTCGACAGGAGCGAGCGGCGCGACCGACCGTAGAAATCCCATTACCCAGCCGAGATCTTCGCCTGCATTGCTGAGCCATGCCTCGATGACGCCGTTGGCGTTCAACAGTTCGAACCAGGGCCGGCGTTCGTAGATCACGTTGCCCGACTTGAGCGGCAATCCGTCGCGCGCGGCGTAGTGCGCCACTAGCGCCCATTCCTGGGGCGTCGGATCGGCAATCGTTGCCAGCCAGCGCACCACCGTCTCGCGAACATGGGGGCGCACACGCGCGTCGTTGAGGATCGTCTCAAGATCGCCAAGATAGCGCGCGCGTTCGAGGTCGCGCTCGAAGGACAGAATCTGCCGCGTCTGGGTGCGGCGGAACAAGGTCTGCTCGCTGCCCAGCAGGAAATCGATCAGGGGTCTGCGCTCCTGCACGAAACCGCGCGCGTGGAGATAGTCGAACAACGATTCATGGTGGAAGCCGATCCGTTGGCCCCGCACAACAATCAGACCTGCGCGCTGGAGAATGTCTAGCGCGCCAGCAAACGGATCGAGCGTCGCACTTGGCGCGACCAACTCCTGACGGTCGCTCATTGCTGCCGCAAGCGCGGTCAGCGGCGCGAACACACTCCACCCCGGGCGAAAGTCGCGCTGGATCTCCTGCTCGCGCGCGGCGAGCAGCCGACCATAGAGCTCGGAGAGATGTTCAACCCGGCGCAAGTCGCTGATCCCGCTCGCCGCAAGCGCCGCGGCGAGCGACAAGCCGATCGGCAGGGCCAGTAGTGCCATCAGTCGGGCATTGTCGGCCTCGTGGAGGATGCCAAGTTGAGCGAGTACTGGATCGAGCTCCGGTCGTTCGAGCGGCCCGACGTCGACTCGAACATTACCCCTAGCCTCGGCGATCTCGCGGAACGCGTGATCGTTTTCGAGGTCAAAGCTGCGACACGCCAAGATGAGCTGGACGCGGGGATATTGTGCGGCCTTGCGGACTAGGTCGAGCACGACACGGCGAAGTTCGGCAATCCGTCCCGATACTTCGCTGACGGCATCTGCTTGGTCGATGACGAGCACTGCGGATTTGTTGGCGAGTTGCTCAAGTATGACTACCGGATTGTCGGCTGTGCCAACCGTCTGCGCCCCAAGCTCGTCGAGTGTCGCGACCGCGCCGGCCTGATCGATACGAAAGGCGAGATGGAGGGTGTCGCGCTCGCGCAACTGCCCGATCACATCGGCAAGAATCGCCGACTTGCCGATGCCGGCGACCCCGGCGACCACCACCACGCCCGCGCCCGCCTGTAGACCGGCAAGCACTTCGCGCACTGCAGAACGCTCAATGCGGAAGAGGCCCGCGCCGAGCGGCGCATAGGAGCCGAGGTAACTCGAAGTCGCATCGCGTATGCGGCCGGGAAGAGCGCGGTCGAGTTCGTATTGCTTGGTCTCGATACCCGCACCACGGATGAAGTCGATTACATCGTCATAGCCAAGCGGTCGGTTGAAATTGCGCTCTTCCTCAAGCCAAGTTCGGAGCCTCGCCGCGATCGTGTCGGGATCACCTTTGAACCAGTAGGCGATCCGCGCCCGGAGATTGTCGGCGAGATCGGGCTCGGAAAGGGTCCTGAAATCGGTCACACTCAGAAACTGGAACGCTCCCGTGCCGTCGCAGCCCAGCCGCTCCTTGAGCATAGACCAATGCTGCGTTTCCTTATTGGATAGGCTCGCCTCTAACGCTTCCGGATTATGCGTCGCAGTCTGCTTGTCCTTCAGTAGCTTCAATTGCGGCGATGGATCGCTTGAGATGAACAGGCAGCGCGTGCTCCCGCCCTCCGTCTTTACGCGAAACGCGCTGAGCACTCCGGCGGCATCGAGTGTCGCGACGGACCACGTCCCCGATGCTGTCTGCCGCTTGCACTGATGCCATTCGGTCCCGCCTCTATGCACGAGCGAGAATTCGAACCCCGCGTCCTCATCGCTGAGTGACTCGATCGTGACCGACTGAACGGTGCCGTCTAGCAGGCCAAGTAGTTGATGGGTCAGCCAGCGCGCCTCGTATCGGTTGCCAGTCTTGTCCGCGATCCCGCCCCTATGCACGTCTCTGCTCCGCGGACCGCCTTGCGGACACGTCAGCGTAGAGTCTCTCTAATCTGATATAAGCCGGCTGCATGGAACGAACATAGAACGATGCAGCAGGCGCGGCAATGAAATCGCGCTTGCCCAGCTTCACGCCTTGCGCGCGCAGGATCGCATAGGTCGTGGTCGCGTGGAAATAGAAGTTGGGCTGCGAGAAGGAGAGCAGGAAATTCGCGCCCGTGAAGGGCATCTCGAACAGCGGGGCATGTTCAACCCGGTGCCGGCCGAACTGGAAGACGGTCGTACGGTGCGCAGCGCTTCACCAGGATCGTCCCCCAGCTGGGCCCCGGCCTTCGCCGGGGAGCAGGAAGAAGAATAGGCGAGCACTTCTGTTGGCGCCGATTTGACGCACGACGATCTGATGCCGCCGCCGCGCCTGAGGCACGATGGACCCCGGAACAAGTCCGGGGTGACGTGGAGGATGGGAGAGGTGGTGGTTCCCCAAAAGCATCATATAAAGAATTCTTTATATGATGCTTGACGCGGCGGTCGCAGGGGCTATCCTTGCACGGTCGAGGTTCTTCGGCCGGGTCTATCCGGTCGGAGCTAAGACGGGAAGCCGGTGCGGCCTTTGGGCTTATTCCGGCGCTGCCCCCGCAACTGTGAGCGGTGAGCGGCGATCCATTTCGTGTCACTGGTCCGGACAAGGGACCGGGAAGGCCGGATCGCCGCACTGACCCGCGAGCCAGGAGACCTGCCTCGTCAGATAACGTCCTCCGGCGGGGTGCCCGGTCAGGCCGCGTGCAACACCGCGCCCCGGCTTGTCATTAGGGCGCGTGCCCGTTGCCGTGCGTCCGGCCTTCACCTTGCCCAACGCAAGGCCAGACGATGACCATTTCCGTTGCCACCCTCGGTTTCCCCCGGATCGGCCCGCGCCGCGAGCTGAAGTTCGCGCTCGAAAATTATTGGTCGGGCAAGTCCGATGCGGGGACGCTCGATCTCGCCGCGCAGGGGCTGCGCGCCGCCGCCTGGGCGCGGCAGCGCGCGCTGGGCGCCGATATCCTGCCGAGCGGGGACTTCTCGCTCTACGATCATGTGCTCGATACCTCGGCGATGCTCGGCGCGGTGCCGGCGCGCTATGGCTGGAGCGGGGGCAAGGTCGATCTCGATACCTATTTCGCGCTTGCTCGGGGCGCGCAGGGGAAGGGGCGCGAGCATGAGGGCTGCTCCCACGCGCTGGACAGCACCGCGCAGGAAATGACCAAATGGTTCGACACCAATTATCATTACATGGTGCCGGAGCTGAGCGCGGGGCAGGCCTTTGCGCTGTCGTCGCGCAAGGCGCTGGACGAATTCGTCGAGGCCAAGGCGCTCGGCTATCACACGCGGCCGGTGCTGCTTGGGCCGGTGACCTTCCTCACTTTGGCGAAGGGCAAGGATGTGGCGCCGCTGTCGCTGCTCGATGCGGTGCTGCCGGTCTATGAGGAAGTGCTGGCGCAGCTCGCCCGGGCGGGGGCGGACTGGGTGCAGATCGACGAGCCGTGCCTGGTGCTCGATCTCGACGATGCGCAGCGCGATGCGCTGAAGCGGGCGTACCGGCGGCTGTCCGTGAACGGGCCGAAGGTGATGCTGGCGACCTATTTCGGGGCGCTCGGCGACAATCTGGAACTGGCGACCGACCTGCCGGTGCACGGCCTGCACATCGATCTGGTGCGCGCGCCGGAGCAGCTCGAGGCGGTGTGGCAGCATGCGCGGCCGGACCAGCTGCTGTCGCTCGGGGTGATCGACGGGCGCAATGTGTGGCGGGCCGATCTCGACGCGCTGATCGCGCGGATCGCGCCGATCGCGGCGGAGCGCAACCTGATCCTCGCGCCGTCCTGCTCGCTGCTGCACGTGCCGGTCGATCTGGCGCTGGAGACGGCGCTCGATCCGGAAGTGACTCAGTGGCTGGCCTTTGCGGTGCAGAAGATCGGGGAGCTTTCCGTGCTGGCGCGGGCGCTGAACCGGGGGGCTGATTCCGTGAGTGCGGAGCTGGCCGCGGCACGGGCCGCGGTGGAAGCGCGCAGGACCTCGCCGCTGATCCATGATCCGGCGGTCGCGGCGCGGCTGGCGGGGGTGGATTCGGCGATGGCCGAGCGCGCGGCGCCCTTTGCCGGGCGCAAGGCAGCGCAGCAGGCGCGGCTCGGCCTGCCGGCCTTCCCGACCACCACGATCGGATCCTTCCCGCAGACCCAGGCGGTGCGCAAGGCGCGGGCGGCGCATATTCGCGGCGAGATCGACGACGCTGCCTATGCGACCTTCCTGCGCGCCGAGACGGCCGAGACGGTGGCGTGGCAGGAGCAGATCGGGCTCGACGTGCTCGTCCACGGCGAGTTCGAGCGCAACGACATGGTGCAATATTTCGGGGAGCAGCTGTCCGGCTTCGCCTTCACGCGCAGCGCCTGGGTCCAGAGCTATGGCTCGCGCTGCGTGCGGCCGCCGATCCTGTACGGCGATGTGGCGCGGCCGAAGCCGATGACGGTCGAGTGGTGGCGTTATGCCCAGTCGCTGACGGACAAGCCGATGAAGGGCATGCTGACCGGGCCGGTGACGATCCTGAACTGGTCGTTCGTGCGCGACGATCAGCCGCGCGAGCGCAGCTGCCGCCAGATCGCGCTGGCGATCCGCGACGAAGTGACCGACCTGGAAGCGGCGGGGGCGCAGATCATCCAGATCGACGAGGCGGCGCTGCGCGAGGGGCTGCCGCTGCGGCGGGCGGACTGGCCGGCCTATCTCGACTGGGCGGTCGAGTGTTTCCGGCTGACCGCTTCGGGGGTGCGCGACGAGACGCAGATCCATACCCATATGTGCTATTCGGAGTTCAACGACATCCTGCCGGCGATCGGCGCGATGGACGCCGATGTGATCTCGATCGAGACGGCGCGGTCGCAGATGGAATTGCTCGATGCGTTCGCGGGCTATGCCTATCCCAACGATATCGGGCCGGGGGTGTACGACATCCATGCGCCGCGCATCCCGGGCGAAGCGGAGATGGTGACGCTGCTCGCGCTGGCGGGCATGCGGCTGCCGGCGGGGCAGCTATGGGTGAACCCCGATTGCGGGCTGAAGACGCGGCACTGGGACGAAGTGCGCCCGGCGCTGATCGCGATGGTCGCGGCGGCGCGAACGATGCGGGAGGGTGCTTCCGATGCCGCATGAGACGATGCCGCAGGAACAGCCCGCGGTGCGCGTGACGGCAGTGCCGGCCGACGCCAATGTCTATGGCGACATCTTCGGCGGCTGGCTGATGAGCCAGATGGACCTGGGCGCGTCCTCGGTCGCGTCGCGGCATGCCGGCGGGCGCGCGGTGACGGTGGCGGTGGAGGGCATGGCCTTTCACCGCCCGGTGTTCATCGGCGACGAAGTGTCGGTGTTCGCACGGCTGATCAAGGTCGGGCGGACGTCGATGTCGGTGGAAGTCGAGGCCTGGGCGCGCGACCGGCATTCGGACGCGGCGAACAAGGTGACTCAGGCAGTGTTCGCGTTCGTCGCGGTGGGGCAGGACCGGCGGCCCAGGGCGGTGCGGGGGTTGGTGGCTTAGCCCACCCCCGTAATGCCGGACGTGTTCCGGCATCCACTCCGCGGCGGGGCGCGGCGCTTTTCGGGAGCGCCGCGCTTGTACCACGGTGGACCCCGGAACACGTCCGGGTGACGGTGTGATGCGCTATGGATCGCGCAATCCCGCGCTGGCGGTTTGCGTCGCAAAGCCGTTCGTTGATATGCAGCGGAGCCTTGCCAGTGTTGCGGACGGCGGGGTGCGTCGCGTCCTCCACCCCCTCGATGGAAAGGCGATCCTATGGCGAAGAAGCATAAAGGCCAGTGCGCGTGCGGCGCCGTGACGTTCGAATTCGACACCGATCCCGGCTTCGTTGCCGTCTGCCACTGCCTCGACTGCAAGCGGGCGACCGGCGGCGAAGCGGCGACGTTCTTCGGCGTGCCCGACGATGATTTCACCCTGATCAGCGGGGCGCCCAAGGCGTTCCATTACGTCGCCCAGTCCGGCAAGGGGCTCGACCGAAACTTCTGCCCGGAATGCGGGGCGCGGGTGTTCTCCAGCAATCTCGAGAGTTTCCCGGGGACGGTGTTCGTCACGCTCGGCAGCCTCGACCGGCCGCAGGAGATCGCGCCGATGGTGGAGATGTTCACCAGGCGGCGACTCGCCTGGGCTACGCCGCTCGACGTGCCGCAGTTCGAGAACATGCCGGGCTGAGGGCACGAAAAAGGGGCCCGGTTTCCCGGGCCCCTTTTCCTTGTCCATGCGGACGGATCGCTTAGTCGCGGTCGCCGGTCAGGAAGGCGGGCGCGAATTCCGGCGCGGGGCCGTCATCATTGCCGCCGCCCGAACGCTCGGGGCGCGGGCCCCGCTCGCCGCCGGCACCGCCGTCGCGACGCGGGCCACGGCCGCCGTCACCATCGCGGCGCGGGCCGCGGGGGCCACGGTCGCCGCCGCCACGATCACCGTCGCCACGCGGGCCACGGCCGCCGTCGCCGTCACGGCGCGGGCCGCGCGGACCACGATCGCCGCCTTCGCGGGGCTCGCGGGCCGGACGGGTGTCTTCCAGCTCGGCACCGGTCTCCTGATCGACGACGCGCATCGACAGGCGAACCTTGCCGCGCGGATCGATCTCGAGGACCTTGACCTTGACTTCCTGGCCTTCGCTCAGGACGTCCGAGACCTTCTCGACCCGCTCGTTGCGGATCTCGGAGACGTGCACGAGGCCGTCCTTGCCGCCCATGAAGTTCACGAACGCACCGAAATCGACGAGATTGACGACCTTGCCGTCATAGACCTTGCCGACTTCAGCTTCCTCGACGAGACCCTTGATCCACTTGATCGCGGCCTCGATCTGCGCGCCGTCCGACGACGACACCTTGATCACGCCCTCGTCGTCGATGTCGACCTTCGCGCCGGTGGTGGCGACGATCTCGCGGATCACCTTGCCGCCGGTGCCGATGACGTCCCGGATCTTCGACTTGTCGATCGTGATCGTCTCGATGCGCGGTGCGTGAGCCGACAGCTCCTCACGGGTGTGATCGAGCGCCTTGGCCATCTCGCCCAGGATGTGGGCTCGGCCTTCCTTGGCCTGCTCCAGCGCGGCGCGCATGATCTCTTCGGTGATGCCCGCGATCTTGATGTCCATCTGCATCGTGGTGATGCCCTCGGACGTGCCGGCAACCTTGAAATCCATGTCGCCGAGGTGATCCTCGTCGCCGAGGATGTCGGACAGGACGGCGAAGTTCTTGCCTTCCAGGATCAGGCCCATCGCGATGCCCGAGACCGGCCGCTTCAGCGGCACGCCCGCATCCATCATGCTCAGCGAACCGCCGCACACCGTCGCCATCGAGGACGAGCCGTTCGACTCGGTGATGTCGGAGAGGACGCGGATCGTGTAGGGGAAGTCCTCCTTCGACGGCAGCACCGGGTGCAGCGCGCGCCAGGCGAGCTTGCCGTGGCCGACTTCACGACGGCCCGGCGCACCGAAGCGGCCGACTTCGCCGACCGAATAGGGCGGGAAGTTATAGTGCAGCATGAAGTTTTCGTAGGACAGGCCGGTCAGCCCGTCGATCATCTGCTCGCTGTCGCGCGTGCCGAGGGTCGTGGTGCAGATCGACTGAGTCTCGCCGCGGGTGAACAGCGCCGAGCCGTGCGTGCGCGGCAGGAAGTGCACCATTGCCTCGATCGGACGGATCTGAGTGGTGGTGCGGCCGTCGATGCGCTGGCCGTCCTTGAGGATGGCGCCGCGGACGATTTCCGCTTCCAGCTTCTTCATCAGCTTGCCGGCAGCCATCTGGTCCTGCGGGGCGGCATCGGCGAACGCCGTCTTGCCCTTGGCGCGGGCTGCGTTCAGCAGGTCCGAACGCTTGGACTTGTCGGTCACCTTGTAGGCGGCGGCGATGTCCTTGCCGATCAGCTTCTTCAGCTTGTCCTTGGCGGCCGACAGATCGGCCTGCTCGGCCATTTCCCACGGCTCCTTGGCGGCCTGCTCGGCGAGATCGATGATCGCGTTGCACGCTTCGCGGCACGCCTTGTGGGCGAACTGCACGGCGCCGAGCATGACCTCTTCCGAAAGCTCCTTGGCTTCGGATTCGACCATCATCACGGCGCCACCGGTGGCGGCGACGACGAGATCGAGCTCGCCTTCCTTGGCCTGTTCCAGGGTCGGGTTCAGGATGTACTCGCCGTCGATATAGCCGACGCGCGCTGCGCCGATCGGGCCCATGAACGGCACGCCGGAGATGGTGAGGGCGGCGGAAGCGGCGACCATCGCGAGGATGTCCGGCTCGTTCTCGCCGTCATAGCTCAGCACCTGGGCGATGACGTTGATCTCGTTGTAGAAGCCTTCCGGGAACAGCGGACGGATCGGGCGATCGATCAGGCGGCTGGTCAGCGTCTCCTTTTCGGTGGCGCCGCGCTCACGCTTGAAGAAGCCGCCGGGGATGCGACCCGAAGCCGAGAATTTTTCCTGGTAGTGGACGGTGAGCGGGAAGAAATCCTGCCCTTCCTTGACCGAGCGCGCAGCCGTGACGGCGCACAGCACGACGGTCTCGCCGAGCGTCGCGAGCACCGCGCCGTTGGCCTGGCGGGCAACGCGGCCCGTTTCCAGCGTGAGGGTCTTGCCGCCCCACTGGATGCTTACAGTTTTCGTATCGAACATTTTATTTCCTTCAACGCCGGCCGCCAGATGCGGGCCGGGGCCAATGTGCGGGCTAAGCCGGCCCGCGCGGTCTGGAGCGAGTTGTCGCTCCCGGGACGATCGGCCGAATTGCTTCTCGTCCATGTTCCTCCACTCGGGAGGGCCAGTCTCGGGTTCGAGCTGGGAGCCCCGCTTGCGCGGGGTTTATGGGGTTGTCCCGGCCGTGAGGTCGGGATGAAAAAACGGCGCCACGAGGGCGCCGTCCTTTACTTGCGAAGGCCGAGCTTCGCGATCAGATCGGTATAACGCTGACCGTCCTTGTGACGGAGATAGTCGAGCAGCGAGCGACGCTTGTTGACCATCATCAGCAGCCCGCGGCGCGAATGATTGTCCTTCTTGTGGCTCTTGAAATGCTCGGTCAGGTTGCGGATGCGCTCGGTGAGGATCGCAACCTGGACTTCGGGGGAGCCGGTATCGCCTTCGGCGCGGCTATGATCCTTGACGAGCGCTTCCTTGCGCTCTTGCGTGATCGACATCGTGATCCTTTCGATTAGAGGTTGAAACCACGGACGACGCTGACCTCGCGGTCCAGAACCTCCACCAGAGCGACCGGAACATCGTCCGACGTCGCGAAATGGAGGCCATCGTCTGCGGCGATCCCGATCAACACCCGCCCCTGTCGGAGCAGCCCTGCCTGATCGGGGGAGAGGGATAGAGCCGGGATGTCGTCCAGCCCCGCCCTCAATGGCAGGAGTTTGTCTTCAAGGGCGCGCCCATGGCCGAGTTCGGCCAGTTTGTCCAGCGATATCGAGTCAGCGAGGGTGAACGGGCCGGCCTTCACGCGGCGCAACATGGTGACATGGCCGACCGTGCCGAGCGCCAGCGCGATGTCGCGCGCGAGGCTGCGGATATAGGTGCCCTTCGAGACATGGGCGGTGAGGGTGATTTCCTGGAGTTCCTCCCCGGAACTGCTGGCCCGCGCTCCAACCCCCTCCGCCGCCTTCGGCGGTCCCCCTCCCCGTTCCGGGGAGGAGCTTAAAGAGTGGATCGTCACCGACCGGCTCGGCAGCACGACGTCCTCGCCCGCCCGCGCGAGGGCATAGGCGCGCTGGCCGTCGACCTTGAGCGCGGAATAGGCTGGCGGGACCTGGTCGATCGGGCCGGTGAAGCGGGGCAGCACGGCTTCGACCTGGGCGAGCGTCGGGCGTACGTCGGAGGTAGCGATCTCAGCGCCCTCGAGGTCGAGCGTGGCGGTCTGAACGCCGAAGCGAATCGTGAAATCATAGATCTTGTCGCTGTCGAGCATGCGCCCGGCGAGCTTGGTCGCTTCGCCGATCGCGATCGGCAGCACGCCGGTGGCGAGCGGATCGAGCGTGCCGCCGTGCCCGACCTTGAACTTGCCATAGCCGCCGTCGCGCAGCGCGCGCTTGACCGCCGACACGCCCTGAGTCGAGCCGAGACCGAGCGGCTTGTCGAGGATGATCCAGCCGTGCACCGGATCAGCCCAGGGCGCCGGCGGCGCGCAGCAGGAAGCCGATCAGCGCCTGGGCGGGCGGGCCGACGATGCGCCCGACCACATTCGCGCCCGGCACCAGCATCGGCAGGATCACCAGCAGGAAGATCAGCAGCAGGAAGCCGTAGCGCCCGATCTGCGCATAGCGCGCGGCGAGCGGGCGCGGCAGCAGGCCCTCGACGACATGGCCGCCATCGAAGGGCGGGATCGGCAGCAGGTTGAAGATCGCCAGGAAGACGTTGATCATCACGAAGTTGATGAGATTCCTGAACACGAATTCGCTCGCGCCGGTCAGCGGGCCGCCCGGCCACAGGCTGACGAACAGCGCGATGGCGAGCGCGCCGATCACGGCCAGGACGAGGTTCATCGCTGGCCCGGCCAGCGCGACGATCATCATGTGCACGCGCGGATTGCGCAGCCGGCTGGCGACGACCGGCACTGGCTTGGCCCAGCCGAACACCGGCAGCTGCGCGATGGCAAGCGACAGCGGCAGCAGGATCGTGCCGACCGGATCGACATGGGTGACGGGATTGACCGACAGGCGGCCGAGCCGCTTCGCGGTCGGATCGCCGAACGCATTGGCGACCCAGCCATGCGAGACTTCGTGCAGCACGATGGCGATGGTCAGCGGAATGATCCAGATCGCGGCCGAATAGATGATGGAGCCGATGTTCATCGCCTGCATCTAGGGACGCGAGCGGTCCCGCGCCAGCGGGGCTATCCCAGCCCGGCCATGCGTTCGACGAAGTGCCGGCGGCACATCGCGATATAGCGGTCATTGCCGCCGATCTCGGTCTGCGCGCCCTCGCTGATCGGCTTGCCGGCGGCATCGACGCGCAGGTTCATCGTCGCCTTGCGCCCGCAGGCGCAGACCGATTTGATCTCGATCAGCGAATCCGCAATCGCCAGCAGTCGCGCCGAACCCTCGAACAGCTGCCCCTGGAAATCCGTGCGCAGGCCATAGGCCAGCACCGGTACATTGTGAAAATCGGCGAGCGCCGCGAGTTGATCAACCTGCGCCGCGGTGAGGAACTGCGCTTCGTCGACCAGCACGCAGGCCGGTGGGGTCTCGCCGTCGCGCACCACGATGGTGGCGAGATCGGTATCGCGCTCGAAGGCGATGGCGTCCGCGCCGAGCCCGATGCGGGAGGTGACGGTGCCCGCGGCAAAGCGATCGTCGATCGCGGCGGTGAACAGCATCGTGCGCATGCCGCGCTCGCGATAGTTGAAGTCCGCCTGGAGCAGATTGGTCGATTTGCCCGCGTTCATCGAGGCGTAGTAGAAATAGAGCTTGGCCATCAGGCGAGGGTCTCGATCGGTATGGGCGTGCCGGTGCCGACGATCGGCGCGATGGCCCTGTCGAAGGTCGCGAAGACGGAGGCACCCTGGGCGGCGGTGAGGTGGATCATGTCGGCAAAATCCGCGCCTGCCGCGAAGTGTTCGAGCACCCATCCGATATCGGGAGGCGCCGATACCAAGGCCGGCAGATCGAGGATGGAGCGAAAAGCAGTGGCAATGCTGGTCCGGTTCCATCGGAAGACCGACCGCAACACCCATTCCGATTCCATGAAGACCGAGGCCGAGATAATGAAATCCTGCTGGAACAGGCGTTGAGCAACGGCGGTCTGTTCGGGATGATCGTTGATCAGGAAACGGACAACGACATTCGTATCCAGCGCACGCGCCATCAATCTTTCCATGTTTCCCGAAACATCTGATCTACCGCCGCATTCATTTCCTCGATCGACACCGGCGGGCCCTCATGCTTGTAAAGCGACCTGATCTCTCGCAGGATTTCGTCGAACGACCGGCCCGACTTTTGCGCGACGGGCCGCAGGAATACGCCACCGTTCATCTTGACGACATCAAGCGCTTGTCCGGGATGCAGGCCCAGCTCATCCCGAACGTCCTTGGGGATGACGACCTGGCCCTTGGCCGACATGGTTGTCTTGGCATTCATGATGGTAAGATGCGTCTTACCGCTGCTTTCGTCAAGCCGCGTCGTCGCCCTCCGGCGTCAGATCGCGCGCGATGTGCGGGTCGCGCAGCAGCTTGTCGATATGGCTGCCTTCGTCGAAGCTTTCGTCGGCGACGAACTTCAGCTTGGCAGCGTAGCGCGTGTTGACGCGGGCGGCGACCTCGCGCTGGAGATAGGCGGTGTTGGTGCGCAGCGCCTTGAGCACAGCCTCCTCTTCCTTGCCGAGCAGCGGCTTGATGAAGACGGTGGCCAGGCGCAGATCGGGCGACATGCGCACCTCGGTGACGGTCACGACATGCTTGGCCAGCGTCTCGTCATGCACGTCGCCGCGCGCGAGGATGTCGGCGAGCGTATGGCGCACCTGCTCACCGACGCGGAGCAGCCGGACGGCACGGGTCTCGGGGGTCTCGGCAGGTCTCATTGAGTCACCATACATTCGGCGGGCATCGCAAGCCCGGCTATGCTGAAATTGCGATAGCTGATCTTCACCGTGTCGCCGCCCCAGAGCGGGGTCCATTCCGGATCCCGCTGCACCGGCGCACCGGACAGATGGCTGATCGTCAGCGCGTTGGGGCCGGTCCAGCGCAGCACCACGCAATCGTGCAGTCGCGTGCGGTACACTGCCCGCCGGGTGAAGGGCCGGCCGGACTGGAGGAACACATAAGTGTCCTTCCGATCCAGTACCGGCGCGTCATATTCGGCGGTGGCGATGATCTTGCCGTCAGGCGAGACCGCCCGCTGCCACTCGATCGTCGGCTCGCCGCAGCCGGCCAGCACCAGGCCAAGGGCCAGTGCCGCACCGGTCCGCAACCGCAGCATCGTTACAGCGTCCGTTCGCGCATCTCGACTTCATAGGTCTCGAGGAAGTCGCCCGGCTTGATGTCGGTGTGGCTGGCGAAGGTCACGCCGCACTCCAGGCCGGCGCGGACTTCGGGGACATCGTCCTTGAAGCGCCGCAGCGACGCGATCTCGCCATTGTAGATGATGACGTCGTCGCGCGTGATACGAGCCTTGAGCGCCTTGCGGATGAAGCCGTCGACGACGAGCAGACCCGCCGCGCGACCATGCTTGCCGGCGGAGAAGACCTCGCGGATTTCGGCACGGCCGACGACCGTCTCGAATGCCTCGGGGCCAAGCTCGCCCGCCATGCCAGCGCGGATGTCGTCGATCAGGTCGTAGATCACGTCATAATATTTGAGCGCGACCTTCTGGCGTTCGGCGATCTCGCGCGCCTTGGCATTGGCGCGGACGTTGAAGCCGATGATCGGCGCGCCCGACGCACCCGCCAGGGTCACGTCGCTCTCGGTGATGCCGCCGACGCCGGCGTGCAGCACGCGCGCCTTGATGTCGGCGGTCGAGATCTTGTTGATCGAACCGACGATCGCTTCGACCGAGCCTTGCGTATCGGCCTTCACGACGAGCGGATATTCGATCGCCTGCTTGTCCTTCAGCGCAGAGAACATGCTCTCCAGGCTGGCCGGCGCGGAAGTGGTGCGCTTGCTGGTGATCACGCTCTGGCGATATTCGGCGACTTCGCGGGCACGAGCTTCGTTCTCGACGACCGTCAGCTGATCGCCCGCACGCGGCACGCCGGACAGGCCGAGCACCTCGACCGGCATGGACGGGCCGGCTTCCTTGATCTGCTGACCCTTGTCGTTGGTCATCGCGCGGACCCTGCCGCTCTCGGCGCCGACGACGAACACGTCGCCGACCTTGAGCGTGCCGCGGTTGACGAGGACCGTCGCGACCGGGCCGCGGCCCTTGTCGAGCTTCGCCTCGATCACGGTGCCTTCGGCATCGCGGTCCGGATTCGCCTTCAGTTCGAGCAGTTCGGCCTGGAGCTGGATCTTCTCGATCAGCTCGTCCAGGCCAGTCTTCTTGAGCGCGGACACTTCCACGTCCTGGACGTCGCCCGACATCTCCTCGACCACGACTTCATATTGAAGCAGTGCCTCGCGGACTTTTTGCGGGTTGGCGTCGGGCTTGTCGACCTTGTTGATCGCCACGATCATCGGCACGCCGGCCGCCTTGGTGTGGTTGATCGCTTCGATCGTCTGGGGCTTCAGGCCGTCGTCGGCCGCAACCACCAGCACCACGATATCCGTGACGTTGGCGCCGCGCGCGCGCATTTCGGTGAAGGCCTCATGGCCCGGCGTGTCGAGAAAGGTGATCTTCGACTTGTCCTTCAGGGTGACCTGATAGGCGCCGATATGCTGGGTGATGCCGCCGGCTTCGCCCTTCACCACGTCCGTACCGCGGAGCGCGTCGAGCAGCGAGGTCTTGCCGTGATCGACATGGCCCATGATCGTCACGACCGGCGGACGCGGCACGGCTGCGCCGTCCTCTTCCTCGTGCGTGTCGTTCGCCAGATCGATGTCCGAATCGCTGACGCGGGTGATGTTGTGGCCGAATTCGGTGACCAGCAACTCAGCCGTATCCTGGTCGATCGTGGCGTTGATCGTGACGGGCATACCCATCTTGAACAGCGCCTTGACCAGGTCGGCGCCCTTTTCCGCCATGCGGTTGGCGAGTTCCTGGACAGTGATCGCTTCCGGCACGACGACGTCGCGGATCTGCTTGGCCTGCGCTTCGCGCGGGCCGCCCATCCGGCGATGTTCCTTCTCGCGCGCACGCTTGAGCGCTGCGAGCGACCGGGCACGCGCGCCGTCGCCATCGCCCAGGGCGCGGTTGACGGTGAGCTTGCCGGCGGTGCGGCGGTCATCGCCCTTGCGATCGCGCTGTTGCGGCCGCGACGGGCTGTCATTGACCGGGGCGCCGCCGGGACCGGGGCGCTTGGGCGCTGCCGTGCCGGACGGCGCAGCCGGAGCGGCGGCAGCCGGCGCCGGCGCGACGGGCGGGGGCGGCGGGCGCGGACGCTCGGGGCGCGCGACGGGCGTGAAACGGCGCGGGGCCGGCATGCTCGGATCGAGCGTGATGCCGATCGGCGCGGGCGGTGCCGGGGGTGGGGGCGGCGGGGCAGGTGGGGCCACCGGCGCAGCGGCCGGAGCCGGCGCGGCAGCAGCGGGCGCTGCGACAACCGGAGCGGCAGAGGGGGCCTCGGCAACAACCGGCGCCGGCGCTGCCGGTACTTCGACCGCAGGCTTGTCCGGCGCGGCGGGGGAATCGGGCGCGTCGCCGGCGCGGCGATTTTCCTCGGCGCGGCGGCGCTCTTCCTCGACTGCCTCAAGGCGCTCGCGCTCCTCGCGGCGGCGATTTTCCTCGAGCGCATTCATGCGCGATTCGTCGGCCTCGCGGAGCAGCTTGGCCTGCAGCTCCTGACGGGACAGTAGCGAATTGGCGGGCGAGACGGGCGCCGGGCGCGGCGGCTCCGGCGCGCGCACGGGCGCAGCGGCGACGGGCGCCGGCGCCGGTGCTTCCTCGACCACGGGCGCTTCGGCCTCGCCGGGACGCCGCAATACACGCCTGCTCTTCACTTCCACGACCACGGTGTTGGAACGGCCATGGCTGAAGCTCTGCTTCACCTTGCCGGTCTCGACCGTGCGCTTCAGCCCAAGCGGCGTGCGCATGCCCAGTTTCGGCTTCTCGTTGTCGGTATCGCTCACTCAAATTCCTCGTAGGTCAATCTTCGGCCGTATCGGGCGTGCCATTGCCCGTCGGCTCGGTTTCAAACGGCGTTGCGCCCTGCGAGACCGTTTCGCAAGGCGCTGTACTCGGGTCAGGGCCGATAAAATGCAGCCAGCGATGGAGCGCTTCGCCCACCCGCTTCGCCGCATCGGGATCAGTCAGACCGACATGTACCACATTTTGCCGGCCTAGTGCCACGGCCAATATGGTGCGTGACACCGGCAGCGCCAAGCCCCTCAAAGCGCTGCCTTCCGCATCGTTGCCGACGCGCCAGGCCTGATCGAGCTTGCGGTTGCCGTCCTCGCCCGCGTCTGACGCGTGAAGCAACAGGCGCAGCTTGCCCGATCGGGCCGCCGTCTCGATGCGCTCGGCACCGATCAGCACGCCGCCGGAGCGGGATTCGAGCCCGAGCCGGTCGAGCGCGGCGCGCTCCAGCGCGGATTCGATCAGCGCCGGCAGATTATCGGGAATCAGTACCGGGCCCGTCTTGAAGGCACGGGCGAGCGCGCCCTTGAGCTTGCCCTTGGCGATCGCCGTTTCCAGCTCGGACCGCGTCACGCCGATCCACGCGCCGCGGCCGGGGGCCTTGGCGCGGACGTCCGGCAGGACATCGCCGTCGGGCGACAGCGCGAGCCGCACCAGCGCCGCGCGCGGTGCGCGGTCGCCGAGCAGGATGCAGCGGCGGATGGGGTCGGCGGCGGTCATTGTGCGTGCCCCATGGCGAAACCGTCATGCCGGACTCGTTCCGGCATCCACGGTGCCGCAGGGGCCTCGAGCGTGGAGAGCGCGGCACCGTGGACCCCGGAACAAGTCCGGGGTGACGGTACTATGGGTGGAAGCCCTAGCGTTTCATTGCGAGGATTCCGCATGCGCGTCCTCCTGCAATGGCTTGGGCGCGTCGCGGTCGGCCAGAAGCTGGCCGCCGGCGCCGTAATTCTCCGTGGAGATTTCCTCGATCGCGATCTGCACCGCGCCCGCGGGCTTGCCGAGGCGCTCGACCAGGGAGCGCGTCACGTCGGCGACGATCCCCGCTTTCTGCTCGCGCGTCGCGGTGCCCGCGATCCGGATGCTGACGAACGGCATGGGCGCTTACGCTTCCTCGCTTGCGGAGTCGGCGGCGGGTGCCGCCTCGTCCTCAAACCAGTGGGCGCGGGCGGCCATGATGATCTCGTTGCCCTGTTCGTCGCTCAGGCCATATTCGCCGAGCACGCCGCCCTTGTCCTCGGGGCGCTTCGGTGCGTCCTCGTTGCGGCGGCGCGGCTCCTGGCGCTTCTTCTGGATCAGCTCGTCAGTCGCCAGATCGGCGAGATCGTCGAGCGTCTTGATCCCGGCCTTGCCGAGCGTCACCAGCATCGCCTCGGTGATATAAGGCATGGTGGCGAGATCGTCGGACACGCCGAGTTCGCGGCGCAGCGTGCGGTTGGCTTCCTCGCGGCGCTCGAGCGCCTCGGTCGCGCGGTTCTGCAGCTCGGCCGCGAGATCCTCGTCGAACCCTTCGATCGAGGCGATTTCCTCGGCCTCGACATAAGCGACCTCTTCCAGCGCGCCAAAGCCTTCGGCAACGAGCAGCTGAGCCAGCGTCTCGTCGACGTCGAGCTCGGTCTGGAACATCTCGGTGCGCTCCAGGAATTCCTTCTGGCGCTTCTCCGAGGCGTCGGCCTCGGTCAGGATATCGATCGCCTTGCCGGTCAGCTGGCTGGCGAGACGGACATTCTGGCCGCGGCGGCCGATCGCGAGCGACAGCTGATCGTCGGGAACGACGACTTCGATGCGATCCTCTTCCTCGTCGATCACGACGCGGCTGACCGATGCGGGCTGCAGCGCGTTGACGACGAAGGTCGCGGTGTCGGGCGACCAGGGGATGATGTCGATCTTCTCGCCCTGCATTTCCTGCACGACGGCCTGGACGCGGCTGCCCTTCATGCCGACGCAGGCGCCGACCGGATCGATCGAGCTGTCATGGCTGATGACGCCGATCTTGGCGCGGCTGCCCGGATCGCGCGCGGCGGCCTTGATCTCGATGATGCCGTCGTAGATTTCCGGCACTTCCTGCGCGAACAGCTTCTTCATGAAATCGGGATGCGCGCGGCTGAGGAAGATCTGCGGCCCGCGATTTTCGCGGCGCACGTTGAGGATCAGCGAGCGGATGCGATCGTTGACGCGCACCACTTCGCGCGGGATCTGCGCGTCGCGGCGGATCACGCCTTCGGCGCGGCCCAGATCGACCACGACATGGCCGAACTCGACGCGCTTCACCACGCCGGTGATGATCTCACCCATGCGATCCTTGAATTCTTCGTACTGGCGCTCGCGCTCGGCATCGCGGACCTTCTGGAAGATGACCTGCTTGGCGGCCTGGGCGGCGATGCGACCGAATTCGATCGGGGGCAGCGGATCGACGATATAATCGCCGACGACCGCGCCCGGCTGAAGCTTCTGCGCTTCCTTCAGGTTCACCTGCTTGAAATAATCGTCGACGGCCTCGACCACCTCGACCACGCGCCACAGGCGCAGATCGCCGCTGGTCGCATCGAGCTTGGCGCGGATGTCGTTCTCGGCGCCGTAGCGCGAGCGGGCGGCACGCTGGATCGCGTCCTCCATCGCCTCGATCACGATCGCCTTGTCGATCATCTTCTCGGTGGCGACCGCGTTGGCGATCGCGATCAGTTCTGCCTTGTTGGCGGAAACGGCAGTGGCCATCAGTCTTGCCCTTCGTTCTGGTTCATGTCGGCATCCTCGGACACCGGTTCGTCTTCGAATTCGTCGGCGCCTTCAGTGGAAAGCGGCCGGGTGGAGGCGATCAGCGCATCGGTCAGCAAGAGCTTGGCGTCGGCGACCTGATCGAAGCCGATCGTCATCGGCTCATGTTTCTTCACGTCGATCGTGATGCGCCCGTCGGCGACACCCTTCAGGATGCCGGTCAGCTGCTTGCGGCCATCGACCGGCGCGGCGAGAAAGATGCGCGCCTCATGGCCGGCCCAGTCGGCAAAATCGGACAGGCGGGTGAGCGGACGATCGATCCCAGGCGAGCTGACCTCGAGCCGATAGGCGTCCTCGATCGGATCCTTCTCGTCGAACAGATCGGAGATGCGGCGCGACAGGGCGGCGCAATCGTCGATCGTCAGCTGGCGGGTGTCGGGGCGCTCGGCCATCACCTGCAGGGTGATGTCGCCGGCCGCGCCGAACAGCTTCACGCGCACCAGATCGAAGCCCAGGGCTTTGGCCTCCGGCTCGATCATCCGCGATAGCTGCGCGATATCCGTCATAGATCTCCAAACATGTCTTCTCGGCGTCGGAACCGAGCGGCTCCGACCTCTTCACCCATAACGATGTAGAGAATGCGAGTGCGATATACGGTGGGATGGCCGGCGCGGCAAGGGGCCTAAGCGATCAGGCAATCTGGCTGGTGGAATGGCCGATCCCCCTCCTTGATCCGGGGATTCGATGCTCTAGGATGGCCGGGCTACGCTCCGGCGGCCGCGGCGAATCGCCTGGCGGCGCGCCGGAAACGGATATTTTGAGAGGGTGCAATGACGCGATTTGCCGCCTACGCCTTGTTGCCGCTCTGCGCGGCGATTGCCACTGCCTGCTCGGCTTCGACCGCGCCGGCGCAGGACCAGGCCGCCGCGAAGGCCGCGGAGAAGCCTTTCGTCGAGACAGTGATGGCGGATTTCGAATCGCCCTGGGCGATCGCCTTCCTCCCCGACGGGCGCCTGCTCGTCACGGAAAAGGCCGGCAAGCTGTTGCTGGTATCGGCCGATGCGAAGCAGATCGCGACGATCGCGACGATCCCGGGCGTCGACAGCGCCGGGCAGGGCGGGCTGATGGACGTGGTGCTCTCGCCCGGTTTCGCCAAGGATGGCCTGATCTATTTCAGTTTCTCGGAAAATGGTCCGGGCGGCAAGGGCGTGGCGCTGGCGCGGGGGCATCTGGTCGATTCCGTCGCGGCTGACTGCATGACCGAAAACGGCGCCGATTGTTCGAAACCCGGTGGACTTCGGTTGGACTTCTTTACGGTGATCTTCCGCGCCAGCCCGGCTGTCGAAGGCAATGGCCATTATTCGGGCCGCATCGCCTTTTCGCCCGATGGCAAATATCTGTTCTTCACCAATGGCGAGCGGCAGAAATTCGATCCGGCACAGGATCTGACGATGACGCTGGGCAAGGTGCTGCGCCTGACGCCCGACGGCAAGCCGGCGCCGGGCAACCCCTTTGCCGGACAGGCCGGGGCGCGGCCGGAGATCTGGTCCTATGGCCACCGCAACCTGCTCGGCATCGCGTTCGATGCGCAGGGCAATCTGTGGGAGCAGGAAATGGGGCCGAAGGGTGGGGACGAGGTCAACCTGATCCTCCCGGGCCGCAACTACGGCTATCCCAAGGCCTCCAACGGCAGCCATTATGACGACCGGGACATCCCTGATCACGCGCCCGGCGACGGGTTCGAGGCGCCGAAGGTCTGGTGGAATCCGTCGATCTCGCCAGGCGGGCTGATGATCTATTCGGGCGACATGTTCCCGGCGTGGAAGGGCGACGCCTTTATCGGCGGGCTTTCCAGCATGGCGCTGCTGCGCATCGACCTGGACGGCACCAATGCGAAGAAGGGCGATCAATGGCCGATGGGCGCGCGCATCCGCGAGGCAGCGCAGGGCCCGGACGGCGCGATCTGGGTGATCGAAGACGGCACGCGCGGCGGCGGCGGGCGGCTGATCAAGCTCACGCCGCGCTGATCGGGGGGCTGTGCCGCCACGGTTGCGAGCGCTAAATCTGGCCAACATTCGTACAGGTGCTCTTCCCCGGCGGAGGCCGGGGCCCAATAGGAAAGGTCGTCATAACAGCGCACAGCCCTTCGCCGCGATCGTTTCCCAACTGGACCCCGGCCTTCGCCGGGGAAGCAGAAAAAAGAGCGTGTCCGTTGGCGCCGATTTAACGAACGACGATCTACAGCCGCAACCGCGCGAGGTGGGCGTCGGCCTCGGCGACGCCGGGGTTGCCGGGGGTGCCGGTCATCTGTTCGAACAGCGCATCGAGCGGTTCGTAGCGGGCGCGGGCCTGGATCCAGAAGATCCAGGCCGTGTCGCTGTCCTGGATCGCCTCGGCCTGCAGCGCGGCACTGCGCAGCGCATTGGCGACATCGAGCGGCGGGGCATCCGGCGCGCTGCGATAGAGCGCGAGCATTTCGGATACTGCCGGGGCGGCCTCCGCAGCCTGGCCGGCCTCGATCAGGATATCGGCGAGGTGGCGGACGGCATGGGCGAGCGCGAGCGAATCCCCGGCGTCGCGCAGCAGCGCAACGGCGCGGCGCTGGCGGACCAGCGCTTCATAATGATCGCCGGCGTCGCGCAGGCGCTGCGCCTCGGCGGCATAGACCGCAGCCTGGGCCGCGGGCCCGGTCATGGGCGCGCGATCAGATAGTTCATGCGCGCCGCCGCGATCGGCCGGGTCCGGTCGTCCTGCCACGCCGTCGCCTCGACATTGGCGACGCGGTTGCCGAGCCGGGTGATCGTGCCCTGCGCGCGCGTGGGCTTTTCGCGGCCGCCGCGCATGAAATCCACCGTCACGTTGATCGGCTTGATCCGGCCGCCGCCCTCGGCCTCGAGCGCTTCCTTCAGCGCGACGATTGCTGCCATCTCGAGCAGCCCGCCGATCGCGCCGCCATGGACGAAGCCCGGACGGCCGAGCACGTCCTCGCTGAACGGCATCACCAGGATCGTCCGGTCGTCCGGATCGCGGCTCAGGCCGAGCACATCGGCATAAGGCGGCAGCTTCATGGCAGCGCCTCCAGGAACATATAGGTGCCGGCGACATGCGCGAGCGGATCGTCCGGATCGCCGTCATGCGCCTGGCCGCGGATGAAGGAGATGGAACGGGTGATGCGGTAGCATTCGCCGTGCCCGATCACCGTCTTGCCCGGGGTCGCGGGGCGGAGATAATCGATGCGCAGATCAAGCGTCGCGTGCGGGCGGAAGCTGCCGAGCTTCAGCCATACCGCGAGGCTGGTCGCCATATCCATCATCGCGAGGATCGGGCCAGAGGCGAGCACGCCGCTGTCGGGATCGCCGATCAGTGCGGGATCATAGGGCAGGGCAAGCTCGGCCCAGTCGGCGCCGTGGGCGGCATAATGCATGCCCAGCCGCCCGCCATGCCCGGCCATGCCGTGGCGGAGAAAGCGTTCGGGATCGAAACGGGGGGTGTCGGTGCTCGTCATCTGCTGCTTCCCTAGTGCAGCACGGCGAATCCGCAAAGACGACATGGCGATTGCGGGTGCGCCCGAGGCCGTCTAGCTTCGGTTGCAAAGAACAACCAATGGAGAGGCGGATGCATCCCAGCGTCCATGCCGCGGCGACGCCGGACAAGCCGGCGCTGATCGTAGCCGAGACCGGTGAGACGGTGAGCTTTGCCGAGCTCGACCGGCGATCGAACCGCGCCGCGCAGCTGTTCCGCGCGGCCGGGCTGGCGGTGGGCGACACGATCGCGCTGTTCCTGGAGAATGTCCCCGAATTCTACGATATCGCCTGGGGCGCGCAGCGCAGCGGGGTGTTCTATGTCTGCATCTCGACCAAGCTGACCGCGCCCGAGGTGGATTATATCGTGCGGGACAGCGGCGCCTCGCTGCTGGTCGCCTCGGCCGGGCTGGCCGCCGCGATCGGGCGGCTGGCGCCCGATCTGGCGGTGGCGGGCTACACGGTCGGCGGCGCCGTGCCGGGCTGGTCGTCCTGGGAGGATGCGGTGGCGGCGATGCCCGACACGCCGATCGCCGACCAGCGCGCCGGGGTCGACATGCTCTATTCCTCCGGCACGACCGGCCGGCCTAAGGGCGTGCGCGTCGCGCTGCCCGAAGATCCGGATATCGCCGGGGCCAATGTCCTCGCGATGCTGGCGCGGGGGCTGTACGGGCTCGGGCCGGACAGCATCTATCTCAGCCCCGCGCCGCTCTATCACGCGGCGCCGCTACGCTGGTCGATGACGGTGCAGCGGCTGGGCGGCACGGTGGTGATGATGCAGCATTTCGCGCCCGAGGCAGCGCTTGCCGCGATCGAGCGCTACGGCGTCACCGCGAGCCAGTGGGTGCCGACGCATTTCGTGCGCATGCTGAAGCTCGACGAGGCCGCGCGCGCCCGGCACGATCTGTCGACGCTGAAGGTCGCGATCCATGCCGCGGCGCCGTGCCCGGTCCCGGTCAAGGAAGCGATGATCGGCTGGTGGGGGCCGGTGCTGTACGAATATTATGCCGGCTCCGAGGGGAATGGGCTGACCACGATCGATTCGGCGCAGTGGCTGTCGCACCGCGGCTCGGTCGGCAAGGCCGCTTATGGCACGCTCCACATCTGCAACGAGGCCGGGGAGGAGCTCGGGCCGGACGAGGAGGGGCTGGTCTATTTCGCGGGCGGCGGACAGTTCGAATATCATAACGATCCGGCCAGGACCGCGGAGGCGCGCAACGCCAATGGCTGGACAACGCTCGGCGATATCGGGCGGATCGATGCCGAGGGCTATCTCTACCTTACCGATCGCAAGAGCTTCATGATCATCTCGGGCGGGGTGAACATCTATCCGCAGGAAATCGAGAACCGGCTGATCACCCATCCGCGCGTCGCCGATGTCGCGGTGATCGGGGCACCCTGCCCGGAAATGGGCGAGCGCGTGGTCGCGGTGGTGCAGCCGGTCGACATGGCCGAGGCGGGCGAGGATCTCGCGGCCGAGCTGACCGCCTGGTGCCGGGCCGAGCTGTCCGGCGTGAAGACGCCGCGCCAGATCGACTTCGCCGCAGAATTGCCGCGCCATGCGACGGGAAAACTCTACAAGCGCCTGCTGCGCGATCGCTATTGGGGCGTCGAGGGCGGGCGGATCGTTTGACGGAGAATAGCATGACCGACCGCGTTTCCATCACCGTCGCCGATCACATCGCCGATGTCCGCCTGACCCGCGCCGACAAGCTGAACGCGATCGATCCGGCGATGTTCAAGGGCATCGTGGCGGCGATCGACCAGCTGACCGGCATGGCGGGCGTGCGCGCGGTGGTGCTGTCGGGCGAGGGGCGCGGTTTCTGCGCCGGGCTCGACATGCAGAGCATGGCGGGCGGCGGATCGGGCATCGATCTGGGCAGCCGCCGGCCGGACGGCGCGAACCTGGTGCAGCAGGTGTCCTGGGGCTGGCGGATGCTGCCGATGCCGGTGATCGCCGCGGTGCACGGCGTGGCGCTGGGCGGGGGATTCCAGATCATGTCGGGCGCCGATATCCGCATCGCCGCGCCGGGCACGCGCATGGCGATCCGCGAAGGCCATTGGGGCCTGGTGCCCGACATGGCCGGGGTGGCGTTATGGCGCACGCTCGCGCGCGACGACGTCCTGCGCGAGCTGACCTATACCGCGCGGGAATTCACCGCCGAGGAAGCGCTTGGCTATGGCTTCGTCACCCGTATCGAGGCCGATCCGCATGCGGCGGCGATGGCGCTGGCCGGCGAGATCGCCGGCCGCAGCCCGCACGCCGTGCGCGGATCGAAGCGGCTGTTCAACCTCGCCGCCGATGCCGATCCCAAGGAAATCCTGGCGGCGGAGACGGTCGAACAGCTTAAGGTGATCCGCCAGCCCAACCAGATCGAGGCAGTGATGGCCAATATGGAGAAGCGGGTGCCGACGTTCCGGGATTAAGGGCGGGGCTTGCCTGCGCGCCGTTCGCTGAAAGTTGCCGGGCACGAGCACCCAGTAGCGGGCTTTCGAATGATCGCCTATAAAGGGCAATGCGCGGCGAAATCGGTTCGACTTTTAAGATCGATGGCGGTGATGGAGATCAGGATTTCTTCGGTCAGCCGATGATCGGTCTCCGCGTGTCCGAACCTTGGTTTACCTCCACTTTCCCGCGCGGAGAGGCATATCCGTTACGGTTAATCAGCGGCAGATATGTGGGCGAATATGTCGCCATAACTTCGCGTCAGGTTGCATCGCTCTCTGATCAACTTGCAAATAGTCCTTGGATAAGCGTTGTAGTCCACAGGTTGCTCCGCCCCGGCGAAGGCTTCTCCGCGACCATTGAAACCGCTCCTGCCATCGGCATGGCTGCGGTCGAAGCCCTATAAACGCCAACCACCGCATCCGCCACACTCGGTAAGTCACGTCTTTAACCCTGCGATCCACGCCTTTCACAAATTAGGCAACGGCGGCGGCAGCTATCATCCGATAGCGTTCGAGCCCCGCGCGGATTCGTCGGAGAGGCGGGAGGCGCCTGCGCGCGCCTCGGCTGAAGTTGCCTGACAAGAGGCGCCCCAACGACCCCCGTTGCATCGGTCGCCGCGTCTTCCTGAAAGCTGCCGGTCGCCGCAAAATATGCTATGCCAGCTTTGGAGGGTAGCTCTATGGAAATGCTGAGCGTCGCAGGGATCTTCGGTCTGGTGATGTGTGCGTTGGCTTATCGAGCAAACACACGCTTTCGCGGTGAGAATCGGCTGCCGATGCAATGGGGGCTGAGCGGGGAGGTTACCTGGTCTGCGCCGCGCCGGCTGGCTCTGGCGTTCATTCCAGCATTGGCCATCGCTCTTCTGAGCTTTGTCGCCATCATGTCGTTGGCGGTAAAGCCCAGAGCCGGGCAGGAAGGCCTCGTGCTTCCTACGCTACTTGGTCTGGGGGCACTCTTCATTGCCATACAGCTTGCCCATTTTTGGCTGATCGCGAAAACATTGCGCCGGAACGCCGGCTAAAGCGGGATGACTTAGCTAGATCCGTTCGTTTCGAGCGAAGTCGAGAAACATTGGTGGAGGGCTGCTTGGCGGTTTCTCGACTTCGCTCGAAACGAACGGAGAGGAAAGCCGATTCCGCGCGACGTCATCTCGCTCTAAAGCGTCAGCCTCTGTCCTAGTCGACCATCCACCCGGAGCCGCGGGGGCTTGGCACCGCAGCTCTCGCCCCTCACAGATTAGGCAAAGGCGGCGACAGCTTCATCCGGTAGCGTTCGAGCCCGGCGCGGAACTCGTCGGGGAGGCGGGAGGCGCCGGTTGCGCCGCTGAGCACGATCGACGCGTCGCAGGTGGCGATGGCGAAACCGTCCTGGAAGGCGGCCGACTGGATCTCCCAGCTGCGCGTGCCGATCTCGCCGATGCCGCTCGCGATCTCGACATCGGCGGGGAAGCTCCCCTCGGCGAGGTAATTGATCTCGATCCGCGCGACGAGCCAGCGATGGCCCTTCCACCCGGCCAGCCCGATCGCCTGGTTGAAGCGCACCCGACCGCTCTCGAACAAGGCCGCCATCGCGACATTGTTGATGTGCCCGAGCGGATCCAGATCCTGGAAGCGCGTCTGGATCGTCGCGCTGTGCGGATAGGCCGGCAGGTTCAGCCGAAAGGGATCGGGTCGCGCCAAGGGCTCACCGCGGGGCCATGCGGATCGCGCCGTCGAGGCGCACATCCTCGCCGTTGAAATAGCTGTTCTCGATCATCGCCAGCGCCAGCTGGGCATATTCGGGCGCGTTGCCGAGCCGCTTCGGGAACGGCACCGAGGCAGCGAGATTGTCCTTCACCTGCTGCGGCGCGCCCTGCATCAGCGGCGTGTTGAAGATGCCGGGCAGGATGGTGTTGACGCGGATGCCCTCGCCCATCAGGTCGCGCGCGATCGGCAGGGTCATGCCGACCACGCCGCCCTTCGACGCGGAATAGGCGGCCTGGCCGATCTGGCCGTCCTCGGCCGCGACGCTGGCCGTCATCACGATCGCGCCGCGCTCGCCGTCCTCGCCGGGCTCCAGCGTGAGCATGCCCGCGGCCGATTTGGCGACGCAGCGGAAGGTGCCGACCAGGTTGATCTGGATGAGCCAGTTGAACGCCTCGAGCGAGAAGTGCCGGATGCTGCCGTCCTCGCGCGAGCGGCTCGCCGTCTTCATCGCATTGCCGGTGCCGGCGCAGCAGACCAGGATGCTTTCCTGCCCGTTGGCCGCGCGTGCCTTGGCGAAGCCGGCGTCGACGCTTTCGTCGGACGTCACGTTGACCTCACAGAAGACGCCGCCGATCTCGGCCGCGACCTTCTCGCCCTTCTCCGCCTGCAGGTCGAAGATCGCGACCTTCACGCCCTTGGCGGCCAGCGCCCGCGCGGTCGCTTCGCCGAGGCCGGAGGAGCCGCCGGTGACGACGGCGGCAATGTTCGAGTCGAGTTTCATGCGTTGGTCTCCGGAGTAATGGGATGAATCAAAGCCGTTCGACGATCGTCACATTGGCGATGCCGCCGCCCTCGCACATCGTCTGCAACCCGTAGCGAAGCCCGCGTGAGTGCAGCGCGTGGACCAGGGTGGCCATCAGCTTGGTGCCGGAAGCGCCGAGCGGATGGCCGAGCGCGATCGCGCCGCCATTGACGTTGAGCTTCTCGGGGTCGCCGCCGACATGCTTAAGCCAGGCAAGCGGGACGGGCGCGAAGGCTTCGTTGACTTCGTACAGGTCGATATCCTCGATCCGCATGCCGGCACGCTTCAGCGCCTTGTCGGTCGCGAACAGCGGCTCCTCCAGCATGATCACCGGATCGCCGCCAGTGACGGTAAGATTATGGATGCGCGCCAGCGGCGTGAGGCCGTGCTCCTTCAGCGCGCGTTCGCTTACCACCAGCACTGCGCTGGCGCCGTCGCAGATCTGGCTGGCATTGGCGGCGGAGATCACCCCGCCTTCCTGCAGCAGCTTGACCGAATGGATGCCCTCGAAGGTCGCGTCGAAACGGATGCCCTCGTCGGTGGTGTGGAGTGCGGTGCCGTCGGGCGTCTCGATCTCCAGGCCGACGATCTCGGCGCTGAAATCACCGCGCTCGGTAGCCTCGGCGGCGCGGCGGTGGCTTTCCAGCGCGTAGCGGTCGAGTTGCTCGCGGTCGAAGCCATATTTGTCGGCGATCATCTGCGCGCCGAGGAACTGGCTGAACTGAACGCCGGGATACCGCGCTTCCTGGCGGGGCGACTTGGATTTGCCGAGGCCGGCCTGGGCGAACAACATGCCGGTGGAGCCCATCGGCACGCGCGTCATGCTCTCCACGCCGCTGGCGATCACCACGTCCTGCGTGCCCGACAGGACCGCCTGGGCCGCGAACTGGATGGCCTGTTGCGAGCTGCCGCATTGCCGGTCGATCGTGACGGCGGGCACGCTTTCGGGGAGCTTCGAGGCAAGCACCGCGCCGCGCCCGATCTGGAAACCCTGTTCGCCGCCCTGGCTTACGCATCCCATGATGACGTCCTCGATCGCCGCGGGATCGATGCCCGAGCCGTCGACGATCGCATCGAGCACTGCGCCGGCCATATCGGCGGGATGCCAGCCAGCGAGCCGGCCGCCGCGCTTGCCGCCGGCGGTGCGTACCGCCTGCACGATATAGGCCTCGGCCATGCTCGACTCTCCCATCAGGTTCCTGTTTGCAACGCACTCTTGCCCAATCGGAACGGGTCGGCAAGGGTGCCCTGACGTACCCGATCGTCGAAACGTGGAGCCTAAGCGATGAATGTGACGGATGCCGTAGCGGCGCGGCGATCGGTACGCGGATTTCTCGACAGGCCGGTCGAGACCGATGTGTTGAAAGATATCCTGACCAGGGCAGCGCGGGCGGCGACCGGGGGCAATCTCCAGCCTTGGCATATCGATCTGGTGACCGGCTCGGCCATGGCCGAGTTCAAGGCGATGATGATGGCGAAGCTGCTGTCGGGCGCGATGGAGGAGCCTGCCTACGCGATCTATCCGCCCGGCTTGACCGCGCCTTATCGCGACCGGCGCTTCGCGATCGGTGAGGCGATGTATGCCGAGATCGGTATCCCGCGCGAGGACAAGGCGGCGCGGCGGATGTGGTTCGCGCGGAACTTCCAGTTCTTCGGCGCGCCGGCCGGCCTGTTCTGCACCGTCGACCGGCAGATGGGGCCGCCGCAATGGGCCGATCTCGGCATGTATCTGCAGACCGTCATGCTGCTGGCGGTCGAGGCGGGGCTCGCCACCTGCGCGCAGGAATGCTGGGCGGTGTTTCCGGAGGCGGTGACGACATTCCTGGGGACGCCGCCCGAGCGCATGCTGTTCTGTGGCATGGCGATCGGGTTCGAGGATAAGGCCGAGCCGGCGAACCGGTTGCGGAGTCCGCGGGCGCCGGAAGCGGAGTGGCTGACGGTTCGGAGCTGATCCGGCATGAAAGCCAATTGCACCAGACGCTCGCCCGCGATTCGATTCCGCAATTGACGCTGCACTGCAGCATCGCCACCTGTGGCCGATGCTCGATACGACCGCACCGGCGCTGCTCGCCGAACCTGCCGCCCCGGCCCACCGAGTCGGCCTGACGCACCTCGCGCTTGCGGTCGGGGGCTTCGCAATCGGCACAACCGAATTCGCGACGATGAGCCTGGTGCCCGATTTCGCGCGCGACCTGCATATCGATGCGCCGACCGCCGGCCATGTCATCAGCGCCTATGCGCTGGGCGTGGTGGTGGGGGCGCCGACCATCGCGGTGCTTTCGGCGCGCATGTCGCGCCGCACCTTGCTGATCCTGCTGATGAGTTTCTATGCGGTGGCCAATGTGCTGACCGCGCTCTCGCCCAGCTACACGATGATGATGGGCCTGCGCTTCCTCAGTGGCCTGCCGCACGGCGCCTATTTCGGCATCGCGACGCTGGTCGCGGCGTCGCTGGTGCCGCCGGGCAAGCGCACCCAGGCGGTGGCGCGCGTGCTGCTCGGCCTGACGGTGGCGACGATCGCCGGGGTGCCGCTGGCCAATTTCCTCGGCCAGACGATCGGCTGGCGCTGGAGCTTCGCGATCGTCGGCGTGCTGGCGCTGTTGACGGCGGCGCTCGTCGCGATCTACGCGCCGCGCGACCTCCCGGACCGGACGCGCAGCCCGCTCGCCGAGCTCGATGCGCTGAAGCGCGGGCAGGTGTGGCTGACGCTCGGCATCGGCGCGATCGGGTTCGGCGGGCTGTTTGCGGTCTATACCTATCTCGCCTCCACGCTGACCGAAGTCACCGGCGTGTCGCCGCTGCTCGTGCCGGTGGTGTTGATGGTGTTCGGCGTTGGCATGACGGCCGGCAATCTCATCATCCCGCGCTTCGCTGACCGCGCGCTGATGCCGACGGCAGCGGCGTTGCTGGTTTGGAGCCTGGTCGCGCTGGCACTCTATCCGCTCGCCGCGCAGAATTTCTGGACGATGCTGATCGACGTCTGCGCGATCGGCATCGGCGGCGCGCTGGGGACGGTGCTGCAGACGCGGCTGATGGATGTGTCGGGGGATGCGCAGGCGCTGGCCGCGGCGTTGAACCATTCCGCCTTCAATGTGGCGAACGCGCTCGGGCCATGGCTTGGCGGGCTCGCGATCGCGGCGGGGTTCGGCTGGACCTCGACGGGCTGGGTCGGTTGTGGCCTCGCGTTGGGCGGGCTGGCGATCCTGGCGGTGTCGGTGAGCCTGGAGCGGCGGTCCTCCTGATCCTCCCCGTTCCGAGGAGGAGCTAAAATACGACCGTTTCCGGTTTTGCTTCTTCAAGTGCCGCCAGCACCATGCGTTCCCATATCGCGGGATCGCCGGCGGCGGCCATTGTCGCGTCCGGTGCCCGCAAGGTGTGCAGGACGGCGATCGCGTCGCTGAGATGATGCGTCCAGGCGCGCTCGACCAGGTCGGCGGCGGATTCGGCGTCGCCCGCCGCGTTGGCGCTGATGCGCTGGCCCGCGAGCACGCGGGCGATCCGTTCGGCGATCGGGGTAGTGGCGACGTCCATGATGGTCTCCTCGGGTTTCCCCGGATCAAACCATCAGGACGTCGCTAATATCCCTTAGCCCGCTGCGGGCGAGCGGCGACCGCCGCCCGAATGCTGGCGACCGCCGCCGCCGGGGCGGCCACCGCCACCGGGACGACCCTGGCCGCCGGGGCGACCCTGGCCACCGGGACGTCCGCCGCCGGCGGGACGGCCGGCGCCTTCAGGGCGAGCGCCCTGCGGACGGCCAGCGCCCTCGGGGCGAGCCCCGGTCGGGCGGGCGGCATGCGTTGCGCGCGGCGGGGCGCGGTGACGGCCCGATTCGTCGCGGCGACGATCATCGTCCGATCCGGCCGGGCGGTTCGCCTTGATCTTGGCGGCCTCGGCGAGGAAATCCTCGGGAAGCGGCTTCACATCGGCCTTCACGCGCGTCAGCTTCTCGATGTCGCGCAGATAGGACCGCTCGTCATCCGCCACGAAGCTGATCGCCACGCCCGACGCGCCGGCGCGCGCGGTGCGGCCGATGCGGTGGACATATTGCTCCGGCACGTTGGGTAGTTCGAAGTTGAAGACGTGGCTGACGCCCGACACGTCGATGCCGCGCGCGGCGATGTCAGTCGCGATCAGCACCTTGACCTTGCCGGTCTTGAACTCGCCCAGCGCGCGCTCGCGCTGCGGCTGGCTCTTGTTGCCGTGGATCGCGTTGGACGCGATGCCGGCATGGCCGAGCAGCTTCACGACGCGGTCGGCGCCGTGCTTGGTGCGGGTGAAGACCAGGCAGCGCTCGATCTCCGGGTTGCGGAGATGGATGGTGAGCAGCGCCTGCTTCTCGCTCTGGCTGACGAAGGTGACATGCTGGTCGACGCGCTCGGCAGTGGTCGCGACGGGCGCGACCTTCACCGTTGCCGGATCCTTCAGGAACTGGTCGGCCAGCTCGCGGATCGCGTTGGGCATGGTCGCCGAGAAGAACAAAGTCTGGCGCTGCTTGGGCAGCATGCGGACGATCTTGCGCAGCGCATGGATGAAGCCGAGATCGAGCATCTGATCGGCCTCGTCGAGGACGAGGATCTCGAGCGTGGCCAGGCTGACGAAGCGCTGCTCGATCAGATCGAGCAGGCGGCCCGGCGTGGCGACGAGGATGTCGACGCCGCGCGCCATGTCCGTGCGGTTCTTGTTGATGCTGGTGCCGCCGAACACGGTGGCCACCGACATCTTCGAGAATTTCCCGTAATCGCGTGCGCTGTCGGCGATCTGGCTGGCCAGCTCGCGCGTCGGGGCGAGGACGAGCATGCGGCAATGCGTCGGCAATGCCTTCTTGCCCTCATTGGTGAGGCGCTGGATCGAGGGGAGGACGAAAGCGGCGGTCTTGCCGGTGCCGGTCTGCGCGATGCCGAGCAGGTCGCGGCCTTCGAGCAGGGTCGGGATCGACTGCTGCTGGATTGGGGTCGGCGTGGTGTAGCCCTTGGCTTCGAGCGCGCGGACGAGCGGCTCGGCCAGGCCGAGATAAGCGAAAGTCATGATATAGACAGTCCATTATTTGCCGGGCTCGCGAGTCCGATGGACGCACGAGTGGCGGGGGAGAATGACACCCCGCGTGAAAAGGGAAGCCCGTTAAAAACGACCGAGGCGGAGCTTGGACCCGAAAGTCCGATCACGCTGCATGACGCCTCGATGGGCCGTATATGCATGTTGCGGTGCAAAAAGTCAATGCGACGCGAGCGTGGCGATTTTTAACGCTCGCGCCTTCAGGGTGCCGGCCATCTTTCATGGAGGCGCGGCCATGCCCGGTGACGACATCTATGCCCCGGCCTTTGTGAAGGGCGTGTTCGATCGCTGCTCGCAGCGCTATATCGCGTTCAGCTACGTCTGCTCGCTTGGCTTCACCGAGCGTTGGCGGCGGCAATGCGTCGCGGCGATGCCGGAGCCTGGCGCCGCCGCGCCGACCGGTTATGATCTGATGGCGGGCACCGGCGAGGCGTGGCCGCATCTGCTGGCGCGCTTTCCCGCGACCAGGCGAATCGTCGCGGTCGATATCTCGAGCGGCATGCACCGGCTGGCGCTCGAAAGGCTGCACGCCCACCGCGCGCACCGCATCGATTTCATCGAGGATGACGTGCTGGCCAGCGCGCTGGAAAGCGACAGCGCCGATTTCGTCATCTCGACCTTCGGCCTGAAGACCTTCGATGCGGCCCAGCACGCCCGGCTCGCGGCGCTGATGGCGCATGTGCTGAAACCCGGCGGCAGCTTCTCGCTGATCGAGGCATCCGATCCGAAGGGCTGGTGGCTGCGGCCGCTCTATCTGTTCCACCTGCGGATCGTGTTGCCGCTGGTCGAGCGGCTGTTGCTGAGCGGTGCGCGCGATTTCGCGATGATCGGCACCTACAGCATGAATTTCGGCGATGCGTCCGGCATGGCCAGTCTGTTGCGGGCGGAAGGCATGGAGGTGTCGTTCCGGCGCTATTTCTTCGGCTGCGCCACCGGCGTGGTGGGCCGCAAGCCGCTCATTCCCGCCGAGCCGTCTCTTCCTGCGACATAACGTGCCGGCGCCGCGAGGAATCGCTTTGATTCAATAATCTTGCGCCCTCCCGCACCCGTTTCCCGCAATGGGACGTTTGCACAGACTAGGGAGACTACCCGTGTGCCATGTGTTGATCATCGAGGACGAAGCGCTGATCGCGCTCGATCTTCAGCAGATGCTGTCGACCGCCGGCGCCACCACCTTTGACTTTGCCGAGACCGAGTTCGAGGCACTGGCCGCCGCCCGTTTGCACCGGCCCGACGTGATCATGTCCGACGTGATGCTGCGCGAAGGCACCGGCCCGAACGCCGTCCAGGCGATCCAGGGCGAGATGGGGCCGTTGCCGGTGATCTTCATCACCGCAACGCCCGAAGCCTGCACGCCGCGCGATGCGCTGGCGATCGTGCTGGGCAAGCCAGTAGTCGATGCGACGGTGCGCCACGCCTTCCGGACCGTCGCGCCCTGCTGAACGGTCTGTCGAGCTGAGCTGGGGCGGTCAGAGCGACCGGCCGATCAGTTCCTTCATGATCTCGTTGGTGCCGCCGTAAATCCGGCTGACCCGCGCGCCGCGCCAGGCCCGCGCGATCGGATATTCGTTCATGTATCCGGCGCCGCCATGGAGCTGGAGGCATTTGTCCATCACCTCCCATTGCAGCTCGGTGTGCCACAACTTGGCCGCGGCGCCTTCGGTCGCGGTCAGCTCGCCGGCCAGATGCCGCCGGATCGCCCAGTCGAGATGCGCCCAGCCGACCTGCAGCTTGGCCTTGATATCGGCCAGCACGAAACGCGTGTTCTGGAAATCGAACACCACCCCGGCAAAGGCCTTGCGATCCTTGGTGAAGGCGACCGTCTCGTCGAACGCCTTTTGTGCCGAGGCCTGCACGCCGACCGCGATCGACAGCCGTTCCTGCGGCAGCTGGCTCATCAGATAGATGAAGCCCTTGCCTTCCTCGCCCAGGCAATTGGTCATCGGCACGCGCACGTCCTCGAAGAACAGCTCGGAGGTATCGGCCGCGTCCTGGCCGATCTTGTCGAGGTTGCGGCCGCGCTTGAAGCCTTCCCGGTCGCTCTCGACCAGGATGATCGACATGCCCTTGTACGCCGGCTTCGCGTCGGGATCGGTCTTGGCGACGACCAGGATCAGATCGGCATTCTGGCCATTGGTGATATAGGTCTTGGAGCCGTTGACGACATAATGGTTGCCGTCCTTTTTAGCGCTGGTGCGGATGCCCTGCAGGTCGGATCCGGTGCCGGGCTCGGTCATCGCGATGGCGGTGATCGTCTCGCCCGAAACGAGGCGCGGCAGCCATTGCTTCTTCTGCTCTTCGGACCCGTACTGGACGATATAGTCGCACACGATGTCGGACTGGAGCGAGAAGCCGAGCGGCGTGCCGGCATAGCTGATCTCCTCGTCGATGATCGCGTTGTAGCCAAAATCGAGGCCCAGACCGCCATATTCCTCGGGTACCGTCGGGCAGAGCATCCCGATCGCGCCGGCCTTGGTCCAGATCGACTTGTCGACGATCCCTGCCTCTTCCCATTCGGCGACATGGGGCACGGCTTCCTTCTGCAGGAAGCTGCGCACGCTCTGGCGGAACGCCTCATGGTCTTCATTATAGGCAAAACGGCCGGGCACGGTATCGAGCGACATGACTTCTCTCCTGCAGGCTTTTCGGCAGGGTGTGCGGGCAGTTTACGCGAACGTCAATCGAGAAACCGTGCGGTGCGCGCTTGTCGAACGGCCCCGCTTCCCCCTAAGCGTTAAGCAAGAACGGCCCGTCCTAAGCTCGGGGCGACAAGGTGAGAGGACCACACTTATGAAGCTCGCCAGCCTCAAGCATGGCCGCGACGGCCAGCTCGTCATCGTCTCGAACGATCTCGCCTGGTATGCCGATGCCGGGCATATCGCGCCGACCCTGCAGGCCGCGCTCGACGATTGGGATCGGCTGCTGCCGGATCTGACCAATCTCGCGACCGATCTCGAGCATGAGATGATCCCGATGCGCCGGTTCCACGAACATGGCGCCGCGGCGCCGCTGCCGCGCGCTTATCAATGGGCCGACGGCTCGGCCTATGTGAACCATGTCGCGCTGGTGCGGCAGGCGCGCAACGCGGAGATGCCGGAGACTTTCTGGCACGATCCGCTGATGTATCAGGGCGGCTCCGACGGCTTTCTCGGGCCGCGCGATCCGATCCCGCTGGCCGACGAAGACTGGGGCTGCGACCTAGAGGCCGAAGTGGTGGTGGTGACCGGCGACGTGCCGCTCGGCGCGAGCCGCGAGGAAGCGCTGGCGGCGGTGCGGCTGGTCGGCCTGACCAACGACGTATCGCTGCGCAATTTGATCCCGGGCGAGCTCGCCAAGGGTTTCGGCTTCTTCCAGTCGAAGCCGGCCAGCGCCTTCTCGCCCGTCTTCGTGACGCCCGATGCGCTGGGCGACTGGTGGCAGGACGGCAAGCTCCACCGCAAGCTGATGGTCGACCTGAACGGCAAGCCGTTCGGCCGGGCCGAGGCGGGCGAGGACATGACGTTCGATTTCGGCACGCTGATCGCCCATGCCGCGAAGACGCGCGCGCTGGGCGCCGGGACGATCATCGGCTCCGGCACGGTCTCAAACCGCGACACGGATGGCGGCCCGGGCAAGCCGATCGCCGATGGCGGCGTGGGCTATTCGTGCATCGCCGAAGTGCGCACGGTCGAGACGATCAAGGGCGGTGCCGCGGTCACCCCTTTCCTGAAAAAGGGCGATACGGTCCGCATCTGGGCCGAAGACGACAAGCGTCACCCGATCTTCGGGGTGATCGAACAGACCGTGGAATAATTCTCCCCGTGCAGGGAGGATTAGTGGAAATCGTGCGATTTGATCGGGATAAGCTCGCCCTGATCTGGCGTATCGCGATAGTGATAGTCCGATCTCACTGACGGCTTCCACCCTTTCTCACCCCGGTCTGGCGACCCGCCATGCGTCGCCCCGTCGCCGCGCGAGACCATGCTCGGCAAATCGAGATCGCCGATGCTGCGCAGCATCGGAGTGAGATCGACGATCCGGTCGGCGACGACATGGATGACGCCGCTCTCGCTCTGCACGCGGCCGACCACGCTGATCATCGCGGCCGACATCAGGATTCGACGCTGCGCCTCGAACCGGTCCTTCCACAGGATCGCATTGGCGATGCCGGTTTCGTCCTCGAGCGTGACGAAAACGACCCCATTGGCGCTGCCCGGGCGCTGCCGCACGAGGATGATCCCCGCCACTTCGACGCGCGTGCCGTCCTTCAGCGTCTGGAGATCGCCGCAGCGCCGGATGCACCGGCGGGAGAGCTCGGCGCGCAGGAAGCTGAGCGGATGGTTGCGCAGGGTGAGCTGAGTCGCGCGATAATCCTCGACGACCTCGCGCCCGGCGGTGAGCGGGACAAGGGCAACGGCAGGTTCCTGCGCTTCGGGCACGACCGCCTTTGCCCGGGCATCGGCGGCGGAAAACAGCGACAGCGGCGCATTGCCCAATCCCTTGATCGCCCATAGCGCCTGGCGCCGGTTGAGGCCGAGGCACTGGAACGCATCGGCGCGGGCGAGTTTCTCCAGAACGGCGGGTTTCACGCCCGAACGCCGCCACGCGTCCTCGACTGAGGTGAATGGGCCGGTCGTGCGGGCCTTCACCAGCGCCCCGGCATCGGCCATGCTCAATCCCAGCACGATGTGCATGCCGAGGCGCAACGGCAGGAGGTCCCGCCAATCCGCATCGATGCCCCGGAACCGTTTATCGCGCGGTCGCGCATTGGGTATTCCGGGCACGACGATCGTATCCCAGTCGCTGCGGTTGATGCACACCGCTAGCGTCTCCACACCATGTTCGCGCGCGTCGCGGACGATCTGTGCCGGGGCGTAGAAGCCCATCGGTTGCGCGTTGAGCAGCGCGGCACAGAAGATGTCGGGATGGTGGCACTTCATCCAGGACGACGCATAGGCGATCTTGGCGAAGCTGGCGGCGTGGCTTTCCGGGAAGCCATAGCTGCCAAAGCCTTCGATCTGCTTGACGAGACGCTCGGCGAATTCGAGCGTGATGCCGTTCGCAAGCATGCCGTTGATGAGGGGTTCGCGGAACTTGCCGACACCGCCGGTCTGCTTGAATGTCGCCATGGCGCGCCGCAACTTGTCCGCCTCGCCGGCGCTGAAACCAGCGCCCTTTATGGCGACCTGCATTGCCTGTTCCTGGAACAGCGGCACGCCCAGTGTCTTCTTCAGCACCTCTTTCAGTGCCGGGCTCGGATATTCGATCTCCTCCTTCTGCTCGCGCCGCTTGAGATAGGGATGGACCATGTCGCCCTGGATCGGCCCGGGGCGGACGATCGCGACCTGGATGGCGATGTCGTAGAAATTGATCGGTTTCATACGCGGCAGCATCGACATCTGCGCGCGGCTCTCGATCTGGAATACACCGAGCGTATCGGCCTTGCGGATCATTGCGAAGGTGACGGGATCGTCATCCTGCATCGCGGGGCTGTCGAGCCCGAGGTCGATATCCTTGTATGCGCGCAGCAGATCGAAGGTCCGGCGCATGCAGCCGAGCATGCCGAGCCCGAGGATATCGACCTTCATCAGGCCGAGTTCCTCCACATCGAGCTTTTCCCATTCGACCACGCGCCGATCGACCATCGCGGCAGGTTCGATCGGCAGCAATTCGTCGAGCCGGTCATGGGACAGCACGAAACCGCCGGGATGCTGCGACAGATGCCGCGGCGTGCCGAGCAACTGCTTCGCCAGATCGAGCGTCAGCGCAAGGCGCGGCTCGGTGGGATCGAGATTGAGCGCCTCGACATGCGCCTGCGGCACGCCGTCGCTCGACCAGCCCCAGACCTGTCCCGCCAGAGCCGCAGTCATGTCCTCCGACAGGCCGAGCACCTTGCCGACTTCGCGCACTGCCCCACGCGTGCGGAAGCGGCTGACCACGGCCGTCATCGCGGCGTGGTTCGCGCCATAGGTCTCGTAGATCCATTGAATCACTTCCTCGCGCCGCTCATGCTCGAAATCGACGTCGATATCGGGCGGCTCGTGGCGTTCGGTCGAGATGAAACGTTCGAACAGCAGCTTGTGTTTGACCGGATCGATCGACGTGATGCCGAGCACGAAGCAGATCACCGAATTCGCCGCCGATCCGCGGCCCTGGCACAGGATTCCCTGGCTGCGGGCGAACTGAACGATCGAGTTCACCGTCAGGAAATAGGGCGCATATCCCATCTGCTCGACCAGCGCGAGTTCATGCTCCAGCAGCGTCGTATAGGCAGGCGGGATCGGCTCGGGTGCGAACCGCTCCACCAGCGCCGTGCGCGCCATCCTGGCCAGCGCGTCCTGCGGTGATCTGCCGCTGATCACCACCTCGTCGGGATAGCGATATTGCTCCTTCAGCTCGCGCAAGGAGAAGGTGCAGCGCTCGGCGATCGCTTCGCTCGCCGCGAGCGCTTCGGGATAGCGCCTGAAGCGCCGCGCCATCTCGGCCGGTGCTTTCAGATGCCGGTCGGCGCTGCGCTCGCGGCGGAAGCCGAGATCGTCGATCGTGCATTTGTTGCGGATCGCGGTGACCACGTCCTGCAGCATGCGGCGGTCGGGATCGTCGTACAGCACGTCCCCGGTGGCGAGCGGCGTCAGGCCGAAAGGGCGGGCCTTCCGGTCGAGCGCGTACAGCCGCAGGGCGTCGCCGGGCCGGCGGTGCTGCGTCAGGCAGACATGTCCGCGTGCCCCGAAGACGTCCGCCATCCAGCGCAGCGCGAGATCGTCCTGCTCGAAGGTTTCGGTCAGGCCCGGCACGATTGCGCCGACCATGCCATCGGCATGCTGCGCAACATCTTCCCAATGCAGGAAGCATTGCCCCTTCTCGCCCTTCTGCGCCTCGGCCCGGCCCTTGCCGAGCGTGAGCAGGCGGGTGAGGCGGCTCCAGGCGGCGCGATCCTCGGGCCAGACAAGCAGGGAGGTGCCGTCGACCAGATCGAGCCGGCAGCCGGTGATCATGCGGATCGGGAAACCTTGCCGGGAAACCTCCTCAGCGGCGACCAGAGCACGCACCACCCCGCCGACCGAGTTGCGGTCAGTCACGCCGAGCGCCGGCATGCCGGACATCGCGGCGGCGCTGAACAATTGATCGGGCGAGGAGGCGCCACGCAGGAAGCTGTAATGCGTCGTCGTCTGGAGCTCGCAATAGGTCATTGGCGCGTGAAACCAATGTGACTATATAAGATGTACAGGTTGGAGGCGGCGATGACGAAATATGTGGGTGCTGCTGAGTTCAAGGCGAAATGCCTCAAGCTCATCGACGAAATGCAGGCAGACGGCGAATCGATCACGATCACCAAGCGCGGAAAGCCGGTGGCCGTTCTGTCAGCACCCAAGAAGGACGAGGCCTTCATATCCATGATTGGATACATGGAATCGCCCGCATTTCGTTTTGACGATCCGTTCAGTCCGGCCGTCGATCTGTCCGAAGTCGATGCGGACAATCCCGCGGCCTGGGACGACCTGCTTTGATCCTCATCGACACCCATGCGCTGATCTGGGTCATCCAGAACCGCAAGGAACTGGGTATGAACAGCAGGGCATTGATCGACGTAGAGCAGCGGGCCAACGCCGTTTTTGTCGCGTCGATTACCCCTTGGGAAATGTCGATGTTGGTCGACAAGGGGCGGCTGGAGCTCGGACGCCCCTTGCGGGATTGGATGGACAGCACCCTTTCGCTTCCCGGCATTAAGCTTGCCCCACTGGAACCCGCCATAGCGATGGATGCGGGAAGCCTGCCCGGCAATATCCACGGGGATCCGAGTGATCGCATCATCATAGCGACGGCACGATGGCTGGGATGTCCGTTGCTGACCGCGGATCGACGGATCTTGCGTTACGCGGAAGAAGGGCATGTCCGGGTAATCAACGCAGCCTATTGAGCGTTTTCGACGGTTCACCCGAACGCCCCATGCATGAACCAGGCGAGGTCGCCTGTTTCAGGCCGCTCGCCATCGCCACGGCGGAACAGCCAGAAACGCTGGCCGGCTTCGTCCTCCACCCGGAAATAATCGCGCACCGAATGCTGTTCGCTCGCGCGCTTCCACCATTCGCCGAGCACGCGCTCGGGCCCGTCCGCGCACACCACCTTGTGCGTTATGCCGCGCCAGGTGAAGCGGCGCGGCGGCTGGTCGGGCAGCTCGGCGATGACGTGATCGAGCAGTTCGGGACGCCTGAGTAGCCGCGCTGGCCGCGGCCAGCGATGATGCCAGGGATGGAGATCGGGCGTGCGATCGAGCTGGCGGACGTCGCCCGGCTTGAGTGCGGCGGCGGCGCGTTCGGGCGGATCGAGCGGGGGCGCGGCCTCGACCGAGCGTTCGGGCACGTCGCTCTCCACCGGCCGGCTGCGCCAGAGCCGCGCGTCGCCGATGCGATTGGCCAAAGTATCGACCAAAGGCGCGATGTCGGGCGGGGTTTCCTCGAGCCGTTCCTCGATCGGCTGGGGAGCGAGCGGATCGGCGCGGCGGACATGCAGCGCCAGCGCGTCGATGCCGTATCCGGGCGCGATCTCCTCAATCCGACGGACGATCAGGCGCAGCAGATGCGCGGCATCGCGGCTCGGCCGGGCCAGCCCGATGCGCAGCCGCTGCGGCACACCGTCGATCCGGTCGGCGACCAGCTCGATCGCACGCGCCCCCATGCCGGCCTGCGCGAGCACGGTGACGAGTCGCGGCATCAGCAGCGCCAGCCAGTGCTGGATCGCCTCAGCCGTGGCGATCGGTTCGGCGAAGCGCTGGATGACGGCGAGAGGCTCGGGCGGAACGACCGGGTGGAGCGGCTCGCCGATCCGCCCGCCCGCCTGGTCGAGCCGGAGTACCAGCAGCTTGCCGAACCGACGCGCGAGCGGGGCGCGGGGCATGGCGCAAAGCTGTCCGATCGTCTCGACGCCAAGCCGCTTGAGCAGCTCGATCGCGCCGAGCTCGGCCCGCAACGCGGCGATCGGCAGGGGCGCGATGGCGGCATCCTGCGCCCCGGGCGGGCAGATCGTTATGCCATTTCGTGGCTGGTGACCGAAGCGCGCCAGCGCCCATGCCGCGCCCGTGGTATCCGCTATGGCGATCCGCGCCCGCACGCCCAGGCGCGCGAGCAGCCGCACGATCCGCCGCGCCATCCGCTCTTCGCCGCCGAACAGATGCGCGGTGCCGGTCAGCTCGATGAACAGCCCATCCTCGCCCGACAGCGCGACGATCGGCGACCAGCGCCGCGCGGCCGTGAGGGCAAGGCGTTCGAGATCTGCCAGGTCGCCCGCTGGATCGGCGGGGCGGATGTCGAGATCCGGCACCTGCGCCCGGGCCTGAGTCACCGCCATGCCGGCGCGGATGCCGAGCAGGTGCGCGGCATGGCTGGTCGCGGCGACGAGGTTTTTGCTCCCGTCCCGGATCGAGGTGATCAGTGGTGGCAGCTCGGCTGGAGGGCTGAGCAATGCAGGTCGCACGCCCGCAGCTCGGGCTGGGGGGCTGGAGTCATCCGGGCGCATGGCGCGAAACGGATGATCCGCGGCTTCGCTGCGTCTTCCGAGCTCCCGCATCGGCGGGCGCTGATGCGCCGGAAGCCTGGCGATCTCGGCTTCTATCTCGGCCTTGGCCCAGCGCGCGCCAGGGCGCCATCCGCCACCGCGCGGCACGGAGCATTGCAGGCGCTGCTCCTCCTGCGCGATCCGCCCCAATGGATCGAGCGAGGCCTTTGCGGTTTCAGGCGGCGCGGCGGTGCGTTCCGCCTGCCGCAACCGATCGATCGGCCAGTCGGGCAGGTAGAGCGAGGCGACCCGTTTCATCGCATGCCTCCATCATCCAGCTATGAGATTCGCCACCGCGCTGGCGGACCAGATCGATCCGCCAACGCGGGCAGCCGACGCCCTCGACCGGGAGCGGAGACGAAGGCGCGGCCGCGATCCGCCAGCGCGTGATCGCGGCTGACGGTACGGCAAGGGGATTGCCGCCCTCGCGCGCATGGCGCTTGAGCAGCAGGGCGATCGTCTTGCCGCCTTCGGCCGCCAGTTGCAGCCGGCGGGTATTGGGCATCGAGGCGCGCCGTACCTCGCCGATCACGGCGCCCAGGCCGCGGTGGCGCAGCCCTTCCTCCATCAGCGCGAGCAGCTCGGCATCGTCGCTTGCCTCGGCATAGAGGATGCGCTCGGGCGCGAGCCCCGACTGATAGAGGCCGGGCGCGAACAGGTCGCGCCGGCGCACCACCCACAGCACCGGGCCCCAGGCGCGGGCGGCTATGCCGGCCATGAACAGGGTGGCGGCGGCATCGTCGCCCATGCCCGGGCTGGCGGCGGCGATCTCGTGCAGCGCGCCCAGAGCGAGGCCGCCCGTCGCCAGCCGCGAATCGATCGGACCGATGCCGAACGGCAGCACGGGCCGACGGCGCAGCCCGTCCCCCTCGATCGCGCGCAGGGTTTCGCGTAAAGCGGATAAGGCGGCGGCAGAGGACAAACACACGACTCGCAAATGAGTATGTTCTTATTTTGTTCCTATCCCTGGCAGAGTCAATCAGCGATTGAATCGTCGCCGACGGACAGGCGTGGCAAATGCGCGCTCCTCCGCCCACAAATGCCCGCGCGACCTGCATTTTTGCACGTGACGCGGCACGGGCCAGCATAAGAGGCGTTTCTCGTGAAAACGACTGCCTCAGCCTTGAGTGACGCATCGCCGCCATCACCGGCCAGACCCTCGCCAAGTGCTTTGAAATTTTATAACAAGGATGCGAACGGCGAATCCGTGCGTTCGACAGAAGCGAACGCAACGACCTCGCACTGAATTGGAGAGACCATGGCAAGCGACATTCCGCGCGCCAATTTGCAACCCTTGTCGCTTTATGTGCCGGAGCCCAAGTTCCGCCCCGGCGATACGGTCGATTTCACCGAGGTGCCGATTCCCGCGGCCGGGGCGACCCGCCGCCCCGACACCGCCGATCGGGCGGATAGCTTCACTGATCTTGCCTATGAGCTGGTCCGGGTGCTCGACGATGAGGGCAATGCCGTCGGCCCTTGGAATCCCCGGCTCTCGCCCGATACGCTGCGGGCGATGCTGCGCAGCATGGCGCTGGTCCGCGCGTTCGACGAGCGCATGTTCCGCGCGCAGCGCCAGGGCAAGACGAGCTTCTACATGAAGTGCCTCGGCGAGGAGGCCGTCGCGGTTTCGGCGGTGTTCGCGCTCGATTATGAGGACATGTGTTTCCCCTCCTACCGCCAGCAGGGGCTGCTCATCGCGCGGGGCTGGAGCCTCGTCGACATGATGAACCAGATCTATTCGAACAAGGGCGATCGGCTGCAGGGCAAGCAGCTGCCGATCATGTATTCGGTCAAGGAAGCCGGTTTCTTCTCGATCTCGGGCAATCTCGCGACGCAATATCCGCAGGCAGTGGGCTGGGCGATGGCCTCGGCGGCGAAGGGCGATACCCGCATCGCCGCGACCTGGTGCGGCGAAGGCTCGACCGCGGAGGGCGATTTCCATTCGGCCTGCACCTTCGCCAGCGTGTACCGCGCGCCGGTGATCTTCAACGTGGTCAACAATCAATGGGCGATCTCGAGCTTTTCGGGCTTTGCCGGCGCGGAATCGACCACCTTCGCGGCGCGCGCGATCGGCTATGGCATTGCCGGCCTGCGCATCGACGGCAATGACGCGCTCGCCGTCTATGCCGCGACAGCCTGGGCGGCCGAGCGCGCCCGCACCAACCAGGGCCCGACCCTGATCGAGCATTTCACCTACCGCGCCGAAGGCCATTCGACCTCGGATGATCCCGGCCAGTATCGCTCGGCCGGCGAGCCGACCGCCTGGCCGCTCGGCGATCCGATCAAGAGGCTGAAGGATCATCTGATCCATATCGGCGAGTGGGACGAGGATCGCCACGCAGCGCAGGATCTGGCGCTCGCCGAAGAAGTGAAGCGCGCGCAGAAGGAAGCCGAGCAGAACGGCATCCTCGGCCACGGCCTCCATCAGCCGCTGGACACGCTGTTCGACGGCGTGTTCGAGGAGATGCCCTGGCACCTGAGGGAACAACAGGCACAGATGATGGCTGAAGAAACCGCCTCCGGCCGCCCCTGGGCGCGCAAGTCATGAGCGACATGATCGATCCCAGCGACGTCATCGCCCCCGAAGGCGGGCCGGACGGCACTGCCCGCATGAACATGATCCAGGCGATCAATTCGGCCATGGACGTAATGATGGGGCGCGATCCCGACGTGATCGTGATGGGCGAGGATGTCGGCTATTTCGGCGGCGTGTTCCGCGCGACGGCTGGGCTGCAGGCGAAATACGGCAAGACCCGCGTGTTCGATACGCCGATCACTGAATGCGGCATCATCGGCGTTGCGGTCGGCATGGGCGCGTACGGCCTGCGCCCGGTGCCGGAGATCCAGTTCGCCGATTACATCTATCCAGCGCTCGACCAGCTCGTCTCGGAGGCGGCGCGGTTGCGCTACCGCTCCGCCGGCGAGTTCACCTCGCCGATCACGGTGCGCTCGCCGTTCGGCGGCGGCATCTTCGGCGGCCAGACGCACAGCCAGAGCCCCGAGGGCATCTTCACTCATGTGTCGGGCGTGAAGACGGTGATCCCGTCGACGCCTTATGATGCCAAGGGCCTGCTGATCGCAGCGATCGAGGATAATGATCCGACGATCTTCTTCGAGCCCAAGCGCATCTATAACGGCCCGTTCGATGGCCATTGGGACAAGCCGACCAAGAACTGGTCGCAGCATCCCGCGGGCGATGTGCCGACCGGCTATTACAAGATCGAACTGGGCAAGGCGAAAGTGGTGCGCGCAGGCGAGGCGCTGACCGTGCTCGCCTACGGCACCATGGTGCATGTCTGTCTGGCGGTGATCGAGGAAGCCGGCGTCGATGCCGAGGTGATCGATCTGCGCACGCTGGTGCCCCTCGATATCGAAGCGATCGAGGCCTCAGTGAAGAAGACCGGGCGCTGCATGATCGTGCACGAGGCGACGCGCACCAGCGGCTTCGGCGCCGAGCTCTCCGCGCTCGTGCAGGAACGCTGCTTCTATCATCTCGAAGCGCCGATCGAGCGCGTGACCGGCTTCGACACCCCGTATCCGCACAGCCTCGAATGGGCCTATTTCCCGGGCCCGGTGCGGATCGGCGAAGCGCTGAAGAAAGTGATGAAGGACTGATTTCGATGGCTCTGCCCATTCCCGTTCGTGTCGAGCGAAGTCGAGACACCTGCGCGGCCCCCTGTTTCTCGACTTCGCTCGAAACGAACGGATTAGACTAATGGCACGCTTCACGTTCAAGCTTCCCGATATCGGCGAAGGCATTTCCGAGGCGGAGATCGTCGCGTGGCACGTCGCGGTCGGCGACCGGGTCGAGGAGGATCAGGGCATCGCCGACATGATGACCGACAAGGCGACGGTCGAGATGGAATCGCCGGTTGCCGGTACCGTGGTCGAACTGGCGGGCGAGGTCGGCGATCAGGTGTCGATCGGCGCGGCGCTGGTGGTGATCGAGACGGATGCGGTTGAAGAGGCGTCAGAAGAAACCAGGGCCGAGGAAGTCGAGGAACAGTTCGAGGCAGAGAATCCGGGAACGGAAGCGACCCTTTCTCCCGCTCCCCTTGTGGGAGAGGAGCGTCGGGTGAACTGCGCCCCGCGCAGTTCAGGTCATGCCGGGGGCATGACCGACCCGACGCTGGGCCCATCGCAAAGCGATGGGAAGGGTGAGGGGGACACGCGGAATGACGCTCTCGAACGTCACTCCCCCTCATCCGGCCCTTCGGGCCACCTTCTCCTCCAAGGGGAGAAGGAAAGGGGCGCCCAGGTCCTCGCCTCTCCAGCGGTCCGCGCCCGCGCGGCGGATCTCGGCATCGATCTCGCCTCTGTGAAATCGGACAGCGACCGCATCCGCCACGCCGATCTCGATGCGTTCCTCCGCTACGGCAGCGCCCAGGGCTATCACGCCCCGCACGTGTCGCGCGCGCGCCCCGACGAGGCAGTGAAGGTGATCGGCATGCGCCGCCGCATCGCCGAGAACATGGCGGCCTCGAAGCGGACCATCCCGCACTTCACCTATGTCGATGAGATCGACGTCACCGCGCTCGAGGAGATGCGCGCCGACCTCAACGACAATCGCGGCGGCCGCCCGAAGCTCACCCTGCTGCCGCTGCTGATCGTCGCGATCTGCCGCACCATCCCCGATTTCCCGATGATCAACGCGCGCTATGACGACGAAGCCGGCGTGGTGACGCGCCACGGCGCGGTGCATCTCGGCATGGCGACTCAGACGCCGGCGGGCCTGATGGTCCCGGTGATTCGCAATGCGCAGGACCTCAATGTCTGGCAGCTCGCCACCGAGATCGGCCGCCTCGCCGAGGCAGCGCGCACCGGCAAGGCGAAGAGCGAGGAACTGAGCGGCTCGACCCTAACCGTCACCTCGCTCGGGCCGCTCGGCGGCATCGCGACCACGCCGGTCATCAATCGCCCGGAGGTCGCGATCATTGGCCCGAACAAGATCGTCGAACGCCCGGTCTTCCGCGGCGACGACATCGTGCGCGCCAAGCTGATGAACCTGTCGATCAGCTGCGATCACCGCGTCGTCGATGGCTGGGATGCGGCAAGCTATGTCCAGGCGCTCAGGAAATATCTCGAGACGCCCGTCCTGCTCTTCGCGGATTGACCGCGGGCGCAGGGAGAGACCTCGCTTTTTTGGTTGCTCGCGGATATGGGGACGGCGACCAGCAGCGGGGGTGGGCAAGGTGAAGCGGATGAACGTCTCGATCGGCCGTAATCGGCATATCCGGATGTTCGGGAATCCAGCGGCGCCGATGCTGCCGTCCGCCGCCTGATGGCGAACCGCCTGATCCCGGGATCGATCGAGGCCCAGCAGCGCACGCTTACCATGGGCGTGGTGTTGACCCTGCCGGTGGCGATCGGCCTGTGGTTCTTCATTGATCGCTCGATGCCGCCGGTTCCGGGCATGGCGACTCAGACGGCGCGCGCGCTGTTCGCGCTGCATTGCATCGGCATCGCGACTTTGCTCGCGCTGCTGCCGGGGATTGAGGCAGTCGCGCATGAGCGGCTGGTGAGCCGGGCGATCGATCCGCTGGCGGGCGCCGAGTCGACGCGGATGAGAGTCAACCAGCGCTATGTGCAGAATACGATCGAACAGCTCTGGCTGTTCGCGCCGGGTCTGCTGATGCTCGCCGTCCAGGCGCGCGACGGTGCCTCGATGCGCGCGGTGGTGGCCTGCACCATCGTCTGGATCCTGGCGCGCTGGGCCTTCTGGATCGGCTATCATATCGGCCCGCGCTTCCGCTCGGCCGGGCTGGTCGGCATGGTGCAGAGCATGATGGTGCTGCTCTATTGCGTCGGGCGGTTCGGCTATCTGTGGCTCGGGGGATGGGGCGCAGCGGCGTTGATCGCGCCTTTTGCCGCCGCGGAATTCTACATCGTCTTCATGCTCCGCTGGGAAAGCTGGCGGGCGCAGGAACAGGCCTGACGCACGGCTGGCGCTCCTGGCTGAGCGCATTTTCGGCTCGCTGGAGTGGCGGGGGAAGAGTGCCGGGCGACATCATGATGCGCTCTGGTATTGCATGACTCGGCGGGCCTGTTCGTTGAGCTCGGTCCAGCGGGCGCGCATCGCCTCATATGCCTTCAGGTCGGCATTGTCGGTGAACCGCAAGACCTTGTCTCCTGCAAGCTTCAGGACCCGTCCGTTGAAGACGATGGTGCGTTCCTGCACCTTCCAGTGACGCCGGGCCAGGATGGTGCAGATCTCGCTGGCAAGACCAAGCCGCTTTGCGACGATGGCGCTGCCCGCCGCCTGATCGGACGCGGCGGCTGCGAACCGCTGGTCGAAATCCTGGATGAACCCGCGCTTGAATGTCGGCTGCACGGCGCTGGCCATCACATCGGCTCGGAATTGCGTGATGATCGCTGCTATGCGCGCATTATGCGAAGCGAAGGTGGGTCGGGCGCGGACGAATCGATCGCAATCGTTCACGAGATCGGGATTCCTGGAAAGCGCGCCTGCGTTCCCGATCGCATCGATACCCAGGCCATTGAGCAATCGCGCACGGTTCCTGTTTTCGATATTGGCAGCCTTGGCAAAGCGGATCGTCGCTCGTGACAGCACGCCGCGATCGGGATGCTCGGGCAGGACGAGGATGCCGTCGGCCCCCGTCTCCACTTCCGCCAGCATCGTCAGGTCATAAGCCAGTGCTGCATTGGCAGACCTGACCGACCAGACCGACGCCAGCAGTGCGACGATCCAGATGATGGCGAACGAGCCGACCCGCCAGACCGCCGTCGAGTGGCGAAGCGTGACGAGATAGGCGATTGCCCACAGGATGATGGCGGCGCCGGACGCAACCAGCAGGCCGGTCGTGAAACTGAGACTGCGCTCCGACTGCGCCTGGCTTACGGCGAGCGCCAGGACCACCAGGACGGCGATGCCGGTTGCCATCATCGGATAACCGTCCGGCCTGGTAAGCTTCTGCTCCCATTCCGGCATCGCGCCGACCAGTAGCTCTCCTTGCCCCATGCTCGCTTCCCCCCGGAGAGACGGGAGTGGCATGGCGATCCGGCGATCCGCAAGCGGAATTCAGGAACGGCCGCCGCCCGGGCCCGTCACGTCAGCTTAGGGTCGCCGCAACAGTGACACCGTGCCGTGCCCGCCATCGGCGCACACGCTGACCACGGCCCAGGTCCCGCTCGGCTTGTCCCACAATTCCTTCACTGCCTGGCTGAGATCGCGCGCGCCAGTCGCGGCGAAGGGATGGCCGATCGCCACGGATCCGCCGTTTGGGTTGACCCGGTCCCATGGGAACGGCCCGAAATCGAAATCGACGCCCGCCCGGTCGCGAGTCCAGCCCGGCTTCTCCAGCGCGGCGACATTGGCCAGCACCTGCGCCGAAAACGCCTCATGGATCTCCCACAGGGCGACATCCTCGTAGCGCAGCCCGTGCCGCGCGAGCAGCCGGGGAATGGCGAAGCTCGGCGCCATCAGCAACCCGTCCTGGGCGTGATCGACCGCCGCGATCTCGTGATCGACCAGCTCGGCATAGGGCGTAGCCTCTGGCAGCTTCTTCAACCCCGCCTCGGTCGCGACCCAGCAGGCCGCAGCACCGTCCGTGATCGGCGAGCTGTTGCCGGCGGTCAGCGTGCCCTTGCCGCTGGTCTTGTCGAACGCGAGCGGCAGGGTGGCGAGCTTCTCGGCCGAGGTATCGGCGCGCGGATTGGCGTCGCGCGTGATCTCGGGCAGCGGGATGACGAGATCGTCGAAGAAGCCGCTCTCCCACCCGGCAACCGCGCGCTGGTGGCTCTTCAGCGACCAGTCGTCCTGCGCCTCGCGCGAAATCTCCCAGATCTGCGCGGTTTCCTCCATATGGTCGCCCATCGTGCGGCCGGTGATCCGGTTGGCGAAGCCCTTGATCGGCAGGACGAGATCGTTCGGCGTCAGCGCCTGGAGCGCGGCCAGCGCAGCGGCGGGATCAGTGCGGAACAGCTTCACGATCCGTTTCGAGGCATCGAGTTTGAGCCCGATCGGCGGGTTGCTCATCACTTCGGAGCCGCCGACCAGCGCCAGATCCTTGTCGCCGCCGAGCATGCCGGCCGCAGCGAAGGCCGCGACCATCGAGGTCGAGCAGGCGAGGACCGCGGAAAAGGACGGCACCGTCGGATCGAGCCCCGCATCGAGCCAGATCTCGCGCCCGATATTGCTCCAGCCCAGGCTCGGGATCACCGTGCCCCACACGAACAAATCCGGCCGCGCCTTCGCCGCCATCGCCTGCGCGAGAGGGACTGCCAGCGTGATCGCGTCATGATCGGCGAGCGCCCCGCCGCCGCGCCCGAACGGCGTGCGCAGACCGGCGGCGATGTAGATGGGTTGGGCGAAACGTGGCTGCATGGCGATAGCCTTTCCTGTGTCGATGCCGAATCTGGTTGTGCGGACCGGTGCCCGCAAGGACGCCGCGGCAAAGAAGAATCATTAAACCGAGTAGTTGACAATCAACCATGCGGGTTACATGTTAAACCACATGGTTGAACGACTCGACATGACTTTCGCCGCCCTGGCCGATCCCACCCGCCGCGCGATGCTGGCCAGCCTCGCGGGGGGTGAGCGCAGCATCGGTGAGCTGGCCGCGCCGCACGCGATGAGCTTTGCCGGCGCCGCGAAGCACGTCCACGCGCTCGAGCGCGCCGGGCTGGTCGAGCGCCGCAAGGCCGGGCGGCAGCAGCTTTGCCGGCTCAGGGCGGAGCCGCTGCGCGAGGCCGAAGCGTGGCTGCGGCAATGGGAGCAATTCTGGACGGCGCGGCTCGATATGCTCGATGCCCTGCTCAAGGCGGAAAAGGATCGTGCCGAATGACTGCGCCCGTCATCCTCACCATCACCCGCGATTTCGATGCGACGCCCGAAGCAGTGTTCGACGCCTGGCTCGATCCGGCCACGGCGGGGAAATTCCTGTTCAGCACCTCCGATGGCACGATGCAGAAGGTGGAGATCGACGCCCGTGTGGGCGGTCGTGCACTCATCGTCGAGCGCCGCGCCTCGGGCGATGCGCATCATCATCTGCTTTATGAGGTGATCGATCGTCCGCATCGCCTCGTCTTCCTGTTCCGCGCCGATCCGGCGGAGGAGGGCGCGTGGACTCGCGTCTCGATCGCCATCGCGGCGAAGGGCGCCGGCGCGACGCTGACGCTCACCCACGAGATGGATCCGGAATGGGCCGCTTACGAAGAACAGACCCGCAAGGGCTGGACGATGATCCTCGCCTCGCTCGCTACCTTGTTGGAGACATGACCATGATCCCCATCGACCATCCCGCACCCGACACCATCCGCTTCGAGCGCATTCTCGATGCGCCGGTCGAGACGGTGTGGCGCTATCTGGTCGAACCCGATCTGCGCGCCCTGTGGTTTGCCGGCGGCGCGCTGGAGCCGCGCGAGGGTGGCGCGCTCGAGCTTGCCTTCGATCACGACAATCTCTCGTCGGATGCCGTGCCCTACCCCGAGAAATACGCGGCGCATAAGGGCGCGGTGGCGGTGGAGCGCGTGACGGCTTTCGAAGCGCCGCGCCTGGTCGCCTGGAGCTGGGACGGCGGCAAGGAAGGCGAAGCCCGGTTCGAGCTTTTCCCGCTGGGCGAGAAGACGCGGCTGGTGCTGACGCATAGCGGCATTTCCGGCCCGGCTGGTCTGGCCGATTTCGGCGGCGGCTGGCACGCGCATCTTGCGGTGCTTCAGGCGAAGCTGGCCGGCGGCACGGTGCGCGATTTCTGGGCGTTGCACCGGGAATCGGAAAAGACGGTCAAGGGAAAACTGGGCCAGGGCGCCTGACGAAAACGATCGCTATTCTACGTTCAGGAACGAAATCTGCTGCGATGCGCGCGCTCCGCCGTGCTCATCGCCAGACGACGGTGCCGCTTACCCGTTGTCCCGAAGACATTGTGAAGGGAGAAATTATCCGGAGTCGAGTTTACCTTTGCGTGAATTTGCCGGATAGGACCCGGACGGTCATATGACGATACCGATATTGGTAACGCGTGGGGATGTGGCCCTTAAGGGGTTTCGGATGGTTGCGTTGAGAGATGGGCTCGGCACTGTTGTCGGTGTCATTCGGGAATGCGCTGCTCCGTACGTTCCTGTTGTGACCATATCGCGCGAAGTGTCGGCTCGATGAGCGTCCCGGTTTTCGCGGCTTTATTGCTGTTCGGTGCACCGATGACGGCGGGCGGCATGCCGCCCGCCGCGATCTCCCTGCCGTTTGTCCAGGCCGCGGCGATCGAGGTGCCGCAGACGGCGCCCGTCGAACCGCCCGTGGCAACTGCCCAGACCGTCCCGGACTCCGCTCCCGCCCCGGACTCCGCTCCCGGCCAAGCCGAAGCGCCCGCCACGGTCCAGCCGGTCCCGAGTGCCGCCCCCCAACCGGACGATGGCCAGACCGTCGTCGTGACGGCGCGTCCCCGCGTCGTCCCCGGCGATCCGCTCCAGCAGGTCAATGCCGAATCCTTTGCCGTGACGCAGAAGGTCGACGAAGCCTTCGTCGGCCCGGTGGCGATGACCTACAAGCGCACCGTGCCCAAGCCGATCCGCAGCGGCCTGCGCAACTTCCTGAACAATCTGCGCGAGCCGGCGGTTTTCCTGAACTTCCTGCTCCAGCTCAAGCCCGGCAAGGCCATCGAGACGGTCGGCCGTTTCTCGATCAATAGCACGATCGGCATCGGCGGGCTGGTCGATGTCGCGAAACAGGAACCCTTCAACCTGCCGCGCCGCCCGAACGGCTTCGCCAACACGCTCGGCTATTATGGCGTGAAGCCGGGGCCCTTCCTGTTCCTGCCGTTGATCGGGCCGACCACGCTGCGCGATCTCATCGGCGGCGGGGTGGATCGTCTCATCCTGCCGGTCGCCGTGGGCGACCCTTTCACCAGCCCCTATTATTCGGTTCCGGTCGGCGTCGTCAGCGCCCTCGATTACCGCGCGGAATTCGATGAAGAGCTGAACAAGCTGCGCACCGATTACCCCGATCCCTATGCGGCGGCGCGCTCCTATTATCTCAATCGCCGCCAGGCCGAGATCGACGCGCTCCACGCCATGGGGCATGCGGCGCCCCGGCCGGGCATTCCGCTCGTGACGCCGGATCTGGTGCCGCTGAAGCAGCGGCCCCAGCCAGTGGAGCTGGCGCCCGAACCGGCCGCCCCCTTGCCCGAGCCGCCCGTGACCGCGCCGGATCAGCCCGCACCCCAGCCCTGACGGCTCACACGATCTCGAACAGCCCCGCCGCGCCCATCCCGCCGGCGGTGCACATCGACACCACGACATAGCGCACGCCGCGCTTGCGCCCCTCGATCAACGCATGGCCGACCAGCCGCGATCCGGTCATCCCGAACGGGTGGCCGACCGCGATGGCGCCACCATTGACGTTGTACTTGTCGGGATCGATGCCGAGATGGTCGCGGCAATAGAGGCACTGGCTGGCGAACGCTTCGTTCAGCTCCCACAGCCCGATGTCGGCGACGGAAAGGCCCGCCCGGTCTAGCAGCCGGGGGATCGCGAAGATCGGCCCGATGCCCATTTCATCCGGCCCGCACCCTGCCGCCTGGAAGCCGCGATAGATGCCGAGGATCTCCTTGCCCTCGGCCTCGGCGGTCGCCCGGTCCATCAGGATCTGCGCCGAGGCGCCGTCCGACAGCTGGCTGGCATTGCCGGCGGTGACGTTCGATCCCGGCCCGGTGAATTCGCCGCCCGGCCATACCGTCTTCAGCCCGCGCAGCGCCTCGATCGTGGTGCCGGCGCGGATGCCCTCGTCCTGGCTGACCGTCACCGTCTCGAGCCCGGTCCGCTTGCCTTCCTTGTCGAACACGGCCTTCTCGACCGTGATCGGCGCGATCTCCTCGGCGAACGCGCCCCGCTCGAGCCCGGCGGCGGCGCGCTGCTGGCTCTGCGCGCCATAGGCATCCTGCGCCTCCCGGCTGATGCCGTAGCGCGCGGCGACGATCTCGGCCGTCTCGATCATCGGGATATAGGCGGCGGGCTCCTGCGCGATCACCGATTTGTTGACGAAGCGCGGTGCGTCCTTGGTCACCGTCAGGCTGATCGATTCCATGCCGCCGGCCAGCGCCACGTCGATTTCGTCGCACATGATCGATCGTGCGGCGAGCGCCACCGCGGTCAGCCCCGATCCGCATTTCCGGTCGAGCGAAAAGGCCGGCACGCTGTGCGGCAGCTTGCCGGCGAAGATCGCCATCCGCCCGGCATTGCCGCCCTGCGTGCCCCATTGCCCGCCGACGCCCCAGAACACCTCGTCGATCCGCGCCGGATCGATCCCGGCACGCTCGACCGCCGCGTTCATCACATGTCCGGCCAGCACCGGCGCCTCCGTGATGTTGAATGCCCCACGATACGCCTTGCCGATCGGGGTACGGGCCGTGGCGACGATGGCGGCTTCACGCATGGGGAGTCCTTTCGAGGATCGGGTATGGCGAGGGTGTAGGCGGGGGCGAGGGGGTTGGAAAGGGGCTCCGGCGAACCGTCTGCACCGTTTCTCCACATCGAGCAGACCAGGCATCCCCACGCGCCGGCTTATCTGACGAACGATGTTGACCGCTACCGCGACTGGACCACAATGAAACCCATGAGCCACCGCATCCTCGTCGTCGACGACGATCCCCATATCCGCGAGCTGCTGGTCTTCGCGCTCGGCAAGGCCGGCATGCGCCCGAGCGAGGCGGCCGACGGCGAGGAAGCGCAGGACGCGATTGCGCGCGAGATGCCCGATCTGATGGTGCTCGACATCAACATGCCGCGGCTCAACGGGCTCGATCTGTGCCGGCGCCTGCGCGGCGCAGGCGGGGCGGGGGCGGCGCTGCCGATCCTGTTCCTCTCCTCGCGCGACGACGAGATCGACCGCATCGTCGGTATCGAGATCGGCGGGGACGATTATGTCGTGAAGCCTTTCTCCCCGCGCGAAGTGGTCGCACGGGTCGGCGCGATCCTCAAGCGCGGCGCGCCGCCGCCGGCCGAGCCGGACACCGTCGTGCGCAACCGGCTGACGCTCGACACCGATGGCTGGGAAGCGCGGTGGGATGGTGCCCCCGTGCCGCTCACCGCGACCGAGTTCCAGCTGCTGCTGCTGCTCGCGGCCAATCCGGCCAAGGTCTATACCCGCGATGCGATCATCGATCGGCTGCACGGCCCGGGCTTCGCCATCACCGATCGCACGATCGACAGTCATGTCCGCAATCTGCGCGCCAAGTTCGGCGTGGCTGACCTGATCGAGACCCGCGCCGGGATCGGTTACCGGATCGGCGGCTGCGCTTGACGATCTGGCCGATTGCGCCGCTCAAGTCCTTTGCCAAGGCGCATTGGCCAAAGCTCCGGCTGCGTTCGATCCTGCTCGGCACCTTGTTGTTCGTCGCCGCGCTGCCCGGCATCGCCGCGCTGTTCCTGCGCGTCTATGAAAACACCATCGTCCAGCAGACCGAGGCCGAGCTGATCTCGCAGAGCGTGGTGCTGGCGTCGGCGTATAAATCGGCGTGGCGGAACGGGGTGCCCGATCCCGGCCGGCGACTGCTCGCGCCGGAAATCCCGACGATCGATCTGCGCACCATGCCCGTCCTGCCGCCCCGCCGGGCCGAGACGCGGCGCGGCACGCCCGATCGCCGCGCCGCTCTGGTCGCGCGGACGCTGATGCCGATGGCGAGCGACGCGGCGGCGGTGACGCTGACCGCGACGCGCCTGCTCGACGCGCACGGCATCGTCGTGCTGGGGCGGGACGACGTGCTGCTCAACTATGATAATCTGCCGGAGGTCCGCGCCGCGCTGGCGGGCAGCCCGCGCACCGTGCTGCGCGAGCGCAGCCGTTATGAGGCACGCAGCTGGCTGGCGGTGATCAGCCGCGCTTATGCGGTGCGTGTGCATCACGCCCGGCCGGTGATCGATCAGGGGCGGGTGATCGGCGTGGTGATGCTGTCGCGCACGCCGCGCGGGCTGTTCGTTGGCCTGTACCAGGATCGCGGCAAGATCCTGCTCGGCATCGGGCTGATCCTCGGCACCTTGCTGGTGCTCGTCGCGCTGCTGTCGCGCGGTATCGCCCGCCCGATCGACGCGCTGGCCCGGGCCAGCGAGGATATCGCGCGCGGCCGCGTCGCGGTGCCGGAGACGCCGGCGACCGCTGCGATCGAGATTGCCGTCCTCTACGACAATTTCCGCGCCATGGCCGATCGGATCGAGCGCCGCTCGCGCTATCTGAAGGATTTCGCGGCGGCGGTGAGCCACGAGTTCAAGACGCCGCTGGCCGGCATCCGCGGTGCGCTCGAACTGCTCGACGAACATGGCGTCGAGATGAGCGAGGCGGAACGCGGCCGCTTCATCGCCAACGCCACCGCCGATGCCGATCGCCTGTCCCGCCTCGTCCAGCGGCTGCTCGATCTCGCCCGCGCTGACATGGCGCATATCGACGCCGGCGCACGCGCGGACATCACGGCTTCCGCGCGGCGGGTGGCGGATTCCTTCCGCTCGGCCAGCTTCGCGGTGGAGGTCGTGGCGGCCGAGGTGCCGATGGCGCGGATCACGCCCGAAGTGGTCGAGACCTTGCTCGAAACGCTGGTCGAGAACAGCCGCCAGGCCGGCGCCGACCGGGTGACGATCCGCGTCGAGCCGGCCGGCGACGACGTGATCCTGTGGGTCACCGACGACGGCCCCGGCATCGCGACCGCCGATCTGGAGCGCATCTTCGAACCCTTCTTCACTGGCCGCCGCGAAGCGGGCGGGACAGGCCTCGGCCTCGCCATCGCGCGCTCGCTGCTGGCGGCGACCGGCGGGACGATCGTGGCGAAGGAGGTGCCCGCCGGCGCGTGTTTCCGGTTGAGGTTGCCCGTGGCGTGAAAGCCCTCTTCTTTCACCTCTCCCCCTGTGGGAGAGGGAGGGGCCCAAGCGAAGCTTAGGAGGGTGAGGGGGACTCTGGCTTGTGTCCCGAACCTCACTCCCCCTCATCCGGCGCTTCGCGCCACCTTCTCCCACAGGGGGAGAAGGGGTAGGCGTGCCCCCAATGACCCAACCCTACGACACCATCATCCTCGGCGCCGGTGCCGCCGGCATGATGTGCGCGCTCACCGCCGGGCAGCGCGGGCGGCGTGTGCTGTTGCTCGACCATGCCGACGAGGTGGGCAAGAAGATCCTCATCTCGGGCGGCGGGCGGTGCAATTTCACCAATATCAACACCGCGCCCGACCGCTATCTTTCCGCCAATCCGCATTTCGCCAAGTCGGCTCTCGGCCGCTATTCGGCGCAGGACTTCATCGAGCTGGTCGATCGCCACGGCATCAAATGGCACGAAAAGACGCTCGGCCAGCTGTTCTGCGATGGCTCGGCGAAGCAGATCGTCGGCATGCTGCTCGACGAATGCGATGCCGGGAACGTCACCATTGGCCTTGGCCAGCCGATCCGCGCGGTCGACCATGCCGACGGGCACTACCGCGTCACTTTCGGCGATCGCACTGCCACCGCGTCGTCGCTGGTGATCGCGACCGGCGGACCGTCCATTCCGAAAATGGGCGCGACCGGTTTCGCTTATGATCTCGCCCGGCAGTTCGGCCTGAAAGTGGTAGAGCCGCGCCCGGCTTTGGTGCCGTTCACGCTCGGCGGAGAGGAGACTCTGTTCCGCTCGCTCTCCGGCGTTGCCGCGGATGTCGTCGCGCGCTGTGGCAAGACGGCGTTTCGGGAGGCGGCGTTGTTCACGCACAAGGGCCTGTCCGGCCCGGCGATCCTGCAGATCTCTTCCTATTGGCGGCACGGCGAGTCGATCGGGATCGACTTCCTGCCCGATCTGAAACCGGGCTGGCTGGCCGAGGCGAAGCGCGCCAGTCCGCGCGCGGCTTTCCGCAAGCTGCTGGCGAGCCATCTTCCCGCGCGCCTCGCCGAAACGCTGGCCGATCGCCTCGGCTTCGATGGCGAGCTGGTCGCCCAGACCGACAAGCGGCTCGACGAAGCCGCGCGCCGCCTCGCCGACTGGCGCTTCACGCCGAACGGTACCGAAGGCCTGGCCAAGGCCGAGGTCGTCGCCGGCGGCATCGCCACCGATGGCTTGTCCTCGCAGACCATGGAAGCGCGCAGGGTCCCCGGCCTCTACGCGATCGGCGAGGCGGTCGACGTCACCGGCTGGCTCGGCGGCTATAATTTCCAATGGGCCTGGGCCAGCGGCTGGGCGGCGGGGCAGGCGGTCTGAGCCGCCGATGGCGCAGTTGCCGTCGCGGCGCTAAGGTCGCCGCCGGGGCCGGGGAGGAACAGGCAATGCGCAGTATCGAGGATCGAACTTTCCAGCTGCTGATCGTCGTCATTTCGCTGGCCTTCGCCTGGCTGATCCTGCCCTTTTACGGGGCGATCCTGTGGGGCGTCGTTGCGGCGATCATGCTGGCGCCGCTCAACCGGCGTATCGTCGCTCTCATGCCGGGGCGGCAGAATCTCGCTGCCGTCGTGACGCTGCTCATCCTGATCGCCATGGGCATCGTGCCCGCCCTGCTGCTTGCCGCGGCGCTGCTGCAGGAAGCGGCCGGCCTTTACACCAAAGTGCAAACCGGCGGGATCGATTTCGATGGGCTGTTCCACCGCATCCAGGCGTCGCTGCCGGCCTGGGTGGCGGCTTTGTTCGATCAGCTCGGCCTGACCGATATCGATGCGGTCCGCGCCAGGATCGCCGCCGGCATCGGCAACCGGCTGCAGCTGTTCGCCGCGCAGGCGCTTAACCTCGGCCAGAGCGCCTTCGCCTTCCTGGTCGGGCTCAGCGTGATGCTGTACCTCACCTTCTTCCTGCTGCGTGACGGGGCCGGGCTCGCCCGGCGGATCGAGGACAGCGTGCCGCTCCGCCCGGCGCAGCAAAGCGCGCTGATCGCGAAGTTCACCACCGTCATCCGCGCCACGATCAAGGGCAGTCTCGTCGTCGCCATCCTGCAGGGTGCGATCGGCGGAGTCGTGTTCTGGGGGCTCGGAATCGAGGGCGCGCTGCTCTGGGCGGTGGTGATGGCGTTCATGTCGCTGCTGCCGGCGATCGGCACGGGCATCGTCTGGGTGCCGGTCGCGATCTATCTGCTGGCGACCGGCGCGATCTGGCAGGGCCTCGTCCTCGTCTTTTGCGGCCTGTTCGTGATCGGCATGGTGGATAATCTGCTGCGCCCGATCCTGGTCGGCAAGGACGCCAAGATGCCCGACTATGTCGTGCTCATCTCGACGCTCGGGGGCATCGAGTTGCTCGGCTTCAACGGCATCATCATCGGCCCGGTGATCGCCGCCCTGTTCATTGCCGTGTGGGACATCACCACTGAAGCGCGGCGGAACCGGCGCGCCGTCCGCGACATGTCGTAGGACGGTCGGGCGGCTCAGGCCCGCAATTGCCAGCGGCTCCGCCCGGCGCGCTTCGCCGCGTAAAGCGCCTCGTCGGCCCGGCACACCAGCTCGTGCAGCGATGCGGCGCCGTCCTCGGAACAGGACACCCCGACGCTCGCGCCGATATGGGCCAGCGCGCCGTCCACTTCATAGACGGCGCCGAGATGCTTGACGATCCGCGCCGCGGTGCGCTCGGCCAGCGCGCGGTCGGCGCGGTGCATGATGATGCCGAATTCGTCGCCGCCGACCCGCGCGATGAAATCGCCCTGGCGCAACTGGCGGGGCAGGCGCCGGCCGACTTCGGCCAGCACCATGTCGCCGGCGCGGTGGCCGAGCCGGTCGTTGATGTGCTTGAAGTGGTCGAGATCGATCAGCAACAGGCTGGTGCCCGCTTCCTCGATCGCGCCGGACAGCGCCTCCTCGAAGCCGCGGCGGTTGTACAGGCCGGTCAGGTGATCGGTGATCACCAGCTGCTGCAGCCTGGCATTCGCCTCCTGCAGCGCCTCGCGCGCCCGGATCGGCTCGGTCAGGTCGACGACTTCGGCGATGAAGCAGCGCGGCGTGTCGTCATCCTCGCGCACCATTGTCGCGGTCATCAGCACGGTGACGGTCGCGCCCTGCTTGTGGAGATAGCGTTTCTCGAGCTGATAGCTGTCGCGCTCACCGCGCATCGCCTCATCGAACAGGTGAAGGTCGGCGCGGATGTCGTGCGGATGCGTGAAATCCGCGAAATGCATGCCCGCCAGCTCGGCCGGCGTATAGCCGAGCAACGCGGCGAAGGCAGCATTGACCTCCAGGCAGATCCCGGTGACGTCGACGATCGCCTTTCCCGTCGCTGCTGCGTGAAACGCCGCCTTGAACATCTGCCGGCTCGCCCGGAGCTGGCGCTCCAGCGGGCCGACGCCCGGTTCCCATATCATGCCCGATCCCGCACCCGATCGCGAAGCATGTCCGCGATCGGCGAGATTCTAACCTGGTTGGGTTAACGAGTGATTGGCGGGCTGACGCCCCGATCGCCGCCTCAGTGCTGGCACGCCACGATCGCGGCGATCACCGCCAGCGTTTCCTCGGGATCGCGCACGCGCACCGTGTCGAGCCCCAGTTCCTTAGCGGGATAATCATTGCCGCCGGGGAAGATCGCGTCGCCGATGAACAGCATCGTGTCGAGCTCGATGCCGCTCGCCTCGCGCAGCTTCTTCAGGCCATAAGCCTTGTCCACGCCCTCGCGCGTGATGTCGATCGAGGTCGCGCCGCCCATGTTGATCGAAAGGCCCGGCAGGCGCTTGCGCAGATCGGCCTGGATGATCTTGCGCTTGGCGAAATCCGGATCCCAATGTTCCTTGGCATCGAGCGGCGCCTGCTGGCCCAGCGCGGAAAAGGTGATCTGGCTGCCGCGATCCTCGATCCGTTCGCCCCAGGTCTGCTCGGGTACGAAGCCGGTGGCCTCCAGCGACGCGTCGAAGGCAGCAAGGATCGCGCTTTTCTGGGTATCGTCGAACAGCTCGGCATAGACCGGGTACCACGCGCTGCCGTCATGGCGGTACAGCTTGGTGCCGGTGGTCGGCATCAGCCACAGGCGCGTCAGGTCGGCGCGGGGCGGCAGGCGGCTCGCGACCTGCTTCTCGAACTGCGGCCAGTCCCCGCCCGAGATCACGGCAACATGCGCCACGCCGAGCAGATCGGCCAGCGCTTCGCCCATCGGCTCCTGCAAGGGCTGTTTGCTCAGCGCGAGCGTTCCGTCGAGGTCGAAGGCGACCAGCTGCTTCATGCGCGACTCCTGGATGCGTGCCGCGAAAAAGCGGCGCTGTCGGCGTGCAATCGCCCGAATGGCGCGGAAAGTTCCGTTCGAGGCCATAGGGAGCGGAACCCTTGTCGCGAATCGTCGTTTTTCCCGAAACAAGCAGGGGGAATTTCATGGCATCGCGCAATCCGTTCGTCTGGACCGGCCGCACTCAGGTTGGCCTGGGGCTGTTCGCCGCCTCCCTGATCTATCTCGCCATCGCCGCGCCCAATGCCGTCGCGATCTCGTTCGCGGTCGGCGCCGGCGCCTGTCTTGCCCTGTTCGGAATCACCGGCTCGCGCATCGGGCTGATCGCGGTGACCCTGCTGATGCTGGTGGTGTCGACGGCCGGGCTGTTCGCGGCGCTGCTGCTGGGCAGCTATATCCTGCTACCGGTCGCGCTGGCGCAGATCGCGGCGGTATCGCTGATGGAAGGCCGCGAACATGGCTGGGCGGGCACCGCTTCGGCCGCGCGGCCCCGGTCGTTCGCCGGTTGAGCCAGATAAGGCAGCCGGAAACAGAGCTCCCCGCCGGGCGGAACCGGTCGCCTGATCCTCGCTCGCGAGCGAACGTGCTTTAATCTGGATTATCTGCTAGGGGCCACCTTTGCTGCGCCCGCGCGGCCCCAAAATCCGGATTATCATGCCCTTCTCAGCTCTACCCACGCTTCTCGCCGAAGCGCTCTCCGCCCGTGGTTATGCCGCGCCCACCCCAGTTCAGGCCGCCGTGCTCGAACCCGAAGCCGCCGGCCGTGACATGATCGTCTCGGCCCAGACCGGTTCCGGCAAGACCGTTGCCTTCGGCCTCGCCATCGCGCCGCAGCTGCTCGGTGAGGAAGGCGCGATGCCGCCGGCTCGCGCACCGCTCGCGCTCGCCATCGCCCCGACCCGCGAGCTCGCGCTTCAGGTCAGCCGCGAACTTGCCTGGCTCTACGAAAAGGCCGGCGCCCGCATCGCCACCTGCGTCGGCGGCATGGACGCATCAAGCGAACGCCGCGCTTTGTCGCGCGGCGCGCATATCGTCGTCGGCACCCCGGGGCGCCTGCGCGACCATATCGAGCGCGGCGCGCTCGATCTCGGCGCGCTCAAGGCCGTCATCCTCGACGAAGCCGACGAGATGCTCGACATGGGTTTCCGCGAAGATCTCGAACAGATTCTCGACGCGACGCCCGATCAGCGCCGCACGCTTCTCTTCTCGGCGACCATGCCGAAGCCGATCGTCGCCCTGGCAAAGCGCTACCAGCGCGACGCGCTGCGCATCTCGACCGTCGGCGAGGATCGCGGGCACGGCGACATCAGCTACCAGGCAGTCACCGTCGCCCCGGCCGATATCGAGAATGCGGTCGTGAACCTGCTGCGCCTGTACGAAGCGGAATCGGCGATGCTGTTCTGCGCGACGCGCGACAATGTCCGCCATCTCCATGCCAGCCTGGTCGAGCGCGGCTTCGCGGCCGTCGCTTTGTCCGGGGAGCATAGCCAGAACGAGCGCAATGCCGCCATGCAGGCGCTGCGCGACAAGCGCGCCCGGGTCTGCGTGGCGACGGACGTTGCCGCGCGCGGCATCGATCTGCCGTCGCTCAGCCTGGTCGTTCATGTCGAGCTGCCGCGCGATGCCGAGACGCTGCAGCATCGTTCGGGCCGCACCGGCCGGGCGGGCAAGAAGGGCACGGCAGTCCTGATCGTTCCCTATCAGCGCAAGCGCCGGGTCGAGATGATGCTGCGCGGCGCGCGGATCGCGGTCGAATGGGTCAATGCCCCAACCGCCGACGATATCCGCAAGGCCGATCGCACCCGTCTGATGGAAATGCTGCTCGAGACGATCGAGGTCGACGAGGACGACCGCGCGCTCGCCGCGCAGCTGATGGAGCAGAAGTCGCCCGAGGATATCGCCGCGGCCCTGGTCAAGACCTATCGCGCGCGCCTGCCCGCCCCGGAGGAAATGCTGACCCAGAGTTCGGATCAGCCGGCCGGCAAGGAGCATCACCGCGAGGGCTTCGACGACATCGTCTGGTTCCGCATGGATATCGGCCGCCGACAGAATGCCGATCCACGCTGGATACTGCCGTTGATCTGCCGCCGCGGGCACATCACCAAGAATGAGGTCGGCGCGATCCGCATCGGCCCGAACGAGACTGCGTTCCAGATTCCACGCGCCATTGCCGGCAAGTTCATGGCTTCGGTCAAGCGCACCGTCGGCGAGGAAGCCGAGGGCGGCGTTCAGTTCGAGGTGATGGAAGGCGGCCCGCAACAGGCCGCGCGCGAACCGCGCCGCCACAACGGCCCGGCCCCGGTGCGCCACCAGCCGCGCCCGACCTTGCGCAAGCGGCCGCGGGCCTGAGCTTCGGCGTCATGCCGGACGCGTTCCGGCATGACGCAGGGAAGTTTGCTGTTCCAGTCGGGCCGAAATCCCTCTAGGGCCCGCGCCCATGAGCAAATCAGCCACCGATGTGATGCAGGACATCGTCTTTTCCGCCGTCATCGATTCGATCGGTGCGCTGAAGGCCGCCTCCAAGGGCGTGCCCAACACGCTGCTGCGCGATCTGAACTCGGTGCATGCCAACACCACGCTGGCCGATCTGCCGCCGGAGCTTCAGGCAGCGATCGCGACCAATGTGCGCGCTGCGTTCACGCGGCTGCTGAAGGAAGGCTATAATGTCGCACCGGCCGGCACTGCGTCGCCCCGCACGCCGCCACCGCCGCGCCCGGTCTCGCGCGATGCGCAGCGGCACCGCCGGCCGCCGACGCCGGGCCCGGCCGATCCGGGCAAACCGCGCGGCCCCAGGCCCAATCGCCCGCCCAAGCCGAGAGGCTGAGCGGGCGACCAGGCCAGGGAGAGGGGGGTCGCCCCGGCCTACCCCACTGCCGACAGGGGGGGTGCCGGCAGGAAGACCGCCACCTAGCCGCGCCCGCGCCGGCTTTCAAAGACCGTAAAACTCCTTAGGTCGGCGCTTGCCCATGGCGGCGCGACACAGGCCATTGCAGCCGCCGGGCGTCCGCCTTAGGGCGCTGGGCATGACCGCACCAAAGCCCAAAGACTGGATCATGGCGATCGCCCCCTATGTGCCGGGGCGTTCCTCCACCGATGCCGGCGCACCCGTCGCGAAGCTGTCCTCCAATGAGAACCCGCTCGGCACCAGCGAGCCGGCGCGCGCCGCCTTTGCCGCCCATGTCGGCGATCTCTATCGCTATCCCGATGCGACCGCGACCGAGCTGCGTGAGGCGCTGGCCGCCTATCACGATCTCGATCCCGCCCGGATCATCTACGGTACCGGATCGGACGAGGTGCTCCACCTCGCGGCCGGGGTCTATGCCGGGCCGGGCGACGAAGTGATCTTCGTCCATTACGGCTTTGCCGTGTACGAAATCGCCACGCGCCGCGTCGGCGCCACGCCGGTCGTCGCGCCGGACAAGCAATACGCCACCGATGTCGATGCGATCCTGGCCTGCGTCACCGATCGCACGCGCCTGGTGTTCATCGCCAACCCCAACAACCCGACCGGCACCTATGCCGATCGCGGCGAGATCCTGCGGCTCCACGCCGGCCTTCCGGCGAACGTCATGCTGGTGATCGACCAGGCCTATGCCGAATATCTGACGGAGGATGACGGCGGCCTCGATCTCGCGCGCCATGCCCCGAACGTGATCGTCACGCGCACTTTCTCCAAGATCCACGGCCTCGCCGCCGAGCGGATCGGCTGGGGTTACGGCTCGGCCGAGGCAGTCGACGCGATGCACCGCATCCGCGCGCCCTTCTGCATCACCACCGCGGGCCAGAAAGCGGCGATCGCCGCGCTCGGCGCGACCGAGTTCATCGAGCACAGCCGTGCCCATAATATCGAGTGGCGTGCCTGGCTCACGGGCGAGATCGCGGCGCTGGGCAATGCCGGCCTGCGCGTCGTGCCCAGCCATGCGAACTTCCTGCTCGTGCTGTTCGAAGGTACGCTGAGCGCCGAGACCGCCTATCTCCAGCTGATGGAGCGCGGCATCATCGTGCGCTGGCTGCCGGGGCAGGGCCTGGCGCAGGGGCTGCGCATGACGATCGGCAGCGAGGCGGAGACCCGCGCGCTGGCGGCGGCGCTGCGCGAGATCGTCGCGGCGGAACACTGACGGCCCGGCCGCGCTGGCCCTGCCCATGCTTATTCTGCGGCCACCTTGCGGGCAGCAGGAAAGCTGATACCGTCGCGACATAGCCTCAGGATCATGAGGCAAGCGGGAGAGGCCCACGTCGTTGCGAGGGCCAGTATTTGCGCTTTGTCGGTCGGTTGTTCTCCGTTGCCCTTTTCGCCCTGCTGCCGCTTGCGGCCGCAGCCGCCACGCCGTCCGTGCAGGCCGAAAAGGCCGAGAGCCCACCGATCGAAATCCGCGTCGTCATCGTCACCGCGTTCGAGATCGGCGAGGATAGCGGCGACAGGGCCGGCGAATATCAGGCCTGGGCCAGTGTCATGCCGCAGGTCCTGCCCTTCCCCGCGGGCTTTCGGCACCTGCGCTACGATCCGGTCACCAAGGTGCTGCTGCTCTCGACCGGGATCGGCACGAACCGCGCAGCCGCTTCGACCATGGCGCTCGGCATGGATCCGCGCTTCGATCTGAGCCACGCCTATTGGCTGGTGGCGGCGATCGCCGGGGCCAATCCCAACACCATCTCGGTCGGATCGGCCGCCTGGATCGGCGACATCGTCGATACCGATTACGGTTATGCCGTCGATCCGCGGGAGGCGCCGGCGGGCTGGCCGACCGGCATGTTCGCCCGCGACAGCAAGGCGCCTTATAAGGGGCCGCGCGGCGACACGCGCTATAATCTGTTCCCGCTCAACAAGGGCCTGCGTGACTGGGCCTTCGCCCGGACCAAAAGCATCGCTCTCCCCGACGCGCCGGCGCTGAAGCAGATTCGCGCCGGCTATGCCGGCTTTCCACTGGCGCAGCGGCCGCCTGCTGTAATGGTCGGCGACGAGGCGACCGGCCAGACCTTCTGGCACGGCGCGCTGCTCAACGCCCATGTCGAGAAATGGGTCGACTACTGGACCGGCGGGACTGGCCGGTTCCTTGTCACCGCGATGGAGGATAGCGGCGTTGCCGGCGCGCTCACCATGCTCGGCCGGGTGGGGCGGGCCGATCCGGCACGATTGCTCGTGCTGCGCACCGCCAGCAATTATTCGGTCCCGCCGCCCGGCACGGGCGCGGCGGAAAGCCTGATCGCTGAAGCCCGCGGGCTTTCGGCGCTCCAGCCGTCGCTCGATGCGGCTTTTCTCGTCGGTTCGCCCGTGGTTGCGGCGCTCAGCGGCGGCTGGGCAACCACGCGCGACTCGATTCCGGGACAATCACAGGAGGAACGGGCGCAGGGGGAACGGGCGATGACCGCTCCATAAACGGCTCGACCATCGATCGGCGGGTGACGGGCAACAGCGCGCATCCGCGGAAACACACAAAAGGGGGAAATATCATGCGTCATCTGCTTCATGCGTCCGTGTGCGCGCTCGCGATCTGCGCGCCGGCCGGCGCCTATGCCCAGGAAACCACCTCATCGATCCGCGGTGCGGTCACGTCGGGCGACGCGCCCGTATCCGGGGCGAACGTCATCGTCACCCATCTGCCCTCGGGCACGACATCGACCACCACGACCGGCGCCGACGGCAGCTTCAGCGCTTCGGGATTGCGCGTTGGCGGTCCCTTCACGGTGAAGGTCGTGGCCGACGGTTATGTCGATACCACCGTCACCGATATCCAGCTGACCGCGGGCCAGCCGTTCCGCATTCCGATCGCGCTGGAGGCAACGGGCAGCGACATCGTCGTGACGGCATCGCAGAGCGGCGCGGTGGATCTCTCCTCCGGCCCCGGCACGGCGCTAGACCGGCGGGATATCGAAGGCGTCGCCTCGGTCACGCGTGACATCCGCGATATCGTGCGGCGCGATCCCTTCGCGACGATCGATCCGGCGCAGAGCCGCGGTATCATGATCGCCGGGCAGAATGCGCGCCTCAACAAATTCTCGGTCGACGGCCTGCGCTTCTCCGACACGTTCGGGCTGAACGTCGGCGGCTTGCCGACCGCGCGCGGGCCGGTGCCGCTCGACGCGATCGAGCAGCTCTCGGTCAAGATCGCGCCGTTCGACATCAGCGAGGGCGATTTCCAGGGCGGCGCGGTCAACCTCGTGCTGCGCTCGGGCACCAACAAGTTCACCGGCTCGGGCTTCTACACCTATAGCAGCGACAAGCTGACCGGCGATCGCACCCGTCCCGGCATCGCCAACAGCACCGGCATCGTGAACCTCGATTTCAAGAGCAAGAATTACGGCGGTTTCGTTTCCGGGCCGATCATCAAGGACAAATTGTTCCTGGCGCTGTCCTACGAGCATCTGGAGGAAGGCACCCCGATCAACATCGGCACGGCCGGCTTCCCCAACGTCGTGCCCAATTTGACGGACGCGCAGATCGCGAACATCACCTCGATCGCGAACACGGTCTACGGCTACGATACGCTCGGCGTGCAATCCTCGACGCTGGAGACCGACGAGAAATACACCGCCAAGGTCGACTGGAACATCACTGACGGTCAGCGCTTCTCGTTCACCTATATCCACAACGACAGCAACAACAGCTCGACCGCGGGCTTCTCCTCGACAGCGACCGGCTCACCGGCGCTCGCGCTTGGCTCGAACAACTACAAGCGCCCCGAAAAGGTCTCGTCCTATGTCGGTCAGCTGAATTCCGACTGGTCGGATAATTTCCACACCGAGCTGCGCGGCAATTTCCGCAAATATGATCTGACGCCGGTGCCGTTCGGCGATTTCCCGTTCAGCCAGATGCAGGTCTGCCTCGATCCGACCGCGGCGCTTCAGCAGAACGGTCTCACCAATACGAGCGCGATCGCCTGCTCGACCAGCCAGACTGCCGGAGCCGCTGCGGCCAGGATCTATTTCGGCCCGGACCGCTTCCGCCATTTCAACTATGTGCGGACCCAGCAATATGGCGCCGATATCGCCGCACGGTGGGAACTTGGCCCGGTCTCGATGAAGCTGACCGCTGCCTATGAACATTACGACGTGGCCAACGCCTTCACCTCGGATGCGTACGGCACCTATTATTTCGACTCGGTCGCCGATTTCCAGGCCGGACGGGCCGGCACGGTGACACTTGCGGGTTCGACCACCGGCGACATCAACGATGTGCTCGCCAGCTTCAAATATGATCAATACACCTTCGGTCTGCAGGGCAGCTGGGATCCGACGCCGACGCTCAGCATAACCGCGGGTACGCGCGTCGATCTCTACGGCATGACCAGCCGGCCACCGGCGAACCAGTATTTCTTCCAGCGCTATGGTTTTGCGAACACTGCGGTGATCGAAGGCAAGACCATCCCGCAGCCGCGCCTGGGGGTAACTTGGAGTCCGAGCGAGCGGTTGCGGTTCCGCGGCGGGTTCGGTCTGTTCGCCGGCGGATCGCCCGACGTGTTTCTGGGCAACAGCTTCTCGGTTGCCGGCGTCTATCAGAACTCTATTACCATCAATCGCAACGCGGACGGCACGTGCACCTTGCCGACCGCCGCGATCTGCACCGCAGCGCTGACCGGGGTGAACGGAACCAGCATCAACCCGCTGGTGACCGATTATCTGCGGACCAATGTCGGCTCTATCTCGGTCGCCAATGTCAACGCGATGGATCCGAAATACGAAATGGAATCGACATGGAAAGCAACGCTTTCGGCCGATTATAAGCTCGATCTCGGCTTTTTCGGTTCGGGCTGGAACTTCGGCGGCGATTTCTATTACGGCTTCGTCAACAATGCGCCGATCTATCAGGATCTGCGGCTCATCTCCAACGGCACGCTACCCGATGGCCGTCCGCGCTACGCCGCACGACCGTTGACGCCTAGCAACTCCAACTCCGATCTGCTGCTTACGAACACGCATCAGGGCCATTCTCTCGTGGCCGTGGCGCGCTTCGACAAGGGCTGGGACTGGGGCCTCAACATCAGCGGCAGCTACACCTTTCAGGACGTCACCGACGTGAGTTCGATGAACGGCACCACCGGTTCGGGCACCTACGGCCAGAATGCTGCGGTCGATCCGAACAAGGCGGCCTATGGCACGTCGATCTACCAGATCCGCAACAGCTGGAAATTGAGCATCGATTACGATCACGCCTTTTTCGGCGACAACAAGACGCGGATCAGCCTGTTCGGGGAACTGCGCTCGGGAATCCCCTACAGTATAACGATGAACGATCCGACCCTGAATGCTGGGCACTCGAGCGTGTTCGGCACGGTTGGTAGCGCCAACCGCTATCTGCTTTATGTGCCGCTCGCGAACGACCCGCTGGTGGTCTACGACAGCACGGCGACCCAGACCTCGCTAAACGCGTACATCGAGGGCAACGGCCTGGGTAAATATCGTGGCAAGATCCTGCCCAAGAACACTCAGACGGCGCCGAACTGGTTCAAGATCGATCTCCATGTTGACCAGGAAATCCCGCTGCCGTTCGGGGCGAAGTTCAAGCTGTTCGCCGATATGGAGAACGTCCTGAACTTCATCGACAAGGACTGGGGCTCGCTCCGCCAGGTCGCCTTCCCGTATCTTGCGCCGGTGGTGAACGTCGCCTGCGTCGCGGCGCAGCCGGGAGCACCAGCCAACCCGTGCGCGCAATATCGCTATTCGAGCTTCTCCAACCCGGCCGTGGACAACCAGTCGCGATATTCGCTCTGGGGTCTACGTATCGGCGCCAAGGTGGAATTCTGATCGCGTGACGTTCGGGCCGCGGTGCCGGTGCGCCGCGGCCCTCCTTTGGCATAGGAGCCTGAACCAAGTGTCTTTCCTGTCCCGTCTCGCCGTGTTTTTCGCCGTTGCCTTGTCGGCGGCGGTGCCGGCCATGGCGCAGAAGCTCGACGATCGCCCGCGCACGGCGGTGATGACGGCCTTTCCGCCGGAATGGTCGGCGCTGGTCGGCGCTGTCAGCGATCCGGTCGAGCACCGGATCAACGGCCTGACGATCCTGACCGGAACGATGGAGGGCAAGCCCGTCCTGCTGATCCAGAGCGGGGTCAGCATGGTCAATGCGGCGATGAACACGCAGCTCATGCTCGATCGCTTCGTCGTGAAGCGGATCGTCTTTTCCGGCATCGCCGGCGGGATCGATCCCGGGCTCGATATCGGCGACGTCGTCGTCCCCGAACGCTGGAACCAGTATATGGAGGTGTCGTTCGCCCGCGAGACGGCGGGCGGCTGGGTGCCGCCCGAACGGCCGGACGCGACAGCGCTGCCCAATTACGGGATGATGTTCCCACGCGACATCCGCGTCGGCAGCGCGACCGAGCCGGTGATCCGCCGGCGCTGGTTCGCCGCCGATCCGGCACTGGTGACGCTCGCCCGCAAGGTCGCCGGCGCCACCACGCTCGCGCGCTGCCTGCCGACGACTGGCATCACGCCAGCGCCGTGCCTGGACAAGGCACCGAAGATCGTCGTGGGCGGCGGCGGCGTCAGCGGCCCGGCCTTCGCCGATAATGCGCAGTACCGCGAATATCTCTTCGCGACTTTCCAGGCCTCGGTGCTCGACATGGAAAGCGCGGCGGTGGGGCAGGTCGCCTTTGCCAATACGGTGCCGTTCGTCGTCTTCCGCAGCCTGTCCGATCTCGCCGGCGGCGATTCCGGCCACAACCAGATGGTGACCTTCATGGCGCTCGCGTCGAGCAATTCGGCGACGGCAGTGCGGGCGTTCGTGGCGGCGCTGCCGGACTGATCCCGGCTTCGCCGTGGCGCTGCGCGCGCCTATACCGGCGGCATGGACGACTCGATCACCGCCCGCGACGCTGCCCCGATCAGGGCGCTGGCTTTCGACGTCTTCGGGACGGTGGTCGACTGGCGCAGTGGCATCGCGCGGGAAGCGGCGTCCTTCTTCGGCGCGATCGGCCGCGACGATATCGATCCCGCCGCCTTTGCCGATGCGTGGCGCGGGCTCTACCAGCCGGCGATGGAGGAATGCCGCTCGGGTCGGCGGCCCTTCGTCCGGCTCGACATCCTCAATTGCGAGACGCTGCAGCAACTGCTCGACCGGCACGATGTGTCTGGGGTGGACGAGAGCGCGATCGCGCATCTCGCGCATGCCTGGCGCCGGCTCGATCCCTGGCCGGATTCGGTCGCGGGGCTGACCCGGCTGAAGCGGCTTCACCCCATCGTCACGCTCTCCAACGCGAACATCGCGCTGCTGGTGGAAATGGCCCGGCACGGCGGGCTGCCCTGGGACGCAATCCTCGGCGCCGAGGTGACTCGGAGCTTCAAGCCGGAGCCGCGCGCCTATCTCGGCACGGCAGATGTGCTCGGGATCGCGCCCGGTGCGCTGTGCCTGGTGGCGGCGCATCACAGCGATCTCGCCGCGGCCCGGGCGTGCGGGCTCGCCACTGCCTATATCGATCGCCCGGCCGAATTTGGCGGCCGACCCAGGCCGGACGCGCATTTGCGGCAGGACTGGGACCATGCGGCGGACAGCATCACGGGACTTGCCGACCTGCTGGGATGCTGATCCTGCTGGACTTGTCGGCCCCTTCGTGATTCTGAGTTCGCTGTCACAAAAGTGACATGTGAGAGACGAGATCGACCAGGTAGCAGCCCTTCCCTATCGCATCATGCCCGATGGCAGCGCCGAGGTGATGTTGATCACGTCGCGGGATACGGGGCGCTGGGTGATTCCGAAGGGCAATCCGATCAAGGGCCTCGCTTCGCACGAAGCCGCTGCCGAGGAAGCGTTCGAGGAAGCCGGCGTTCGCGGCATCGCCTGCCCGTCGCCTATCGGCAGCTTTTCCTACCGCAAGCGCCGGCGGGCCGGGCGCAGCCGCGATCTGGTGGTGGCGGTGTTTCCGATCGCGTTCGTCGAGCAGGTCGCCGAATGGCCGGAGCGGCATCAGCGCGATACCCGCTGGTTCGATCTGCCCCGTGCCGCGGCGGCAGTCGACGAGCCTGAACTCAAGGCGCTGATTGCGGGTTTCCGCGAACCGGTGATTCCGGCTAGTCTCGCCCAGCGCGTCCTTCCGGCGTTCCGGACCCAGGCAAGAAAGAAAATTCCCATGGTCGCTTGGTTTCAGGCGCTGATGCCCACCCAGGGGCGGTTCTTCGATCAGTTCGAGGCGCATGCCGCCACCCTGGTCGCCGGCGCTGACGCGCTCGCCCGGTTGCTCCACAATGAAGGGCCGATCGCGGACAATATCGCCGCGATCGTCAATCACGAACATGCCGCCGACGATATTACGCGCGAGGTGCTGCAGGATGTGCGGCGCGTGTTCGTCACGCCGTTCGATCGCAGCGCGATCACCAGCCTGATCGGGGTGATGGACGATGCGATCGATCAGATGAACGGCACCGCGAAATCGATCGAGCTGTACGAAGTGACCAGCTTCGAACCGCAGATGCGCGATATGGCCGGCATCGTCGTCGAAGCGGCGCGCGTCACGGCGGAGGCGATCCCGCTGCTGCGCTCGCTCGGCACCAATGCCAGCCGACTGCACGATCTCACCTCCCGGCTGATCCGCATCGAGGGCGATGCCGACGATATCCATGATGCCGGGCTGAAGGCCTTGTTCAAGGCGCACGGCGCCACCGCGCCGATGGATTTCATCGTCGGGCGCGAGATTTACAGTCACCTGGAAAAGATCGTCGACCGGTTCGAGGACGTCGCCAACGAGATCCAGGGTCTCGTGATCGACCACGCCTGATCCCGCGGTGATGCTTTCCCTTCCCCTGCTGATCGGCCTGATCGGCGTCGCTCTGCTGTTCGATTTCCTGAACGGCCTGCACGATGCCGCCAATTCGATCGCCACCGTCGTATCGACCCGCGTGCTGAAACCGCATCATGCGGTGCTGTGGGCGGCTTTCTTCAACTTCATCGCCTTTGCCGTGTTCGGTCAGCATGTCGCGCAGACCGTCGGCACCGGCATCATCTCCACCCAGATCGTCGATCCGCAGGTGATCTTCGCCGCGCTGATCGGCGCGATCGTGTGGAACGTCATCACCTGGATGCTCGGCATCCCCTCCAGCAGCAGCCACGCGCTGATCGGCGGGCTGCTCGGCGCCGGCCTCGCCAAGGCGGGGTTCAGCGTCGTCGTGTGGTCCGGCGTGCTCAAGACGGTGGTCGGCATCTTCGCCTCGCCCGCGGTCGGCCTCGTGCTTGCGCTGGTGCTGGTGCTGGCGGTCGCCTGGTCGAGCCTGAAGCTGACGCCGCTCGGCGTCGACAAGCGCTTCCGCAAGCTTCAGCTGATCTCGGCCGCGGCCTATTCGCTTGGGCACGGAGGCAATGATGCGCAGAAGACCATGGGCATCATCACCGTCCTGCTCTTCTCGCAGGGTGTCTATCAGGGCGAATTCCATGTGCCCTTCTGGGTGGTGATCGCCTGCCAGGCGGCGATGGCGTTCGGCACCATGTCGGGCGGATGGAAGATCGTGCACACCATGGGCTCGAAGATCACCCGGCTGACGCCCGCCCAGGGCTTCTGCGCCGAGACCGGCGGCGCGATCACCCTGTTCATGGCGACGTTCGGCGGCGTGCCCGTTTCCTCGACGCACACCATCACCGGCGCGATCGTCGGCGTCGGCGCGGCGCGGCGATTCTCCGCGGTGCGCTGGAACGTGGCGAGCAACATCGTGATAGCCTGGTTCGTCACTCTGCCCGCCGCGGCGCTGGTCGCCGCGCTGACCTGGTGGATCACCGGCCTGTTCCTCTGACGCTGGCCGGTTTGGCTATGCCTTGATCGCGGCGATGCGCTCGTCGATCCGGCGCTCCAGGATGGTCAGCGGCATCGCGCCTTCCTTCAGTATCTCGTGGAACTGAGTGAGGTCGAATTTCGCGCCAAGCGCCGCCTCGGCTTTGGCCCGAGCGCGCGTCCACGCCATATGGCCGATCTTGTAGCTGCACGCCTGTCCCGCCTGGGTGCAGTAACGCTCGACTTCGCGCTGCGTGCGCGGGCGCGCGAAGCCGGTGGTGGCGACCATATAGTCTGTCGCCTTTTCCCGGCTCCATTGCTTGGCGTGGATGCCGGTATCCACCACCAGCCGCGTGGCGCGGAACAGGAAGGACTGGAGATAGCCCGCCCGTTCCAGCGGCGTCGTATAGGCGTTCAGCTCGTCCGCCAGTTGTTCGGCATACAGCGCCCAGCCTTCTGAATAAGCCGAGAAGAAGCCGATCTTGCGCAACATCGGGATGTCGCGCGATTCCTGCGCGAGGCTGATCTGGAGGTGATGGCCGGGCACGCCCTCGTGATAGGTCAGCGACGGCAGCGTGTATTTCGGCCAGTCGCCGACATCCTTCAGATTGACGAAATAGATCGCAGGCCGCGCCCCATCCAGCGAGGCCCGGTTGTAATAGCCGTTCGAGGCGCCGTCCTGAATCTCGACCGGCACCGCGCGGATTTCGAGCGGCTGAGTCGGAACGGTCGCGAAGGCCTGGGGCAGCCTGGCGTACATCGCCTTCACGCCCTCGTTCAGCCCGGCGATCAGCTCGGCCCGGCCCTCCGCCGTATTGGCGTAAAGCTGATCTGCGCGCAGGTTCAGTCGTGCCAGCCGTTCGCCGACGGTGCCGCTGGTCTCGCCATTCGCCTTCAGGATCGAGTCGAGCTGCGCCGAGATCTCGGCGACCTGGGCCAGGCCGATCCGGTGGACTTCGTCGGGGCTCATCGTCGTCGTGGTGGCCTGGTTCAGCGCCATGGCGTAGATCGCGTCGCCGCCCGGCACGCGCCAGATACCGTCGCCCGGCCTGGTCGAGGGCTTCAGCCGCTCGATCAACGCGATCTGACGGTCGAGCGCCGGATAGACCTTGGTCTCGACGATGCGCGTGGCCTGCGCCTGCCAGTCGCCGGCGATGCCCTTGGCCCCGGCGCGCTTGACCAGCGACTGAACGATGCTCGACGTCGCCGCCGGCTGGGCCCGCAGCTTGCGCATCTGGCCCAGCGTCAGATCGAGCGACCAGCCCGGCGCGAGGAAGCCCTTGGCCGCCTCGGCCTGTTGCAGGCCGCTTTCCTGATCGAGCACGGTCCCGAACTGATCGAGCCGCGAGAGATAGGCGTCGGCATCGGCCTTCTGGTTGATCGTATGCGCCGTGTTGAGGAAATCGGGGACGGAGAAATAGGCCCCGCCCTGCTGGAAGATGCGATACGGCCGGATCGCGCTGTCGATGCCGAATTTCTCCGGCGCATCGATCTGCGTCTTCAGCGAATAGCGGACGACTTCGAGGTTCAGCTTGGCGGACTCGGACAGGGCGGCGCCGTCGAACCGGGCCAGCCCGGCAAGCGCTGCCTTGGTCTGCGCCACATCCTCCGCCCGTTTTTCCAGCGTGCGCGGGGAGAGCTTGCCCTTGGCCGCCGCCAGCGCGCCCTTGTCGAGCCCGAGCGATGTCGCCAGCTCCGGCGACCGGGCGACTGCCTGCTGGAAGATCCGGTCGAACTCTGCGTCGAGCGCGGTGCCGTCCGCCGTCTGCGCGATGGCCCTGGCCGGCTTCGCCACGACAGCGAGCGTCGCGGCGGCTCCGGATGCGATGAACTGGCGGCGATCCATGGAAAAGCTCCCGTCTGAAGTCACTCTTTCCTAAGCTATTCCCGCGCGATGGCGCCAGTGAATTGGCGCCATCACGGTGCCATCAGATCGAGCTGCGGCGCGTCGTCGCCGCCATCGAAGGTCGACAAAGTCACCCCGATCAGCCTGATCCCGGCGCGCAAGGGATAGAGCGTCCGCACCAGCGCGATCGCCGTCTCGTGCAGCGCCGCGCGGTCGCTGACCGGCGCGGCGCGGGTGCGGCTGCGCGTGACCGTACGGAAATCGTCGTACCGGCATTTGACCGTCACGGTGCGGCCCCGCCCGCCGGATTTCTCGCACCACGCCCACACATCATCGGCCATCGCCAGCACGCCCTGCTCGACCTGTTCGGGGGTCACCAGATCGGTGCCATAGGTCGTCTCGGAGCCGGAGGATTTGCGCGGCCGGTCCGGATTGACCTGCCGCTCGTCCTCGCCCCGCGCGATCGCGTGATACCAGGCGCCGGCCTTGCCGAAATGCGCCTGGAGGAAGGCCATCTCCCGCGCGCGCAGGTCGGCGCCAGTGAAGATGCCGAGCCGGTTCATCTTCTCCGCGGTCTTCGGCCCCACGCCGTGGAAGCGGCCGACCGGCAGCTCGGCGACGAACGCAGCGCCGGCGCCCGGCGTGATCACGCACTGGCCGTTGGGCTTGTTCTGGTCGGAGGCGAGCTTGGCGAGGAACTTGTTGTAGGAGATGCCGGCCGACGCGGTCAGCCCGGTCGTCTCCAGGATGCGCGCGCGGATTTCCGCCGCCGTTTCGGTTGCCGAGGGGATGCCCCGCAGATTCTCGGTGACGTCGAGATAGGCCTCGTCGAGCGACAGCGGCTCGACCAGCGGCGTATAATCATGGAAGATCGCGCGGATCTGCTGCGAGACCGCGCGGTACACGTCGAAGCGCGGCGGCACGAACACCAGTTCGGCGCATCGCCGGATCGCGGTGACCGAGGGCATCGCCGATCGCACGCCGAAGCGCCGCGCCTCATAGCTTGCCGCCGCCACCACGCCGCGCCCGCTCGCGCTGCCCACCGCGACCGGCCGGCCGCGCAACGCCGGATCGTCGCGCTGCTCCACCGACGCGTAGAAGGCGTCCATGTCGACATGGATGATCTTGCGGGTCACGGTCACGGCCAGCGCTATTTAGGCCCGATCGCGCCCGCCGTCAGCTATAGCGTTCCTCGGCCCAGGGATCGCCGCGCATGTGATAGCCATTGACCTCCCAGAAACCCGGTCTGTCCGCGGCCAGGAAATCGATCCCCTTCAGCCACTTGGCGCTCTTCCAGAAATAGAGGTGCGGGATCACCAGCCGCATCGGCCCGCCATGGTCGCGCGCCAGCGGCTTGCCCTGCCAGCCATGCGCCAGGATCGCGCCCGGCGCGGCGAAATCCGCCAGCGGCACATTGGTCGAATAGCCGTCATAGCCGTGCAGCATCAGATAGGCGGCGTCTTCTTTCGGCTGGACGAGATCGAGCAGGTCGTGCGTCGCCACGCCCTGCCAGTCATTGTCGTAGCGCGACCAGGTCGTGACGCAGTGGATGTCGGTGCGCAGTCCGGTCTGCGGCAGCGCCATGAACGCTTGCCAGTCGAGCGTCACCGGATGGTCGACCAGCCCGCCGATTGTCAGCTTCCAGCGATCGAGCGGCACGTCCGGCTGCTGGCCGAGATCGAGCACCGGCCAGTCGCGTACCAGATGCTGCCCCGGCGGCAGCCGCTCGGTCTCGGGGCGGGCGATATGGCCGGTCAGGAACTTGCCTTCGCTCGCCCAGCGCTGCTTCGATCGGGTCAGCTTGCTCGCTTCGGGAATCTCGTCGTCCATGCCTCGATCCTCGCCTGACCGGCGCGATCATAGCAGCGCCTAGCCGCCGCGTGAACGCCTCGCCGATTTGACTGGAATCAAGGAAGCGCCGCGCCGTCAGTCGCAACCACTACCCATCGCAACAAAGGAGAAGCGCGATGGTCGGCAATCTCTTCCTGTATCTCGTCGTCGGCTGCATGGCGGCCTTCGTGTTCGTGATCGGCTCGCTCAGTGTCGAAGACGCGCTCCGGCACAAGGAGCCGGGCGACCGCCGGGAATCCTGAGTCCTTCCGCTTCCGCGCCGCTGCCCGGCCGTGCTAGGCCGGGGCAAGCGTAAAGCGATCGCGGAATCGGGGAGGATTCGCCAATGAAAACATTGATCCGGGCAGCCATGGTGCTTGCCCTGGGATGGTCTGCCGCGGCCATGGCGGCGGAGCCGGTCGGCCAGTTCGCCGATCACCGCGACATCGGCCATCCCGCGCATCCCGGATCGGCGCTATATGACGCGAAGACCGGCACTTACACGCTGGTCGGCGGCGGCGCGAACATGTGGGCCGGGCATGACGACTTCCACTTCGCGTGGCGGCCGATGTCCGGTCCAATGTCGCGCAACATCGCGATGCAGGTCGATCTCGATTTCGTCAGCCCGATGCCGGCGCCCAGCGCGGGCGGCTATCTCCACCGCAAGGGCGGCATCGTGCTGCGCCAGGATCTCGATCCGGATTCGGCCTATGTCGATGCGGTGCGGATGAGCAACCAGCAGCTGTCGCTGCAATATCGCGAAGTGAAGGGCGGGCCGACCCGCCTCATCTGGATCAACACCGCCCGCCAGCAGTCCGTCCGGCTCGAGAAGGTCGGCGACTATGCCTATCTCTTCGTGCCTGGCCCCGACGGCAAGCTGCGCCGCGCCGGCGGTTCGTTCAGGGTGAAGATCACCGGCAGCTATTTCCTCGGCCTCGGCGTCTGCGCGCATGATGACGGGACGAAGGAGACCATGGCGTTCAGCAAAGTGACGATCGCGCCGCTCCCGGCCGGCGCCGCCCGGCCCGGCGGCATGTCGCTCCAGACCATCCAGGCGTCCAACCCGCTCGAACAGACGGTCCTGCACCACGCGGCCGGCCCGATCGCACCAGCCGGCTGGTCGGCCGACGGCGTGTCGATCTTCTACCGCGCCGGCGGCGCCGCTTACCGCGCCACGGCGTGGGACAGCGACAAGGTAGAAACGCTGCCCGATGCGGCCCTGGCCAGCGCGGTGACCAGCCAGTCCTCGGTCTATTCGAGCGCGCTTGCCGACGGCCGGCTGACCTTGTGGCGCGCCCGGCCCGATGGCGGCGCGATGATCCGCATCGATACCGGCCCGGGCAGCGCCTTCGATCCGCGCCTCTCGCCCGACGGGAAATGGCTCGCCTATCTGACGACCGATGCGCCTCTGGCCCGCGTGCCCGCCGGCAGCGACGTCACGCTCCGCCTGATGCCGGTCGAAGGCGGCGTGCCCCGGCCGGACAAGGCAATCGTCATGTCGAACTTCGTCGGCGGCGCCGGGTCGCTCGGCGCCTCCGCCTGGTCGCCCGACAACCGGCTGATCGCCTTCCTGTCCCACGACTGACCTTCCCCTTTTCCGTTCCCCGGCGAAGGCCGGGGCCCAGTCGGGGAAGGTCGGCAATGGGGCGCAGCGCTCCGTTACTACCGACATCCCAACTGGGCCCCGGCCTTCGCCGGGGAACGGAAAGGTAAAAACCGCCGGTTGGTCAAAATCCCAACCCCCGCTAGAGCCACCCCATGTTGCGCGTTACCGAACTGGCCCTGCCGCTCCACCATCCGGACGAGGCGCTGCCCGCCGCGATCTGCAAGCGGCTCCGCATCTCCCCGCGTGAACTGGTGCGCCACGTCGTCGCGCGCCGCGCCCATGATGCGCGGGACAACCGCGCGATCATGCTGGTCTATTCGGTCGACGTGAACGTGAAGGACGAGGCGGCGGTGCTTGCCCGCTTCAAAAAGGACCGCAACGTCCAGCGCACGCCCGATACGCGCTACCATTTCGTCGCTCAGGCGCCTGCGGGGCGCAGCGGCCCGCGCCCGGTGGTGATCGGCGCCGGCCCGTGCGGCCTGTTCGCCGGCCTGATCCTTGCGCAGATGGGTTTCCGCCCGATCATCCTCGATCGCGGCAAGGTCGTGCGCGAACGCACCAAGGATACCTGGGGCCTGTGGCGCCGCAGCGTGCTCGATCCCGAATCCAACGTTCAGTTCGGGGAGGGCGGCGCCGGCACCTTTTCGGACGGCAAGCTCTACAGCCGGATCAAGGATCCGCGCCATCTCGATCGCAAGGTGCTGACCGAGTTCGTCAAGGCCGGCGCCCCTCCCGAGATCCTGACCGAGGCGCATCCCCATATCGGCACCTTCCGCCTCGTCACCATGGTCGAGCAATTGCGCGAGACGATCGAGGGGCTGGGCGGCGAATATCGCTTCCAGCACCGCGTCGACGGCATCGATGTCGCGACCGATGCGCAGGGCAACCGCAGCGTGCGCGGCCTGCATCTCCACACCGGCGACTATCTCGAGGCCGATCATGTCGTGCTCGCGGTCGGCCACAGCGCGCGCGACACCTTCGCCATGCTCCATGCCGCCGGGGTCCATGTCGAGGCCAAGCCCTTCGCGATCGGCGTGCGCATCGAACATCCGCAATCCTGGATCGATCGCGCGCGCTTCGGCGCCGATGCCGGCAACCCGATCCTGGGGGCGGCCGAATATCACATCTCGCATCACTGCTCGAACGGCCGCACGGTCTACAGCTTCTGCATGTGCCCCGGTGGCACCGTGGTCGCCGCGACCTCGGAGGAAGGCCGCGTCGCGACCAACGGCATGAGCCAATATTCGCGCAACGAGCGCAACGCGAACTCAGGCTTCGTCGTCGCGATCGATCCCGCGCGCGACTATCCCGGCGATCCGCTCGCCGGCATCGCCTTCCAGCGCCACTGGGAATCGCGCGCCTTCATCGCCGGCGGCTCCACCTACAAGGCGCCCGCGCAGCGCCTCGGCGATTTCCTCGCTGGCCGACCGTCCAAGGCGCTCGGCCAGGTAACTCCATCCTACCGCCCCGGCGTCGAGATGGCCGATCTCGCCGAATGCCTGCCCGAATTCGCGGTGACCGCGATGCGCGAGGCGCTGCCCGTCTTCGGCCGCCAGATCAGCGGCTATGATCACCCCGATGTCGTGCTGACCGGCGTCGAGACGCGCACTTCCTCGCCGGTACGCTTCACTCGCGGCGCCGATTTCCAGAGCCTCAACACCGCCGGCCTGTTTCCAGCGGGCGAGGGCGCTGGCTATGCCGGCGGTATCCTCTCCGCCGCGGTCGACGGCATCAAGGTGGCGGAAGCGGTCGCGGCAAGCGTGATGGGCGTGGCGGTGCCTGGTTAGAGGACTCGCTTGGCTGGAATCCCCTCTCTCCGTTCGGGCTGAGCTTGTCGAAGCCCTGCTCTTATCTTCCGCGGATAGAAAGAACGGCCCTTCGACAAGCTCAGGGCGAACGGAGCGCGTGGAATTCCAAATGCGCAGCTGCAGGGACTAACCCTGTGCCGCCTCGATCCGGTAATGGATCGGCTTGAAGCTTCCCCCATTGGAATCCGGCGCCGAACACGCCGTCAGCCCGATCACCAGATCGGTCTCCGCGCGGAACGCGATATGGTCGCCGGCCTTGCTGATCGGCGGCAGCACTTTCAGTTCGCCCGTCTCGCCGTCCACCGGCACGTTCATGAAGCAATTGAACGCGGTCGGGATGCGGTCCGGCACTATGCCGTAGGGCGCCAGCGCCTCAGCGAGGTTGCCGAAACACCCGCGATGCGGCGTCAAATCGTCGTACAGCAGCCGGAACGTGTCCGCCGAGCACGGCGTCAGCAGGAAATCATGCCGGCCGACCGTGTCCTCGACGATCTCCAGCAGCACGTTGGATCGGTTGGAATAGAGCTTGTCGCCGGTCGTAAGATAGATGCGCGACGCATAATCGAGCGTGCGACCGGAGGAGATCACTTCCTCGGTATCCGCCGCGTTGAACGCCAGCAGATCGGCGACCTGCTCGCCGCGCGGATCGATCACCACCAGGGTTTCGCCCTTCGCCAGGCGAAAGGCGGTGCCGCTGCGCTCGGGGATTTCGGTCACGGCGTTCATTTGGCTTGCCCTGCATAACGGAAGGGGCAGGCCCAGTCATTGCCCACCACACGGCCGCTATATTGGCGCGCCTCGCTGGTATCGCCGTGCCGCGCCAGCATCGGGTTGCGCGATCCGGCCAGCGCTTCGTCGCGCACCAGGATCTTCTCGCGCATGCCCTCATATTTGCCCTGCGCGCGCAGCGTCTCGAACTGGTCGTGCAGGTTGAACACCATCGCCGGCCGCCCGAAGCGCCGCGCCGGGCGGCTGGCGTGCGGATGCAGGCCGACGATGAAGAAGGCCTCTCCACCGAAGCTCAGCGAGAAATGCGGGTTTTCCGGATCGGGGCTCACCGCCGGATCATAATCCTGGCCGCGCCACACATCCTTGTCCGACAGCGACTGGACTCGCTTCCACAGCGCCGCTTCGAACTCGGCCTCGGGCAGATCCTCGGGCCCCTCGAAGACGACGGCGAAGCTGCGGAACAGGGCAGGGGCCTCGCGATAGGCCGCGGCAAAGGCCAGGAGCCCGTCATGGATGCGCAGATCGTCCCATGCACTGTCGATCCGGTTGCAGGCGAGCACCTGCAACGTCCCGCGCGCAAGCGCGGCCTTGGCGCCGACACAGGGAAAGGCCGGCGCATCGACCATCGCGTGCATCATCGCTTGCAGTTCGTCCTGCGCGTGGTGCTGCCAGGGGTGGAGTGGGGTAGAGGGTACGGTCATCAGACCGACTAGACGCATATCGGGTCTGGCCGTTCCCAGGATTCGCACTGATATAGAGCAAGACAGTTTTGCTGGACGATCCCGCCGCAATCACAGGACGCGAAAGAAGATGCGACAGCATAGCGGAATCATCGCAATCGAGACGCGGCGGCAGGGACTGGTCGAGATCACTGGGCAGATCGTCGATTGGGCCGATCGTCACGAAATGGATTCGGGTCTGCTCACGATCTTCTGTCGCCACACCTCGGCTTCCTTGCTGATCCAGGAGAATGCCGCGCCCGAGGTCCGCACGGACCTGGAGGATTTCTTCGCCCGCATCGCGCCCGAGGACGCGTCCTACGCTCATGACGATGAAGGGCCGGACGATATGCCGGCGCATCTGCGCACTGCGCTCACGCAGGTTCAGCTGTCGATCCCGCTGATCGGCGGGCGTCCGGCGCTTGGCACCTGGCAGGGCATTTATCTGTTCGAGCATCGCCGCCGGCCGCACCGCCGGGAGGTCGCGCTGCACCTGATCGGCGAATAGGCTCCGGCTACGCGAGACTATCGCGCCGGATTTTACCGCCAAAGCGGTTCAGACAAGTGTTGTCGCGGCTTTGATCAGTCCTTTTCCTGTGATATGATCAGAGCAATCAAAAAAATATGGGTCGCAAACGGGCGTCATCTGCAAATCGGGAATCGATCGATTCCGGAAATGTGGGCGATTGCCTGCTGAACTGCGACTGACTGTGGTCGGTAATTTTTGTGCTGCGCAATTTGCGTCGATAACTCGGCGCGAAGGAGGATATTGCTATGCTGATGACTTCGCTCGCCCGGTTGCGGGGCTCGACGCGTATCGTCTGGACGGTCCTCCTCCTCGCGCTGGTGCTGCTCGCCGCGCTTGCCTTCCAATATTCGGCCGGGGTCGCGCAGCCGTCGCGCGCCGTCCCGGTGCGCGTGACGGGCACGCTGAAGCTCGTCGTACCGCGCGCGCCGAGCATCGTCGCGGCGATCCAGGCCACCGCCATCGCCCTGCCGGACCAGAAGGTCTTCCTGCGATCCGCCACCGGCGTCGACGTGGCGAGCGCGGTGACCACGCTCGACGGCCGCTTCGATCTGATCGCTCCGGTGGGCGGGATCTATCAGGTGTGCTGGGCGATCGCTGACGCGAAGGGCTGCTCGAAAGCGCTGACCGTCCGTCGCAAGACGGTCGGCGCGCAGGACGTGCTCGCCCGGCTCGGCTCGCCCGTCCTCTACGGCGTTAGCCTTACCGGGGATAACCGGCCCTGCTGGATCAGCGACAGCTTCTTCCGGCTGGATGTTGCGACCGTGGTTGCCGCCGGCGGCAGGAAAGTGCGCGCCAATATCCGCGGCGAATATGCCATTACCGGCCTCGCGCCCGGTGCCTATACCGTCACGGCGGCGTGCGAAAAGGCGAAGACGAGCGTGCCGGTCACGCTGGCGGCGGGCGGTGCGCGGGTGAATCTGCCGCTGCCCAATCGCGCGCCGCGGCTCGTCACCGTCTTCGCGACGGACGGCAGCAAATCGATCCGTCGCGCGGTCGCCGGCTCGACGGTGAAGGTGATTGCCCAGTCGCGCGATGCCGATGGCGATTCGATCGAATATAGCTGGCGCACGATTGAGGGCGGCGCGATCGGAACCGGCAATGGCGATTCCGAGAAATGGCAGATCCCGTCCGAACCCGGCCTCGCCGCTGCCTATGTGATCGCGCGCGACGGCAAGGGCGGCTATGCCTATCGCCGCATCGAGTTGCGCGCCGGCCCGCCCGATCTCGCCTTTTCGGGCGTGGTGCTTGACGAGGTGACGCAGGCGCCGCTCGGCGGCGCGGCGGTCAGCGTCGGGGGCGCTTCGGTCAAGACCAGTGCCAATGGCTGGTTCGCGCTCACCGCCAGCCCGCGCCCGGACGATCGCTATGTGCTGAACATCGCCCGCGCCAATTATGCGCCGGTCTCGCGCGTCTATGACAAGGACGCGACGGGCGCGACCTATGAGATGATCCGCGCGCAGGTCGAGACGGTGCCGCCAGGCGGTGTCGTCGAGATCGCCGATACGCGCAGCTCCGGCCCGTGCGGCGGGACGACCGCGCAGGATCGCCGCCGGCCGCTCACCCGGCTGGTGAAGCCGACATTATACCGCGCGCCGACCGACAAGGCCGATTCGCGCGAGGCGGCGGCGCTCCGCAAGCGCAGCGACGCGGCGTTGCTCGCGGCCGCGGCCAAGCAGACGCGCTGCGATCCGCGCGGCGTGCAGATCACCGTTCCGGCCGGCGCGCTGGTCGGCCCCGGCGGGGTCGCGCCGGTCGGCGCGATCCAGGCATCCTCGGCCTCGCTCAACCCGGCGCGCCGCGCCATTCCCGGCGATTACCAGGCGACGCCACTTGGCGGTGGCCGTGCCGAGCTGCGCAGCTACGGCGCGGTCTATGCCAAATTCACCGACGCGGCCGGCAACCCGCTCAATCTCCGGTCCGGCCAGACGGCCGAGATTCGCGTGCCCGTCTCGGACGAGGCCCGGCCGGCCGCGCCGCCAAGCATCGCGCTCTGGTCCTATGACAACAAGGCCGGGTTGTGGGTCGAGGAAGGCACCGCGCCCCTGCAGAATACGCCGTCGGGCTGGGCCTATGTCGGCAAGACCCGGCATTTCTCTGAACTCAACATGGATGTCGCCGGCACCGATCCGGATCATGCGACCTGCGTGCGAGTCGAGGTCGGGCCCGATTTCAACGGCTGGTCCGATCTGGTCCTGCGTGCCTATGTCTCGTTCGGGGGCGCCCCGCCGCCCCAGGTCAAGGAAGTCGCGCTCGACAACCAGCAATATCACGCGATCTTCCGCATCCCGTTCAACACCGGCTTCCCCAACAGCTTGCGGCTGGAGCTGCGCGGGAAGGCCAACAACCAGCAGGTCGTGCTGCTCGACAACATCATCAACACCGATGCGCCGCCGCACCACGCGATGACCACGCCCGATCTGTGGCCCGATTCGCCCTATACCGATTGCACGCCGGTGGTGCTCACCGCCGCGCCCGGCGTGGTGCCGCCGTACGGCGACATTGACGGGTTCGGCCGCCCGGCCTTCCTCGCCGGGCCCTATGGCAGCTTCAACCCGGCGAATGGCGAGCAGCAGGCGACCGATTATTATGCCGCGCTCGACAACCCCACGCCCAAGCCGACGCTCGGCGACTGGTGGGGCGCCAACGGGTTCGACAATAACGGCAACAGCGTGAGTGCAAATTTCGTCACGGCCAATTATCTCAACCATAACGATCTCGGCTTTGGCCGCGGCATGCATTGCCTCAAGACCGGGCAGAAGCTCGCCTGCTACGTCACCAATTACGGGCTGCCCGACCAGAATCCGCAAAATGCGGACGATGCCGTCAGCCACACCGCACCCGGCGCCACCGTCGCGATGGAATATGATCCGGCGGCGATCGGGGACGAGCAGGTCCAGTTCTACGTCTATGGCGGCGGCGCCGTGGCCGGATCGGGCCGGCTGAAATTCGCCGACCTCGACGGGTTCGGGCCGAAGCCGGTGCCGGCCTTGTGCCAGACCTGCCATGGCGGCGGGCCGGGGCTCAACGGCAACAACAAGGCGGCCGGCGCGCATTTCCGCGAATTCGATCTGCCGAGCTTCCGTTATTCCGGCAATCGCAGCTGGGATTATGGCCAGGCGATCGGCGCGACGACGCCCTCGGCGGCTGAATTCAACGCCTTTGCCCGGCTCAACCAGTTCGTCCGCGACAGCAATACCGGCAACGAGATCGCGAACGTGATCAACGGCTGGTATCCCGGCAACAATTTCACCGGACGGCCGCAGCTGCCACCGACGCCGGCGAGCTGGTCGGGCCATGCGAACGAATATCGCCTCGTCTATGGCCAGACCTGCCGGACCTGCCACATTGCGCGCGACTATCCCGATTTCGTCGGGGCGGGCGGGCTCGATTTCTACAAGAACAGCTTCGTCGTCGATCTGGTCTGCGGATCGGGCACTCCGAAAGTGCGCACCATGCCCAATGCGAGCATCACCTATCGCAACTTCTGGGCCGATACGCCGCGGGTGCATCTCTACGAAACGCTGGTCGGCCGGCCGATCGACAGCTGCAAGAGTTGACCGGTCCGGTCGATCGGTGCTTGGCGCGGCGCGCCGGGCAGGGCATCTAGCCGATCGGGCGCGGTTCGCCCGATCGGGGAATGGCTGTGGATCTCGACGCGCTGCTGCATCACTATTTCGGCACGACCGAGATCGAGACGCTCGACGAAGCGGCGATCGAACTCGGCATCGAACGGCTCGGCACCGGCTTCTGGAGCGAGCCGGATGCCGGGCGCCGCTTCGCGCTCTGGGCATTGCTCCATTCGCTCGGTGAAGCGCCCGATCCGGCAACGGCCTTCAAGACTCAGCGCGAGCGCGATGCGGCGTTCGATTTCCTGCGCGCCGCCGACCGGGCTGAACGCCCCTGACCGAGCGGCTGTCGCTGGCGCAGGCGCGACGGATCGCGCTGGCCGCGCAGGGCTTCGGCGCCGCGCATCCGGCGCGCGCCGATCAGGGCCAGCTGCGCCGCACGGTCGATCGGCTGTCGCTGCACCAGATCGACAGCGTCAACGTGCTGGTGCGCGCGCATTATCTGCCCGCCTTTTCGCGGCTCGGCAGCTATGATCGCGGGCTGCTCGATCGCGCTGCCTGGGGCCGCCGGAGCGAGCGGCGTCTGTTCGAATATTGGGCGCATGAGGCATCGCTGCTCCCACTCGCGCTTCATCCGCTGTTGCGCTGGCGCATGGCGCGCGCCGATCGCGGCGATACCGGCTGGAAATCGATGCGTGTCTTCGCCGGCGAGCGTCGGCCCGAGGCCGAGGCGATCCTCGCCCGCATCCGCGCCGAAGGTCCGCTTGCCGCCTCGGATTTCGAGGAGGGCAAGAGCAGCACGGGCTGGTGGGCGTGGGGCGCGACCAAGCATGCGCTCGAATGGCTGTTCTGGGCCGGCCACATCACCACCGCGACGCGCCGGCGCAGCTTCGAGCGCGTCTACGACCTTACCGAGCGCGTCATCCCACCCGGCATCCTCGCGCTGCCCACGCCGACCGAGGACGCTGCCCACCGCGCGCTGATCGAGCGTTCCGCGCGCGCCCATGGCATCGCCACCACGATCGATCTGCGCGATTATTTCCGGCTGCGGCCGGCCGAGGCCAGCGCAGCGGTCGCCGCGCTGGCCGAGGAAGGCGTGCTGATTCCGGTCGAAGTGCCGGGCTGGTCGCAGCCGGCCTGGCTCCACCGCGACGCACGCCGCCCGCGCCGGGTGCAGGGCGCGGCCTTGCTCGCGCCGTTCGATCCTTTGGTGTGGGAACGCGACCGGACCGAGCGGCTGTTCGGTTTCCGCTACCGCATCGAGATCTACACGCCCGCGGAAAAACGCATCCATGGCTATTACGTCCTGCCCTTCCTGCTCGACGACCGCATCGTCGCGCGCGTCGATCTGAAGGCCGACCGCCAGACCTCCCGCCTGCTCGCTCACCGCGTGTCGCTCGAGCCCGGCGCGCCGGCCGACACGGTGGAGCGGCTGGTCATCGAGCTGCGCCGCATGGCCGACTGGCTTCTGCTCGACGAAGTGGTGCTTGGGCCGGTCGTATCGGGCGATCTGTGATGCCGTTTGCGGGTCCGTGCGCGCCGTGCGACGTTGTGCCGCGATGAGCGACGAGATCGAACACTTGCAGCAACGCATGGAGGCGGCGGCAGCGGCGCTCGATTTCGAGGAAGCGCGCCGCTTGCGCGATCAGCTCAACCTGTTGCGCGGCGGCGCTTCGGCGGAGGAGGCGGCGGCGGTCGACACCTCCGGGCTTACGCGCCAGCAGCCCGGGCGCATGGGCCTCGGCACCAGCCAGCAGCGCATGACGCCGCCGCCCGGCTGGCGGCCGCCGCCCAAGCCCGATCCGATGACCCGCAAGACCGGGCGGCGCCCGCGCAAGAAGGACAGCTGATGACGCCGGAACCGCCGCTACGCCGGCCCACCTTGCTGAAACAGCTCGGCCCCGGCCTGATCACCGGCGCAGCCGACGACGATCCCAGCGGCATCGCCACTTATTCGCAGGCCGGCGCGCAATTCGGCTTCGGCCTGCTCTGGACTTTGGTGCTGACCTATCCGCTGATGACTGCGGTTCAGCTGGTCAGCGCCCGGATCGGCCGGGTGACCGATGCCGGCCTCGCGCGCAACATGCTGAAGGTGCTGCCGGTCTGGGCCGTGCTCGGCCTGGTCGCGCTGCTGTTCGTCGCCAACACGATCAATATCGGCGCCGATCTCGCCGCGATGGGCGCGGCGGCCGAGCTCGTGCTCGGCTGGGGCGATCATGTCTTCACCGCCGTCTTCGCGCTCGTGTCGCTCGGGCTCCAGATCTTCGTGCCCTATCATCGCTACGCCGCGATCCTGAAATGGCTGACTCTGGTGCTGCTCGCCTATGTCGCGCTGATCCTCATGATCCACGTCGATTGGGTGGCGGTCGGCTGGGGCATGGTCTGGCCGACCATTGCCGGCACTGCCGCGATCACCACGGTGGTCGCGCTGTTCGGCACCACGATCAGCCCCTATCTCTTCTTCTGGCAGAGTTCTCAGGAAGTGGAGGAGCTCGATCAGGACAAGTCCATGCACGCCCTGAACGACGCCCCCGGCGAAGCGGCCGGCGCGTTCCGCCGCATCAGCTTCGATACCTTTGCCGGCATGGCGGTGTCGAACCTGGTCGCGCTGGCGATCATGATCGGCACGGCGGCGACGCTCCACGCCTCGGGCCGCACCGATATCCAGACGGCGGCCGACGCCGCCGATGCGCTGCGCCCGATCGCCGGGCAGTTCGCCTTCCTGCTGTTCAGCCTGGGCATCATCGGCACCGGCATGCTGGCGATCCCGGTACTGGCCGGCTCGGCCGCCTATGCCATTGGCGAGGCGCTGGGCTGGACGATCGGGCTCGATCGCAAGCCGCTCGAGGCGAAGGGCTTCTATACCGTGGTCGGCGCGGCGACCCTGCTCGGCATCGGCATCGACTGGTCGCCGATCGATCCGATCAAGGCCCTGTTCTGGAGCGCGGTGATCAACGGCGTGGTCGCGGTGCCGATCATGGCGGTGATGATGATCGTCGTCTCGCGCAAGTCGACCATGGGCGCCTACACCGCTTCGTTCGGGCTGCGCTTCTTCGGCTGGACGGCGACCGCGGTGATGGCGGCGGCCGCCGTGGCGATGTTCGCGATGTGACAGCTACGGCGTACGATGATGTTTCATAAACTATTGAAATATAATGATAATTTCTGAAATTAGACGTCTGGGAAAATGTCAGCGACCTGCATGACATTCCCACCAGGCACGCCCGCTATCCCGGCGCCCTTTTATGAACGCCGGCCGCACCTATCTTCCTGACGTCAACCGCCCGCCGGGATTCACCATGACGCCGAAACGCCTTCTCCTGCAGACCACGATCGAGCCGACGCATGACGACTGGAGCATCGCCCGCTTCTCGCTGCTGGAGGCCTATCTCGCGGGCCTGACCGGTCCGGACGGCGCGCCGCTCTATGACGTCACGGCGCGGGATCGCGCTGCTCCGCCGGGCGCCGACGATCCAGTCCTTTCCAATCTCGACGAGAGCGATTTCGATGCATTGTGGTTGTTCGCGGTGGATGTCGGCGACGGCCTGAACGCGCGGGAATCCGCAGCGATCGGCCGCTTCAACGATCGCGGCGGCGGCCTGCTGGTCGCGCGCGACCATATGGATCTGGGCTGCTCGGTCTGCGATCTCGGCGGCGTCGGCCGGGCCCACCATTTCCATTCGCACAATCTGGACCCGGACGAAGCACGCCACGTGATCGACGATCCCTTCACCACCCAGATCCTCTGGCCGAACTTCCATTCCGGCGCGAACGGCGATTATCAGGAGATCCGGCCGGCCGGTCCGGTCCATCCGCTGCTCGCCGATGCCGATGCGCCGGACGGCGTCCTGCGCTTCCTCCCCGCCCATCCGCATGAGGGCGATGTCTCCGCCCCGTCCGATGCGCCGGGCGCGCGGGTCATCGCCACTGGCTCCAGCATCGTAACCGGCGCCGAATTCGCGATCGCGGTGGCCTTCGACCCGCAGGAGACGGGCGCCGGCCCCGGCGTGGCGGAATCCTCCTTCCATCACTTCGCCGACTATAATTGGGATCCCGGCTACGGCGCGCCCAGCTTCGTCACGGAGCCGCCCGGGCGCGGCATCTTGGACAATGCGGAGGCGGCACGCTCCACCCGGCGCTATGTCGCCAATCTTGCTGCGTGGCTCGCCGACGGGCGCCGCCCGAACTAACCCTCTCAGCGGAGACTATAATGGCCGGCCCCAAACTCTTCGAACCGCTCAACGTCGGGCAATTGTCGCTGCACAACCGCATCGTCATCGCCCCGATGTGTCAATATTCGGCGGTCGATGGCTGCATGACGGACTGGCACCTCATCCATCTCGGCCATCTCGCTTTGTCCGGCGCGGCACTGCTGACGATCGAGGCGACGGCGGTGCTGCCGGAGGGGCGCATCTCCTACGCCGATGTCGGCCTGTGGGACGACCGGACCGAGGAAGCGATGGCGCGCACGCTGGACAGCATCCGCCGTCATTCCGACATGCCGATCGCGATCCAGCTCGGCCATGCCGGTCGCAAGGCGTCGACCGATCTTCCCTGGCTCGGCGGTGCGCAGCTTCGGCCCGATACCGCCAATGGCTGGCAGACCGTGGCGCCGTCGGCGCTGCACTTCGCGCCGGGCGAAAACGCGCCGGTCGCGCTCGACGCCGCTGGCCTGGCGCGCGTCCGCGACGGCTTCGTTGACGCTGCACGCCGGGCCGCGCGGCTCGGCATCGACGCCGTCCAGCTCCACGGCGCCCATGGCTATCTGCTTCACCAGTTCCTCTCGCCGCTCTCCAACCGGCGCGAGGACGAGTATGGCGGTAGCCTCGAAAACCGCCTGCGCTTCCCGCTCGAAGTGTTCGATGCAGTGCGGCAGGCCTTTCCCGCCGAGCGGCCAGTGACGATGCGCGTCTCGGGCACGGACTGGGTTCCGGGCGGCTGGGACGTCGAACAGACCATCGCCTTCGCCCACGCGCTCGAAGCGCGGGGCTGCGCCGCCATCCATGTGTCGAGCGGCGGCCTCGATCCGCGGCAGGAGATCCCGATCGGGCCAAGCTACCAGGTCCCGCTCGCCCGCGCGGTGAAGCAGGCCGTCGGCATCCCGGTCGTGGCGGTCGGCATGATTACGGATTATGAACAGGCCGAGGCGATCATCGGCACCGGCGATGCCGATCTGATCGCGCTCGCGCGCACGATCCTGTTCGATCCGCGCTGGCCGTGGCACGCCGCCGCCCATCTCGGCGGCCGGGTGCGCGCGCCCAACCAGTATCTCCGCTCCCAGCCCCGGCAATATCGCTCGCTGTTCGATCTCCCCGGCAGCGCCGAGGGGTAGCGCGCCTATTGGGGTCATTGCGCATATGGCGGGGCAGCGGCCCCGCTACGATGGCGGGATGAAACACAGTCCGATGGTTGCCCACCCGCCCGGTGGGCCGGCGCATGCACACTGACGGCGAGCGACAGGGTCTGTCGCTGGCGCAGGTCCGCGAACACCTCGTTCGCGACGGCCCGAACGAGCTGCCACGCGCCGGCCGCCGCACGCCGCTGCGCATCGCCGGCGAAGTCCTGCGCGAGCCGATGCTGGCGATGCTGCTGGCCGGCGGTCTGATCTATCTGCTGCTCGGCGACACGGCGGAGGCGCTGATCCTCCTTGCCTTTGCCGGCTTCTCGATCGGCATGACCATCGTCCAGGAAGCCCGGACCGAAAATGTGCTCGAGGCACTGCGCGATCTCTCCGCCCCGCGCGCGCTTGTCATCCGCGACGGCGAGACGGTGCGCGTCGCCGGCCGCGACGTGGTGCGCGACGATCTCCTGATGCTCGAACAAGGCGATCGCGTCGCCGCCGATGCGGTGCTGCTCAAGGCGCAGGATTTCCAGGCCGACGAATCCCTGCTCACCGGCGAATCGGTCCCGGTACGCAAGCGCGCCGCTACTGAAGGGGAGAGCGACTCGGCCGATCCCGGCGGGGACGATCGGCCGCAGGTCTATTTCGGGTCGATCGTCACGCATGGCAGCGGCATCGCGCGCGTCACCGCGACCGGCGCGCGCAGCCGCATCGGCCAGATCGGCCGCTCGCTCGCCGCGCTCGATCCCGAGACGCCGCACCTGCAGCGCGAGACAGCCCGGATCGTGCGGCTCTGCGCGATCGGCGGCATCGCCATGGCCTTGCTGGTCGTGCTGCTCACCGGGCTGTTCCGCGGCAGCTGGCTGGAGGCGAGCCTGGCCGGCATCGCCATCGGCATGTCGCTGCTGCCGGAGGAATTCCCGGTGGTGCTGACGATCTTCTTCGCGATGGGCGCCTGGCGCATCGCCCAGGTCGGCGTGCTCACCCGGCGAACCGCGGCGATCGAGACAATGGGCGCCGCGACGGTGTTGTGCACGGACAAGACCGGCACGCTCACCCAGAACCGCATGACCGTCGCCGAACTGTGGCTGCCGGACGGCCGCAGCCTCGCGCTCGCGTCGGACGCGGCGGATGTCGGGTTCAATCCGCTGCTCGCGGCCGGCGCGCTCGCCAGCGCGCCGATCCCGGTCGATCCGATGGAGATCGCCTTCCACGCCGCCGCGCGTGATGCGGGGACGGCGTCGTCCGACGGGCTGGCGCTGGTCCATTCCTGGGGCCTGCGTCCCGATCTGCTCGCCATGTCGAACGTCTGGCAACCGGCCGACGATGCCGCGCCGCTGGTCGTCGCCGCCAAGGGCGCGCCGGAGGCAATCGCTGGGCTGTGCCGGCTCGACGACTCCGCCCGGGCCGCGCTCGATGCGGCGGCGCAGGCGATGGCGGGGCGCGGGATGCGCGTGCTCGGCGTCGCGTCTGGCACTGCCGGCATCGACGATCTCGGCCGGCCGCATGAGGATCATGCCTTCACCCTGCTCGGGCTGGTCGGTCTGTCGGATCCGTTGCGCGCTGGCGTGGTCGAGGCAGTCGCCCAATGCCAGGCGGCGGGCATCCGGGTCGTGATGATCACCGGCGACTATGCGGTCACCGCGCGGGCGATCGCGGCGGCGGCCGGCATCGCGCCGGGCGAGCTGCTGCGCGGCGACGAGGTCGCGGCGCTCGACGATGATGCGCTCGCCGCGCGCATCGGCTCGGTTGCGGTCTTCGCCCGCACGATGCCCGAACAGAAACTGCGGATCGTCTCCGCGCTCAAGGCCGCGGGCGAAGTGGTCGCCATGACGGGCGACGGCGTGAACGACGCGCCCGCGCTGAAGGCAGCGCATATCGGCGTCGCGATGGGCAAGCGTGGCACCGACGTCGCCCGCGAGGCATCGGCGATCGTGCTGGTCGAGGATGATTTCGGGGCGATCGTCGCCGCGATCCGGGTCGGCCGGCGAATCTACGACAATATCCGCAAGGCGATGGGCTTCATCTTCGGCGTGCACGTGCCGATCGCCGGGCTCGCGCTGTTGCCGCTGGTCACCGGCATGCCGGTGATCTTCGGGCCGATCCAGATCGCGCTGCTCGAAATGATCATCGATCCGGTCTGCGCGCTGGTGTTCGAGGCCGAGCGCGAGGAACGCCACCTGATGACCCGGCCGCCGCGCGATCCCCGGGCACGGCTGTTCTCCCTGCCGCTGGTCGCGCGCAGTGTGGTTCAGGGCGGGCTTGCCTTCCTGCTGCTCAGCAGCGTGTATCTCGCCGGGGCGTGGCTCGGCCTGCCGGCTGCGACGTTGCGCACATTGATCTTTTTCGCGCTGGTCGCGGCGACGCTGGCGCTGGTGCTCGCCAATCGTTCGTTCAGCACCTCGCTGGCCCACGCGCTGTTCCGCGGCAATCCGGTCTTCCGCTATGTGCTCGCCTTTGTTGCGCTGGGCAGCGCGATCATCCTGCTGGTCGCGCCGGTCCAGCGCATCCTGCAATTCGCGCCGCTCGGCCTGGCCGAGCTGGCCGTGGTGGCGGGGTGCGGTGTCCTGCTGCTGCTCCTGTTCGAACTGGCCAAGCGCGCGCCCTTCTTCGCGCGGGCCGAACGCTGACGGTTGAGGGTTGTGCGATCGCCGCCTATCGTTCGCCGATGGGGGGCAAGGCGACGATGATGCAGGATGGCGACACGCCCCGCCGCCTGTTCGGCCTGCAATATCTGCGTGGCATCGCCGCGACGGGCGTCGTGATCTTCCACGTCTCGCAGGGCGCCGGGGCCCCGTTGCCCTTCGCTGCTTATGGGGTCGATCTGTTCTTCGTGCTCAGCGGCTTCCTGATGGTCGCGATCACCGCCGGCGGGGCGCGGCCCTGGGCTTTTTTCCGGGATCGTTTCCTGCGCGTCGCGCCGCTCTACTGGATCGCGACCGCTGCGGTCGTGGTGGTCGGGTTGCTCGGCCTGTCGGCGCAGGTCCGGCTCGATCCGGCGCGGATCGCCGCGTCCTTCGCCTTCATTCCCTATAGCGCGGGCGGTGGACGGCATACGCCGCTGCCGATGATGCCGCTGGGCTGGACGCTCAATGCCGAGATGCTGTTCTACGCCATCTTCGCGCTGCTGCTGTTCCTGCCGCGCTACCGGGTGCTCGTGCTGACCTGCATCATCGGGGGCCTGGTCGCGGCGGGCAAGCTGTTCCATCCGACCGGGGCCGTGGCGATCGCCTGGACTGATCCGATCCTGCTCGATTTCGTCGCCGGCGCCTGGCTGGGCGTGGCCTGGGTCCGGCCGGAGCATCGGCGGCTGATCGTGCTGCTCCTGCTCGTCGCACTGCTGCTATGGATTCCCCGGCTGGTCTGGCCGGGCATGCGCGGCGGCATCGAAGGTGCCGGGGCCACTTTGATCCTGATGGCGGTGCTGTTCTTCGAAGGGCGCGGTGGCGGCATCCCGGAATGGCGGCCGCTCCGCCTTCTCGGCGATGCGAGCTACTCGATCTATCTCTGGCAGATTTTCCCGCTTCAGTTCTGCGCGGTCGTCGCGGCACGCCTGCATCTGCCCGCAGCGGTCACCGCGGCGGCCGGCTTCGCCCTGGCAATGGGCGGCGGTATCCTTGCCTATCTACTGCTCGAGCGGCCGCTGCTCGCCGCATTGCGCCGCGTCCGCGCCCCGGCGGCCGTCGCGATATCCGCGGATCGGTGATCGAGCCCCGTCACGAACTTTAGCGGCTCGCTGGCCGAATGCGCCGACTTGCCGCAGGCCGATGTTCCGTCGAATTCAAACGCGCTTTTTCGTGCGATCGACCAATATCGAGCGGCCCATTCAGGATTTCGTTCATCGCATATAAAAAACGATATGATATTGCGATTGCCTCGCAAATAAATGGCCTAAGTATTAACACTTACATCATTTATTTATTATTTCTCCTAGGAACTTTATACGCGGCGAAACATTGAGCAATGCACTAGCGAATATTGCGGATGGTTTCGCCCGAATCGCGTCTGATCCGAATATCGGACAGACCGATATTTCGCATTGCCTAAAAGCCGCACCGTGTCCTGCGCACGGTGACAGGCATCATGTTTGCGTCAGGTGAGGGATAATCGGATGAAGCTCGGCTTCCTGACGGTGGCGTTGATCGCGACCGGCCAAACGGCGTTCGCGCAGCAAATTCCTTCTGCCGGCGGGCAGTTGCAGCAGATTCCCCCCGCGCCCACGGCGCCGAAGGTCGATCCGGTCCTGGTGGTCGCGCCGCCGCCGGCCGTGGCCGCCGCGGATCCGGCCGGAACGAAGATCCGCGTTACCGCGCTGCAGGTCACCGGCCAGACGCTGTTCGACGAACCGACGCTGATCGCGGCGAGCGGCATCACCCCGGGCAGCGATCTCAGCCTGTTCGATCTGCGTGCGGGCGCCGCCCGCATCGCCGGTTTCTACCGCGCGCGCGGCTATTTCCTCGCCCAGGCCTATCTCCCTGCGCAGGATGTGCAGGGCGGCTCGGTCACCATCGCGGTGATCGAGGGGCGCTACGGCAAGATCGGCCTGCATAACGACAGCAACCTGTCGAACCATGTCGCCCGCGGCGTGCTGCGCGGCATCGACAGCGGAGACGTCGTCGCCAACGCGCCGCTCGAGCGCCGGCTGCTGCTCCTGTCCGATCTGCCCGGCGTTGCGGTCAGTTCGACGCTCGCCCCCGGCGCCACGCCCGGAACCTCGGACCTGACGGTCGATCTCGCCAACGGTCGCCGCATCACCGGCAGCATCGAGGCGGACAATGCCGGCAATCGCTACACCGGGGCGTATCGCGGCGGCGGCTCGATCAACCTCAACAACGCAACCGGGCTGGGCGATCAGCTCGGCCTGCGCTTGCTCGCCTCGACCGAAGGCCTCGCTTATGGCCGCGTCTCCTGGCAGGTGCCGATCGGCAACCTCACCATGGGCATCGCCTATGCGCATTTCAGCTATGATCTCAGCCACGAATTCGAAAGCCTCGATGCGCACGGCACCGCCAATGTCGCCAGCCTCTACGCCAGCTACCCGCTGGTTCGCACGCGCCGCGCCAGTCTTTATCTGGTCGGCAGCGTCGATGCGAAATCCTTCGACGACAGGATCGATCTGGTCTCCGCCCGCACGCGCAAGGCAAGCCAGGCGGCCACGCTTGGCATCAACGGCACGATGCGCGACAATTTCGGCGGCGGCGGCTGGACGGCCTTCTCGCTGGCCTGGACGATCGGCGACCTCGATCTGCGTAGCCCGCTCGATCGCGCCGCCGATGCGCTGACGGCGCGGACTGACGGGGGCTACAACAAGCTCGCCTTCAGCGCCGCGCGGCTGCAGAATGTCGCCGGGCCCTTCTCGCTCTATGGCGCGGTGCGCGGCCAGGTCGCGTTCGACAATCTCGACATCTCCGAAAAGATGGAGCTGGGCGGCGCTTACGGCGTACGCGCCTATCCTGAAGGCGAGGCCTATGGCGACCAGGGCTATATCGCCACTGCCGAGGCGCGGCTGATGCTGAGCGACTGGACGCCGAGCTTCCCCGGTGGGCTCCAGCTGTTCGGCTTCGTCGACACCGGCCGCGTCAACTATGCCAAGCACCCCTGGTTCACCGGCAGCAACCGGGCGAACCGCAGCGGCTACGGCGTCGGGCTGGCCTGGTACGCGCCCGAAAATATCACCCTGAAGGTAAGCTATGCCCGCAGGATCGGCGATACGCTCGCAACGTCGGCCCCCGATCGCAAGGGGCGCTTCTGGTTCCAGGTCTCCAAGACCTTCTGACGGCGCGCGCCCCGTCGCGGCGCGCCTACCTCCGCTTCAAGGAATCCGATCATGAATGCCATCCATCCTGCCTTCGCTGCTCCCGCTCCCTTCTTCGCCAGGGCGCGCCACGCCCGGTTGCTCGGTTCGACTGCGCTGGTCCTTCTGGGGCTGGCCGGCTCACTCGCCTTTGGCGGCCAGGCGCATGCCCAGGCCCTGCCCAGCGGTGGCACGGTCGTTGGCGGCGCCGCCACGATCACCGGTGGCCCCGGCAGCGTCACGATCAACCAGTCGACTCATGCCGCGGCGATCAACTGGGACAGCTTCAACATCGCCCAGGGCAACAGCGTCACCTTCGTCCAGCCGGACAGCAGTTCGGTCGCGCTCAACCGGGTGCTCGGCCCCGATGCATCGCAGATCTTCGGCAGCCTGACGGCCAATGGCCGGGTGTTCCTGGTCAATCCGAACGGCGTGCTGTTCGGCGCGGGCGCTCAGGTCAATGTCGGCGGCCTGGTCGCCTCGACGCTCGGCATCACCGACGCGGATTTCATGGCCGGCAAATACCGCTTCGCGGGCAAGAGCAACGGCACCGTGCTCAACCAGGGCAGCATCACCGCGGCCGATGGCGGCTTCGTCGCCCTGCTCGGCGCGAAGGTCGGCAATGACGGCACGATCGCGGCCCGCTTCGGCAGCGTCGCGCTGGCCGCGGGCGAAGCGATGACGCTCGACGTCGCGGGCGATGGCCTGCTCAACATCGTGGTCGATACCGGGGCGGTCGGCGCGCTGGTCCGCAATGGCGGGCTGATCCGCGCCGATGGCGGCCGCGTGCTGCTGACGACTCAGGGCGCCGGCCAGCTGCTCGGCACCGCCGTGAATAATACGGGCGTGATCGAAGCGCGCACGATCGAAAGCCGCAACGGCTCGATCTATCTGATGGGCGACATGCAGAACGGCACGGTCAGCGTGGCCGGCACGCTCGACGCCAGCGCGGCGCATGGCGGGAACGGCGGCTTTATCGAAACCTCCGCCGCGCATGTGAACATCGCGGCCGGCGCCAACGTCACCACGCTCGCGCCCGCCGGGCTCACCGGCACCTGGCTGATCGATCCGCAGGATTTCATCATCGGTGCCGGCGGCAACATCTCCGGTTCGACCCTGTCGGCGCTGCTGGTGACAAACAGCGTGACGATCACGACGCTGCCCGGCCCGGACGCGACGGTCCCCGGCACGCCACCGACGACCACGCTCGGCACGACGCTGACCGGCAATGGCGACATCATCGTCAATGACGCGATCGCCTGGACGGCCTCGCCGAGCACCACCACGCTGCGCCTGAACGCCGTGCGCGACGTGGTGATCAACAATTCGATTACCGCGACCAACGGCAATATCGTGGCGTGCTGCGGGCGCGACGTGAACGTCAATGCGGCGCTCACCACCACCAATGGCAGCATCCTGCTCAACGCCGGTCGCAATGTGAACGTGTTCCACGCGATGACCACGACGGACGGCAATATCGCGCTGTGCGCCGGGCATGACGTGACCATCGCCGCCGCGGTTACGCTGACCCGGGGCAGCACGATCCCGTCGCAGAGCCTCGGCCTTCAGCCCGGCCTGCTGATCATCGCTGGTGCCGATGGAACTGGCCCGGGCGTCGGCGGCGGCACCCTGGTGTTCGCGCCACTCACGCCTCCGGTCACCGTCACGGGGCCGAACGCAGCGGTCGTGATCAACTATAATCCCGTCTCCTATGCCGCGCCGACGAATTTCGCCGGCTTCTTCACGCTCACCCTGGGCGCGTCGGTGGTGCAGCGCATGCTGCTCTTCCCCAATGGCGGCAGGGCCGCCGACGGCACGACCGCGACGACGCTCACCGGCTTCAACACCACCGCAACGTCCGGCCTGCCGGTCGGCGTGACGCTGGTCGCCGGGGCCGGCGCCAGCGCCGTGTTCGACAGCGCGGCGCCCGGATCGAATGTCGGGATCACCTATACCGGCTACAGCCTGGCCGGCGCCAATGCGGGCCAATATGCGCTGGCAGGGTCCTGCTGCGTCTCTACCTTCCGCACCACGGGTACGATCACCCCGGCCGTCGTCGTGGTGCCGCCGGTCGAGGTGCCGCCGGTCGTGGTGCCACCCGTCGTCGTACCGCCGGTGGTCGTACCGCCCGTGGTGGTGCCGCCGGTCGTGGTCGTGCCTCCGGTAACGACGCCGGTCATCGTGCCGCCGCCCGGCACGACGCCGGTCGTCCTGCCCTATGCGCCGCCGGTGCTGCTGCCGGTGAGCTACTCGCCCGGCGGTGGCCTCCCCGGCATGGTGGTTGTGGATAACGGCGTGCCGGTCCCGGGCGAGCAGCTCGAATCGCTACTCCCTCCCGTCGCCGAGCAGGAATTTGTCCCGGCTCCGCTGGAGGTCCAGCCGATCCCGGCCGAGGAAGCGCCGGCCCGGCCGTTCGTGCCCAATCGCCCCGCCAAGCAGGATCGCAACTAGATGCGGCGATCCGGAACGGTGCCCTGGGCTGCCGGCCTGTGCCTTGCCCTGCTCGCGGCCGGGCCGGCTCTGGCCGGACCGGCTGGGGCGGGGGCCGGCGCCGATTTCTCCGGCGTCGCCGCCTCGCCCGATACGCGCCGGCTTGCCGATTGGGTGGTGCGCTCGGGGGATGCGCATGGCCGCCCGTTCCTGATCGTCGACAAAGCCGGCGCGCGCGTCTTTGCCTTCGGACCGGACGGCGCGATCCGCGGGGATGCGCCCGTGCTGCTCGGCCTGGCGCGAGGTGACGTCTCGCCGCCCGGTATCGGCAATCGAAAGCTCGCCGATATCGGTCCGGCCGATCGGGTCACCCCGGCGGGCCGCTTCGATGCGGAAATGGGCCGCAACTTTTCGCACGATATCCTGTGGATCGATTATGATGCGGCGATCTCGCTCCACCGCGTCGTCACCGGCAAGCCGGCCGAACGTCGGCTCGAACGGCTCGCCACCGCCACCACGCTCGACAACCGCATTTCCTATGGTTGCATCAACGTGCCCGTCGCCTTTTACGAACAGGTCGTGGCGGCGTTGTTCCGGCCGCGCGACGGGGTCGTGTACGTCCTGCCGGAGAGCCGCTCCTTCGCCGCCATCTTTCCGGCGGCAGCGGCGTCGCCCGTTCCGTGAGGGCGATAGCGCTTGTCATCGGCGGCCGATCATGACCATGCAGGCCGCCTTACGCGGCGGCCGATCATGCTGCCGCGCCATTTCATGACGACGGGATTTTCGATGGGCCAGCTCCGCACCGCCAACAAGCGCCGCAATCGCGCGCTTGCCGCCACTGTCGCCGCCCGCACCAGCGCGCCTGCGCCGGCCCCGGCCAAGGCAGCCGCCCCGAAGCGCGCCGCCAAGCCGCAAGCCTGAAGCGCACTCGCGCTACGCCCGTTTCAGGCGTAGCGCGAAGGCGGCCAGCAGAAAGCCGCGGAACAGGAAGCTGATCCCGATCGCCGCCGCCAGGAAGGTCAGCGCGGCGGCCGGGCCGGCGAACAGCAGCACTGCGCCCGCTACGATATCGATGCCGCCGAGCAGGATCAGCCAGCCGCGATGCCATATGCCAGGATCCAGCCCCAGCCATTGCCCGTCCCAGAATCCGTCATGTCGAGTCTCCGCTGCCGGTGATGCGGCGCAGCTTCGTTCCGATATAGATCGTGCGATAGCTATACCTGGATATGAGGAGTGCTTGAGTGCCCGGTGCCGATCGCCGTCCAGGATGAAGGCGGTGCGTGGGGATCGCCATCGACGTCGCCCCCGCCCATCCCCATCCCGCCACCCATGCCCATGCCGCCGCCGCCTCCACCGCCTTGGCGACCACCCTCCTTGCCCTCGCTTTTGCCGCGTCCGCCGGATGTGGCGGGACGGGTAGGGCCCTGGCTCGGGATCGCCAGGTCGGCCGGGATCGGGTCGAGATCCAGCGCTTCGCGGATGAAGGTGCGCAGCGCGACGACCAGCTCATGGGTGTGCACCGGCTGCCCGGCGATCAGCGCGCGCGCGGCCGCTTCGGCCAGGCGCACATGCTGTTCGGTGCCGAGCAGGATGATGTCGGACAGGGCCGCCTCGACGGCGTCGCGAATACGGCGCGATCGGTCGGATCCGGTCCCGCCCGGCTCAGCGCCGTCGCTCGTCTCGCGTGATCGCAGGTCGCGCAGGTGCGTCGGGTCGACCGCGAGATTGCCGGTGAAGGAACCGCCCAGCACCTTGTAGGCCGCGATCAGCGTGCGCAGCCGCTCGTTGATCTGGCGGTTCATCCGCTCGCGGCGCTGCTGGATGGTGACCATCGTGAGCAGCCGGATACCGACGCCGATCAGCGTCACCAGCGCCAGGCCGATCACCGTCGCGAGCACGCTCTGCCAGGAACTGAAATCGATGCCGCGCAAGCGTTGCCCCTTTGCAAGTCCGAACGCGCCGTGCTCCAGGATGGTTTCGAGGGCAGGTGAGAAGGCATTGTTTCCGGACAGGGGGGATGGCGGTAGTGCTGTTGGAAACGCTCGGCTAGGAGCCAATCCGGCGCTCGGGCGTAGTACGGGCAAACGGAGGAAAAACCATGCGAAGCATTGCCTTGATTGCCGGTCTTGCCATGATCATGCCGGCCCTGCCGGGCGCCTCCGCGGCGCTGGCCGCCCCAGGGCAGGCGAAGGAAACCAGCTGTGACAACCCGCGCAGCAATTTCGACAGCATCTATTGCGAGCGCAAGATCTTCATGCAGGCCGATACCGATCTGAACACGGCGTACAAGGCGCTGCGCGTCCAGCTCAAGGCAGCCGATCGCACCACCCTGCTGCAGTCGCAGCGCGCCTGGATCCGCCAGCGCGACGAGAAATGCGGCCGCTCGACCGAGGGCGCGATCGGCGTCGATCTGGTCTGCGCGAAGGACGTCACCATCGCCCGCACCAACTGGCTGAACGATCGCACGCGCGAATGCCGCAGCGCCGGCTGCCGCGCCAGCCTGCTCGACGAATAGGCCGGGCGCTTGCGGCTTGTGCCGGCGCTGGCAGCGCTGTTCCTGCTCGGCGGCTGCTGGTCCGGCCCGGCCTGGTTCGGCGCGGCCGAGGCCGTCGCGGTCATCCCGGACGGACGTTACCGGCTGGTCGAGACCGGCGCGTCGCCGCTCGAGGGTGATGTGCTCGGCATTGCCCGCCAGGCGGACGGAACACTTGCCGTTTCCGGGGCGGACAATCCGGTGCGCGCGGTCATCGTGCCGCTCGATCCCGCGCGCCAGGCGGGCCGCTATATCGTTCAGCTCGAACAGATCGCCGAGCACCCGCGTAACGCGCTCTACATGCTGCTCGACAGCGGCGGCGGGCGCTACCGGCTTAGCCTGCTGCGCTGCACGAGTGAGGCAGCGCAGACGGCGGAGCAGACCGGCGGCCATGTTTCGCGCGATCCGCAATCGGCGTCGAGCTGCATCTTCGCCGATCGGGCCACGCTCGTCACCGCGCTTCGCGCCGCGGCCGATCGCCCGCCGGCGGCGGAACTCGAACTCATTCCGGTTGCGCAATGATTAGCCGGCGCACCGCCGTCCTGCTCCTTCCGGTTGCGCTGCTCGCGGCCATGGCCGGCGCGCAGCAACGCGTCGAGACGGCGCGCGCGCCCGATCCGGCCACCGCCCGCGCCTTTCCCTATGACGCCGGAATCGTCGATCTGCTCGTCACCGGCGCGGCGGCGAAGACGCTCTACGATCGCCTGCCGGGCAAGGGCGCACGCAGCGCTTGCGGCGGGACCGCCCTGCACAAGGGCGATGGCCGTATCAGCTGCTCGAAGGATGGCGCCGAGCATGTCTGCCACGTCTGGCTCGACGTGCCGCGCCAGGCGCTCACCGAAGCCGAGACGGACGACTGCTGAACCCGTGGCGCGGTGCTACAAGCTGAGCGTATCGGCGGCGAGCGTGCGCTCGCCTGAGCGCACCCCGAACCGCCTGCGATAGTCGGCGGGCGACAGGCCCATCACCCGGGTAAAGACTTTCCGGAACGAAGCCGGATCGGCATAGCCGACATCCTGGGCGATCGTGCCGATCGGCTCGATCGACGTCTCGATCAGCGCCCGCGCCGTCTCGACGCGCAGGCGCTGGCTATATTCGTTGGGCCTGAGCCCGGTCGCGCGGTGGAAGCGGCGCACGAAGGTGCGGACCTCCAGCCGCGCCCATCCGGCCATGTCGGCTACCGTCGCGCCGCCCGGCCCCTCGTGGTGCAACCGCTCCTGGGCGGCCGCCACGGCCGCGTCGCCATGATCGCGCGGCGGCTCGAACGGGCGATAGAAGCGCTGCTGGCGCCGCGGCGGATCGATCATCATGAACCGCGCGGTATCCGCCATCACGGCCGGGCCAAGCAACCGGTCGATGACGAGCAGGCCGAGATCGGCCCAGGCCATCATGCCGCCCGCCGTGATCACGTCGCCATCGTCGATCACCAGCTGGTCGGCATCTACGCTGATCGTCGGGAAGTCCTTCGCCAGTGCGCCGGCGCAGACCCAGTGAGTCGTAACCTCCCGGCCGTCGAGCAGCCCGGCCTGCGCCAGCAGGAACACGCCGCCGCAGATCGAGCTGACCACCACGCCCGCTTCATGGCGTGCGCGCAGCCAGTCGCCGGCGGCGCGATGCTCTTCCATGCCAAGCGCGATCGTCTCGCGTGGCGGGACGATGACGATCGCCGGCTCGGCGGCTGCGATGTCTGGCGGCTCCCCCGCTCGCGCGACGCCGTCCGGGCCGGCCATGAATCGGCTCACCCGCAGCGCCGGCGTGGTCGTGCCGTCGCGCTGGCGCGCGAGCCGATCAGCGAAACCGAACAGGTCGGCCAGGCCGTGCACCGTGCCGAGCAGCGATTGCTCGCGGATCAGGATGCCGATCTCGAGGATAGGGCGTTCGCTGGTCATTTGTCTGTAATGCCTCGCTGTTTGTCGGTTCCGCCCATCACTGCCCGCCCGCGGCACTGCTACCCCGATGGCCAGCGGCGATGGCGCCGCCAAGCCAGCGGAGCCCCGCATGCCCAGCAATCCGGATCAGGACCGGTTCAGCACTATCCGCGGGTCGCGGCGCGAACTGCTCGTCGGGGCGGCGGCCGTAACCGGTATCGCCCTGGCCCAATCCGCGCTGCCCCAATCCGCTTTCGCTCAATCCGCGTCGGGCCCGCCCGCACGATCAACCTTCGGAGACAAGACGATGAACAGCATCACAGTCAAGGACGGCACGCACATCTTCTACCGGGAATGGGGCACCGGCCAGCCGATCATGTTCCATCACGGCTGGCCGCTCAGCGGCGACGACTGGGACAATCAGATGATGTTCTTCTCGGCCCAGGGCTATCGCGTGGTCGCGCATGACCGCCGCGGCCATGGCCGGTCGAGCCCGAGCGCGCATGGCAACGACATGGACACCTATGCCGCCGATGCCGCGGCGGTCACCGCCCATCTCGGCCTGCGCGACGCGATCCATATCGGCCATTCGACCGGCGGCGGCGAGGCGACGCGCTATGTCGCGACCTATGGCGGCGGCGGGCGCGTGGCGAAGGCCGTGCTGATCGGCGCGATCCCGCCGGTCATGCTGAAGAGCCCGTCCAATCCCGGCGGGCTGCCGATCACCGTGTTCGACGCTATTCGCGAGGGCGTTGCCGCCAACCGCGCCGAATATTATCGGGGTTTCGCGACCGGGCCCTTCTACGGCTATAACCGCCCCGGCGCGAAGCCCTCGCAGGCGATCAGCGACAACTGGATGCGCCAGGCGATGACCGGCGACATCAAGGCGCAATATGATTGCATCAAGGCGTTTTCGGAGACCGATTTCACCGAGGACCTGAAGAAGATCGCGCAGCCGGTGCTGATCCTGCACGGCGAGGACGACCAGATCGTACCGGTCGACGATTCGGCCAGGCTAGCGGCGAAGCTGCTCCGCAACGCCACGCTCAAGACCTATCCCGGCTTCCCGCACGGCATGGCGACGACACATGCCGAGGTGATCAACGCCGCCATCTTCGATTTCATCCGAAGCTGAGCCGCGCGGACCGGGCATCGCGCCCGGCCCGCCATGACCATCCGCTGAGGGGCGCCGCGACCGAGGCACGGGAGACCATCGATGACCGACGCCGCTTTCCCACCCTTGTCCCATGGCGAACTGCGCGGGCTGTTCGCCGAACTGCCCGAAACGCCGGTGATCCTGCGTGCGTTCGACTATACCCGCGAGCGCATGCCGCCTGTCCTGTTCAACCATGTGACGCGCTCCTGGATCTTCGCCGCAAAGCTCGGTGCGAAACGCGGCGAGCGCTTCGATGCCGAGGTCGTCGCGGTGACGACGCTGCTGCACGATCTCGGCTTCACCGCGCATGGCGATGGCCCCAATCGCTTCGAGGTGAACGGCGCTGCGATCGCGGCTGCGTTCGTGCGCGATCTCGGCTTCGACGACCGCCGCGTGCAACTCGTCTGGGACGGCATCGCGCTGCACGCCACGCATTCGATCAGCCTGTTCAAGGAAACCGAGGTCGCCTTGTCCGCGCGCGGAATCGGCGTCGATTTCGGCACGCCGGATTATGCGACGCTCGATCCGGCCGAGATCGCGGCGGTGGTCGCCGCGGTCCCGCGGCTCGACATGAAGCGTGCCTTTGCCGCCTGCGCGCTCCACCAGGCCGAGACCAGGCCAGAAACGACCTACGAGAATTTCATCCGCGATTTCGGCGAGCGTTTCGTGCCCGGCTACGCCCCACCATCCTGGGTCGATGCGATCGCCGGCGGCCCTTTCGAGGAATAAGGCCGACCGGCGCAAGGCCCTCGCAATGCCCGTCGCAGATCCTTGCAAGTAATTCACCGACAAGCCCAAAACTAAGCTACACCACCAGCGGCGGCTCTGCTCCGCCTCTGGAACAATATCATGCCCAACACCCCGGGCCTTGAAGTCGTCGCGCAGAAACTGGCGCGGCGTACGGACCTCACGGAGTCCGATCTCTCGGCAATCGTCGCGCTTCCCCACAGCATCACGCGTCTGGCGCCTTCCGGAAAGCTCGTGCGCGAAGGCGAACGCCCGTCGCACTGCTCGTTCATTCTCTCCGGCTTTGCTTGCCGGCATAAGATAACCCGCGCCGGTGCGCGGCAGATCACTGCGGTGATGCTGCCCGGCGATTTCGTCGACTTGCCCCATCTGTTCCTGAACGTCGTCGATCAGGGCGTCCAGGCAATGACGCATATCGTCGCCGCAAGCATCGAAGCCGAGCCGCTGCGCCGGCTGGCGCTCGATCACCCGGCGGTGGCCCGGGCGCTGTGGGTCGAGGCGTCGGTCGACGCCGCGATCGACCGCGAATGGATCGTCAATGTCGGGCGCCGCGAGTCCGTCGTGCGCGTCGCGCACCTGCTGTGTGAGCTTGCCTTGCGTACGGCGCGGGCCGGGTTGCAGATCGCCGACGGCTTCGAGTTGCCGATGACTCAGGAACAGATCGGCGACGCGGTCGGCCTGACGGCGGTTCACGTCAACCGCGTGCTGCGGTCGCTGACAGATCAGGGCCTGATCACCCGAGAAGGCCGCTATTATGGCAGCGCCGACTGGCGGCAGCTCGAGCATTTCGCCGATTTCTCGTCCTTGTACCTCCATCTCGATCCAGCTGCGGCCGACCCCCCATCACGCTGGGCGGCCTGACCTTCCGCAGACCCGCCGCGCGAACATTCCCGATGCCCCGGCGAAGGTTAGCTCTTGATACGGCCGCCGGTCCGGTTAGGCATAAGCGCGATGATAGCGCCCCGGACGACATGCCTGGTCCTGATTGCCCTGGCGTTTGCCGGCTGCGGCAAGGAGCAGGAACGCGACAAGCCATCACGGCCGGACTGGCGCGGCGGATCGATTGACGGCATCGCGCCGCTGATGACGCCGCGCGACGTGAACGCTGCGCTGGAAGGCCATCACTATCGCCAGGTACCATGTGCCGTGGCCGGGAAGGTGCTGGCGAATCCCCTGAATCGCGGCGACGAAAGCGCCTGTTTTCGCGCGCCCGCCAAGAGAATGACCGTCAGCCTGTATTTCCGCGGCGAGGGAGAGACGCGCCGCCTGGCGGTCGCGACCTTTCGGGAGCCCTGGGCGAGCGATGCCACCGATGCCGAGCGGTTGAAGCATAGCCGATACGTCGAGCGGGTGTTGCTGAACCGTCTCGGCCCTCCCATGCAGTCCGTCGATGGGGCTGGATACCGCACGCTCTACTGGCGGCGGCCGGGCGGCAATCCCGACCTGCCGGACATGATCACCATGTCGGTCGGCGCCGTGTTCGGCGCGAACGTGACGCTGACCAGCATGTGGGCCTATGGCGAGCATCCGCCCGGATCGTGAAGCGCGTGCGCTCACCTTGGTGCCGAGGCGGGGATAGCGGTGAACGGGAGCAGGCGCTTGCCGTAAAAATCTTCAGCCGGCTGCCAGCCAATGCATCTGAGGCTGCGCAAAGACGTTATCGATTTCCGACGGCGCGGCGCGATGGCTTGCCGGAAAAGGGGAATGCGCAATGATCGGCTGGCTATTGTTTCTCGCGGCGGGGGCCGCCGACTCTTGCGGCGACAAGCCGAACCAGACGGCCATGACGATGTGCGAAAAGGCCGTCGCCGACCGCGCCGACGCAGAAATGAACCTGGCCTGGAAGCAGGTCTATCCGGCGATGCAGCGCCTCGACCGCATCCAGGAGCCGGGTTTCGCGGCGGCGCTGCTGGCGTCGCAGCGCGCCTGGATCGCGTTTCGCGACGCCGAGTGCAGGATCGAAAGCTATGAATCGCGTGGCGGCAGCATGCAGCCCTTCACCGAAAACCAGTGCAGGGCGGAAGTCACGCGCACCCGCACCCGGCAATTGCGGATGATGCTCGACTGGACGAAACGCTGAGCCGGTTTGAACCGATAAGGTAAGGCAGCTACTTCGATACACCAACGCTCGAGAGTTCCTCGATGAGAACGGTTCTTGTGGCGTCGCCCAGGTAACGCTTCTCATGGGGGTACAGGCTGACCCGCCCGACCAGCCTTACCGTGAACGTTCCCCAGGGCGGCTCAGGCTTTCGCCAACCCGCTGCTTTTCGGGCTGCGGCGTCCAGTCGCGCGCATGTGTCTCCTGCGCATTTGACTGAAGCCCCGTCTCCGTCGCGAAGCAATTTGCCCGTCGCGTCGTGACATTGCTCAAAGCGACTATTCTCGAAGTTGGTGAACCAAGTGCAGGTGAGGGTTCGTCGCGGCCCGAAAGCCTCGCCATCAAATACCAGGCCTTGTTGTCCAGCAGGAACCGAGGATGCCAGAGCCAAGACAATCAATTGCCACATAGGCGCATCATATTCCCGCGCTCGATATTCGCAATCGCGCCAGCATTCGATTCACACCGAGGAAATCAACGCGCGACGAATCTGGGCAGATCTTAGGTCCCAGAGCAGCCGGCTTGTTCGGAAGAGGCGGTGTGTCACGCTCCGTAAAGTCGGCCAGGCCATGTTGGCTCATGCCACCGCTGAACCAATGAGCGGCCTGGAGCGGGACGACTTTAACTAGACCCGTTCGTTTCGAGCGAAGTCGAGAAACATTGGTGGAGGGCTGCTTGGCGGTTTCTCGACTTCGCTCGAAACGAACGGAGAGGGAAGCCGATTCCACGCGATGTCATCCGCTCTAGGTATAAATCTCACCCTCGTCGCCCCTCAAAGAGGCATTTAGCGACCGAGCTAAGGCAGACGCCACCAACCTTAACGGCGCCTCGCGCTCACCGAAGTCATCTGAAGCGTCGAAGCTTATTATGCCAGCTGGAGACCAGAAGAAAGTCGGTATCCACTCTTCGGTCTCCTGACAGAAAAGTTCAACATCATAGCCGCTGGTTTTAATAGAGATGAGCTCACCAGTTTGCGGATTTCGAGCCGAGAAATCTTCGACCCTAAATCTCAGGATATGATTAGCCTCTATAGCGGCTGACCATTCGCTCTCACCTATCGCCTCACGCGCGCCCGTCGCACCACAACGTTCAATATGGATCGTGTAGCTCAAGTTGGGCTCCTAACGCGATTGTACCAGTTGAGACTAACCCAATTTTGCACTCACGGCCCAGGTCAGGCAATCGCTGGCGCGGTGCCGTGACCATCACACAATGGTAGCGGTATTCAATCCGTCTAATGAGCAGGGTCATACGCCCAAATGAGGCCTGACGCCGCCGCTCGCCAGCGTCAGCTAATGCCGCCGAAGGTATTCGCTGAATCCACAGCCTGATTATAGGTCCGCATCATTCCTTCGGCGTCGCTGTTGCTGTGGCTCTGCTTCAGGGTGCGGTAATAGCCGATCATGGTCGTCAGCGAGCTCAGGCCGGATGGATCCCGCTTGTTCGCCTTGACGGCTTGCTGATGCGCGTCGGCGATCGCCTGCTCGATGATCGCCACTTCGGCGTCGGCCTTGGCCAGGATCGCCGCGTTCTGGATGTCCGATGGCTGGTTGAACAGGGAGATCAGCTTGTTCGAACGGACCAGCGCCAGTTTCGTGTTGTAATTGAGCAGGTCGCCGCTGCTCTTCAGTTTCGCCAGCACCGCTTCGTCGCGCTTGGCCATGTCGCGATCGAGCAGCTGCCTGAACGCGTTCAGATCCTTTTCCGCAGCGGCCAGTTCGGCCAGCATCTGGGGGTCTTCCTGCTTGCCGCGCGCGAGCTTGTCGTCGAGATATTTCTTGCCGCTATAATAGGGCGCCAGGTTCGCGAGATGCGCGCGCACCTTGCCCATCGACAGGATCAGGGCATCCGCGGCGGCGTTGAGATCGCTCGAGGCGCCCGACAGCGCCCGAGCCTTTTTCAGCTGATCGACGCCCTGTCCGATCCACCCGTCGTCGACGCTGAAATAGCCGGTGGTCGATGCATGGGCGACATCAGCCTTGCGATATTTCTCGGCGGTTTCGACGAAGCCGAAGGTGCCGATCAGGGTGTTGTGCCCCTCGATATAGCCTTCGAGCTGACCGGCCCCGGTGGAGGCGCCGGCCGCGCCCGCGACAGCGCCGGTCGCATTGCCGCCGGAGGTCGCGGACTTGTCGCAGGCGCTCAGACAGATCGCCGCAGCGCTCAGGATCAGCAGGTTTTTGAGGGGCGTCATGATGTCTCCGGATGAATCGTCGGTCGTAGCCGTGCTGTGGACTGCGCGCTTCCGGTCGCGGCATCACGACCCCGCGGCCGTAGCTAGCCGAGCCCGGTTACAGTTTAAAATCATGGAATCGCGAACAGTTCCCGACGCCGGACAGCCTCCGCGCCCGGGCGGGCGCCCGTCACCGCGACGGTCGCGGCGCCCGGTCCTTGTTGCGTTTGTCGGCGACATAGCTGTGGCCGCCTTCGCCCTTGTAGATGTCGAACAGGCCGATCGTCTCGAACAGGGCCGGGAAATTCTTCACGCCGTAATTGCGCGGATCGATCGAGGCGAGGCGCTTGGCCGCGCTGCCGGCGCCCGGCATCGACGCCCATCCGTCATCCCATGCCGCTGCCTCGACGGCGCCGCGCAGGATCGTCACCAGCGCGGCATCCTGCGCCAGCGCCTTGCCACTCAGCTTGGCCGGCGCGGCGGCCTCGGCCTTGGGCTCGGCCTTTGCCGCCCTGGCGCTGCTCTTTGGCTTTTCCACTGCTTCGGCGGCGCCGGCGCGCGCGGTCGGATCGTCCAGGCTGTCGAGATAGAGGAAGGTCGTGCACGCGTTCACGAAGGGGGCAGGGGTCTTGCGCTCGCCAAAGCCATAGACGTCATGGCCGTTCGCCTTGAGCTGCATGACCAATGGCGTGAAATCGGCGTCGCTCGATGCGATGCAGAAGGCGTCGAGCTTCTGGGTGTAGAGCAGCTCCATCGCATCGATCACCAGCGCTATGTCGGTCGCGTTCTTGCCGGTGGAGTAGCTGAACTGCTGGATCGGCCTGATCGCGAAATCGTGGAGCTTGTCCTTCCATCCCTTCAGCCCGGCGCTGCCCCAGTCGCCATAGGCCCGGCGGATATTGGCCGTGCCATATTTGGAAAGCTCGGCCAGGATCGGCGCGATCTTCGCGTGCGATACATTGTCGGCATCGATCAGCAGCGCGATCCGCCGGTTCGGCGTCTGGGGCGAAGGTGCGTCGTTTTCCACGGGTAATCCCAATCCGATAAAGATACGCGCCGTCAGAAAGGCGTCGTCCTGCGCTGTCGTCCCGCGACGGCCTCCTGACGCCCGGCGGGAATATGGCGTCCGCCGTCGCAGGTCTAGGGCGGATCGACTTTTCGCAGCCCGGCCCGGTGGCGGGGCATTTGATGAAGCCATGCTGCGGAGATCTTGAGATGTTCGCCGCGTCGCGCCTGTTCGAGCAATGAAACGATCGTTTCGGTCGCACGTTACTTGCCCAGTCTTAACGACGAACCGGGGTGATTCATGTCAAAGTCGTTCGTTTCAGCTGCCGTTGCCACCATTGCCATGTTCGGTATGGCGACTCCCGCCTTTGCCGCCAATCAGTTCGATCTCGTCTGCAAGGGCACCGAGCAGCTGAAGACGGGCGCCCCCGCTACCAAATGGGAGGAGCGTTTCCGCATGGATCTCGATGCGAAGCGCTGGTGCCGCGGCGCCTGCAAGTCCGCGGCGCCGATCAGCTCGGTCACCGCCGACGACATCATGCTTTCGGACAGCCGCGCGACGATCGGCGGTCCCGCCGATACCGAGGCGGCCTTCTCGCGGACCAATGGCACGATAAGGGAATATATCATGATGGGCTGGTCCGGATCGACCGCCAGCCTCGCGGAAGGAAAATGCACCCGCGACCTGTTCAGCGGCCTTCCCGGCCAGCGATTCTGACACCGTGCCGTCGTAACGCAGGGCTCTCCGTTACGGCCAGTCGCAGCTACCCAAAATGAAGGCATCCCGTCTTCGCCAAGCTTCTTCGCCAAGTGACAGGAACGGCCTAAGCCTATGATGAAATCGTTCGCCGCCGCCGCCATGCTTGCCCTGTTGTTCGTGGGCGGATGCAGTTCGCAGAAGCCCGACGGCGCGGGCGGCGAAACGGCGGCGCCCACCACGGACCGCCAGGCCGCTCCGCCCAAGATCGCCTATAGTTTCGACTATCGCTTCAGCCTGCCGCAGAGCGCGATCACCGCTGCGCAGGACCGGCATCTCGCCATGTGCGACCGTGCCGGCCTGCAACGCTGCCGCCTGATCGAAATGCACCGATCGAACAGCGAGGGATCGACCAGCGCGTCGCTGAAGCTCGAAGTGGACAACAGGATCGCGCGCCCGTTCGGCGCGGAGCTCACCGCGCCGGTCGTCGCCCTTGGCGGGTCGCTGACCTCGACCGACGTCGATGCCCAGGATCTCGCGCGCGACATCGTCGATCTCGAAGCGAGCGCCCGGGGCAGCGGCGACACCGCCACGGCAGCGCGCACCGAACTCGCCCAGGCGCGCGGCCGGGTGGCGACCTCGGCGATCTCGATCGCCTATAGCGGCAGCACGAGCTTTTCGGGCGAGACGGGCCGGGCGTTCGCTTCGGTCGGATCGACCGTCACCTACAGCATCGTCGCTTTGATCTATTTCGTCGCCGCCGTCGGGCCATGGGTGCTGCTCGCGCTTCTCCTCTTCTTCGCCGTGCGCGCGATCCTCCGACGGGTGCGCCGCAAGCCCCCGCCGGTCGGATAGGCGCGATGGAGCCGGCCCTCACTCGGCCAGCGCCACCGTCCCCGTCACGCTGAACCCAGCCGCCACCGTCGGCGCCCCGGTCCCCGGCTGTCCGCCGCCGAGCGTCAGCGTATAGGCGCCCGGCGCCACCACGCGCTTGCCCGCCTCGGTCACGCTGGAAAGCCCGCGCGGATCGAGGTCGAAATGCACCTTCGTGCTGGCCCCGGCCGCGAGGTGAACGCGGGTGAAGCCGCGCAGCGCCCGGATCGGCATGCCCGGCGCCTGCGGGAAGCTGAGATAGAGCTGCACCACTTCGTCGCCGGCCAGCTTGCCGGTGTTGCGCACCTCGACATCGACGCCCAGCGTCTCGCCCGCCTTCACCGAAGCGCGCGACAATAGCGGCTTGCCGTAGGCGAAGCTGGTATAGCTCAGCCCGTGGCCGAAGGCGTAGAGCGGCTTGCCCGAGAAATAGCGATAGGTCCGCCCCGCCATCGCATAATCCTTGAACGGCGGCAGCTGATCGACCCCGGTGTAGAAGGTCACCGGCAGGCGCCCCGCCGGGTTGTTCGCGCCCGACAAGGTCTCGCCGATCGCGGTGCCGCCGGCCTGGCCCGGATACCAGGCATCGAGGATCGCATCGGCATTGGCCGCAGCCCAGTTCACCGACAAAGCGGAGCCGTTCATCAGCACCAGCGCGAGCGGCTTGCCCGTCGCCTTGACGGCCTTCAGCACGGCTTCCTCGGGCGCCGGCAGGTCGAGGCTGGTGCGGTCGCCGCCGACGAAGCCCGGCACGTTGACCACCATCTCCTCGCCTTCGAGCGCCGACGTGATGCCCGCCACCGCGATGACCAGATCGGCCTGCCTTGCCGATGCCACCGCCCGCTCGAGCGCATCGGCGCGCACTTCGTTCCACACGAAGCGCGGCGGGAAACGGCTCGGCGTCTGCTCGATCAGCACCTTGTGCTTCGCGCCCTTTTCGAAGCGCAGCTCGACCAGGTTCGGCCCGCGCTGCTGCGGGTCGGTGTTGTCGGCGACCAGCTTGTCGTCGATCCACAATTTGGCCGAGCGGCCGTTGATGCCGATCTTGTACTGCCCCGTCTCCGGCGCGGCGACGAAGCCGCTCCAGCGCGCGGACGTCACCGCCGCATCGGGGATCACCGCCGGCGTGTTGCGGGCGTACGCGATGATCGCATCCGTCCGGCTTACCGCCGGCGCGCCCGTAAAGTCCGCCCCGCGCCAGAATTCGGCTTTCAGGCCCGGCGCGCCGTCCGGCGTGGAAAGCGCGCTGGTCGGCACCGGCTCGGCCGCGCGCAGGAAATCGGTGCCCGGCTCGAAGCTGATCTCGGCACCCGGGAATGCCTTGCGGATGCCCTCCAGCGCGCTCACCGGCGCGACCGGCGTGCCGTTGTAATTGCCGTTCAGCACATCGACCTGATCGGCCAGCGGACCGACCACCGCGATCCGCTTCACGCCCGCCTTCAGCGGCAGCATGCCGTTGTTCTTCAGCAGCACGATCGATTCCCGCGCCAGCTTCAGCGCCAGTGCGCCATGCTCGGGCGAATTGAGCGCGCTGTCGGGGATCGCCGCATAGGGCACCTGCGCGGGCGGATCGAACATGCCCAGCCGCATGCGCACCGTGAACAGCCGGCGCAGCGACTGATCGACCACGTCCTGGCCCACCAGCCCCTGTTTCATCGCATCGACATAACGATCGTAATCGGAGGTTGCGCCCGGCGCCCGGCCATATTCGGCGCAGTCATTGTCGACGCCGAGCTTCAGGCTGATCGCCGCGGCCTCCGCCACGGTCTTGGTGTAATGATGCCCGCGCTCGATATCGGCGATCGAATCGCAATCCGATACCACATGGCCCTTGAAGCCCCAGGCATCGCGCAGCCGGTCCTTGAGCAGGAATTCGTTGGCGCAGGCCGGCTGGCCGTTGATGGCGTTGTACGCGCACATCACCGATTCCACCTTGCCGTCCACCACGAGGGTGCGGAACGCGGGGAGATAGGTGTCCTCCTGATCGTGCAGGCTGACCGCGAAATTGTCGCTGTGCCGGCCGGGCTCGGGGCCGCTGTGCACCGCATAATGTTTGGCGGTGGAGGAGACGCGGTAATAATGCGCATCGTCGCCCTGCATGCCGCGCACGAACGCGACGCCCAGCGCGCCGGTCAGATACGGGTCCTCGCCATAGGTTTCCTGGCCCCGGCCCCAGCGCGGATCGCGGAAGATGTTGATGTTGGGCGACCAGAAGGTGAGGCCCTGCATGATGCGGTGCTCGCCGCCGGCCTTTTCGATCAGATTCCACTTCACCCGGCCCTCGGTGCCGATCGCTTCGCCCATCGCCTTGATCGCGGGCGCATCGAAGGTCGCGGCCAGGCCGACCGGTTCCGGGAATACGGTGGCATAGCCGCCGCCGGCAACGCCGTGCAGCGCCTCGCTCCACCAATTATAGGCCGGCACCCCGAGCCGGGGAATCGCCCGCGCCTGGTTGACCAGCTGCGACGCCTTTTCCTCGATCGTCATCTGCCCGATCAGGGCGTTCACCCGCTGTTCGGTGGGGAGGGCAGGGTTGCGCCACGGCTGGGGCGACGTCTGGGCGTAAGCGGTGCCGGAGAGAAGCAGTGCCCCGAGGGATATAAGGCCCAACCCCTTCCGTTCCCCGGCGGAGGCCGGGGCCCAGTTGGGAAGGCCGGCGTAACAGCGCGCAGCATCAGACAATCTACGTCCCCCAACTGGGCCCCGGCCTTCGCCGGGGAACAAAGAAAAGAAAGAATCCAAATTCCGAACCATCATTTCCGATACCCCTGCCAAAGCCATTCGATTGCCCCGGGCAATGTCTGCCCAACCACCCGCTGATCGACGTGGACTGAGTCCTTCGCGAACACGTAGTGAACCGCGTACCCCTTCGCCTTCAGCGCCGCGGCCATGCGCTGGTTCGCCAGCGGCCAGTTGTGGAAGGTCGCTTCCGGATCGTCGAAATGCAGATCCCTTTCGCCGACATGCATCCAGATGCGGATCGGCTTTTTCGCCGCTTCCGGGATCAGGTGCGCGTGATAATCCCAGGCGCCTTCGGGCGTCGCCGGGTCGGGCGGGGATTGCTGGTTCACGAAGGTGCCCGAATAGGACAGCACCCGGCGATACCATTCGGGGTGGAACCAGGCCATGCTGAACGCCGCCGCGGCGCCCGAGCTCGCGCCCATCGCCGCCCGGCCTTCGGGGTCCCTGGTGAAACGGATCTTGTAGTTGCGCGCGACCAGCGGCAGCACTTCGCTCTCGACGAACTCGGCATAGCGGCCGGAGACGGTGTCATATTCGAGCCCGCGCTGCGATCCCTGCGCATCGCCCCCGCCCGACTGGATCATCACCGCGACCATCGGCGGCACGCGCTTCGCGGCGATCAGCGTGTCGAGCGCCAGCGCCACGCGCGTCGCATAATCCCGCCCGTCCTGGACGACCATGAACGGCATCTCCGTGCCGGGTTTGTAGCCGGCGGGGGTATAGACGATCACCTCGCGGCGATACGGCGCCGGCTCGGATTGCAGCTCGGCCCTGGCCGCGACGCGGTTGCCATAGGCGTCGCGCTTCGCGGTCGTCTCGTTCTGCAATTGCCGGATGCCGGGGTAGACTTTCGAATCCTGCGACAGCATCACGAAGGCATGAAGCGTGCCCATGGGCCGGCTGGGGTCGACCGCCATCTCGCGGGCGTCGGTGTAGGTTGGGCCGATCACTTCGTCCGGGGCATCCTGCGCAACGGCGCCGCCTGCCAGCAGCAGCGGCGCGGCGAGTGCGATCATGGCCGGGAATTTCATTGGGCTACCACCCTTCCGTTCGTGCTGAGCTTGTCGAAGCACCGTTCTTCTCTTTTCGCCGGCGGTCAGAAAGAACGGCCCTTCGACAAGCTCAGGGCGAACGGGAGAGGGAGCGTCAGATCGCATAGCGTGCCCGCTGCGGCCGGCTGAGCATCGCGTTGGCCGCATCGTCGCCGATGAAGCGCTCCTTCACCGGATCCCAGTGCAACCTCTTGTCGTGATGCATCGCGATCGAGTGCAGCAGGCAGGTCGAGCAGGCGCGGTGGCCGAGTTCGGCCGGGGAGATGTTGGGTTTGCCCGTCCTGATCGAATCGAGCCAGTTGCGGTGCTGCTCGGGGCTCTTCGGCAAATGAATCTCGTTCGGCCCGATCACGCTGTCGAGGATCTTGGGGTTGCTCGCCAGCAATCCGCTCGTCCCCGCCGCGGCGGTCGCCGGGTCAGTCGCGGTCACCGGGCCGCCGGTGCGCGTGACGAAGATCGAACCTTCGGTGCCGATGAACTTCACGCCATTGGGCAAGGCGCCGGAGATCTTCATCTCCACCCCATTGGCGTAGCGCCCATAAGTCTCGAACGCGCCGTGGACGTTCCACAGCCCGCTCTTCGGAAAATCGGCCTTGCCCCAGATCTCGATCGGGCCGCTATGCTCGGTGTCCATGCCCCAATGCGCGATGTCGACATGGTGCGCGCCCCAGCCGGTGATCATGCCCGCGCCGAACTGCTCGCAGCGCAGCCAGCCCGGCCGGCTGAATTTGCCGTCCTGCGGGTGCACGCGGATCTCGGTATAATAGACTTCGGGCGTCGTCCCCAGCCATGCGTCGTAATTGAGGTTGGCCGGGATCGGCATTGGCCCGGCCTCAGGCCCGGAGGGATCGCCGGGCAGGCCGATCTCGACATGGGTCAGCTTGCCGATGCGCCCGTTGCGCACCAGCTCGCACGCCCGGTGGAATTGCGGCCAGGGGTCCTGCGAGCGCTGCTGCGATCCGATCTGCAGGATGCGGTCGGTCTTCGCCACCGCGTTCGCCATCTGCCGCCCTTCGGCGATCGTCAGCGATGCCGGCTTCTGGCAATAGACATGCTTGCCGGCCTGCACCGCATGGATCGAATTCGGCGCATGCTGGTGATCGGGCGTCGAGATGATGACCGCGTCGATATCCTTGTTGGCGAGCAGCGCGCGATAATCGGCATAGCCGCGCGTGCCCGAATAGGGCTTGCCCGCTTTCTCGCCGTACGTCGTGTCGACCAACTCGATGCCCTGCTGCACGCGCCGCGTGTCGAGATCGCACACCGCGACGACATGCGCGTCGTCGAACTTGAATATCTCGAACAGGTCATGGATGCGCGAGATGCGCCCGACGCCGATCGCGCCGATGTTGATGCGCTTGCTCGGCGCATTCTGCCCGAACACGCTGGCCGGGACGATCGACGGGAAGCCGACCGCGGCGATCGCCCCGGTCCTGATCAGCGCGCGCCGCGAGATGTTCTTCATGCCATGTCTCCCGTCAGGCCGCGATTGGCCGGGTGGCGTTCTTCTGCGCCTTGAGCACCAGCTCGGCCGCGAGCAGCGCCTGTTCCTGGTCCTGCGCGATCGACGTGCGCTCGACGATGTCCGTCACGAATTGCGGGCCGAACGGCAGATAGACCTTGCTGCAATCCATGTAGCGGGCGCTCTTGCCGTCGACGACGAACAGGTGGTTGCCGCCGGGCTTGCCGGTCGGATCGGCATATTTGCGCAGCTCGATATAGCCCTCGGTGCCCAGCACGAAGAGCCGTCCGTCGCCCCAGGTGCCGAGCCCCTTGGGCGTGAACCAGTCGACCCGCAGGTAACCGGTGCCGCCATTGCCCCGCATCGTCATGTCGCCGAAATCCTCGAACAGGGGCTTGTCGGGATGGTTGATATTGCCGGTCTGCGACGCGACGACCTCGGCGCGATTGCTCTTCGTGAAGAACAGGAACTGCTCGGCCTGGTGGCTGCCGATATCGGTCAGGATGCCGCCATAGCGCGCCTTGTCCCAGAACCAGTCGGGCCGACTCGCCGGGTTGACCTGATGCGGCGCGATGTTGATCGTCTGGATCACCCGGCCGATCGTGCCCTGCTCGATCAGCTCGCCCGCCTTGATCGCGGCCGGCACTTCCAGCCGCTCGGAATACATGATCGCGAATTTGCGCCCCGTTGCCTTGATCGTCGCGCGGACGTCGGCGAGCTGTTTCAGCGTGGTGATCGCCGGCTTGTCGCCCAGATAATCCTTGCCCGCCTTCATCGCGCGGATGCCGAGCGGCGCGCGCAGATCGGGGATCGGCGCGCCGGCGATCAGCTGGATCGACCTGTCCTCCAGAATTTCGGCCTCGCTCCGCGCCAGCTTCGCGCCCGGGAAGAGCTTCTGGAAAGCGGCGAGCTGCTTCGCGTCGGTGGCATAGACCCATACCAGCTCGCCGCCGCCGCGGATCACCGCCGCGGTCATCGAATAGATATGGTTGTGGTCGAGCCCGATCACCGCGAATTTGATGTGGTGCTTCGGCCGCGGATCGCTCGGCGCGCCGGTATTGACCGTCTCGGGAACGGCATTGCCGCTCAGCGCCTGTGCCATAACATCGCCCGGCAGCGCGGCGGCAAGCCCCGCAAAGCCGGCACCGGTCAGCATCGAACGGCGGTCGATCGGATTCATCCCGTCTCTCCTTGCCACCAGCGCTCAGCTCTTGGGCGTCGCCGGGGTCGTCCAGTTGATCACATGATAGGTCGTGTTGGTGGTGCCGACATTGCGCAGGCCGTGCAGCGCATTGGACGCGTTGAAGATCACCGATCCCGGCCCGAGCCGTTTCCACACCCCATCGTTCAGCACCTCGACCGTGCCTTCGCGGATGATCACCAGCTCTTCGTTCGGGTGCTTGTGCGGCGCGTGCGAGGTCTGGCCGGGCTTGAGCGTGGTGACGTGCAGCTCGAGATCGTCGAGCGTCGCGGTCGGCCCGTTGCCCAGGCTGCGCACTTCGCCGACATCGGTCGGGGTGACCTTCATGCTGGTCCAGTCCCACACCGTCGGGCCGATGATCTTCCGGGTTTGAGTCTGGGCGAAGACGCCGGCCGAGCAGGTGAGCGCTACCGCGCCCAAGGCGACGACCATATCCCTGTGCGTGATGCGCATCGATACCTCTCCCGGTCCGTGCGCCCATCCGTGCAGGCGTCAGCGGAATCGCGCCGATGATAGCGCTACCCGGCTAGCTATCGTATCCTATAGGATTGTCAAAGCACCATCTCGCCGTCTGCGCCGATTCCGGCTGCTTCCGGGCGCCGGTCGTCGACGCGCAGCATCGCCAGCGCCGCGAACGCCATCAGCACGGCCGCGATCGCCATCGTCCAGATCGGCGCGGCCGGGAAGAAAGTGCGGATCACTGGCCCCATCACGAGCGCGCCGAACAGCTGCGGCAGGACGATGAAGCCGTTGAAGATGCCCATATAGACGCCGAGCTTGCCGGTCGGCAGCATGCCCGCCAGCATGGCATAGGGCAGGGTGAGGATCGCTGCCCAGGCGATCCCGATCGCCATCATCGGCAGGATCAGCAGCTGCGCATCCCTGATGAAAAGCATCGCGGCAAAGCCGGTCGCGCCGATCGCCAGGCAGGCGATATGCGTCCGGCCAGCGCCGAACCGCCCGACCAGCATCGGCAGCAGCAGGGCCGCCGGCACCGCGACGCCGTTATAGACCGAAAACAGGATGCCGACCCAGTCGGCGCCGTCATTATAGGCCTTCGATCCGGTATCGTCCGAACCGAAGACATGGTGGGTGACGACCGGGGTGGCATAGACCCACAGCAGGAACAGCGCCGACCAGGTGAAGAACTGGACGATCGCTAGGCGCCGCATCGCGATCGGCATCTGCACGATATCGCGCAGGATCTGCGACGGCTCGGAACGGCCCGGCTGCGTCGCCGGCGCGCCCGGATCGTCGTCGCCGGCAAAGGCGCGCAGCGTCTCCGGCGCATATTCGCGCGTCGTCAGCACGGTCCACAGCACCGCGCAGAAGATCGCCGCCGCGCCGAGATAGAAGGAATAGCGCACTGCATCGGGGATGCTCCCGGCGGGCGCGACGTTGCTTGCGCCCAGCGCCGTGATCGCGAACGGCGCGAGCGAGCCGAGCACTGCGCCCGCGCCGATGAACGCGGTCTGGAAGGCGTAGCCCAAAGTGCGCTGCGCCGGCCCGACCATGTCGCCGACAAAGGCGCGGAACGGCTCCATCGCCACGTTGATCGACGCGTCGAGCAGCCATAGCAGCACCGCCGCCGCGAGCAGCACCGGCGCGTTCGGCATGCCGGCCAGCGCGAGCGCCGCGAGCACCGCCCCGGCCAGGAAATAGGGCCGGCGCCGCCCGAATCGGCCCCAGGTGCGATCACTGAAATGACCGATCAGCGGCTGGACGATCAGGCCGGTCACCGGCCCCGCGATCCACAGCAACGCCAGCCCGTCGACATCGCTGCCGAGCGACTGGAAGATCCGGCTGATATTCGCATTCTGCAGGCCGAACGCGACCTGGATCCCGAAGAATCCGAACGAGATGTTCCACAGCCCCGCAAGGGACTGGCGCGGCCGCCCGGTCACTGTTCCACCCGTTCCCTTGTTGTGACGGGCAGGATGTCAGGGGCATGGCGGCCGGGCAATCCCTTGCGCGGATCCGGTAAATTCGGTTGGCGCGGTGTTGCCTGGCGGGCACAAGGGCAGGGAGGGAGAGGGCCTGTGACGATGTGGTGGCGGGGCGCTGCGATCTACCAGATCTATCCGCGCAGCTTTGCCGATTCGAATGGCGACGGGATCGGCGATCTCGCCGGCATTACCGCGCATCTCGATCATGTCGCGTCGCTCGGCGTGGACGGGGTGTGGCTGTCGCCCTTCTTCCCCTCGCCGATGAAGGATTTCGGCTATGACATGTCCGATTATCGGAACGTCGATCCGGTGTTCGGCACGCTCGCCGATTTCGACGCGCTGGTCGCCCGCGCGCATCAGCTCGGGCTGAAGCTGATCATCGATCAGGTCTATGCGCACAGCTCGGATGCGCATGACTGGTTCGTCGAAAGCCGCGCCGATCGCACCAATCCGCGTCATGACTGGTATGTCTGGGCCGATGCGAAGGCGGACGGCACGCCGCCCAACAACTGGCAATCGGTGTTCGGCGGCCCGGGCTGGACCTGGGATGCGCGGCGCGGCCAATATTACATGCACAATTTCCTGGCGAGCCAACCCCAGCTCAACGTGCATCTGCCGGCGGTGCAGGAGGCTTTGCTCGATGTCGCGCGCTTCTGGCTCGATCGCGGCGTTGATGGCTTCCGGCTCGATGCGATCAGCTGCGCGATGATGGATCCGGCGCTGCGCGACAATCCCGCGCGCCCGCCGACCAACGACCGCCGCACCCGCCCGTTCGATTTCCAGGTCCATGTCCACAACCAGTCACACCCGGATATCCCGCTGTTCCTCGAACGCGTCCGCGCGCTGACGGACAGCTATCCGGATCGCTTCACCGTGGCCGAAGTGGGCGGCCCCGATGTCGAGCCCGAGATGCAAAGTTTCACCCAGGGCGATGCCCGGCTGAACACCGCTTATGGCTTCAACTTCCTCTATGCGAAGGCGCTCACGCCGGCGCTGGTGCGCGATACGCTCGATCGCTGGCCGGACACGCCGGGCATGGGCTGGCCGAGCTGGGCGTTCGAGAATCACGATGCGCCGCGCGCCGTTTCGCGCTGGGCGCCGCCGGGGCATGAAGCGGCGTTCGCGCGGATGAAGCTGCTGCTGCTCGTGGCGCTGCGCGGCAACATCTTCCTCTATCAGGGCGAGGAGCTTGGGCTCACTCAGGTCGACATCCCGTTCGATCGGCTGCGCGATCCGGAGGCGATCGCCAACTGGCCGCTGACGCTCGGCCGCGACGGGGCGCGCACGCCGATGCCGTGGGCGGCCGACGCGCCGCAGCTCGGCTTCTCCACCGGCGAGCCCTGGCTGCCCTTCGGCCCCGATCACGCCGCGCTGGCGGTCGACCGGCAGGAGGCCGATCCCGGCTCGATGCTCGCGCTCACCCGGTGCCTGCTCGCCATGCGCCGGGCCCACCCGGTTCTCAGGACGGGCGCCATCCGCTTCCTCGAAGCGTCGGACTCGGTGCTGGCGTTCGAGCGGGGCTCGGGCGATGAGAGACTGTTGTGCGTGTTCAACCTCTCGCCACAGGTGCGGGCATGGCGGCCGGACGAGCCCGACCAGTGGCAGGTGATCGAGCAGGTCGGCTCAGTCGAGGGCTGGTCGTTCGGCCCGTTCGCCGCTTTGCTCGCCCGCGCCTCAGTGGTGTGACGCGCCTTCCGCGCCGATCCCCGTTTCTGCCCGTACCCGCTGCTCGAGATACAGCCCGCGATCGACCGCCGCGCGCGGCGATCTGTCGAGCACTGACACCAGCCAGATGGTGAAGAAGGCCAGCGGAACCGAGAAGATCGCGGGTGACGAATAGGGGAAGATCGCCTGCTCGTGATGCAGGATCGCCACCCAGATCGCCGGCGACAGGATGGTCAGGACCAGCGCGGTGACCAGCCCGAGCGATCCGCCGATCACCACGCCGCGCGTCGTACAGCCCTTCCACAGCAAGGACAGCAGCAGCACCGGGAAATTGCCCGAAGCCGCCAGCGCAAAGGCAAGGCTGACCATGAACGCGACATTCTGCTTCTCGAACAGGATGCCGAGCAGGATCGCGACCACCGCGAGCACCAGCACCGTGCGGCGCGAGACGCGCAGCTCGGCGGCTGAATCGGCTTTGCCCTTGCGGAATACCGTCGCGTAGAGATCGTGGCTCACCGCCGAAGCGCCCGACAGGGTCAGCCCGGCCACCACCGCCAGGATCGTCGCGAACGCCACGGCCGAGACGAAGCCGAGGAAGATGTTCCCGCCGATCGCCTGCGCCAGATGAATCGCCGCCATGTTGCTGCCGCCGCGCAAGGCCCCGGCGCCGTCCAGATAGCCGGGATCGGTCGCCACCAGCACGATCGCGCCGAAGCCAATGATGAAGGTGAGCAGGTAGAAATAGCCGATCCATCCCGTCGCCCACAGCACGGAGCTGCGCGCTGCCTTGGCATTGGGCACGGTGAAGAAGCGCATCAATATGTGCGGCAGGCCGGCCGTGCCGAACATCAGCGCCATGCCGAAGGAAATGGCGGAAATCGGATCCTTGATGAAATTGCCCGGCCCCATGATCGATCGTCCGCGCTCGGCCGCTTCGGCCGGCGCCAGGCCGGTCGCGGCGGCGAGGTCGGTCTTCACCTCCACCGCGCGGGCGAACAAGGCCTCGGGCGAGAAGCCGAACTGGGCGAGCACCATGAACGCCATGAAGCTCGCGCTGCCCAGCAGCATCACTGCCTTGATGATCTGCACCCAGGTCGTCGCGGTCATCCCGCCGAACAGCACGTAGAGCATCATCAGTACGCCGACGATGACGACGGCATATTCGTAGCGCAGCCCGAACAGCAATTTGATCAGCTGCCCCGCGCCGACCATCTGGGCGATCAGATAGAACAGCACGACGACCAGCGTGGAGATCGCCGCGAAGGTCCTGACCGGCGTCTGCGCGAAGCGGAACGAGGCGACATCGGCAAAGGTGTAGCGGCCGAGATTGCGCAGCCGCTCCGCCATCAGGAACAGGATGATCGGCCAGCCGACCAGGAAACCGATCGAATAGATCAGGCCGTCATAGCCGTCGGCGAAGATCTGCGCTGATATGCCGAGGAAGCTCGCCGCCGACATATAGTCGCCGGCGATGGCGAGCCCGTTCTGGAAGCCGGTGATGCCGCCGCCGGCCGTGTAGAAATCGGACGCGGTGCGCGTCCGCCGCGCCGCCCAGCGGGTGATGCCGAGCGTCAGAATGGCGAAGGCCGCGAACAGGATGATCGCGGTCCAGTTGGTCGGCTGCTGCACCGTCTCGCCCGCGACGCCGTCGGCCAGCGCGGGGGTGGCGACCAGCACGGCAGCGGAGACGAGGGCGGCGGCCCGGGCGATGCGGCTCATTCGCCGGTGCTCTCGACCAGGCTTTCGACCATCGCGTCGTAATCGCGATTGGCGCGGCGGACGTACAGGCCAGTCAGCCCGATCGCGAGCAGGATCACGCCAAGCCCGACCGGAATGCCGATCGAGGTCACACCGGCCCCGATCGGCCGGGCAAGCAGCGCCTTGTCGAACGCGATCAGCAGGACGAAGCCGAAATAGGCGATCAGCATGACGATCGTCAGCGTCCAGGTGAAGCGCCCGCGCTGGCGAGTCAGCGCGATGTACCGCGGATCGGCCGCGATGCGCGCCAGACGTTCTGAATCGGCCATCCCGCTCTCCCCCTGCCGCTCGCTGGCGGTATCGTTACCATGCTGGATCGGCGGTACGATGCAAGCGGCGTTTGCCGAACAACGGGAAAACGCTTCGCGCGAGGCGCGCTGGGTGTTGAGGTACGGGTCTCCGCATCTCTGCGCGCATTTCTCTTTTCTCGTCGCCCGATCCGGTGTTTCAGCGATAACAGGTAAACGCGCGCCCGCTGGTGCCAGGACAGGAACCGATGATGCGAAGGATCCACGCTGCTTTCCTGCTGGCCGGGCTGCTCATCGGTGTCGCGCCCGCCGTCGGCCAGATCCGCTCGGGCTCGTTCCGGACGGCCGGGGCCGGTCCGCAAGGCACGCCGCATCTGGTCATGCTCGGCGGCGTCACCGTCGATCTCTACGACAAGCGCGCTCGCGCCAGGCCAGCGGGCACGCCGGCCGAGCGCATCTTCATCGATTTTCCGGAGGGCAGGGCGCTGCCCAAGGGGCAATCGGCCGAACGCTGCATGATCACGGTCAGCCGTCTCCCGCCGTCGCCGGAACCCGGCAAGGCCTGGCGAACCGACTGGGCCGACATGCTCACCCGGCAGATCGACCCGGAGGATTATGCGCAAGGGGAAACACCCACCGCGCCGGTCAGCCTGGACTATCCAGGATATGACGCCCTGGGTTTCAGCTATGACGTGACGAACGCCGCGACGACGTCGCATCCCGGCACCGAAATCTTTGAAAAAATCTATTTCGGCCGCGACGAATCCGGTGCGGTGCGGGACTATAGCGTCGCGTTGTGGTGCACGAGCCGGGGATCGGCACGCGCGCTGGGCAAGAAGGTGATGGTCTCCGCCGTGCCGCAGCGGACGGTCCGCTAGGCATCAAATGCGCGTATTGATCTCGAACACCGGCTCGTCCGGATTCCAATAGGGCTCCACCACCGGAATGAACGTCACCGGCACCTCGTCGACGATCGTCTTCAGCCATTCGGCGCAATAACGCATCCCGCCCGCGACCGACTTCGCCTGGCCGAGCAGGATCAGCCCCTTCCTGCCGCCCGCCGCGATCAGGTCCTGGGCATATTCCACCGCTTCCCATTCGCGGGTGTAGCCGCACACCACCACGTCGACGCCGCTGTTGAACAGCTTGATCGTCGGCAGCTGCGCCGCATTGCCCCAGCTGCCCGCCACCATCGATACCGGCAGCTTCGGATCGCCGACGATGCGCATGGTGCGGTCGGCGAGCTTGTCGTGCAGCTGCTGCGCCAGGCCGAGCAAGGTCGTCGGCGGCAGCCTGAACAGCGCCGGATCGGCGGGGCTGACGAGATGCCCCTCCCAGCCGAGTTCCTTCGCCATGCCGGTCGCGATGCCGTCGGGCGTGCGGTCGCGCCAGTGATCGTGGAAGTTGAAGATCACCAGATCATGCGCGCGGATGAAGTCGCGCTTCGCCGCGAACAGTGCGTCGCCTTCGAGCCGGTCGAGCGAATCATTGCCTGACCAGAAGGGCGGATCGAAGGTGACGATCAGGTTCGTGCCCTTGGCCGCGGCCGCCTTCAGGCAGTCGAACGTCGCCATCGCGGTCGTGGCGACGCCCGTCACCGCGGTGGTGGGATCGCCCGCGACGATCCGGTCGACTGTCTGCGGCCGCCCCGGCGCACCGGATTTTTCGAGCATGCGGTCGACCAGCTGAAGCGCGGTGACCGGGCCGCTGTGCAGCGGAGGAGGGGCTGCCTGCATCATATCCTCGGATCGATCTCGAATACGGGGCGGCGCACGTTCCAATAAGGCTCGATGATCGGCACGAACTTGACCGGCACCTCGGTCACGAAGCCGCCGAGCCATTCGGCACAGGCCTTCATGCCCCATTGCTCCGATTTCACATGGCCGAGCACGATCAGCGCTTTCTTCCGGTCCGACGCGACCAGGTCCTGCGCATAGGCGATCAAGTCCCAGTCCTGCGTCTCGCCGATCACCAGCACATCGGCTTCGCTGTTGAGGAAGTTGATGCCGGGAAAGGCACTGCAGAAGCCCCAGCTTTCATAGACGACCGAGACCGGCAGCGTCGGATCGCCGACCACGCGGATATTGTTCGCGCCCATCCGCTTCCGGAACTCCTTCGCCAGTGCGAGCAAATTCGTCGGCGGGATGGTGAACAGCCGCTGGTTGTCGGCGTGCATGAACCTGGTCCAGCCCATCAGCTGCGCCGTGCCGAGATTGATCCCGTCGACGGGGCGAAGCGCATGCCAGTGATCGTGCAGGTGATAGGAGACCAGATCGTGCGTGCGCGTATAGGCCAGCTTGGTCCTGTAGAGCGGGTCCTCGGTCAGGTCGGTGAGCCGGTCCTGATGCGACCACCAGGTCGATTCATGCGTGACGATCATGTTGAGGCCCTGTCGCGCGGCAACCTTCATCGCGTCGAGCGTCGCCATCATCGTGGTCGCGATGCCGGTGACGATGGTATCGGGCCCGCCGGCCTTGAAGCCGTCGACCCCGCCCTCGCGCCACGGCCCGCCGATCCGCAGCTTCATCCGCTCGATCACTTCGCCGGCCGTGATCCTGCCGGCGGCGAGGGCAGGGCCAGCACCTGCGGTGAGCGCTACGCCTGCGCCGAGCGCGAGCATGCCGCGCCGCGAAAGATCCGGTGGAGGCGTCATCGAAGGCCGCCGTCAGGATCCGCGCCGGGATAGTGGCGGTCGGCGGGTACAGCAGATTCGATGCGGATCATGGTTCCTCCCCGATGCCGCCGGATATCCCGGCTGTTCTTCTGGTAGCGCTAACGATATTCAAGAGGTCCGGCTGGTCGGCCGGCACGGATGGAGACTCTGGACAAGACGGACCCGACCAGCTCTATATCCTATACGATCTGGTTGAACAGACACAACGCCGCTCAAGGGCGCGCGACGAGGGAGGATGGGATGAAGGCAGGTCGTACGATCATGATGGCGGCTGCACTGGCGCTGCTGTCGCCGGTGCCGGCACTGGCGCAGCTGGGCCAGGCCTGGACGCGCAGCTGGCAGGCAGTGCCGATGGAGATGCCCGCCCCGCGGCCCGCGCCGGTGGTCCAGCCCGGCCAGCCCGCGCCTCCGCCACCGCCGCCCGCGCCGCCCTCGGCCGACGCGACGTTTCGCATGGTCGCGCGGTTGTCCGCCGGTGGCACCACGCTGCGGCTGCGGCTCTCCAATGAAATGGGCGCGGTGCCGCTGCCGATCGGCGCAGTGCATGTCGCGCTGGCGGGGGACGATGGCGCGATCGTCGCCGGCACGGATCGCATCGTCACCTTCAACGACAATGCCGCCCCGGTGATTCCGGCCGGCGCGCCGCTGGTCAGCGATCCGATCGCGCTGAAGGTCGCGCCGCTGGCGAAGCTCGTCGTCAGCATCCATGTCCCCGGCGACACCACCCGGCTGACCGTCCATCCGCTCGGCAGCGCAACCGCGCTGATCGTTCCCGGCAACCAGGTCGCGGCGCCCCGCCTCGGGCCCGGCACGACCAGCTCGATGCGCTTCATCCTGTCCGGCGTGGACGTGGCCGGCGGCCCGGCCACTGCCACCATCGTCACGATCGGCGATTCGATCACGGACGGCGCCGCATCGACCGGCAACACCGATCGCCGCTGGCCCGACATCCTCGCCGAACGGCTGGTCAAGGCGGGCCGCACCGGCTTCGCGGTCGCCAATGCCGGCATCTCGGGCAACCGCCTGCTCAACACCGGCGCTGGGCCCGCTGCGCTGGCGCGGTTCGACCGCGACGTGCTGTCGGTGCCGGGCGTGCGCTATGTCGTGGTGCTCGAAGGCATCAACGACATCGGCAGCGCGAACCGGGCGGGCACGGCGCTGCCCAGCGTCGCGGACATCACCGGGGCCTATCGCCAGCTGATCGCCCGCGCGCACGATCGCGGCGTGAAGGTGATCGGCGCCACTGTCGTCCCGTACAAGGGCGCCGGCTATTACAGCGCCGAGGGCGATGTCGTACGGATCGCGGTCAACCAGTGGATCCGCACGCCCGGCAATTTCGATGGTGTGATCGATTTCGACCGTGCCGTCGGCGACAAGGCCGATCCGCTGCGCATGGCCAAGCCCTATGACAGCGGCGATGCGCTCCACCCCGGCGATGCCGGCTACCGCGCGATGGGCGAGGCGATCGACCTCAAGCTGTTCCGCTGACCCGGAGACCTGGCATGACGAAAATGCTGCGCAGCATGGCGATCGCGTTCGGCCTCACGCTCGCCGCCACGGGAACGGCGCGGGCGCAGGAGATCGCCTTCACTTGGGACGATCTCCCCTCGCACAGCGCGCTGCCCGAGGGCAAGACCCGGGTGGAGATCGGCGACAGGATCATTGCCGCGTGGAAGGCAGCGAAGCTCCCGCCGGTCTATGGCTTCGCCAATGGCGTGCGCACCGAGGAGGAGCCTGAATCGACCGCGATGCTCGATCGCTGGCGCGCCGCCGGCCTGCCGCTCGGCAACCATGCCTGGTCGCACATGAACCTCGCGACGCACAGCGCAGCCGAGTTCGAGCAGGACGTGATCAAGGGCGAAGGCGTCGTCGCCGATCGCATGAAGGGGCAGGACTGGCACTGGTTCCGCTACCCCAATCTCTCCGAAGGCGAGACGCCCGAGAAGAAGGCGGCGGTGCGGACGATGCTCGCCGACCGTGGTTATCGCATTGCCGGTGTCACCATGAGCTTCGGCGATTATATGTGGAACGCGCCTTATGCGCGCTGCGTCGCGAAGAAGGACGCGAAGGCGATCGCCTGGCTCGAACAAAGCTATCTCGACGCCGCCGACGAAAGCATCAGCTATGGCCGGGGTGCGTTCAAGGCGCTGCTTGGCCGCGACATTCCCTATGTCCTGCTGATGCATGTCGGCGCGCTCGACGCCGTGATGCTGCCGCGGCTGATCGATCTCTATAAAAGCCGCGGCTTCACGTTCGTCACGCTCGAACAGGCGCAGCGCGATCCCTGGTACAAGGGCTATATGGACCCGCGTTTGCCCGACGCCCCCGCAGGACCGGAGGCGGGTCTGCGGGCCAAGGGCCTGCCAGTGCCGGCGCGGCACAGTTACGGGCCGGAGCTGGAGGCGGTGTGCAGGTGAGGGGAGGCCAACGCCTCCCCCTAACCCCGCCCTTTCCCTTTTGCTTCCCCGGCGAAGGCCGGGGCCCAGTTGGGGGATGCCCGAGGCTGGGCAATGCGCTTCGTTACCTCTGCCTTCCCAACTGGGCCCCGGCCTTCGCCGGGGAAGGTAAGAAGGTCGTTGGAAAAATAGGGGGAGAGCGAGAGTGAGGGTACCGTTTAGAGTTTTTATCCTGGCCCACCTCGCGCTCGCCACCCCGGCCATCGCCGCCGACGCTCCCCTGCTCCACGCGATGTTCCAGGACCATGCTGTCCTCCAGCGCGATAAGCCGATCGCCATCTACGGCCAGGCCTCCGCAGGCACGACTGTCACGGTCAAGCTTGGCACCGTCACGGTCACCGCCAGGGCCGACAAGACAGGCGCATGGCGCACAACCCTCCCGGCGCTCCCAGCAGGCGGCCCCTATACGCTCGAAGCTCGCAGCGGCACCGCGACTCAATCCATACAGGACGTGCTGCTCGGCGACGTGTTCCTGTGCACCGGCCAGTCCAACATGCAGGTCGCGGTGCGCGGCGCCGCCAATGGCCAGGCCGAGGCCCGCGCGGCGACGGACGGCACGATCCGCCAGCTGAGCATTGCGACCAAGGACAGTCTCACCCCGCTGGCCAGCTTCGCGACGCCGGTCGCCTGGACGGTCGGATCGCCCGACACGGTCGGCGGCTTTTCCGCCAGCTGCTATTATTTCGCGCGCGAGCTGAAGAAGACGACCGACGTGCCGATCGGCCTGGTCGTCTCGGCCTGGGGCGGCAGCCGGGTGCGCGACTGGGTCAGCGAAGCCGGCCTGCGCAAGCTCGACGGCTATGACGCGGATCTCGCCATGCTCGCGCTCTACCGCGCGGATCCGCAGGCCGCGCAACGCCGCTGGGATGCCCATTGGGAAAACTGGTGGAAAGCCAATGGCGCGTCGGCCGCCAAAGGCAATCCGTGGGAGCCCGCCTATCCGGTCGATGGCTGGAAGACGGCCCCCGCCGCGCTCGGCCCCTGGGCGCTGTGGAGCGGGGCCTCGCCCGACGGTTTCGTCGGCCAGATGTGGTTGCGCACCAGTGTCGAACTGACCGCCGCGCAGGCAGCGCGGCCGGCAGTCCTCGATCTCGGTTCGGTCAATGAGGAGGATCAGAGCTGGATCAACGGCAAGGGCGTCGGCGGCACCAGCTGGGCGAAACAGGCGCTGCACGAAATCCCACCGGGCGTGCTCCACGCCGGCACCAATATCATCGTCACGAACATCTTCTGCAGCTGGCGCAATTGCGGGATGAGCGGCCCGGCGGAGACGCGTGCGATCCGCCTGAAGGACGGCAGGGCCGTGCCGCTGGCCAATCCATGGCGCTATGCCGAAGTGCCAAACGGCCTGATCGCCCCGCAGCTGCCCTGGGGGCCGACGCACGGCGTGACTCAGCTCAGCAACGGCATGATCGCCCCGATCGGCGGCTACGGTTTCCGGGCGGCGATCTGGTACCAGGGCGAATCCGATATCTATTTCGCCGGCCGTTACCAGGCGACGCTGGCGGCGATGATGGCGGACTGGCGCGCCCGGTTCGGTCCACTCCCGTTCCTGATCGTCCAGCTCCCCGATTACGGCCCGCGCCCGACCGCACCGGTCGAGTCGGTCTGGTCCGAAATCCGCGAGGCGCAGCGCCGGACCGCGCTGGCCGACGGCAACGCCGCCGCCATCGTGACGATCGACATCGGCGATCCGACCAACCTTCACCCGGCCAACAAGCAGGATATCGGCCGCCGCCTCGCGATCGCCGCGCGCCACACCGTCTATGGCGATGCCGCGCCGCCGGCCGGAGCCGTGCCGGGCGCCGCCCGGCGCACGCCCGGCGGCATCGTCATCCCCTTCACGCAGGTAATCGGCACGCTCGCCGCCTATAGCGGCCAGCCCAACGCCTTCGAACTCTGCGGCCCCGCCGCCGGCTCCTGCCGCTATGCCGAGGCGCGCATCGGCCCGGGCGCTACGGTGACGGTGCGGACCGACGACGCCGAGGTCACGCGGGTGCGCCATTGCTGGGGCGACAGCCCGACCTGCACGCTGACCGACGCAAGCGGCCTGCCGGTCACGCCGTTCGAGCTGGCGATCCCGGCGCGGTGACGGTGGGGGGCGCACCGTCGCGGTAACGCAGCGCGCGATGGTCCATGCCGCCGGGAGAGGAACCCGTACCAAACGGAAAAGCCGCGCGCGCAACTGCCGCCATTTCGGCGGTATCCGGTCGATTGACGGGCCCGCACCGCCTATCGCTGACGCCGCGATCAACGATCGATGCGATTTTTCGGGAGGGGGACTATCATGCATCTAACCCACGCCAGTGGTGCGCTTTCGGCGCGCGACGCCAATATGGTCGAGACGGACAAGCGCGTCGTCCGCTGGATCGCTCAGGCCGCCGTCAATGTCGAACTGTTCACCATCCCGCTCTACATGACGACGCTCTATTCGATCGAGGGATTCCACCCGATCACCGGCAAGGGCAATGATTTCTACAAGGGCCGGATCTGGCCCGGCGCGAAGGCCGCCGCCTTCACCGATCTGCCGAAGGACAAGCCCGGCTGGGGCAACAAGCGGGCCTTCAACATCATCTTCTCGGTGTTCATCCAGGAAATGCTGCACCTGCAGATGGCCGCCAACATCGCCACCGCGATCGGGCACGAGCCGAACTTCACCGATCCCGCGCTGCAGGACCGGAACAATGGCTGGACCTGCTACGGCCCCGATCTGACCGCGATCCCGACCATCGTCGATCTGCCCGACACCGCGACCTATGCCAATGTGAAGGTGAATGTCGGCCCGCTCGACGAGGACCGGATCGAGCTGTTCCTCGCGATCGAGCAGCCGCAGGAGGATGCCGAGCGCGATATCGTGCGCAACACGGAACGCTATTTCCCGAAAGTGCCGTTCGACCGCGGCGATCCCGATTACGATCCCGCCTCGGCCGATATCTGGTTCGGCTCGATCGGCTATATGTACCAATGCTACCGCGATTATCTGCAGATCCGTTATGACGACGGATCGTGCCTGTGGGATCATGTGTTCAATCCGGACGGCCAGCAGAACGATCTGTTCAACGGCTTCAGCTTCCCCGGCCATCCGATGCGCGAATATATGGGCGTGGAGACCACGGTCGCGCTCACCGACAGCGGCATCGCCTTCAAACAGGTGCTCGCGATGATGAACGCGATCACCGATCAGGGCGAGGGCGCGACGCTCAAGGTTCGGCTGAAACAGGCGAACGAGGCAGGGCTGCTCAAGGCCGTCGAAGTCCGCTACCGCCCCGATCGCGACGCGCTCGAATCCGATTATCCGAGCTATTCGGATACCGGCGCGCAGGTCCCCTCGGGCGACGCCGCGGCGCGTTTCGACAATGACGGTGAGGATCATTTCGCCCGCTTCGGGCAGGTGCGCGATCTGCTGCGCGACGGCGGCATCGTCACCTGGGACAAGGCGGGCAAGGCCGGCAACTGGTCGGCCGCCGATCTCACCACGGCCGACTTCGATCCGAACGACAATCCGTACGGCCTGCCCACGCCCGATCAGATCGCGACGGCGCTGAACAACCTTCATGCCGAAGAGATCCGCGAGCAGAGCTATCACATTCTGAGCCAGGCAGTGGTCGGCGCGATCAAGGGCGTGACGACCGTGCTCGATCAATATTGGAACCCGCGCGGCGCCGCGATCTCCTTCCCCTATCCCTCGATGGCCGGATCGGGCGATCGCATGGCCACGGCCTGGGCGGCGATGGGGCGGACGCCCGATCTCAGCCACGGCGTGCCGCCGCCCAACACGCGCATCGTCAACCATACCTGCCAGGGGCTGGCGCTGCACGCGCCGGGGGGCATCGGCACCAACAGCTGCGCGCTGACTCAGGTCTATCACACCTGCCGCGGATCGAATCTGTGCAAGGGCATGGGCGGCTGCGGCTTCGTCCAGCCGAGCGGGGGCGGCGGCAATTGCAGCACTTCGACCTTGCGCGCCGCCGCGGCCGATCCGACACCCGGCAAGCCGCAGGGCGGCGGCTGCTCCGCAGTGAGCGTGCGGGCCAAGGGCGGGCTGTGCGGCACGCCGACGCCCTCGCCGACCGCGACCAGCTTCACCGCGCCGAGCGACAATCGCTGCGGCGGCTTCGGCGGTTGCGCCGTGCCGATCTCGGCCTGCCAGATCTATCCGGTCAGCGGCACGATGGATCTGTACCAGCTCGAGCCGGCCCCGAACGCGAATGCCGGCGCGTTCAAGCCTGTCAAGTTCGGCACCTTGCCCTTCAACAAGGGCGACAAGGTGGAGGACATCGCCTTCAAGGCGTTCGGCGAAGTGGCGAAGCAGATGAACCTGCCGCAGCCGGCGTGGCAGGAACCGAACGACCTCCGCCTGGCCTTCCCGCCATCGACGTGATGAGGGATCGCGCGCGCCGTCGTCACCCCGGGCTTTCTCTTCTGGTTCCCCGGCGAAGGCCGGGGCCCAGTCGGGGGACGGTTGCGGCGACGCGCGGCGCTTCTCTGCTGTCTCCCCACTGGACCCCGGCCTTCGCCGGGGAAGCAAGTGGGGCATTGCGCCTCGTATCCGCCCCATGACTCATCGCGTCGTCCAGCCCCACCCCGTCCAGCCCCGTCTCGGCCTGGCCAATCCCGGCGACGGCGTCGGCCTGCGCGAGGAGCATTATCCGCATCTGATGCGCACCCCGCCGGCCGACTGGGGCGTGGATTGGTTCGAGGTCATCTCCGAAAATTATCTCGACAATGAAGGCTATGGCCTGCGCGTGCTGGAGCATGTCGCGGCGCACCGGCCAGTCGTGATGCACGGCGTGTCGCTGTCGATCGGCAGCACCGCGCCGCTCGATTTCGGCTATCTGGCGAAGCTCCGCGCGCTGGCCGAACGGATATCGCCGCTATGGATATCGGATCATCTGTGCTGGACCGGGATCGGCGGGATCAACAGCCACGATCTGCTGCCCATGCCGCTGACCGAGCAGAGCCTCGCCCACACCGCGGACCGCGTCCGTGCAGTGCAGGATTACCTCGGCCGGCCGATCATCCTTGAAAATCCCAGCACCTATCTCGCCTTCCAGTCGAGCCGCATGCCGGAGGAGGAATTCATCGCGCGCCTGGCGGAGGAGACTGGCTGCGGGCTGCTGCTCGACGTCAACAATGTGCATGTCAGCGCGGTCAACCAGGGCTTCGATCCGCTGGCCTATATCGATGCGATCCCGCCCCGCCATGTCGTGCAGATGCATCTGGCCGGGCCGAGCGATCACGGCACGCACCTGATCGACACGCACGACCATCCGGTGCCCGATGTCGTATGGACGCTCTACGCACGGGCGTGGCAGCGCTGCGGCCCGGTCGCGACGCTGCTCGAATGGGATGCCGATATTCCGCCGTTCGAAACCCTGCTGGCCGAACTGGCCAAGGCGCAGCCGGTCCGCGAAGCGGCGCTGGCAATGGTCTGATGGGGCTGGTCGATCTTCAGTCCTGGCTTCAGGCGGCGGTGCTCGACGGTGCGGCTGACGATGCCCGCGCGCATGTGCACGGCGACAACCGGCTGACGGCGGAGATGCGGCTCGGCATCTATGCCCAGGGCTATCGCCTGCGCCTGCTCGAATGCCTCGGGCTCGAATATCCGATACTGTCGGCGCTCGCTGGCCCGACGGCGTTCGGCCTGTTCGCGCAGGGCTATATCGCCGCACACCCGTCGCGCTCCTACACGCTGTATGATTTCGGCGCGGGCTTCCCCGCCTATCTCGACGCCGCCCGCCCGGCCGGCGACGGCACGCCGCAGACGGTGGAGGCGATCCCCGCCGCGCTCGCGCTGATCGAACGCGCCCGGGCCGAGGTTCACCGCGCCCGCGGGCTAGAACGCACACTGTCGTCGGCGGAGACCGGCTTCGATCCGGCGCTGGCCGATCTGCTCGGCTTCGGCCGCGCGTGGTGGCGGCCGGACAGCGTGCGGCTGCTGGCTTTGCCCTTCGACTTCACCGAAACGCTCGCCGCGGCCGATCGGGGCGAGGCCCCGCCCTGGCCGATCGCGCGGCCGACGTTCCTCGCTGTGTCGCGCATGAACTACCGGGTGACCTGCCATCCGCTCGACCAATGGCAGCATGACTGGCTCGTCCAACTGCCCGAAGAGGCGGCTGCCGCTGAACCCGCGCTGCACGCCCCGCGCCTCGCAGCCTGGCTTCCTGCAGCGGCCGCGCTTGGACTGGCGGCACGGGCTTAGGGTTTAATCCACCACCTCCGTTCGCCCTGAGCTTGTCGACCCGAAGGGCGAGCGCAGCTCAACGGCCGTTCTTTCTTGCGCGGAAGAAAGAGCAGGGCTTCGACAAGCTCAGCCCGAACGGGGAGTGGCGATTCCACCCAATCGGTTTTCCCTACGCCTCACCCCTCGGCCGGCGCCGCATCGGCCCGTGCGAAGAAGATGGTGACGCGCACGCCCGCCCCCGGCTCCGACTCAACGCCAATCGTGGCCTTCGCATTCTGCCGCAGCGACTGCGCGATCAGGGCGCCGAGCTTGCCTGCCTTGGGCCAGCTCACACCCTCGGCGAGGCCGATCCCGTCATCCGCCACGACCACCCGGCACCCGGTCTCGTCGACGATGCTGTGCAGCGTGATCGTGCCCCCGTCGCGCCCGGCAAAGGCATGTTTCAGCGCGTTGGTCAGCAGCTCGTTGACGACCAGCCCGGCCGGCATCGCGACATTGACCGAGACCGGCCAGGTATCGACCTGCAGGTCGAGATGAATGCCCTCCACCGCATGGGCGCGCATCACCGAGGAGGCGATCTCGCTGAGATAAATGCCCAGGTCGATGCTTTCGCCTACGCCTTCGTCGGATAGCGAGCGATACAGCAGCGCCAGCGCGTCGATCCGCCCGGCCAGCCGGTCGAAACGCTGCTCGGTCGCGTCGTCGGGCAGGTTGCGCGCCTCCAGCCGGATCAGCGCCGTGATCATCTGCAGGTTGTTCTTCACCCGGTGCTGCAGTTCGCGCAGCAGCGTGTCGCTGTCCCTGAGCCGTTGTTCGAGCTCGGCATCGTCGTCGCGCGGACCGATCTCGGCCAGCGCGACCAGGCGGAACAGCGGCGATCCGTCATCGTCCTGGATCAGGGTCGACCAGGCGTTGACGGTTGTTGCGTCCTCCGCGTCGCCGTCCGCAATGGTGAAACTGCCGAGATAATCGTCGCCCGCGGTGACGGCATCGCGCAACGCGCGTCCGTCTTCGGCGAGCGCGTGGGATGGCAATGCGTCCCACGTCCGGCCCTCGATCAGGGCCGCCTTGCGGCCGATGAGGCGTTCGAATTCGATATTGGCGTACGTGATGCTCTCGTTCGGGTGCAGCTCGGAAACGGCGATCGCCATCGGCACATGATCGAGAAATTGCTTGAACCGGTCGCTTTCGAGCGCGTCAGCAAGATGAGGTGTTTCGAGCAGTTGCCCCATTGGGGCATTCTCGCCGTCTTTACCCATTATACGCTCATTCCCGATTACCTGATCGCATGCGCTACCAGATAATCGGGGAGGGCGCTCCAGTTTAAGCTATGTCAGGCTACACCGTGCGGCGGCCGGTGACGAAGTGCAGGATCACCATCACCACCGCAATGACCAGCAACAGGTGGATCAGGCCACCGGCGACGTGGAAGGCGAAGAAGCCGAGCAGCCACAGGACCACCAGAACCGCCGCAATAGTTCCCAACATGACATCATCCTTTAATCGTTGAATCGAGAACGAATTTCCAAACGCTCAGTTCCGGCCCGCTCAGGCCAGCGTGCGCACGCCCGGCTCGCGGTCCCAGAAACGCTTCGCCGCGGCGGCGGTGAAGCCCTTGCCGATCGGCACCACGCCCTCGTCCGGAACCACCCCGGCCTTGTCGAGCAGCGGCTTGGCTTCGGGCGAATGGCCGATCGCCTTGAGATGACCGAAGGCATCCATCGCGAACTGCACCGCCGCCGCTTCCTTGAGCAGAGCCGCGCAGCCGTCGTCCGACAGGATGATCGCCACCGCATCGGCGAGCACCGAGGGATAGCCGGCCAGCTGGGCATCGGCCTTGAGCAATTTGCCGTCCGACAGCTTGGCCCCGCCGACCTTGGGCGCGACGATCACCGCGCGGGCGCCCGCTTTGGTGATCGCGTCGACCGTGGTCGCGACCGCGACGGCGTCCGATCCGTCGGCGACCAGCACGGCGATCGACCGGCCCTTGATGTCGGCCGGCGCACGTGGGCCCTCGATGATGCGCAGCGCCGGCGAGGGATCGAGATCCTGCGTCGGCACTGCCGCCTTCGAGGCCTTGGGCAGCGGCATGTTGAGCCCGTCGGCAACGCGCTTGGCCAGATCGGCATCGACATTGACCAGGTTGGACATCATCCGCACCCGCACATGCTCGAGCCCGACCTTCGAAAGCTCGAACACCAGGGCCGACGCGAGATGCGCCTGTTCCGGCGCGGCGAGCGAGCGGAAGAACAGGCGCGCCTGGCTGTAATGATCGGCGAAGCTGTCCGGCCGGATGCGCAGCTTGTCGCCCTGCTCGTCCGGCCCGTCGGCCGTCGGGAAGGTGGTGAAGCCGGTCATCGGGCATTCGCGCGGCCCGCCATCCTCGCCCGCTTCGGACAGGCTGTTGGGCTCGTAATTGGCCCGGCCCTTGGGGATGTTCATCTGCATATGGCCGTCGCGCTGGAAATTCATCACCGGGCATTTCGGCGCGTTGATCGGCAGCTGGTGGAAATTGGTCGAGCCGAGCCGCTTCAACTGGGTGTCGAGATAGGAGAAGAGCCGCCCCTGCAGCAGCGGATCATTGGTGAAATCGACGCCCGGCACGATGTTCGCCGGGCAATAAGCGACCTGCTCCGTCTCGGCGAAGAAATTGTCGGGATAGCGATCGAGCACCATCCGCCCGATGATCCGCACCGGAAGGACTTCCTCCGGAATGATCTTGGTCGGATCGAGCACGTCGAACGGCAGGCTGTCGGCGAAGGCCTGGTCGAACGCCTGGATGCCGAGCTCCCATTCGGGGAAGTCCCCGCGGTCGATCGCTTCGAACAGATCGCGGCGGTGAAAATCGGGATCGGCGCCGGCGATCTTCACCGCCTCGTCCCAGATCGTCGATTGAACGCCCTGCTTTGGTTTCCAGTGGAATTTCACGAAGGTCGATTTGCCCCTGGCGTTGACCAGCCGGAACGTGTGGATGCCGAAACCCTCCATCGTGCGCAGCGAGCGCGGGATGGTCCGGTCGGACATCGCCCACATGATCATGTGAGTCGATTCCGGCATCAGGCTGATGAAGTCCCAGAAAGTGTCATGGGCGCTGGCGGCCTGCGGATATCCCGTCTGCGCCTCCATCTTCACGGAATGGATCAGGTCGGGGAATTTGATCGCGTCCTGGATGAAGAACACCGGGATATTGTTGCCGACCAGATCCCAGTTTCCCTCCCTGGTGTAGAATTTCACCGCGAAGCCGCGCACGTCGCGCGGCGTGTCGACCGAGCCGGCGCCGCCCGCGACGGTGGAGAAGCGCGTGAACAGCGGCGTGCGCTCGCCGGCGCGCTGGAACAGGTCGGCCTTGGTGATGTCGGCCAGGCTCTCATAGCATTCGAAGAAGCCGTGCGCGGCCGAACCGCGGGCATGGACGATGCGCTCCGGGATGCGCTCGTGATCGAAATGGAAGATCTTCTCGCGCAGCACGAAATCCTCGAGCAGCACTGGCCCGCGCGCGCCGGATTTCAGCTGGTTCTGGTTGTCCGAGACGCGGATGCCCTGATTGGTGGTCAGGCCGACTTCGTTCTCGTTGCCGCCAGGCGCCTGCTGATGCGTCTCGCCGCCGTTATTGCCGGTCAAATTCTTCGTCGCCATCGTCCGCTCCTGTCGCCATTCGCTTGCTCAACAGCAGGGCGAGGGGAAAGGTCCACGTAATCGGCGTGGCTCGCCTGGCAATCGGCGATTTCCCTCGGGCCGCCCCGATTCAACGATCGCGCCGCGCCTTTTATTCTGCCGCGATCGTCGGGTTCCTGCCGCCGAAACGGGGTTGTCGTGCCATGTCCCCATCGCATTCTCGGACGCGATCTATTCCCAAGGTGGCTGCCCTATTCGTGCACCCATTCTCAAAAATGCGGAAGAAATACGCCAATATAAACTCGAGAGAATTTCATGCGGCTGGCGAGACGAAAGCCCTGACCGGGCGCACGATTAGCCTAAGCGGGCTCGACGATCACAGTAAGGCGCGAAAAGAACGGGTCGACGTGGCCTGGCGAAAAAGCCCGGTTACTGTGCGGTTTTCGGCGCGCTCCAACACGAATATTTCGCGGCGCAACTGAGCTCACCCGCCCGAATAGCCCCCGATGATCGGCAATATCTCGCCGGTGATGTAGCTGGAGCATTGCCGCGAGGCGAGGAACACATAGGCCGGCGCGATCTCCTCGGGCTGGGCCGGGCGCTTCATCGGCGTGTCGGCGCCGAACTGCGCGACGTCGGGCGCCTCCTTGTCGGACGGGTTGAGCGGCGTCCACACCGGCCCCGGCGCGACCGCGTTGACGCGAATGCCCTTGGGGATGAGGTGCGTCGCCAGGCTGCGGGTAAAGGCGTGGATGCCGCCCTTGGTCATCGAATAATCGATCAGGTCCTTGTTGCCCAGGAGGCCGGTGACGGAGCCGGTATTCACGATCGCGCCGCCCGGCTTCATCTTCGCGACCGCGGCCTGCGCCATGAAGAAATAGCCGTAGAGATTGGTCTGCAGCGTCTGGTCGAAATGCTCGGCGGTCAGGTCGGCAAAGCTAGAATGGACCTGGAACGCGGCGTTGTTGACGAGGATGTCGAGCCGCCCGAACGTGTTGGCCGCCTCCTTCACCGCCGCCTGGCAGAACGCCTGGTCGCGCACGTCGCCGGCAATGACGATGGCGCGCCGTCCTTCCCGCTCGACCGCTTTCTTCGTGACCTGCGCATCCGCATCCTCGTCGAGATGCAGGATCGCGACATCGGCGCCCTCCCGCGCGAACAGGATCGCGACCGACCGGCCGATCCCCGAATCCCCGCCGGTGACGATCGCGGCCAGCCCCTGCAGCTTGCCCGAACCCCGGTAATAAGGCGCGTCGTACATCGGCGCCGGATCGAGCTGCGCTTCATTGCCGGGCTTCAGCTGGTGCTGCTGCGGAAAAGGGGGCTCGGGATAGGCTCGCGACCCGACCTGCATCGCGCCCGCTTTCTTCTTCTTCGCCTTCTTGTCGGCCTTGGCGACCTGCGCCTGAATCGCGCGCTGCTCGGCGACGGCTTTTTTGGGGTTCGATTTGGCCATGGTGATCCTCGTCCGCTGTGCGGAAGAGAACCTGCGGCGGAGCGGGGTGTTCCGCCCGGCCTCCGGCTAGCGTTTCCCGCGCGCCGCGCCCGGCACCACGATCCGGCCGATTCGCTTGGCGCCCTCATCGTCACGCTTCAGTTCGATATCGACGCTTTCCTCATGCTGGGTCGGCCGTCCGAAATCGCGGATCAGATGCGCGGTGATCAGCGACAGGCCATTGGGATCGATCGCGTCGGACGCATAGACATTGGCCTGGACCAGATAAGGGCCGGCCGGCGCCTGACGCAGCAGATACTCCTCCGGGCCGTACCCGTCCGTCATATCGTTCGACAGATGGCCGCCGATCTTCGTGCGTGGGTTGCTGTAGATCGCGCGTTCCCCGTTCGGTTCGTCCACCCACAGATCGAGATCGGTCGATGCCGTCGTCCAGTCGACCACCACGCGCAGGTCGACGTCGAGCAGCGCGATCAGCCGCTTGTCCAGCCTGATCTCACCGCCGAGCGCGCGCAGCTTCGGGATCAGCGCATTGGCTTCCATCAGCGCGATCATGTCGATGCCGTCCCAATCATCCTCCCACGGCGTCAGCGCCACTTCGGAAAGCAAGTCGATCGCGCGTTCGAGGTCGGCGCGGGCGCCCGCGGGGTGCAGCGCGGCGCGGCGGGCAAGGGCGAGCGCCAGCAGCCGCTTGGGTTGTGGCCGGGCCGGGTCGAGCACTGCCTGCCGTTCGCGCAGCGCCACCGCACGGTCGATCGCGCCATAACGTTCGAGCCGGTCGGCAACGATGCCGAGCGTGACTTCATTGGCGAGCGGCAGGTCGAGCGCCGAGAGCACCATCTCGATCGCTTCGGCCCTGCGCCCATGGCGGCGCAGCCATTCGGCGGTGTCGAGATAGAAAGCGGGCACGCCGCCGCCCTTGGCTTCCTCGATCGGGAACTGGCGGTCGAACGCGCGCGGCGCCCGGTCGAAGGCCCGGAGATAAGATCGCCCGGGCTGCCACGCATCGATCGAGATCCTGGGTGCTCTTCGGACCCCCGTCACCATGATGTCGCGGTCTCCACCTTCCCCGACGTCCCAATCGGCCTGTGCGGAGACGGCGCTGTTATCGCTCACCGGCGCACGCTGGGACGGCTCCGCCGCATATCCAGCCGGTGGGGGTGGAGGCGGAGGCGCCTGAGCAGGGGAAGGGGGAGGCGCTGCGGCTATCGCCGGAGCTTCGGGCGAGTCCGCCTTGGGATCCTTCCACCAGGCGACCTGCTCCTCCCACCGATCGACGACCTCGTCGAGCCGGTCAGTCACCGCTTCGGTTTTCTCTTCGTCCTTGTCCCTGCGCTGCTCCCGATAGTCTTTCAGCAGCTTTTCCGGATAGCTGTCCGGCGGGGCGATATCGGCTTCGATATAATCATCCGGAGTTTCCAGCACGACGAAGGACAGGCTCGGGCTGGCGATACCATAGCGGCGGCTGAGCGCGACATAGTCCGCGCGCGCCGCGGTGCCGCTCAGCACGGCAAGCGCGTCGGCCGCGAGCAGGGCGCCTTCGCCGTCGAACGCCGCGTCCGGCCCCGGTACCGCCCGGCGGATCTCCGTCCTGCCGATCCTGATGCGAACGTTCCCGCTGTCCGGCGCGCGGGCGATCAGGCGCCAGCCGTTTTTGCCGTCAGCGATCGGGAAGAAGGGCAGGCGCGTGCCCCGGTCGTCGAGCACTGCCGTCACGACCGGCCCGCCCGATGCGATGGCCGCCGCAACCACGGCCGGATTCCCGCCCGGCGCAAAGACCCGCCCGCCATGATCGGCGGTCAGATGGCGCAGCCAGGCCGTGTCTGCGGTCGGCGCGGCCACGCCGTCGAGCCGGCACCGCAGCGTGATCGTCGTGGCGAAATCAACCGACGGCCTGCCGCGCGAGAATATCAGGCACCGGTCTGCCGGCGCCGAATCACCGGCGATCGGCGCGAAGCTGGCCGCGCCGCGATAGCGCACCGTCCGCAACCGGGCGATGACCGCTTCGGCATCGGCCACCACCGCGCGGCTTGCCCCGCTGCTGTTGAAGGTCACCAGCTCGATCGACCGCGGCTTGAGTCTGGCCAACGTCGCACGCAGCAGCGCGAACTCCGCCTGATGGTCATCCTTCAGGCGGGAGCGCGAGCGATCCCAATAGATCCGCACGCGGTTGGCGCGGGGCAGCGCCGCCGCCCCGGGCATAAAGCCGGAAAGCTGGAGATAGCGCTCGCCCAGCCGGTTCCGGCTCATCACCGCGTCGGGCAATGCCGGCCGGGCGATCGACAGCCGGCCAGTGAGGGCGGTCCGGCCCTCCGCGGCGGCGACCCAGGCGTCGCCGTCACGGCGCAATGCCATGGCGCTACCGGTCGGCCAGATAAGCGCGGGCATGGCGGCCATGCCGCTCGCGCGCACGGCGATCGACCAGCCGCCGCTCGGCGCGGCGAACCGCAGGGGCAGGCTGAAACCGTCCGTCGCCGGTGCGGTGAAGCGCAGGCGGATCGTGCGTCCCTCGCCGGCCGGGATCGGGAAGACCCGCGTGTGGAAAGCGCCGTCCGCCACTTCGGCCAGCCCGGGATCGACCCCGCGCCGCACCCGCGCTTCATACGCGACCTCGGCCTTGGGCCGGTCGACCAGCACGCCGTCGATCAGCGCGCCGTCGATATCCAGGGCATAGCCGGTGACGATCGCGCCCGCCGGCAGCTCGAGCCGGAAATCGCCTTCCAGTTCCTCGTCTCCCGGATTCTCGAATTCGGCGGTGATGGTGGTTTCCGCCACCGCGCCCCGCATCTCCACCTTCATGTCGAATCGGCGCAGGCCCAAAGTGCTGGCATGTGTCGCGTCGCGGATGCCATGCTCATAGGACAGCAGCGCCGGGTTCTGCTGTGGCGCCGGCGCGGTCCGTTTCGCCTGCGCCGCAAGGGCGGCGGGGGCCAGGCAGAGCAACAATCCGATGAGCCAGCGCCGCGCCATATGATCTCTCCCCCCGTGCCGGCGGACGCGTCCGCCTATACCGCTGAAGTCGCGCAATTTTGCGGCTGGCGTCGCGGCTGCGATCTGATAGCATGTTCCCGGTTAGTTCCAAAAGGATTTTCCGTGGCCAATCGCGCCGGCAGTGCCGTTCTTCCGCTCCATGGCGGCCGTGTACCGCCCTGGCTGAGCGCGCGCATGGCCAGCCTCGGTGCGGTCATGGCGCAGGCGATCGTGCATCATTACGGGCGGGACGAGCTGTTGCGCCGGCTCGCCCACCCCTTCTGGTTCCAGTCGTTCGGCGCGGTGATGGGCATGGACTGGCATTCCTCCGGCATCACCACCAGCGTGATCGGCGCCTTGAAGCGCGGCCTCGCGCCCCTGTCGGGCGAGCTCGGTGTCCATGTCTGTGGCGGGCGCGGCAAGCAATCGCGGCGCACGCCCGACGAGCTGGTCGCGATCGGCGACCGCGTCGGGCTCGACGGTGCCGGCCTCGCCCGCACCAGCCGGCTCGTCGCCAAGGTTGACAGCGCCGCGGTGCAGGACGGGTTCGATCTCTATCTCCACGGCTTCATCGTCGCTGACGACGGGCAATGGGTGGTGGTTCAGCAGGGCATGAACGGCGATCTGCGCCAGGCGCGGCGCTATCACTGGAGCTCGGAGGGGCTGGGCAGCTTCGTCGATGCGCCGCACGCCGCGATCGAGGGCCGGGGCGCCGGCGAGATCGTCAACCTCACCGATCGCCGCGCCGCCGCCTCGCGCGATGCCCAGCTCGATCTGCTGCGCGATCTCGGTCCGGACCGGATCGCCCGCGCGGCCGCCGCGCTGGAACCCGTGAAACCGGCCGCGCCGAGCGACCAGCCGATGCTTCCGCATCTCACGCTGCCCGGCCATCATGACGTGCGCCCGTCCGACGTGATGATCCGCCGCCTCCACGGCACGCTTGCCGCCGCGGCCGAGAACGGGCCGGCCGATTTCCCGGAGCTGCTGCTCGTGCCCGGCGTCGGCGCGCGCACGGTGCGCTCGCTGGCGATGGTGGCCGAGGTGATCCACGGCGCGCCCTGCCGCTTTGCTGATCCGGCGCGCTTCTCGCTCGCGCATGGCGGCAAGGATCGGCATCCTTATCCGGTGCCGATCAAGGTCTTCGACAAGACCATCGCCGTGATGAAGGACGCCGTCGGCAAGGCGAAGCTCGGCAATGAGGAAAAGCTCGCCGCGCTCCAGCGCCTCGACGCCCAGGCCCGCGCGCTGGAACGCCACGCGACCGGCCCGACCCTGCCCGAATTCATCGCCGCGGAACGCGAACGCTCGCACGACTATGGCGGCCGCAGCGTGTTCGGCTGGGAACCGCCGGCTGACTCAGTGGCGATGCGCTCGGCTGGGTAGCCTCGCTACCAGCTCCTCCGCGCCATGGAGATAGGCCGACAGCCGCAGCCTCGATCCGTCCCGAAAGGTGAGGAGATACGCACCACGCATCTCGCTCTTCGTCACCGCGCTGACCTCGGAGATGCGGCGGAGGCTCCCGCGCCCAAGGATCGCACGATACTTCACCATATCGCCCTTCCAGCTGATCGCGCGGCCGTAACTGTCCCAAAGAGTGTGAAGCGCGCCAAGCCCGCTGACGGCCGTAAGGATGACAGCGTAGAGCGTCTGCAGCTCGGCATCCGGCCGCGAAGAGCCGACGACGAGGAACGTGCAGCCAAGTGCCGTCATGGCCAAGCAGCCCGCGATCATGCCATTCAGCAGCCAGCCCGGCCGGAGCGCTTTCCAGCCGACGGCATCGGCGCGCGCCGGTTTCTGCCATCGTTCGGCGAAGAGCGCGAGGGCGGTGGCGACCACGGCTCCTATCAGGCCACTGATCCACGGACTCATCGCTTTCCCCACGCCTGCGGTCGGGCCAAACTGACAGTCTCCGCACGCGATAACCAGTCATTCGGTTACGCTTTGATCGTCCTCCGTTTCGAGGCGATCGTAATCGATTCAATGGCGAGCTGCTTCGGTGCACTGTGTCGACCGGTCGGAACGCAACACATCCCGCTCTTTCCCATGACGCCCGCCGCAACTGCGCCGGCCGTCCGCTATTTCACCCCGATCAGCCAGGGCTGCACGGCGCCGGTCGGCTTGGGCGTCCCGTCGATCCGTTCGGCGCGGATCAGCTTGATCGGCTTCAGGATCATCTGCCCCTTCATCGGGCCGGAACCGGCGCCGATCGGCTGAGCGAGGATGCGGCGGACGGTGTCCATGCCTTCGACGACATGGCCGAACGCGGCATAGCCCGAATAGCCGGGCTTCGCGTCCATGCTGGGATGCGCGCCGAGCATGATCGCGAAATTGCCGGTCGCGCCATTCTCGTCGCGACCATGCGCCATCGAGATCGCGGTATCGAGATGGCGGATGCCGGTGCGGTTGGTCGGCTCCAGTGGGACGGAGGGCAGCATGCGCCGCGCATCGGTGCCGATCCCGCCCTGGATGAAGCCATATTCGGCCGAGGTCTTGCTGCGCGCGGCGCGATAGAAGCTGGTATTGTCGAGCCGCCGATCGTCGACATAGGCCATGAAATTGGCCGTGGTCTTCGGCGCACGCCGCGCATCGAGCGCCAGCACGAACGCCCCGAGCGACGTGACGATGCGCACCCGCACCAGCCCGGGGGTCGGCTTGCTGGCTGGCCCCGCCGCGGCAGGGGTGGCGAACGCCAGGGCGAGGAACAGCAGGATCAGGCGCATGGCCGGGAGCTAAGGGCTGCGGCCTTTGTGTGCAAGCGCAGCAAAACCGCGGATCAGGGCGATTCTCCTTCCTCCGTTCGCCCTGAGCTTGTCGAAGGGCCGTTCTTCCCCTTCGCCAGCACGGAGATGCGACCCCAATCCCCACGGATCAGCGCCAGCTTCTTGGCGCGACTCCAGCCCTTGATCCGCCGCTCGGCCTCAAGCGCCTCGATCCGGCTGGAGAAGTCCTGCGACCACACCAGGGTGACGGGGGCGTAGTCGTGGGTGAAACCCGGGATCAGCCCGCTCTGATGCTGCCCGATCCGGGCGTCGAGATCGTCGGTATGGCCGACGTAAAACAGACCGTACCGACAGTGCAGCATATAGGCCCAGAAGCTCATGGCGGAGAGCTTAAACGGAAGATGGGTCTAGTGAAATACTCCGTTCGGGCTGAGCTTGTCGAAGCCTCGTTCTTTTCTTACCGAGGAAGGAAGAACGGTCCTTCGACAAGCTCAGGACGAACGGGGGAGGTGTCTCCGCTCGCCCTTTACCGTGCCGCAATCACCGCGGGTTGTTGCCACCCGCCGCCCAGCGAGCGGAACAGGTCGATCTGCGCGCTGGCGATCCTGGCGTCGGAGGCCGCCAGGTCGGCGTCCGTGTCGGCGAAGGTCCGCTCCGCGTCCAGCACTTCGAGGAAGTCGATCTGCCCCTCGCGCTGGCGGGCGCGGGTGATGCGGGCGGCGGCTTCGGCCCCGTCGCGGGCCGATTGCAGCGCGGTGCGGCGCTGCAACTCGCCCTGATAGGCAGCGAGCGCGGTTTCGGTTTCCTCCAGCGCCTGCAGCACCGTCCCGTCGAACTGGGCGAGCGCGGCGCGGCTGTCCGCCTCGCTCTCGGCGATGCGGGCGCGCGCGGCTTCCTGGTTGGGGAAGGACCAGCTGATCAGCGGCCCGAGCAGGAAGCGCAGCGCGCCGCCGCCGAACAGGTCGCCGATGCTCGTGCTGCTCGATCCGACCGAGCCGCCGAGCGAGATGCGCGGATAAAGTTCGGCCGTCGCAACGCCGATGCGGGCGGTCGCGGCGGCGAGCCGTTGCTCGGCCGCGCGCACGTCCGGGCGGCGGGCCAGCAAGGCCTGGCCGTCGCCGACCGGGATCGGCTGGTCGAGATGCGGCGTATCGGTGCGCGCCGCGGCGATCGCCGGCAGCTCTTGCGGCGTGCGGCCGGTGAGCGTGGCGAGGCGGAACAAGGCCGCCTGGCGCTGCGCCTCGATCGCCGGGACGAGGGCGGCGCGCTGGTCGCGCAGCGTCTGGATGCGGACCAGGTCGAGCTTGGCCGCACGGCCAGCCTCGACCCGCTTGCCGGTCAGCGTCGCCGATTTGTCGAGCAGCTCGACGATGCGCTTGGCCACGTCGAGCCGTTCCGCCGAGGAAGCGGCATCGACATAGGCGCGGGTCGTCGCGGCAACCACCGCGACCCGCACTGCATCAGCATCGGCATCCGCCGCGCGGACGTCGCCGCGCGCTGCCTCGATATTGCGGCGGACGCGGCCGGCGAGATCGACTTCATACGCAATGCTCAGGCCGACATCATAGGAATCGCCCTCTGCCTTGCTGCCCGGCAGGCGCTGGCTGTCGGGCGTGCGGCCGTAGTCGCCGCTTGCGCCGATCGTCGTCTGGGGCAGCCGGTCGGAGCGCACGCCGCGCAGGCTGGCGCGGGCCCGTTCGAGCCGCGCCACCGCGACGCGGATGTCGGTGTTCGCGGCCAGCGCGTCGGCGACGAGCTGGTCGAGGGTGGGATCGCGGTAGAGCTGCCACCAGCGATCATCGGCCTGGGCGGTCGACACGGCCGGGCTGGCCGTGCCGATGAACGCCCCGGCCGATTTGGGCGGTGCCACCGGCGCGACGAAGTCGGGCCCGGCGGCGCAGGCGGACAGCGCCAGTGCTGAGATTGAAGCGAGCAGGATCTGTTTCATGGCTTGACCTATTCGGCAGGCTGGAGGGTCGCCGGGTAGTCACGCTCGCGACGGCGGGTGAACCGCATCGCGAGCGCCCGGCAGACGACATAGAAGGTCGGGGTGAACAACAGGCCGAAGCCGGTGACGCCGATCATCCCGAAGAACACCGCGGTGCCCAGCGCCTGGCGCAGCTCGGCGCCGGCCCCCGTCGCGATCACCAGCGGCACCGTGCCGAGGATGAAGGCGAAGCTGGTCATCAGGATCGGCCGCAGGCGAGTCTGCGCTGCCCGCACTGCCGCCTCGATCGGCGACAGCCCGTCCTGTTCCTCGGCCTGCTTGGCGAACTCGACCACGAGGATCGCGTTCTTCGCGGCCAGCGCAATCAGCACCACCAGGCCGATCTGGGTCAGGACGTTATTGTCCATCCCCCGCAGGTTCACGCCGGTCATCGCCGCGAGCAGACACATCGGCACGATCAGCACGATCGCCAGCGGCAAGGTGACGCTCTCATATTGCGCCGCCAGCACCAGGAAGACGAACACCACCGCCATCAGGAAGACGAGCCCGGCCGTGCTGCCGGCCGCCTTTTGCTGATAGGCGATGCCCGTCCACTCATGGGAATAGCCGGCGGGCAACGTGGAGTCGGCGAGCTTCTCCATCGTCACCAGCGACTGGCCCGAGGAGAATCCCGGCGCGGTGTCGCCATCCACCTCGACCGCGGGGAAGAGGTTGTAGCGGACGACGCGGTACGGACCGGTCTTGTCCTGGAACGTCGCGACCGAGCCGATCGGCACCATCTGGCCCGAGTTGGACCGCGTCTTCAGGTTAGCGATGTCCGCGGTCGTGTTGCGGAACGGTGCATCGGCCTGTGCGGTGACGCGGTAGGTGCGCCCGAGCAGGTTGAAGTCGTTCACGAACGCCGATCCGAGATAGACCTGCAGCGCCTCGAACACTCGCTCCGGCGGTACGCCGAGCATGTTCGCCTTGGTCCGGTCGACATCGGTGAAGATGCGCGGCGTGGCGGTTTCGAAGAAGGTGTAGATCTGCGCGAGGCCGCTCGTCTGGTTGGCCTTGCCGATCAGATCATAGGAGACCTTGCCGAGATCCGCATAGCCGCGGCCCTCGGTATCCTGCACCATCATGCGATAGCCGCCGGCCGAGCCGATGCCCTGGATCAGCGGCGGCGGCACGATCAGCAGCCGCGCCTCATCCACATCGGCGGTCGCCTTGCGGGCTTCGTCCATGATCCCGGCAAAGGTGACGCCGAGCTTCTGGCGCTCCTCGAAGCTTTGCAGCGGGAAATAGGCCGCGGCGGAGTTCGGCGCGAGCGTCTGCGACGGGCCGTCGAAGCCGGCCAGCATGACCGAGCCCTTGATGCCCTTGAGCGGCAGGATCTTGGCCGCGACCTTGCGCATCACCGCGTCGGTCCGCTCGATCGAGGAGCCCGGCGGCAGCTGGATCACGGTCAGGAAGTAACCCTGGTCCTGCGCCGGCACGAAGCCGGTCGGCGTGATCCAGAACACCCCGCCGGTAAGCGCGATGAGGCCGGCATAAGCGAACATCATCTTCTTCGGCGCATTGACCAGCTTGCGGGTGAGGCTGGCATAACCGACGCTCATCCGCTCGAAGCCGCGGTTGAACGCGTCACCGGCACGGCGGATCGCCCGCTGCACGCGGTTGCCCTGGCCGGTATCCTCCTGATGGCGCAGCAGCAGCGCGGCGAGCGCGGGCGACAGCGTAAGCGACAGGACGAGCGAGATGATCGTCGCGGTCGAGATGGTCACGGCGAACTGGCGGTAGAAGGCGCCCGACAGGCCGGTGAGGAACACCGTCGGCACGAACACCGCGCAGAGCACCAGCACGATCGCGACGAGCGCGCCCGACACTTCGTCCATCGACGTCCGCGCCGCCTCCAGCGGGGAGAGCCCGCGTTCGAGGTTGCGCTCGACATTCTCGACGACGACGATGGCGTCATCGACGACCACGCCGATCGCCAGCACCAGACCGAACAGCGAAAGGTTGTTGAGCGAATAGCCGAAGGCGGCGAGCACCGCGAAGGTTCCGATCAGCGAGACCGGGATGGCCACGACCGGAATGATCGCCGCGCGCCATTTCTGGAGGAAGACCAGGATGACGAGCACGACCAGCACGATCGCCTCGAACAGCGTGTGCTTCACCGCGTCGATCGACTGGGCGATGAACTCGGTCGGGTTGTAGATGACCTTGTATTCGAGGCCCTTGGGGAAGCGCGCCGACATCGACTTCATCTCGGCGGCGACACCCTCCGCCGCGGCGAGCGCGTTGGAGCCGGGGCGCTGGAACACCGCGACGATCACGGTCGGCTTGCCCGAGAGATAGGTGTTGCTGCCATAATCCTGCGCGCCGAGCTCGACCCGGGCGACGTCCGCCACCTTGACCTGGCGGCCATCGGGATCGGTGCGGATCACCACATCGGCGAACTGCTTGGGATCCGTCAGGCGGCCCTGCGTCTCGACGTTGAGCTGGAAGGCATTGCCATTGGCATAAGGCGGCTGGCCTAGCGTGCCGGCCGCGACCTGAACGTTCTGCGCGCGGAGCGCCGCGACGATCTCGCCGGCGGTCAGGTCGAGCGCGGCGGCGCGGCCCGGATCGATCCAGACGCGCATCGAATAGTCGCGCGAACCGAACAGCTGCACGTCGCCCACGCCGTCGATGCGGCTGAGGCGGTCGCGCACCTGAGTGAGCGCATAGTTGGAGATATAGCCGCGATCGAGCGAATCGTCGGGCGAGATCAGGTTGACCACCATCAGGAAGTCGGGCGAGGTCTTGCGCGTCACGATGCCGAGCCGCTGCACTTCTTCGGGCAGGCGCGGCACCGCGATGGCGACGCGGTTCTGCACCAGCACCTGCGCGGCATCCAGATCGGTGCCCTGCTTGAAGGTGACGGTGATGACGAGCTTGCCGTCACCGGTCGATTGCGACGACTGGTACAGCATGTTGTCGACGCCGTTGATCTCCTGCTCGATCGGCGCGGCGACGGTCTCCGCCACCGTCTCCGCCGAGGCGCCCGGATAGGCGGCGCTGACGGTCACGGTCGGCGGCACGATGTCGGGATATTGCGACACCGGCAGGGTCATGTAGGCGATCGCTCCGACGAGCGTGATGACGACCGCGATCACCGCGGCGAAGATCGGCCGCGTGATGAAAAAGCGCGAGAAGCGCATGGATTTCGTCCTCGAAAAAGAAGAGCAAACCGCTCCGTTCGCCCTGAGCTTGTCGAAGGGCCGTTCTTCCTTTCGACGATCGAAAGACAAGAACGGGGCTTCGACGCGCTCAGCCCGAACGGGGAGGGGTCGTCATGTCAGTTCGCGATGGTCGCCTCGCCGGCGACCGGCAGCGACACCGCCGGTGCGGCTGACGGCGCCGCGGCCGCGGCGATGCGGCCCGCCTTGGGCGAGACCTTGGCGCCGGGCATCGCCATCTGGTTGCCGGCGATGATCACCCGGTCCTTCGGGCTGAGGCCGGAGCGCACGATGCGCAAACCGTCGACCACCGGGCCAAGCTCGACCGGCTTGGCCGAGACCTGGTTCTGCGCGTCGACCGTCAGCACGATCTTGCGCGCCTGGTCGGTCTGGATCGCCGTATCCGGCACCAGCAGGGCGGATGCCTTGCCGCCGCTCGCCAGCCGCATGTTGCCGAACATGCCGGGCGTCAGGAAATACCCAGGATTGGACAGGACCGCACGGCCGCGGATCGTGCCGCTGCGCTGGTCCAGGCCGTTGTCGGTGAAGTCCAGGCGGCCCTTCCAGCGATGCTCGGTCTCGTCCTGCAGCTGGATCTCGACCGCGGCCGGCTCGGCGCCGGGCTGCCGCGCGCGCTGCGTCTTCAGGTACAGCGCCTCCGATCCGTCGAAGGTGAAGTAAATCGGGTCGAGTGCGTTGATCGTGGTCAGCACAGTGCCGGCCGTGCCTTCGCCGCCGGCGACCTGGTTGCCGGCATCGACGCGCCGGTCCGAGATACGCCCGGCGATCGGTGCGCGAACCTGAGTGAACTCGACATCGAGCGCGCGCGCCCGCAGCCGGGCATCAGCCGCTGCGACCGCTGCCTGCGCTGCCTGGACGCGGGCCCGCAGCGAATCGACTTCACCGGCGGACACCGCTTCGTCAGCGATCAGTCGGGTGGCGCGGCCGAGATCGGCGTGCGCCAGCGCGAGTGCGCTACGAGCGCTCGCCGCGTTGGCGCGTGCTTCGGCCAGCGCCGCCGCGAACGGGCGCGGATCGATGCTGAAGAGCAGCTGGCCCTTCTGCACGATCTCGCCGTCGCGGAAGTGGATGCCGGTCACTTCGCCGGCGACGCGCGGCCGGATCTCGACCGTGCGGCTGGGCGCGAAGCGGCCGACATAATCGTCCCACTCGCTGACTTCGCGCACCAGAGGTGCCGCGACCGTTACCGCCGGCGGGGGTGGCGCGGCGGCAACGGCCGGGGACGTATCGGCGAGCTTGGTGCCCGCCGCCGCGACCAGCGCGAGAGGGATGAGGACGATGGCGGCACGGCGCGTGCGCGACATGCGCTTGAAACGATCGCGCATCGGGCTGGCCGATGCGCTTTCGCTTTCGCTTTCGATGGGGGTGATCATGTTCATGCGGCGATCCTCGGATTGGCGTAAATCTGGACGAGCCCGACCCGGTCGCCGGTGACGCTTGCCACCAGGGTCTCGGCCTGCTCGATGGTGAAGCCGGCCTCGACGAACTGGTCGATCTCGGCCTGGGGCAGCGCATAGCCGCGCCGCCATGCATGGACGGCGAGCCGCCGCAGCGCCTCGAGCTTGCTGTCGGCCAGGCGCGAGGCAGCGCCGATGCCGAACACCCCGCCCAGTGCACGCGAGATCCGGCCCGGATCGCGCAGGCTGGCGAGGCGATCGCGGCGCGAAACCGCGATCACGCTCCACTCGAGCGCCGAGAAACCGGTCTCGGTCGGGACCGCGGTATCGGCAGCGCGGCTGCGGACGGGGGCGGCGAACATGTTGTCGATGTCGAGATAGGCCATGTGGAAATCCCTTTTGCTTCGGCCGCACGACATCCTCGCAGGAACCGGATGTTCCGCGTCAGTGCCTGGCCTTGAGACGAGAACGGCCCCGCGCAGGACTGATCTGTCCTGAGCTTGCCGTTCGAAAATTCTGTGGAGTGCGCCATGCCCGAAAGCGTGCCGCGGTAGTTCAGCCCTTTGCCACGATCATAGGCGTTTCCCTCGCCGGTTGGCGGGGCTCACTCGGGAGTCCCACATTCCATACCGAGCGGTATATAACGCTGTGCTGCGGTGCGTCAACTACTTTGTGTACCGGCAGGTATATTTTATTTTCAGCCGGCGTTCAACAAGGATTTGATAGGATGCGAGACGGGCGGAAACCGCCGGCGCTCAGCGCGTCGGCCATACCGAAAGGCTGGTGGACACCAGCTGCTTCATCTGCTCGAAGGTCGCGCCGGAACCGGCCTGGACCGACATGCCCTGCATCAGGGCGAACAGATACCGCACCAACGCTTCGGGCTCGAGCCCGTCGGGCAGGTCGCCCTCGGCCTTGGCGCGTTCGAAGCGTTCGATCAGCGCCTGCTCGGACGAGGCACGGCGCTTGACCACTTCGGCCTTGATCGATTCGGCTTCGGCCCCGCAGGCCGTCGTGCTGATGACGCCGAGACAGCCGCGCGGATCGCACGAACTCATCTGGATTTCGAGCGCGCCCCACAGCAGTTTTTCAGCGACGCCGCGTGCCGTCGGTGCATCGACCGCAGTGCGCATATATTCCAGCTTCTCGCGCTCGTAGAGATCGAGCGCCTTGTGGAACAGCTGCTCCTTGTTGCCGAACGCGGCGTAGAGGCTTGGCTTGGTGATCCCCATCTCGGCGGTCAGCTCGGCCATCGACGCGCCTTCATAACCGTGCTGCCAGAAGACGCGCAACGCGGCGGCCAGCGCCATGTCGACGCAGAACTCCCGCGGCCTGCCCTTGGTGGGCGATGGGGCAATCAATTGTTCCATACCGATCGGTATATAGCGTGTTTTACGGAAAGGTCCAGTACCCTCCGGGACTTGGCTGCCGGGCGCCGCCGTCATGGCGTCATCGCTGCCCCGCGCTGCGGCTAAAATATTGGGCACGCACTGCCATTTTTCCAGTCCGGCGCTTCGCGCATTGCCTTCGCGCGCCCGCTGGGCGATCAATGGCCTGCGTTGGACAAATATCAGCGATCGGGCGGGGAAGCATGACGGATATCCACACGGGCGAGCAGGTTGTCAGGCGAGTCGTGGTGGCCGGCGGCGGCACCGCCGGCTGGGTGGCCGCCACCGCGCTGGTGCGGCATCTCGGCCCATTGCTCGACATCACCCTGATCGAATCGGACGAGATCGCCACCGTCGGCGTCGGCGAATCGACCGTGCCGACCTCGCGGACCTTCCACGATCTCATGGGCATCAACGAGCGCGCGTTCATGAGCGCCACCCAGGCGACGTTCAAGCTGGGCATCGAGTTCCGGAACTGGGGCGAGATCGGCGATCGCTACATCCATTCCTTCGGTACGACCGGCAAGCGGCCCAACTGGATGGCGGATTTCCACCATTTCTGGCTCAGCGCAAAATCCCGCGGTTTCGGCGGGGATCTGGCGGACTATTATTTCGAACTGCAGGCGGGGGAGGCGAACCGCTGTTCCACCGAAAGCCAGCCGCCGCTCAACTATGCCTATCACATCGACGCCTCGCGCTACGCTCGCTTCCTGCGCAGCCTGGCCGAGCCGGCCGGGGTCAAGCGGGTCGAGGGCAAGATCCAGCAGGTCGAGCTCGATCCGGAAAGCGGCTCCATCGCCGCGCTCGTGCTTGAATCGGGTCAGCGCGTCGAAGGCGACCTGTTCCTCGATTGCACCGGTTTTCGCGCGCTGCTGATCGAGCAGGCGCTCGAGACGGGCTTCGAGGATTGGGGCCAGTGGATCAGCACCAACAGCGCCGTCGCGGTCCAGTCGCGCTCGGTCGCCCCGCCCGAGCCTTATACGGCGGCGATCGCGCACGAGGCCGGCTGGCGCTGGCGCATCCCGCTGCAGCACCGCGAAGGCAATGGCGTGGTCTTCAACAGCGATTTCATGTCGGCCGACGAAGCGCATGCCAAGCTGCTGGCCGATATCGACGGCGAGCCGCTGACCGAACCCTGGCTGTTGCGCTTCCGCACCGGCACCCGGCGCAAGGCATGGAACCGCAACTGCGTCGCCCTCGGCCTGGCCGGCGGCTTCATCGAACCGCTCGAATCGACCAGCATCCACTTGATGAAGGTCGCGGTGACGCGGCTGATCGAGGATTTCCCGTTCGACGGTTTTCACGATGCGCTGATCGAACGCTTCAACCGCAAATCGCGCACGGAATTCGAAGGAATCCGCGATTTCATCATCCTGCATTATCACCAGACCGAACGCGACGATTCCGGCTTCTGGCGCCGCTGCCGCACGATGGAGATCCCGGATTCGCTGGCGCAGCGCATCGCGCTCTTCCGCGAAACCGGCATGGCCTATCAGGCGCAGGAGGAGCTGTTCCGCGTCGATTCCTGGGTGCAGGTGCTGCAGGGCCAGCGGCTTCAGCCGCGCGGCCACCACCGCGTCCCCGCACTGATGACGGATCAGGATCTGGCCCAGGCGCTGGCCGGTCTGCGGACGAACATCGCCACTGCCGTCGCCGGCCTGCCGGGCCATCCCGACTTCCTGCAGAGCTATTGCCCCGCGGCGCCATAGCGCTTTTTCGATTTTGGTAGACGCTCCTAACCCCGTTCGGGCTGAGCTTGTCGAAGCCCTGTTCTTCTCCTGCGCGGAAGAAAGAACGGCCCTTCGACAAGCTCAGGGCGAACGGGAGGAGTACAGCCAACCGAGATTCGCGCGAGCCACGTAGCTCGTCGTCGGTCATCGCGGAGGCCGCCGAGCCGATAGCTGGCTCCACTCCTGAATATCCCATGCACCCAGCGCGCTCAGCCGCGATCCGCGACAGCGGGCGATACAACCACGGCCGCACCGATTGACACGCCGAAACCCCAAGTCTAGCCAATGCAAACGCGAATCACTCGCATTAGCATTACATTGACTCGGGGGTTACATGATCGATCGTCAACCATCGCCGCTGGCCGCACGCCGCCGCATCGCCTTGCGCGCGTCCGCCACCGCCCTCGCCTGCGCGCTCGCCGCCAGCCCGGCCCTGGCCGCCGACACGCCCCCGGCCGATGAGGACCGCGATCTCGTCACGGTCACCGCCACGCGAACGCCGGTGCTGATCTCCGACGCGCCCGCCACCGTCACCGTGATCGACGCCGAGACGATCGCCGATCAGCTCGCGACTGACGTGAAGGATCTCGTCCGCTTCGAACCCGGCATCAGCGTGCGCCGCGCGCCGACCCGCTTCGGTGCGGCGCAGGGCGTCACCGGGCGTGACGGCAATGCCGGCTTCAACATCCGCGGGCTGGAGGGCAATCGCGTGCTCATCCAGGTGGACGGCGTGCGCGTGCCCGACGGCTTCGAATTCGGCGCTCAGTCGGCCGGACGCGGCGACTATGTCGATCTCGGCACGATCAAGTCGGTCGAGATTCTGCGCGGCCCGGCCTCGGCGCTCTATGGCAGCGACGGGCTGGCCGGCGCGGTCAGCTTCGTCACCAGCGATCCGCGCGATTTCCTGGTCGGCGGCAAGAGCGTGGGGGGCATCGTCCGCGCCGGCTATGATTCGGCCGACGACCAGTTCTCGGAGACCGGCATCGTCGCAGGCGAGTCCGGCGCATGGTCCGGCATGGTCGCCTATACCCGCCGCGACGGGCACGAACTGGACAACAAGGGCAGCAACGAATCCCCCAACGCCAGCCGCACCGCGCCCAACCCGCAGGACACGCGCTCCAACGCCGTGCTCGCCAAGATCGTCTTCGCGCCGGACGACGCCAACCGCATCCGGCTGACCTATGATCATCTCGACGGCAGGGTCAGCACCAATGTGCTGAGCGGCATCTCCAACGCAGTGACGATCCCCGCGAACGGCGTGATCGGCCTGACGGCGCGCGACCGCACCCGGCGCGACCGCGTCGCGCTCGACTGGCGCTACACCGGCACCGGCCTGATCGAGTCGGCCCAGCTCACTGCCTGGTACCAGGATGGCGAGAACCGCCAGTTCACCGCCGAGGACCGCAACATCTCCGCCGATCGCACCCGGCTCAACACCTTCGAGAACCGCGTTTACGGCGCCAGCGCCGAGCTGCGCAGCGATTTCGCCACTGGCGCGCTGACGCACAAGCTCGTCTATGGCGGCGATGTCAGCGTCACCCGGCAAAAGGGCCTGCGCGACGGCACCGTGCCGACCGCGCCGGACGTCTTCCCGACGCGCGCCTTCCCGGTGACGGATTACACGCTGGCCGGCGGTTACATCTCCGACGAGATCGGCATCGCGGACGGAATGGTCACGCTGTTTCCGGCGCTGCGCTTCGATCATTACAGCCTCAATCCGAAGACCGATCCTTTGTTGCCCGGCTTTGCCGCGGCGAAGCAGAGCGACTCGCACCTGTCGCCCAAATTGGGATTGGTGGCGCGGCCGGTGGAGGGCGTGCGCCTGTTCGCCAACTACGCGCGCGGTTTCAAGGCGCCGTCACCGACTCAGGTCAACCAGTTCTTCCAGAATCTGGGGCAAGGCTATACGTCGATTCCCAACCCCGATCTGCGCCCGGAAACGAGCGAGACCTGGGAAGGCGGTGTCAAGGTCGCCACCGGCCCGATCAATGCCGAAATCGCCGGCTTCACCGGACGCTACAAGGATTTCATCAGCCAGGAAGTGGTGAGCGGCAGCTTCACCCCGGCCAATCCGGCCGTGTTCCAGTTCATCAACCTCAACCGCGTGAAGATCGAGGGGGTCGAGGGCAAGCTCGAGGCAAGCAGCGGCGGCTTCACCGGCAGGCTCGCGGCCAGCTATGCCAAGGGAACGGTTACCGGCACCGGCGGGGTGAAGTCGCCATTGTCGACGATCGATCCGGTCAAGCTGGTCGCCGGCATCGGCTATGATGCGGCCGATCGCCGGTTCGGCGGACAGCTCATCGCCACGCATGCCGCGCAAAAATCCCTGTCCGCGACGACCTATGTCGGCACCACCGGCGAGGCCAGCATATGCACCGGCGTGGGGGGCTGCTTCCGCCCCGGCGGCTTCACCATCCTCGATGCCACCGCCTATGTCCGGCTTGGCGATGTCGTGACCCTGCGCGCCGGCATCTTCAACATCTTCGACAAGAAATATGCCTGGTGGAGCGACGTACGCGGTCTCGCCGACAGCTCCACGGTCAAGGACGCCTATACCCAGCCCGGCCGCAACGCGAGCGTGTCGCTCACCGCGAAATTCTGACCTTCCTCTCCCGCAAACGGGATATCGTGAAAAGGAGCCGATGCTCATGAACATCTCTTTCCGCCTCGCCCTTGCCGCCGGCCTGCTCACCCTTCCGCTCGCGGCGCCCGCTTTGGCCGACGGCCCCGTCGCCGCCCGCACGGCCGTCGATGAAAAAGCTGCCTTCGATGCCGATCGCGCCGCGATCCTTGCCATGGCCGGCAATTACAAGGTCACCTTCGACATGCGCGAGACCACGTCGTGGCGCGCCGATTACACCCCGATCCCGGCCAAGATCTCGGGCGGGCACGAAAGCGTCCGCGTGGTCGAGGACAGCGGCCGCCACATCGTGCTGCAACATCTGCTGGTCGTCACCAGCGAGGGCAAGACGATGGTGATCAAGCACTGGCGGCAGGACTGGAATTTCGAGCCAGCCGCCGTGCTCGTCTATGCCGGCAACGGCCGCTGGAACGAGGAGGCCGTGCCGGAACGGATGCGCAAGGGCCGCTGGTCGCAGACGGTGTGGCAGACGGACGATTCCCCGCGCTATGGCGGCTGGGGCGAATGGACCGATGACGGCGGCGTGCGGCGCTGGCGCAGCAACTGGACGGTGCGCCCTCTCGCCCGGCGCGATGCGGTGCGCCACCCGCGCTACGATCGCTATCTCGGCATCAACCGCCACTCGCCCTCGCCGGCCGGCTGGATTCACTGGCAGGACAATATCAAGATGGGCCCGGTCGACGGCAAGATCGTGCCCTTCGTCCAGGAATCGGTGCTCAACACCTATGCGAAGGACGATGCCTACGACGTGAAGGCCGGCGACGCCTATTGGGCCGCGACGAAGGAGTATTGGGCCGCCGTCCGCACCGCGTGGGACGCAGCGATCGCCCGCGACAAGGGCGTGTCGGTCGCCGAAGTGGCGGAGACCGGATCGGCCTCGGGCGAACGGCTGATGGGCTTTGCCGACGAGATCCAGGCCGGCAAGCTCACCACCGCGGCCGCGATCGGCAAGGCGCAGGCGGTTATAACCGAGGTGACGAAACGCTGAGCCGGGCGGCGGATACCACCACATTCCGTTCGCCCTGAGCTTGTCGACCCGAAGGGCGAGCGTAGCTCAACGGCTGTTCTTTCCTGCGTGGAAGAGAAGAGCAAGGGTTGACCTGCGGCCGCCTTCGGCCCGACAAGCTCAGCCCGAACGGGAAGGGGTGATGGAATCATCCGTCACTCCATCGACTCCACCAGATCCTTGCTGTCCTTCAGCCCCAGATGCGTCACATCCCGCGCCAGCTTGATCGCCTCGATCTTGCGCCCGGCAGCAAGCAGCGCGCGAACCTGCGCCTCCACCTCCGGCGGCAAGGCGACGGGCGCCGCCAGCGATACCTTCTGCACCACGGGCGCCGGCCGATAATGCGGCGCCTGCCCGCCCCCCATCAACGGATCGCGCCCGCGCGACGAGCGCAGCGCCCAGAGCAGAAGTATCAGGAACGCGACCCCGATCGCGATCAGCACGGGGATGGGAACGAACATCGCTGCTCCTCTGTGCCGACAGTGGCGATCGGCACCGTAGCGACGGCCGCCCCGGATCGTCAAAAACGGCAGGCCAGGGCGAGCGCGGCCTGGGCGTCCCTACAGATACTCGCCGCTCCTTCTGCTCCCCGGCGAAGGCCGGGGCCCAGTTGGGGGACGAGCGTGGCGAAGCGCTGCGCCTCGTTATTACGACCTTCCCAACTGGGCCCCGGCCTTCGCCGGGGAACAGTGCCCTGCATGAATCTTGGCCAGACTGGCCCCCCACAGCTCCGTCGCCGCCGCCGCCGGCCGTCTCGCCACCGCTCGGCCGATCGGCTAGGAACGCCGCCGGCGAAAGCGGAGACCCATGGCTGCGACACCCCTTCACTGGACGGATCTCGGCCTGTCGCCGGTGGCGTTCAATCTCGGCCCGCTCGCGGTCCATTGGTACGGCCTCAGCTATCTCGCCATGCTGCTGCTGGGCTGGTGGTATCTGCGCCTGCTCGTGCGACAACCGGGCGCGCCGATGCGCGCGGCGCAGGTCGATGATCTCGTCACTTATGTCGCGATCGGGGTCATCGCCGGCGGCCGGCTCGGCTACACATTATTCTATCAGCCGGCGCTGTGGTCGCACCCGCTCGACGTGCTGAAGCTATGGGAAGGCGGCATGTCCTTCCATGGCGGCCTGATCGGCCTGGTCGTCGCGCTGTGGCTGTTCGCCCGGCGCCACGCGGTCAACCTGCTGCGCCTGTGCGACTATATCGGCTGCGCCACGCCCTTCGGCCTCGTCCTGGTGCGGCTGGCGAATTTCGTGAATGGTGAACTGTGGGGCCGGCCCACGTCGCTTCCCTGGGGCATGGTCTTTCCCGGCGCCGGAGACGATCTGCCGCGGCATCCGAGCCAGCTCTACGAGGCCGGGCTCGAGGGTCTGCTGATGATGGCGGTGCTCGGCTTCCTGTTCTGGCGCACCGACGCGCGCTACCGGCCGGGGCGGCTGCTCGGCGCCGGCCTGCTGCTCTATGGCTGCGCCCGCTTCATGCTCGAACAGGTGCGCCAGCCGGACCGCGGGCTCGAACATCTGTCCTGGGGCCTGACCATGGGCCAGACGCTGAGCGTGCCGATCATCGTGGCAGGCCTGTATTTCACCTTCTACGCGTTCCACCAGCCCGTCAGGACGGCCGGCTCAGCGACGGGATGAGGCGCCGCTCAATCGTCCATGTCGGGATGCCACAGGCTCAGATCCTCCTCGACTGAGAAGCGCCGCACGGTCACCCGGCGCGTCGCCGGATCGTCGTCGGTCGTGGAGGCACTGGTCTCGCTGAGGTTGAGCGTCTTCGTCCGCGCGTCATAGTGGCCGTCAAGCCGGATCGCGTAGCCGGTCGGGCAGGGGCGAGCGCGGGGCAGCAGGCGGTCGCATTCCACCAGGCGCACCGGCTCGCCCGTCTCCGGATAGACGATCCGGTTGCCCCGGATCACGGTCATCGCTGCGAACCCGGGATAGGCGCCGGATTCGCCCTGAACATTCGCATTATAGGCATCGCCCTGCAGCTTGAAGCTATAGGGCCCGCAGCGCACGTAGCGGATCAGCGGCCCGCGGATGTCGGCCTGGCCGGTCCAGCCGGGCAAGGCCTGCGACAACGTCTCGGGATCGATCACGGTGCGTCGGGGATAGCCGGTTTCGGCCGAACGGGCGGCGTTGCTCGCGCTCACCGAGAAACGGAAATGCTGCGGATCGCACAGGATGACGATCGGCTCGGCATCGCTTTCCACCTGCGGGGCGGGTTGCGGTCCGGCAGGTTTCGATGCTGCCTCCTGCAGGGCCGCGAGCGCGATGGCGACGATCAACATGCGGCAATCTAGCGATTCCTGCAGCCCGATCGCAACTACCGACTCACCACATCCCCGGAAACCGTCACCCGCTCGAGCACCCGGTCGGCCGGCCAGTAATCGCCCACCGCATAATGTTGGGTGGATCGGTTGTCCCAGATGCCGATCGCATTGGGCGTCCAGCGGAACCGCACCTGATATTCCGGCACCTTGATCCGGTCGTAGAGCAGCCGCAGCAGCTCCCGGCTCTCCTCCTCGGGGATGCCCAGGATCTTCGTCGTGAAGGTGTAGTTGACGTAGAGGATCTTCTCGCCCGTCTCGGTATGCGTGCGCACCACCGGATGCGTCACCGCCGGGAAATCGCGCGCCAGCTGAGCGCGCTTCTCCTCGCTCACCCGTCCGCCGAAGCTCGCGACGATGTCGTGCTCGGCGTCCAGATTGGCGATGCGCTCCTTCACTGGCTGGGGCAGCCCGTCATAGGCCGCCGCCGCATCCGACCAGATCGTGTCTCCGCCAAGCGGCGGGATCAGCCGGGCGCGCAGCACGGAGGCGATCGACGGCCGCTGCCGGAACGTTACGTCGGTATGCCACTTATTATAGGCCTTGAACGGCGCGACCGTGTCAGCCGTCAGCTGCACGCCTTCGACGCCCTTGATCAGCAGGATCTCGGGGTGGCCCTCGACATGCGGGATCACCGGATGGCCCTCGAGCTCGCCGAACAGCCGGCCGAGCCGCAGATGGCTTTCATGATCCACATCCTGGTCGCGAAAGAAGATCACCTTGTGGCGCAACCACGCCTCGCGCACGATCTCGGCGACGCTGTCGTCGAGCGGCTGGTTCAGGCCGATGCCGGTCAGCTCGGCCCCGATCGTCGGGGTCGACGGCGCGATCGTGATCCCGCGGGACGCAGCGCGCTCCTGCAGGTCGGTCTGGATGTTCAAAGCGGTCGCCATGGCGATCTCCTCTCCGTGCTTGAATGTCTGCTCTCGCGAGCGGTTACGCAATAGGTGCAGCGCGCCGGAAACCGCTCCCTCTCCGTTCGCCCTGAGCTTGTCGACCCGAAGGGCGAGCGCAGCTCAACGGCCGTTCTTTCTTCCGCGCAAGGGAAGAGCAGGGCTTCGACAAGCTCAGCCCGAACGGGGAGGGGATTCTCACCCCTCCGGAAACAGCCCCGGCCCCTCGCCCGCGGCGAAGGACAGGGCCGCCGGCTGCATCACCAGCGCCCCCGGCGCGACGTCCTCGGTCACCCACACATTGCCGCCGACCGTCGCGCCGCGCCCGATCGTCACCCGGCCGAGGATCGTGGCGCCGGCATAGATCACCACATCGTCCTCGACGATCGGGTGCCGCGCGAAGCGCTCGCGCACGCTGTGCCCGTCTTCCGGCGGCAGGCGGCGCGCGCCGAGCGTGACATGCTGGTACAGCCGCACGCGCGCGCCGATGATCGTGGTCTCGCCGATCACCACGCCGGTGCCATGATCGATGAAGAAGCTCGGCCCGATCGTCGCGCCGGGATGGATGTCGATCCCGGTACGGGTGTTGGCGATCTCGGAGATCACGCGCGCGACCAGCGGCGCGCCCAGCTCGAACAGCACATGCGCCAGCCTGTGGTACATCACCGCCACCGCGCACGGGTAGCAGATCAGGATCTCGTCGACGCTGCGCGCGGCCGGATCGCCCTGGAAGGCGGCGGCGACGTCGCTGTCGATCAGCCGGCGGATCTCGGGCAGCGCCAGCGCGAACAGCCGCACGATCGTCTCGCCATGATCGCATTCGAACCGGTCGCCGGTCTCCGCCTCCCAATAGCGCAGTTCGCGCGCGATCTCGGCGGCGAGCAGCCCGAACGCCTGGTCGAGCCGCAGCCGGACGAACACATCCTCGGTCGTGCCCTCGAAATGGCCGAGCCGCTGCGGAAACAGCGCGGCTTCGAGATGCTCGAGCATGAATTCGAGCGCGACCCGCGACGGGAAGCGCGCCGTGCCGGCATTGGCATGGCGCTGGTGCGCGACCCGCCAGTCGTGCCGCGCCGCCGCGAGGCCGGCAACGACGCTGTCGATCGGCGTCACGCCACTCGGGATATGGGGAGGAATCGCGTTCATGTCGGTCCTCGATAAGGCTCGTCGCTCATGGGAACGCCACCGGCGTCGACGGCATGATCACGCCGACCTGCTTGCCATAGGCATCCCAGGCCGCGGTCAGCGCGGCGACGCGCTTCGGGTTGCGGCCCGCCAGGTCGCGCGTCTCGCCCGGGTCGCGCGCCACGTCGAACAGCTTCCAGCCATCGCCCAGATTGACCGCCTTCCAGTCGCCCTGGCGGATCGCCCGCCGGCCGAACAGCTCGCTGCCGACCAGCTCGTCGGCGGCATGGACGCGCTCGGCCCGGCCGGTCAGATAGGGCAGCCAGCTCTGCCCGCGCACCGGCTGCACCGCACGCCCGGCATAGCTGGTGCCGCGCCACTCGCCGCCGGCCGCCTCGACCAGCGTCGGCACCACGTCCATCACCGTGCCGAAGGCGCCGGAAACGCCGCTTTTGGTCACGCCGGGCCAGTCGATGAACGCGGCCACGCGCGTGCCGCCCTCGGTGACATGGCCCTTGTACAGCCAGGACGGTGCCGTGGCCGCCTGTGCCCAGCCCGGGCCATAGCCGATATAGGAAGTCGGCTTGCCCAGATTGGCGAAGCTGTTGTCGGCCGCCTTCACCCGCTCGCTCAGCCCCGGGATCTCCGCCCGTGCCACGTCCAGCCCCTCGGCGCCGTTATCGGCGGTGAACAGGATGATGGTGTTGTCATATTGCCCGGTCGCCTTCAGATGGGCGATCACCCGGCCGACATTCTGGTCCATCCGGTCGACCATCGCGGCATAGATTTCCATCGCCCTGCCCTGTTCGCGTTTCTGTTCCGGCGTCAGGCTCGCCCAGTCGGCGCCCGGCTTCAGCACCAGCGGATGGGCCGCGACATTGGTCGGGATCAGCCCGAGCTTCTTCTGCCGCGCCAGCCGCTGCGTGCGCAGCACTTCGAAGCCGGCATCATATTTCCCGCGATAGCGCGCGACATCCTCGTCCGGCGCCTGCAGCGGCCAGTGCGGCGCGGTGAAGGTCAGATAGGCGAAGAACGGCTTGGTCTTGTCGGCCTTGCCGAGGAACTCGATCAGCTTGGTGGCATAGGTGTCGGACGAATAGAAACCGGCGGGCAGGGTGCTCAATTGCGCGCCATTCTCCCAATAGGTCGTGCCCCGGTCGCCCGGCGCCTTGGAGAGATCGAGCCCGTAATGATTGCCGCCGCCCTGGGCGAGATCGAAGCTCTGGTCGAAGCCGTGGCGCGCCGGGCTGTCCTCCGCGCGCGTGCCGAGATGCCATTTGCCCGACATGATCGTCGCATAATCTAGGTCGCGCAGCCGGTCCGCCAGGCTGACGATGTCGCCCGGCAAATACCCTTCATAACCGCGCTGGCCCCGCTGGTTCGGTGCGAGCAGTTCGGCCATGTTGCCCACGCCGGCGAGGTGATTGTCGGTCCCGCTCAGCAGCATCGACCGCGTCGGGGAGCAGGTCGGCGCGGCATGGAAACCCGTCAGCTTCAGCCCGTGCGCGGCGATCGCATCGAGGTTCGGCGTGCTGATCTCCCCGCCGAACGCCCCCAGATCGGAATAGCCGAGATCGTCGGCGACGATAACGAGGATGTTCGGCCGCGGCTCCGCCGGCTCGGCCGCGTCGAGCGGCGCCGGCGCAGTGCCGCCATGCAGCAGCACCAGCGGGGCCATGGCGACGATGGCGGCGGAGAGGAGGGTATAGCGTTTCATGGTCGGTACCTTGGAAAAGGTGATGCACGTCTTCCCTTCTCCCCCTGTGGGAGAAGGTGGCGCGAAGCGCCGGATGAGGGGGAGTGAGGTTCGCGACACTCGCGCATGCCCCCCTCACCGGTCCCTCTCCCGCTGGGAGAGGGAAATTTCTACTCCGCCGCCACCAGCTCCGGCTCGGGCTTCACAACCCGGCTCGCGCCGCCGTCGACGCCCACCGGCACGGAGCCGGCCACCGTAGCCCGGCGCAGCAGGCGGCGCTGCTTGCCGAAATCGGCGATCGCGCGGTGCTGGGTCGCGCGATTGTCCCAGATCGCGACGTCGCCCACCGACCAGCGCCAGCGCACCGTGTTCTCCGGCTTGGTGATATGGTCCTGCAGCAGGCCGAACAGCCGGGCGAAATCGTCGCGATTCAGCCCGACGAAGGACTTCACGAAATTGCCGAGCAGCAACACGCGCTCCTGCGTCTCGGGATGGATATGCACCACCGGATGCTCGGTCTCGTAGGTGGTCGAGGCGAACACGTCGCGGTGCCGCTTCACCTGCTCGGCCGTCGCTTCCGGCCGGCTCGCGGCATAGTCGAAGGCATTGGTGTGCACGGCGCGCAGCTGCTCGGCCAGGGCCTTGAGCGGCGCCGGCAGATCGGCATAGGCCGTCGCGCCGTTCGCCCATAAAGTGTCGCCGCCGGCCGGCGGGATGATCAGCGCGCGCAGCACGGATGCCGACGGGAAAGCCGGCAGGAAGGTGATGTCGGTATGCCAGGCCGATGCCGCTTCGCCTTCCTTGGAATTCAGCTCGAGCAGGAAGCGCGATCCTTGCGCGACCGGCACGGTCGGATGGGCCAGCGGTTCGCCCAATCGCGCGGCAAAGGCCTCGTGCGAGTCGTCGTCGAGATGCGCCTGGTCGCGAAAGAAGATCACCTTGTGCCGCACCAGCGCGGCGCGGACCGCCGCGACGACGGCATCGTCGAGATCGCCGCCGAGCCGCACGCCGCGGATCTCGGCGCCGATCCGGCCCCCGACCGGCACGATCTCCAGCGGGCTGTCGGCGTCGGCGACATTGTCGAAATGATGGATCAGGGCAGTCATGGCATTTCCCTCCTTCAGGCGTTCGTGGCGGTGGATGGCTCGGCGGCGTCGAGCGCGCGGCGGACTTCGTCATGCGCGGCGCGGTCGAGCGGGAAGCGCCAGATGATCGCGGCGGCGATGATGTGGGCGATCGCTGGACCGAACGCGAAGACGTATTTCAGCGCTTCGAGCGATCCCGGCGCGCTGGCGCCCTTGGGGTCGAAGCCGAACCACGCGACCAGCGGCAGGGCGATGCCGATGCCGATCGCCGGGCCGAGCTTCGCGGACAGGCTGAACACCGAATAGAACAGGCCGGTGCGGTCATGCCCCGTCCTCACGCGGTGTGCGTCGGCGACATCGCCGACCATCGCGCGCAGCATCAGATTGCCCGATCCCTGGCTCAGCCCCTGCGCCGCGGTCAGCACGATCAGCAGGCCGAGCATGCCGGGAAAGACCAGGATCAGCGCGGTGTTGATCGCTGCCTGAGTCAGCTCGCCGGCGATCGCCGTCTCGCGCTTGCCGAGCCGGTACCCGATCCTGAGCCAGATCGGCCCGGCCAGCACGCCGAACACGAACTGCAGCAGGTACAGGCCGCTCGCCCAGGCGGGCAGGCCCATATAATAGACCGCGAAGAACACGATCAGCCCGGCGCGGATGCTTTGTCCCGCCGTCACGGCGACGTCCGAGGCAAGCACGCGCAGCAGCAGCCCGTCGGCGAAGATCAGCCGCGTCGTGCGCCAGAAGCCGGCCCGGGCCGGCGGGACCGCCGGCAGCGGCGGTTCGCGAAAGGCGAGCAGGCTGGCGAACAGCGCTGGGATCAGGCTCGCGATGATGAAGCCGCCGACCACCTGCAGCTTCAGCCCGCCGTCGCCCGGCCGGATCTGGTCGAGCAGCGTCGGCAGCACGAGCACCAGCAGCAGCCCGATCGAGCGCAACGTGAGCTGATAGGTCACCACCCGGGTGCGCCCGTGATAATCGCGGTCGATCTCCCCGGCCCAGGCGGAGAAGGGAATCTCGATCATCGTCCAGCCGAGATAGAAGACGAACAGGACCAGCCCGAGATAGAGCGGCCCGACCAGGGCGGCGGGCGGGAAGAACAAAAGGGTCGATCCCAGGCCGAACAGCACGCCGCCGGCCGCGATCCACGGGCGCCGGCGGCCGAAGCGGGTCCGCGTGCGGTCGCTCAGCACCCCGACGATCGGGTCGGACGCCACATCCCACAACCGGCCGAGCAGGAAGATGAAGCCGATCGTCGCCAGCGAAATGCCGTAATGCGTCGCATAGAGCTGCGGTACGAAGATCGACAGCGGCAGGCCCGCCGCGGCGATCGGCACCGCGATCGAGGCGAAGCCGATCAGCCGTCCCGCAGGCGGACGGCCGGATGGCGCTGCCGTCTGCTCCGCGACCGGTGTCGGGAAATCGAGGGCAAGCGTCGCCATGTCCTAGATCCTCACCCGGAAGGTCGCGCCGACGGTGCGCGGATCGCCGAGATTGGCGGTGATCAGCCCGGTCGCGGCGATGGACAAAGTCTGGAAATAATCCTTGTCGAACAGGTTCTTCGCCCAGACTGACAGGTCGTAGCGGCCATCGTCGAGCTTGATCCCGACGCGGGCGTTGCCGATCCCGTAATTCGGTACGAGCGTGAAGCGGCTGTCGCTGACCGCGGTGTAGAAGGACGATCGCCAGCTGTAATCGATATGGCCGTACAGCGCGGTCCGCTCGCCCACCGGCTGAGTCACGTCGGCGCCGCCGGTGAAGGTCCATTTCGGCACGCCCGCGAGCGGCTTGCCGGACAGGTCGGATGAGGGAGAGCCGCCAGGCCGCTGTTGGGTCGGGTTCAGCGCCTCGACCGGGGTCGGCCCGTTGCGGTAATCGACATAATAGGCGTCGGTATAGGCGCCGGACAGGTTCAGGCTGATCCGGTCGCTCACCGCCCACACCGCATCCGCTTCGATGCCGCGCGATCGGGCCAGCGGGATGTTGGTGATGTAGTTGCGGAAATTGGTGGTGCCGACGATCTGCTCGGTGATCGCCGTCTGGTAATTGGCGACATCGGTCCAGAACGCCGCGGCATTCAGCGTCACGGCGCGGCCGAAGAACTGGCTCTTCACGCCGAGCTCGTAATTGTCGACCTTTTCCGGTGCGATCACCGCGCTGATCCCGGCCGGCAGGTTGGACAGGTTTAGCCCGCCGGATTTGTTGCCCCGCGCATAGCTCGCATAGAGCAGCACGTCGTCGGTTGCCTTCCAGCTCAGCGTCGCCAGCCCGGACAGGCTGTCGTCGCTGGTCTTGGCGGTATAGGCGACGACCGGGTTGAGCTGGGTGCGGATCGCTATCGCAGCTTTCTGCTGATCCGCGTTCAGCCCGTCCAGCGAGAGCCCTGCCACTTGCTGCTGGGCGAAGCCGCCGGCCTTTTTCTCATGGGTGAAACGCAGCCCGGTGGTCAGGCTCAGCGCGTCGGAGATGTGCCAGACGGTCTGGCCGAACAGCGCGTAGCTGTGGGTGGCTGGCGTCGATTGCGAGCGCGATTCGAAGCCGTTGACCGCGGCGTTGGCGACGACCTGGTTCTGCGCAGGAAACAGCCATTTGGCCGCGGCCGAGCCATAGGCGGCGGCGCCGTAGCCGCGGATGATCTGGTAGAAATAATAGCCGCCGACGACATAGTCGATCGTGTTGCGGCCGTTCGAGGCGAGGCGGACTTCCTGGCTGAACTGGCGCTGGTTGTTCTGCTGCTGGTTCTTGAGATTGGCCGGCACTGCAGTCGCATCGCTGTCGTTTGCCGGGTACCAGTTCCATCGCCGCCACGCGGTAACGGATGTCAGCGTGACGGGCCCGGCATCCCAGTTGGCCTGGCCGGAAACGCCCCAGGTGTTCATATTGGCCTGGAAATGCGCTTCCGCGTCGGTGATGCGGTCGAACGGCGCGATGGGCAAGGGGGTGTACCCCACCCCGTTCGCGCGATCGATGAAGTTGTTCGCGATCGCGGCGCCATTGTCATATTTGGTGATGACGCCGGCGATGATGCCGATGCAGCAATTCTGCTCCTGCTTGCCGTAATCGGCGATGATCCGCGCCGTCAGGTTCGGCGTGGGCGTGATCAGCAGCTGGCCGCGCGCGCTGAAATTGTCGAAATCATGGACCTTCTTGCCGGTCGTGATGTTGCGGATGAAGCCGTCGCGGTGCGTATCGCTGACGCTGAGGCGCGCCGCGAGCAGATTGTCGATCAGCCCGCCGCTGATCGATCCGCGCACCTGGTGGAATCCGTAATTGCCGCCGGTTGCTTCGCCGAACCCTTCCAGGTCGAAGGTCGGCGCCTTGGAGCTGATGTTGATTGCGCCGGCCGTGGTGTTCTTGCCGAACAATGTGCCCTGCGGCCCGCGCAGCACTTCGATCCGGTCGAGATCGACCAGCTCGAACTGGCTCTGGCCGAGCCGCCCGTAATAGACCTGGTCGATATAGATGCCGACGCCGTTCTCCAGCCCGTCATTGGTCAGCGCGACGTTCGAGCCGAGGCCGCGGATGTTCACATTGGTGTTGCGCGGGTTGAAGCTGAATACCTGCAGGCTCGGCACGCTCTGCTGGATCGTGCCGAGCGTATAGTCGCCGCGCACCCGCAGGCTTTCGGCGCTGACCACGCTGAGCGCGATCGGCACGTCCTGCGCGCGCTCCGAGCGGCGGCGCGCGGTGACGACGACATCGGTCCCTGCCTCGTCCGCGCCGGGCGCGGCGGTGTCTTCCGGCGCGCTCACCGCATTGCTGGCGCTCACCGTCTGCGCGGCGGCCGGCTGGGCGATCAGCGCCAGCGGCGCTGCGCCGGCGAGCGCTGTGAGACGGAAGATGCGGCGTGACGTCATGACGGTAATACCCTTTTGTTCCTGGACGCACGTTTCCCGTCCCGGATCGCAAGATCACCAGGCTAAAAGGCGCGCCAATCCCCCACGCAAATCGCGCGTTGTTGTTTATTCAGTAAGAAACGGTCGATCAGGACCGGTTATCTAAAAAGCAGTTCCGGTCGAATATTGAAGCAATAGCCACGAATCATCGCGGTCTCCTCGCCGGGTTGACGACATGCCCGATTCATCGACCTGTGTGGCGAACCGAACGACTCTATTCCTATCGATTCGATGGGATATGGAAAGCCAAGTTCGACTTGTCGCCCGGAAAGCGCGGCTAACGGCACCATAAACCAAGGTGTGCCTGTTCCCCTCGGCCACCCCTCCTAAATCAGCCGGATGACCGACACGCGCTGCCCGGAAACAATGCTCTCCCGTGTACGGAAACTCCCGCGGCGGGCGGCCGTGGATGACGCTTTTGTCACGCGCCTTCCATCATCGCGTCAGGCGCCGGGTTCTAGCGACGGGCGATGACGCTGCGACCCGCCTCGATGAGTCTGCTCCGCTGGCTCGCCGCGGCGCTGCTGCTGGTCGCCGCCGCCGCTCTCGGCGTGGCCGCGACCGCCGGCTTCTTCGATCGCGATCCGATGCGCTTCCTGGGGGATTACAGCCGCAGCCGGACACCGCTCGCCCTGGTCTTCTTCTCGGGCGACATGGGGCTGCGCTTCGGCATGGGCCCGGCCGTCACGCGAGCGCTCGCCCATGACGTCCCGGTGATGGGCGTGAATTCGCCCGCGCTGTTCGGCCGGCACCGCACCCGGGCCGAGGTCGATGCGGTCGTCGCCGACGCGGTGCGCGAAGCGCTCGCGCGGGCGCACGCCGATCGCATCGTCCTGGTCGGCCAGTCCTTCGGGTCGGACATGCTCGCCACCGGCCTCGCCGCGCTGCCGCCCGATCTGCGCGCGAAGGTGGCGGCGATCGTGCTCGTCGTGCCGGGCCGCACGGTCTATTTCCGCGCCGATCCCACCGGCTTCGCCTATCGCGGCACGCCGGACAGCTATGCGGTCGATACGATCCGCACCGTCAGCTGGGCGCCGCTGGTCTGCATCTATGGCCGCCGCGAGCCCGACAGCCTGTGTCCGCTGCTCGATCGGCCGGGCGTGCGCCGCATCGTCCTGCCGGGCGGCCACTTTCTCGACAATGATCGGGATCGGCTGATCGCCACCATCCGCGCCGCCCTTCATCCAATCCTGCCGAACGAGATTCCCGCATGATCGCCCTGCTTTCCGCTCTCGCCCTTGCCGCTGCCCCCGTCGCCGTGCCTCAGGATCAGCCGGTCGGCCTGTGGGAGAATCCCCGGGCAACGATCCGGGTGCGGACCGCGCCGTGCGGCACTGCCCTGTGCGGCGCGATCGTCGCCGCCAGCCCCACGGCCGAGGCCGATGCGCGCGACGCCGGCGTCACCAGCCTGATCGGCACCGAGCTGCTCCGCGATTACCGGCAGATCGGCCCGGATCGCTGGGCGGGCACCGTCTATGTGCCGGATATGGGCCACAGCTTCTCGTCGCGCATCGTCCAGCTCTCGCCCGATACGCTGCAGATCTCGGGCTGCCTGATCGGAGGGTTCCTGTGCAAGTCGCAGATCTGGAAGCGGGTCTGAACCCCGGCGAAACGCGGCCCGGGGCGGCGCCCTGGATGCTGCGGCACCGGCGGGTGGTGGTCGGGCTGGCCGTGCTCGCCATGGCGCTGCTCGGCTTCGCGGCGCTGCACGGGCTGCTCGCCGAAGTGCGCCTGCGCGACGTGCGCGCCGCGCTGCACGACATCCCGTCCGGCCGGATCGCGCTGGCGCTGGCGCTGACCGCGGGCAGCTATCTCTGCCTGACCTGCTATGATCTGCTCGCGCTGCGGGCGATCGGGCGGCCCTTGCCCTGGCGCACCGCCGCGCTGGCGTCCTTCACCAGCTATGCGATCAGCAACAATCTCGGCCTGTCGCTGCTGACCGGCGGTTCGGCGCGCTACCGCGTCTATGCCGCGGCGGGGCTCGATCTGCCCGATGTGGCGCGCGTCACGCTGCTTGCCTCGGCGACCTTCTGGGGCGGGGTGATCGCGGTGGCCGCGGCCGGCCTCTCGCTCGCCGGCGCGCCGATCGATCTCGGCGTCCTTACGATCGCGCCGGTGGCGGGCCACATCGCGGCGGCGATCCTGCTCGCCTGCATCGCCTTGCCGTTCGTGCTTCGGATGAGCGGCCGCGCGCGGATCGGCCGTGGCCGTTTCACCCTGCCGATCCCCCCGGCCGGCATCATGGCGGCACAGATCGGCGTGGCGACGCTCGATCTCACCTTCGCCGCCGCCGCGCTATATGTGCTGATGCCCGCCGCGGCGGCGCCGTCGCCCGATCTGTTCCTGATCGCCTATGCCGTCGGGCTGCTCGCGGTCTTGGTGACGCATGTGCCGGGCGGCATCGGCGTGTTCGAGGCCGTGATGCTGGCGATCGTGCCCGGTGACCGGCCCGGGCTATTCGCGGCGCTGCTGCTCTATCGCATCGTCTATTATGTCCTCCCGCTGGTCGGCGCGGCCGGGCTGCTCGGTGCGATCGAGGGGCACCGCCTGCGCCGCCCGCTCGCGGTCGGCATGTCGCTGGTCGATCAGGCCAGCCGCGCGCTCGCCCCGCCGCTGCTCGCCGTGCTGGTCTTCACCGGGGGCCTGGTGCTGCTCGTCTCGGGCGCGCTGCCCGCGGTGCAGGATCGCCTCCACTGGCTGGCCGATATCCTGCCCTTGCCCTTTATCGAGGCATCGCATTTCTCCGCGAGCCTTGCCGGCACCGCGCTGATCCTCGTCTCGCCCGCGATCAACGCGCGGCTGCGCAGCGGCTTCATCGCCGCACGGCTGCTGCTGCTCGGCGGTGTGCTCTTCTCGCTGCTGAAGGGCGTGGATTATGAGGAAGCCGCGGTCCTCGCGGTGATGGCGGCGGTCCTGCAATATTGCCGTCCGGCCTTTTATCGCCGCGCCGGCCTGTTCGATGCGCCGTTCCAGCGATTGTGGATCGCGGCGGCCGTGGTGGCGGTCGGCCTGAGCCTGTGGGCCGGCTTCTTCGCATACAAGCACGTCCCTTATTCGAGCGACCTGTGGTGGGAATTCGCGTGGCACGGCAATGCGCCGCGCTTCCTGCGCGCGAGCGTCGGCGCGGCCGTGATCCTGCTCGCGGTGGCCTGCTGGCGGCTGCTCGCCGCGCCGGCGCGCAGCACGGGCGAAAGCGTGCTGTCCCGCGCGGTCGCCGAGCGGGCGCTTGCCGTCACGGATCGCACCGATGCCGCGCTCGCCTTTACCGGGGACAAATGCTTCCTCGTCTCGGCCGCCGGCGATGCCTTTCTGATGTACCGCGTGCAGGGGCGCAGCTGGATCGTGATGGGCGATCCGGTCGGGCCGGCGGAGGCCTGGTCGGAATTGGTCTGGCGCCTCCGCGCCGATTGTGATGCGGCGCGCGGATGGCTGTGCTTTTACCAGGCAAGCGCGGACATGCTGCCGCTGCTGGTCGAGCTCGGCTTGCAGACGATGAAATATGGCGAGGAAGCGCATGTCCCGCTGGACAGCTTCACGCTCGATGGCCCGGCGGCGAAGTCGCTGCGCCACTCCGTCCGCCGCGGCGAAGCCGCCGGCCTGCGCTTCGAGATCCTGCCCGCCGCCGATGTCGCGGCACAGGGCCCGGCGCTCGCTGCGGTGTCCGATGCGTGGCTGAAGGGCAAGGCCGGTGCCGAGAAGCGCTTCAGCATCGGCCGCTTCGATCCCGACTATCTGACCCGCTTCGATTGCGCGGTGTTGTGGCAGGGCGACCGGATCGTGGCCTTCGGCAATATCTGGGCGACGCTGAACCGCGCCGAGCTGTCGGTCGATCTGATGCGGCATCTGCCGGATGCGCCGTACGGCACGATGGATTATCTGCTCGTCTCGCTGATGGGGTGGGGCAAGGCCCAGGGCTATCGTCACTTCAACCTGGGCATGGCGCCGCTGTCCGGCCTTGGCGGCGGCCGGCTCGCGCCGGGCTGGTCGCGAATCGGGCATGCGATCTACGGCCACGCAGAGGCGTTATACGGCTTTACCGGCCTGCGCGCGTTCAAGGCGAAGTTCCGTCCGGAGTGGCAGCCGCGCTATATCGCGACCCCGCCCGGCCTGCCCGCAGCGCGCGCGATGATCGACCTGCTCGCGCTGATCGGCGGCTGATCGGCGGTTCGGCGGGGGTCGTTTCGGGGCAGGCGCCCTTGCTACTCGCGGCATTAGCGCCCACATGGGGGTGGCTGGCACTCCCCGGGCGGGAGCGCCAAATCGCAACTCGGCAGCGCTGGCTTCCCCCTTGTGAAAGCGACGATTTCGTCGCGACCCAGCGACCGAATCGGCGATTCATGACCTTCCGACCGCTCCACGACCGAGTCCTTGTCCGCCGTATCGAAGCCGCCGAAAAGACCGCCGGCGGCATCATCATTCCCGAGACCGCCAAGGAAAAGCCGCAGGAAGGCGAGATCGTCTCGGTCGGCTCGGGCGTGCGCGCCGAAAACGGCACGATCACCCCGCTCGACGTCAAGGCCGGCGACAAGATCCTGTTCGGCAAATGGTCCGGCACCGAGATCAAGATCGACGGCGAAGACCTGCTGATCATGAAAGAGTCGGACGTTTTGGGCATTGTTGGCGACGCCAACGGGCTGAGCGTCGTCGGCTGAACGAACTGCTCCGCTAATTACGGCGGTCCGCCTGGATCGCGATCCCTATTTCAAGGAACAGTCATCATGGCAGCCAAAGACGTCAAATTCTCGCGCGACGCCCGCGAATCGATCATGCGCGGCGTCGACCTCCTTGCCGATGCGGTGAAGGTCACGCTCGGCCCCAAGGGCCGCAATGTCGTGCTCGACAGGGGCTACGGCGCCCCGCGCATCACCAAGGACGGCGTCAGCGTCGCCAAGGAAATCGAGCTCAAGGACAAGTTCGAGAATATGGGCGCGCAAATGCTGCGCGCGGTCGCGTCCAAGACGCATGACCATGCCGGTGACGGCACCACCACCGCGACCGTGCTCGCGCAGGCGATCGTGCGCGAAGGCATGAAGTCGGTCTCGGCCGGGGTCAGCCCGATGGACCTGAAGCGCGGCATCGATCTCGCCGTGCTGCGCGTGGTCGAGGATCTCGCGGCCCGTTCGAAGCCAGTCGCCAATAATGACGAGATCGCTCAGGTCGGCATCATCTCCGCCAATGGCGACGAGGAGATCGGCCGCCGCATCGCCGAGGCGATGGACCGCGTCGGCAAGGAAGGCGTCATCTCGGTCGAGGATGCCCAGGGCGTCGATTTCGAGCTTGAGGTCGTCGACGGCATGCAGTTCGACCGCGGCTATCTGTCCCCGTATTTCGTCACCAATCCCGAAAAGATGTCGATCGAGCTGATCGATCCGTACATCCTGATCCACGAGAAGAAGCTGTCGAGCCTCCAGGCGCTGCTGCCGATCCTCGAAGCCGTGATCCAGACCGGTCGTCCGCTGCTGATCATCGCCGAGGACATCGAGGGTGAGGCGCTCGCCACGCTCGTCGTCAACAAGCTGCGCGGCGGGCTGAAGGTCGCGGCCGTCAAGGCGCCCGGCTTCGGCGATCGCCGCAAGGCGATGCTTGAGGACATCGCGATCCTCACCAACGCGCAGACCGTGTCGGAGGATCTCGGGATCAAGCTGGAGAGCGTCACGATCGAGATGCTCGGCACCGCCAAGCGCGTGACGATCGACAAGGACAATACGACGATCGTCGACGGCGCCGGCGCGCCAGAGGCGATCAGCGGCCGGGTCGAGGCGATCAAGCAGCAGATCGAGAACACCACCAGCGACTATGACCAGGAGAAGCTCCAGGAGCGCCTCGCCAAGCTCGCCGGAGGCGTCGCGATCATCAAGGTCGGCGCATCGACCGAAGTAGAGCTGCGCGAGCGCAAGGACCGCGTCGACGATGCGCTCAGCGCGACCCGCGCCGCGGTGGAGGAAGGCATCGTCCCCGGTGGCGGCACGGCGCTGCTCTATGCATCGAAGGCGCTCGACGCCATGAAGGGCGCGAACGACGATCAGACCCGCGGCATCGATATCGTCCGCACCGCGCTGCAGGCGCCGCTGCGCCAGATCGCCGAGAATGCCGGCCATGACGGCGGCGTCGTCGCGGGCAAGCTGATCGACGGCAACGACCAGAATATGGGCTTCAACGCCCAGACCGAGCGATACGAGAATCTCGTCCAGTCGGGCGTGATCGATCCGACCAAGGTCGTGCGCTCGGCCCTGCAGGATGCGGCGTCCGTCGCCGGCCTGCTGCTCACCACCGAAGCGGCCATTGCCGATGCCGTCGATCCCGCCTGATCCATTTTCTGAGGAGTATTTATGTCGAGAATTCCAGTCCGCCCGTTCCTCGTCGCCAAGGATGACGAAGGCGTGTTCCGCGTGACCGTGCGCACCACCCGCTATAATTCGCAGGGCTATCCGCTCGTGTCGGCCGAGCTGCTTGCGGACACGTTCCGTACCCAGACGGCCGCGCGAACCTTCGTGCGCGAGACCTACAAGGCCGAAACCGGCGATATCGCCAGTAAATAAGCTCACCAACTAACCTGCCCGGCCGCCTGATGGCGGCCGTTCGGCTCAGCGCTTCTCGAAGAGATCGCCTGGCGGGAGCGTTGTGCCAAGCCGGTCGAGTTCGGCCTTCGCGGCCGCGTCGCCGCGCAGCGTCCAGCGCCAGAACAGGGTCGTGGCGCGCGCCACCACGTCGCGTACATGCGGCGCCGGCGTGCTGGCGGGGAGCGGGATATTGTCCTGCCCGCTGAACATGCGGTGGTTCGCGCCCTCCATCACCAGCAGATATTTGCCGCCCGGCGCCATGGCGCGGAACGGACGCTCGCGGTCCTGGGGCGTGACCTGGTTGAGCCAGGCGACCTGGTCTTTCGTCCCGGTGATCGAGAAGAAGGGCAGGGCGATCCTGCCGAACGCGCCCGCATCGCCGGCGGCGACGGGCGGCTGCGGGCTGAACGCGATCGCTGCCGTCACCCGGGGGTCGCCGAATGTCAGCCCGGCCATCGGGTAACGCTGCCCGGCAATCGCCAGCGTCGTCTGCGCGCCGAAGCTGTGGCCCGACATGCCGATGTGGTTCAGGTCGAGCCGGCGCAGGTCGCACCCGCCCTCGCGCCCGCGCTGCGCCAGCTGGTCGATCACGAAATGAACATCGTCGGCCCGCGCGCGCAGCTGCTCGATCGACATCGCGGTGCGAATCTCGCCCGTAGCGATGATTCCGCTGTCGCTGCCCGCATGCTGGAGGTGGATCACCGCGTCGCCGTCACGCGCCCATGCCTCGGCCCATAACGTGCCCGCGTCGAGATTGCCGCCCAGCCCATGGCTGAACAGGATCACCGGCACCTTGCCGCTGCCGGCCGGCATGCGGATGCGCACCGGCACGATCCGGTCGCGGGCGGTGTCGCGCCACTGCGCCTCGCAGACCATGGGCTCCTGTGCCGGCGCGATCAGCGCGGCGAGGGCGAGCAGGGCGGACATCATCACCCTTTCCGTTGCGCCTTGAGCGCCTCCAGCCGCTGCTTCGCCGCGGCCAGCTCGGCCTTGTCGATCCTGCCGTCGCTATTCGCATCGGCACGGTCGAAGATCAGCGTCGGCGCAGCGTCGAACTCCGCGCGCGTCACGCGGCCATCGCCATTCTTGTCCAGTTGCTCGATCACCGCGTCGAGCCGCTCGCCCGCCTGTGGGCGGAACTTCAGCATCCGGCCGAAATCGTCGCGGGCGACGACGCCGTCTCCATTGCGGTCCATCCTGGCGAACCGCGCGCTCCGCGCTGCGAGGAACTCGGCGCGGGTGATGACGCCGTCGCCATTGCCATCGGCATTGGCGAAGGGGTCCATCGCATCGCCGCGGCCGAACAATTGCGCGGTTGCCGGCGTCGCCAGCAGCACGCCGAGGGCGGCGGCAATCAGGAATCTCTGGGTCATCTCATATCCTTGTCATCGAAGGTGCGGCCGCGCCGGGAGGGGGCCGGCGCGGCCGCGGGCGTCAGGGGCGGGGGATCGTGCCGCTGACGGTTCGGGTGTTGCCATTCAGGCGCGTCACCGTGCTGTTGTAGCTCGCCGTGCCGTCGCCATTGTCGATCGCACTGGTCGATCGGCCGGTGGTGCGGCCGTCGCCGGTCGTCGTGGTGCGGCCGCCGCTATAGCTGCCATTGCCCCAGCTCGCGGTGCGCGCCGTGTCGTAACCGCGACCGTCATTGGTGTGCACGCTGCGGTCGCTCGCATAATGGCCCGGGCCATAGTCCCGGCTGCGCGACGCTTGGTAACCGCGCCCGCCATTGGTCTGCAGACTGCGATTGACCGAGGCGGCGCCGCGCTGGCGGTTCACCGAGCGGGTCTGCACCAGCCCGCGGCCATGCGCGCCCTGGATGCTGAGGACATGCCCGCGCGACCGGGCCTCGGCGGGTGTTGCGGACGCCGCGCCCAGGGCGACGGCGAGGGCGGCGAAACCCAGCATAGGCTTGTACATGACTGACTCCTTTGCACTGGCGGCGATCCGGCCGCCGCGCCCCGGCTTATGCAGCCATAGCGTAAGCCGTTGGCGTCGATCAGGTGTCACTTGGTTACAGTGTGTAACAGCGCCGCCGGCCCCCTTTCCCGCGACGCGCCGGCGGGGCAATCTGCCGGTCATGGAGAATAGCTGCATTGCCGTGGTCGAGGACGATCGGGAGATCCGGTCGATGGTCGTCGATCTGCTCGCACGCGAGGGCTTCCGCGCGATCGGTTGCCGCACCGCCGCCGAGTTCGATCAGCTCCACGAACGCCAGCGAGTCGATCTTGCCGTGCTCGACGTGATGCTGCCCGGGGAGGACGGCCTGTCGCTGTGCCGCCGGTTGCGCGCCGCCGGCGATGTATCGATCCTGATGGTCACTGCGCGCGGTGACGATGTGGATCGGATCGTCGGGCTCGAGATCGGCGCCGACGATTATCTGCCCAAGCCGTTCAACCCGCGGGAGCTGGTCGCGCGCGTCCGCGCCATCCTGCGCCGCACGCGCGAACAGCACCGCGTGACCGCCGCGCTTCCGGTCGAGCGCTACCGTTTCGGCGGCTGGCTGATTGATGTCGGCGCGCGTCGCCTCGCCTGCGCGGCGGGTGAGGAGCTCGATCTGACCGCTGGCGAATTCGATCTGCTGCTGTGCTTCGTCACGCATCCGCAGCGCGTGCTCAACCGCGATCAGCTGCTCGATTGGACGCGCGGCCGCAGCGCCGCCGCGTTCGATCGTGCGGTCGACGTGCAGCTCAGCCGGCTGCGCCGCAAGCTCGCCGACCGGCCCGGCGGCGCCGCGCTGATCAAGACGGTGCGCGGCGGCGGCTATCAGTTCACGCTTGGGGTCGAACGGGCATGACCATTGCCTCGAACCTCTCGCTGCGCATCACCGCCATCCTGCTCGCCGGCTTTGTAGCGCTGCAATTGCTGATCGTCGCGGCGACTACGCTGCCGTCGCGCGGCGACGATCGGCGACCCTATAATCTCCCGCTGCCCGAACAGGCGCGTACGATGGTCGAGGCGATCGACCGGACGCCGGGCGCCCAGCGCGCCAGCCTGGTCGAGGCCCTCAACGGCGGCCTGTACAGCGTGTCGCTCGCGCCCGCCTTGCCGGCGACGGCGGCCGAGCCGACGCCGGACCTCGTGGTGCTGTCGGCCTATTATGCTCGCGCCCTGCCCGGGCGGGCGATCGCGGTGAACGGCCGGCGGCCGCGGCTCGGCCGGCTGGTCGGATCGCGCCCGCGCCCGGCGCGCTTCTTCGCGCCCGTTTCCGTCGCGATCGGGCTGGGCGACGGCGGCGCGGTGGTGCTGAGCAGCCAGCCCTCCCCGGCGATGCGGCATTATCTCCGCTCGCGCTCGTGGGTGGGTGCGCTTGGCGGGCTGATCCTGCTGGTCGCACTCGGCCTTGCGGTGCGCCAGACGACCAAGCCGCTGGTGCGCCTGTCGCACGGCGTGCGCCGCTTCGGCACCAGCCTCGACGCACCGGACCTGCCCGTCACCGGCCCGCGCGAAGTGCGCGAGCTTTCCTCCTCCTTCAACGAGATGAAGGGCCGGATCCGCGACCTGATGGCGGAGCGTACCCGCATGCTCGCTGCCATCGCGCACGACATGCGCACCTATCTCACCCGGCTTAGGCTGCGGGCCGAATTCATCGACGATCCCCGCCACCGCGAGGGTGCGGTGCGCGATCTGGACGAGATGGCGGCGCTGCTCGACGATACGCTGTTCCTCGCCCAGGGCGAGGCCGATCGTGCGCCGCCCGGCGAGCTCGATCTCGCGGCGGCGGCGCTGGCGCTGGTCGCGGTGCGGCAGGAACTGGGCGATGCGGTTATGATCGAGCCGCCCGCCGGCCCCCTGCCGGTGCGGGCGACCGCGCTCTCGGTGCGGCGCATCCTCGGCAACCTGATCGACAACGGCCTGCGCTACGGCACCGCCGTCGCCGTGCGCCTCGCGCCGGCGGCCGGGCATGTAGATCTGATCGTCGAGGATGACGGCCCGGGCGTTCCGCCTGAAATGCTCGCGCGGCTCGGCGAGCCGTTCAACCGCCTCGATGCCTCGCGCAACCGCGAGACCGGCGGCGCCGGCCTGGGCCTCGCCATCGTCCGCGCGCTTGCCGGGCATGACGGCGCGACGGTGACGTTCACCAACCGCGACTCAGGCGGCCTGCGGGTGACGGTGCATTATCCGATCCGCTGACGCGCGACCCTCCCGGAAGAAGCGTTGACCGCATTTTTCCCGGAAACTCGGAAAGGCCAGGGTCAGTGTGGCGCTTCGTTGGCCACAATGCGGTGCCGGATCTGCGTCAGCGATTCGTCGACCAGCAGCTGGCCGTCGCGCCACACCGGCCGCAACAGGTTGCGCTGCCCGTCGAGCGGCTCGAACCGTTCGCCGTCCACCGGCACCGTCGCATATCCGGCGCCCGCCGCGACCAGCCCGAGCAGCCCGCGCTTCGAGCGCTTGGCGCTGTCGGTCGCCGGGTCCTTGAAAACGTCGCGCCACGCACCGCCGACATCGACCGCGCTGGTCTTGTAGGCGAAGCCGAGCGTATCGCGGTCGAGCCGCTGCAGCAGCGCGCCGCCCATGCCAAAGGCGATGTTGCTCGCTGAAAAGCCGTCGGCGATGATCCGGTCGAGGATCGCGCCGATGCTCGTCGGGTTGACCCCGTCGCCCTGGATGATGCGCACATTCTTCAGCACGCGGTACCCCTTGCCATTGGTCTCGCTGCCGAAGCGTTCCGCCAGCAGCGCCATCGTCTTCGCAACGACGGTTACGGGATCGCCGCTGTCCGGCCGCACCACCAGCGTCGCGCCGCTGTCCACCACGCGCTGGCGGAGCTGCTCGCCCCACAGATGGTCGACCGCATTGTAGAGATCATAGCTGTCGGAGACGACCGCATAGACCGCGCCTGGCTTGCCGAACTGCGCGATCATATTGGCATAGGCGTCCACCTCATGCGTGCGGCCCCAGCTGGTGATCGTGCTGTGCTCGGCGGCGGGGATGCTGAACCCGGCCATCGGCTCGTTGTAGAGCCGCCGCGCCGCGACGATCGCCGACAGCGTATCGGTGCCCTTGAAGTTCACCAGGTGCGCCATCCCGCCCAGCGCCGCGCTGGCCTCGCTGGAAACGCCGCGCGCGCCGAAATCATGCAGCTTGAACGGCAGTTCGGCCGCGGGATCGTCGGCCGTCGCCTCGAGCGCGGCGCGGAGGCGCTGGCGGACATGCCAGCTGATCGTCGCGACCGTCACCGGATACCAGATGCGCAGCAGCGCGGTTTCGACATAGCTGGTCAGCCAGGGGAAATCCGGATCGGTGTTGACCACCGTCATCATCGCCTCGTGCTCTGGCACGATCGTCCCTTCCGGCACCGCGCGGATCTCGATCGGCAGCCGGCCCTCATGGCGCTGCAGCAGCTGGTTCCAGCCATGCGCGTTGAACGGCACGCCGTGGTCGCGCAGCACGTCCTGCGCCTCGTCCACGTCGCGGCGGGTGATCGGCCGGCCGAATTCCTGCTTCAGGATTGCCTGCAGGCCGAAGAACACCGCCTGGTCATACGCTCCGCCGCGGCTCTCGGCATAAGCGAACACGCGGCGCGTGTCGGGCGGATATTGCAGGAAATGGCTTGTCTTGTAGCTGTCGGTGTTCAGGACCGGATTGATCATGCGGAACGGCGCCCCCGGGTCGGCGCGCCAGCCGCGCGTCATGCATCCGATCTAGGCCCGTGCCCGTCGCGATCAATCGGTAAATGTCGGGCGGGCATTTATCCGGGCCCGGCCTTGCCGCAGTCGGCGAAAGCGTGCTTGTGGGCGGCCGGGGGAGTGATGGGGACCGATAAATACGCGCTCGTTGGGCGGATAGACTGGCTGGATTATCTCCGGCTGCTGTGCGCGGTCATGGTCATGCTCGATCATTTTGCCCTGGTCGGGCTGGATCCGCGGGTGTCGAACGGCATCACCGGCTACGGTCTGCTCACTGAAATCGGGCGGTTCGGCAATATCGCCCTGTTCGTCTTCTTCATGATAAGCGGCCTGGTCATCACGCTGATCGCTCAGTCGCAAAGCGCGGCCAGCTTCGTCACCCACCGCGCCAGCCGGATTTATCCGACCTTCCTGCTGTGCCTGACCATCACCACTCTGCTATCGCCGTTCGGGCCGGCCCGCTTCGCCGTCACCCTCCCGCAATATCTCGCCAACCTCACCATCCATCCGATGGCGTTCGGCTATCGCTTGGTCGATGCATCCTATTGGACCCTGCCGGTCGAGATCGCCTTTTACGCGGCGGTGGTCGTGGTGATCATGGCCGGCTGGATCAGGCATCTCCAGGCCGTGGTCGCGGCCTGGGTCCTGCTGCAACTCGCCTGCGCCCCCTTTTTTCCGAACCCGCCGCTATTCGGCTATATCTACTCCTTCTTCGCTGCCGGCGCCGTGTTCGCCTTGCTGTACCAGCGCCGCAACGAATGGCTGAACTACGGCCTGCTCGCGATCTCGTTCCTGCTGTGCCAGCGCTGCGTCTTCATCGTCGCGCGCCAGGCGAGCTTCGACCCCTGGATCGGCGCCGCGGCGATCACGCTCGTCTTCGCGCTGTTCCTCTTCATGCGCGGCCGCCAGGTCGATCTGCCCTGGGCGCGGCGCATCGGGTCGCTCACCTATCCGCTCTATCTGCTGCATTTCCATGTCGGCCTCACCCTGATGTCCTGGTGGGTCAGCGAAGCCAATAAATGGGTGATGCTGGTGGGCATCATGCTGGCCCTGATCGCGCTGAGCGTCCTGATCGACGACGTGGTCGAATTTCGTGGGCGGCGGTTGTGGTCCCGTTTCTTCCGGGCGACGATCGCCCGGCCCTTCGCCTGGGTCGAGGCGCGACGTGCGCAGGCACCGCCGGGCAGCGGTTTGGGCGGGTGACGCGATCCACCGTCTGCGATAAGGCGCGGCGCGTGACCTTCGATTATCTTTTTGGCGGCCTCTTCATCCGTTCGGCGCTTTCCATCGATGGCCTGCGCAGTCATCCGTCGCCCGCCGGCCAGCCCGATATCCTGCTCACGGCGGAGATCGGCGCGCCGCCCGTGGCTGACCGCGATCATTATCGCTGGCCCGGCCGCTACGGCCTCAGGCTCGGCACGTATCGCGGGCAGTGGCTGATGCAGTCGTCCTTCGACGGCAGCTTCCTGATCGCGCGCGACGGGCGCAGCATCCATGTCGTCTGCGAAGCGGTGCCGCCCGGTCCGGCGCTGGCCGACGTGCTCGTCCGCCGCGTGCTGCCGCGCGTGACGACCCTGTCCGGGGCGACCGCGATCCATGCCGCCGCGCTGGCCGGCCAGGATGGCGGCCTGTTGCTGCTGGGGCCGTCCGGCGCGGGCAAATCGACGCTTTCCGCCGCGCTTGCCCACTTCCTCGGCTGGGAAATCCTCAGTGACGACATCTCGATCCTGCGGGAGAAGGATGAGGTGCCGATGCTCGCCGCCGCGGCGACCGGCGTCTGCGTCTGGCCGCAATCGCGCGAAGGGCTGGGGCTGCCGCAGGCCGATTGTTTCGCCATGCCGGGCTATGACGGCAAGCTGCGCTACGATCCGCGGCGCGAGAGGATGACCGGCGCCGTCCCCTTGCGCGGTTTCGTGTTCCTCAATCGCTCGGCGGATTGCGCAGAACCGCAGGTCGAGCGCCTGTCGCTGGCGACGGGCGTGGCACAGGTCGTGCCGCAGGTCATCCGCTTCAATCCCGAGGGCGCGAGCAGTGCCGAGCGGATCGCCGGGCTGGTGGCGTTGACCGGGGCGATGCGCACGGCGCCGGTCTGGCGGTTGTCCTATCCGGCATCCTACGCCGCATTGCCGACGGTCGCGGCGACGCTCGGCGCTCTGGCGACGACGCCATTGTGATGCACGGCGAGGTTGCGTAACGCTGGCGCGATGCGTGACCGGACCAGCGATCTCCTGACAATGTTGCCCCTCGTCGAGGGCAATCCCCAGGCGATGGTCGCGCTGGCGCGGCAACTGGCCGCGGCGGGCGAGGGGGCCCGGGCGCTCGATCTGGCGGCCCGTGGGTCGGCACTGGCTCCGGAAGACGGCGAAGTGCGGACGCTCGCCGCCGAGGTGCTGAGCAATGGCGTACCGCGCTGGCATTTCGTCATCGTGCGCGATCGCGTGCGCAACGATGCTTATGAGGCAGCGCTCAAGCGCGCGATCGTGCCGGGTTGCCGGGTACTCGAAATCGGCACCGGCACGGGATTGCTGGCGATGATGGCGGCGCGTGCCGGTGCAGAGGTGGTGACGTGCGAGGCCGATCCGGCGGTCGCCCTGGCCGCGCGCGACGTGGTTGCCGCCAACGGCCTGTCGGATCGCGTCCGGGTGGTCAACAAGCACTCGACGGCGCTCGATCTCGCCGATCTCGGCGGTCCGGCCGATATCCTGGTGTCGGAAATCGTCAGCAACGATATGGTCAGCGAAGGCGTCCTGCCGGCGCATGAGGACGCCGTTCCCCGGCTGCTCCGGCCCGGCGGCGCCGTTATTCCCGCGCGCGGCCAGGTCCGCGTCGCGCTGGCCGAGGACAGTGGCTGGGATCGCGGCCGGGTCGAGTCGGCCAGCGGCTTCGATCTCACCCCGTTCAATCGCCTGGCGCAGCCCTATCGCGAAATTCCGGTCGAAAGCGATCGCCTCACGCTGCGCAGCGATCCGGCCGATCTGTTCGATTTCGATTTCGCGTCGGGCGGTCCCTGGCCGGCGCTGCGCGGCGCGGCCTTGCTCGAATCGAGTGGCGGCCGGGTCAACGGTATCGTGCAATGGATCGCGCTCGATATGGACGATCACGGGCGCTACGAGAATCGGCCAAAGGCAGGCGTGCCATCTTGTTGGGGAGCGATCTTCTGGTCGTTCGGGCGTGTCCTGGAGACGGTTGCGGGTCAGAAGATCGGGATCGCGGCACGCCACGAGAAGGACCGGATCCGCCTGTGGCGCGACTAAACGTTGCTTTTTCGCGATTGCCGCGTTACGGACTCGCTACGAGTAGATGTTCTTGAAAGGGATTGGCCAATGGATCCGCGCAACGATATCGCGACGACAGAGGCGCTTGAAGCTCCGGCGCGGGAAGCCTGGATCAAGCCGGAAATCGCTTCGTTCGAGCCGGTCAAGGCCGCTGAAGGCATTTCCTACCGCCCGACGGACGGCATCAGCAACCTGACCTGAGGGTTTTGGCGCACCCGCGCCCCCCGCGCGCGCCTGCCGGTTCGATCGATCCCGGCAGGCGGACAGCGCCCGACGGACACTTGGCGGAAGCTGCGAGATAGTGACCTCCCCGCCGGATTCGACGTCGCGTCGGCCCCATTACGATCTGTCCACCGCTGCCCATGATTATCCCGTCCGGGATGGTCCTCCCGCACGCACGATCCTGATCTGCACCCATCCCCGCTCGGGCAGCACGCTGGTCGGGGAGGCGCTGTATTTCGCAGGCGGCATGGGCTGCCCGCTCGAATATTTCCATGCCGGCTTTCGTCCGGCGCTGGCGGCGCGCTGGGGCGCTGCGGAAATCCATGGCTATCTCGGCGCCGTCAGCCGTCACCGCACCGATCCGGGCGGTGTCCTGGCGGTCAAGCTGTTCTGGCGCGACGTAGAGGAGCTTGCGCTCGAACTCGATCCGGCCCGCTTCGCCGCGCTGAACGGCGCCGGCCCCGCCGCCACGCCGCCCGCCGTCTACCGCGATCTCGCCGCGCTGCTGACCGGGCTGTTCCCGGCGCCGGCCCTTGTGCATCTCCGCCGGCACGATCGGTTGCGCCAGGCCATTTCGGCCATGGTGGCGAGCGAGACCGGCCAGTGGCGCGAGATCCCGGGGATCACCGCGCCGGCGGCGGAGACTCGTCCAGCGTTCGATTCGGAACGGCTCGAACGGTTGATGGGCTATTCGGATCATTGCCACGGCCATTGGCGCAATCTCTTCGCCGCCATGGGCGTCGCGCCGCACGAACTGAGCTACGAAGCGCTGGTCGCCGATTATCGGCAGGCGATCGCCGCGCTGTTCGCTCGGTTCGGCAGCAATGCGAAGCCGCCGCCGGTCCGCATGCGCCGCCAGGCCGACGGCCATAGCGAAGCGCTCGCCCTGCGTTATCTGCGCGAGCGTGCCGCCCGACTGGTCGAAACCGCGCCATGACAGCAACGATCGGCCTGATGACCCCGCATCTGCGCTCGACGGACTTTCTCCCGCCCGACGAGCATGCGGCGCTGCTGGACTGGACGATCGCCGGCGCGGCCGGCTTCGTCCCGGCCGGTCTTGCCGGGAATCGCGTCGATCCGGCGGTACGCAACGCGCTCACCCTGCGCGATCTCGGCCCGCACCACGCTATCCTGGAATCGCGCGTGCGCGCCGCGGTCCCGGGCTGGATCGCGGCGCTGCGCGTCACGCCCTTCGCGATCAGCGAAGTCGAACTCGAACTCGCCGCGCATAATGACGGCGCGCATTTCACGCTCCATTCGGACACCTATACCCGCGATCAGCGCGCCCGCGGGGATCGCATGCTGAGCGCGGTCTATTATTTCCACCGGGAACCGCAGGGCTTCAGCGGCGGCTGCCTCAGGCTGCACCGCATCGGTGCGCAGGTCGGTGACACGGGGATCGATGTGCCGCCGGCGCAGAACAGCCTGGTGGTCTTCCCGTCCTGGGCACCGCACGAGGTGCTACCGGTCAGCTGCCCGTCCCGCGCCTTCGCCGATTCGCGCTTCGCGGTGAACTGCTGGATCTATCGCGCGCGCGATTAGACGGAATTGCTCAGAGGAAATCCATCCGGCAAAAAGCTGTTAGGCCGGCGTCTCGATCACCAGCAGCTCCCGGTTGAGCAGGTCGGTGATGAATTCGGCGGCATCGCGCCGGCATGTCGCCGCATCGACCTCATAGACCTGCTCGAGTTCGGCGTAGAGCGCGGACAGCGGGCGCGGCGTCTCGACGAGGCCCCAGATCCGGGCGGCGGTCTTGTTGAGCTGGAAGAAATAGCCGCTGTCGACATCGAGCAGGATCGCCTCGTCGACGACGTCGGCCGAGACCAGCGTCGGCTTGCGGCCGATCAGCACATTTTCGTCGATCAGGGCGGCATGGGTCATCGCGAACTCCTTCTATCGGCCGAGTTCATGGTCAGGCGATTGCGCGATGGCAAGCCCGAACCACGCTCAGGCCGCGGGTTCGAGCGGCCGCCCGGCCGGTGCGCGTGCGGCAGCCACCACCTCCGGGCGCGGGCGCACGACGACGCTCATCAGCCTGCCTTCATGCTCGATCGCGAAAGCGCGCTCGACCAGCCAGTCGGCTTCAGCCGCCAGCGCCGGATCGAGCCCGTCGCGCGCCCGCGGCCGCTCGAACTGGGCCAGCGCGTCATATTGGCTGGGGGAGAGAGGCGTCATCGGTGCCGTGGCGATCGCGCGGGTATCGAGCACCACGGCGGTGCTGCCCACTTTCACCAGTTGCAGGATCGGCCGCCGCGCGGTCGACCAGGCGCTTTTCCACTCGGCGACCGCGGCGTGCAGCTGCGCCACCAGATCGGGCCGATCGAGCAGCTCGGTCGAATAGCTGCCGTCGAAATGATAGGCGACGTCCGCCGCCGGCACCTCGGGCGGATACAGCGCGCGATAGGATTCGAACGGCCGCACCGCACCGATGCCCAGCCCCACCGGATCCTTGTAATAGGGGCTGAAGCGATCGATCAGGATCTGGTGCGCTGCGTTCGGCGGCTCCAGATGCGTGAGCCGCGGCATCACCGCGATCATCGCCTCGTAATGCGCTGCGGCCTCCCCCGGGAAACCGTAGATGATACCCCATTGCACCTGGATGCCGACGCCGGCGCAGCTGCGCAGCAGGGCGATGTTCTGTTGCGCCGACACGCCCTTGCGCATCAGCCGGAGCAGGTCGGACGAGAGCGATTCGATGCCGGGCTGGATCGCAACCACGCCGCCCCGCGCCAGCACATCGACCTGCGCTTCGCTCAGATTGGCCTTGATCTCGTAGAACAGCTTCATCCGCGGCTCCGCCTCGGCCAGGGCGGGCATCAGGTCGGTCAGATAATGGTGCGGCATGATGTTGTCGGTCAGGTGGATATGGTCCACGTCCCACGCGGCGAGTTCGGCCAGCTCGGCCATCACCAGCGGCGCCGGCTTGTCGCGGAACGCCATGCCTTCGCCGTTCAGCCCGCAAAAGGTGCAGTGGTTCTTCGCCCCCCACCAGCACCCGCGCGATGTCTCCATGGTCAGGAAGCGCGGCAGCCAGCCGGGCAGGGCGCCCGCCGCCTGCAACGGCCGCAGCGCCGCGAAGAAATCGCTGAAGTCGGGTGCGCTCGTCGTGCGCATGTCGCGGATCGGCTCGCTGCGGATGATCCGGGTGCTGGGGCGCACGCCGCCGCGCACCAGCCGCTCGCAGAAATCGGGAAAGTCGTCATCCGATTCGCCGGCGAAGAAATGATCGATCCAGGGGAAGGCCGCGGCGAGTCCGTCGCAGATCGGCCAGGCGACATTGGCGCCGCCCATGACGATGCAGATGTCGGGTGCTGCCTCCTTCACGCGCCGCGCCACCGCCGCACAGGCGAGATTCTGCTCGAAGGTCGATGATACGCCCAGGATGCGCGGCCTGAGCGCGAGCACCTGCTCGACCACCAGGTCGAGCGCCGGCCCGATCGCCGGACCGATGGCGTCATGGATAGCCTGGAGCGCGCCCGGCAACGGCGCGGCTTCGGGCAGCCGCAGCGCGGTTTCCGGCGGATAGGCATGCGGGCGATAGAGCCGCTCGCCCAGCATCGTCCGCATCGGCGCCTCGCACACCGCGTCGTAAGTCTCCAGGCCGGCGCCGGCCGCCAGCAACAGGTTGCCGTACAGGATGCGCGTCGTCAGCCCGCGGGCCTGGCACGCCGTCTTCAGGATCGCCGTGCCGAGATGCGGGAAATGGACTGAGCTGAAGGCAGGCAGAACGAGGCAGATATCTGCCCCGCGATCCGTTGGTTCGTGCGATTGCCCGCGCTCCATCGGGCCAGTCTATCAGAGAATCGCGATCAGGCGAATCCTCGCCGTTTCAGAGCCCGACGGCATTCTCCAGCCACAGGTCCATCGCCAGCGCGAACCACACCGGGCCCCAGGGCGCGTCCGGGATCGGACCGCTCGATCCCTCCTTGCGCCATTTGGTGAAGGGCGCGTGGAGCGCCGCGATCCGGTCCGGATCGATCCAGCCGAGCTTGGCCGGCAGCAGCTCGCGCGCCGGGCGCCGCTCGAACAGCTCGTCGACCGCATCGACGATATGGCCGACGAAATAGGCCTTGGTGGTGCGCGTGCGGACCAGCTCGGGCAAGGTCCCGCGCATCGCCTCGCGCAGCAGGAATTTCCGGCAATTCTGCTTGCGCAGCACATTGCCCGACGCGCCCATGAAAAAGCCGGCGAGCCGCGCGTCGTGAAAGGGATGGCGCGTCTCGACGCCCTGGCTCTCGCAATAGGCGAAGACCGGTTCATAGCCGATATGGCGGCGCGGGTGGCGGAACACGCTGTAGCGCGTCTGCTGCGTGAAGCCCTTCAGCCCGTCGCGCGGGATCTCCTCGCGCCAGCGCTGCTCCAGGCCGGTTCGCGCGATCCATTCGGGGCGCAGCCAGTCGGTCTTGTCCAGCCGGAAATCGAGATGCGGCTGCAGCAGCGCCTCGCGGTGCCGCGGGCTGATCAGCGGCATCAGCGCCGGATAGAGCGTGCGCCGCGCGATCACATGGGTCGGCGAATCCGGCCATTGCTGCGCGCCGTGGCGGAACAGCGATGCCCATTGCCCGCGCAGCAGCAGATCGGGCCAGTGCGCGTAGGATCCGTTGAGCCAGTCGTCGCCGCCCTCGCCGGTCAGCAGGATGCGGCGGCCGTCCTGGCGCAGGCGCCGGCATACCGACACCGTCGTATCGAGCGTGTTGGGGCGCAGCGGCAATTGATAGGAATCGGCGCACCATTGTGCCGCCGCGTCCGGATCGAACGGGTGCGCGCCGACCACTTCGGCGGTGACGCCGGCATGGATCTCCACGGCCCGGCTCCATTCGGTCTCGTCATGCGGCTCCCCCGGGAAGCGTGCGCTGATCGCGCCCACCGCGCCCATCCGGCCATCGCGGTGCAGTTCGGCGGCGCGGCAGACGATCGAGGAGGAATCGAGTCCGCCGGACAGTTGCGACGTCACCGGCCCGGCGGCGCGCCCTGCCGAAACCAGCGCCTGATCGAACAGTTCGCGAAACTTCTCGACATGCTCGTCGAGCGACAGGTGCGACAGATCCTCGAACGGGCCGCCATGCCAGACGGAGAGATGCACCTGGCCCCCCCGCAGCACGACTGCACCGCCCTGCGGCACGCGGTGGACGTCGCGCCAGAACGTGTCGGTCTCGCTGACGAAGCGCGCCGCCAGGAACTCGGCGATCGCGCCCTCGTTGAGCCGTCGGTCGAGGCCAAGGCCCAGCACCAGCCCGCGCGGCTCGGTGGCGAAGCCGAAGCGGCGCCCGTCGAACGTCCACAGCAACGGACGCCAGCCATAAGGGGATCGCAGCAGCAACAGGCGTTGTTCGCGCTGCTCCCAGATCGCGATGGCATAGTCGCCGACCAGCCGCTGTACGAAATCGTCGCCGGTCCGGTCGAACAGGGCGAGCGCGATCTCGCCGTCAGGGGCGGTGGACGGCGGCGCGTCCGGCCCGAGCAGCGTCAGCAGCTCGGCGCGGTTGTCGATCCGGCCGTCGAACACCATCACTGCGCCGGAACGCGGGCTGACGAAGGGCTGGATCTCGCCCTGCGCCTCGGTCGTGGTGGCGTGGGCGAAGCGGATCAGCCCGGCCGGCCCCTGCTGCCACCGCGTGACGCCGTCGAACCCGCGCGAGGCGGATGCGCCCACGATCCGCGCCAGCACCCCATCGTCCATGTCGCGGCCGTCGACGAAGACGGCACCGGCGATGGCACTCATTGCGCCGCCCCGCGCCGGAGGCGGATCGGGTTGATCTCACGCTTCTTCAACGAGCAACCCTTTCTCCAGAGCCAGGGCGATGAACGCGTCGACACCTTCCCGGATCTCGGCGTGCGGTGCGCCATAGCGGGCGGCCAGCGCCTCGGCGCAGGCCGCCGGCGTCTGCGTGTCGATCAGCCCGCGCCAGATCGCCGCGGCCGTCGCATTCAGGATGTGATAGGTCCCGTCGCGCATGTCGAACAGCGCCAGTTCGCCGTCCACCGGGTGCCACGAAACATGCGAAGCGATCGTCACCATTTCTTCGCGAGTCGCACGGTCTTTGCGCTGACGCAAGCAGCGTGCGGGATTTTAGCGGCGCACCGTTAATGGGAATTCAGAAGCCGCGCGACAGCCCCGCCGCGGCAAGCTCGACTGTTGGGTGCTGCCCGGCGTTTCATCGCCGACGCGGCGATATTGGTGAAGCGGCTGGGCACCTGCCTGAGCCGCGAAAGCCCGTTCGCCATGCCCGGATGACTGTACGGGCGGGCGCTTCGATGCCATATTTCGCCCCGCTACATGGAGAATCGCCGCATGTTCGAACCTGCCGCCATCGATCATCCGAGCGCCTGGACGAGCGCTGCGCTGGGCGGCCGCGAGGGGCTCACCCACCGGCTCGGCGCAGGGCATATCGCGGCGCTCGACCGGGCGGCCGAGGCGCTGGCCGATCGGCCGCTCGCGGCGATCGGGCGCGACAGCTTCGCCGATCCGGCGATCGCCGATCTGATGCAGGCAGTGAAGTTCGAGCTGCGGCACGGCCGCGGCGCGATCATCCTGTCCGGCGTCGATATCGGCCGGTATGGTGAGGATGTCTTCGGCAAGCTCTATTGGGGCCTTGGCAGTTTCCTCGGGCGGCGCGCGATCCAGAGCCCGAAGGGCGATCTGCTCGGCCGGGTCGAACAGAATGAGGATAATCCCCAGGGGCGCGGCTATCAGAGCAATATCGAGCTCGGTCCGCACACCGATTTCCACGAACTGCTCAGCCTCGCGTCGGTGCGCCTCGCCGAAAGCGGCGGGCAGAGCGGCGTGGTGAGCAGCCTCGCGATCTACAACGTCATCGCTCGCGAACGGCCCGATCTGCTCCCCGCGCTGGAGGAAGGCTATTTCTTCGATCTCGGCAATGGCAGCAACACGGATTACAGGATCCCGGTGTTCGGCCGGGTCGGCAACCTCGTCAGCTGTTATCTCCACCCGATGTTCATGCTCAACGCGGCGGCGCAGGCGCAGACCGATCTGCCCCAGGGCCTGCGCGACGCGCTCGATTTCGTCGGCGCGGTGGCCCGGCGGCCGGAGATTGCGGCAAGCTTCGTGCTGCAGCCGGGCGAGATGCTGTTCTGGCACAATTTCACCGTGCTCCACTCGCGCACCCATTTCGAGAACAGCGCGAGCCGGAAACGGCTCATGCTGCGGCTATGGATGCACGCCGATGATGGGCGGCCGATGCCGCGCGGCTTCATCGAAAAGGCCGAGCAGATGGATGCGATGCACGGCCGCGGCGAGGCGGGGGTACGCTATGATCTCCCCGCCCTGCGCGAGATGCTCGAACGCCGCCGCCAGGCCGAACAGGCACAGACCGCGGACGCCTGAACCGGCGCTCAGCCGTTGATCTGGCGCAGCTCGATATAGTCGAAGCAGCTGATCTTGGCGGCGTCGAGCCGCGCCTTGAGCTCGTCGGAGCAGGTCCAGTGGCTGTACAGATCCCAGCTGATCCACACATGCCAACCGCTCGACAGCGATCGGTCGATCGCGATCTTGCCGCCGTCCCACAGCGACGGATTGTCGACCTTGGCGAAGCTGCCGCCGCTCGATCGCTTCATCGTCGATTGTTCGAGCACCACCTGGTCGACCAGCGCACGGCCCAGCACGGTGGCGTAATAGGTGGTCGGCGTGCGCTCGCCCGCCTTCACCGTCACCGGCACCGGATGGAACTGGTGCACCTCGGGTTCGAGCTCCTCGATCACGTCCTTCAGCCGTTGCGAACAGCCCAGGAAACCGCCGGCGTTGATTGCGTCCGGCAACTCGCCGGTGCCGCTCTGGATATGGACGCTGCGCGGAAACAGCGTTTCGGGCAGCCGCACGCCCTGCCGGTCCCAGCTGGCCGGGCCGAACGGGAATTGTCCGCTGTTGTTCCAGCCATAGGCATTGCGCGCCCGCACCACCTCGCGCGTCGGCGGCACGCTTTCCGTCCGCGGACGATAGCGCTGATGGGATTTGTCGAGCATCAGATGGGCCATCGGTCAGGCCCCCCGGCCGACGCCGGACCGATCGCGCAAAGCCATGCGTAAAGGCGGCATGTGCAACACTTCCCCCGTCACCCTGTTCCAGTCGCTCCCATATAAAAACGGCTTGATTAAGCAGAGAATAATGATGGTCCAAGAGTTGAAAAAATAATCCGCGCCGACGTGCGGGCGGGAGCCTTGCGATCGTCCGGCAATCTGCAATGCGAGCACCGGTTCCGTGATGCGCGTATGGCGATTGCACTGCCATCCGGGCCTATTCTGGTGACTGAAAAGTAAAGGACCGAGCTGCGATTAACTATCGAGTCGCCAGGTTTTGCCCGGTGCCAAGCAAATTCACTGGTGCCCGGCGAAACTATACTGGTCCACCGGGCAGGGCGTTCGCTTATCTGCCGCCGATCCCGTTCAGCGCGGCGATGGCGGCGTCGGGCAGCACGATGTCGGCCGCTGCGATATTCTCGTGCAGATGGGCGGTCGAGGATGTGCCCGGGATCAGCAGGATGTTCGGCGCGCGCTGCAGCAGCCAGGCCAGCGCGACCTGCATCGGCGTCGCGCCGAGCTTCGCCGCCACGTCGGACAGGGCGGAGGATTGCAGCGGCGTGAACCCGCCGAGCGGGAAGAACGGCACATAGGCGATGCCCTGTTCGACCAGCGAATCGATCAGCGCGTCGTCGCCGCGGTGCGCGAGATTATACTGGTTCTGCACGCACACGATCTCGCAGAAGCCCCGCGCTTCGGACACCTGCGCCGCCGTCACGTTGCTCACGCCGACATGACGCACCAGCCCCTGCTGCTGCAGCTCGGCCAGCACGCGCATCTCTGCCGCGACCGACCCTTCCGCCGGGCCATGGCCATCGCCCCAGAAACGCATGTTGACGACCGGCAGCACGTCCAGGCCGAGATTGCGGCGATTATCCTCGACGGCCTGGCGCAGCTCGTCGGGCGATGCCGCGGGCAGCCAGGAGCCGTCGTCGCCGCGGCGGCCGCCGATCTTGGTGACGATCACCAGATCGTCGGGATAGGGCGCGAGTGCTTCGCGGATCAGCTGGTTGGTGACGTGCGGGCCGTAAAAGTCGCTGGTGTCGATATGGTCGATGCCGGCGGCGATCGCGGCACGCAGCACGGCGATGGCGGCGTCATGGTCCCGGGGCGGCCCGAACACGCCCGGCCCGGCGAGCTGCATGGCGCCGTAGCCGAGCCGCTTCACGGCGCGGTCGCCAAGATTGAATGTGCCGGACTGGTCGATGGATGACATGATCTTCTCCTCTTGCGGTCCGCCCCAGATGGGCGCTGGCAAGCTGCGCGATTAGGGATCAATATGCGCACGGCTTGTGCGGGAATATGGACAATGGCTGATCTCGGCGATCTCAACGCCTTTCTTGCGGTCGCCCAGGCGCGGGGCTTTCGCGAGGGCGCGCGCGCCAGCGGCGCGAGCGCGTCTGCGCTAAGCGAGGCAGTGCGCCGGCTCGAGGCCCAGCTTGGCGTGCGGCTGCTCAACCGCACCACGCGCAGCGTCATGCCGACCGAGGCCGGCGAACGCCTGCTCGCCCGGCTCGGCCCGGCACTGCGCGAAGTCGATGCGGCGCTCGATGTCGTGAACGGCTTTCGCGATCGCCCGGCCGGTACGCTCCGGCTCAACGTGCCGGTCAGCGTCGCACGGCTGGTGCTGCCGGGGATCGTGCCGGGCTTCCTCGCCGCTTTTCCCGAAATCCGGCTCGAGATCGTCGCTGAGGACAGCTTCGTCGACGTGCTCGCGGCGGGTTGCGATGCCGGCATCCGCTATGACGAGCGGCTCGAACAGGACATGATCGCCGTGCCGATCGGCCCGCGTGTGCAGCGTTTCGCCGCCGCTGCCGCGCCGTCCTATCTCGCTGCGCGGGGCCGGCCCGAGCATCCGCGCGACCTGCTCGGCCATGCCTGTCTGCGCGGCCGCTTCTCGAATGGCGTCATGGCGCCATGGGAATTCGAGCGCGACGGCGAGCTGGTGCGGGTCGATCCGGTCGGGCCGCTGGTGGTGAGTCCCGGCGGCGCGATGGAGCTCGCCATCGCCACTGCCGTTGCCGGTGGCGGCATCCTCTATCTGTTCGAAGAATGGCTGCGGCCGGAGCTGGACAGCGGCGCGCTAGAGCCAGTGCTCGAGCCCTGGTGCGAGTCCTTTTCCGGCCCGTTCCTCTATTATCCCGGCCGCCGCCTCGTCCCCGCGCCGCTCCGGGCGTTCCTCGATTACATCCGGGCACCCGCCTTGGCGCCGCCAGAGGCGGGGTCGCTACCACCAGCACGACTGTGATACGCTGCGCTCAGGGGTAAGTCTGGGGGGTGATATGCGCTGGTCGAGATGGTTGGAATCCGCCCTGGTTTCGGCAACCGCGCTGGCGACGCTGCCCGCCGCTGCCCAGACAAGCAACCTGCCGGCCGACACGTTGGCTGGCACGGGGGCTGACGCCGGAGAGGGCAAGGACATCCTCGTTACCGGCTCGCGCATCCGCCAGGATCCGAACGACAGCGCGCTGCCGCTGCAGATCGTGACGACGGCGGAACTCCGCCGCAACAGCATCAGCAGCCCGGAACAACTGCTCGCCTTCCTCACCGACAACGGCAACGGCGCCGACAATCTCGCCAGCAATTCGGATGTCGTCACGGCGGAGCGTCGCGGCAACAATGGCGCGTCCTTCGCCAATCTGCGTGGCCAGGGCCCGGCGGCGACGCTGGTGCTGCTCAACGGCCGGCGCGTCGCGGCGCAGGGCACCACCGGCGCCGCGGTCGACGTCAACCAGATTCCCTTCATGGCGCTCGACCGGGTCGAGGTGCTGAAGGACGGTGCGTCCGCGATTTACGGCACCGATGCGGTCGGCGGCGTGATCAACTTCATCACCCGCACCAATTATCGGGGCGTCGGCGCCTCGGCCTTCACCGATATCACCGAACGCGGCGATTCCCCGATCCAGCGCGTCTCCGCCATCGCCGGCTTCGGGGATATCGATCGCCAGGGGTTCAATGTGATGGGCACGGTCGGCTATAGCTGGGTCGCCCCGCTCGATGCGCGCTCGCGCGGCTTCGTCGATACCTTCCAGCATGATCGCGGCCTCGGCGTCGATACGCGCGGCACCCCCTTCGCGACGATCGTCAACCTCGCCGGCACCAGCTTCCCGACCGGGGCGAGCTTCCCGCTCATCCCCGGCACCAGCCAGGTCGCGACTGGCGGGATCAACCTGCTGCGCCTGCCGGGCGGGCCGGGCTGCGACGCGATCGCCGATCAGGACATCTACGATACGCAGGTGTGGGGCGCGCCGGGCAATGGCCTGGCCTGCGCCTTCGATACCGGCCGCAACGTCTATCTCCAGCAGAAGCTCGACACGCTGACCTATTATGGCCGCGCCGCGAAGCGCCTCGGCGCGCATGAGGTCGCGCTCGAACTCACCGGCTCGCGGGCCGATTCCGTCAAGCGCTTCTCGCCGGTGCAGATCACACCCAACACCACGACGCAGAATTACGCCTACCGGCTGGTTCCCGGCGTCAACGATGCCGCCTTCGCCGCAGTCGTCGCCCGGCTCAACGCGGCTTTTCCCGGCCTGGCCAATGCCGGATCGAGCTTCGCCTATCGCTGGCGCTGCCTCGAATGCGGCGAGCGCGAGATCACGACGCGCACCACCACTTTCCGCGCCGCGCTCAATGCACGCGGGCCGCTGATCGCCGGCTGGGACTACAGCGCCGGCTTGTCCTATGCCGAAAGCGAGTCGAGCTCGCAGCTCGGCTCGGGCTATTATTACCAGGCGAAGCTGGTCGCGGCGCTGAACAGCGGCGCCGTCAATCCCTTCCTCTTTCCCGGCCAGAGCCAGAGCGACGCCGGGCGCGCCGCGATCCGCTCGGCCTCGGCCGCCGGGCTCACCCTGTATGGTGGCACCTATGCCGTGCGGCAGGGCGATGCCTCGGTCTCCGGCTCGCTGTTCCGGCTGCCGGGCGGCATGGTCAAGGCAGCGCTCGGCGTGGATTATCGCCGCGAATCCTACAGCTTCGACGGCGATCCCCGCTCGCCGGCGGATCAGGCGGCGGGCGTGGTGATCGCGGCGCCGTACGACAATCTCAACGTGCTCGGCGGCGTCCGCCGGGAGATCAAGGCCGCCTATGCCGAGCTGCTGGTGCCGCTGTTCTCCGGCTTCGAGCTCTCGGCCGCCGGGCGCATCGACGATTATACCGGCTTCGGCACCACCACCAATCCGAAGGTCTCGCTCAAATATCGCCCGGCGCGCTGGCTGATGCTGCGCGGCTCGTACAACACGGCATTCCGCGTGCCGACCTTCAACCAGATCTTCAACCCGACGATCGCGACGGTCTATACCGGCTCCGATTTCGCCGATCCGAAGAATTGCCCGGGCGGGCGGGTCAATGCCGCGACTGGCTGCCCGTCGCTCAACGCCGTCAACGGCACCTCGGTCAACATCCTCAGCGGCGGCCACCGCGATCTCGGGCCGGAGACGGCGCGCGAATTCGGCGGTGGCGTGGTGTTCGAGCCGTCGCGCCACTTCAGCGCCTCGGCCGACTGGTGGTCGATCCGCCGCGAGGACACCATCCAGGTGCTGCCGCTGCAATATCTGTTCGCTAATTACGATGCCTTCGCCGATCGCTTCATCCGCAACGGCGCCGGTGTGCTGACCGACATCGACGACAGCTATGCCAATGCCGGCACCACCCGCACCCAGGGCATCGACATCACCGCGCGGGGCGCGATCGATGCGGCGGGCGGCACCGTGTCGGCCGGGATCGACGCGACCTGGCTGCTCAAGAAGGACGAGCGGGTCAACGCCACCGCGGCGGTGATCCAGGAACTCGGCGTCTATTCGCTCGCCTCGGATCTCGGCCTGCGCTGGAAACATAATGGCTTCATCAGCTACGCCAATGATCGTTGGACGGTGGCGCTCTCGCAGATCTTCCGCTCCGGCTATCGCAACCAGGTGCTGCCCGGCGTGCTCGCCGGCACCTTCGATCCGGCGAACGACGTAGCCCGGGTGAAGGATTACATCCTCTACAATCTCTCGCTCGGCTATACCGGCATCCCCGGCTTGCGCCTGACCTTCGGCGTGCGCAACCTGCTCGATACCGATCCGCCCTTCGCCATCTCCTATGACAGCAACAACGGCACCGGCAGCTCCTGGGAACCCCGCGTCGCCGATCCCCGCGGCCGCTCCTTCACCATGCTGGCGGAGGTGAAATTCTAGCGCTGGGCGCCCGGATCCGCGCGACTCCCCAGGAATTGGCAGTATCGATGCCGATTTTAATTGCGACTCATTCTGATGGACTCTATTTGCGTCCGGCCACGGCCCGGGGGGGCTCGTTGAGAGGGTGCTCGCCGATGGGTTTACTCCAGTTCTTCCTGTGTCTGGCGGGCCGCCACCATCGCAGCCGCCGCCACGTCGTCCATGACGGCACCGATTTCCGCAGCACCTGTCTGGGCTGCGGCGCGCCGATGCTGCGTACCGAGGCTGGCTGGAAACTCGATCGCGATCCCCCGGCCGCCGGCTCCGACCGGCCGACCACCGGATAGCCTGCCGCCGGCGAACCGCCACTGGCACGCGCGGGCGCTCTGCGGTAGGAGGCGCCCCGCGCCCCGATCGAGGATCCGTCATGTCGCCCGAGCTACTCGCCGCCAATGCCTCGCGCACGCTTGACGATGCGACCATCCCGCAACTGCCGCGCCATTACCGCGGCAAGGTCCGCGACAATTACGATCTCGCCGACGGGCGCCGCGTCATCATCGCCAGCGATCGCCTGAGCGCGTTCGACCGGATCCTCTGCGCGGTGCCGTTCAAGGGCCAGATCCTCACCCAGACCGCGCGCTTCTGGTTCGAACAGACCGCCGATCTCTGCGCCAACCATGTGCTCGGCTATCCCGATCCCAATGTCCTGCTGTGCCGCCGGCTCGATATCCTCCCGGTCGAGATCGTCGTGCGCGGCTATCTCGCCGGCACCACCGGCACCTCGATCCTCACCCTCTACAAGGCCGGGCAGCGCGACATGTACGGCATGACCCTGCCGGACGGGATGCGCGACAACCAGGCATTGCCGGCCCCGGTCATCACCCCGACCAGCAAGGAATTCGACGGCGGCCACGATGCGCCGCTCACCCCGGCCGAGATCCTCGAGCACAAGCTGCTCACCCCGGCCCAGTGGGAGGAGATCAGCGCCACCGCGCTCGCCCTGTTCGCGCGCGGGCAGGCCATGGCGGCCGAGCGCGGGCTGATCCTCGCCGACACCAAATATGAATTCGGCGTCGATGCCGCGGGCACCATCATCCTGGCCGACGAGATCCACACGCCCGACAGCAGCCGCTACTGGAAACAGGCAAGCTATGAACAGCGCTTCGCCGCCGGCGAACGCCCCGACAGCTTCGACAAGGACGTCATCCGCGCCTGGGTCGCGGCGCGCTGCGATCCGTACCACGATCCGATCCCGCCCATCCCGCAGGAGCTCGTGCTCGCCACCTCGGCGATCTACGCCGAAGCGTTCGAGCTGATCACTGGCCAGCCGTTCGAGCCCGACCTCGCCGGCGCGACCGTGCTCGATCGCATCGTGGAGCGCCTGACGCCGCTGTTCGAGTCCGCCTGAACCATGCGGTGGCGCTGGGCACTGCTGCTGCTCGCCATCCTCGCCGGCGGCCTGTACGTGTATGACGCCGCCCGGCCGCGCGTGCATCCGATCAAGCGCGCCGATGCCGCACGCATGGCCGCGCCGGCCGTCCCCGACGCGACACCGACACCCGCTTCCCGCGAGCCGCTACCCGCACAGCCCCCGACGGCGCTGTTCGGCCCCGCGCTGGTCGTCGATGGCGACTCGCTCCGCATCGGCGGGACGGAGGTCGATCTCTGGACGATCGACGCGCCCGAGCTCGCCCAGACCTGCCACCGCGGCGGACGCCCCTGGCCGTGCGGCGCCTTTGCCCGGGACGAACTCGCGACCCTGATCGGCGGCCGCAAGGTGGCATGCCGCCCCGAAGGACCGGACACATCGCATTTCATCGGCCTCTGCTTCGTGCGCGATACCCCCTGCAACGGCGACGAGACCTGCGAGAGCAGCAACGGCTCGCTCAATCTGGCAATGGTGGCGCGGGGCGCGGCGGTCGACATCGAAGGCCAGTTCATGGACGACGAAGCGGACGCCAGCGACCAGAAGCGCGGCTTATGGGCCGGGTCCTTCGATCTGCCCTCCGAATGGGCCGGGAGAGAATCCGGCCAGTAACATGGCTGTCGGTACAGTACCGGGAGTCGGCCGCCGCTATTTGACCGCTGTCGTCGATCCGTTCGGGAATTCGATGCCCTCGAACGCGGGATAGGCTTCGCGCAGCATCACGATCTGCTCGGCGCGGTCGACGCGCACCAGGTACCAGCTACCCCCATCCTTGAGAGCGAGCGTCGTGTTCTTGCTCTGCAACCGCCCGGTCGCCGGGCTCTCGATGACGGTCTCGGTCGGAATCATGAGATAGGTGCGGCTCTTGTCCGGCGTGACGCCCTCTTTCGCCGCGCTCAGGTCCATGTGGAACGACACGAACTTCACGTCCTTCATCATCGTCGCGATCTGCCCCCCGAACGATGCCTTGAAGGCCGCCACGGGTACGCCGAATTTCTTCGCAGTCGTCTCGAGCAGATGCGGCGGGACGAAGTCGAGACTGTCGCCGACGCGCCCCTCCTTCATCATCGTGTCGAAAGCGGCGATCCGCTCGGCGATCGTCGCCCGGTCTGCCTGCGATAGCTGGGCCATGACTGGCGCGGACACCATGCCTGCGGTAGCGATGAGGAGCGACAGGGCAAAGCGAAGCATGAATCATTTCCTTGAATAGTATCGCGCGGTCTGAACATCCCCGGGGATGCGCGGCGTAAGATCTATAGTTCCAGGCTCGGCCGGATCGCGTTCCAGTCCTCCCACGCGTATTCGGGCCTGATATCGTCGTAACCCCGTTCCTGTCTGACTTTCGCTGCCACGTCGGGCGGCGCCATCACGCATTCCGCGCCATCGCGAATCGCAAGCACTTCCGCTTCGTTCAGAGGAGAGCCCTTGTCCCGTTCCCGGTTGAGCAACACGGCGACAAGCGCGGGTATCGGCAGGACGACGAGGTCATCTTCATCCACTTCGCTTCTCCTTCGCGGTGTCAACGCAGCGGAGCACATGCATATCCGCAACTGCGCCACGCGTCGTCGCGCGCCAGCCTCCTCCCGGCGGCCGCTCCGGGCAGCGCCGGCCGATCGCCAGCCGGGCCTTCGGCACCATGAATCCCGCTGCCATCCGGCGAGGAATCAGCGCGGCCGCCACCTCGAGAACAGCGTGAAACGCCCGGGCCTGTCCCGCGTAACACGCGGCGGCGCGTCGCGAACCATCGCTTCGGCGTCCGGCGAACTGTCCTGGTTCATCGACCAGGATTCGAAGCGCTCATTGTCCAGCACGAAGGCACCGATGCGGTCGTCCAGGCGAAAAGTCACATAATCCGTCCAGTGCTGCCCGCAGGCGACGCCATTCTGGACGGTGAAGTAGCGCCCCTTCGTCGCGATCGTCGCGCCCCCATCGAGAAACGGGTCGCACTGGCCGCCTTCGTCTGCCTTCATCACCACATGGTCGTTGCGTCCGGCAAGGACGAAGCCGCCGCCCTTCTGCTCGAAGACCAGCAGGGGCCGCGCCGGCGCAGCGCCCGACCGGCGGCCGCTCTCGCCACGGTGACCAAGGGCGACGATTTCGAAGATCCGGCGACCCGCCGCCATCCTGGCACTCGCCAGGACCTTGAAACCGGCCGGTACTTGGCGAGCGACGCCCGCGGGGGGCATTCTCGCCGATCCGGGGCTTGCCATGGCCACGGCCGCAACAAGGGCGATCAGCCAATGCGCGGCCCCACGCGAGCGGTGCCCGCCCAAATCGGCGGGGCCGATGCTTTGCTTCGGGTCGTCACGGTTCATGAAGGGGTTCATGGCCGAACGACTGATCACCGGCAAGGAGGCCATTCGCGCCCTGCCGACCACCCGATCCTCCAGCTTGACTAACGCATAACCCCGTGGTTATGGATAATCCATAGCCGCAGAGTTATACATCCCCATGTCCACCGCCCCCGAACTGCTCTTCAAAACGCTCGCCGATCCAACGCGGCGCGCCCTTTATGAGCGGCTGTGCCGTGATGGGGAGCAGACGGTCGGCGCCCTGACCGCGCTCGCTGGCGTCTCGCAGCCGGCCGTGTCGAAGCATCTCGGGCTGCTCAAACAGGCCGGGCTGGTGCTCGATCGCCCCGATGGCCGCCAGACCCATTACAGCGCCCGGCGCGGCGCGCTCGCCCCGTTGATCGACTGGACCAGCCAGATGACCGGCTTCTGGGAAAGGCGCTTCGACGATCTCGAAGACCTGCTGAAGAGGATGGATCAATGATGGAACCCGAAGCCACCACGCGGACGGTGATCGTCGAACGCGATATCGCCCACCCGCCCGAAAAGATCTGGCGCGCGCTCACCCAGCCGCATCTGATCGAGGCATGGCTGATGAAGAACGCCTTCGCGCCGGTCGTCGGCCACCGCTTCGATCTCAGCGCCGACTGGGGCAAGGTCGATTGCGAAGTGCGCGAGGTCGAGCCCAACCGCACGCTCGCGTACAGCTGGGTCAGCCAGGGCCTCGACAGCGTCGTCACCTGGACGCTCACCCCGCTCGCCACCGGCACAAGGCTGCGCATGGAACAGACCGGTTTCAAGCCGGATCAGCTCCAGGCCTATCACGGTGCGAAGGCCGGCTGGCCGCGCTTCTTCAAGGCGCTCGAACAGGTGCTCGCTGAACTCGACTGACGTCTCTTCAATCGGAGATTCCCATGAACTGGAACATGACGATCCGCCGCATCCACCGCTGGCTGTCCATCGCCTTCACCCTGGCGGTCATCGCCAACCTCGTGGCCCTGGCGCTGGGCAGCCAGGTCGTCTGGGTCGGGCTGCTGGCGCTGTTCCCGCTCATCCTGTTGATGCTCAGCGGCCTGTGTCTGTTCGCGCTGCCCTACACCGCCGGCTGGCGCACCCGCGCCCGGGAGCAGGCACGATGAGCGACGGCAGCGGGACGCCGGCGCAACGGATCGACCAGCGCATCGCGGACCTTGCCGACTGGCGCGGCGAGACGCTCGCCCGGGTCCGCGCGCTGATCCTCCAGGCCGATCCGGCGATGGTCGAGGAATGGAAATGGCGCGGCGTGCCGGTCTGGTCCCGCAACGGCATCGTCTGCACCGGGGAGACCTATCGCAAGGTCGTGAAGCTCACCTTCGCGAAGGGCGCCGCGCTCGACGATCCGGCCGGCCTGTTCAATGCCAGCCTGGACGGCAACACCCGCCGCGCCATCGACATCGCGGAAGGGCAGCAGATCGACGCAGCCGCCTTCACCGCCCTGATCCGCGCCGCCGTCGCCCTGAACACCGCGCGGAATGGCGGCTGACGGGCAGGGCGGCGGCCGCCTGACCAGGAGACCCCGCGTCCTCAGTCCGGCTCCCGATCGACGATCCACCCGCGCTGATCGTCCCGGATCATCGGCGCGCCGCATCCGCTGCAGAAACTGCGAAAGTCATTCCCATCATGACGCACACGCCGCCGATCGCGGCGGTGCCGTCCGAACAGGCAACTGATAAAGCGCGCGAAACCCATGCCGTGAGTGCTCCCTTTGGAGTCGCTCTCAGATATCCTCTGTTTTTCTACGCTTTAGTACAGGCCTGGAGCCCTGGCGCGGCGGCCATGGCGATGCAAGCCGAATTAACCATAGCAGCCCGAATCCGCCCCGCCTTGATCCAGGTTCATCCGCCGCGGCCCTAAAGTGCGACGGCGCCTATGGAAGCGTCCGTCCTGGATCGTCGATTTCAATGTCGAGCAGCGTTTCAGTCGGCGCCGTCGTAGACATCAAAGCCAAGCGACAGCCGGCGAGCGCCCAGGTCCAGCATCGACTTTGCGGAGAGGCTCAGGCCTTCATTGCTCTCCTCCATGAAAACGCCACAGAAGACGTCCGCCTTGAATCGTTTGGTCAGATCCATCCAGACGGCCAGGTCATTGCTCAGGCCTTCGAGAATCTGGCCAATCTGGCTATCGAAGTCTCCCGGCTGACGATCGGTGGCTTTCAGGCGCCATGAGCCAGTGCGGGCGATTCTTTCCGCTCCTGACTTCGTAATCCAGGTGGTTCCCTTCTTCATTCCGACAGAAGGAGGACAGCCAAGGCGGACAGTAATTTCGTCGGGATCGAGGTCGTCACCGAAAAACCGGAGGCACATCGCCGTTTGGTATATCTTGGCCATGCCTGAGCTGTAACGGTCGGCACGGCGGTGATCTAGAGTTTCATGGGGGCTATACTAAACTATGTTCGCCGCTCCGAACGAAGTCGGCCGCGAAGGGCGGATGCTGGTTAAATATAGTCCCCGAATCTCGCGACACCACAAGTCTGTACAATCGGCGCGAGCGCGAAAGTTGTCGGGATTCTGCTTTCCTGCGATGCCGAACTCCCCCGTCTTCGACACGTGTCGACTGGGGTCAGCTGGCTGGAGCCCTCGCGATGATGGCTTCGGCAAGACGCAGGCGCGCTTTCCAGGTCTTCACTGAAGGATGCCCCTGAGCGAGTTCCGCGAGACGCCCCTTGATCTGCGCAATCTCGCGCCGCGCCGCCTCGATCTGGGCAGGCGTTGGCGGTGGCTGGATGTTGGCACGCGCGCGTGCACCGGTGCGGCCGTTACTTTTGCTCATCGTCGCTGCCCTGCTCTTCGACGGGGGGCCGGGTCAACCCGGAATGCTAGGCTCAAGATAGCGACGCATTGGAGTTTTGAGCGTTTAGGGCGCAATACCTAATGAGCGTGCTTCCTTCGCAGATGACTTCGTCCAGAGAGCTGAAGGTAGTTTAATATAGTTATCCCCGAAATTCCTGGTCACTCAGTACCAGTTCCCCCTCTGGCACCGCGGACCCACACCCCAACTCGACGCGGGACCCTTCAAGCGCTCGTCGAACTGCTTGCAGCTATGTACAGTCGCGGCGAATGCTCGAAAGCGTGGGAGGTCTGTACTCAACCGGCGGGGTGTGGTCACGAGGGTCAACACTACTTCGGCAGCAGATATCGCGGAATAGGTTGCCTGGCTCCAGAGCACCACGCGATCTCGGTCAAAGGACCGGCAAAGGACATGATCCTTGTCTAGGAGCACCAGCTTTCCAACTCGATTACATTTCGGCGCGCTGACGGGGTGGTCTGCGTCTTCGGTCAAATCGAGACCGTAATAGACCTCGAACCTTGGAACGTTCGGCTCGAATTCCCGGCTGTTGGACGGAAATCCCACGTCCCCGCAAAAGCGTGGCGGCTTAAGGAAAATGACGGTGCCGTGATCAGAACCAGTCCAGTTCTCAGGCACCGGACAATATGTCGTTTGCGGGGGAGCGCGGAAGGTAATCGCATAGTTGACGCTGACAAATGCCCCGACAGCGGCTTGAGGAGGCCGCTTTTCCGGCGCGGAATGAAGACCGATGAGGAGCGCAAGGAACGCGATAAGCATAGGCGCTACACGATGCAGCAATAATGGGCACAGTCAATGTTTCATATTGGGCAAATTTACTGATCCCGTACTTGCACAATGCGAGTGACTGACGCGCACCAAAAATCGCTCTGCAGATTCGATAGTCGGAAACACTATACTTAACTGGTATGTGATCCTCGTAAGTAATTTCGTTCTGACTGCCGAGGATAGCCCAATATAGTGTCTCCAAAAATTCCCCCAAGCTCGTTAATCCGGCCAGGGGAGTACATGCGTTGCTTGCTGCCAGTTGAGCGGAACCATGCCTCCAACAGCAAGCGGGTCTATCTGTACCGTGGGGGTATATCGCGGCTTAAGCATGATACGGCAGCGTACACACGCAATGTCATGATACGAGGCCCAATGGATCGAGCAGCAGCACAGCATCTCATTTCGGCCGTCCTGGCGCTGGACGCACCGCTCGGCGACCTCGATCTCGCGGTCTCGGACATTGCCGACGAACAGGAACGCAAAGCCTTCGTCCAGGCGCTCGGCCATGTCTTCCGCCTGTTGAACGATGGCTTCATCCTGCCGGTCTGCAGGGAATATCCCGATCTGGCGCCGGGGGATCGATAGCCTGCCCCCTCCCACAGGCCGCCTGAGGCCAACGCGCCTTATCGGTCCACGGCCGGACTGGGCTTTTCGCAGGCCGTGATGGCTTCCCGTATCTCGTCGTCGATCCACGTCGCGCCGCCGCGTCCCGTCCAGGCGCGCAGCCCTTCGATCAGGGAGCGGTCAGCGACAAGCCGGGCCGCCTGGAACGTCGCATAGGCACAGTCGCCCCGCATGAGCTCGCGTTGCACCAGCGCACGTGCGAATTCCTTGTCGCGTTCGGCCAGTCCCTGAAGCGCCTCGCCACGGACGCCGGCATCGGCATCCTCGGTCGCCACTAACAGCGCCGCGCGGACCTCGGCCGTATCCGGTGCGTGCCCGGCCAGCACCATCGTCGCCCAATCGCGATTGGAGCCTTCCGCATCGGTCGTATAGGCAAGGAGCAGCTTCAGGTTTGCAGCAGCCATGGCGCTGCCGGAGAGCGGCACATCGCCGTTCGCCACCATGACGATGAAGTCGGCCTCGGGGAGGTAAGGGGCGTCCACGGCCCCATCCTACGGCGCACTTCCTAACGGCCGCTTTCAAGCCACGCGTCAGCATCCGGGCAGCGCCGCAGCGCGAAGCTCACTGCTCCTGCGCTGGAGTCACATAGCGACCCATGAACAGGATCAGGTTGGTGCGGCGGTCTTTCAGAAGAAAGATGAACGGCCTGTCGGCCCGGAAGACGAATGGTGGAGGTGGCGGCGGGCCTCGCCGGGCACCGGTAACAATCATGTCCATCAGGACGGCAGTGGCCGCAGCCGCTTCCGAACCTTGCTCGTCGACGTCGAGATAGGTTTGGTGGATGACCTTTGTGATCCTGAGGCCGATGGCTCCCGGCCCTTCGCCGGGAAACGGCGCCACCGCCATGCCTGAAAAGTCTGCGTTGTCGCCAAAGCCGGTCCTGGTTCCGAGAGCCTGGAGTGTCGGCACAAGGTCGCGGCGCCACGCGAGATGCATCCTGGGCAGTGTGACGAGGCTATCACGCCGCTGGGCCGCGTCGAGGTCGCCGAGCCAGCGCTTCAGCTCGCTGTCGGTCAGCTTCTCCTCGAGCCGCGGCAGCCCCGATTCATCATCGGGCAGCAGCACGATCATCGATATTTCGTCATAGGCGTATGGCAGCTGGATTGCCTTGACGCCGCGCCGGTCAAGAACCTGGAAATTGCCGCGCTGGTGCATCAGCCATGTTGGCTTACGCTTGCCGTTCAGGCCCAGGAACGGCTCCAGCTTCGTCCCTGCGGCGTGGAACGGCGCCGCCCACTGTCCCTTCCAGTAGATGCTGTTGACGAGCGCGGCTCTGGTCTGGTCGGTGACATCGGGTTCGTGGAGCAGATCCTTGATCCGGTTGTTCGTCGCGGCCGCGACCCATTGGTTGATAGCGAGCCGGGCAGCCTCAGGGTTGTTGCGGAAGTCGACCCGCTGGATACCGGCTTGCGCATGCTTGGCGACGTCGGCCAGGAAGTCCGGGCGTAGCGGCAGGCCTTGCTCCAGCCACAGCGCGTTGGCGACGCGCAGCTCCCGCCCTTGTCCGGCGAAGTTCAGGGATTTCAGTATCGCGGCATTGCCGGGGAGGTAAGCCTCGGGCGAGGCGTCATAATGCATGGTGAGGCGAAGCTCTTCCGCCGTAGTGCCTCGGGCGCCACGATAGGCCAGCCCAACCGCGGTCGAGACGCTGGCTGGCGAAAGGAACAGGTTCTGCTCCGCCGAGACGGACCGTTTGTACAAATCGAGCGAGAAGCTGTTGATGCCTTCAACTGCGCGCTGACTATTCGGGTCGAGTTGAGCCTCGATGCGCTTATCTGTCGGAACGGTCTCCTGAGCGAAGAGCGGTGCCGCTGCGATCAAGCCAGCCAGTGTCGCGCATAGTGTAGCAATTTTCATCGGTACGGCCGCCCCAGCATCCTGCACCAGCGCTACAGCTCTAATGTTAACGGTCCATGCAATGCCATGGCGCGCGTTCGCCAATGCGGTTGTCCGGCTGCCCGTCGGCAATGCGGGTGACCAGGCCCGGTACTGACGATCGCCTTCCACCCCCCGGACGATCGAGGACGATACAGCGGACGCAGAAACCAGATCGACGGAAAGCGCCCCATTGTTTGCCGTCCGGCAGCACCAACGGCTTGCCCGAAACCGGCCGATCGTTAAGCTTCGATTGGTGAGCGACAACGCATATCGGAGGTCGACCGCCCATCGCGACATGAAGCGGCGTAGCGTCGCGCGGGGGCGTAGATCGGCCACGCCATGACAATGAGGGGGCAAATGGTTCTGAGCGAGCGGGAGAAGGAGGCGCTGCGCCTGCTTCTGGTTGGTCACGACGCCAAGTCGATTGCCAATACGCTCGGTCTGTCGGTGTACACGATCAACGATCGGTTACGGGACGCGAGACGCAAGCTGGGGGTTTCGAGCAGCCGTGAAGCAGCCCGGCGCCTCGCTGAAATGGATGGGGGTGCCCCCAATATCCTCGGGGGCAAAGAAATCGGGGATGCCGAAATCCCTTCTCCGGTGGAAAGGCCCGGACAGCCCGCACCGCCGCGATCATGGGATCGTGGGCTGGCCTGGCTTGCGGGAGGAATGCTGATCATGTCTCTTATCATCGCAGCTGTGGCGCTCTCGAATTTGGGCGCTATGCCCGGGGACGGACAGGCGTCCGCCCGGAATGTTTCCCAGCGTGAGTCCGCGTCCGATCCCCGCCCGGCCGAGACCGAAGGTTCGGCGGTTGCCCGCAAATGGGTCGGGTTGCTCGACGATGGGCAGTGGGATGCAAGTTGGCGGGCCGCAGCCACGATGTTCAGGGCACAGATCACCCCGGCGCAATGGGCCACGACGGCCCAGTCAGTCCGGCAGCCGCTCGGACGGCCTTCGTCACGGACTTTCCAGAGTGCGACACAGACGAAGACGCTGCCCGGTGCGCCAGAAGGCGACTATCAGCTCCTTCAGTTCAGCACCCGCTTCGCCAACAAGCCCGATGCGATCGAAACCGTCGTGCTCGCGCGCGAACAGGCTGGCTGGCGCGTCAGCGGGTACCTGATCCGCTGACCCCCACGCGGTGCTTGCCCCTGTCGGGCAGGGTCAGGCCCCGCTCACGCATCTCGAGGAAGCGGCTGGCGGTGCCGGCAACCTCTATTCGACAACCTTCCACGCGCCATCGGCGCCCTTGCCGATCTGCACCACCATGGTCTGCTTGGCCTCGGGCGCGTTGGGCAGCTTGACGGTCACGTCGACCATGCAGGCATAGACGTCGGGCTTCGACGTGTTGCACATGCCCTTTTTCGAAATCGTCGCATCGCGCGCCGCCGCGACCATGACGGCGCGTTGCGCCGGATCGTCGGTGCCCGGGTTGCCGATCATCTCCTGCCGCGCCAGGTCCTCGATCTGTTTGTCGCTAGGCCCCGAAACCGCCCCGCATCCCGCCAGGATCACCGAGAGTGCTGCGCCCGTCATCGTTGCTCTGGCCATGTCCGCTCCTGTTAGAGTTGGGCCGCTTGTCTCCGCCCGGCTCAATCAGGGGAACGGTCGGCCGGCGATCCAGTTGCGACCATTGGCCCGAAAGCTGATATCTCTTGACGCAACGTGCCGCCGCACCGCTGCTCCCGCCTGCTTTCCACCTTCGAGGCAGATTAGCCGCCTGACTGATTTCGACCCACAGTCCGCCGTTCAGCACGTTCGCCACTTTTCCCGAAAGCAGTCGTTCGTCCATCTAACGAGTGAACGGCAGCAAACGCCTATTCAATTTACCGCCGTCTTACTATCGCCCCGCTCTCCCAAAAAGAACGGGTTAGAAAAGCTGCCACCGGCAACCGAGCTGCAAGCCGCCAACCAGGAATTGAACTGCCGCCTTACAGCACTCCAATGTTGTGCAGCCATTGCTTAACCTGTCCCGGCCACTCAGTTGTGATCGGATCAGCGGTCGGACGCATCCCGAAGGCGTGGCCGCCCTTCGCGTAGAGGCGCATATCGACCGGAACGCCCGCGTCGTTCAGTGCCAGAGCATAAGCCATCGGCTCTCGGACATCATCGACCGGATCGTTCATCGCGTGAATGATAAGCGTTGGCGGTGCCTTCGCGCTGATCTTCACCCACGGTTGGAGCGCGAGGTTGTTCTTCCCCTTGCTGTTATCCAACATGCGAGCCGTATAGGCTATGATCGCGAAGTCGGGCCGTGGGGATTGTCGGTCGGCCGCGTCGGTAAGGGGATAAGTGCGCTCTTCCGTGTTGCTCATATTCGCCACGAGATATGCGCCTGCCGAAAAACCGATCACGCCAATCTTATGCGGATCAATTCCGTACGTGGAGGCCCTCTCCCGCAGCAAGCTCATAGCGCGCTGAGCGTCTTCCAAACCCAACAGCACCTTTGGTCGTTGCTGTTTTCCATTCTCCTTCGGCCACACTTGCGGCGTCCGGTATTTCAGCATGACGCATGTCACGCCCTGCCGGACCACCCAATCGCAGATTTCGGTGCCTTCCAAGTCTGTTGCCACGGCGTAGAACCCGCCACCCGGCAAGACCAGCACGGTGGCTCTGGTGTTCCGCCCCTTCGGCCGATAGATGGTCATGGTCGGCCGGGTGACATAGCTCGCCCAATGCCACTTCCTGCCGCCGACAAGAGGTGAGCCATTGCCGGTTGCCTCGGGATGATCGCCGGTATCGGGATTCGCGAGAGGGACATTCGCGCGCCATAGCGGCACCTGCGTCCCGTCTGAGGTCGGTTGCCATACACCCGCCCGTTCCACCTTCGGAACCTCTATCCCGGCAGGCGCACTGTCGCTCTTGCTGGCCTGACCACAGGCTGTTCCCGCAATGCCGATTGCGAGGACCGAGTGTATGATGAACCCGTACCGCGACAAGTCCTTATCTCCTGTTTCGAAGCATGTGCTGGCGCGGACCTCATGCCCATGGCCGGTCCGATGCAGGAGGGAAGCTATAGAGCGCAGCTATCTCCGGCAAAGGATGCTTGATCATGCCAGACATGAGCTTTTCTCATGGTCCTAGGTTGTTTTCCGCGCCCCCTAACGGAAGCTATCGTATGCGGCCTAGATTCGGGGACACTATACTTAACTCCGCGGCTTCGGCCCCCGCCTGAGTGGCTTGAGCTGTCGCCCGCTGGCCGCCTCCAGCGCTTCGACGAACGCCTCGTCACCGAGCGGCCGCCCGGTGCGGATGCGCGCCTCGATCGCCGCCTCTTCCTCGGGCGAGACGTCCCCCGCCTCCAGCCCGTGGCGCAGCATCGCCCGCCAGTTGCGATGCAGGCCCGCCATGCCCTTGAGGTCCGTCAGGCCGTCCGGCTTGCCTGTCACATGCGCGGTGGCGCTCGACCAGCGCCAGCCTTCCGCACGCTCGGCGAGCTTAGCCCGAACCGGGTTGAGCTCGACATAGCGGATCGCCGTGAGCAGGTGCGCGTCGTCCATCGGATAGCTGGCGAAACGCCCCTGCCAAAGATAGCCGGTCCAGCCATGCGCGGCGTTCACCGCTCGCGAATAGCGCCGGTGCGCCTCCGCGAGTGCTGCGCGCAGCCCGTCCGCATCGGACGGCACGAGGATCAGGTGGACGTGGTTCGGCATCAGGCACCACGCCAGGCACCGCACGTCATTCGCGGCGCACGCGGCAGTCACGAGGTCGCGATAGGCGATGTAGTCGTCGTCGCTGAAGAACACCGGCTGGCGCCGGTTGCCGCGCTGCGTGACGTGGTGGGCGACGTCCGGGACGACGATGCGGGCGAGCCTGGCCATGGGCCGTATCTACCGGAAAAACGGCCGTGGCGCAATTTTGTATAGTGTCCCTGAAATTCCTAACCCTCTGTCTCACCCAAGGGGTGCAGTCCAGACCGTGACGCATCTGAGCCGGATTGAAACACGAGAGCCGAGCACGTAGCTTCGCAACATCATGGGGGGATGCTGGCATGGGCGCTATAATCGGCGGTCTAATCGCGATCTTGATGCTATCGATGCTTTGGGAATGGGCACTGTTCAAGCGAGTGATGGACGATCCGGTCAAGGGCAAGCTGTCGTCTGTGGCGGCCGCCTGGCTAACCGCAGGAACTCTCGCGGGCTTTGGAATGGCGGATGGCGGGCCCTTCTTTACGACCGCCTATATGATCTACCTGCTGCCCGCTTTGATAATTGGCGGGTGGGCTTTCTACTCGGGTATGAAAGTGCGAGAACGTATCGAAGAGGAGGGGGGCCCAGACCTTGCGGATCTCGCGGACCGCTTCGAATAGGCGTTGGCCGTCAGCTACAAAGCTGAACAGGTAGGGTACCGCGCGCTGTGCTGGAGATACGGGGACACTATACTTAACTGAGATCCGTCTTGGACAGATGATTTCGCCGAGAGCGCTTAAGATAGTTTAGTATAGTGTCCCCAAAACCCGTCGCCTGACAGTTACACGCGGAAGCCTAGCGTGGCATTTGCCAGCTCAGCCCGATCTGCAGATCGCGACCAACGACATCACTGCCGTCATTAGCCTTCGGCTTGAGTCGGATTGTCGACGCGAGCTGGTAGCTCGCGAAACGCAGGGAGCGGACGATGTCGGGGCTATCGTTTCCCGATCCGGACGAAGTCGCGATCGTGCCAGGATCGCGGCAGAGTAGAGCCAGGTTCGGCTGAATTCGGCACGCAATCCTGACCCTTGCCTGGACGCCGTTGCGAATCGCGTCCATCGGGTAGAGCGCTTCGATCAGGCTTCCGTCCAGTGGCTCTGCGAGCGTCACCTGACCCAATGTAAGCGACGTGCCCGGCACGAACGGCGGGCGGGCATCGGCCGGGCCGATGGTCTCCTCGAAGATGCGCACGACAAACCTCGTCCGATCGGAGTTGATCTGCCTCAACCGCATCGGCGCGAGTCGCTTGTTGACCAACGCCCGTAAATCGGCCCCGGCGAGATCGTTCGCGTCAGCCGCGCTTTGGTCCTCACGCGCCTTGATCCAATCGATGCTGGTCTGGCCTGGCTGCAAGCGCGACGCATCAACGCAAGCGCCCGGCGCACCGTTCTGCGCCCAGACGATGCAGGCGACGCGCACATGCTTCGGCACGGACGGCTTGACCGCCAACTCGTCCCAGGTCGCGGCGCGCACGGAATCGCTGACCGGTACCAGCACTTCGTCTTGCGCGATCGGACGGCTATCGGCCGCCACCTGGTGCAGGTCGATGTCCTTCGCCGCAAGCAGCAATGCGAGAAATGCCAGCATCTTGCTCCCCCAACAGACTTGAGTCCTTAGCGTGGTGAGAGGTCAGCAGTCGACCTCATTTCCCGCCTTGGGGCCCTGTGATCGGCACAAAGTCGGCTTCCATCCCTACCGTCGCCAAGAGCCGACAATCGTCAAAGCACACGATTTTTGCCGCTAGCTCGATGCTGGCGCAAACTGGCCGGTTGGAAGTAGGTCGGCCGCTAGAGGACGATATAGCGAAACCGAAAGCGGATCGACAGAATGCGTCCCAGAAGCGGATGGACGTGAAATCAGGTTTCGAGGCGAGCTTTTGGACAGGTGCTTTTTATATCTGCCTTCCGGGCTCTGAACATCGTCTGGTTGTACCGGCGGGCAAACTGCGTGGCCGCCTCGTACTGCGGCGGAAATGGGCTCGGTTCTTGCCAATCGGCCTCAGGAAGCGCGGCAAATGTAACTCTGCTTTTTCGACCGCCTGTATATCGTGGATCGCAGTAAATTATGCCCGGCGTTCTAAAGCCCGGCGCACGGCCGTTAAACACAGCCGAATATAGCTTCGTGGAGCGCTCGGCCAGAACATCGGCCTTCGCCTCCGCTTCTCCATCGCGTTGGCTGAACGGAATCGCTTCCGGCGCCGCAGCCGCACAATGTGCTGCGGCGAAGACGCTGCAGATCGCGACGAGCAATGCCGGTACGGCTGAGGTGCGAGAAATCGCGGTCATCAACCTATGATGACACCGGCCGCGTTCAAAACCAATGGCAGTTTTCCACTCAAGCCCTGCCGCCAGATCCACGTTGGCACGATCTGAACGCCTGGAAGCAGACCGGCCGCTCCCCGCCAGAAAAGCCGCCTGATAGGAGAGGCCCCAATTGGGGCCGTTTATGTGATGCCCCTCCTATGTTAAAAGTTCGACCATGGCTGGCCCGATCTGGTTTGAGTTCCTGCTCGCTGCGGTCAGTGCGCTTTCGCTCGCGATCCAGCTAAAAACGGGAAGGCTTGATCTGCACCGCGCGCCTTCTGCATATCGGGAAGCAACCCGAGCAACTGATCCGGGGCGTTACTGGGCGTTCGTCATCGGACTTTCGATCGTCACGACGGCGATGTTCGGTGAAGCAATGTATCGGTCCTTCAGCTAGCGACTGCTTTCCCAAATAACAGGCAGGTTCCACCGCCCCCGCACCGCCTTCACACGCGCCCCACCCGCGGCCCCGCCAGCCCCCGCGCCCTCACCCAGCCGCTATCGCCCCCATCGTCACATAATCCAGCTTCCCCGTCCCCAGCACCGGCAGCGCCTCCACCACCCGCACGTCACGCGGCAAAGCGAGTTCCGCGATCCCGTTCGCCTTGCCCCACGCCAGCAGCTCGGCCGGCTTCGCATCGGCCCGCGTGGTGAACAGCACGAGCTGCTCGCCCTTCTTCGCGTCCGGCCGCGTCACCACGGCATGCTCGGCGCCCGGCCAGGTCGCCGCGGCGTATCCCTCCACCGCCGGCAACGAGACCATCTCGCCGCCGATCTTGGCGAAGCGCTTGGCGCGCCCGCGGATGGTGACGAAGCCGCCGCCCGCTGCATCGTCGGCGCCGATCGTCACGATATCGCCCGTGTCGTGCCACCCGTCGACCGGCGGCTTGAGCACGCCCGGCGCGTCGCTGGTCATGTATCCCGCCATGATGTTCGGCCCCCGGATCGAGAGCCGCCCGCCCTCGGTGATGCCCGGCACGTCCTCGAGCCGCGCTTCGATCCCCGGCAGCAGCCGCCCGACGCTCCCGCCGAGATAATACATCGGCGTGTTGACCGCGATCACCGGCCCGGCCTCGGTCGCGCCATAGCCTTCCAGGATGCGCAGCCCGAACTTGTCGGCATAGGCGCGGCGCGTCTCGTCGCGCACCCGCTCGGCGCCGGCAAAGATGTAGCGCACGGAGTAGAAATCATAGCTGTGCGCCATGCGCGCATAGCCCGCCAGGAAGGTGTCGGTGCCGAACAGGATCGTCGCATTGGAATCATAGGCCAGCGCCGGCACGATCCGGTAATGCAGCGGGCTTGGATAGAGCAGGGTGCGGATGCCGCTGAGGATCGGCAGCAGGGTGCCCCCGGTCAGCCCGAAACTATGGAACACGGGCAAGGCGTTCAGCACCAGGTCGCTCTCGTTGAAGTCGATCCGCGCCGAGAGCTGCAGGCAGTTCGCCAGCAGGTTGCGATGCGTCAGCACCACGCCCTTGGGCAGGCCTTCCGATCCGCTGGTGAACAGGATCACCGCCGCGCTGTCCGGCGTCACGCCGCGCCGGCGGTGCAGCCGCCCGGCGAACCGCGCCGCGATCAGCGCGCGCAGCTTCGCCCCGCCGCTAATGCCCGCCGCGACATCCTCCAGATACAGGATCTTCTGCCCCGCCGCCTCCAGCGCGGCGATCACCGGCTCCAGCTTGCCCTGCGTCACGAAGGCCCGCGCCGTCACCACGGTCCGCACTTCGGCCGCGACGCAGGCCGCCTTCAGATTGGCCGGCCCGGCGGTGTAATTGAGCATCGCCGGTACGCGCCCGATCGCCTGCAGCGCGAAGAAAGTCGCGACCACGCTGGAGACATTGGGCAGCAGCACGCCGACGGCTTCGCCCGGCTTGCTCACGCCCTCGAACACGCGGCCAAGCGCCATGCTGCCGGTCACGAGCCGCTTATAGCTCAGCGGCTCGCGCTTGATGTCCTCGACCACGCCGACCTTCCCGCCATGCACGTCCTTCGCGTCGAGCAGCGCCTGGAACAGGGTGCGATCGATGTCGGATGTGGCGAAGATCATCTCGCTCATCACGTCGTACAGCTTGCGCCCGGCGATCGCGCGCCGCGCCCGGCCGCTCATCTTTCCCTCGATCGCGAAGCGGCGCGGCGGCAAAATGGTCAGGCTGATCTGGGGGAAGGCCCGCCGCCGCACCTTGCCCTTCAGATAGGAAAAGGGCGTGAACTGCGCCCCGTCGATGCGCACCGGCACGATCGGCGCATCGGCCTTGTCGGCGATCATGCCGGGCCCGTCGAACACCTTCATCAGCGCGCCGGTCACGGTGATGCGGCCCTCGGGGAAGATCACCAGCGTGTTGCCCTGGCGCACGGCCTTCACCATCGCCTTGGCCGCCATCGGGTTGGTCGGATCGACCGGGAAGGCGCGGAACAGCTTCAGCGCCGGCTTGATCCACCACAGGGTCACCACCTTGCTCGCCACCGCGAACACTGGCTTGCCCGGCAGGAAGGCGGCGAGCAGCAGCCCGTCGAGCCAGGATACATGGTTGACCACCACCACCGCGCGCTCGCCCGGCTGCGGCATGTTCTCCGCCCCGTTCAGCTCGATGCGGTAGAGCAGCTGCAGCGTGCCGCGGACGATCGCCTTGATCACCGTCTCCGGCAGCAGCCAGCAGCTGATCAGCGCGACCGCCAGGGTCGAGAAGCCGAGCGCACCGATCACGCCGGGGATGCTCGCGCCCTGGCTCTGGATGAACAGCACCACGGCCACCACCGCGACCATGATCGCTGCGTTGACGATGTTGTTGGCGGCAATGATCCGCGATCGTTCCTCGGGCAGGGTCGCGGTCTGCAGGATGGCATAGAGCGGCACGACGAACATGCCGCCGCTGAACGAGATGCCGAACAGGTCGATCAGCACGCGCCAGTTGCCCGGCGTCCGCGCGAACTCCCACGATGTCACCGGCGTGCCGGGGATCGGGTAATTGCGCGTCGCCAGCCACAGGTCGATCATGAAGCCGGCCATCGCCAGCGCCGATATCGGCACATATTTCGCGGAGACCGCGCCGCCGAGCAGCCGGTTGACCATGGTCGATCCGAGCGCGATCGAGACCGAGAAGACGATCAGGAACAGGGTCACCACGCCCTGGGTCCCGCCCAGCGCGCCGGAGACGAGCGGCAGGAAATTGGTCACCAGGATCGCGCCGACCGCGAAGAACCAGCTGATCCCCAGGATGCACAGCCACACGCCTTCGCCGTCATGCGCCGTCTTCAGGATCTGCCAGGTGCTGCGCAGCGGGTTGCGGTCGATCTTCAGGCCCGGCGCGGCCGGCGGCGCGGACGGGATCGCCCAACTCGCGATGAAGCCGACAATGGCCAGCCCGGTCGCGGCCAGCCCGCATTCCCACGCCGGCAACACGCCGGTCACCGCGAGCAACTGCCCGCCCAGGATCGCGAGGAAGGTGCCGCCCTCGATCAGCCCGGTGCCGCCGACGATCTCGTTGCGATGCAGATGCTGCGGCAGGATCGAATATTTGACGGGCCCGAAAAAGGTCGAATGCATGCCCATCAGGAACAGCGCGGTCATCAGCAACAGGATGTTGTGCGTCGCGAAGCCGATCAGGCCGATCGCCATGATGCCGATCTCGGCACCCTTGATGATGCGGATCAGCCGCGCCTTGTCCCACGCGTCGGCGATCTGCCCGGCCATGGCGGAAAACAGGAAATAGGGCAGGATGAACAGCCCGGTCGCGATATTGCCGAGCAGCGCGACATGGTTCGGGTCCTGCGGGAACAGCGTGTAGGTCGCGAGGCTGAGCATCGCGAACTTCAGGACATTGTCGTTGAACGCGCCCAGGAACTGCACGACGAACATCGGCGCGAAGCGCCGTTTCGCGAGCAGCGAGAAATCGGGTGCCGACATGCTATTTTGCTCCCAGCGGACGAAATGGAAATCGCGGTCGTTTCAGGGTCGATTGGTCTTGCCGTCAGCCAGCCTGGCCGGTCAGGCGCTCAGCTATGCCGGGTTCATTGCACTCGCTCCACCCTTGGCCCGAAAATCATACCGGACGATGAACGGTCGCACAAAACTGAACATTGTTCAATAATAATAATAGACACTGTTCAATTTTAACCATCTTCCAGTCCGGCCCTGCATGTGGCCATCGGGGGTTGGCATCGTCGCCGGCTTGCCGCAACGACGATGCGATGCCAGCCACCGTGCCCGATTCCACCCGGCCCGTCTCGCCGCTCGCGATTCCGATCTTCCGCACCGTGTGGATCGCCAATCTCGCGTCGAGCTTCGGCGGCCTCATTCAGTCGGTCGGCGCGTCGTGGATGATGGTGTCGCTGGCCAGCTCGCCGCAATTCGTCGCTTTGGTGCAGGCCTCGACCACGCTGCCGATCATGTTGCTGTCGCTCTGGGCGGGCGCGGTGGCCGACAATCTCGATCGCCGGCTGGTCATGCTCTGGTCGCAGGGGTTCATGCTGGTCGTGTCGGCGACGCTCGCCGCGTGCGCCTGGCTTGGGGTGCTCAGCCCGTGGCTGCTGCTCGGCTTCACCTTCCTGATCGGCTGCGGCACGGCGATCAATGGCCCGGCGTGGCAGGCCTCGGTCGGCGATATGGTCCCGCGGCCGGCGCTCCCCGGCGCGATCTCGCTCAACGCGCTCGGCTTCAACATCGCGCGCAGCGCCGGGCCGGCGATCGGCGGCCTGATCGTCGCGGCGGCGGGGGCGGCGGCTGCCTTCCTCGCCAATGCGGTCAGCTATGTCGGGCTGATCGTTGTGCTCGCGCGCTGGAAGCCGGAGACGCCGCCGCGGCTGCTCCCGCGCGAACGGCTCGGCGTCGCGATGGGGGCGGGCCTGCGATACGTCGCGATGTCGCCCAATCTGCGCGTGGTGATGCTGCGCGCCGGCCTGTTCGGTCTCGCGGCGAGCGCGGTGCCGGCGCTGATGCCGCTGGTCGCGCGCGATCTGATGGGCGGCGGCGCCCTGACCTTCGGCGTGCTGCTCGGCGCGTTCGGCGTCGGCGCGGTGGGCGGCGCGCTGGTCAGCGGGCGGCTGCGGCGGCGGCTTACCAACGAACGCATCGTGCTGCTCGGCGGGCTGGCGCTCGCGCTCGGCGGGGCAGCGACGGCGGTCAGCCCGGTGATGGCCGGCACGATCGTCGCGCTGATGCTGGCCGGCGCCGGCTGGGTGCTGGCGCTCTCCACCTTCAACGTCACGGTGCAGATGGCGTCGCCGCGCTGGGTCGTGGCGCGCGGCCTCGCGCTCTACCAGATGATGGCGTTCGGCGGCATGGCCGCGGGCAGCTGGCTGTCCGGTGTCGTCGCCGAGAATCGCGGCGTCGCCACGGCGCTGCTCGTCGCCGCGTCGGTGCAGATCGCCGGCGCGCTGCTCGGTTTCCGGCTGCCGTTGCCGCAGGTCGAGGATCTCAACCTCGATCCACTGAGCCGCTGGACCGAGCCGGAGACGGCGGTGCCGATCGAATTGCGCAGCGGCCCGGTGGTGGTGTCGATCGAATATCGCATCGCGCAGAAGGACATCGTCACGTTCCTGCGCGTGATGGACGAACGCGGCCGCATCCGCCGGCGGGACGGTGCGCGGCACTGGACCTTGCTGCGCGATCTCGGCGATCCGCTCTTGTGGGTCGAGCGCTATCACGTGCCGACCTGGCTCGATTATGTCCGCCACAACCAGCGGCGCACGCATGCCGACGCCGACAACAGCGCCCAGATCTCCGCGCTGCACCAGGGGCCGGAGCCGCCCGTCGTCCACCGCATGATCGAACGCCAGACCGGCTCGCTCCCCTTCACCCGCGCCCCCGGCTCACGCGAGCTGTCCGGCCCGATGACCGACCCGAGCGGCTCGGCCTGACGTCGATTCACATGTTGTAAAACCGCAGCCACTCGCGATTCGCGTGGCCCGAAAAGGCCTGTTTCACCTGCCCAGACCCGGTAAGATCACGCCGGCACCAGGGTCTCCATCGCCCGCCGGATCGCGTCCTTCAGCTGCTCGGGCGAAAAGGGCTTGGCGACCGCGATGATCTGGTCGGCGCTCAGGTCCATCGCCCCGTCATCGGCATAGCCGGTGATGATGATCGCCGGCAGCCCCGGCCTGATCTGCCGCGCCCGCCGGATCACTTCGGTGCCGGAGACGTGCGGCATGGCATAGTCGCTGATGATCAGGTCGACCGCGTCCGGATCGCCGCTCAGTATCTCCAGGATCGCCGGCCCGTCGGGCGCCGCCACGGGATGGTGGCCCAGATCCTCCAGCAACGCCGCCGTCGTCGCCCGCACCGCTTCGTGATCGTCGACCAGCAGGATGGCGAGGCCGGTATCCGCTGCGGCGGCGGGCGCCGGCTCGGCCGGCCCGGGCGCCACGACATGCTCGGCCGATCGCGGCAGCCACAGCGCCACGCTGGTGCCGGCGCCTTCGCGGCTCTCGATCCGCACCGTCCCGCCCGACTGGTTGGCGAAACCGTGCACCATGCTCAGGCCCAGCCCGGTGCCCTTGCCGACATCCTTGGTCGTGAAGAAGGGCTCGGTCACCCGCTCGATCATGTCGGCGGCGATGCCGCACCCGGTATCGGCCACGGTCAGCACGACATAGGATCCCGGCGCCAGCCCGCTCTCGTCATGCCCGGCCTCGGCGTTTCGCGCCGAGACGCGGATGGTCCCGCCCTCCGGCATCGCGTCGCGCGCGTTGATCGCCAGGTTCATCAGCGCCAGCTCGAGCTGCGCCTCGTCGGCATAGGGATGGCCGACCGCCGGATCGACGTCCCACGCAATCTCCACCAGCCCGCCCAGCGTGTGCGACAACAGGTTGCTGACCCGGTCGGCGAGCAAGGGCAGGTCGATCGGCGCCGGCTCCAGATTCTGCTTGCGGGCAAAGGCGAGCAGGCGCGAGACGAGCTCGGTGCCCTGGCCCGCGGCATGCTGAGTCATCGCCAGGATCTTGCGATGATCGTCCTCCAGCGGCACCCGCCGCTCGATCATGCCGAGGCCGCCGATCACCGCCGCCAGCAGATTGTTGAAATCATGCGCAATGCCGCCGGTCAGCTTGCCGATCGCGTCCATCTTGCGGACGTGCAGCAGCTGAGTCTCCAGATCCTTGCGCTCGGTCACGTCGAGCAAGGTGCCGGCATATTCGAGCGGCTTGCCATCCGCATCGCGCAGCAGCACGGCCTGGTCGAGCACATGGCGGTAGCGCCCGTCGGCATGCCGCCAGCGATATTCCATCGCGAGCGGCGCACCGTGGCCGCGGCCCTTCAGCGTCGCCTCGACCCGCTCGCGATCCTCCGGATGCAGCCGGTCGTGCCACAGCGTCGGCCTGTTCTGGATGTCGTCGAGCGAGAAGCCGGTCATCGCCGCGAAATCGCCGCTGATCAGTTTCGGCCGGCGCGGCGAGACGCCTTCGGTCTCGAGATAGAGCAGGATCGGCAGCGACTGGATGATCGCGCCGTGGCGCTGCTCGGCCAGGCGCAGCTGGCGCTCGGCCTTCAGCCGCTCGGCATTGGCCCGGATCGTCGCATCCAGCAGCTCCTGCTCGGCCTGCGCCTTGCGCCGGATCTCCAGCGTCATCTGGAACAGGTCGACGAACACCGCGACCTTGGATTGCAGCACGATCGGCTCGACCGGCTTGAACACATAATCCACCGCGCCCATCGAATAGCCGCGGATCAGATGCTCGGTTTCCTTGTTGACGGCGGAGAGGAAGATGATCGGGATGCGCTTGGTCTGCTCGCGGCCGCGGATCATGCTGGCGACTTCATAGCCATCCATGCCCGGCATATAGACGTCTAGCAGGATCACCGCGAAATCGCCGCGCAGCAATTCGCGCAGCGCTTCCGGCCCCGATTTCGCGACGACGACGTCGCCGATGTCCTCGAGCACGGTGCGGATCGCCAGCAGGTTATGCTCGTCGTCGTCGACCACCAGGATGCGCGCGCGGGCGACTGGATCGACCGGCACCACCTTCAGCACGGGCGCGGCGGTGCCGGCGGTCACCGGGTGCACGAGAACACGCTGCTTGCCTGGCACCGGATCACTCCGCGGCCGTGCCGGCACGCGCCAGTGCGGGAGGCGCGCGATCGCGCGACCGCGCCACCCATACCCGCAGCAGGGCCAGCAGCAGCTCGATGTCCACCGGCTTGGCGATATAGTCGGAGGCGCCGGCGTCCAGGCATTTCTGCCGGTCGCCCTTCATCGCCTTGGCCGTCACCGCGATCAGCGGGATATCGGCAAATTCCGGGATCGCGCGAATGCGCTGCATCGTTTCGTACCCGTCCATTTCGGGCATCATGATGTCGATCAGCGCCAGGTCGATGCCGGGCGTCTGTTCCAGGATCACGATGCCGTCCTTGCCACCCTCTGCGTGTACGACCTCGACGTCGTAGCTCTCCAATACGCTTGTCAGCGAATAGATGTTCCGGATGTCGTCATCGACGATCAGCATCTTCGATCCGGCCAGCTCGGGCACCGCGGGCAGGCCGATCGCCGTATCCGATCCGTCGATCGGCGCCATGCGCACCACCGGGGTGGTGCGGACGACGCGGGCGAGGTTGCGGAACACGGTCGCCAGCTGTTCGGTCGTGGCCGGCTTCTCGGTCGCGCCGAATGCGCCCATCTCGATCGCCATGCCCAGCTTGTCCGCGCCGGAGATGACATGGATCGGCAGATGGATGGTCTGCGGATCGTGCCGGAGCAGATCGAGCAGCACGAAACCGTCAATGTCCGACAGGCCCAGATCGAGCGTGATCGCATTGGGCTGCAGCTTGCGCGCCAGCGCCAGCGTGCCGGCGCCCGCGGTCGAGACGACGCCCTTCAGCCCGGCCTCGCGCGCGATGTCGAGCAGGATCGAGGCGAAGGTCGGATCGTCCTCGACGATCAGCACGAAGGGCGCATCGCCCAGCGAATCGCGGTCGTCCGTCACGTCGATCGGCGCGGGCAGGGCGTTGGGCACGATCGCGCCGCTATTGTCGTAGCGCGCCGAGGAACTGGCGGCGCCGGCGCCGGTCGCCTCGGCCTGGAGCGGCACGAACAGGGTGAAGGTCGATCCCTCGCCCGGGGTCGAGCGGACCTTGAGCTCGCCGCCGAGCAACCGCGCGATCTCGCGGCTGATCGACAGGCCAAGGCCGGTGCCGCCATATTTGCGGCTGGTCGTGCCGTCGGCCTGCTGGAACGCCTCGAAGATCAGCTTCTGCTTGTCCTGCGGGATGCCGATGCCGCTGTCCGTCACCGCGATCTCGATCGCCTGGTCGGCGTTGCGCAGCACTGGATGATTGGTGCTCCACCCGGCCTTGGCATTGCCCACCGAGAGCGTGACAGAGCCCTGCGCGGTGAACTTGAACGCGTTGGACAGCAGGTTGAGCACCACTTGCTGCAGCCGCTTCTCGTCGGTGCGGATCGTGGCGGGCAGGGTGGCGTCGAACTCGACCCTGAAATCCAGATTCTTGTCCGCGGCGAGCTGACGGAAAGTCCGCTCCATATGCTGCTTCAGCGCGTTCATCGGCATGTCGCCGATCTCGATCGAGACGGTGCCGGATTCGATCTTGGACAGATCGAGGATGTCGTTGATCAGGTTGAGCAGATCGGAACCCGCCGAGTTGATCGTGCGGGCGAACTCGGTCTGCTTCTCGTTGAGATTGCCCTGCGGATTGTCCGCCAGCAGCTTCGACAGGATCAGCAGCGAGTTTAGCGGCGTGCGCAGCTCGTGGCTCATGTTGGCGAGGAACTCGGACTTGTATTTGGAGGTGAGGGCAAGCTGCTCGGCCTTCTCCTCCACCGCACGCCTGGCCATCTCGATCTCGAGATTCTTCGCCTCGACCTGCTTCTTCTCGTTCTCGAGCAGCTGCGCTTTCTCCTGCAACTCCTCGTTGGTGGCGTGCAGTTCCTCCTGCTTGGTGGTCAGCTCGGTCTGGCGCGCCTGCAGTTCCTGCGTCAGCAGCTGCGACTGTTTCAGCAGGCCCTCGGTGCGCATCGTCGCGGCGATCGTGTTGAGCACGATGCCGACCGATTCCATCAGCTGGTCGAGGAAGGTCTGGTGCGTCTCGTTGAACTCGCTGAACGAGGCCAGCTCGATCACTGCCTTCACTTCGTCCTCGAACAGGGCCGGCAGGATGTTGACGTTGGTCGGCGCGGCATGGCCAAGGCCCGATCCGATCCGGATGAACTCGGCCGGCATGTTCTGCAGCAGGATCGGGCGCTTGTCCGCCGCGGCCTGGCCGACCAGCCCCTCGCGCAGGCGGAACTCGGTCTTGAGCTGGTCGCGATTCTCCGCGCCATAGCTGGCGGCAAGCTCGAGCACCGTCTCGTCATTGTCGCGGTTGGTGACGTAGAACACGCCATATTGCGCGTTCACCAGCGGCGCGAGTTCCGACATGATCAGGTTGGAGACGGTGGTCAGATCGCGCTCGCCCTGCAGCATGCGCGAGAAGCGGGCGAGATTGGTCTTCAGCCAATCCTGCTCCGCATTCTTCAGCGTCTGCTCCTTCAGGTTGCGGATCATCTCGTTGATGTTGTCCTTGAGCGAGGCCATCTCGCCCGAGGCCTCGACCGCGATCGATCGGGTAAGATCGCCCTTGGTCACCGCCGTCGCCACGTCGGCGATCGATCGCACCTGGTTGGTCAGGTTCGCGGCGAGCTGGTTGACGTTGTCGGTCAGGTCGCGCCACAGGCCGGCGGCGCCCGGCACGCGCGCCTGGCCGCCCAGCCGGCCCTCGATGCCGACCTCGCGCGCCATGTTGGTCACCTGGTCGCCGAAGGTCGACAGCGTCTCGATCATGCCGTTGATCGTGTCGGCCAGCGCCGCGATCTCGCCCTTGGCATCCACCGCCAGCTTGCGCCGCAGATTGCCCTGCGCCACCGCGGTCACCACGTCGGCGATGCCGCGCACCTGGTTGGTCAGGTTGGTCGCCATCAGGTTGACGTTGTCGGTCAGATCCTTCCACGTGCCGCCGACGCCCGGCACCTGTGCCTGGCCGCCGAGCTTGCCCTCGGTGCCGACTTCGCGCGCCACGCGCGTCACTTCGGAGGCGAAGCCGTTGAGCTGATCGACCATCACGTTGATGGTGTTCTTCAGCTCGAGGATCTCGCCCTTCACGTCGACGGTGATCTTCTTGGAGAGGTCGCCGCGCGCCACGGCGGTGGTCACTTCAGCGATGTTGCGGACCTGGCCGGTCAGGTTGGCCGCCATCAGGTTCACATTGTCGGTCAGATCGGCCCAGGTGCCCGCGACGCCCGGCACCTGCGCCTGGCCACCGAGATTGCCCTCGGTACCCACTTCACGCGCCACGCGCGTCACTTCCGACGCGAAGGAATTGAGCTGGTCCACCATCGTGTTGATGGTGTTCTTCAGCTCGAGGATCTCGCCCTTCACATCGACGGTGATCTTCTTGGAAAGATCGCCCAGCGCCACCGCCGTCGTCACCTCGGCGATGTTGCGCACCTGGCCGGTCAGGTTGGCGGCGAGCTCGTTGACGTTGTCGGTCAGGTCCTTCCACGTCCCGCCGACGCCCTCGACCTTGGCCTGGCCGCCGAGCTTGCCTTCCGATCCCACTTCGCGCGCCACGCGCGTCACTTCGGAGGCGAAGCTGTTGAGCTGATCGACCATCACGTTGATGGTGTCCTTCAGCTCCAGGATCTCGCCCTTCACATCGACGGTGATTTTCTTGGACAGATCGCCGCGGGCCACGGCGGTGGTCACCTCGGCGATGTTGCGCACCTGGCCCGTCAGATTGCCCGCCATCAGATTGACGTTGTCGGTAAGGTCCTTCCACGTGCCGGCGACGCCTTCCACCTGCGCCTGTCCACCGAGTTTCCCCTCCGAACCGACTTCGCGCGCCACGCGCGTCACTTCGGAGGCGAAGCCGTTGAGCTGATCCACCATCACGTTGATGGTGTTCTTCAGCTCGAGGATCTCGCCCTTCACGTCGACGGTGATCTTCTTGGAGAGGTCGCCGCGCGCCACGGCGGTGGTCACTTCGGCGATGTTACGGACCTGGCCGGTGAGGTTGGCCGCCATCAGGTTCACATTGTCGGTCAGATCGGCCCAGGTGCCGGCGACGCCTGGCACCTGGGCCTGGCCGCCGAGCTTGCCCTCGGTGCCGACCTCGCGCGCCACGCGCGTCACTTCGGAGGCGAAACCGTTCAGCTGGTCCACCATGGTGTTGATGGTGTTCTTGAGCTCGAGGATCTCGCCCTTCACGTCGACCGTGATCTTCTTCGACAGATCGCCCGACGCCACCGCCGTCGTCACCTCGGCGATGTTGCGCACCTGCCCCGTCAGATTGTCGGCCATCAGGTTGACGTTGTCGGTCAGATCCTTCCACGTGCCGCCTACGCCCGGCACCTGCGCCTGCCCACCGAGTTTGCCCTCGGTGCCGACTTCGCGCGCGACGCGTGTCACTTCGGAGGCGAAGCCGTTGAGCTGATCGACCATCACGTTGATGGTGTTCTTCAGCTCGAGGATCTCGCCCTTCACGTCGACGGTGATCTTCTTGGAAAGATCGCCCGACGCCACCGCGGTGGTGACTTCGGCGATGTTGCGCACCTGGCCGGTGAGATTGTCGGCCATCAGGTTCACGTTGTCGGTCAGGTCCTTCCACGTGCCGGCGACACCTTCCACCCGCGCCTGTCCGCCGAGCTTGCCCTCGGTACCCACCTCGCGCGCCACGCGCGTCACTTCGGAGGCGAAGCTGTTGAGCTGGTCGACCATGGTGTTGATCGTGTTCTTCAGCTCGAGGATCTCGCCCTTCACCTCGACGGTGATCTTCTTGGAAAGGTCGCCCGATGCCACCGCCGTCGTCACCTCGGCGATGTTGCGCACCTGGCCGGTCAGGTTGGTGGCCATCGCGTTGACGTTGTCGGTCAGGTCCTTCCAGGTGCCGGCCACGCCCTTCACGGTCGCCTGGCCGCCGAGCTTGCCCTCGGTGCCGACTTCGCGCGCCACGCGCGTCACTTCGGAGGCAAAGGACGCGAGCTGCTCGACCATGGTGTTCACCACCTTGCCGATGCGCAGGAATTCGCCGCGCAGCGGCCGGCCGTCGATCTCGACCGTCATCGATTGCGAGAGATCGCCCTTGGCCACCGCGCCGATCACGCGCGCGACCTCGGCGGTCGGCTGCACCATGTCCTCGATCAGTTCGTTGACGGATCGGATCGCGCTTTCCCAGCTGCCGGTGGCCGCCTTGACCCGCCCGCGCTGCGTGATCTTGCCTTCCTTGCCGACGACGCGCGACAGGCGTTCGAATTCCTCGGTCATCTGCTGGTTCAGGCCGACGACTTCGTTGAACAGGGTTGCGAGCTCGGCATCCGGGCCGTGCAGATCCTCAGGCAGGCGCGCGGTGAAATCACCGCGGCGGAGCGCACGCAGGGCAGACACGATCTGACGGCGGTCAAGCGACTCGCGGGGGGTCTCGATATTCAAGCTCAGCTCCCTGGCATTCCCGACCCCAAGGTCGTTATCCGGCCCCCCGGCCTCGCGGTGCGCACCATAACGCACCGTTTATCAACAGCTACTGAATTTTTCGAGATGAGCCGGGCCTGAATTCGGCTTCCGGTGGAGCCCCGCGATCGTGCGGGCAGCTGTCGACTTGCTGCGACCAATGCCTGTCGCGGACGGGGGCATTCGGCGCTATGAAGGTGCGATGTGCAACGACTATCGGCTCGAGATCGAGGGCGCGACGATCATCGATGGCTTTGCGGCGCTGGAGATCGACATCCGCTTCCCCGAAGGCCTGCCCAATATCGAGCCGCGGGCGGACATCAAGATCACCGACACCGCGCCGATCGTCCGCTCCGTGGCCAACACGCGCGCCGCCGGTGAGCTGGTGCAGCGGCGCTGGAGCTGGCCGGGGCCGAACCGCAAGCCGGTCTATAATTTCCGTTCGGACGGCCGCGAATTCTCCAATGGCCGCTGCCTGATCGTCGCTGACGGGTTCTACGAGTTCACCACGCCGGACGATCCAAAGAAGAAGCGCAAGGACAAATGGCTGTTTACGATGAAGGACCAGCCCTGGTTCTGCATCGCCGGCCTGTGGCGCGCGAGCGATGTGGGCGAGGCCTTCACCATGCTGACGATGGAGCCGGGGCCTGACATCGCGCCCTATCACGACCGCCAGATCGCAATCCTCGACCGCTCGCGCTGGGTCGACTGGCTCGATCCGTCGGTGCCGGCAAAGGAAGTGCTGCACGCGCTGCCGGCGGGGAGCCTTGCGGTGGAGCAGGTGGGGTAGGCTGGGTCCGATCCCGTTCGTATGAGACCGTCTAAACGCTGATTCTACGGCGGCGATCGGGCCGAAAAAGCCCGTGGCGGGCTTCAGGCGGGTCTGCCAAAGGTGTCCTATGGGATATCTCGTCTCCTTTGCAGCGATCGCCGGGCTGAAGGAAACGACCACCCTCCATCGGATTCCCGAGACCATACCGTGGCGCGCGTTTCGTATCGAAAACGGGTTGGTCCTGATCGACTGGCTGCGACGCCCCAATCCGAACATCAAACCAGCCGCCAGGCCGAGGATTCCGGCAACGCCGGAATTTGCAGTGCGACCGTCAGGCGTAGCGTTCGACAGCGTGTTCGGCGACGCGGCGCCCGGGCTGGACGATCTCTACAAGCGGCTTGGCAAGGAGCGGAGAGCCGGTACGCTGCCGGCGGTCGCCGTCCATACCGCATTGCTGTTGCACGGCCTCACCCAATGCCCGGTCCTCTCGGTCATGTCGAACGACGATGATTGGGACTTTGCCCGCGAGGCGCGCGACGGCGCTCTACACCAGGCTTCCTTCGTCTCGGGCGAGGAGGACATCCATGTGGACCATGACGGGGTAATTGAAGTCCTGCCCATTTCGTCGGAATCGCACGCCGTGCACCGTATCGCGCAACGGGAAGCAATGCTGTGGTTCGAGAAGCTGCAATGCCTGTTTGGATTTGACGGGACCTCGGAGCCGCTTTCATTGATCGAGATCGACCGATCCCGACAGGCCGAGGTGTCGAAAACGCCACCGTCGTCACCTGCTCGAAGGCCTTTTTGGAAGCTATGGTGAGAGGGAACCTGTTTCGGGGAGTAAGGATTCCCGCACCGTCTCCGCAGTTGCTTCATCGGCCGGGAAAAACGTCTCCAGCGTCAGCTCGGACAAGGTCACGTCCTGCGCCGTGCCGAACACGGTGGTGGTGCTGAGGAAGCTCAGTATCCGATCCCCTGCCAGCAATCGCAGCGGCACTGCGATCCCGCCCAGATCCTCCGGACGCGCGTCGGAGGCGGGCGGGGCCGGATAGGCTTCCAGCTCAGCCACCAGCGCGTCGAGCGCCGCATCGTTGGCTGCCTGCGCCTGGCGCTTGAGCCGCGCGATCAGATGGTGCCGCCACTCGGCCAGGTTGACGATGCGCGGCGCCAGCCCTTGCGGATGCAGCGCCAGCCGCAGGACGTTCGGCTTGTCGAGCAGGACCGGATCGACCCCGACCAATAACGGCGCGACGCCCCGGTTCGCCGCGATCAGGTTCCAGTGCCGGTCGACCGCGAGCGCCGGCCAGGGCTCGTGCCCCGCGAGAATCAGGTCGATCGCCCGGCGTGCGCCGGCCATGGCCGGATCGTCGAGCGACCGTTCCCCGAAGAGCGGCGCGAAGCCTGCCGCGGCGAGCATCAGGTTGCGCTCGCGCATCGGCATGTCGAGTTGTTCCGACAGGCGCAGCACCATTTCCCGGCTCGGCCGGGCGCGGCCGGTTTCGAGGAAGCTCAAATGACGTGCGGAGATTTCGGCCTCGAGCGCGAGGTCGAGCTGGCTCATTCGCCGGATCCGGCGCCATTCGCGCAAATGGTCCCCGATATTTCGCGCCGCCGCCGTCATCCTGCTTCCTCCACCGGCCGGACCATGCACCGACAGGCCCTGCGCTGCCATTACCTCACAGGTAATCGACGCACCTACCTCCTTCGCCGAAAATCGCCGGACAAGATGAAGGAGCTAGTCATGACGGATACGACCAAAACCATTCGCACGATCCTGGGCGCCGATGCGCTCACCTGTCTCGCCGCCGGTGCGGTGATGAGCCTCGGTGCCGGAATGCTTGCCGGGCCGACCGGGCTCAATGCGAGCTTGCTGCTGGTGGCGGGGCTCAGCCTGTTCCCGGTGGCTGCCCTGTTCGGCTGGATGGCGAGGACCGCGCTGCTGAACGGCCCGCTGGTGATGCTGGCGGTCATCGGCAATATCGGCTGGGTGGCGGCGAGCATCGCTGTGCTGCTGGTGACCGAACCGACCCTGTTCGGTACGGCGTTTGTCCTCGCACAGGCGCTGGTGGTGACGCTGCTCGCCTGGCTGGAGTTCAGCCACCGCCCTGGAGCCGCACGCGCGTTCGCCTGATTGAGGCTGGCGGCTCCCGCGGGGCCGCTGCCTTGTTTCGCCATCGCATCCGCCCGTGCATTTGACCGCGGTTCCTGTGTATCAGAAGGGGCCGCGGCCAGGTGCCCGCGACGAGATGAAGCAACTATGGGGCGTCCGGTGACGGGTAACCAAGAACAAGATACGCCCGATGCTCGGCGCGGCATTCCAGCGCGGATCGGCATCTGCCTGCTCAATCTCCTGTCGCCGGGGCTGGGGTTGATGCGCCTGTCGCGGCCGCGATGGTGGCTAGGCTATAGTTTGCTGGTTGCCCTGATCGGGGTGACGGCGATGCTGTCGTTCAGCCTGATCCGCGACATGTCGTTCTACACCTATATCCTGCTGCTCGGCACCTGCCTGGTCGTCATGCTGGCCGCCTATCTCGGGTCGATCTGGCACAGCTGGCGATTCAGTGCGGTACGCGATCCCGCCCCCCGCTGGTGGTCGCGCTGGTACGGCCTCGTGTTGCTATGGGCGGCGGGGACGCTGTTGACCTGGCCATTGCCCGATCTGCTCCGCACATTTTACCGGCCCTTCCACGTGCCTTCGGAAGCAATGAGTCCGACCTTGGGGATCAACGATCGCCTCCTCGCCGACATGCGCATCGTCGATGCCCTGAAACGCGGCGACGTGGTGATCGTGGACACCGGCAAGGCCCATTACGTCGAGCGTATCGCAGCGCTGCCGGGTGACCGCATCGCGATGCGCGACGGCGCCGTCGTGCTAAACGGGCAGCCCGTGGCCCAGACGCTGACCGCGCGCATGAAGGTTCGCGACGCCGACAACGTGGAGGTAGAGCGCCGGACGCTGACGGAGCGTTTTCCGGGCGAGGAGCATGCCCACCAGATCATCGACCTGGGTCCTTCGGACGGCGATGATCGGGCGGAAATCCGGTTGGGTGCCGGACAATATTTCCTGTTGGGCGACAATCGCGATCGATCGGCCGACAGCCGTTTCGAAATGTCGGTTTTCGGCCTCGGTGTGGTCGATCGCCCGCGGATCACCGGGCGTGTGCTGTTCGTCTATTGGCGGCCGGGGAAGGGACTCGGCGAGATCAGGCTCTATATCCCATGAGCAAGCCCCGCACCGCGATGGATGGCCCCGCGCACCCGCCCACGCCCGCCGACAATGCGATCGGGGACGTTGCGCGGGTCCGCGCCATCCTGGTCGCCTCGGCGAGAGCGGGCGAGGCGATCAGCTATTCGCATCTGCTGGCCGAGCTTGGCCACCGCTTCACCCGGCCGAAGATGCGCGCCGTCTGCAAGACACTCGATGCGATCGACAGCGCCGGAGCCGAGGCGGGCGAGCCCGGGCTTGCGGTGCTGGTCGTGCGGGAATCCGACGGACTGCCGGGGCAAGGCTGGTGGGTCGGCGGAATCGCGATGCGGCACGGCTATGACGGGCCCTGGACGGGAGCGGCGGCGCTGGCGTTCGTGCGCGAGCTTCAGGAGGAGGTGTTTGCCTGGTGGTCAGCGAACGGCCGAGCGAACCCGCCGGACGGATAAGCCTCCGCCGAACCCGAGCAGCGCCGACGGGAGGCCGACGAACAAGATCAAAGGCTCGAGATGAAAAAAGAAGCTGCGGCCCTCCCCATCGTGCACATCGACATAATAACTGACGATCATCACAACTACCGGCACCAGGATTGGGATGGCCAAACCACCCAGCAGTACGAGAGGCAGTGCCTTCCAGCTCCAGCGCATGGTGGAGAAAACCGCCACGGCAATAGTAGCGAGCATGATGCCGATGATCAGGGCAGTGGGTAGAAAGCTGTAGGGATAGACCTGGATCATTCCCGAACCCTAACGATTGAACGGGCCTTGGCAGTCGGGCGGGGAGCAGCTCTTGTCGGCGGCTCCAGCCTCATGGATAAGCCGTAAGCGCTTCTGAATATACAGAACAACCGAAGCGGTAGAGAAGCGTAATTTTAGGGGAAAGCCTGAATGCAAGTCCTGATCATGGCGTCGGCTCCGGGCCAGCAGACACTGACGACGACGTTCGAAGCGAAGAACGACGCCCATATCGCGACGGAAACGGCGAGAATGGTCGAGTTCGCGCTCAAGACCTACGGATCGACCAACAATGTGACGATCAGGATCACCCATAATCCTGATCTCTGAGATCGGCGCGGACGGGCGGGCGACCGGAGTGGCCCGGCTTGCAACGCCTGGCTGAGGGCCGGGAGCAGCGGCGGAGACGATCCACCGGCGCTCCCCGCCGCATCACTGCGCCGCCGGTACCACCGGCAGCCACACCGCGCTCGGCGTCGCGCCGCCGCGTTCGATCGTCACGGTCGCCTTTTTATAATCGCCGGGTTTGGCGTAGAAGATGTTCGGGACGAAAGTCTGTGGGTTGCGGTCGTAGAGCGGGAACAGAGTCGACTGGATCTGCACCATGATCTTGTGGCCCGGCTGGAACACATGATTCACTGCCGGCAGGCGGAAGCGATAGCGCTGGACCTTGCCGGCCGGGATCGCGCTCGGCTTCTCGAAGCTGTCGCGGTAGCGGCCGCGGAAGATGTCGAGGCTGATGGCGAGCTGATAGCCGCCCATCTTCTTGTCGGTCGCGATCTCGTCCGGATAGACGTCGATCAGCTTCACCACGAAATCGCCGTCAGTGCCGGTGGTCTTCGCGAAGATGTCGGCCAGCGGCACGCCCGATACCGTCACCGGCGCCGTCAGCACTGGCGTTTCATAGGTGAGCACGTCGGGCCGGCCATCGGCGTGGCGCTGATCGCTGACCAGCCAGCTCTGCCAGCGGCCGTCGCCGAAATTCACCGGGCGCGGCAGGTGCGGCACCGGCTTGGCCGGATCCGACACATAGCTGTCCCCGCCGGCCGCCGGCTTGTCGAAGCCAAGCCCTTCGTCGGCGGCGAGGAAGATCGGCTTCATCGGCGCGGCGCAGCCAGTGTCGCAGGCAAGCGGCCACTGGCTGAATCGATCCCAGCGATTGGCGCCGCTATTGTAGATCGTCGCCGCCGGCGGGGTGAAGGCGGGCGCTCCTTCCTTCAGATAGGCGTTGAAGAACGGCAGCAGGATATCGCGGCGCGCCTGGAGTGCGGTGTCGCCCTCGAATTTGAGGTCGCCCAGCGTCGATCCGTTATAGTTGAACCCGCTGTGCCGCCACGGGCCCATAAGCAGGAAATTGTTGCTGCCATGGCCGGCCTTGTTCAGCTCCTCCCAGGCGTGGATCGCGCCGTACATGTCCTCCTGGTCCCACAAGCCTTGTTCCCACAGGGTCGGCACTTTGGACGGTTTGGCGGCGAGCAGCTTGTCGAGCGCCTGTCCCTGCCAGAACGCGTCATAGGACGGGTGCTGCGACATGCGGGTCCAGTAGGGCAGCTGATCGAAGCCGGACTGTTTCGCCCAGTCGCCGGCCGAGCCGACCTTGCGGAACGTATCATAATCGTCCCACGCCGCCGAGGTCGCCGACTTGCCGGCGCCCTTGTAGCCGGTCTGCGAGGCGAGCCAGCCGATATTGGTCAGGCGGAAGGCACCGTAATGGAACCAGTCGTCGCCCATCCAGCCGTCGATCATCGGGCTTTCGGGTGCCGCTACCTTCAGCGCCGGGTGCGGATCGAGCAGCGCCATGACGACGGTGAAGCCTTCATAGCTTGATCCGAGCATGCCGACCCGGCCGTTGCTCTCGGGCAGGTTCGCCTTGTTCACCAGCCAGTCGATCGTGTCGTACGCGTCCGTGACATGATCCGTCTTGGTTGTGTTGAGTGGGCCGATCACCGGGCGGGTGACGACATAATCCCCTTCCGATCCGTATTTGCCGCGAATGTCCTGGAAGACGCGGATATAGCCGTCCTTCACGAACAGTTCGTCGCCCTCGGGCAGGGTCGAGATCATGTTGGGGCTGTCCATCCGGACGACGCGGCCCGAGGCGTTGTACGGCGTCCGCGTCAGCAGGATCGGCGCGTTCCGGGCGCCCTTCGCCACGATGATGACGGTGTGCAGCTTCACGCCGTCGCGCATCGGGATCATCACTTCGCGCTTCTCGTAATCGTAATGCGCGGTGGGCGGCGTGAATTTGGCGGGAATGTCGCCGGCGGGCGCTGTCGCCTGCGGCGTCACCGTCTGGGCGACGGCCATGGTCGCGAGAAATGTCGAGGCGAGAAGCGCGAAACCGATCCGCATGAGCAATTCCCTGTTTTTCTATGCTTGTTCCCAGCGACATGGCGAACCCGGCAACGCCCTGTCAACCGGACGGGCGCCGCATCGAGACTGGGATCGCCACGCGCTTCGGTATAAGGGCGCGGTGGTTGCGCAGCCGGCGGCAGGGGATATGCGGATGGATCGGGATTTCGACGAAGCGCTGCTGGAAAAGCTCGTCTGCCCGGCGACGCGGACGGCGCTGCGCCACGATCCCGCGGCGGGGGAACTGGTCGCCGACGCCGCCGGCCTGGCCTATCCGGTCCGAGATGGCGTCCCCATCCTGTTGATCGAGGCCGCGCGCCGCCTGAAGTGAGGCGGCCGCCGTTTGTCCGTGCGCCTTTGCGAGCAACAGCGATACGGCGATACTTTCCAAGCGCTAACCATCGCGTAGATTGCTCCGAATGGGAGCGACTCGACTCGACGGCCTGACCGCACGCCAGCTGCAGTGTCTGCGCGGCAAGTGGGACCGCAAGATGGACAAGGAGATCGCGCACGAGCTCGGCATCTCGCGCCGCGCGGTGGAGGAGCATCTGCGCGGCGCGCGCGAGAAGCTGGGCGTCGCCTCCACCCGGGCCGCGGTGCTGGCGATCGCCGCGCGCGAGCAGTGGGAGGGTTCGGTCGATCCGTACCGTGGACCATCCGATCTCCCCATAATGGCCCATTCCGGTGCAGTTCCGTTTCCGGACGAGGAGCAGCCGACCCGCACCGGCTCCGTTCGGGACAGCTGGCCTCAGGCGGTGCAGCTGGATCCGATCGGATCCGGTGCGCGGTTGCCGCTGCCGGTACGGGAGGGCCAACGCAATGACCTGAGCACGATCCAGCGCCTGGCCTGGCCGTTTGCGATCGCGACGTTCGTGATGGCCATCCTGTTTCTCGGCTTTGGCGTGGTGAACGGTGCCGGCAGGTTCATCGGCACGATCCTCAACCGCGCCGTCTGATACCAATCTCGAACGAGCGCCCGCGCGCCGCGCCGGCGCGGGGGAAAATGCATGCTCAACGATCGCCTTTCCGCAGCGCGCAAGGTCGCGCAGACCCTGATCCCGGCCGAGCGCCATCTCGACGCCTCGCTCCGCAGCAACGCCGAACTCACGCTCGCCATGCTGGCGGCGCGCGAGGAAGCGCGGCTCCCGTTGTCGATCGCCAGCGACGCACTGCGCCACAATGCGGAGGTGAACGTAGCGCTGGCGCAGGCCTGGTCGAGCACCGCGCAGCTGCACACCGCGCTGCGCGCGGTGCAGCACGATATCGGGCTGGACGCGTTCAAGGCCTGGTTTGGGGACAACAGCACCTGTGAGGACGCGGTGACGGGCGAGATGATGCCGGAGCGGGGCGCCATTGTCTCGCCCATTGTCTCGGCGGCCTGACCGGGCTTGACGGAAGGGCTGACGGGATGTTCCGATCCGGCAATGCTGCACGTCATCCTGTATCAGGCGCTCCTGATCACCTGCTGCGCCTACGCGTTCGCGCGGGGTGGGTCGCCGGAACGCTGGGCGGCAGCCATGATGCTGCTCGCCTCGCTCGGTTCGCTCGCGTCGCAGGCGCAGCTCTTCTCCGTCTCCTATCACAGGGTGCAGGTCTGGGTCTTCGTGATCGACATGCTGCTGCTGGCGGGCCTGTTCGTGCTCTCGGTCGCCTCGACGCGCTTCTGGCCGCTCTGGCTCGCCGGTTTGCAGCTGCTGGCGGTCGCCGGGCACATCATCCGCGCGCTGGACGAGACGACCTTGCCGCGGGGCTATCAGTTCCTGATCTCGGCAGGGGCCTATCCGATGGTGCTGCTGGTCGCGCTTGGGGCGTGGCGCCACCGGCAGCGCCTTCGTCTCTACGGTGCCGACAGATCCTGGCGGGATTCCTTCGACCCCTAGCGGGTGCGGATGCCGCGGACATAGCCGCCAGGTTGGTGGCGGAGTTCGGCTCGCTGCCCGGCGTGCTGGCCGCGAGCCCCCAGGCACGCCTCCGCGCGCTTGACGGCCGATCCGATCTGGCGGCGCTGCTCGGCGATCTCGACGTCGCGCTCACGCATGTCGCCGGCCTGCGGTGCGCGCACGGTCCGGTGATCGACAACTGGCCCGCATTGCTCGACTATCTGCGGCTTACCCATGCCTTCAGCCCGGTGGAGATCGCGCGCGTACTGCATCTGGACGGCCGCAGCCGGCTGATCGCCGACGAAGTGATCTCGCGCGGGACGATCGACGAGGCGACAATCCATGTGCGGGAGGTGATCCGCCGGGCGATGGAGCTTCACGCAGTATCGATCGTCCTGGTGCATAACCATCCGAGCGGCGATCCGGCGCCGAGCCGCGCCGATATCGATCTCACCAGGCGCATCGCCCGCGCCGGCCAGCCGCTGGGGATCGCCGTCCACGACCATCTGATCATGGCGGAAAGCGGGCATGCGAGCATGCGGGAGTTGGGGTTGATCTGACGCAACTTTCCTGGAACGCCCCGTTCCTACGGCGTCGGAATCGCGACCCAGTTCTCGTACTCGATCCGGGTGACTTCGTCGGCGGTCACGGGTGTGAGGGCGCCGCTCGATTCGAGCCTGAACCAGTCATATCCGGCGTCGCTGACCAGCTGGATCGGGCGTTGCGCGTCGAATCCGGCGGATATCGTCGCCTCCGGCGCCACTTCCATGAAGATCAGATTGGCGATCCGGTCCTTCAGCGTCTGCGCGGCGCCGGAAAGCACCATCGTCTCATATCCTTCGACGTCGATCTTGAGCAGGCCGATCGACCGGATCCCCTGTTCGGCCACGAAGGCGTCGAGCGTCGTCGTCGCGACGGCAGTCGCATAGTCTGCGCCCGCGTCCGCGATCCGGGCGTTGCCGCGTTTGAGCGGATCGGCATCGAAGGTGATCTCGCCCATTGTATCGGACAGGGCGATCTGATGGCAGGAAACATTGCTGAAACCATTCAGCCTGACGTTCTTTTGCAAGGTATCGAAGGTGGTAGGGCCGGGTTCAAACGCGTGAATGCGGCGCCCAGGAAAATATTGAGCCAGCAACAATGTTACAACGCCGACATTCGCGCCGACGTCGATGATCGGGCTGTCCGATGGTGGAATTTCAGCGAAGAATCGCTGCTCTGCTCGCGACATGCACCCAAGCATCGAATGAAATTCAGAAAAACCGTTGAAATTCGAGACGATCGCGCCGTTCCGCAGAGTGAATCGCGCGTTACCGCCGTGCCGCATCCTGCTCAGTCGCCACTGGAGATATTCCAGGCTGATATCGGGGCGGGAAAGCGCGGTTCGCAACTGTCGCAATTTCATAGGGCAGGATCCAAGCGCTATAGCGATGCTTAAGGGATATGGGATACACATCTCGGGGCGGATACTACTAGCTCTATCTGCTCGATTGAGTAGGCCTTTGGAAGGCTTAGAAGATGCCCAGCACTTTCCGCCGAGCTTTCTTTACCGCAGCCGCGTCACGCGCCTCACACCGACCCACGATCCCAATCGCCGCGCCATAGCGATCATTGGCTTTGTCGAGTTGGGCGGTCTGGGCATCACCGAAGGCGATCCAGTCGCCGACCGTCTCCCCGCCCGGCAGGGGCGCACCGGGCACGCCCTTGCGCCATTCATCGGGCAGGAGGCTGCTGCACGCACTTGGGGTCGCCACGATAAGCGGCGCGCCGGCACAGGCTGGCAAGGCCAGCATTGCGGACAGGAGCGGCAACAGGCGCGCTCGCACCCTCGGCTTTGTGGATCGCATCGTCATTCTCCCGTGTGATCGCATCGGCAGCGATCTCATTGCCCTGGACATTGCCGGCCGCATCGACCGCATCGGCCCGGCTGGCGAGCGAGGCGCCCGCCTGCCCGGTCGCCAGCTTCGTACCGACCTTGGCCGTGCGCTCCGCCTGACACGATCGCAGGAAGAGGATGCCAACGACGATCGCCACGACGACGACGATCGCGACGGCCTTGGCGGTGTTGTCGCGAAGCCAGTTCATGGGCGAGGCCCTTCCTCGATCGGCGCCTGAGCCACGGCCGTCGCCGCCGCGACGCCGGCAACCGCTGCGATCTGCTGCACCTGTTCGTCGGAAATCTCGAAGCTGTTGCCCAGCACGCTGCCCTTGATCGTCCGCTTGATGAGCAGCCCGGCAAATCCGGTCAGCACGATCGCGATCAGGACCATGGCCGATAGCCCGAGGTAAAAGGCATAGTCCGGCCGGCCGCGCACCAGCCACAGCGCATAGGCCCCGTAGCCGGTCATTGCGACGCCGCCGGCCGCCATGAACAGCAATGCGGCACCGCGCCGGCCCTCCGGGTCCGCCAGTGCCGCACCAGCCCGCCAAAGGGCTCTGAGCCCGCGCCAGATCATGCCACCCTCGCCAGCCAGCCGTACATGAACGCTTCATTGGCGACGCGACCCTCCGCCAGCGACACATAGCGTTCGCCCTGGAGCGCGTTCAGCAGCGCGAGCAACCTTCGTTCGCCTTCCGCACCGCGCTTGCGCAGAAACGCCTGGAGCGCGCCGATCGTCGCCGGCCCGACGGCGCCGTCCGCGACGACATCGCTATAATCCTTGCCGCCATTGTTCAGCGCGTTGAGCGCGCGCTGCAGGAACACGCCCGGCACTTTCGGCCCCATATTGACGCCGGTGTCGACGAGCTCGGCCGCGATCGGCATCGAGAGGACGGCGATCCTGTCGAAGCCCGGCGCGACGACATATTGCCGGCGATAGATCTCGAACGCGCGGTCGCGCGGCAGATCGCGCATGGGCCCGGTATAGCCGGCCGCCCGCGCCGTCCCGATCGTGATGCCGAAATTCGTTTCTCCGCCTGCGTCGCGGGAGTCGTTGACATAGCCACCCTCTTTTGAGAGCACGTCTTCGATTGCGCTATTGATGCTGATCATTACGGCCTCCCTTGCCCGTCCAGAGGGGAATCGACCGCCTGCACGAGCTGACGCGTACGGACTTCCGCTTGGGCCGTGGCGCGCAGTTCAATCAGTTCGGTCAGGTAAAGGCGGTTCTGTGCCTCGACTTCTTCGATGCGCAGCTTCAACCGACCGATCTCTTCTGACATCACTTTCAGCTGTTGCTGCATCTGCATGAAAAGCTGCGCGCGCGCCTCGCCGGCCGCGCGATCTTCCGCGCTCTGACCTTCATTTTCCGCGCGCCGACGATCGGCCATGCCTTCGACCCACTTACGCAAGACGTGGAGCAGAGCCAGAATCACGCCAATCCATATGCCGACACCCCCGATTGTCAGGCCTGAGATTCCGAAAAGGCTTTGAGGGTCGGACATCGTCAAATACCGAGTGCGGTTAGGGCGACCGCAAGTTGCGCCTTAAAGGCGACCCAGCCGGCCGCGTTCAAATGGACATTGTCGCGCAGGTGAACGCCCGGCGTAGTGCTGATCCAGTCGGTGGTGTCGATGAAGAAGACGTTTGCGTCGCCGGCGGTGATCTGAGCTGCTACGGCCGCCTGAATCCGGGCGTTATAGAGCGCAATCTGGGCGTTGGAGTAAGCGCCGCCTGCGAGAGGCGGCCGATAGTGATCATGGATCCCAAGCACTATAATCGGCGCGGTTGGGTTACCCGCGCGCTCGTTGGCGAGCAACGTCGCATATTCGGATTGGACCGTGGGCAGCGCGGTGCCAAAATAATAGTCGTTGACGCCGATCATGTTAAAGAGTCGCGCCGCGAACTGCGAAAGACCCGTTGTCACAAGTGCTGTGTTTGATCGAGCCCACGCAATCGTTTGGCCGCCGAGGCCCTTCCGGATGCAGGCACGGTTATCGGCGCGCGCAAGCAGATAGGCCGCATGCGTGCGGGCATCCTCCGCCATCAACATTTCGACATTGCTATCGCCGAGCCAGGCATCGAGCGCCTTAGCGGCGTGCGTTACGGGTTCGAGCGTGTCGACGTAGATCGAGAGAATATAGGACTGCTTGCCGGAATCGATTGGCTGGATTTCATACTCATGCGTACCGGACAGGCCGGTTGCGAGTGTCACCAGCTTAAATAGGCCGGTGCCGCCGGTAACATACGGCGTGCCTACGGCGAAGCCGTCCTGCAAAAGGATATGCTGGCTGTTGGCATTCCCATCGTAGATCCAGACGCGGACGCTGGTGGTCGTTGCTTGAAAGCGCAGGCCGAAGCCATTGCATGATGAGAATACCGCCACGCGCTTGTCTCCGGTTCCATAGTTACCGGTGTACGCGTCGGGGGCGCCGTCCTTAGCGATATATGACACATAATTGTTGGTCGCATCGTAGATTCGATAGCGGTTCGGGATGTCTGTGGGGCGCGTCATATTCGGGGCGTAGCCCGTCACGCGAATGGCGATATCGGAGTCGATGGCCAGACCTTGAAGCCGGACCCGGTGCGGCTCATCTCTCAAGCCAGCGAACAGAGCCACAGATGACCAACCGGCAGGGACCGTTATAGCAGTTGGAGGTCCCTCGTCGACGGTAACCATATAAGAGCCAGCGAACAGTTGGGCTTCTGCAGCGCTGCCCTCGACCATCATCTCGATGTAGCTTACAGCGACTCCAGTCTGCTGCATGGTGATGACGTTGTGGCCCCCGGCCGAGACGGGTCCGATATAATCTCCGAGCTTTGCTATGGCCGCGTTTGCAAAGGAAAATTGCGCAGAACCCGGCAAGCTAAAATATTCAATATAGCTGCCGGCTTTCAATGTCGTCGCGGTCGCGTCCGATGTATTCTGTGCCCACTTTAAGTTGAAATTGCCTGCCGTCCCGCCGTTGCGAATCGTTGCGTTGAACTCGATGAAGCCAGGTCCGGTGTCTCCGTCAACGACGATATCGGCACTGCTGTACGCGGTATCGGCCGCGATGCCACTGTAGGCGCTATTGCCAGGTGCTAGGGCTTGACGGTTTAGCCGGACGCTGACTGCGGTCGGTCCCGCGTGCTGCCATTTAAGGTCGCCGGTGCTGCCAGCGGTGTAATCGATATGTCCACGGATGACAGTGAGGGAGTTGGCGCCGAGCGGAACGGCTAGGTTGGAGTCGATGACCAGAGTGGTCGAAGACGCCACAGATGTATCCAAATACTTGGCAACGCGCCGAGGTTGCTGAATGATGAGAGCTTCAATTGCTTCCCTATCTCCTGCTGCTGCGAGCGCGGCAACCTCGGCTGCAGCCCTAGCCTCCGCTGCCACAATCAGATCACTTGCGACGGCGACAGCGTCGTTTGGAGCCCAGACAAAAGATTCGCCATCGAATCCCAGCGCGCGGGTCGCCCCAGCGGGAAAGGCTGGCAGATCGGGCGTTGTTGAGCCGCGAGGGAATTTGATTGCGCGCGATACGCCATCCTTCAGTACCAGATCCTTGATCGCCGCCCGCCGGTTGATCACGTTGACGGTCGACAGGTTATACGCGCCCTGGTCGGCAAACTCGCTGGTCTGGCTATAATCGGGATTCAGCAGGATCCGGATCGTGGTGCCATCCGGCGGCGGCGTCTGGAACGTCACCGTGCCGGCGAGGTCGCCGAACGTGACGCTGTAGCCCGTGCCGTGCGGTGCGCCGTTCCAGAGGACGAGCACGTCCGTTGCCGACACCACCGAAAAGGGAAAGGCAAACGCCGTCGCGATCCCGTTCGCGATATAGAGCTGGCTTGATACATTCGGACTGATCTCGGCCACGTGGCACCTCCTGTGATGGAGGCGGTTTAGGGCGCGGCGGACGAGGTTTGAATCGACGGCCAGGCAGGATGGCTACCCCGCCATGCACGGCGCGCTGGCCCGAATCGCATCGGCTCGCGTTGCGCCGCTTTGCGGGAGGTATGAGCGCGTTTCCGGCCGGGCGTGTAGCGGTGAAAATGTCCTGACCGCTGGCTGATCGCGTTGATGGGCGTCAGGCCCGGACTATTGCGATCAAAGCGTCAACAAGCCGCGCGGTGAGGAATAAGCCGGGCCCAAGTCCGCGGCGGAAGGCACACCATCATCCGCCATCCGATCAGGTCAGGCAGAATAGAATATACAGCACCCTCAGGACCGCGATCACCAACAGGAACATCAGCAGGTACGCGAATAGCTCCCCCTGCCAGGCCAAGCGATTGGCCTTGTTCCGGTAGACTGCAAACCCGGCCGTGAGGAGGAGCAGGATCGGCGCGGCCTCGAGGCCCGTAATCAGGTTCGCGACAGCTGGCCGCACTTGCTCATGCTCGACGCCTCAGGTCGTATGCGGGCTCATGATCAAGCCCAGGCCACAGAGGGTGGTGGCAAGGGCAAGCAAGGACCAGCCGACAAACCACCTCATTTTGTTTTCCTGGCGTCGCGCACCAATTTCGCCAGATGATGCCAGCGACGGATGATCACGGCTCCGTAACTCGACCTGGTTCGGATTTTGATCAGAGGCAGCTCTGGGCCAAGATTATAGCGGGCGCCGATCATTCCGATCTGATCCTTCTTCATCGTTCACCAAGTGTAGGGGAATACCGGCGGGTTATCCCCATCTTCCTTGAACTCGCCCGTTTTCAAATTGCATTCTTCCCGTGAGCTCAGGGTCATACGGTCAATGATCGTCTTGCCGGATCGCGCGATGGTGAGCTGTTGAAAAGCGCCCGGTGTCCCGGCCGACCGCAAAGCGACGATCATGACGTACCACGGCCCGACTTTCACGACTCTCGGACAAACTGCACGCCTTGCACGCTCCATCGCTTCCGGCGTCCAGGCGGCGTTCCCGGCCCATGCCGGTATGAAATAGCGGATCAGGCGCACCACATTCTGGTCCGCAGCATCCAGGAATTGTCAGTCGTGGTGGAAGCCGAGGTTGATCTGCGCTTTCACCGTTTCGATACGAGATTCACTGTTGTAAACGTCGATGCTGTCGAGGCCTGCGGCTCTTGAATAGCACTCGGTGGGAGCTGCACGTTCCGAGCAGAAACCCGATCTCGTCAGATCAGAGAAGATTGACGCAAGCAGCTTGTCCGGCTCCCCGCCGGGTGCTCGGGTGGTGGCACTCCGCTCCGGTCCATCGCACGACGCCAGTCCGGCAAGCGAGAAGGCTACCAGATATTTTCCAGGGAACCCCCTCATCCATCGGCGCCTTGATCATATTTGAAGGCAACCGCGGCTCGCAGCGAACCGATGCTATGTTCATCTTTTGTTCGAATATTGTCAACCCGAACACGAGCACTATTTTTGCCGAGGACGAAGTGCGGAATCGGTTTGCAGCCCCTATCTCAATTTGAAAAAGCCAGGTCCCACAAGGGTATATTTATCGCTGCGTAGATTCCGGCCGTCATAAGTCTCCGGATACGATTGTATGTTGCGGACAGCGCGTACTGCGCCATCCGAACCGCCCAGATAGGCGTCGAACGCGGGCAGCGGTCCGTTGGGCGCCTTGTTTATGCGCATGGCAATCTCGTTCACCGCCGTCCGGGGTGCGATAACATCCTCCTGTCCGAAATAGATGTTTGCGGCATTATCGCCTTCACCGCCCACCGGATGGATGTGCCACATGGCGACGGCGCCTTCCGGCGGAGGCCAGTCGATTGCTGCTTTTAGATCCCATCCGGCGGAAGATGTGCGGGGGATCGACAGATTCATCCCGACGAGTTGATATGGATAGCCATAGCCAAAGGTACCGTCGCTTCGTTGGACGATATAACCGGTTTTTTCATTGCCATCGTCAAGGGCGCCGGTGACAGCCCTTGCAAGGGCGATCGCATCGAAGGCTGCCTCGTCGGGGGTGGTGAAATGATGATCCGGGCCGCGGATCTGATAGGTCGAAAGCGTGGCGCCCCTGGCTAGTTCGATTCCCCCACGTCTGTCGAAAACCGTCCTGTTGCGATCGTTCACCGGAGCCCCGAGGACGATGTTCACGCTTTTCCCGACGAAATAGGCCTCAAGGGCTTTTTGCGCCTGTGCGGCTGGCGCTAACGCTCGGGCGGCCGCCTCCACTTTCAGCCGTTTCCTCGCGATTTCCCCCCGTATGTTTTCGAGCGTCGCGGGCCTTTCCTTTTCGTCGATCGCCTTGCGCAGTTTTTTCTGCGCGCCTCCCAGGTCTTGCCTCCCATGTTCATATTTGCGTTCGAGGGAGGACAGGTCCAGCGACCCGCTGTCAGCGACCAGGCCGAGCAAGTCGGGATCCGACATGAGGGGTATAGGAAGCACTGCGGACGACGGGCCGGAGATATTTCTGGGCGGGTTCCTGTTGGCCGATGCGATGTTATTGGCAGGCGTCGGTTGGCCGGCCTCGATTGGCGCGGAAGTCTGGCCGGCGGTCTGAGCAGGCGGTGCCTGCGCCGTCTGCCCGTCGTCTTCGCCCGATGTTTCCAATGTTGCGTAAGCCGCCGGTCGAAGATTGGCCGCTCCGACTGTGCCCCAATCAGGCCTATATGGCTCCACCCCATCGAGCAGACGCCGTTGTATGAGTGAACCGGCCGACGATGGTGATGTGTTTATTCCCTGCTGAAGCCGACCAAATCGGGCATATTCCTCCGGCGTCAGCAGGTCCTGCACCAGCCGGAGATCCTCCCGCGCAAATGCCTCCGGATTTTGCGTCGCCATCAGGTTCATCACTAGCGACGTCCGTCCCCCCGGCGCGACCGGCGCGGGATCCAGGTTGTGCGCCGCCTGCCGCGCCAGCGCCGCTGCCGTATCCTCGTCCAGATCCCGCCGGATCCCGCCCGGAAGCTGCGTCAGGGATTTGAAATCGAGGCCCAACGGCTCGATCGCGTCGAGCGCCGCCCCCTTCGCCGCGCTCGCCGTCTGTTTGCGCCGCTGGTTCTCGCCAAGCCCGCGGCGGGTCAGGTCCTCGCGGGCATGGCTTTTGCGCGCTTCGCCCCAGTCCGCCGCCTCGATCTTCTGCGCCGCGGCTGCGCGCTCTTCCGGGGTCAGGGGCGCGTCCGCCTCGCCGGGTGCCCGCGCCGGCAGGAACCCGTCGACATCCCGCGCCGCCAGTGTCTGGGCGAGCGACTCCTTCAGGGACGAATCCATCGCAGCACGGTCGCGCTCGGTCATGCCGGCCCGTTCGCGAAGATAATAGGTCGTCGCCGCGATGGGATCCTGCTCCAGCGCTTCGATCACGCCGCGATGCACGCTCGAACGATAGGCAGTTTCCAACGCGGCGGTCACAGTCGGATCGTCGCCGCGGCGCATAGAACGGAGGCGCTCGGCCTCGGCGCCCGTTTCCAGATATTTCGCGAAGATCTCAGGCTGCCGGAAATGGTCGATCGCGTCCTGGCGGGCATTGCGCTGGATCAGGTTGTCCTGCTCGGCCCGCCCGGCAGCCAGGCCCAGATCGGCCGCAGCCCGCGCCGAAGAGATGTCCGCGTCGAAGCGCGGCCCGATGGCGTGCGCGAACCCGTTCTGCTGCCGCTCGTTCTTCAACCGGCCGCGGGCCAGGCCCAGCGCATCGGTATAGGCTTGCGCGGTGACGTTGAACGCGTCCTCCGGATCGAGATCCGGCGGCGGGGCGGCCCGGATCGTTCGCGCCTGCTCCGCATAGTCGTTCCAGGCGGCTTTGATCGCATAGTCGTCGTCCGCGTCCTGGCGCGCCTGTTGCTCGACAGCGACCTTCCGGCCCGTCGCGCCGAGCGTCTCCAGCCCGGTGCCCAGCGCCTGCAGGCCAGTGCCGGAAAAATCCCCGGGCTGGAGCTTCTCGCCCGTCAGGCCGGCGATGCCGACCCGGTTCTGCTCGGTGGGAACAGTCGGCATCAGCGCACCGGCCCGGTCATGGGGGACATCGCGATCATGGGGCACCTCCTTTGTCAGGAAGGCGGCTTAGGACGCCCGGCACCTATCTTGAATCGACCGGCGGGAACGGGAGATATCGCCGGAACCGGACCTATTTTTCGGTTTGCCTGTGCGAAAAAGATGCTGTGACATAGTAAGCCGGACGAATCGGCGTGTGCGGGCAGGGGAGTGCCCGGTGTCGCCGACCATCGTCGGTGCGGGATGTGCCCGCCACGGGGGAGCGGCCGGATGCAAACGACCTTGTCTATGGCCCTTGAGGTCAAGCCCGAGAGCCAGGACAAGCTTTCTGCCCTGCTCGATCAGTTGCACGATCACGGATCGATCGCGAACCCGCAGGCGCCGGGCGATTATGCGTGGTTCATGCAGGGTGTGCCGTCAGTGCATTTCCTCTCGATGAGCGTGTTTCCCGGCGCCGATTATGATCCGCTGTTCGTGCTGGAGGCCAATTTCGATGGCCCGCCCGGCATCTTCTGGGGCCAGCTCGAGGCAGCGATCGGCATCGATCTGCGCGCCATGCTGCGCTGCTGCAAGCGACCGCTCGATCAGGACGGGCCGCTTCACGATGCAGTGACGGCGCCGGATTCGCGCGCGCCGGTCGCGCCCTATCTGGAGGCGCGCTCGCTGCAACCAAGCGTCTATCATCACGGCAATCGCGGCATGACCCGCGACCGGATCCTGGCCGAGGGTGAGCTGTTCCGCGCGATCCGTACGGAACTCGCCACCGCCAATGGCGACGGGCCGAGCCCCTATCGCGGATCGACCGCCGTCGACATTCACCGCCATCTCCGCGCTGCGCTGCTGTCGACTATCCCCTGGCTCGCCGAGCGCGCGCCGGCCCGCGTGCCGTTCCTCGCCCGGTGCCGCGATTTCTTTCTCGTGGCGGCGTTCGTGGTCGTGGTATTCCTCGCGCTGGCACTGCCCGGCCTGATCCTGGCGCCGATGATGCCGGACAACCGCTATCTCATCCTGCTCGCGCTCGGCCTGCTCGGCACTGGTGCCGGCCTCTATGCAATGCGCGATCCGCTTCCGGGAACCGATACGGCGGGCAAGTTCAACCTCATCACTGCGCTGTTCAAGCCGCAGACGCTCGGCCTGATCCTGCTCGCGGTGATCCTCTACGTCGTGCTGGTATGGCCCATCACCGTCCTGATTTCGCTGCTGTCCGGCCTGCCGCTGGCGACGGCGCAGGCCCACGCCCCGCGGATCACCCTGTTCGGGATCCTCAGCGTGCCCTTCTCGGTGCTCGGCATATTGTGCTGGCTGCGCTTTCTCGAACGGCGCGATTCCTCGCAGGATGCGCCGCCGATCGACCAGGAGATGGTACGCCAGATGGCGCAGCGCGAGGACTGGATCCCGCAGAACCATATGGGCTCGGTGGTGCTGATCAAGCCCGGCGTGTTGCGCACGATCATCGTGCGCGCCGGGCATTTCGGGCTCGGCCTGGTGTTGCGGGCGCTGCCGAACAGCGGCGTGCGCGGCTATCTGGGCAGCATGCGCACCGTGCATTTCGCGCATTGGGCGTTCGTCAACAATGGCAGCCGGCTGATGTTCTTCAGCAATTTCGATCAGAGCTGGGAAAGCTATCTCGATGATTTCATCGAAAAGGCGCATGCCGGTTTGACGCTCGCCTGGGGTTGCGGCGTCGGCTTCCCGCCGACCCGCTTCCTGGTCCAGGACGGTGCCAGCCATGGCCGCAAGTTCAAGGCCTGGGCGCGCCATTCCATGGCGGTCAGCCGCTTCTGGTACAGCGCGTATAGCGATCTCACCGTCGATCAGGTCGAACGCAACAACCGAATCGCAAACGGCCTGCGCAAGCCGTCGCTCACGAACAAGGAGGCGTCCGCATGGATCAACGATCTGTGAGCGAGCAGTCGCGGGGCAAGCCGAGCTGGCGCCTGAAGGAACCGCACGCCAGCCGCACCCAGGCGCTCGTGGTCAGCGGCTTCGCCGCGCTGCCGACCGGGCGTGCGCTGTTCCTCGAATTCACCTGGCCGGGCAAGGGCGGCGGCGGGTGGCTGCAGGTCGTCCAGGAACTGGCGCCCGTCACTGATGCGGCTGGCCGGGAAGAGCGGGCGACCGCGATTTCCTTCGCTTATGCCGGCCTGGAGAAGATGGACCTGCCGAAAGCGGCGCTCGACTCTTTTGCCGCGCCGTTCCGCGAAGGCATGTTTCAGGAGGATCGCCTGCGTCGCCTGGGCGATCGCCGCAAGGGCGAATGGCTCGGTACCGTCATCGAAGGCGGGCCGAAATGGAGTTCGAACGCCCGGCAACGCGGTGCCCTGACCAGCGTCGAGGCGACTCAGTCGCGCGCGAAAACCTCCACTGGCCACCGCGAGGAACAGATCGCCACGCCGATCACCGTCCACGCCCTGCTGCTGCTCTACGACAAGGATGAGGACAGCGCGGAGGCCTGGGCCGGCCAGGTCGAGGCCGCACTGGCGCCGCACGGCGTGCGGGTCGTCCACCGCCTGCCGCTGAACCTGCGGCCCGATGCGAAGGGTGTCGCGCGCGAGCATTTCGGCTTCGCTGACGGCATATCCCAGCCGGTCCCGTTCGACGACGCTGCTGTGGGCCTAAGCACCGGCGGCCCGGCGGAGCGCGATTACTGGAACGGCGTCCCGCTCGGCGAAATCCTGTTCGGGCATACCAACGGCCATCACGAAAAGGCGCCGGGCCCGGTCGTGCCGGACGACGACAAAGCCCAGGCCGCGGGCCTGCCGCCGCATCCACTGGCCGAGGGCTTTCTCGATTTCGGGCTCGACGGCAGCTACATGGTCGTGCGCGAACTGAAACAGGATGTCGTCGCCTTCTGGCAATCGATGCGGGAGAATGCCGCGCATATCCGCGCGCGCGATCCCGATCATTCGGGGCATGTCACCACCACCTGGCTCGCCGAGCGCGTGGTCGGTCGCAGCACCAAGGGCGATCTGCTCTGCCCCGCCGGCTATCTGCCGTCCGATTCCTATGAGCAGCCGGAAAATGATTTCGGCTTCTTCGATCGCGATCTGCACGGCGTCGGATGCCCGGCCGGCTCGCACGTCCGCCGCTCCAACCCGCGCGACGGGCTGGCACCGACCGCCGCCGAGAAGCAGACCCTGCTCGATGCGGCGAACAATCACCGCATCCTGCGCCGCGGCCGCAAATATGGCGCGACCATCAGCGTGCCGCCCAAGGAGGACGGGGTCGATCGCGGCCTCCTGTTCATCTGCCTCAACACCGATATCGCCCGCCAGTTCGAATTCGTGCAGCAGACCTGGCTGCTCAACCCGAATTTCGCGACCTTGTTCGACGAGACCGATCCGCTGGTCGGCCCGAAGGGGAGGATGACGATCCGCGAAGAGCCGCTGCGCCGCATCGTCGAGGTCGACACGTTCGTCCGCATGGCCGGCGGCGATTATTTCTTCCTGCCGAGCCTGCCGGCGCTGCAATATCTGGCGTCGCTATGAGCGTCCTGTCCTCGACCCAGGTGCTGCGCCCCGGCCCGAAGGGGCTGAAACGCTGGTTCATGGCGCGCGCCATGGCGGCCTTGCCCTTCGTGTTCCGCGTGCTGCGCTGGTTGAAGCCGATCCCGCGTTTCGGCAAGACCTATGTCGCCACGCGCTACGACGATGTGTGTGAGGTCTTCGGCACCGATCCGGCGTTCGGCGTGCTCTACAAGGAAAAGCTCGACGTCATCATGGGCGGCGAGCCCTTCTTCCTCGGCATGGCGAACACGCCGCACTATCAGGCGGACACCGCCGCGCTGCGCAAGGCCGTGAAGCGGGACGATCTGCCCCGGCTGGCGGCCGATGTCGAGGCGCGGGCCGAGGCGATCGTGGCGGCGGCCGATGGGCGGATCGACGTGGTCGATACGCTGGTGCGGCGCGTCACCTTCGATTTCCTGGCCGAATATCTCGGCGTGCCCGAACCGCCGAACGGCGCGCTCAGGGTATGGGGCACGCGCCTGTTCGAATTCCAGTTCGTCGCCAGCGATGCGCCGCTGCGCGCCGAGGTCGAGGTGATCGCCCCGGCATTGCGCGATCATATCCAGCAACAGATCGAGCGGCGCCGCGCAAAGCCCGGCGATCATGACGTGCTCGGGCGCTGCCTGACGCTGCAGAAGGCGGGCGAGCCCGGCTTCAGCGATGCGCAGATCCGCACTGCGTTGATGGGCCTGATCGTCGGCGGACCGCCCCAGCCGCCGATGGTCGTGCCCCAGGCGATGGAGCAGTTGCTCCGCCGGCCCGAGGCGCTACGCGGCGCGCAGGCCGCGGCGCGCACCGGCGACGATGCGCTGCTCGCGGGCTATGTGCGGGAGGCGATGCGCTTCGATCCGCTCGCGCCCGGGCTGCCCCGCATCGCGCTGCAGGACTGGACGATCGCCCGGGGCACGAAGCGCCAGCGGGTCATTCCCGCGGGATCGACCGTCATCGCCGCCTTCGCCTCGGCAATGCGCGACGGGCGGCGTGTCGCCGATCCGGAACGGTTCGATCCGCGCCGACTACCGCATGATTTCATTCATTTCGGCCACGGCCTCCACCAGTGCTTCGGCATCCACATCAACAACGCCACCCTGCATCTGATGCTGAAGCCGCTCCTCCGGCGCGATAATCTGCGCCGCGCGCCGGGTGCGGCGGGCAAGCTCAGCAAGAACGGGGCGTTCGCTGAATCGCTGACCTTGCTGTTCGACTGAACCGGGGTGATTGTGCGCGCGGGGCCCGCTAACAGGGTTCATGGCCTCGCTCGCAACCATCGTCGCCGATATCGCCGCGGAGATGGCTGACGCCGCCGATCGTGGAATCGTGGCGGATTACATCCCCGGCCTGGCCGAGATTCCCGCTAGCAGATTCGGCATCGCCGTGATCGCGGCCGACGGCAGCTGCCATCAGGCGGGCGATGCCGACGAACCCTTTTCGATCCAGAGCATCTCGAAGGTGTTCAGCCTGACGCTCGCGCTCGGCGCGCTGGGCGAAAAGGTTTGGGAGCGAGTCGGGCGTGAGCCGTCGGGCAGCGCATTCAACTCGATCGTCCAGCTCGAAACCGAATCCGGCATCCCGCGCAACCCGTTCATCAACGCCGGCGCGATCGTCGTCGCCGACATGATCCTGCGCGGCCACGAACCGATCGAAGCGATTGGCGAGATCCTCCGCTTCGTCCGCTCGCTGGCGGACGATGACGGCATCTTCGTCGATGAACGCATTGCCCGGGCCGAACAGGCAACCGGTTTCCGCAATATCGCGCTGGCCAATTACATGCGCGCCTTCGGCAATATCCATCATCCGGTCGAGCTGACCCTGGGTGTCTATTTCCATCAATGCGCGCTCGCGATGAGCTGCCGTCAGCTTGCCGCGGCGGGGCGGTATCTGATGGCCGACGGCATCAATCCCGCCACCGGCCATTCGATCGTCTCGACTCAGCGCGCCCGGCGCATCAATGCGCTGATGATGACCTGCGGCCATTATGACGGCTCGGGCGAGTTCGCCTTCCGCGTCGGCCTGCCGGGCAAGTCCGGCGTCGGTGGCGGCATCCTCGCGATCGCGCCGGGCAAGGCATCGATCGCCGTGTGGTCGCCCGGTCTCAATGCGCGCGGCACCTCGCAGTTGGGAGCGCTGGCGCTGGAACGGCTGGTGCAGCGGACCGGGTGGTCCGTGTTCGAGCCTTCCAGCATTTAGATGATCAATAAATGCCGTCCGAACCGTGAATTCCATACGCGTTAAGCTTTGGAAGTTTCCCGGACGATCCTTTCATCCCCGCCGCTTGCGAAGCACCGCCAAGCGCCGTCGACAGCCCCTCGAAGATCCCCTTCATCAGCGCGCCGCTCGCCTGCGCCCGGTTCGCCGACGCCTGGGATCGGTAGTTGAACGCGTTGATGTCGAAGCCGCGGGTCCGTTCGTTGCCGCCCTTGTAGATCTGGCCGACGTCCTCGGCGCCGATCATCGCGGTGTCCTTCTGGATGGCGACGGGCGAACCGAAATTGAGGTCCACCCCGTTTGCCGCCATGGCCGCGGTCTGCGCGCCCTTCATCTGGGCGAGCTCGCGATAGCGGCGCTGCGCTTCCAGATTGGTGTTGTCGATCGAATCGCGCGCCTGATCATTGGCCAGGCGCACATTCTGGTCGGCGATCTGCGCCTGGTACCGATATTGCTGGGCCTGTCCGATCCCGGCCGAGACCGAGCCGACGGTAGAGACCACGGTCGCTGCAACCGCGAGGGAGACGGGATCGCACATCAGCGGTACTCCTGTGAAAAGGCGACAAAGCGGGTTCCGGCAATCATGATCACCTCCTTTGCGATGGTGAAGCCGATCCGCCGCAGGAAGCGAACGGCGCGGCTGTTGTCCTCCGCCACTAGATTCTCCAGCAGCGGGGTTGAATCGAACATCGCCGAAAGGATGCGCGGGCCCCAGCGCAGCATCGCGCGCGGGTGGCGGTAGATCGCGTCCGTGCCGAGCATCCACGGCGACCCCTCGCCACACAGCGCATTCGTCACCACCAGGCCGAACATTGCCTCCGCCCGGCCGTCGACCATTGCGGTCAGGCACAACGAGGAGGACAGCAGCCCGGCTCGCAACGCCTGTCGCGGCGTATGGCCCATCGCCGCGCACTCGATCACATCGGCCGCGCGCATCCGCGATGCGATCGGGCCGACATGCGCGGGCGATGCCGGCACCAGCGCGATGCGCTCATTCCGAGACGGATGGATCGAGATAGATCGCACTCACGGTCATCGGCAGCGGATCGTCGGATCGCACCACCATCCGCGCGCCGCCGTTGATGTCGGCGCGCAGATAGGTTTCGTACGGGCCGCTCATCAGCGCGGGCGGCTGACCCGGCAGCTCGTTGATGCGCGATCGCAGCGGCTCCAGCGTCGCATCGGTCGGCCCGGCCTTCACCCCGCGGCTGTCGATCAGCCGGATGACGGCCCTGGCCTGGGTCTGCGGCTTCGCAATCGTCCAGCCGGCCTGGCCCTGCCACGCCAGCGGCAGCGTCTCGATCGTCGCGGCATAGGGCAGGCCGACCGTCACCTTGCGTGCCGGGTGCGGCAGCGTGACGATGCCGCCGGTCACCACCAGCCCGGTCACCACGCCGCCATCGGCGAGCGCGGACACGGTCCGTCCTTCCAGATGGCCGAGGTTGCGCAGTATCGCCGCCGGTTCCTCGAACAGGTAGGAGACGGCGCTGTCGAGGAAGCAGCAATCCTCCACCGCATCCCAGCGCGCCGCGGCCATGCGCTCGATCAGCAGCTTCCCGCCGCGCCGCACGGTCAGGTACAGCCGGTCCTCGCTGCCTTCGGAAACGACGCAGACGCTTTCCACCGTCCCGTCCGTCTCGCACAGCGTCCAGCCCCAGACCTGCTGTTCCTGCTCCCAGGTGAAGCACAGCAATTTGCCGTCGCTCCGCACCGCCCATATGATCGATCGTGGCTCCTGCGCATAAGCCCAGGCCTTGATATCGAACCCCCGGAACAGGTGCGGCGAGAAGATCGTCACGTCGTTCGAATTGATTGAATCGGTCTGGAATTCATACCCCAGCGTGCGCACGCCGTTGCCGATGCTGGTCTGGTAGAAACAGACGGAATCGACCACCAGCGGCGACAGCCGGGACGATCCCCGGCCATTCTGCCGCCGCACCACGAAATCGGTGGCGCTGATATAGCCGTTCTGCCCGCCTTCGATCTTGAAGATGTTGTCGGAGGTCAGCGCGAGCAGATTGTTCATCGAGACGAGCTGGTTGACGGCGTTCACCCGGCCCGCGACGAGCGCGAAGCTCAGGCTGTCCGAAGCCTTTAGCGGGCGCGAGATATCCATATTCTCGAAATTGCCGGATCGGGATCCGTAGATCGCGTTGGGATGGTTCGCGGTCCGGCCCCACAACAGGCGCTGTTCGAAGAACGTCACGGTCGACGGCCAGTTGCCGAGCACGTCGAACGGATCGTTCCCGACGGGCGGGCCGTCCGAATAATCCGGTCCGATATTGTCGTCGCGGAAATTCAGCGCCGCCGTGTTGCCGATATAGCCATATTCCTGGGTATTGTCGGCCTTGTACACGCGGTAGCGCGATGCGCCGGCCACGGCTGACCAGCTCAGCGTATTGTAGTTGCGCTTCAGCGACAGGTCGTTGCTCGCGCTGTCGGCTGCCGATGCGCGGCTCTCGACGCCGGAGACATCGTCGACCGCGGTGACGACATAGCTTGCAGGCTGCGGGAAATACGCGTCGCCGCCATTGTCGGCATCCGTGTTGGGGCTGGCGGCGGTCGCGTTCAGGGCCGCCGGCGCGGCCAGCCGCGGCGTGAAGTCGATGCCCGAAAAGGTCCAGTCGGTATGCCCCGCCCGCACCAGCTTGGTCGGCGCATGATTCAGATGGGCGAGATACATCGTGTCGGCCGATTGCTCGACATCGATCTCCGCCAGTTCGGCGCCGTTGTAGGGCGAGCCCACGCGGTAAAGCCGGGCGACGCTCACATGTATGTCCCGTCATCGTAACGGCGGTCTTTGATGTTATGCGAGATTACCGGATCGGCCTGACGGTCGTCGCCGGCCGGCCGCGCTTCCCTGTCGGGCGAGAAGCACGCATAGGTGCGGGCGTCTTCCACGGTGATTTTCGCGACCCTGGCGAAACCGTCCGCGGTGCCGATCTCGCGCATGCGGATCCACCCTGCGCCGATCCAGAAGCGGTGATCGGCGGTCGCCCGGTATTTCCGGTCGTCGATGATGCCGGCGTAGACCGGCTCCCACGCGAACGAGATCGCGGAAACCGGATAGTCGCCCCAATCGCCGAGTGAGCCATCCGCCAGCTCCGGTCGCGCGCGGATCATATCGCCCGCGCGCACGATGCACGCGAAGCGCCGTGTGCCGTCCGCCATCAGGATAGGCGTGTCGTCGACAACGCAGTTGCCGGGCGGTGTCGTCGACGGCGGCGATGGCGGCGGTGGGGGCGGTGGCACGGGCGGCGGTGGCGGGGGTGGCGGCGGGGCGCCGGCGCGGATCGCGCCGCCCGTGTCAGCCGTGAAGGCGGAAAATCCCGTGGAATCGATATCGACGGTGAAGTGGCTGCTGTCCCCCACGCTCACCACGCGGGCGATCCGACCGTTCAGCTCGACCATGCCCGCGACGCCGTCGAAATAGACCTGATCGCCGACCGCATAGTCATGATAGGCGGCCTGTACGATCGTGGTGGCGCCGGTCGTGACGGACGCGATCGTCAACTTGTCCTCGATCACCATCCCGCCCAGCGCGGCCGGCCGCATATAGCCCTGGCCCATTTCCAGCGCGTAGGTCTGCTCGAGCGAAAACTGGAACGGCACCAGACGTACCGGGCTGTCCATCGTCGCGGTGATCGCCGTGGCGGCGACGGGCGTGTCCACCGCTGTGTTCAGGGAATAGGTTCCGGCGCCGCCAGTCCCCGTGCCCCGCTCCACGATCGCGAGCCCCTCGGGCACGCCCGCCCCGCCGATCGCCATGCTGGTGCCGATGATGCCCGTGACGGGGCCGGTGACCGTCAGCACCGCGCCGGAAATCGATCCGGTGAACGTGGCGGTGAGCGTGTCCTGATAGACCTCCGCCACGAGCCGCGTGCCCGGCCGCTTCGTGACGCCGCCATATTTCAGGATCGTCACGTTGCGGGCGCGGCGCAGGCCGGTCGCATAGGCCGCGACATCGACGCGCGCGATGAGGTCCTCGGCGAGTTCGCCCTTGGAAAAATTCGGCTGGCCTGTGCGCAGCGGCATCAGTCTTCTCCCACGGTGCAGTCGGCCCCGCCGGCGCGGGCAGCGGCGATCTCGTCCGGCGCGGGCGCGGCGCGATTGGGCTGGCGGTTGATGTCGTCAGCGATCGCGCGTTGCGCGGCGACCTCGGCCTGTTGCAACAGCTGGCCCTTGGTCTCCCGGCTGTCGCGCAGCGGCACCGCCAGCCGCGCCGCCAGGGCGTAAGCGAGCGCGTCGAGGAACAAGGCGGGCATCGCCGCTTCGTCCGGGTCGCGGCTGCTATATTCCAGGATCGCATTCGCCATCTGGCTGTAGAGCACGCCGTTCTCGATCACGTAGGGCCGGCCCGAAATGGCGGCGGGCGGCATGGCGCCCGACGGCGGCGGCCAGCCGGCGGCCGGCGGCACGAGCCGTTCGGCCGTCGCCAGATCCGCCGGCAGCGCATAGGCATGCGCCCATTCGCTCGCGCGCGGATTCACGGCGAATTCGGCGAGCGCGGCGATCCGCGCGGCGAAGCTCCAGTCGAAGCGCTCGAGCAGCAGCTTCAGGCAGTGCGGATAATATCGCTTGCACTCGGCGGCTTCGATGGTCGCCTCGTCGATATCGGCGATGGCGGGTGCACGAAGCTCGCCCAGGGCGAGATTGCAGACGGTGATGCTGATGGCCATGGCATTGAATTAGGCGAGTCGCGGGCAGGTTTGAATCGACGCCAAATCGCCCTCTCGCGTGGCGCCGCGCCGCAATTTTTCCTATGCTCGCCTGGATGCTGGACGGGAGGATTTTCCTATGTCGGTTGAGCTGAATCACACGATCGTCTGGTGCCGCGACAAGCTGCGCTCCTCGGCTTTCCTGGCCAATATGCTTGGTCGCGCCGCGCCGGTTTCCTTCATGCATTTCATGGTCGTCACGCTCGACAATGGCGTGTCGCTCGATTTCATGGAGAAGGATGGCGAGGTCGCGCTCCAGCATTATGCGTTCCTGGTCGGCGAGGAGGATTTCGCCGCCGTGCTCAGCCGCATCAGAGCTGCGGGGCTGGATCATTGGGCCGACCCGGGCCGCACCCGGCCGGGCGAAATCAACACCCATGATGGCGGCCGCGGCGTCTATTTCCCCGATCCAGACGGCCATCTGCTCGAGATCATCACCCGCCCTTATGGCGGTGGATAGCTGCGGCGATCTGGGTGCCGGGGCGGGATGCATCCGGCATGCCGCGTCGTCCGTACAAGCAGGCGTCATCCACGGGCCGCCGGTTTCCGGCACAGGCAAAGGCCGGTAAAACAACACGCCGTCCGGATACCGGTACTGCGATCTGCGGGGGCAAGACCAATGGTCCGCATCGCAGCCGCGTGCGCGCTGGCCGTCGTGAGCGCGGCCATGGGCCAGGCAGACCCCGCCGCTAACTCGACGCGCTGTCACAGGTATCGGTCCAGGCCGGTCCCGGCGTAGCGCTGGCCCGGCGCCAGAGCGGCGCGGGCGATCTGATGGCGGCGTGGCGACGCTGGAACGCGTACTGATGGGCCATGCCGATGCGGATGCCGCGCTGCTGCTCCATGCCAGCCTGCTCTGCCGTCTCGACGATCGGGACGGCGCGCGGGCCGAGCGCGAGCCAGACGACCAAACCAGCCCCGACGCCGGCACCGAATCCGAGCCCGCCGCCGTCTCCCAACTATCCGCCGAGCGACAATCCCAACGGCGCCCCCGCCGAAGAAAACCCTGACGGCCGGATGGTCGCGATTGCGGCCGGCATGCCGGCCGGTTGTCAGACCATTCCGGCGAGGGCCGCGTGAGTGATCACCACCCGCATGCCGCCGGTGTCGCTGTGGCGGTCCACGCGCGCGCCGAGCTGCCTGGCCAGCGCATCGACGATGCTCGTGCCCAGGCCGGTGGATTTGGGCGATGCGGCGGCCTGCTTGCCCGCGCCATTATCGGCAACCGTCAGTGTCCAGTCGGCGCCGCGGATCTCATAGGTCACGCTGATGCGGGCATTCGTCCCGCCTTCGGGAAAGGCATATTTGATCGCGTTGATCACCAGTTCGGTCACGATCAGGCCAAGGCTCACCGCCGTCGCGGATTCGATCATGCCGTGATCGGGCGCGGCGACGATCGCGATCGGGCTGTTCTCCCCGACCATCGACGATGCCAGCCCGGCGCAGAGCTTGGTGAGATACGCATCCACCTCGATCTGGTCGAGCCCGTCGACCGCGTTGAGATATTGCTGCACGGCCGCGACGGACATCACGCGCTGGTGCGCATCCTTCAGATGAAAGCGGATCTCTTCGGACGATACGGCCTGGGCTTTCAGCAACAGGATGCTGGCGATGATCTGCAGACTGTTGGCCACGCGGTGCTGCATTTCCTGCAGCAGTACCTGCTTCTGGCGAAGCAGCTCCTCGGTCTGTTCCAGCAGGGTCGCCAGATCGCGTTCGATCGCCCGCCGCGCGGTCACGTCGCGAAAGGCAAGCAGGATCGTGATCGCCGGATTGTCCTCGTACAGCACCTTGCGCGCGTTCAGCAGCATGATCCGGTGGCCGATGCCGGGGAAATCATGCTCCACCTCGAAATTGTCCATCGCCACCCGATCGGGGATGATGGTTTCCAACAGATGCCGCAGCGCCGGGATGTTCCACTGGCCATCGCCCAGCGCGAACAGCAGGCGGTTCTCGGTATCCGCCGCCGCGACCTGGAAGATGTCGTAGAAGGATCGGCTCGCGGTCAGCACGCGGAAGCCCTCGTCGAGCACCAGGAACGGCTCTGGGATGGTATTCACGATCGCCTGGGCGAGGATGCTCGCATTGTCGAGATTGCGGATCGGGTCGATCACCGGAAACCGTTCCTGCGCGGTGTCGCGGCTGGTGGTGTCGATTTGAACGGCTGCCGGGTCCAAGAAAGCAATCTCCGCCTGCAGGCGGGAGCATTTCGTCTCCCAGTCAGCGATGCCTGCGCGGCGGTTCGATGATCCGCCGGGTGTAGCACGTTGCGGCCGGCCGGCCTAATCTGGATCAGGTGAAACGATCAGAAGCTCGCGGTCAGGTTGACTGAAACATAGGTCGTGCCGCGGGGCGGCGGGGCGTTGGGCGCGTCGCGCAGGAAACGCCCCTTGGCCAGCCAGACGCCGTCGATTTCATAGCGCAGCCGGTCCCGCACCAGCCAGTAGCGCAGCCGCGCGTCGATCTGGTGGCCCGCGAAATTGCCCGATCGGCCGGTGGCGTCGCGCACCCCGGTCGTCGAAAAGGCATCGGTACGGTCGGCCAGCCACATCGGGCGATAGCTCATCATCCAGTCGACTGCCTTGTTCGGCACCGCCTCGACGCGCAGCGCGGGCGTCACGATGTTGGCGCGCCCGATCGCATTGTACAGGCCGGACGGGGCCAGATCGGCGCGGCGCATGCCGAACAGCGTGTCGAACCGCCCATAGGATCCGCCCGGCCCGTCGCCGCTGGCCCGGTCGAACTCGATCGCGACATGCGGTTTCCAGCCGCCGGAAAAGGTGTAGCCGATCTCGGCATGGACGAAGGACGCGCTCACATCGAGCAGCTCGGCCGTCGCCGCGAGGCCGGCCCGGACATGACCGAGCTGATAGATCGCCTCGGCCTCGTAATCGATCGCGCCCGCCGCCGGATCACGGACGATCCGCCCGCCGACCGTGTTGAGCGAGCGGTCGCGGCTCGGCCGCCCGGGCGCGTCGCGCTCGCCGAGGTGATAGAAGGACAGCTCAGCCAGCGCCGGGCCGATCGTGCGCGCGCGCGAAATGGTGCCGCCCCACAGCACCTGGTCGAAGCTCTCGCGGTCGATGTGCACCGCCTTGTCGCGCAGCGCCGCCGTGTCGTCCGGCAGGCGCAGCTGCGGTAGCACGTAGATGAAGGTCCCCCGCACGCCGCCCCGGGCGGCGATATCGGCCCGCACGCCTGTGTAACTGTTGGTGGTGTTGCGGTAATCGTCGGCCGCGACCAGCCGGCGCGATCCGATATTGAGCAGGAACCGCCCGCCCTGCAGCGCCAGCGTGGTGCCGGCGCCGGTGTCGATCGCCTCGACCGCGACATAGGCCTGCACCAGCTCGGCCGCATTCACTTCGCCGGTCGTCACCGGCGTCCCGTCATCCTCGAGATAGGCCCGGCTGTCATAGAGCTCGGCCGCGATCCTGACCGGTCCGGTCCGATATTGCGCCGACAGGATCGTGCGCACGCTGAACAAATCGTCGCTGGTGTTGAAGCCGGTCCGCGCCTGGCCGTCGATCGTCTCGTAGCGCAGCCTTATGCTGCCGCTCAGATCGAGCCCCGATTTCGGCGGGGCAGGAGTCGTCTGGCCAGGCGCCTGGACCGGCAGCAACAGCAGCAGGCACGCCGCGACAAGCCTCACGCGGTCACCCCGGCGAGATACAGCGCGATGCCCGCTGCCGCGGTCGCCGCCAGCGTCGGGATCGTGCCCGCGCGGAAACGCAGCACCGCGACGATCGCCGCGATCGAGAGCAGCAGCGCCCAGGGATCGAGGCTCGCCGCCACCGGCAGGTCGAACCGCAACGGCCCGGCGCTGAACGGCTGCACCGCGCGGAAGATCGTGTGGATGCCGAACCAGATGGCGAGGTTGAGGATCACCCCGACCACCGCCGCCGTGATCGCCGAGAGCGCACCGGCCACCGCCGGGTTGCCGCGCAGCCGCTCGATGAACGGCGCGCCGAGGAAGATCCACAGGAAGCAGGGGATGAACGTCACCCAGGTCGCGAGCAGCCCGCCCAGCGTCCCGGCGAGCAGCGGCGGCAGCATGCCGGGGTCACGATAGGCGCCCATGAAGCCGACGAACTGCAGCACCATGATCAGCGGCCCCGGCGTCGTCTCGGCCATGCCCAGCCCGTCGAGCATCTCGCCCGGGCGCAGCCAGTGATGGGATTGCACTGCCTCCTGCGCGACATAGGCAAGCACCGCATAGGCACCGCCGAACGTCACCATCGCCATGGTCGAAAAGAAGGTCGCGATCCGGCTGAACACGTCATCCGGGCCGAGCCACGCGAGCAGCACCGCGACCGGCACCAGCCATAGCGCCAGCCACACCAGTGCGATCCGCCCCGCCTCGCCGCGTCCCATCCGGGCGTGATCGGGCAGTTCCTCGCCGAGGAGCGTGTCGCGGTCCTCGACGATCGCGCCCTTCGTCATGCCGTGCCCGCCGCCGACCCGGAATGCCGCCAGCCCCGCGCGTCCGCCGGCATAGCCCGCCAGCCCGGCCGCGAGCACGATGATCGGAAAGGGGATGCCGACGAAGAAGATCAGCAGGAAGGCGGCCGCCGCGATGCCGAGCATGACCCGGTTCTTCAGCGCCCGCGCACTGATGCGCATCACTGCCTGCAGCACGATCGCCAGCACCGCCGCCTTCAGCCCGAAGAACAGTGCCGAGACGATGCCGAGCTGGCCGTACAGCGCGTAGATCCAGCTCAGCACCATGATCGAGACGAGGCCGGGCAGGATGAACAGGCCCCCGGCGATGATCCCGCCTCTGGTCCGGTGCATCAGCCAGCCGATATAGGTGGCGAGCTGCTGTGCCTCGGGGCCGGGCAGCAGCATGCAGTAATTGAGCGCGTGCAGGAACCGATGCTCGCCGATCCAGCGTTTCTCCTCGACCAGCACGCGGTGCATCATCGCGATCTGGCCGGCCGGCCCGCCGAACGACAGGGCAGCGATGCGCAGCCACACCCAAAAGGCCTCGCCGATCGATACCGGCGCCGGCACCGGCGGTGCCGACGCGGTGACGGTGGTCACTTGCCGCGCTTCCGCGGCGGCGTGTGCGACGTCCAGTCATGCGTCTCGCCCGTCGCGTCGCGGCTCCAGCGATACAGCGCGTCATACACCGGCATCCCCGCGCCGAGCTGCGCCAGATCGTCCGAATGCATGCGCGACAGCCCCAGCGAGATCGCCAGCAGGCCGGCCGCTTCGGGCGCGATATCGAGCCGTGCGGTATCGGCCCCACGCACGATCGTGGCGAGCCGGGCGAGCGGCTCGATCCGGCCCAGGCCGAACCCCTCGACCATCGCGTCGAAGGTGCAGAGGTCGCCGCGATGCGTCCAGCGCACGCCGTCACCCTCCACGTCGAACGGCGTCGCGGCCATCCGCTCGGCGACGCCGGCGACTTCGGGCGCCGGCACGAACAGGAACAGGGCGGCTGGATCGACGAAACGCCGGATCAGCCAAGGGCAGGCGAGACGGTCGATTTTGGGCCGGGCGCGGGTGACCCAGAGCGTGCGGCCGGCGGCGTCGCGCGGCGGCACCGCGGCCGCGTCGACCATGGCGTGGCCAGCGGCCGCCCAGCCGGCCACGCCGTTCTCCAACACATCGGCCTCGGCGCCCTGCTGCCGCAACCAGGCGGCGACACCGTGCGCTGCGGTGTCGCCGTCGCCGACGATCACCGCGCTGGCCCCGGCCAGGGCAGGAGCCCAGTCAGCCGTGGCGGCGAAGGCGCGGCGCACCGCGCCGGGGATCGTCCGGGGATCAGCGGCGAATTCGCTGTCGGTGCGGATATCGATGATCGCCGGGCAGCCGGGCGTGCCGATCAGTCGGGCGAGCTTGTCGATGGCAATGGCGTTGATCGCGGGCATGATGCGTCCTCAGGTCAAGGGACGCGATACTTCAGCCTGTCGCCTCATGGGGAGATCGCGGTCCCCATTGCCCCAGAAAGCAGCCTCGCGGCCGCTCTGTCAAGCGTCGCCGTCAGGGCTTGGCAGGGTCGAGCACGATATCCTGCACGACGATGCGGTCGCCGCGCACGACAAAGACGTCGATGCCTGAAACCTGCTTCGGCGTGCCGCGGAACTGCATCCAGCGCAGCAGCGCCACGTCGCCGCCCAGCGGCTCGACGATCGTCTCCATCGCGCGGATGCCTTCGATGCTGTCCTTGCCGGTCAGCACGACGAACACCTTGCGGGCATTCGTCTTGCCCGAATAGACGCCCGGCGCATTGGCCGGCGTCTGGCCGGGTACCAGGCCCGGCGGCGTGATCACGACGGTATCGTCGGCATAGTCGCTCATCACCTTGTCGACATCGGCGCTCTTCATCGACGCGACATGATCCTTGACGACCTGCTCCGGCGAGCGGTCCGCGGCATAAGCCGGCACCGCGGCCAGCAGCGACAGCGCAGCGGCCATCTTCACCAATATCGACATCATACTCTCCCGTTGCGCGCGCATTCTTGTTGCGCGGCGTTGTTCCCTAATATGATATAGGATTCAAGGGGTGCGGGAGATTTGTCGCCGACCGTTCCTATCGCGACGCCGCTCACCCATATCCGCACCACCACCACCGGAGACATCCGAATGCTGAAGCGACGCACCCTCGGTACGCAGGGGCTTGAGGTTTCCGAACTGGGCCTCGGCTGCATGGGGATGAGCCAATATTATGGCAGCCTCGACGATGTCGAATCCATCGCGACGATCCACCGCGCGATCGATCTGGGCGTGACCTTGTTCGACACGGCCGAAGTCTATGGCCCCTTCGTCAACGAGGAACTGCTCGGCCGAGCGCTTGCGGGCAAGCGCGACCAGGTCGTCATCGCGACCAAGTTCGGCTTCGATATCCAGGGCGGCAAGCAGACCGGCGGCGTCGACAGCCGGCCGGAGCATATCCGCGCCGTCGCCGAAGCCTCGCTCGCGCGGCTCGGCACCGATCATATCGATCTGTTCTACCAGCACCGCATCGATCCGGCCGTGCCGATCGAGGATGTGGCGGGCGCGGTCGGCGATCTGATCCGCGAGGGCAAGGTGCGCTATTTCGGCCTGTCCGAGGCGGGCGCGGCCAATATCCGCCGCGCGCACGCAGTGCAGCCCGTCAGCGCGCTGCAGAGCGAATATTCGCTGTGGGAGCGTGGGCTGGAGGCGGAGATCCTGCCGGTGCTGCGGGAACTCGGCATCGGGCTGGTGCCGTTCAGCCCGCTCGGTCGCGGTTTCCTCACCGGCACGGCGCTGCCAGCGGAGGAATATCCGCAGGGCGATTACCGGCGTCTCGATCCGCGCTTCCAGGGTGAGAATTTCACCGCCAACATGCGCGCCGCCGATGCGGTGCGCTCGCTGGCCGTGACGAAGGGCGCAAAGCCCGGCCAGATCGCGCTGGCCTGGCTGCTGCACCAGGGCGACGACGTGGTCCCCATCCCGGGCACCAAGCGCCGTTCCTATCTGGAGGAGAATGTCGCGGCGGCAGAACTGCGGCTCGACGCCGCCGATCTGGCCGGGCTCGACGCAGCGCTCCGACCGGGCGTGGTAGCGGGCGAGCGGTACGGCAAGGCCGGCCTGGCGATGCTCGACCGCTGAGCCTCAGGGCTTTTCGGTAAAGCGCTTCACCTTGACCGGCAGGTCCTTGCCCTTGGTCCGCCGCGACGGGATCTGTACCGGGTGCTTCTTCTTCCACGCCGCCCAGGTCATCGGCCCGTCGGGCGTGTCGATGATGTGGTCGTCGATCGAATCGGTCACGGCAACAAGCTCCCGTCTGTCAGTGGCGGCCTATTTGGTGGCGATATCCCCGGCCTCGGCGCGGTACTGCTCCCGGACATAGGCCTTGGCCGCCGTCTGGGTGCGGAATCCGTCCTCCAGCTTCTCTTCGGAAACCAGCGGATAGCCCTGCGAATTATAGCGGGTCGTGCGCACCGTTACACGGAAAACGCCTTCGTCATCCTTGGAGACGAGGAACGGGCGAACGGGGATTCTCGACATGGCAGGCTCCGGTAAACAACGCTGGATCGTAGGGGGATCGGGGGAATTTCACATTCCCCGCCGCCTCGGTCAGCTTCGCGCCATCACCGTTCGGCCTCGCCCGGGACCGTGGTCGATCCCGGGCGGCGGCACAAGTCCCGCCGGATCAGCTCTTCGGCTTCACATAGGGCACGAATTCGCCCAGGCCGACAAAGCCGGTCTCGAAACGCGAACTGCGGTCGAGCAGCCTGATCGTGTCGAGGCTGCAAAGCTGGCTGCTATAGGTCTTCGTCACCAGGATATCGTCGTCGTCGAGCGACGATTCCCCGATGCGCGGCCGGTTGACGTACAGCGTCCGCCCGACCTGGTAGACGATCGCGGTGCGGTCGATGATCTGGGAGGAGGTGATGTTGCGCAGGTTGATGCAATTCACCGGCTTGCCGGCGACGCGGCCGGCGATCGCCTTGGCGAGCTTGGCTTCGCCCTTGCTGTTGTCGCGTTCGGCGGCGGGTGCGGCGGCGGCGGTGCCGATCAGCGCGGCGCCGAGAATGAGTGAGGTAAGGACACGCATTGGTGGACCCTCGTGGTTGAGTGTTGCCCGCTCTTAGCACGGCATAGCTGAACCGGCGATGAGTGGGGCGATGCGTGCGACGAAGTGTTCCGGGGGATTACGGCACCCGGCGCGCGGTGAGGATGCGGATCGCCGGCGCCAGCATCTGTCCCTTCATCGCGCCCTCGCCTTCGGTCGGCGAGGTCGGCGCGGCGGCGATCCGGCGGACCACGTCCATCCCTTCGACGACACGGCCAAAGGCCGCGAAGCCGAGATTGTCGCCCGGCTGGTCGGGCTTGGCGTCGAGCGAGGAGAGATCGCCGATCGAAATGAAGAAATCCGCGGTCGCGCTGCCCGGCTTGTCCCGCGCCATGGAGATCACGCCGTCCGTATTGCTCAGGCCGGTGCTGGTGGTCGGTTCATGGGCGACTGGCGGGAACAGCTTCTTCGGATCGTTGCGCAATCCGCCCTGGATCAGTCCGAACTCCGGCGCCAGCTTCATGGCGCGGTAGAAGGTCGTGCCGTCGAGCCGTTTGGTATCGACATAACGCAGGAAGTTCGCCGTGGTCGCCGGTGCCCGCACCTTTTCCAGCTCGATCAGGATCGGGCCCTCGCTCGTCGTCAGCGCGACGCGCACCGTGGCGGGCGGAACCGGCGCGGGGGCGGGCGCGGTCTGGGCGGCGGCGGTCCCGATGCAGGACCACAACAGGATGAGCGAGGCGAATCGTTGAAACATGCGGCCAGCCTAAAGGCTCGCCACCGGCTCCGCCATCCCGCTGGCCGATCGGCGAAGCGCGGCGTAGGATGGCCAAAAAATCGGGGAGGACCGCCATGCAGATCGTCGACCGCACGCCCGTTCCATCCTCGCTGCGCCCGAGCAACCACCCCTATCTCAACGGGGCCTGGACGCCGCTGCACGAGGAAGTGACCGCGATCGGCCTCGAGGTGATCGAGGGCGCCATTCCCCACGACATCGACGGCGTTTATCTCCGTAATACCGAGAACCAGGTGCACCAGCCGCTCGGCCGCTATCACCCGTTCGATGGCGACGGGATGATTCACCAGATCGATTTCCGCAACGGCACCGCGAGCTATCGCAACCGCTTCGTCCGCACGCGCTGCTTCCAGGCCGAACAGGAGGAAGGCGGCTCGCTATGGGGCGGGCTGGCCGATCGCCCCGGTACTTCGAAGCGGCCGGGCTTCGGCGCGCACGGATCGCTCAAGGACAGCAGCAGCACCGACATCATCGTCCATGCCGGCAAGGCGATCTCTACCTTCTATCAATGTGGCGAAGGCTATGTGCTCGATCCGGAGACGCTCGATCAGCACGGCATGGCGCCCTGGGTGCCGCTCGACGGCATTTCGGCGCACCCCAAGGTGGACGATTCCACCGGGGAGCTGATGTTCTTCAACTATTCGAAGTACCCGCCCTTCATGCATTACGGCGTGGTCGATCGGGACGGGCGGCTGACGCATTATATCCCGGTGCCGCTGCCGGGGCCGCGGCTGCCGCACGACATGACCTTCAGCGAACACTGGTCGATCGTGAACGATCTGCCGGTGTTCTGGGATGCCGATCTGCTCAGGCGCGACATCCACGCCGCACGCCTGCATGAAGGCGTGCCCGCCCGCTTCGCGCTGATCCCGCGGCACGGCAGCCCGGAGCAGATCCGCTGGTTCGAGGCCGAGCCCACTTATGTCCTGCATTTCCTCAACGCCTATGAGGAAGGCGACGAGGTGGTGATGGACGGCTATTTCCAGGAGAACCCGACGCCCGCGCCGCTCGACAATGCCGATGGCTACGGCCACCTCATGGCCTATGTCGACGAGCACAGCTTCCGCCCGAAGCTGCACCGCTGGCGCTTCAACCTGGCCGACGGCTCGACGCGGGAGGAGCGGCTCGACGACCGCATCCTCGAATTCGGCATGATCAACCAGCGCGTCGCGGGCCGGAAGCACCGCTACATCTATTCGACCACGTCGAAGCCCGGCTGGTTCCTGTTCAACGGTTTCGTGAAGCACGATCTGGATACCGGCGAGTCCTGGCAATTGATGCTGGAGGAGGGCCGCTACGCCAGCGAAGCCCCCTTCGCCCCGCGCACGAACGCGGTGGAGGAGGATGACGGCTATCTCGTCAGCTTCATCACCGACGAAAATCGTGGCACGTCGGAATGCGTGCTGATCGATTGCAAAAGGTTCGAGGCCGGCCCCGTCTGCCGCATCGCGCTCCCCCACAAGATCTGCAGCGGCACCCATGCGCACTGGGCGGAACGAGCGATGTTGCAGACTTGAACTCCCTCTCCACAAGGGGAGAGGGAAGGGGCCCATCGCTCTTGCGATGGGAAGGGTGAGGGGGACACGCGCCGTCGCGGTTCCGAACCTCACTCCCCCTCACCCTCCCGTCGCTGCGCTCCTCCTTCCCTCTCCCACAAGGGGAGAGGGAGAAATCACGCCTTCGGCCACCACGGTACGAACCCCGACGTCCGCCGCACATAATCGCGATAGCCAGCCCGCTTGCGCGTCAACCGGCCCTCGATCGTCGGCACGCCCGACCATCGCATCAGCGTCCAGGTCAGCAGCACTGGCCCCGGCAGCGCCCACATCCCCGACCAGCTCTCGGCCGCGATCAGGTAGAGCCCCCACCAGGTGAGCGAATCGCCGAAATAATTGGGGTGCCGGGTATAGCGCCACAGCCCCGTCGCAAGCACCGCGCCGGCATTGGCCGGATCGCGGCGGAACTGCACCAGCTGCCAGTCGCCGATGCTCTCGAACAGGATGCCGGCCACCGCGATCGCCGCGCCGGCGATGGCCGCGGCCCCGGCCGGCGGCGCGGCGTCGATCATGCCGAGCTGCACCGGCAGGCACACGATGAACAGCAACGGCGCCTGGGTGGCGAAGACCAGCAGCAGCGAAGCCCTGCCGAAACCCCAGCCTTTCGCTTCCTCCACCGTCGCGAACATCTTGCCGTAGCGCCGATCCGGCCCATGGGTGCGCCAGCGCCACAGCAGATACAGCCCAAGCCGCAGGCCCCATGCCGCGCACAGCCCAAGCAGCAAGGCCTTGCGCGTCGGATCGCCCCCGCTGTGGAGGAAGCTCGCCGCCGCCAGGAAGACCATGCCCAGCGCCCAGACGCTGTCGATCGGCGTCACGTCGCGCGTCTTCAGGCAGATCAGCCACAGCAGCAGGAACAGGGCGATCAGCAATCCCGCATTGGTCGCGAGCAAGGTGAGCGCGGTCATGCCGCGCGCTCGACGATGAAGCTCACCGTGGTGGTGGTCGATCCGCCGATGTTGAGCGTCTGTACGCGCCGCGCCCCCTCGACCTGACAGGCGCCCGCCGCGCCGGTCACCTGCTTCGACGCATCGAGCAGCATCCGCACGCCGGTCGCCCCGACCGGATGGCCCAGCCCGATCAGGCCGCCCGAAGGATTGACCGGCAGGCGTCCGCCAAGCTCGATCGACCCGTCCTCGATCGCCTGCCAGGATTTGCCCGGATCGGTCAGGCCGAGATGGTCGATCGCCATATATTCGGTCGCGGTGAAGCAGTCATGTGTCTCGACCGCGTCGATCGCCGCGATGTCGGTGCCGGCCCGCGCCCGCGCATCGAGGATCGCCCGGCGCACCTGCGGGAAGACATAAGGATCGTCGGCGCTCGCCTGCACCTTCGCCGCATAGGAAATGGGGGCCGAACGATGCCCCCATCCGCTGATCCGCGCGAGGCTCTCCAGCGGCACGCCGCGCCGGCGGGCATAGGCGGCGGCGCGCGCGGGGGAGGCGAGGAACAGCACCGCCGCACCATCGGTCACTTGTCCGCAATCCATTTTCCGCGTCCGCCCCTCGATCACTGGATTGAGGATATCGTCCGCGGTGAAATGCGCCGGGGTGAAGTGATGGCCGCGCGTCTGTGCATTGGGGTTGCGCTTCGCATTGCCGAAATTGATTTCGGCGATGCGCATCAGATGCTCGTATCGCAGGCCGTATCGCCGGTCATATTCGTCCGCCAGATCGGAGAAAGCGCGCGGCCAGACGAATTCGGCATCGGCGAATTCGTGCCCGGTCCATGCCGCCGCGCCCAGATGCTGCGCCGCCATCCGGCCCGGCACGTTGCGCATCTGCTCGATCCCGACGACACACGCCAGATCGTAGCGCCCGGCCTCGATCTCGGCCGTCGCCGCCAGCACCGCGACGCTGCCCGATGCGCACGCCGCCTCGTGCCGCGCGGTCGGCAGCCCGTTCCACGCCGGATCGACCAGTCCGAAGAATCCACCGATCAGGCCCTGTCCGGCGAACAGCTCGGCGGCGAAATTGCCGACATGGCCGGTCTCGATCTCGTCGGCGTCGAGCGCCGCGGCATCCAGGCCTTGCCGCACCGTCGCGACGAATGCATCCGCCAGATCGCTGCCCTCGCGACTCCAGTTCCGCGCAAAGTCGCTTTGCCAGCCGCCCAGCACATAGACCAACCGCCCTCTCCCTTTTGCCGGGGAGTGTTGCGCGTTTGGCGGCGCTTGGCAATTTGCCGGTACGACGGCTACCGCGTCCGCACCGCCGCGAACTTGTCCGCGCGCCGCTGGCCGACCATCAGCCCGCGTTCGAGCCGGGCGCAGAGCGCGGCGTAATAATCGGACAGGAAACGGTAATCGTCGCCATCGTCGGGCAGGTCGGCCTTGCGCCGGATCGTCGCCGCGACCGTCGCGATCGCATCGTCGCGGCCGCCGCGCAGCACTTCTTCGAGCGTCTGGAGCTCGTACACGCCGTACAGGCTGAGCGCTGCCTCCGGAAAGGTCCGGCGCTCGCGCGACAGCGTCGCGCCAAGATCGTCGCCCAGCGCGCCGCTCACGGTGCGCACCACCCAGGTTCCGGCGATCAGGTCGCCGATGCGCAGCCGGTCGCGATTGAACAGCGGGAAGAAAAGGAAGATCCCGCTCCAGCTCAGCGAGAACAGGACGAGAAACGCATCGGCCTGTCCATGGGCCGATTGCATCGCGAGGAACGACAGCGGCAGGAATATCTCGATCTCGCGCATCGCGTTGCGCGCGAGCACCGCGCCGCCGGTCAGCCGCGCGCCGTCGCGCGCCACCACGCGCAGCCCCATCAGCCGCTTGCCCGGCGTCGCGCCACGCCCGCCCATCTCGAACAGCGCGAACCAGCCGTTGCGCAGCAGGAAGAACCCGATCATCCACAATATGCTCACGGCGTCCGATTTGAGGGCGGTGAACAACAGGGCGATGATGATCGTCACGATGATCAGCACGATCAGGATGGCGAGCCCGTCGAGCATGAATGCCGCCGCGCGCACCCCGGCGCCGCCCAGCTCGAGCTGCAGGTCGACGCCCTCCGGCGTCACGAAATTGCGGCGCAGCGATTGCGGCGAGCGCGATCCCTTTTTGCGGAACGGCCAGCGCATCAGGCCCGCCGTCGCGGCAGGTAGAAATAGACCATCCAGCCGGTGAGCATCGCCAGCCCGATCGCATAGCGGGTGGCATCCCCCGTCACCGTCTGGCGGCCGATGCCTTCCAGCAGCCCGGCCACTGCGAGCATGATCACCGCACCGCCCATCACGACCGCGCCGGTGCGCCCGGCCGCGACCGCCGAATCGCCGCGGGCCAGCCGACCGGGAAAGGCAATGGCGGTGCCGATGCGGAAACCCGCCGCGCCGGCCAGCATGATCGCGAACATTTCCGTGGTGCCGTGGATGCTTAGCCAGCCGGCGAATTCGAAGCCGAGGCCCTTCGCCGCGAACACTGCGATCATCGCGCCGAGCAGCAGCCCGTTATAGACGATCAGCATCGCCGTCGGCACGGCGAAGGCGAAGCCCAGCGCGAAGGAGAAGATCGCGATCTGGGCATTATGCGTGAACAGGAATGCAGCGAAGGTCGCCAGCACTTCCTCCTTGTCGCTATTGTAGAGCGTGGCGCGCAGCGTCGCGGCGGACGCGGTCGGGTCGCGCCCGCCCGCCATGCCGTCGGGCACCAGCGCATAGAACCAGGCCGGATCGCTCGTCACCAGCAGATAGCCGACCAGCCCGCCCGCCAGCGTCAGCAGCAGCGCGACCAGCGTCTCGCGCCACAACGCCTTCGCTGCGTCGGGCCAGCCATGCGCGAAGAAATGGCCGAGCTGGCGCAGCGCCGACGTCGGTACGCCGTAGATCTGGAAATAGGCGCGCGCGCACAGCTGTTCGAGATAGCGGATCAGCGAACGGTCGAGCGAGGTCTCGCGCGCGACCGACAGGGTCGACAGCGTCGAACGATAGAGCAGCGGCAAGGCGAGCAGATCCTCGTCGGCCAGCGCCCGCACCGATCGTTTCTCGCACCGCGTCACCAGCTGTTCGAGCCGCGCCCAATCGGCCTCGTGGACTTTGCGGAACCGGCTGGCATTGACCAGCATAGGCTGCGCCTCGACGAATGCCGATGCCCGGCCGGGTGGCGGAATCGTGCCCGACGTCACAACAGGTTCCTCCGCTTGAGATCGATATAGCCCTCGACGAGCCGTTCGCTGACCCGGTCATGCTCGCTCTCGATCAGGTGTACGCCGAGATGCCGCAACTGGGTGAGCACGATCCGCCGGTCCTTGAGCAACGCCGCGGCCGTCACGGCGCGGGTCACGTCGTCGGCATGTTGTGGTTCGCGGTCGGCGATTGCCTCCACTTCCTCGTCGCGCAGCACGACGATCAGCAGCAGATGCGTTTTGACGATCCTGGCGGCGGCGCGCACCAGGAATTCGGCGGTGGTCAGGTCGGCGAATTCGGTGAACAGCACGATCATCGATCGCCGCGTCAGGCGCGTGGCGAGCGTGGTAAGCGCGAAGCTGTAATTGGTCTCCTCGCCGCTATAGTCGATCGCCGCCGCCAGCCGCTGCAGCTCGGCGAACGAGGCCGGGCCGGAGATCAGGCCGCTCGCGATGCGCGGGCGGGAATCGAACGCGTGCAGCGCGACCCGGTCGCCGAGCTTCAGCGCCACCCAGGCCGTCAGCAGCATCGCCGAAACCGCGCGGTCGACGCGCGGCAGGCCGGCTACCGGCTCGGTCATCTGCCGTCCGGCGTCGATCGCGAAGACGATCTGGTTGTTGCGCTCGGTGCGATATTCCTTGGCGTGCAGCTTCATGTGCCGCGCCGATTGCTTCCAGTCGATCGCGCGCCGGTCCATGCCCGATCGGAACTCGACCAGGGATTCGAAATCGGCGCCGTCGCCGCGATCGATCTGCGCGATCAGCCCCTGCAGCGCGTGCCGCTGGAAGATCTGCGCGCCGCGCTCGCGCACGGGGCGGATGTCGGGCAGGATCGGGAAGCTCGTCTCCAGCGCGATCTCGCGCTGAGTCCAGGCCAGCCCGAGCGGACCGCGCCAGCGCAGCCACAGCCGGTCGATCCGCGCCAGCCCGCGGCGTACCGCGGTCAGCGGCAGCAGTGCTGCGCCGCGCCCGTCGGTCAGGTCGATCCACAGCCGTCCGTCATCCTCGACCGCGAGCAGCGGGCTGGTCGCGACCGCGATCTCGGCGGCGCGCGGCGGCCGGCCGCCGGTCAGGGCGACGCTCACCGTCGCATCGATCGTCGCGCCGACGCAGGCGCTCGGGATCGGCGCCAGTTGCGCACTGCCCCGGCGCGCGCCGGAAAGCGCGTCGATCACCGTCAGCAGCAGCACCGCCACCGGCCAGGCCAGCCCGGCATACCAGCGCCCCGGTAGGAACACGGCGATCAGCAGCGCGACGGGCGCACCCGCCGCCGCCGCCAGCACCGCCGCGCGCGTCGGATAGATCAACGGGGGGCCTCGATCGCCTCGATGATGCCGGTCAGCACCTGCTCGATCGATCGCCCGTCGATCTCGGCTGCGGGCGACAGGATCAGCCGGTGGCGCAGCAGGGCAGGGGCCAGCGCCTTCACATCGTCCGGGATCACGAAATCGCGCCCGTCGATCGCTGCCCGCGCGCGTGCCGCGCCGGCCAGCATGGCGCCCGCCCGCGGGCTCGCGCCGCTTTCCAGGTCGGCCACGTCCCGCGTCGCGCGGATCAGCGCGGTGATGTAATCGATCACTTCGTCGACCAGCCTGATCCCGGCGACGGCGGTGACGGCGGCGTCGATCGTCGCTGCATCGGCGCGCCGCTCGACCCCCCAGTCGGCCGGCGACATGGCGAGATGCGCGCCGTGCATCGCGACGATCCGGCGCTCCTGCGCCGCCGACGGATAATCGACCGTCTGCTTGAACAGGAACCGGTCGAGCTGCGCTTCGGGCAGGGGATAGACGCCCTGCTGCTCGATCGGGTTCTGCGTCGCCACCACCATGAAGCGGTTGCCCAGCGCCAGGCTCTCCCCGTCGATCGTCACGGTGCGCTCCTGCATCGCCTCGAGCAAGGCGGCCTGGGTCTTGGGCGGCGCGCGGTTGATCTCGTCCGCCAGCAGCAGGTCGGTGAAGATCGGCCCGCGCGTCAGCGTGAAGGTCGATGTCTGGAAATTGAACACATTGGCGCCGATGATGTCGCCCGGCATCAGATCGGGGGTGAACTGGATGCGCCCGAAATCCAGCCCGACGACCACCGCGAAACTGCGCGCCAGCAACGTCTTGGCTGTGCCCGGCGGCCCTTCCAGCAGGATGTGCCCGCCCGCGAACAGCGCGACGAGCATCATCTCGACGCTTTCCTCCTGGCCGACCACGGCCTTGCCGATTTCCCCGCGGATCGCCGCGGCGAGCGCGCGCACCTCGTCTGTCGTCACCTGTTCTTCTCCCATAACCAGTTGTGCAGCGCCTGCGCCGCCGCCAGCACCGCATGCCGGTCGCGCGCGTTGCGGGCCGCCTCGGCGAGGTCGCTGAACCGCGCCGGCCGGCCGAGCCCGTCGAGATGCGCGTCGAGCGCCCCGTCCCGCAATTGCGGCGAGACGCCGAACACGCTGGCCGCCCGCTCGCGGGTCATGTCGGCATAGCGGCCGCCGAGCATCGCATAGCGGCCGGCCTTGCGCACCAGCGCGGCGGCATTGTCGATCAGCGCCGCCTTGCCGAAGGCGATCGCGCGCGGCCGCCGCCGCGGCGCGCCGAACCGCACCGCGCCCTGCCAGGCGGCGAGCAGCACGGCGACCGCGACGGCCAGCGTCATCGCCAGGAAGGGCGGGTCGAAGGCCAGCTTGAGCGGGCTCGGCGATCGGCCGAAGCCGTTCAGCGTCACGTCGAAATAGATCGATTCGGCCTCGTTCGAATTCAGCCAGTCGAGCAGCGCGAGTGCCGACGCCGCCTGCCGCGCATCGGCCATGCCGATGTTGGACAGCAGATCGGGATCGGCCAGCACATACAAGGTGCGATCCGGCAATTGGCCGAGCACGACGCGCCCCTGCCGGTCAGTGATCAGCGGGATCAGCCCGCCGCCCGAGACGGTCTGGAGCGGCCGGGGCGAGACGAACGCGATGTCCCGCGGCAGGTCCGGCGCGGTGACGAGCGGCGCGCCGCCGCTGCGCCGGCGGGCGACCCGCAGCTCGTCGCGCGGGGCGAGCACGCCGTTCGGTTGGCCCGCCGGCTTCAGCCCCAGATGCCGCACCCAGCCGGTCCGGTCCGGATCCCCGACCGTCTGCCATTTCGGCAGCACGACCAGCGTCGGCTTGCCGAGCCGCTGTGCCAATATGGCGGACAGGTCGGTCGCCCCGGTTTCGGGCGTCAGCACGACGAGGTCCTCGGTATCGAGCAGCCGCGCATCTCGGATGATCCACGGGTCGCGCCCGGTCGCGTCGGCCAGGCGCACGATCCCGCTGAACCCCGTCGCGGCGGGCGACAGGGCATGCGCCCCGCCGTTGCGGCCCGATTTCAGATCCGGCGCATAGGCGCCGAGCACCAGCGTCGCGATGAAGCCCAGGATGCCGATCGCCAGGATCAGCACGATCGTCCGCGCCCGGAACGCGCCGTCCCCGCTGCTGCCCCGGGCGCCGATGGCGATGTCGCTCATGCGCGCCACGTCCCGGGCAGCGCGAAATCGGCATAGGCCGCGCGGGCCGTAGTCCAGTCGTCGGCGGCGACCGGCCGGCCGCCGAACAGGCTGCGTTCCACGAGCCGCGCAATACCGGCGAACAGGTCGCGCGCAGGGGCCGGGATGGCCTCGGCGGCAGCCAGTTCGCGGCTGGTGAGGGCCGGCCGCACGAGCCGCGGCCGGCGGCGTGCGATATCCTCGATCGATCGGAACAGCAGGTGATGCACTGCCTCGGCATAGCGGCCCTGCTCGGCCATGGCGTCGGCTTCGTTCAGCCACGCCCGGCCCTGCGCTGCGTCGGGCGCCCATTCCTCCTCGGGCAGCTCGGCCGCCCGGGTTGGCGCGGGCCGGCGGCGCGGCAAGCGCCATTCGCCGTAGCGGATGCGCTGATACGCCATCCACAGCAGTGCCGCGGCGGCGATCGCGATGACCGTCCACAGGAAGATGCGGGCATAGGGCGCATCGGGCATGAAGGTGCTGATCCAGCCGAGGAACCGGCCGACCGGCTCCAGCACTTCGGTCAGCCATTCCCACAGCGCCTTAAGCCACGCCGGCGGCTGGGGCGGCGGTGGGGCAGGGGCGAGCGCGAACTGCACCGACGGATCGGCCTTCAACGCATCATGGGCGGCAGTGAAGCGCTCGGCGGCGGTCGCCGCCTGCTGCGTATTACCCCCGCTCACATAGTCCCCCGGCTGCGCGTCGCGGCCAGACTACTCGTTGTAGGCCGCGGTGTAATCACCGAAAATGCCGCCAAAATGGATATAAATCGGGGCTTTACACAGTCCGGCGCTGCCGTCAGGCTACCGCGCGGTAGGATCGCGATGGCGCGCAACTACCGACAGACGGGGGAAAATCATGGCCACGAGCATAAGCGAGGCGGGGGACCGCACGGTCTCGATCGGCCGGATCTTCAGCCGGGCGTTCGGCACGATGGGCAGCAATCCCGTCACCGTCTTCGGCATTTCGTTTCTGTTCGGCGCGGTGCCAGGGGTCGTCATCAATCTCGTCGGGCAACGGCTCGGCTTTACGCAGCAGAATTTCCTCACCGGCGCGATCACGCCCGCGCTGTACGCGACGATGGCCATCGTCACGGCCGTGCTGAGCATCGTCTTCGCGATGCTCACCCAGGGCGCGCTGGTCCGCGCCACCGCCGCGCACAGCGAGGGGCGGGAGGCGAGCTTCGCTGAATCGGCCACGGTCGGGCTGCGGTCGGTGGTGCCGCTGTTCCTGCTCGGCATCCTGCTCGGGCTCGGCGTCATGCTGGGCTTCGTGTTCCTGATCGTGCCGGGCATCCTGCTTTGGGTCATGTGGGCGGTCGCGGCACCCGCCCTGGTCGAGGAGGGGACCGGCGTGATCGGGGCATTCGGCCGCAGCCGCTTCCTGACAAAGGGCGCGCGCTGGTCGGTGTTCGGGGTCGGCGTGGTCATCGTCGTGCTCTACTGGATCTTCTCCGCGATCAGCGGGGCCGTTATGATTGCCGTCTATGGCACGCAGGGCCTCCTCGCCGCCATGCAGCAGGGAATCCCCTTCTGGTTCCTGATCGGCAGCGCGGTGATCTCGACCCTGCTCACCGCCGTTGTCGCGACCATCCAGACCTCGCTCTATATCGAGCTGCGCGACTGGAAGGACGGCCCGGCTACCGAGGCGCTGAGCGAAATCTTCGCCTGAGCCGGCGGTCCGGTCGGCGAAAGCCGGACGGGCCACCGTGTATCCGTTCGATGCCAGGCTGACACGTTCGACTTGGGGCGATCCTCCTATCGCCGTTCGGGCTGAGCTTGTCGAAGCCCTGCTCTTCTCTTCTGCGGAAGGAAAACGGCCCTTCGACGAGCTCAGGGCGAGCGGGGATAGGCGATCCCAGCCAACCAGATTCTGTTCTAACGGTCAGGCAGTGCCGCCAGCGCCGCGCGCAATGCAGCGGTCGCCGCGCGGATTTCGGAGGCGCCGGCCTCATGCGCGGCTTCCAGCGCGGCCAGGTCGGCCCCGCAGAAATCGCACGCTTCATTCTCGATCCGCACGAACCGCCGGCACCCGCGGCACAGCCGCAACGGCACGGGGATGCGGCCGGGCTCAGCCATCGGCCGGCTCGACCAGTATCTCGAATTCGCCATGGTCGAACGATCGCCCGGTGGCGTCCTTCACCTTGATCAGCCGCTCGCGCAGCCCGCGTTCGGCGAAATCGAGCGCGCGGTGGTGGCACATCGGGTTGTTGCCCGCCCGCCCCATCAGCGCATGCGCCGTCCAGGTGCAGCCGGCCATGCAGGTCTCGGCATAATAGCAGGTCCGGCAATAGCCCCACAGGTCGTCGATCGTGCGCCGCCGGTTGAACGCCATCGGCTCGGCATTCTCCCAGATATCGCGCAGCCGCCGCTCGCGGATATTGCCGCCGGCATAAGGGCTCGGCAGGCCCGGGCAGGATTTGATCGTGCCGTCGGCTTCGATCCCCAGCACCGTGTCGCCCGCATTGCAGCCGTGGAAATGGATCTCGTCGTTCATCACGTTGCGCAGCGCGGATTCATGCGGCCCGAAATAGCCGATATTGCTCGCTGGCTGCAGGAACAGGCCGCGCGCGCGGCCTTCGGCGGCCAACTCGGCCAGCAGCGGCATTACCTCCAGCATCTGCCAGGGCTGCAGCAGCATGTCGGGGTGATCCGCGGCATTGCCCATCGCGGTGGTGATGGCGAGCTGCCAGTTGTTGCACCCGGCATCGATGATGATGTCCATCAGCGGGCGCAGTTCGGTCAGGGTGCGGGCGTTGATCTGCGTGTTGACGCCGACCTCCAGCCCGTGCGCGCGGACGTTGCGCATCGCCTCCAGCGCCATCTCGAACGATCCGATCACCCCGCGCAGCCGGTCGTGCGTCGCGCCGATCCCGTCGATCGAAATGCCGACCGCGTTCAGCCCGGCCGCCGCCGCCTGGCCGACCCGCGCATCGGAAAGGTTGCGCCCGCCGGTCTGCAGGTCGCATTCCATGCCGGCGGCGCGGACCGCGCTGATGATCTGAAGCCAGTCCTTGCGCAGATAGGCCTCGCCGCCGATCAGGCCGACGCTGCGCGCCCCGAGCTCGGCGATCTGGTCGACCAGATCCAGCGCTTCGGCCGTGCTCAGTTCGTCGCGCCGTCGCCGCCCGGCGCGTGATCCGCAATGCTGACACGCCAGGTCGCAGGCGAGCGTGATCTCCCAGACCACGCTCACCGGCACGCGTTTCAGGATATCGTCGAGGCCGGAATAGCGAACCGGCAGCGCCTGGTCCGCCCGCTCGACGATCACTTGGCTTTCCGCAGGGCCCCTTCGGCCGCCTTGATGACACCGTCCAGGTCGCCATATTCGGCCTTCAGCTCCTGCGCCCCGACGATCAGCGCCTTCAGTTCGGCCGCATCGGCGCGCTGCAATATATCGAATACGACCGGTCGATAATAAACCCGGCCCGGATCGAGCAGATGATGGAGTCGCTGAAGCGTCAACGCTTCTCGTTGCACCTTGGGAAGTCCCATATTGTCTCTCCTGCTGATACGACGTCGAGTCGCCAGGACGATATACTACAATTTCATGTAATGCTCAAAGATGGAGCGAGTCTCCATATTCCGTGAGTGCTTTGTTCTCGCAGATACTATGCTTTGCATACGGAATTGGGTGAGGGGAAGGTGCGACCAACTCGATCGTTGAGCTTGGCGATATTTATAACCGAAATCGGAGTATCTGGAAAAACACACGTTTCGTCTGCGCGCCCTTCTTTGACGTCGGGGTGTGGAACCGGCCCGGTCTGGCCGGTCACGGCGTTCGCCACGCGCCTATTTACACGGATACCCATCGAGCTGCTTTACAAGCGCAATACACCTGCTAATTTCCCTTCAACCGGAGGGACTCAATGCTGAAGATCGAGAAGCTCACCCATGTCTATGGCAACGGTACGCGGGCGCTCGACGGCGTCGATCTGACCATCCCGCCCGGCATGTTCGGCCTGCTCGGCCCGAACGGCGCCGGCAAATCGACGCTGATGCGCACGGTCGCGACGCTGCAGACGCCGACTTCGGGCGCGATCACCTTCGACGGGCTCGACGTGATCGCCGAACCGGAAAAGCTCCGCCGCGTGCTCGGCTATCTGCCGCAGGATTTCGGTGTCTATCCGCGCGTCTCTGCATACGACATGCTCGATCACATGGCCGTGCTGAAGGGCATATCCGGCCGCGGCGAACGCAAGGCGACCGTCGAGAGCCTGCTCAACCAGGTCAATCTCTGGGGCGTGCGCAAAAAGGCACTGGCCGGTTTCTCCGGCGGCATGCGCCAGCGCTTCGGCATCGCCCAGGCGCTGATCGGCGGACCGAAGCTGATCATCGTCGACGAACCCACCGCCGGCCTCGATCCGGAGGAGCGCAACCGCTTCCTCAATCTGCTCGGCGAGATCGGCGACAGCGTCGTCGTCATCCTTTCGACGCATATCGTGGAGGACGTCGCCGATCTCTGCCCGCAAATGGCGGTGCTGGCGGAAGGGCGCATCCTGCTCGAAGGTGCACCGCTCGATCTGATCGAGGCGACCCGCGGCCGTATCTGGCAGAAGACGATCGAGCGCAGCGAGCTGGAGGATCAGCGCCAGCGCCACCGTGTCATCTCGACCCGGCTGTTCGCCGGCAGGACGATTATCCACGTCCTGGCGGATGCCGCGCCCGGGGCAGGCTTCCACCCTGTCTCCGGGGGGCTCGAGGACGTCTATTTCTCGACGCTCGATGCGTCGCGGCGCGCGGCCTGATCATGGGCATGTTCGCGGGCGTGGCCCGGTTCGAGCTGCGCTACCAGCTGCGCAACCCCGTGCTCTGGGTCGCCATCGTGGTGTTCTTCCTGCTCGCCTTCGGGGCGACGACGGTCGACCAGATCCGGATCGGATCGGGCGGCAACGTCCACAAGAACGCGCCCTTCGCGATCGCGCAGGTCGTCATCATCATGTCGGTCTTCTACATGTTCGTGTCGACCGCCTTCGTCGCGAACGTCGTGGTGCGCGACGATGAGACCGGTTTCGGGCCGATCGTCCGCGCGACGCGGATCACGCGCATCGCCTATCTCATGGGCCGCTATTCCGGCGCCTATCTCGCCGCCGCGCTCGGCTTCCTCGCCGTGCCGCTCGGCGTGTGGATCGGGTCGTTCATGCCATGGGTCGACAGCGAGACGCTCGGGCCGAACGTCCTGTCTTATTATGCCGTGCCCTATCTCTGGTTCGCGCTGCCCGATCTGCTGCTGACCTCGGCCCTGTTCTTCACACTCGCCACCATGACCCGCTCGATGATGGCGACCTATCTCGGCGTGGTCGCCTTCCTCATCCTGTGGACGGTCGCCAGCGTCGTACTCGATCGCAATCCGGCCTATGAGCTGGCCGGCGCTTATGGTGAGCCGTTCGGCATCGGCGCCTTTTCCTATGCGAGCAAATACTGGACTGCGGCCGATCGCAACACGCTGGTCGCGCCGGTCGACGGCATCCTGCTGTTCAACCGCGCCATCATCGTCGCGATCGGCCTCGCCGCGCTGGCCGTGGCGACCGCCACCTTCCGCTTCGGCGCGCGCCCGTCAAAGGCGAGCCGGCGCGCACTGAAGCTGCAGGAGCAGGTCGAGGCGCCGGCCCCGACTGAGCCGGTCGACCCGCTGGCGACGCCCAGCTTCGGCCGCGCGACGGCGTTTGCGCAACTGCGCGCCCGCACTGCGCTCGAGCTCGGCCAGGTGTTCAAGAGCCCGGCCTTTTTCGTGCTGATGGCGCTCGGCCTGTTCAACGCCGCCGCCGCGATGGTCGATCTCGGCGAGGTGTTCGGCACGCCCGTGCTGCCGGTGACGCGCGTGCTGATCGGCCTGATCGAGGGATCGTTCGGCATCATCCCGGTGATCATCGCGATCTATTATGCCGGCGAGCTGGTCTGGCGCGAGCGCGACCGCAAGATTCACGAGATCATCGATGCCTCGGCGATCCCCGACTGGGCCTATGTCGTGCCCAAGGCGCTGGCGGTGGTGCTGGTGATGTGCGCGACCCTGCTGGTCAGCGTGTTCGCCGGCGTCGTGGCGCAGCTGCTGCACGGCTATACGAATTTCGAGCTCGGCAAATATCTGCTCTGGTACGTGCTGCCGGATACGATCATGTTCACCCTGATCGCAGTGCTGGCGGTGTTCATCCAGGCGCTCAGCCCCAACAAATATCTCGGCTGGGGCCTGATGGTGTTCTATTTCATCATCATCCGCGTAACCCTGCGCAATCTCGGCTTTGGCGATGCGCTGTACAATTACGGCCAGTCGCCGCAGGTGCCGCTCTCCGACATGAACGGCCTGGGCAAGTTCTGGATCGGCGCCTGGTGGCTGCGGCTTTACTGGACGGCGTTCGCGGTGATCCTGCTGGTGCTCGCCCATGCGCTTTGGCGGCGCGGCACCGAGACGCGGCTGCGGCCGCGGCTGAAGCGCCTGCCGCGCCGGCTCGCCGGGCCGGCCGGGCTGGTCGGCGGCGCTGCGCTCGCCGTGTTCGTCGCTTCGGGCGCGTGGATCTTCTACAACACCCATGTACTGAACGACTATGGCACGCCGGTCTCCGAAGAGGCCTTCATGGCCGATTATGAAAAGGCGCTGCTGCCCTATCGGAAGCTGCCCCAGCCACTCGTCACCGCCGCGCGCGTCGCGGTCGATCTGCGCCCGCAGGAACCCGGCCTCAGCGCCAGCGGCGTGCTGACCCTGGTCAACAAGACGGGGACGCCGCTCAGTGACGTGCATGTCCGCCTCGCCGATCGCTCGACCAAATTGGTCTCGGTCGCCATCCCGGGCGCGAGGCTGGCGCGCGACTATCCGAAATACCAGTACCGCATCTATCGCCTCGCGGCCCCGCTCGCGCCGGGCGCCGCCACCAGCCTGACCTTCCGCACCGAGCGCACGCAGCGCGGTTTTCGCAACAGCGGCAACGACACGCGCGTCGTGCAGAACGGCACTTTCGTCAATAACTTCCAGTTCGTGCCCTCGATCGGGATGGATTACACCGGCCTGCTGCAGGACCGGGTCAAGCGCCGCAAATACGGCCTGACGCCCGAACTGCGCCCGGCAAAGCTCGAGGATCTGTCCGCGACCCGCTTCAACCAGATCCGCACGGACTGGATCAGGACGGACATCACCGTCACCACCGATGCCGGCCAGACCCCGATCGCGCCCGGCTACAAGGTCGGCGACACGACCGCCAACGGCCGGCGCACCGCGCGCTTTGTGGTCGATGCGCCGATCCAGAATTTCTATTCGGTCCAGTCGGCGCGCTATGTCGAGAAGCACCGGATGCACAATGGCGTCGATCTCGCAGTCTATTACGATGCGCGGCACGGCGCCAATGTCGATCGCATGCTCGCGGCGTTCGCCCATAGCCTCGATTATTATCAGCCGAATTTCGGGCCCTATCAGTTCCGCCAGGCCCGCATCATCGAATTCCCGGATTACCAGAAGTTCGCCCAGGCCTTTGCCGGCACGATGCCCTATTCCGAAGGGATCGGCTTCATCGCGGACCTCTCCGATCCCGACAAGATCGACTATGTCACCTATGTCACCGCGCATGAGCTCGCCCATCAATATTGGGCGCACCAGGCGATCGGCGCCGACATGCAGGGTGCGACCATGCTGACCGAGACCCTCGCGCAATATTCGGCGCTGATGGTGATGGAGAAGCTCTACGGCCGCGATCAGATCCGCCGCTTCCTGAAGTTCGAGCTCGATCGTTATCTGCGCAGCCGCGGCGGCGAAGTGATCGAGGAACTGCCGCTCTACCGGGTCGAGGACCAGCAATATATCCATTACAGCAAGGGCTCGCTGGTCATGTATCGGCTGAAGGACGCGCTGGGCGAGGCACGCGTCAACGCGGCGCTGAAACGCTATCTCACCCGCTTCCGCTTCAAGGGCGCGCCGTTCCCGCGCTCGCTCGATCTGATCGCCGAGTTCCGCAAGGGCGCCAGCCCGGAGGAGCAGGCGCTGATCACCGATCTGTTCGAACGCATCACGCTCTACGACATCAAGACCAAAGCTGCTGTGGTGAAGAAACTGCCCGACGGTCGCTTCGAAACCACCCTGACGATCGAAGCGCGCAAGCTCTACGCCGACGGCAAGGGCAAGGAGACCGAGGCGCCGATGGCCGAGACGACCGAGATCGGCCTGTTCGCCGCGATGCCCGGCCGCGGCGCCTTCGCGAAGAAGGACGTGCTGCTGCTCCAGCGCCTGCCTTTGCGCACCGGCACGCAGACGCTGAAGCTGGTTACGTCGAAGAAGCCGGCCTTTGCCGGCGCCGATCCGTACAATGTCCGCATCGATCGCAACTCCGACGACAATGTCGTCGCGGCGACGGAGTGAGGGGCTCAGCCGGCCGGCGTCACAGCCGCGCCACGTCGATCACGGCCTCGGCAAAGGCCGCCGGCGCCTCGCGCGGCAGGTCGTGCCCGATGCCGCCGGTGATCGTGCGGTGCGCATATTTGCCGGTGAACCGCGCGGCATAGCTGGCCGGTTCGGGATGCGGCGCGCCGTTCGCATCGCCTTCCAGCGTGATCGTCGGCACCGCGATCGCCGGTGCGGCGGCCAGCTTCGTCTCGATCGGGGCGTAGAGCGGCTCGCCCTCGGCCAGGCCGAGCCGCCAGCGATAATTGTGGATCACGATGGCGACATGATCGGGATTGTCGAACGCCGCCGCGCTGCGCTCGAACACCGCCGCATCGAAGGTCGCGCGCGGCGACGCCAGTTCCCAGATCAGCTTCGCGAAATCATGCCGGTTGCGCTCGTACCCGATCCGCCCGCGCTCGGTCGCGAAATAGAATTGATACCACCAGCCAAGCTCGGCCTTGGGCGGCAGCGGCGCGCTGTTGGCCTGCTGACTGCCGATCAGGTATCCGCTCACGGAAACCAGCGCCTTGCACCGCTCCGGCCACAAGGCGGCAACGATATCCGCCGTCCGCGCGCCCCAGTCGAACCCGGCGACGATCGCGGTCGGGATGTGCAGCGCATCCATCAACGCGATCACGTCCACCGCGAACACCGCCTGCTGGCCGTTTCGCACCGTGTCGGGCGAACGAAACCGCGTCGTGCCATAGCCGCGCAGATAGGGGATGATCACCCGGTAGCCGGCCCTGGCGAGCAACGGCGCCACCTCGACGAAGCTGTGGATGTCATAAGGCCAGCCGTGCAGCAGGATCACCACCGGCCCCTTGGGCGGTCCGGCCTCGGCATAACCGATGGTCAGCAGGCCGGCATCGATCTGCTTCAGCGGCCCGAACCCGGGCACGGCGGGCCGCGCCGGCGCCGTCTGCGCGGCGGCCGCGCTCGCGAAGAAGGGCAGGGCCGCCGCCCCCAGCGCCGCCGCCCCGAACAGTTGGCGGCGGTCCTGGTCGATATCTTCCGGTGTCGCGGTGCTGGTCATGGGGTGATCCTCGATGGTGGAGCGGTCTATCCGAAGGTGAAGACATAGGCACGCACGCCCGGCGCCGAGAACTGGATCTCGAAGGTGCGATCGGCGACGGGCCGGCTCTGCCGGACGAGCTGGTAGAGCCGGTCCTCGCGCAGCGTGCCCCAGCCTTCGGCATCCACATCGGTGCCGTGATCCGTGCCGGGCGCTGCGCCGTCGATCAGGACGCGGAAGCGCACCGCGTCACCGCCCGCTGGCGCGCCCAGCACGAGATGAAGATCGCGCGCGTGGAAGCGGTAGCGGATGCTCCCGCCGCCGGCGTTGAGCGTCGCATATTCGCCCCCGACGGTCCAAGCGCCGGCCAGGCTCCAATGGTTGAGCGGCAAGTCGGCCGGCGCCGCGTACCGCGCCGGCGCGTCCTTCCGCACGCCGCCCGGCGCGTCGAAACGCTCCGCCTGGCCATAGCCGATATAGGTCTCGGGCGAGCGCAGGCTGGCCCAGTCGGGTGCGGCCTGAATGCCCTGGCCGGGAATGTCCGCGATCGATCCCGTCGGGGGTGCATGGCCCGCTTCGGCAAGCAATTGCCGGATCAGCCGTTCGGATTCGGCATAATCGCCTTCGCCGAGCCGCTCGTGGCGGACGCGTCCGTCCGCGCTGATGAAGACGAAGCCGGGCCAGCCGCGATTGCCGAACGCCCGCCAGCTGGTGAAATCGCTGTCGAGCGCCACGGGAAAGCGCACGCCCTGCTCGGCCACTGCCTGGCGTACATTGGTCAGCTTCTTCTCGAAGCCGAATTCCGGCGCATGGACGCCGATGATGACAAGCCCCTGCGCGCGGTATTTGGCGTCCCAGGCGCGCAGATAGGGCAGCGGCCGCAGCGAATTGATGCAGGAATAGGTCCAGAAATTGACCAGCACGACTTTGCCGCGCAGATCCTCGGGCCGCAGCGGCGGGGTGTTCAGCCACTCCCGTCCGTCGAACAGCGACGATAGGGGTGCGGGCACGGCGGGGTTGGGCATGCTGCGTCCCTTCGCTTCACTGGCCGGGGTGGGTTCGGCCATGGCCGCGCCGCCGGCCGGCCAGTGCCGGGCCTGGCCGATGCCCACCGCCAGCGCGATCGCCGCGGCACCCGCCAGCGCGATGCCGCCGATCAGGCGCACACGATTCCGGGAAGGTCCAGTCACGGCTAGACCAGCGCGATCACGACGTCGACATTGCCGCGGATTGCCTTGGAATAGGGGCAGGTCCGGTCGGCTGCGTCGACCAGCGCCTGGGCTGTCTCGCGGTCGATGTCGGGCAGGCTGACGTTCAGGCGCGCCTGCAGAAAATAGTCGCCGTCGTTCAGGCACAAATCCACTTCGGCGTCGATCGCCAGGCCGGCGGGCAGGGTGATCTTCATGCGCCGCGCCGCGATGCCCAGCGCGCCTTCGAAACAGGCCGACCAGCCGGCCGCGAACAGCTGCTCCGGATTGGTGCCGGGGCGGTCGCTGCCCGGTGTCGACAGGCGGATGTCGAGCCGCCCGTCGGAACTGCGCGCCGCGCCATTCTCGCGGCCGCCAACGGTGTGGGTGCGGGCAGTGTAGAGGATCCTGGTATCGGCCATGATCGGCTCCTTCTGGAAAAAGGGATTCAGCGTAGCGATCGGAAGGCGGCGCGAAGCTCGGCGCTGAACAGCGCCGGCTCTTCCCAGGCGGCGAAATGGCCGCCCTTGTCGACTTCGTTGAAATAGATCAGCTGGTGATAGCTGCGCTCGGCCCAGCTGCGCGGCGCGCGGTAGATCTCGCCTGGAAACACCGTGATCGCGGCCGGGATCGCGACGTCTACCGCCACGAAATTATTGGCGTTGTTCTCCCAATAGAGCTGGGCAGACGAAATCGCGCTGTTGGTCAGCCAGTAAAGCGAGATGTCGTCGAGCATCTCGTCGCGGGTGAGCGAGCGTTCGGGCACGCCGCCACTATACGTCCATTGTGCGAATTTGTCGTACATCCAGGCAGCGAGCCCGGCTGGCGAATCCGTGAGGCCGTACCCCACGGTCTGCGGGCGCGTTGACATCATGCTGCCATAGGCGCCGTTCCGGCCGAAGAAGACGCTGAGCGCCTCGAACGCCGTCTTCTCCGTGACGGGAAGCCCGGCCGGCGCCGGGTCGCCGGCAAGGATCGCCCGCATCAGCTCGGGCGGCACCGTCGCCGGCATGTTGACATGGATGCCGATCAGCCCCGGCAGCGCCTGCCGCGCCATCCGGTCGCACACGACGGAACCCCAGTCGCCACCCTGCGCCACATAGCGCTTATAGCCCAGCCGCCCCATCAGTTCGTTCCAGGCCAGCCCGATGCGATCGGCGCCCCAGCCGGTCTGCGCCGGCTGCTGCGAGAAGGCATATCCGGGCATCGAGGGCAGGACGAGATGAAACGCATCCTCGGCCCTGCCGCCATGCGCGGTCGGATCGGTGAGCGGGCCGATCACCTTGAGCAGCTCCAGGATCGATCCCGGCCAGCCATGCGTGATGATCAGCGGCAGCGCATTGGCATGGCGCGACCGGACATGGATGAACTGAATGTCGAGCCCGTCGATCGCCGTCACGAACATCGGCAGCGCGTTCAGCCGCGCCTCCACCTTGCGCCAGTCATAGCCAGTGCCCCAGTATTCCATCAGCGCCTTCAGGCTCGCCAGCTGCACGCCCTGCGACTGATCCGCCACGGTCTCCCGCGCCGGCCAGCGCGTCGCCCGCACCCGGCGGCGCAGATCGGCAAGCTCGGCCTCCGGCACCCGGACGCGGAACGGCCGGATCGCGGCGTCCCCGGCCAGCGCGGCCCGCGCGAGGCCCGGCGCGGCAAGCACCGAAAGGCCGATGGCGACGCCGGCGGCCGAGCTGGCGAGCAAGCCGCGACGGGTGGGCGATATCGCGTTCATGACATGTCTCCTGCGATGCGTGATGCGGTCCGCAGCAGGTAGGCGGGGCGATGGTGAAACGCCCGTCAGCACTTGTCAGCTGTTGTTAGGAGTTAGCGATGGGCCCGCGCCGAGGTGGCGATACCGATGTTGGCAGAGGCGTTCGGCACCGAGTCGCGCGCCCGCAAATCCGGAATGACTGCAATCGCCCACTTGCGGACATTTCCTCGTGTCGGCATCGTGCCCACTTAGGGTCTAAGAGCGCCGGAGGCCGAATGAGACCTCATGTTATGGCCGTCGTGCTGGCCACAGTAACCGGCGGCTGCGCCAGCGACCCAAGCGATCTGATAGCCCAGCACAAGCGCGCCAACAGGCATCCGCGTCCCATCGACCTTTTGGATGGCAAGGCCGCAGCCGAAGCGCAAAAGGCGTGTGGAGGCAAAGCGGTCAGGTTGGAAGTCGAAGGAGATCAGGCAGATTACGGCTGGGATCCAACACACTATAAGTGCGCTGAATAGTAGATTGCCATATTTCGGTGACAGTTTACTAATTACCCTCACCTCGTTACGGCAAACATATGGCCCGCCTGGCAAGAGTCGTGATCCCCGGTATCCCGCACCATGTGACCCAACGCGGCAACCGGCGCGGCCAGACCTTTTTCGAAGACGCGGACTATGCGCTCTATCGCGACCTGCTCGGCGAGGCGGCCTTCAAGGCGGAGGCTGAAATATGGGCCTATTGCCTGATGCCCAACCATGTCCATGTCATCCTGACTCCGTCGGACCCCGATGGCCTGCGCCGCACCTTTGCCGAACTTCATCGCCGTTACACCCGCATCATCAACGCGCGGCATCGCTGGACCGGGCATTTGTGGCAGGGCCGGTTTGGCTCAGTGGCGATGGACGATGCCTATCTGGCCAGTGCCGCCCGCTACGTCGCGATGAACCCGGTTCGGGCGCGCCTGGTCGACAGGCCGGAGGACTGGCGCTGGTCGAGCACCGCCGCCCATTTCGCGGGTGAGGACGACGGCGTGGTCAGGGTGCAACCAGTGCTCGACCGAACGGGCGATTTCCGCGCCTTTCTCGGCGACGAGGAGGATGCCGCAGCCTATGCAGCGCTCCGCCAGTCCGAGACGACCGGCAGGCCGTTGGGCGGCGCCGCGTGGATCGAGGCGATCGAGCGGCAAACCGGCCGAACGCTCGCGCCGCAACGGCGTGGACCGAAGCGCAAGGCTAATTCGTAAACTGTCACCGAAATCCCATTTGCGGACATTGACCGTTGGCGTATGCAAGCAACATGAACCGGTGGGCATTGTTGATAATCGCCTTCGCGCCGATTTCCTGTAGTGCGCCCGCTCCGCAGCACGCGAGCCTTTGCGATTTGCCGAGAAACCTGGCTGGGTGGAGCGGCACCAACGTGCGATGGACGGGCACGGTCGTGGGTTCGTTCGAACACGGCTATGTGCTGATAGCAGATAAATGTCAGCGCCGGGGAATCAGACTTAACTGGCAAGCCGCACATTCCGGAGAATTGCTTGCTGAGTCACTGCGGCGCGAGTGGCGTGAATCGGGGATCGTCAGGGCGGAGGTGTCTGGCAAGATTGCAGGTGGATACTTACTGATCAAAGATATTCGTCGCGTCATTTTCATTTCGATGACTGACGAACGCAAGAGAGACTACATGCGGTCGCGTGGGTTTTAGTACGGTGTTGCACGGGGGTAAAGCAAACGACTGCTTTCCGGCGTTGTTCAACCGAAGCGGGCACGCATTTGATCCACTATGGTGCGATCCCGGACCATCCCCTACACATCCCACGGCCCTCTCATGGCCGCGAGAGAAAACGCCATGGCGGAGCAGGGGCAGCACAGCGGGGACATGCTCTCCTTCGGACCGTTCAGGCTGATCGCCGGCGAACGGTTGCTGCTGCGCGGTGATTCACCGGTCGAGCTGGGCGCCCGCACGCTCGATACGCTGATTGCGCTCGTTTCGCGCCCCAATGAGATCATCGGCAAGCGGGAACTCATGGCGCTGATCTGGCCCGATGTCGTGGTCGAGGAAGGCAGCCTGCGTTTCCACATCGCGGGCCTGCGCAAGGCGCTGGGCGATGGCCGGGACGGTGCGCGCTACATCGCGACTCTGGCGGGGCGCGGCTATTGCTTCGTGGCGCCGGTCACGCATTCCGGCGGGGCTCAGTCCTTGCCGATCACCGTGGCAACGGGTTGGACCGGCGCCAGCTTCCTGCCCGGCAACCTCGGCCGCATGGTCGGTCGGGATGCAAGCGTCGCCGCCATCTCGGCCCTGCTCGAATCCTCTCGCTTCGTCACGATCACGGGCCCCGCCGGGGTCGGCAAGACCACGGTCGCGGTGGCGGTCGGGCATGCCCTGCTCGATCGCTTCGCCGGTGCCGTCCTGTTCATCGATTTCGGCACGTTGAGCGATCCCGCCCTGGTCGCCGCTTCGGTTGCGTCGATGCTCGGTATCTCGATCCAGTCGGACGATCCCGCGCCCGGGCTGATCGCCTGGCTGCGCGACCGGCGCCTCCTGCTCGTGCTCGACAATTGCGAACATGTCGTCGATGCGGCGGCGCGGCTGGCGCAGGGCATCTTCCGCGCCGCGCCGCAGGTCCATATCCTGGCGACGAGCCGCGAAGCGCTCCGGGTGGAGGGCGAGCGCGTCCACCCGCTCGCGCCGCTCACCGCCCCGCCGGACGAACCGGGCCTCACCGCCGAAGACGTGCTGGCCTTTCCCGCCGCCCGGCTGTTCGTCGATCGCGTCGCGGCGAGCGGCGCCGAGCTTGAGCTGGGCGATGCCGAGGCCGCGATCGTCGCCCGGCTGTGTCGCAAGCTCGATGGCGTGCCGCTGGCGGTCGAACTCGCGGCCGGGCGGGTGGGGACGTACGGCTTGCGGCATACCGTCGCGCTGCTCGATCAGCGGCTTGCGCTGCTGTGGCAGGGCCAGCGTACCGCCCCGCCACGCCAGCAGACGATGCAGGCAACGCTCGACTGGAGCTATCGCCTGCTGTCCGAGGTCGAGCGCGTCGTGCTGCGCCGGCTCGCCATCTTCGTCGGCAATTTCACGATCGAGGCGGCGCTCGCGGTCGTGCCCGGCGGCACTGTCGAGGCCTCGGTCGTCTTTGCCGCGATCGACGGGCTGGTCGCCAAATCGATGGTCGCCACCCGCCCCGCGGGCGCGATGATGCGCTATCGTCTGCTCGACACCACCCGCAATTATCTGCGCACGATCGATGCCGATGCCTCCGATCATGCCGATCTGGCGGCGCGCCATGCTGCCTTTTACCGGCGCTGGCTGGTGCAGACTGCGGCTGAATGGCCCGCCTTGCCGAGTGCCGCCGAACGGTCGCCCCGCCTCGCAGAGCTTGGCAATGTGCGCGCTGCGCTGGACTGGAGCTTCGCTCCCGGCGGCGATGAGCGGATCGGGATCGATCTCGCCGCCGCCGCCGCACCGGTCTTCCTGGCGATGTCGCTGCTCACGGAATGTCATCGCTGGTCGGAACGGGCGCTGGGCGCGCTGGAGGGCAGGGTGCGGGGCGGGGCCGATGAGATGCATCTGCAGGCGGCGCTCGGCCTTTCGCTGATGTTCACCCGCGGCAGCAGTGAGGAGGCGCGTGCCGCGCTGAACCGCAGCCTCGCCATCGCCGACCGGCGCGGCGATGCGCTCAACCAACTGCAGCTGCTCGGCCCGTTGCAGATGTTCCATCTGCGGCTCGGCGATTTTCGCACGGCGCTGCATTATGGCCGTCGCGGCGCGGCGGTATCGCAGGCGATGGAGGACCCCGCCGCCCTAGCGCTGGCGCATGCGCTGCTCGGCCTCTCGCTGCATTTCGCCGGTGATCTCGTCGATGCCCGCCGCGAGCTGGAGGCGGCGTTGCGCCACGGCCCGGTCGCGCTGCCTGGCGGGACAACCTATCTCGGCTTCGACGGGCGCAACCTGGCCGGTGCCGCGCTGGCCCGCACCTTCTGGTTGCAGGGCTATCCGGTCCGGGCGCTGGATTGCGCGCGGCGCAGCGTGCGTGAGGCCGCTTCGGCCGATCATCCGGTAACGCTATCGGTTGCGCTGATCTGGGCCGTGTCCGTCTTCTTCTGGACCGGCGATCTCGACAGTGCGGCCGAACATATCGATCTGTTCTGCGCGCGCGCCCGGTCCGCGCCGCATGGTCCCTATGTCGTGGTCGGACGCGCCTTTCGCGCCGAGCTGGCCATTCGGGGCGGCGACGCGGTGGCGGGCGTCGAAAGCCTGCGCGCCTGCCTCGAGGAACTCCGCGGGGCGCGCTATGAATTGCTGACCACCTCCTTCAGGATTGCGCTGGTCCAGGGTCTGACGATCACCGGCCGCTTTGCCGAGGCTCTCGCTCTGGTCGATGAGACGCTAGCACTGGTCGAGGCGAACGGGCCTTTGTCCTACCTGCCCGAATTGCTCCGCGTGAAGGGTCGCCTGCTCTGCGCAATGCCGCACCCTCGCGGCGCCGAAGCCGAAAGCTGCTTTCTCGCGTCGCTCGATCTCAGCCGCCGCCAGGGCGCGCTTGCCTGGGAATTGCGGACGGCAATCGATCTGGCGGCGCTTCACGACGAGCAGGCGCGGCCGGAAGCAGCACGCGCGCTATTGCAGCCGCTGATTGGGCAGTTCGTCGAAGGCATGGACACCGCCGATCTGGTGGCCGCCGGCCAGCTGATCGCCAGCCTCGCGCCGGCTTGAAGCGCTACGCGCGGATCAAGCCTGGAGCAGGCTATGGTCCCGCAGGATCCGCGCCACGCTGCTGAATACCAGCTCCGCCGAGACGCGCGTTTCCTCCTGCAGCATCTGGTCGGCCGCGAAGCCGAGTTCGACGGATAACCGCACCTGCTGCCACAGGGCTTCGCGATCGACCCCCGGCAGATACTGGATATAGGCCTCGACGAGCCGGTCGGTGACGTAGCGGTGCGATTCCAGGCGGACATGCACCAGCCGGGGGGAGGCGTGCAGCGCCCGCAGCGTCCACACCGCGCCGGGCTCGCTCTGCGTCACTTCGGCGGTCTCGCGCAGCAGTTCCTCGATGCCGTCGCGCAGTGCCTCGATCCCGCGATCGGCATGGCGCGCGATCCATTGCTCCAGCACGATATTCTGGCGTGCCATCAGGCGCAGGCCAAGCGCTTCCAATATATCGTATTTGTCTTTGAAATAGCGGTACAGTGCTGGCGGGGTCAGGCCGGCGCGCGCACAGATCATGTTGGTCGAAATGCGATCGATGCCGACTTCCGCAAGGAGAGCGCCGGCCACGTCGAGCAGCAATTCATAGGTTTGCTGGGCGCGTTCCTGTTTGGGGCGAGGGCGTTTGGTGGCAAGCCCGGGCATTCGTCAGGTCACTCCCGCTGGTCTCCGTCTTGTGCCGGCACCGATCAGTGCCCCCATGCCTGCAATTGCGCAACCCGCACCGAACAACAAGACGCGCCCGACGTCCTTCTCGCCGATCAGGATGCCGGCCAGGAGCGGCCCCAGGCTCGATCCGGTCAGTTGCGCGCCGCCGATCAGCAGCGCGGCACGCCGGCTCGGATCGGCGGCGATCGCGATCGTGATCTGGAAAGGCAGGATGAACAGCCACAGGAATCCGAAGACTGCCGTCGCCGCGACGAACGCGGCCGGGGAAGGCGGCGCGGCCAGGATCGCGAGCAGCCCGAGGTTGAGCAGGCCGACGACCGCGATCGCCAGCCGCGCCGGCAGGCGTCCCGCCAGCAGCGTCGCCACGCCGGCCCCGATCACCTGCATGGCGAGCGCTAGCGGCGCCATCAGATGGATCGTCGCCGGGGCAATGCCATGGTCCAGCGCGAGCGGCTCGAGATAGACCCAGATCGCGACGATGAAGGCGAGATAGGCGACCACCCCGGCCAGCGCGATGAGCCCTCGCGCCGGGGGCATGCCGCCCGTATCGTCGCTGGCCAGCAACGGTGGATAGGAATCCGGCAGCCACGGCAGGGCCAGCAGGCCGGCCAGGGTGACGGCACCCAAGGCGCCGAACCCGCCCGCACTGCTCGCCGCTGAATAACCGATCGCACTGGCGAGGGCGAACTGCGCCAGCGTCTGGATCGCCAGATAGATGCCGGACCAGCGCTCCGGCCGGTCCGTGCGGATGATGAAGCCGATCATGATCCAGATCAGCACGCCCTCGGCCAGCCCGGCGACGATCCGCGCGCCGAACAGCGGCCCGCTATCGAGCCATGGCGTCAGCAGGTCGGCCCCGCCCGCTGTCAGTAGCGCCGCGCCCGCGATCGCCCGCAACCGCGTCACCGGCAGGACGAAGCCGGCCGCGCCGGCCGCAATGCCCATCGCCAGCAACTCGACCGTCGCCAATATGCCGAGCGCGGTCACCGACAGCCGCCCCTCCGCCGCCAGCGCACCGAGCAGTTGCGGCTGCAGGCCGGGGATCAGCACACCGATCACGCCGACGACGAATATCGCCAGCACGCGATCGGTGCGGAGATTCATCGGGCGCCTGTCTCGTTGGAAGGGGCGCCGGCAGATCGATGAAGCAGTTGCGCAAGCCTCCTTGTGCTCCCGCGAAGGAGTGTCGGGTCGAACCTGCCCCGCAGGTTCGAGGATCGTCCGGGGGACGATCCGACCTGACACTTGCCCAGACTGGGTCTCCGCCTTCGCGGAGACACAATAGTTGCTTGGATCCTCACCGTGTCAGCATCACCGCGCCCGCCCCCGCGCGCTGACCGGCCAGATCTCCACCAAAGTATCCCCCCGCACGACATGATAATGATCGTACAGGTTCACCGTCGGGTCGCAGTGCGGCACGGTCAGGCTCACCGGATCGCCGGGGCGCAGCCGCGCGCCGATCTCGGGCGACACCAAAGCCGCATGCTCGTCGCCCATGAACAGGAACAGGGTCTCCGGTGGCGCGCCGCGCTGCACCTGGGCGGCGCCGCCATCGGTGGAGAGCGATTTGAACCCGGCGTCGATCGTCACCAGCGCCTCATGGTTCGCGCTCACCACCCGGGAATCGACGGAGAGCGATGTCTCGAACGGCGGTTGCGGCCCGTCGGCCAGATCGCAATCGAGATATTGCTTGTCCATGAAGACATAGGATCCGGCCTGGAGCTCCGTGAACAGGCCGAGCTCGAGATCGATGCGATGCGTGCCGGTGCCAGATCCGGTGACGATCTCGGGCTGGTATCCGGCTTCGGTCAGCGCGGCGATCACGGTCTGCAGATAATCGGTGCGGTCGACGATCGCGGCGCGGCGCGCGGCATAATCCTCGATATGCTGCTGCGCCCCGCAATAATATTGGACGCCGCGATAGACCAGATTGCCGGATCGTGCGATCGCCTCGGCCACCGTGACCGCCGCCTCGGGCGAGGCGACGCCGGTGCGCCTGATGCCGGGATCGACGTCGATCACCACGTCGAGCATCGCGCCCGCCGCCGCCAGCGCGGCCTGCCACGGCGCGACCATCGCGGGATTGTCGATCGCCGCCATCAGCCCGATCCCGCGCTTCGCCAGCGCCGCCAGCCGCTCGATCGCGCCAGGTGCGCTCACCGGCGAGGTGATGAGCAGCCCGGTGATGCCGCCATCGGCCAGCACTTCCGCCTCGCCGATCTTGGCGCAGCACAGGCCGACCGCGCCCGCGGCGATCTGGCGCCGGGCGATGTCGACGCTCTTGTGCGTCTTGGCATGCGGCCGAAGCGCGACGCCGCGCGCGGCGGCGAGCGCCTGCAGCGCGGCGATGTTGCGGTCGAGCTTGTCGAGATCGAGCACCAGCACCGGCGTGTTGAGCGCGCCGCGCGAGCCCTGTTGCCCGATCAGATGGCTGTGCAGTTCCAGGTCGTCCATCAGGAAAACAGCTCCGCCAGATGCGGGTTGAGAAACTTGCCGCCCGGATCGGCGGCGCGACGCACCGCGCGGTAACGCTCAGCCATCGGATAGAGCGCATCGACATCGGTCCGCGACAGGCTGTGCCGCTTGGCCCAGTGCGGCCGGCCGCCATGCGCGCGGAAGATCGCCTCGCCGCCGGCGAACAGGTCGCGCCACGGCATGCGGGCATATTGGTGCATCGATATCGCCGCGACCGGCCCGGCATTCATCGGGCTCATCCAGATATCGTCCGACGCGACGATGCGGAATTCGAACGGAAAGGCGACGGGCAGCTTCTTGCGCCTGATCCAGCCGACCATGTCGTCGAGCGTCTCCAGCCCGGCCGCGCGCGGCATCTCATATTCCATTTCCTCGAAGCGGATGGTGCGGTCGGACGGGAATATCGCGTGGCTCGGCCCGCGCCGGCTGCCGTTCATGTTGGTCTTCATCATCACGCGCTGCAAGGTCGGGATCAACCGCGGCACCAGCGCGCCGAGATTGAGCAGCCGACGAAACGTCGCTTCCTCGATGTCGCTGGTGGATGCCGGCGGATCGCATGGATCGCACGGCACGAGCGTCTTCAGGATCGCGCTGTCGGCATGCGGGAACAGCCAGAATTCGACATGGCGTTCCTGCTCGACCAGCTCGTCGAACCGTTCGCGGATCTCGCCCCAGGGCCGTTTCTCGATCCGTTCGGCCAGATGATAGGCCGGGACGACGTCGCACAGGATCTCGGTCGCCACCCCGAACAGGCCGAGCGACAGGCGCTGCGCCTGGAACAGGTCGGGATTGGTCGTCGCGTCGCACCAGGCGGCGCCGTCGGCCCCGATCAGCCGGAAGCCGCGCGCGAAGGTGGCGAGATTGCCCAGGTCGCGGCCGGTGCCATGCGTGCCCGTCGCCATCGCTCCGGCGAGCGATTGCGGGTTCACATCGCCCTGGTTGGCGAGCGCCAGCCCTTCGTCCCACAGCGCCGCGGTCAGGCGCCGGATGCTCCAGCCCGCCGGGATGCGCGCCGTCTTGCGGTCGGGCGCGATGGTCAGCGTGCCGGCCAGATCCTCCAGCGACAGGATCAGCCCGTCGCTTTCGCACAGCGGCATGAAGGAATGCCCCGCGCCGACCGCGCGCACTTTCCGCGCGCCGCGCACCGCGACGGCCAGCTCGGCCTCGGTCTTCGGCCGCACCACCGCCGCTGCGCTCTTCACGCTGCCTGACCAGTTCGTCCAGCTCATCGGGCCGTCACTCGCTGCGGACCGCGATCCTCCGTGCAGGCGCCCTTCATCGCGGTGATATAGCGGGTCACCAGCGCCACCCCTTCCCGGTGCGACAGGCTGCGGCCGAGCTCGGGCATCATCACGCCCGGGTCGGTGCTGGCCATGCGATAGGGCAGGATCGACGCGTCGGGCTTGCCCGGCACCACGTCGAACGGCCGGTCCCCGGTCCCGCGCCCGGCCGCAACCGGCGGCTTGCACATCCCGAGCAGCCGCGGATCGTTGGTCGCGGCATCAAGCCACAACCCCGACGTCCGCGCTGCGCCGACTTGGTTGTGGCAATGGCTGCAATTGATATCGAGATACCCCCGCGCCTGCGCGGCGAGGTCGGTAGCGTGCGGTATCAGGATACCCGGCACCCCCTTCAGATACCCCATTCCGGACAGCCGCCGGAGCTGATTTCCGGGCTCTCCCGTGTACGGAAACTCCCGGTTGAGATGGCGCGCCTTGAGCCCGATCGGCTCGATCGCCCGCGTGCGGAAATCCTGCACATGGCACCCCGCGCACTGGTTCTGGTTGGGCACGCTATAGGCGATCGGCGTGCGCCTCACGCCATCAACCAGGGTGAGCGGCACATCCGCCCCGGTCCGCTCCAGCGTCGCGTCGGTGCCCTCGGCATTCCACACATAGGGCAGCGCTACCCAGCCGCTGGCGCGCCGCACCAGCAGCCGCGTCTCGATCAGCCGCACATGGCTGAGATTCAGCCCGTCCACCCCGGTCTGGTAGGTCGCCGGCGTCACCTTCAGCACTTCGGCGCTGGTCTGCGGCTGAGCCGCGCCGGCCGGGGTGGAATAATAGAAGGTCTTGGTCACGATCGTGCCGACCGGAAAATCGAACCAGCGATCGGCCCGATAGGTCGCGTGCACCCCCTTGGGCATCCAGATCGTCCGCCATTTCTGCGCATAGTCGCTGAACAGCGGCGTCTGCAGTTCATAGGTCACCATGCCGGGCCGGGCGGCGATGCGCCCGCCGCCGACCGCGAACAGTCCCCAGTCGGACAGCTTCTCGGGATTGTCCTCGGCATGGAACGTCACCGCTTTGGGCTGAGCGCCGCACGCGCCGAGGATCAGCGCCGCGACCAGGGCGGCGAGGAGGCGCAAAGTCATGCTCGGTGGATCACGATGGCTTGCCGCTGTCCTTCGTCATGACGGCCGGCAGGCTGATCTCGGGCAGCCGCGTGGCGGGCGCGCAATCCATGCCGGTCTCGATCCGCGCCCGGGCGAACCCGCCCGGCCCGTCGACATTGAGCAGCTTCGCGTCGCCATTCTGCACGCAGATGCCGGCCGTCTTCAGCTTCGGGTTGGTGAAGCCGTCCCACAGCACATCCGGCAAGCGGCCGCCGGTCAGCGCCTTCAGCGGCGCATAGCGCGGGCCGGGATCGTCGCCCCCGCCGGAGAAGCGGTTGCCGGCGACATAGATGTTCTCGGGATAGGGATCATAGGCCGCTGCGATCCCCGCCTTGGTGTCGAAGCCGGTCGAATAATAGCTCGAGATGATGACGTTGGCGGTCTTGTTGTCCTTCACGTCGTTGTCGAAGATCTCGACCTCGTCATTGGAATTGACGATCACCCCCGATCCCGGCGGCACCGAGCTGACCGCGCTGCCCTTCGCCCCGAAATTCGCGTGGTTGTTGGCGAAGACATTGTTGCGATACACGCGCGTCTTGCTGCCCGGCACCGGCAGGTTCGGCATGTTGAACACCAGGATGCCGCCGGTGTTGCCGGTCGTGGTGTTGCCATAGACGTCGGCATGGCTCGAATTCTCGATCTCGATGCCGGCGACATTGCCCTCGGCGCGGTTGTCCCGAACGATGATGTTGCTCGACTGGCCGACATAGATGCCGGCGTCCGATGCGCCCTTCACCACCGATCCCTCGATCAGCACGTTCGTCACCTGCACCGGATAGAGGCCGTAGGCGCCGTTGGAGGTCTTCGGGCCGCCGGTCCATTCCGCGCGCACGCGGCGGATCACCGTGTTCTTCACGCCGTTGACCTTCAGCGCGTCGCCCTTGCTGTCCTCGAAGGCGAGATCCTGGATCGTGAAATCGTCCCCGGTGACGAGCATCCCTTCGGCCCCCGAAGTCTGCTTCGCGAAGGACAGGATCGTCTTGTCCATGCCCGCGCCCTTTACCGTCACGCCATTGGCGGTCAGGCTCAGGCCGCGGCTCAGCGCATATTTGCCGGCGGGGATCTCGATCACGGCGCCCGGCTTCGCGTCGAGCAGCTTCGCCTGAAGATTCTTCTCGAAATCGGGATCGATCACGAAGCCCTGTGCATCGGTCTTCGGTCCGCTGTTGCAGCCGCCGACCACGGCCAGTGCCGCGACGCAGCCGAGAAATGCGATCCTGTTCGCCATCATCCCCTGTCCTTTTGTTCTAGAAACGGAAGCCGAGTTCGACGCCGTAGAAACCCGGCCGGTCGGCACGGACATAGGGCGTATTGAAGCTGTCGGCAGAGATCGGATTGAGCGTCCGGTAATAGCGCTTGTCGAGCAGATTCTCGGCATAGACCGAGATCGATACATGGTCGTCCGGCGAGCGCCAGCCAATCTTCGCGTTGATGATGTTGCGCGGCGCGCGCAACGTGCCGAGCACCGCAAGATCGACATAGGGTACGCCCGATCCGTCAACGAACGAGTTTTCGATTGCCCGCTGGGCGTCGTTCAGGCGCTGGCGCGAGGTGTAGCTGTAGCTCGCGTCAGCGAAGATCGAGCCATGGCCCGTATCGTGGTCGTAGTGCGCGCTGAACACGCCGCGGAACGCGGGTTCGCCGGTCGGCTGTCCGGAGATGTCGACGCCCTGCTGGATCCGCGTCACCCATTTCGACTCGATCGCCCCAGCCGTCAGGCCGATCCGGAAATCGCGCGACAGCACGAACTGGGTCTCCAGATCGACGCCATAGGCTTCTGAATCGCCTGACCGCGTGACATATTGCGGCAGGCAGATCGTTCCCGCCGGGATCGGCGGCACACAATTGGGATTGGTGTTCGGCTCCAGGCTGATCGACTGGCGATTGCGGTATTTGAAATAATAGCCCGACAGGTTGAAGCGCACCCGGCGATCGAACAGCTCCGATTTGAAGCCACCTTCGAAATTCCACACCTTCTCCGGCGAGAAGAACGAATTGATCTCGGTCGAATTGAATCCGCCCGCCTTGTAGCCGCGCGAAGCGGATGCATAGAGATGCACGTCGTCATTCACGTCATATTGCGCCACGAAGCGCGGGCTGACGTCGCTGAAGGTGGCGCGCCGCGTGAACGGCACCCCCTCCAGCGTGTCCACATCGAAGATCACTCCGTTCGGGCCAAGCACCCCACGGTAGAAATCGCCGACGCTGATTGGAACATCCGGCAGGTTGAAGCCGAAAATGGCATTGTACAGCAATCCTGGTGCCGAGATCGCATCCAGCCCCGGCGCAATGAATGCGCCATTGCTCCAGGTGAAGCGCTTCCGGTCGCGTGTATAGCGGATGCCCGCCGTCAGGCTCAGCCGGTCCGTCAGCTTGTAGGTCGCATCGCCGAACGCGGCATAGGAATCGTTCGCCGCGCGGTTGTTCATATCTTCGCGATATTGCAGCCCGAAGACCGGCAGGCCGCCAAATTGGTTGAGCAACGAAAAGACGGGGAATCCCGCGACGTTACCCAAAAGACGATCGAGCGAGTCCGTCAGCAACGTCGCGGCACTCGTCTGTCGCCCGCGCTCGTGGAAATAGCTGGCGCCGGCGATCGCGCTCAGCCGGTCATTATCGAAGCCAATCCGCACTTCCTGGTAGAGGCTGCTGTTCTTCTCGATATTCTCGGTATCGAAATAGCGCGTCGCATCTGCGGTGCCGTCCTCGTCCTCGCGGTTATGCGTCTCGAACTTCCTGAACGAACTGATCGAGGTGAGGGTGAACGGCCCGCCATGGTGCGTCGCGATGAACGAGACTGCGTTCAGGATCCGCGTCTCCTTGTCATCGATCACGTCATTGGCGAACGGACCGGCCGGATCGGTGCTGAGCGCGTGGGTGCTGATGCCGATCGCGAACGGGCCGTCCTTGGCGGTATCGTCATGATCATAGGCGAGCACGAAATCGGTGTCGCCGGTCGGCGCCCAGCGCAGTGCGGCGCGGCCGGACTTGTTGTTTTCGCCCTCGCGCTTCTCCCCCGTCACCGCATCGGTCAGATAGCCCCGGCGATAGTTGGACACCCCGTTGAGCCGCAGGAACAGCGTGTCGGTGAGCGGGATGTTGACCGTCGCGTCGGCCCGCACCTTGCGATAATTGCCGACCTGCAGCGTACCTGTCAGCGAGCGTTCGGCATCGGGCTGGTTGGTGATGATCGAGATCGCGCCGCCCGACGTGTTCCGCCCGAACAAGGTGCCCTGCGGCCCTTTCAGCACTTCGACCCGCTTGATGTCGTTGAAGAAGACCAGCGCCGAACCCGATCGCCCCGAATAGATGCCGTCGACGAAGATGCCGACCGATGGCTCCGTGCCGATCCCGAAATCGTCTGTCTGCACGCCGCGGATCGCAAAGGACGGCTGCGTCACCGATGTGTCGTTGATCGACAGGCCCGGCGTGAAGCTGTCGAGATCGCCGATCGATTCAGCGCTCAGAGCAGCGATGCTCGTGGCATTGAACGCAGTGACGCTGATCGGCACCGCCTGAAGCGATTGTTCGCGGCGCTGCGCCGTGACGACGATGTCCTGGACCTGAGCGCGGCCCGCGCCGTCCGCCTCTGCGGGCGGCGCCTCCTGCGCGATGGCGGGCACTGCCCAAACCGCGGCCACACTCACCAGCAACGCCTTGCGCCATGTCGTCATCACTCGCTCCCCAAACGCGATAACGAGTCGGAGGCTATCCCTAGTTCGTAGCGAACGCTATCGTTTTATTGAAAGCCGCTGCAGCGCCCGCGATCACGGCCTCGCGCTGGTGAATTCCAGAGCCTGCAGCGTGACCGCGACGGTGGGTGCGCGCTGGACCCGGCCATCAACCCGGCCACGCGTGCAGGCCCAGCTGAACCTGCCCTCCATCGCGGACACGGGCGTGATCGGCTCGGTCGCCGGGCAGGTGCCGACTTCGGTCTGGACTGCGTCGATCATGCCGTTCCACGCCGCCGTATCGCGATCCATCAGCATGTTGTTGGCGAGCGGGGCCGAGGCGATATCGCGCGACCGCCAAACCGCGCGCGCTGAATCATAGGCGGAGGCCAAGTCTGGGTTGAGCGGTACGGTCCGGTCGCGCAAGGCGCCAGCCTTGTTCAGCGCGAGCGCCGCGCGAAACACCGGCACGGAGGCGCCGCCATAGGTCTTGCTCGAAAAGGCGAACAGTCCAATCCCCTTGTCGGGCAACAGCATCACATAGGAGCCATAGCCGGGATAACCGCCCGAATGAGCGACGACCCGCCCAAGATCGCAATCGTCTGTCGCCCACCAGCCCATCGCATAGGCCCGGGCCTGCCGGCACGGCGCCGCGCCGATCGCCGGATTGCGCGTCGCGGCCTCGACGAAATTGGCGCCGGTCACGATCTCGCGCACGGTCGCGCGCCGCACCGGGCCGGTATCGGCATCGTCCCGCGCCGGCCAGGCAGCCAGCAGGAAGGCGACCCACTTCGCATAGTCGTTCGCGCTTGTCTCGACCCCGCCCATTGCCCCGAACGCGCCGTCCCGCATATCCGGCTCGCGCACCCAGCGATTATCCTGCCAGCGATAGCCGATACTGCGCTTGGCTGGCGGCGATGCCAGCACGTCATAACCGGTCGCGCCCATGCCGAGCGGCGCCATGATACGGCGCCGGATATAATCCTGATAGGGCATGCCCGACACGTTGGAGACGATCCGTCCCAGCGTGGCATAGCCGAAGTTCGAATATTCCATTGCCAGGCCCGGCGTCCGCGCGAACGGCACGCCGGCTTTCAGCAGCGCAGTGAATTCCGGCTCCGTCAGAACCTGCTGCCGATCGCCCCAGGGATTGTCCTCGACGAAGCCGGCGCTGTGCGTCAGCAGGTTGCGCACGGTGATCCGCGGGCTGTCGCGGGTCGGATACGCCAGGCCTTTCAGTTCGGGCACGTACTGCTCTGCTGGCGCATCGAGCGACAGCTTGCCCTCGTCGCGCAGCTTCAGGATCGCCAGAGCCGTGAATGCCTTCGACATGGAGGCGATGCGGAACAGGCTGTCGGCGGTGACCGGCGTGCCGGTATCGATATCCTGCACGCCCAGCCCGCGCACCGCGACCAGCTTGCCGTCCGCCACTACGCCATAGACCAGGCCCGGCACATGCGCCGCCAGTTGCCAGTCAGCGAAAATCCGGTCGACATCGGCGATCGCCGCCGGATCGGGCGAGGCGGCGCCGAGCGCGGACGGAAAGGCGAGGCACAGGAACCCGATGATCGCGCGACGTTTCATTGCCTGTCCCCTCAAATGTCGATCCCGCATACCGGTTGCACTGCGTGAAGTCCTGCACGATTGCCGCTTGGCCCTTGATGGGAACAGGTTGATTGCGTGCCGGGCCTGCTGCAATATCCAGCGGGCAAACTGTTGAGGGGGCAGGGAAATGCGGTTGGGGAGCAGAGTCGCGCTCGGCATGCTGGGCGCGCTCGCCGCGATGCCGGCGGCGGCGTCGGACAAGAGCGATTTCGAGGCGTGCGACGGGCGCGTTCATCCGGGCCGGCAAGATGACGGGATGCGGGGTGAAGCGAGCCAGCGCTCCTTTTTCGGGCGAGTCTCCATTCCCAACGTCGTCGTCGCGTCCTGTACGCGCGCGCTTGCCAGCCCCCGCCTGCTGCCGGGCCAGTCGCTGAGGCGGGCACATCTGCTGCGCGCGCGGGCGGCCGCCCATCTCCAGGCGGAAGATCCGGCCGCGGCGCTGGCCGATCTGGACCTGGCGGAGGCCGCCACCGCCGGTCTTGCCGGAGACCGCTTCTACCAGCGCAGCATGGGCGTTTCGCTCCAGTTGCTGCGCGCGCTCGCCCGGGCTCAATCCGGCGATATGGTCGGCGCCGTTCCACTGGCGCAGGCGGCGAGTGCGGCGCGGCCCTATGCGCTGCAGGTGCAGGAAGTTGCGGCCACGATTCTGCAAGCCGGCCGGCCCGTCGGCAAGGCGTCGCCATCGCCCTGGCTGGCCGCTAGGCGTCTCGCCCCTGGTTCAGCGATGACCGCCCTGCTGAAGGAAGCGGAGGTGGGCAATTTCGCCGGCGTCCTCGCGCTGCGTCCGGCCGTCACCATCGATTGGCCCGCCGGGCCGCTCGAACCCCTGTTGCTGTTCATGCGCGCGCCGGGCGGATCGTCTGCGATCGTCAGCACGATGGTATCGCTCCATGTGGCGTATGCGCGCGCTGCCACCGGGGATCCCGCGGGTGCCCGGCGCGATCTTGCCGAGGTCCGCACGCGGGTGGGTGCGGCCAAGCCAGTGCCCAAGGAAGGCGCAACCGTTGAAATGGCGGGAACGGCTTGGAGCGCGCTCGATCGCTATGTCGACATGCGCGGGCGCCAGATCGAGGCACGCGTCGCCGTGGCCGAGGGCCGTATGCCCGATGCGATCGCTGCGCTTGTCGCGACCCCGCTGCCGCGCGATGCGGCGACGGTCGAGCTGCTGACCGCGCTCCGGACGGCGGCTCCCGCGAAGGACGCTGCGCTGGTGCCGGACATTGCGCCCTTCATGCAGGGCCTTGGCGAGGAACGCAAAAAGGCGCTGGCTGGCGTCGTTCAACAGGCGCTGCTCGCGCCGGAGACGCCGCGGTCAGTGGTCGATTACGAACGCGCCCGTCCCAATATTCTCGGTGCCCTGGTCGGCGGCGCGCTGAGCATGGGCACCAGCCTGCTGAGCGGGATCAGCCGCACCGACGGGTTTCGCACCACCGCCAATCCGGACGGTACCACCAAGGTCGAGTTCCTCGGCAACACACCGTCGGCGGCGCTGGTCCAGGAAATGACGCTGTTGCGCGCGGCGGAAGTGGCGCGTGCTGCCGGCAAGCCGGCCTTCATCGTGGTCGAGCGCAAGGATTTCGTGCGTCAGTTGAAAACGATGCAATATGGCACGGAGATCAGCAGCGTGCCGCAGGGCTTCAAGACCGAATTGACGATCCGCTGCGTCGATGCCGGCGTCGAGCCCGATCGTGCGCTCGATGCGGTGGCGATCATCGATGCCCTCGGGCCGCTTTATTATGAGGACAAGCCGAAAACCGGCTGATCCAGCCATTCGGAAGGCCGCGGCGTTGCAACCGTAACGCGCTTTATCCGCAATGAAACGGTGCCGGAATAGCGGGCTCGCATGCTGCTCACCTGCGGGAAGGGGCGGCGCATAATAAGGCCCATGGTCGAACTGCAGGAGGGTACGGCCATCGCAGTCTTTTCCCGGAGCCATGAGCGTCCGGGCGGGTCGTCGATCCGCCCGGACCGGGCCGCTTGCGCCCGTTTCCGATCACCATGAGGATATTGCGATGACTGACCTGACGACGTGCGAACCTGTCAACGGCCTCGATCTGCCGGCACTCGTCGCGATGGTTGAGGACATTCGCGCCGATCCCGGCAAGGCTAAAGCCGCTTTTCGCGTAACGACTCGCTGGGCCGGACAGACCAGCAGCGAGACCATCGTCGGAAGCTGCGAGATCGGCGGAAGCCCGGTCGATCGCAGCTTCACGATCCTGGCCGACGAGCCGCGCGAACTGATGGGCCAGGACAGCGCTCCGAACCCGCAAGAGCTGCTCATGGCGGCGCTGAATGCCTGTCTGGTGGTCGGCTATGTCGCGAACGCGTCAGTGATCGGCATCGATCTGACGGAGCTGGAGATCGAGACCTGGGGTGAACTCGATCTGCGCGGTTACCTGGGCATGGATGATGCCGTCGTGCCGGGCTATCAGCAGCTGGATTATGTCGTGCGTATCGCCGGCGCGGGGACAGCCGAGCAGTTCGAGTCGATCCACCAGGTGGTGAAACGGACCTCACCCAATTTCTTCAACCTCAACCAGCCGATCCGCCTAAACGGCCGGCTGGAGATCGGCTGAACTCATGGTGCCGCGGTTTATGCCTCCACTTCCGCCTTCAATTCCGTCAGCAGATCCCGCCACCATTGCCCGTGGCGCTGGAGGAACAGGACATTGCCCATGCCGTGCCGCGCGACATGCGCCGTCGGCACCGCGTCCCAGCCATGGTGCTCGACAGTAACGCGAGTCTCGGTGCCGAGCTCTTCGAAGCGGATATCGACATGAGTCGATTGCTCGCCGGTGAAGCTGGCCTGTCGCCAGGTCATCCCCAGCCGCGCGCCGGGCTCCCAAATCGTCACCTGGCCGATCTCGAACACCGTGCCGTCGGCTTGGGTCTCGGTGAAGCGCCCGCCTTGTCCTGGTTCGATCGCCAGCATGCCGGGTCCGGCCGGTGTGAAACGGAAAAACGCATTGGGCCGCCACCAGAGATGGATCTCGCTGGTGAACGCCTCGAACACCCGCATGGGCGGTGCCGCGATGCGCAGCGCGACCATCACGCGCGAGTTCATAGCGGCGCCTCGACATGGGCTTTCAGCGCCGCAAGCTGATCGGCCCAGAGCTGCTCGGTCAGATCGACCCAGGCCTTGAGTGGCGCCATCGATCCTGCCTTGAGCGCATAGATGCGCACCCGCGCATCATAGTCCGGATGGACTTCCTCGATCAGGCCGCCGGCCTTGAGCGTGCGCAAATGCCGGCTGAGCGCCGGAGGACTTAGCCCGATGCTTTCGGCCAGCTCACCCGCCCGGTGCGGTCGATCACGCAGCAATTCAACCACCCGCCGCCGCGTGGGATCGGCCAGCGCGGCGAGTGTGCGGTCGATTGCGGCGGCCGCGCTCAGGAGAAGAGCTCGATCTTGAGGCCGGTCGCCTTTTCCGATTCCTCGACGGAAAAGGGCCGCTTATTCTGCGCGAAGGTCCAGACATGCCCTTCGGGATCGCGCGCGCGATAGGTGCGGTCGCCATAGAATTGATCGGCCGGCTCCTGTTCGATCGCTGCACCGGCGGCGCGGGCCCGGGCGCAATGCGCATCGATGTCGCTGTCGAGGTTGACGTGCACAGTCTGGCTATTCTTGCCCCCGATGCTCGCCGGGCTGGCGGTGTAGTCGGCCCATTCGCTGCCGACCATGATATAGCCGTCGCCGAAGCTCAGCTGCGAGTGGGCGAGCGCGCCGTCCGCATCGCTGATGACCATTGCGCGTTCGAACCCGAAGGCCTTTTCCAGAAAGTCGATCGCCGCCCACGGATCGCGGTAGAACACGGCTGAAGCGAGTGATGCCTGGCCCATGGCCTTTCCTTCACGATGTGAACAATATTTAACGATATAGAGAAGTAAATGCCGTTTGTCAATTATCGTGCCGGTGCCGATTCCCACCTGTTTGCATGAACGCCCTGCGCCGTTCAGCGCCTCGCTGGATCGCGTCGTTCGGGTAGTGGCGCATCCTGCCAGCCGCCGCCCAGCGCCTTGAACAGGCTGATCTGCGCATCCGCCACCGCAGCATCGGATTGCGCGAGCGCAGCGCGGGCATCGGCCCGGTCGCGTTCGGCCTCGATCAGCAGCAGGAAGCTGTCGGCACCATAGTCGAAGCGCAGCTTCGACAGGCTCGCAGCGTCGGTGCTCGCCTGAGCAGCGCGAGCGAGGGCGGCGTTGCGATCGAGCGCGCCGGCATAGCGGGCGAGGGCCTGCTCCACTTCCTTGAGTGCGGTCAGCACCGTGCCGTCGAACTGCGCGAGCGAGGCATCGGCCCCGGCTTCTGCCTGGCGGACGCGGGCGCGCGCCACCGTCATGTTCGGAAAGCTCCACGAGATCAGCGGGCCAAGCGACCAGGAGCGGCCCGCCGATTTGAAGATGTCGCCCGGTTTTTGCGCGCCGAACGCAATCGAGCCGAGCAGTTGTATCGAAGGATAGAGGTCAGCCGTCGCGACGCCGACCCGCGCGGTATCGGCGGCGAGCGTGCGCTCGGCCGCGCGAACGTCGGGCCGCCGGGCGAGCAGCGCCGCGCCATCGCCGACTGGCACGGTCACCGTGAGCCGCGGTGGCGCCAGACATCGGTCGGCATCGGCATCGATCGCCTCGGGCGCATTGCCCGTCAACGCCGCTAGCGCATAGAGCGCGGCACGGCGTTCGGCCTCGAAGCTCGGGATTTGCGCCTGGGTATTGGCGAGCAGCACGTCGGCGCGTTGCACGTCGCGGCGCGTGCCGCGGCCGGCCTCGAACAAGGTATTGGTAAGGTCGAGCGTCTTTTGCTGCAGCGCGACCGTCTCGATCGCGACCGCGCGCTGCGCAGCATTGGAACAGGCAGTGGCATAGGCCCGCGCTGTCTCGGCCGCGACCGACACCCGAGCGGCATCGAGTTGTGCCGCGGCCGCGTCGGTATCGCCCCGCGCAGCTTCGATCGCGCGCGAGACCCCGCCAAACAGGTCGACTTCATAGGAAGCATCGAAGCCGAGCGAGTAGAAATCGGTCTCGAACGCCTGGCCGGTCGGGCTCCTGAAGGCCTGGGTGCGGCTGCGGGTCGCCTGGGCGCTGAGATCGGTCGTCGGCAACCGCGCGCCGCGCTGTTCCGACAGCACTGCGCGGGCGCGCGCGAGGTTCGCCGCGGCGGCGCGAATGTCGGTATTGTGCGCCAGCGCATCGGTGACGAGCCGGTCGAGCACTGGATCGGCGTAGAGTTGCCACCAGCGATCCGGCAACGGCGTTGCCGCGACCCGGCTGGTGCGCCCGGTCTCGGCAAAGCCGCCGGCCGAAGCCGATGGCGTGGCCGGGCGCGTATAGTCCGGACCCACGGTGCAGGCGGAGAGAGCGAGAGCGGCGGCCAGAATCCCCGATGAGTTCAGTACGAAGGACGGGGAGAGGTGAATCCGCTTCATGCCGGCTTCTCCACCGGCTCTCCGGCGGGCGGCGTCGCCGGCTTCCCGCGCCGCATTTTCGAGGACACCCAGTCGCCCAGCTTGCGGCTGATCACATAGAAGCTCGGCGTGAACAGCAGGCCGAAGGTGGTCACGCCGATCATCCCGAAGAACACCGCCACGCCCAGCGCCTGGCGCATCTCAGCGCCCGGCCCGCTGCCGATCACCAGCGGGAGCACGCCGAGGATAAACGCGATCGAGGTCATCACGATCGGGCGCAGACGCTGCTCGGCGGCATGTTCGGCGGCCTCGTGCATCTCCATGCCGGCCAGCTCGTTCTGCCGCGCGAACTCGACGATCAGGATCGCGTTCTTCGCGGCCAGGCCGATCAGCACGACGAGGCCGATCTGGGTGAGGATATTATTGTCCCCGCCCATCAGGTTCACGCCCAGGATAGCGGCGAGCAGGCACATCGGTACGATCAGGATGACGGCCAGCGGCAGCACCAGGCTTTCGTAATTCGCCGCGAGCAGCAGGAACACGAACAACACGGCAAGGCCGAACACGACCCCCGCCGTGTTGCCCGCCGCCTGTTGCTGGAAGGCGAGTTCGGTCCATTCGAACCGCATGCCCTTGGGCAAGGTCTCCTCCGCCAGCTTGGCCATCGCCGTCAGCGACTGGCCGGAGGAGAAGCCGCGCACTGTATCGCCCTGGAATTCGGCGGACGGATAGAGATTATAACGCACCACGCGGTACGGCCCGCTGTCGTTGCGCAGCGTCATCACCGCATCGAGCGGCACCATCTCGCCGGAGGCGGAGCGCGTCCGCAGATGCCCGACGTCGGAGATCTGGTCGCGATAAGGCGCGTCGGCCTGCGCGGTCACGCGGTAAGTGCGGCCGAGGAAGTTGAAATCATTGACATAGGTCGAGCCGAGATAAGTGCCGAGCGTCGAGAAGACATTCTCCACCGGCACGCCGAGCTGCTCGGCGCGCTCGCGATCGATATCGGCGAACAGGCGCGGGGTGCGGTTGTTGAAGGTGGTGAAGGCGCTGGTGATGCCCTCGGTCTGGTTGGCCTTCACCATCATCTGGAAGGCCGCTGCCTCGAGCGCCTTGAGCCCCAGATTGGTGCGATCCTCGATCAGCATCTTCCAGCCGCCGCCCGTGCCGATGCCGCGCACCGGTGGTGGCGGCACGACCAGGATATTGCCGCCGTTGATCGCGCCGAATGCCCCGCGCAGCTCGTTCGCGACCTCGTCGGCGCTCTCCCGGTCGCCATGGGGTTTCAGCGGAACGAACATCGCGCCGGCATTGGGCGCGGTGGAAAAGGTCGCGCCGTCCAGGCCGGCAAAGGCGACCGTGCCCTGGGCTGCCTTGTTGGCCAGCGCAATCTTCGTCGCCTGGGCCATCACCTCGGTCGTCCGCTGCAACGAGGCGCCGGGCGGCAGCTGGATCACCGCGATCAGATATCCCTGGTCCTGCGCCGGGATGAAGCCGGACGGCGTCACGCTGAACCGCCAGCCGGCCAGGCCGATCAGGCAGGCATAGACGATGCCGACCAGCGCCAGCGCGCGGACGGCGCGCGCGGTGAATTTGCCGAAGCGCTCGCCCAGACGCTGGAAACCGCGGTTGAAGCCCTGCGCGAACCGCGTCGGCCATCCGAGCACCCCGGCGCGCGGTTCGCTTTCATGCCGCGGCTTGAGCACGATCGCCGCGAGCGCCGGCGACAGGGTCAGCGATACGAAGGCGGAGATCACGGCCGCGGACACGATGGTCAGCGCGAACTGCTGATAGAATTGGCCCGAGATGCCGGGGATGAAGCTGGTCGGGATGAACACGCCGCACAGCACCAGCGCGATCGCGATCAGCGCGCCCGAAACCTCGTCCATCGTGTCATGCGCCGCCTGGCGGGGCGTCAGCCCCTTTTCCTCCATCAGCCGCTCGATATTCTCGACCACGACGATCGCGTCGTCGACGACGATGCCCACGGCCAGCACCATGCCGAACAGCGACAGATTGTTCAGGCTGAACCCGAAAGCGGCGAGCATCGCCAGCGATCCGACCAGCGATACCGGGACCGCGATCAGCGGGATGATCGTCGCGCGCCAGCTCTGCAGGAACAGCAGCACGACCAGCGCGACGAGGATGATCGCCTCGAACAAAGTCTCGTACACCGCGTCGATAGACGCCTCGATATATTCGGTCGGGTTATAGGGGATGCTGTACGCCATTCCCGGCGGGAAACTCTTGGCGGCTTCGGCGATGTCCGCCTTCACGGCTTCCGCAGTGGTCAGCGCGTTGGATCCCGGCAGCTGCGTGATGGCGATGCCGATCATCGGCTTGCCGGACAGGAAAGCGTTGATCCCGTAATCCTGCGCGCCGATCTGCACCCGGGCGACGTCGCGCAGACGGGTCAGTCGACCCTGATCGTCGCGCTTGACGATGATCTCGCCGAATTCCTCCGGGCTGGACAGGCGGCCCTTGGTCTGGATGCCGAGCTGGAAGGCGGTTCCGCCCTGGTTGAACGGCGGTGCGCCGACCGATCCGACGGCGACCTGCGCGTTCTGCGCGCTGATCGCCGCGACGATCTCGTCGACGGTAAGGTTGCGCGATGCCGCGCGATCGGGATCGATCCAGACGCGCATGTTGTAATCGCGGCCGCCGAACGCGCGCACGCCGCCAATGCCCTGGATGCGCGCCATGCGGTCGATCAGCTGAGTCGTCGCATAGTTGGACACATATTGCTGCGTCAGCGATCCGTCGGGTGAGGTGAGGGCGATCACCATCAGGATGTCGGGCGAGTTCTTCAGCACGGTCACGCCGACCTGGCGCACCTCGGCGGGCAGGCGCGGCTCGGCGGTCGAGACGCGGTTCTGCACCAGCACCTGCGCCTGATCGACATTCACGCCCTGCTTGAACGTGACGGTGATCTGCAGCGCGCCGTCGCCCGTCGCCGAGGAGGACATGTAGAGCATGTTCTCGACGCCGTTGATCGATTCCTCGAGCGGCGCGGCGACCGTCTCGGCCAGCGTCTCGGCGGTCGCGCCGGGATAATTGGCGGTCACCACCACGGTCGGCGGGGCGATCTCGGGATATTGCGCGACTGGCAGGCCGGGATAGGCGACCAGGCCGAACAGCACGATCAGCACCGACAGGACGGCGGCAAAGATCGGTCGCTCGATGAAGAAATGGGGGAATTTCACCAGATCAATCCACCGTCGCTTCGGACGCCGGCGGCGCGGTCCCGGGCTGCGAGGTGGGGGCGGTATCGGCGGCGCGCGGCTTCAGCTTGCCGGTCGTCGCCTTCACCGCCATGCCCGGCTGCAGGGTCGTGATCCCTTCGATCACCACCTGGTCGGTCGGGGCGAGGCCGGTCTTGATGACGCGCAGCCCCTCGACCTGCGGGCCGGTTTCCACCGGCCGCGGCGCGGCCTTGCCGTCCTTGCCGACGACATAGACCAGCTTGCGGGTCTGATCGGTGATGATCGCCTCGTCCGGCACCAGCATCGCACGATAGGTGCCCGAGCCGAGCAGACGCGCGCGGCCGAACATGCCCGGCGTCAGGAAGCCGGTCGGGTTGGCGATCACCGCATGAGCGCGGATCGTGCCCGAATTGGTGTCGATCGCATTGTCGACGAAGTCCATCCGGCCGCGCCACCGGTACCCGGTCTCGTCGGCGAGCTGCACCTCGACCGGATTGGGGGTGTTGCGCGAGGAGCCGCGCTCGCCGGTGCGCGCCTGGCGGAGATATTTGAGGTAGAAGCTTTCGGCGCCCTCGAATGAGAACCAGATCGGATCGGTCGAGACGACGCGCGTCAGGATGGTCGTGCCTTCCTGTGCGAAATTACCCTTGCTCACGCGGCGATCGGATACCAGTCCGGTGATCGGCGAGCGGACGGTGGTGAAACCGAGATTGAGCGCCGCGGTGCGGGCGTTCGCCTGCCCCGCCGCGAGATCGGCGGTGGCGCTGCGCACATTGGCCTGCTTGGTCTCATATTCCTCCTTGCTGATCGCCTGGGCGGCAAGCAGCTTGTCGGCGCGCGCCAGCTCGGATCGGGCGTTGATCAGCGCGGCATTGGCCTTGGCCGACTGGGCCTGCGCCTGGGCGAGCGCGGCGGCATAGGGGCGCGGATCGATGATGAAGAGCGCCTGGCCGGACCGGACGCGCTCCCCGTCGCCGAACAGCACGCGATCGATCGTGCCGGAAACGCGCGGGCGCACCTCCACGTCCTGGATCGCTTCGAACCGGCCGACATATTCGTCCCAGTCGACCACGTCGCGCTGCAACGGGACGGCGACGGTGACCTTGGGCAGCGGCGGTGCCGGCTTTTCCTCGGATCCGGAACAGGCCGAAAGGGCCAGGATGGTGCCGGCGACCAGCATGAGGGAGGACCGTCGAAAAGCAATCGGCATCGGCGCCTCATCCCCCTGTCCCGGCCGGCGCTACCCGGCGTCCCCGAAACGGCGCACGCACCCGGCAAGTCGATCTGCCATCGACGTGAAACGTCGCGTCGGCATTGCGCGGGCGCGCTCGCCGAAACAATCGGCAACACCCCATTAAGATATTTCGACGTGGTTGGAAATTTCTTTCGGACGGTTCGCCAAATCCCCGGGGCGCGGTGCCGAAATGGCGGCGTGACGGCCGTCACGCTCGCGGCCGTCGCCATGCTGTTAGCGCTGGGCCGATGCCGACCGATCCGAAGACTGAACACATGATCCCGGCCAGTTTCCCATCCGGGCGACTGGTCGGTGCCCGGCACCTGCGCCTGGGGCATCGTCAAGCACGTCCAGGCGCACTATCATGCCGACTGGCTCCGATCCGGAATCCGGAATGGTGGGGCGCCGAGGTTCGACGGAACACGAGGATGATCTGCCCATGATCGAGCGCTCATGACCACGGAGCCAGCGTACCGTGCGCAATTGCTGTCGGTGATTGCCCATGCCCGTGCCGGCGCGCTCGATCGGGCATGGCAACTCTACGCTGCGATGGATTTGCCGGGCCGGGAAAGCGATCCCGCGGCCCTCTCGGTGAAGGGGCGCCTGCTCAAGGACCTCGGCCTGCGCTCGTCGGGGGCGGCGCGTCGGCGGCTCTATGCCGATGCGGCGGCCGCGTATCGCAGCGCCGCGGAGCTGGGCGGGGCGACCTATCCGCTGATCAACGCCGCCACCCTGTCGTTGCTCTGCGGCGATCCGGATGCCTCGCGCCTGCTGGCTCAGGAGGTGCTGGACCGGATCGAGCGCCTGCCGGACGAGCCCGAGACGCCCTATTATCGTGCCGCCACTCGTGCCGAGGCGCTGTTGCTGCTCGGCCGCGACGAGGACGCGCAGGATGCCCTGGCCGACGCAATGGCGCTCGCGCCGCACGCCTGGGAGGATCATGCCTCGACGTTGCGCCAGTTCGCCATCGTGCTTGCGGAACAGGGGCTCGACGCGACCTGGCTCGATGCGCATCGGCCGCCGCGCTCGCTCCATTTCGGCGGGCATATGGCGTTTCGCGCGGATTCCGCCTCGGCCGCACTATCGGGCAAGATCGCGGCGGTGCTGGAGCAGGAACGCGTCGGCTTCGGTTACGGCGCGCTGGCGGCCGGTGCCGACATCATCGTCGCCGAGGCATTGATCGAGCGCGGCGCGGCGCTGCACGTCCTCCTGCCGGGCGGTGTCGATGGCTTCGCGGCGCTGTCGGTCGATCCGCACGGCCCGGAATGGCGCCGGCGCTTCGATGCCGCGCTCGCCGCCGCCGAGACGGTGCGGGCGGTGGAGCCGGCACCGTCTCCGCCCGACGAGGCCATGATCGCCCTTGCCGACGAGATCGCGATGGGGGCCGCGCTGATCAACGCGCGCCTGCTTGCGAGCGCGGGCGTGCAATTACTCGTTATGGCCGATGACGATGACGCAGCCGATGGCGCGTCGGCGCGGTCGCGGGATGCCTGGGCGCGCACCGGGCGACGCCAGCATGTCGTCCGCGCCGCGCGTGAGGATGTCGAGGTAGCGCCCGGGACCGTACCGATCGCGCCGCGCCGCCGCGCCGCCGCGCTGGCGGTTCGCGCTCCGGCGACGGATGTCGACCAGAACGTTCGGCAGGCCGGGCTCGAGGCGATCAAGGCTGCGCTGGACCGGTGCCCGACGCCGGATATGGCGGCGAGCTTCACCGGAGACGATGTCGTCCTTGCCTATGACGATATCGGCCAGGCCGCCGCGGCCGCGGGGATTCTGGCGGAGGCGATGCTGAGCGTCGGCGGCCAATATGGCATCGCCGAATGTTTGCGGGATCCCTTCAGCGGTTCGGCGCGGCTGATCGGGCGCGCGCGCGATCTGGCGCGGGCCGCTGCGGCCTCGGCGCCGGCGGGTACCGCCTGCATCACCGGGGATTTCGCGGCGGCGCTGGCCGTCGCGGCGCCTGAGGCATTCCGCACGGAATTCATCGGGGAGCTCAGCGCGCCGGCGGGTGCCGCACCGATCGACCTGTTCGCGCTCAGGCCGCTTTCATAGGATCATTTCCTCCAGCCGGTGCGGCGCGACGACCGTCAGTCCGTCGCCGTCGCGGCGAATGATGCCACGCCGCTCAAGCGCATTGATCGCGCGCGACGCCGTCTCGCGCGTCGTCGCCACGCGGAGCGCGAGTTCTGCGATGACGGGTGCCGGACGGATCGTCAGATCGACGCCGCCCCGCGCCTGGCGCAGCAGTTCGGCATTGACCCGACCAACCGCTGATAACGCAGTGCGCTCGTACATCCGTTCAGTGGCCTGGCGCAGCCGCTGCAGCAGCATCCGCGAAAGCGCGAGACCGACACAGGCGTAACGACCAGCCAACAGCACCAGTTCACCCGCCTCAAGCGTCAGGGTCCTGATATCGTCGATCGCGACGATATCGGCATCCTGCCGCGCCGCATCTGCCTCACCGAGCGCACCGAACAGGTCGCCCGGCCCGAACTCGTGCAGCAGCACGATCTGTCCCTCGGCGCCGTACAGCAAAGCGTGCGCCCGCCCGACGAAAAGCAGATACGTCAGCGTCAGCCAGTCGCCCTGACGTACGATGACGGCGGTGCGCGCAAAGGCGCGAATCCGCCCACGATCGACTACCTGCTCGGCGACATCGGCCGGGCAGGCGAAAACGTCGCGCACGAAACCACAGGCCTCATCCCGTTGCATCGCTCGACCCCCGACATGACGGCGACGATGAGAGCGCAAGCACGCACCGCTGGCAATCCCCTGAAGCGCCGCTGCCCCTTTACGGGAACCATCGCCCCCAACGCTGGTTGGGCTGGCTGGGGATATTATTAGGTTTCCGCGGACATAAAGTCCGGGGTGGTCGGATCGGGGGGTGATGGGCATTGCGGACAAGGCGAAGGTAGTGACGGGCGCTCGCTTCGACCTGCTCGTGCAGAGCGTCACCGACTATGCCATCTACATGCTCGATCCCACCGGTGTGGTGGTAAGCTGGAATGCCGGCGCTGAGCGTTTCAAGGGTTATCGCGCCGACGAGATCATCGGCCAGCATTTTTCCCGTTTCTATACAGTTGAAGAGCGTCAGGCCGGGGTTCCCGCCCGGGCGCTCGCGACGGCCGACACCGAAGGCCGGTTCGAGGCCGAGGGCTGGCGGGTACGCAAGGACGGCACGCTGTTCTGGGCCAATGTGGTGATCGATCCGATCCGCGATCCGGACGGATCGCTGATCGGCTTCGCCAAGGTGACGCGCGACCTGACCGAACGGCGCGCGTCGGACGAGGCGCTGCGGCGGAGCGAGGAGCGGTTCCGCCTGCTTGTGCAGAGCGTTACCGACTACGCGATCTACATGCTCGATCTGGCCGGCACGATCGTCAGCTGGAATGCGGGCGCCGAACGCTTCAAGGGCTACCGCGAGGACGAGATTCTCGGAGAACATTTTTCGCGTTTCTATACGCCGGAGGATCGAGCGGCCGCGCTGCCCGCCGCCGCCCTCCGTCGGGCGGAACACGAAGGACGGTTCGAGGCGGAGGGCTGGCGCGTACGCAAGGACGGTACGCGCTTCTGGGCCTCAGTGGTGATCGACCCGGTCCTGGATTCCGAGGGCAAGCTGATCGGCTTCGCCAAGATCACACGTGATCTGACTGAGCGTCGCCAAGCCCAGCAGGCACTCGATCAGGCGCAGGAAGCGTTCTTCCAGGCGCAGAAGATGGATGCGATCGGCAAGCTGACGGGCGGGGTGGCGCATGATTTCAACAATCTGCTCGCGGTGATCATCGGCAGCCTGGATCTCGCGCGGCGGCGCCTGGGGGAGGGCGCCGAGATCGGGCGTTTCCTGGACAATGCGATGAGCGCGGCCGAGCGCGGAGCGACGCTTACACAGCGCATGCTCTCCTTCGCGCGGCGCCAGGAATTGCAGCCGGAGACGGTAGACGTCGGTGCGCTGGTGCGCGGTATGGCCGAACTGCTCCACCGCACGATCGGCGCCGGAATATCGATCGAGACTCACTTCCCCCTGATGCTGCGCGCAGTTCATGCCGATCCATCCCAGCTGGAGCTCGCGCTGATGAACCTGGTGGTGAACGCGCGCGACGCGATGCCGGGCGGCGGACGCATCATGATCGAAGGCAAAGAGGAGCGGGTCGGGCGCGACACGGATCTGGCGCCGGGGGACTATGTCCGCCTGTCCGTCGCCGATCGTGGCGAAGGTATGGACGAGGCTACGCTGCTGCGCGCGATGGAACCGTTCTTCACGACCAAGGGCGTGGGCAAGGGTACCGGGCTGGGATTGTCGATGGTCCATGGTTTCGCCGCGCAATGCGGCGGTCGGCTGATCCTGAAGAGCAGGCCCGGCAAGGGCACCAGGGCGGAGTTATGGCTGCCGATATCGCAGGACCAACCCGTCGGCGTGAAGGCCGCCGAGGTGGCGAAAGTCGCGCCGCGGGCAATGGACCCGCTAGTCGTGCTCGCGGTGGACGATGACTCGCTGGTGCTCACCAACACCGCGGCGATGCTGGAGGATATGGGGCACAGGGTGTTGCAGGCGACGTCCGCCCGACAGGCGCTCGCTCTCCTCGAAGGGAGCGAGGTCGATCTGGTCGTCACCGATTATGCCATGCCGGAGATGACGGGCGCGCAGCTTGCCGCCGTGCTGCCCGCCAGTCTGCCGGTGCTCATTGTCTCAGGTTATGCGGAAATCTCCGCAGAGACGGAGGCAAATTGGCCAAAGCTCGCCAAACCCTTTCGCGATGAACAGCTCGCCCGCGCGGTGCGCGAAGTAATGTCCGGCAAGGCCGTGGTGGCAGGGTCGTGACGGTGCGCTACGCCGTTATTGCGCAGCAACGCGTTGCGTCCGGGCCTTTGTTCCCGGCGCCGCAACGCGGTGCTCTGCGCCGGCCTGCGGCACCGCCGCGGTGCGAAGTTCGTCGACCCTGATCCGGTCGAGCACGAACCAGACGGCGGCCGAAAGAACGAACAGCAGCGCAAAGGTAATCAGCACCGGCAGGATGCCGTTGCCCTGCGCCGCAGTCCCCCTGGTGGACTGATCGGTACGCGGCTCGGTCATAGGGTCCCCTTAATACAGGACGCAACGATGCCGCTTCCCATCAGTTCCCTCTGGGCGGAGAATCTGTCGCACCGGCGATTGGCGCCCCTAACAGACGCTTGCTCGATTTGGAATGCGAAAGGTGCCGAGGACTGGCGTCTCTCCAGCTATTGCCCGCTGATCCATTTGGTTCGGCTGACGACCCCGTCGATCACCTTTGATCCAAACGCCGCGCGCATCACCGCTGCGCCGTCGGCATTCACGAAGACGACGCGCGTGCCGCCGGAAAGCAGGGGTTCTATCGCGCTGATCGCTGCATTGTGCTTGGCGCAGCGGGCGATCACCTCGGCCTGGTCGATGTTGACGTTCATGGCGCGTGACATACGGCGATCCTCCACGGTAAAACGGGCAGTTGTCCGCGTCGGCGAAAGCCTGTGTCGGAACGGTCCGGAGCAGGGAGCGAGAGCGCAAATGGAATCACTCAGCCGCTCAGCGGATGCTCGATCCGATGGCGATGCCGGCGCTATAGCAGGCCGCGCCTGCCAAGGGAAATGACCTCCGGCATCGCATCGCGGCGCGACCATTGCGTTTTGCAACTTCGCCGCGGGAGGAACGTTCGACCGTGATGACCATAGCTGCCTGCGACGATCCGGCCGACCGTAAATCCCCGTACGACGCCGCCGCGCAGATGCTTCGCGAATGCTGGCTGCTCGTCCGCAGCGTCGTTCCGGAAGGCCGGACGCTTCGCCGGCGCATCGCCCGCCGGGGCGGACCGCGCATCGTGGTGATGCCTGGCCTGTTGGCGACCGATGCGGCGATGCGGCCGCTCCGCCTCGGGCTGTTGTGCGCGGGCTACCGCGCCTATCGCTGGGGGCTGGGGCGCAATCTGGGCGCATCGGCCGATCTGTTCGAACGGCTCGATCGCCGCCTCGATCAGGTGCAGCGGCGGGACGACCGGCCGGTTATCCTGCTCGGGTGGAGCTTCGGCGGCCTCATCGCGCGCGAATATGCCAAGGCCGCGCCGCACCGCGTCCGCGCAGTCATTACGCTCGGCAGCCCCTTTTCCGGCGATCTGAGCGCGACGATGCTTGCGCGCGTGTATGAATGGATCGCCGGCCACCGCGTCGATGCGCCGCCGATCGCGTGCACCTTGTCGGAGAAGCCACCGGTGCCTACCGCTGCGATCTGGTCGCGCAGCGACGGAATCATCCCGGTCTCGGCCGCCCGTGGCGGCGCCGGCGAAGCCGATTGCAGCATCGAAGTGGCCTGCGCGCATCTCGCTTTCCCGTCCGATGCGGCGGCGCTGGCCGCCGTGATCGAGGCAATCGCGCGCTGCTGCCCCGAAACGGTGCTGGCGGAACCGCCGGCGGCGTTCGATGGCGTGGGGCTGGCCGGCGGCGTGGCGGCCTGAAGCGGGGGTTCAGGCCGAAAAGGCGCGCCGGTCCACGCGGCAGATGGCCTGCACTGCCGCCCGCCCCGTCATCAGCCCGCCGGGCAGGCCGCCGCCAGGCTGGACCCACTGGCCGGCCCTGACGAAGCGGTCGAGGCCGGGCAGGGTGATGGGCAAGTCGCCGAATCCGGTGTCCGGCGTCATCAGCCATCCTTCCATGCTGCCCTGCCAATTGCCGGTGAGGCGGATCACGGTGGCGGGCGTCGATACGTCGGTCACCTCGATCGCGGCGGCGATGCCGGGCATGCGTCGCTCGAGGATCGCGACGACCGCCTCGGCGATGCGGTCCTTTTCCGCATGATAGCGTTCGGGGTGATCCTCGCGCAGGCCCGTCCAGTACGCGAAATTGCGGGTCGGCAGGAAGCAGGTGACGGCGGTCTTGCCCGCCGGCGCGCAGGTCGGATCATAATGGAACAGCCGGAACGCAACCTGTTCGAGCATGGTCCCAGGATCGACCTCGAGTGGCCGATCGAGCACGCGCGTCAGGTAACCGGGCTCGTCCGACAAGTCGCGCGCTATGCCCAGTGAGACCTGGAGATAGGATGGGAAGGGCACATAGGTTTCGAATATGCGTTCGATGCTCGCATCGGTATAGGCGCCGCCGAGCAGATCATAGATCGTGGCATGGCCGTCGGCGGCCGATATCACCCAGTCGGCCGCGATCGTCTCGCCGCCGACCAGCCGGACGCCCACCGCCGCATCGTCCTCTACGAGGATGCGCTCGACCGTCGCGCCGCAGCGCAGGGTGCCGCCCAGGCTGGCGAAGCGGTCGGCAATCAACTGGATCACCGCCTGCGAGCCGCCGATCGGATAGCCCGCATTGCGCGCGCTTTGCCACGCCAGCGCGAAGGTCACCGCAAGCACCGCCATCTGGGCCGATGCACCCTCGCCGAAGAACCGGCGGATCAGGGGATTGGTGAAGTGGGCGCCATAGTCCTGCGCCGTGATGCGCGAGAGCCGCCACAACAGCGGCATTTCGGGCAGGGTCCGCAGCAATGCCAGGCCCTTTTCCGGCCAGCCGGCGCTTGGGTCGGGGATCGGCACGTCCATCAGGTGGCGGATCGCGGTAGTGAAATTGCCGATCTCTTCGGCGTCTTCAGGCGCGATGGTCAACAACTCCGCCTCGAGCCAGTCGATATCGGCGAAGACGTGCAGCGCCTTGCCGTCCTCGCTTTCGACCCGGATGAATTCCTCGTGCTGGAGGAAGGTGAGCGAATCCACGTCGCAGACTTCGCGCCATTCCTCGTGCAGCGCGCCGTCGGGGTTGGAGCCGAGCAGCCAGTGCAGGCAGGTTTCGAAGACATAATCGCCACGCCGCCAGCGCGTCGCGAGCCCGCCCGGGCTGTCATGCTGTTCGAGGAGTTCGACCTCATAACCGCATTTCCGGGCATATACCCCGGCGCAGAGGCCGGCGACGCCGCCCCCGATGATGACGACCTTGCGTGCTTGCTGAATCATGGCGACCTCGTCCGATGAGGAACCGGCGAACCGGAGGCCGATGCGATGCACGCTCGTCCGGGCACGCTCAATTGGGCATATTGCGTATGGATCGCACGCCGTTGCGCGGCCGCAACCATTTTCGGAGACGCGGGTTGATCCCGGGTATGACCAGACCGTCGGTCGACCTGACCGCCTCACATGGCCGCACCGGGCCGACTACGTCCATGTTAAGGCGCACCATGTGGGCAGGCCCTAAGGCTTGGTGTGATGATCCCTTGCGTCCGATCCGGGCGCCGTCAATGATGGAACCATGATGAGTACGCGAAGCCACAAGGCGGCGACGGGTGTTGCCGGGCTCGACGATATTACCGCAGGCGGCTTCACCCGCGGTCGCCTCTATCTCGTCGAGGGCACACCCGGCACCGGCAAGACCACGATCGCCAGCCAGTTCCTGATGGCAGGCGCGGCGGCGGGCGAACGCTGCCTGTACATCACGCTGTCCGAAACCGAGGAAGAATTGCGTGAAAGCGCGCGCTCCCATGGTTGGGAACTGGACGAGAAGATCGAGGTGTTCGAGCTGGTGCCGCCGGAAAGCCTGCTCGACGACGATCAGCAGCAGAGCCTGCTTTATTCGTCCGATCTCGAGCTTGGCGAGACCACCAGGCGCATCTTCGAGGCGTTCGAGCAAATCAAGCCCGACCGCGTCGTGCTCGACAGCCTGTCCGAAATCCGGCTGCTCGCGCAGAGCTCGCTGCGCTATCGCCGTCAGATCCTGGCGCTGAAGCACTATTTCTCGCGCCACGGCTCGACCGTAATGATGCTCGACGATCTCACCACTGAGGAACTCGACAAGACCGTCCACAGCGTTGCTCACGGGGTGATACGGCTGGAGGAATTGTCGCCTACTTATGGCGCCGAGCGCCGCCGCCTGCGGGTGATCAAATATCGCGGGCAGCGCTATCGTGGCGGCTATCATGATTTCGTGATCGAGACCGGGGGCGTGCGAGCCTTTCCTCGGCTCGTATCGGCCGAGCACAAGACCGGCTTCACGCGCGATCTGGTGCCGACTCAGCATGGGCCACTCAACGCCTTGCTCGGCGGCGGCTTCGAACGGGGATCCAGCACCCTGATCATCGGCCCGGCGGGCACGGGCAAATCCTTGCTGGCACTCACCTTCGTCGCAGATGCGGTGGCGCGCGGCGAGCACGCGGCGATGTTCGTGTTCGACGAGGAACTGGGGCTGCTCAAGTCTCGCGCGAAAGCGCTCGGGATCGATCTAGAAGCGATGATCGAACGCGGGGCGCTCACGCTGGAACAGGTCGATGCCGCAGAACTGACGCCGGGCGAATTTTCGGAGCGCGTGCGCACTTGTGTCGAAGCGCACGACGCGCGCACCGTGGTGATCGACAGCGTCAACGGATATCAGGCGGCGATGCCGGAGGAGCAGGCGCTGATCCTGCACGTGCATGAACTGCTGCAATATCTGAATCGCCAGGGGGCGACGACTTTCCTGACGGTCGCGCAGCACGGCCTGGTCGGCGACATGAAGTCGCCGGTGGATGTCACCTATCTCGCAGACACCGTCGTCCTGCTGCGCTATTTCGAGGCGGTGGGCCGCGTGCGACGGGCGATATCAATCGTCAAGAAGCGGACCGGCCCGCACGAGGACACGATCCGCGAGTTCCGCATCGGATCGGAGGGCATCACCCTCGGCGAACCGCTCACCGCGTTTCAGGGTGTTTTGCGTGGTATTCCGTCGTTGATCGGCCAGTCCGCGGGGGAGGTCGCGCCAGCGTGATCCCCGCATGAATCGGACCTCCGCCCCCCAATGGGCGATCGTCCTTGCCCCACTTGGCCGTGATGCGACCATTGCCGCTGCCATGCTGGGCGAGGCCGGGATCGAAGCGCTCGTCTCGCCCGATCTCCCGGCGCTGGTCGCCGAGCTTCGGGCTGGGGCCGGCTTCGCGCTGGTGACGGAGGAGGCGCTGCGCGGCGCCGACCTTCATCCGCTCGACGCCTTTCTGCGGGAGCAGGAAGAATGGTCCGATTTCCCCTTCATCCTGCTGACTCAGCGCGGTGGTGGGCTGGAGCGCAATCCCGGTGCGGTGCGCCTGCTGGAAACGCTCGGCAACGTCACTTTTCTCGAACGTCCGTTCCATCCGACGACGCTGGTCAGCCTGGCGCGCTCGGCGCTCCGCGCACGGCTGCGGCAATATGAGGCACGGGCGCGACTTGAGACCATAAACGCCAGCGAGGCCCAGTTTCGCGCCTTCGCCCAGGCGATGGCGAATCACGTGTGGACGTCGCCGCCGACCGGGGGGATCGACTGGTTCAACCAGCGTACGCTCGATTATACGGGCGCGTCGCCGGCCGAGCTGGCGGGCGACGGCTGGATATTCACCGTCCATCCCGACGATCGCGCGCACGCCGAGGCGCTATGGGCGGCGTCGCTCGCGAGTGGTGCCGATTACGAAATCGAATTCAGGATCCGCCGGGCCGACGGCGAATATCGCTGGCATCTCGTCCGCGCCGTGCCGATCCGGGCCGATGATGGCCGGATCCTGCGCTGGATCGGCACCAACACCGACATCCACGAACAGAAGCTGTCGGAAGCGGAGAGTTTGCGCGACCGTAACCGGTTGTGGATGCTGTCGCAGGATCTGATGCTGGTGTGCGACTTCGACGGCGTGGTGACGGCGGTGAACCCGTCGGCGACGCGGCTGCTCGGGTGGGGCGAAGAGGAGATGGTCGGACGGAACATCGTCGATTTCCTCCACGCCGACGACGTCGCGGTCACGGCGGCGCAGATGGAATTGCTGGCGTCCGGCGCGACCACCCTGGCGTTCGAGAATCGCTATGCCCGCAAGCACGGCGGCTATCGCCTGCTCGAGTGGACGGCTGTGCCCGATGCCGGGCGCGTCCATGCCGTCGGGCGCGACATCACGGAAGAGCGCAGCCTCGCGCGCGATCGCGAACGGATCTGGAGTCTGTCGCCGGTGGTGAAGGTGGTCGCATCGATCGGCGGCCAGATCACCGCGGTGAACCCGTCCTGGACCAAGCTGCTCGGCTGGACCGCCGAGGAGACGATCGGCCGGCATATCCAGGAATTCGTCGCGCCGGAGGACCTTCCGGCCAGCCGCGAGGCGCTGAGCGAGCTCGCGACGGGCGTCTCTGTCATGGAAACGAAGCGCGTGTTCCTGACCAAGGACGGCGGCCGCCGCCGGCTCGCCTGGACCACGGTCCCCGAGGGCGGGACCTTCTATACCTTCGGCCGGGACATCACCGCCGAGACGGAAGCCGCCGAGGCGCTGGCGGAGACCGAGGCAGCGCTGCGCCAGTCGCAGAAGATGGAGGCAGTGGGCCAGCTCACCGGCGGCATCGCGCATGATTTCAACAATCTGCTGCAGGGCATCACCGGCAGCCTGGAGATCATCCAGCGGCGGCTCGATGCGGGGCGACTCGACGGTGTCGATCGCTTTCTGGCGGGCGCGACCAATGCCGCCAACCGGGCTGCGGCGCTGACGCACCGCCTGCTCGCTTTCTCGCGCCGCCAGCCGCTCGATCCTCGGCCGGTCGATGCCAATCCGCTGATCGCGTCGATGGAGGATCTGCTGCGCCGCACGCTCGGCGAGCAGATCGAACTCGATCTGGTCCTGGCTGAGGATCTGGGGTGGACATTGTGCGATCATAACCAACTCGAAAATGCGATCCTCAATCTCGTCATCAATGCACGCGACGCGATGCCGGATGGCGGCCGGCTGACGATCGAGACGGCGAACGCGGATTTGGACGCGGCGGCGAAACACCGCGATCTCGAGCCCGGCCAATATGTCTGCATCAGCGTGACCGACACCGGCACCGGCATGGATGCGGATACCATCGCGCGCGCGTTCGAACCCTTCTTCACCACCAAGCCGCTCGGCCAGGGCACCGGCCTCGGCCTGTCGATGATCTATGGCTTCGCGCGCCAGTCCGAAGGCTATGCGACGATCGAAAGCGAGCCTGGCCGGGGCACCAGCTTCCATTTGTGGCTGCCGCGCTATTTCGGAGCGATCGACCGCGACGAGCCGGAGGCCCATCGGCCGTCCGCCGCGCCGACCGATGCGGCTGAACTGGTACTGGTCGTCGAGGACGAGCCGGTCGTGCGCAGCCTGATCGTCGAGGTGCTGACCGAGCTTGGCTACCGCGCTATCGAGGCGAGCGACGGGCCGGAAGGACTCGAACTGCTGCGCTCGCGCGAGCGCATCGACCTGTTGATCACCGATATCGGATTGCCGGGGCTCAACGGCCGCCAGATTGCGGACGCCGGGCGGGAACTGCGTCCCGGCCTCAAGATCCTGTTCATGACCGGCTATGCCGAAAACGCCACTCTGGCGCCGGGTTTCCTCGATCCGGGCACTGCGATCATCACCAAGCCCTTTGCGATCGACGCCCTGGCGGCGCGGGTGCGCTCGCTGATCGAGGCGCCGTCCGAGGCCATCCTCGATACCACGTCATAAGGTAGAATCAGCTCAAGCTTGGAAGATGGGGCCGCGCCGCAGTCGCAACGCGGACCCGTCAGCTTACGCCTTGCCCTTGTCGCCCTTGGCCAGCGCGTTTGCCTTCGCGCGATCGGAGCCGGCCTGGGCGATGATCGCGCGCGCCCTGGTTGGCGTCAGGCCGTGCTTGCGCGCGAAATAATTGACTTCATAGGGCTCTCCGCCCGCGACCCGCACGCGATCGGGCGTGCCACGCTTGGTCTTGTCGTCCGCGGTCTTCTTGCCGGCCGCAGCTGCCTTGCCGGTCCGGGCTGAGCGCCGCGGGCGCGGCGCCGGGGCCGGCTCCGCCTCCGGCTGTGGCTTGCGCCGGCCGTAAAGCACCGCGCCGACCACTGCCGCAACGCCCAGCCCGATCGCGGCGCCCATGCCGATCACGCTCAACGGCAGGTTCTCGGGCAGCGCGAACCGATCGACCAGGCTTGCACCCGGCCGGGGCGCTTCGTCCTCACCGCGTGTCGGGATAGTGAAGGCCACCGGCTCAGCTGCCTCATCGATCGGGGCTGGGTGAATCGGGTAGGGCGAGACGGCGGCGTCGGGCAGGGGGCGTTGATGCGTCATGGCGTGCCTTTGCAAAGAAATGCGAACGACTCGTCCAACGCGCCGCGCGGGGAGCGGTTGCGCGGGGCGCGATCGCCCCGCGCACCGTCCGTCAGGCCTTTTGCTGGTCGATCCACACCAGCCAGTATTTGGCCAGCCCCGCCCGCGGCCCGGTAACGGCCCCGAACGCCGCCCTGGCCGCATCGGCCTGGCCGCTCAGCGCCAGCGCGGCGCCAAGCCGGGTGTTGACGACATTCGCATCGGCGCCGCCCTTGGCCAGGGCGACCCGGTACAGCTCGATCGCCGGGGCATAATCGGCATAGCCGAAATAGGCGTCGGCCATCGCCAGCGCGATCGGGCCGGTGCCGCTCGGCCCCTTGGCATGCGTAGCGCCGGCGGCCAGGCTGGCCTTGTCGCCCGCGACCTTGGTCTTCACGACATCGTTGAATTCGCGCGCGGTCATGTTCGTCGCGAGCACGATGTCGCCGCTCGCCACGCCTTCGGCCAGCACCGCGGAGGCCTCGCCGGGCAGCTTCTGATACACGCCCTCGACATAGGACAGATAATCGTTCTGCCCCTTCAACCCCTTCACCACGCGCAACAGGCGCATCAGGTCGATCGAATATTGCGTGTCGACCTTGTTCAGCTCACGATAGCTGATCAGCGCGTCGCGCCAGTTGACCGGGCTGGGATAGGCCGCGACCCGCGCCCGGGTGACGCGCTCCACCTCGGGCGCCAGCTTCGCCTGATATCCGACACCGATCGCACGCGCATACCAGTCCTGCGGCACCGGAACGCCGCCGGGCTTTGCTGCAACGGCCTTCTCGAACACCTCGATCGCCTCGGCCGGCTTTTTCTCGCCGATCTTCGCTTCCATCAGCAGCGCATAGACGCCCGGGTCGGTCGAGCCGCTCGCGATTGCCTGGGTCAGATATTTGTCGGCCTTGGCCATGTCCTTGTTGTTATATGCCAGCTGACCCGCTGCGGTGCTGAACATGGGGACATTGGCCGCGGGCAGGAAACCGCTCTCGAGCACGGCTTCGATGCCAGCCGCCTGCATCGCCGTATCGTTCTGCGCCTTGCCCAGATCGAGCCGGATCGATCCGATCGTGAAACGGTCGTCATTGCTCTTCGCCAGGGCCTCGGCCTCGGTGAGCTTGGCGGCAGCGGTGGCGTAATCCTTCTTCTTGAGCGCTTCCTGCGCCGCTGCGAGCGCTGGTCGTGCTTCCTTGGAAATCTTGGGGGCAGGCGCTGCCGGCGCCTTCTCCTTTTGCGCCAGCGCCACGCCCGGCGCTGCGCACAGGAGGGAAAGACAAAGAACCGACCGGACCGCGACGTACCTCATATGAACCTCTTCCTTGATCGCCGGCCGCGTGACGGGCCAAGCCTGGAGGGCGCCTGAATGCACCGTTGCGAATTGTTTTTCCAGAGGGTGAAGCGCGTTCCGTCAAGCGCCCGGGCACGGCCCGGCGCGGGTCGAGGCCGTGCCGTGCACCAGCCATCGACTCGAATTGCCCATCGTCGCGGCGTCGCGATGGCAGGCCTCGCCGGTGCCGGTCGCCGGATCGAACAGGAAGGTCCAGCTGCGGCCGCTGCAATCTTCAGGCGTGCAGCCAGTTGCCGCCACGCGCTCGCCGCGCGCGAAGATCGGCTTTTCCGGTCCCCGCGATTCGCGGAACTGAGCGCGGACCGTGCCGTCGCGCACGGCGTCGAGCAGCGCCTGCGACACGTCGGTGCGGTCGAAGAACAGCACGCCGCCGACCGGATCGTTCGGATAATGGCCGATATAGGCAGTGACGGGCGTGTCCGGCGCCAGGCCGGGCAGCGCCTTGGCGGGCACGACTGGCGGCGGCACGAAGGCCGTCCTGTTGGCCGCTGCCGGATCGCCCTCCGCCTTGCCGCCGCATGCCCCCAGCAGCAACAGGGCGATCAGCGGGGTGGTGCGGGCGAGCGGGCGGATCGGCATAGGGGTGATTCTCCTTGTCCCCCGCCAACGCCTGCGCGCGCAGCGCGGGCCCGGAAAATCGGCGTCAGACCGCCCGTACCCCGCCGGCCAGCCAGCGGGCGCAGATCGGGCCGAGTTCGGCCACGCTGCGCATCTCGTAATCGGTGACGTCGCGCAGGCTCAGCGTGTCGCGCCAGCGGCCGTTGACGCCCTTGTTGATGAACGTCTCGGCGCCGCCGTCCCAGAACACGCCGCCCAGCGGCGCGGCCCTGGACGCGTGCGCCTTCATCCAGTCGAAACCGCAATGTTCGACCATCTGCGGGAAGCGCGAGCGGTCGATCTCGATCTCGAGGAAGTCGGCGATGCGTTTCATTTCGCCGGGCAGGTCGCGCTTCAGGTCCTCGAAATGCACCAGCAGCACATTGGGCTGGTCCTTGATCGCCCACCAGCCGCGTACATTCTCCCAGAACGGCCAGAACGGATCGCCGTCATTGTCCAGCCAGTTGCGGAAATAGCGGCGGATATCGGGGTCCGCCCGCGGCACCGGCGGGCCGGTGCGGTCAGGCGTGTCGTTGAGCAGCGCGTACCACTCCGGCGTCGCGTTGATATGGTGGTTGTGGAAACTCCACAGCACGTCGCGGCCGTCGCGCGCGATATAGAGATATTTGGCGATGCGGTCGAAGTGCAGGGCATCGACCGGCAGGTGCGTCTTGAGGAAACGGCGGTGTGTCTGCGCCTCCACCGCGGCGAGCTTTTCTTGCTTCGGTGGCACGCGAAGATCGATCCAGGGCGACAGCTCTGCCACGTTCACGTCGGGATCGCCGTTGAAGATCAGCTGCGCGACGATCTGCTGCATCCAGGTGGTGCCCGATTTGGCGTAGGTGGCGATGACGATATCGTCGTCGCGAAAGGCGAAGTCGTTCCAGACGGTCGAATCGAAATGGTGGTTGTGGAATTCCCGTGTCTTCGTCGGTGCGCGCGGCGCGAGCTGGGTTGCCATGGGATGTTCCGCAGTTGGGGTCGCCCACGGGTGCGGGATATGTCCGGATACGACAACGCGCCTGCGTCCAAGAGTCGACCAAGCGACGGGTGCGACGGAAGCGGGGACGTGGCCCGCTTCCGTCGCATGGCTATGCCGATGCCGCCTGGCGCGCGCGTGTGGTCCGCTCCGCCGCGATCGGACGCCACGCCGCGCCGCGCGGTCCGTCGGTGGTGAAGGGCTGGCCCGGGCGGTAGAACTCGCCGCCGGTATAGACGTCATGCGGCGCGATATAGGCGCGGGGCTGCTTCATGGCGCTTCCCTTCGCGGTCACGGGTTGGTCTGGTTGCCCGCGGTCACGCCGGCAGTGATCTTGCCGAGCGTCGGCGCGGTGCCGGCGACGGTATATTTCAGCCGCAGATAGCGCTCGTCGGTGCCGACCGGCAGTGAATCCGGCAGCAACAGCGTCGCGCCCACCGCGAGCTGCGCCAGCGTGTACGCGGGCGAGGTCCACACCGTCTTCGGCGTTGCGAAACCGGCATTGTCGTCGGTTTCGATGCCGATGCTCAGCGAAGTGATGTTGTTGAAGCTCTCGACAACGCTCGCGCGGAGCGTGATTTCCCGCCCCTTGCCGATATCGCGGACGATGGCGCTGGCGGCACCGAACACGGTGCCGGTCGCGCCGAGATCGATGATGTTGGTCGAGGGTGCCGTGGCGGTCACCGCCTGGGCGTTCGAGAACAGGGTGGTGGCGTCGAAAATCATGTCATTGTTCCTCTTTGGCTTCCCCGGCGAAGGCCGGGGCCCAGTTGGGGGAGGCGAATTGGCTGGCGCTGCGCGAAGTGACGGCTGCCTTCCCCGCGGGGCCCCGGCCTTCGCCGGGGAAGCAGGGAAGAGCAGGCATTGCTCAACTGACCACGCTCTCCGCATTGATCAGCGCGTCGGTTTCGCGGATCGGCATGCCGCGGTAGGACAGCACCTCCTCGCCCTGCAGCTCCATCGGCTTGAGCATCAGCGCGCCGTTGGTCGAGCTGGTGCCAAGCGCATCGAGCGCCTGCAGCATGTCGCGGTTCATGTAGATGACGGTGCGGCCCTGCGCCGCGACGTTCGACGCCAGCTTGGCCGCCCGCCGCCCCTGCAGCTTGTAGCAGGCCTGGCGCATGAAGCCGTAAAGGTCGATGGACCCCGCCATCACGTTCGACACGTCGATATTGGCGATCCGCGCATTGTAGCGCCAGTCGCGCACCGCCACGCCGATATGCTGGCGGAACAGCTCCTCCTTCACATAATAGACGTTGCCGTTGCCGTCGGTGGCGCGCTGTTCGCCCTTGTCCTCGCGCACCACGCCCGCCTTGGAGCCCTTGGGGTGGATCAGCGTGGTATAGTCGTCGCCCCAGGTTACGAACCAGATCGAGGTATTGTCGGCGCCGACGCCGCCGGCATTGATGATCTGGTTGCCGGCTCCGCCGCCGCCGAGGTTCGAATAGCGCGCGGCCAGGCCTTTGAACTTCTCCGGCGTGGTCGTGGTGTTGTGGTAGAAGAAGCCGCGCGAAACCTCCTGCGCCATCGCCTCGAGATAGGCGCGCCCCTCGGACAGGCGCACGCCGCCGGGATTGTCGGAGATGTCGAGCAGCCGGGTATCGACGGTCGAAAGACCCTCGACGAAGCCGGTGGTATCCTCGACCTGCTGGGTGGTCGACTTGCTCTGCGGAATGCCCTGGTAGAGCCGCCCCCAGGTCACGTCGGGCAGGCCGGTGCGGATGGTGTGACGGTGGCTCGTGCCCAGGTTGCAAGGCGCGGTCACCGCGTCCTCCATCACGGGATTGAGCTGCCGCAGCACCTCGACCACTTCGCCGAGCTGCGCGTCCGCGCCGCCGGCGCCCTTGTAGAGATCGATCAGGTTGATGAAGCTGTTGCCGATGGTCGCCATGTCTTACCTTTCTTGGGGAGTATCCTGGGGGTAGAGCGTCTCGGCCCTGTCCCGCTTCGAGTGTTGGATGCCGGACGAGCGCTCGAACCCGTCCTCGCCGATCGCCTGGCCGACCCGCTGGAAGGCGCGGATCATCTCCGGGTGGTTGCCCAGGCCGCTCTCGTCGAGGAGCACGCGGAACGGGCTGCCCTTGACGAAGCCGAGCGCGTCGAGCGCCTTGGCCGCGGTGCCGATCGTCTTCGACCAATGCTGGCCGCCGATCTCCGGATCGGCTCGTGCGCTGTCGAGCCACGCCTTGCGATCGGCCTGGACCTGGCCGAGCATCTGCCGCTGGTGCCGGTCGATCAGCCCCTGGGCGAACTGACCGGCGACCGGCATCAGCTTGTTGGCCTGCTCATTGGAGAGGCCGAGTTCGCGAAAGACCGGCGTGGCCAGTTCGATCGCCACGGGATCGAGGGTCAGGCCCTCGGGCGCCGTGAGCTGGTAGCTGTCGGGGATGCCAGGCGCGGCCTCCACCGCATCATCCTCGGTGAAATCCGCGTCGTCCGGCGCATCGCCGGCAAGCGCGGAGGGTTCGAAATCGTCGAAGCCGTCGTCCGCCTCAGGCGTCGTCGTCTCCGGGTTCGGCAAAGCTGTTTCGTCGTTCAAGGGCATTCTCCTTGCGAGTGGAATGGGCCAGTTCGTGCAGAGTTTGAATCAAGGTCGCCGCGGGGATTCCGGCCGGCAGCGAAACCGGCTGGGCGTCGTCCAGATCGCGCAGGATCTCGAGCGCGAGCGAGCGCCGGCCTTCGAGATAGAGGTGCCGACCGTCGGCCACGGTCGCGGTCGCGTCGAACACGCCGGCGGTCTGGACCAGCGAGAGCAGGAAGCGGCGAAACGGCGCGTTTTCGAGCAGTACGAGCTTGTCGGTTTTTTCGAGCATGAGTGCCTCTCTGATCTCCCTCTCCCCTTGTGGGAGAGGGAAGGGGCCCATCGCGCAGCGATAGGAAGGGTGAGGGGGACAGCGGTGAATGGTGCGGGCCCCACTCCCCCTCATCCGGCGCTTCGCGCGACTTCTCCCACAGGGGGAGAAGGAAGTTACGCTGGCCCCCCGCCGTCTGGCGCCCCGCCCATCGCCCCCAGCATCTGCATCGCCGCCGCGCCGTCCTTGGCCGGTCCGGCCATCGCCGCGAGTTTCGCCAGCTGGGCTTCCTGCGCGCGCCCGCTGCGCAGCGCCTCGGCGTCCCCCACCGAGCGGATGATCTGCGGCGGCGCACCGGCGCGGTCGGCATAGTCGTCGACGATCGCATCGACATCCAGCCGGTCGGCGGCTTCCGGAAAGCGTGCCGCCAGATTGCCGACAAAGGCCACCGTCCGCTCGATCTGGCCGAGCCCGACCATGCGTTGCATCTGGGCGAGGATCGACACGAAATCGACCTTCACCGGCTGGCCCTGCAACTGCGGCGGGGCGGGCGGCAAAAGCCCGCGCCTCGCCATGATCCCGAAGGCGCGGTCGATCGCCACTTCGAGCTTCTCGTTGTTGACACGCTCGATCACCGGGCCGAGCTGAGTCAGCTTCTCCTCGTTGCGGCTGGCGATCTCCTCCACGTTGCGCGGCTGCACGCCGTCCATGTTGGTGATCGCCATGAACAGGTCGGCATAGGTCAGCCGGTCGATCGCCTGGGCACAGCGCTGCACATCCTCCGCGATCGCCCCGATCGCCGACGGGTTTATCGTGTAGGGGACGATCACGCCGGCGGCGTCGACCCCGCTCGCCGTTACGATATTGCCGGCGTTGCCGGTTAGCTTCACGCTGGCTGGCACGATCTTTTCGGGCTCCACCAGGAATTTGGTCGCATTGGTCTTGCGCCTGGTCTGCAACTGCAGCTCGCGCATGTCCGGCAGGGCATCGAAGCCCGGCGCGGTGCCATAGGTGTCGCCGCCGGTGGTGTCCCAGCGCGGCGCCCAGAAGGGCTGCTCCTCATAGCCGGAGACGCGCAGCACGCGGTCGGCGCGGCCGTCATTGTCGTCCCAATAGACCGATCGCCACGGTTTGCCGCGCGCCGTCTTCACGCCCATGGCACGGTCGTCATTCGGCTCGATCGCGTGGATCACCGGCACCTGTTCGTCATAGCGCCCATTGGTGTAGCAGGTGCGCACGAAGTCGCTCGCCGTCTCCAGTCCGAAAGACTGCGCCAGCTGATGCACTGACATCGAGCACCGGCGGTACAGCGTGTCCGGCACCATCGCGTCGGACAGCGCGATCCAATATTCGCCGGCGGTCAGCGCGTGGCATACCGCGCCCGCCTGATCATGCTCGACCATCACGCAGGCATCGGTGCCGAACAGCCCCATCTCGGCATAACCGGCCTTCACGGCGCCGTAGAAATTGGTCCCGCCGAGAAAGGCGTAGATCCGCCGCTCGACTTCGCTCAGCCAGGTCTTCACCGTGCCATCGTCGGCCAGGTCGGCATCGAACGGCGTCAGCCGGAACCATGGACGCGAGGGCGAGGAGAGGCCGCTCGTCATGCCGCCGGCCAAGGTGCGGAAGCTCAGGATCGGGTGCGAATTATAGATCGCGCCATTCGTCCGCCGGAAATTACGGTTGTTTTCGGAGACGAGGAAGCGGGACCGTGCCGGCTGGGCGAACCTCGAGATTTCCGCCCATTCGGGCTCATAGGGCTGGCGGGCCGCCTTCAGCGCGGCGAGGCGCCGGTTGCAGCGTTCCTTGATCGCCGGCATCGCGGCGGGCGGGATCGGGGAGCCCAAGGGGGTGGGGGAGGCCATCAGCCGCCCAATACCGTCGTGGTCGACGGTCCCGATCCGGGGCCGAGGATGCCGTTGAACACCGACGCCATCAGCGCGCGCCGGCGACGTATATCGTCGTCGACACGCGGCGCGGTGGCGCCGCCATCGGGCAGTTTGAGCGCCTGGCGCTCGGGAATGGATTGCGGTTTGGGGGGCTTTGGGCTGCACATGAAGGGTGGATTAAGGCGTCTGGCGGAAGGTTTGAATCGACGCTCCGATCCCTCGGATCACCCACTCCGGCGATCCGGCGCCGACGGTTTTCGGCGACGGCTCCCTGCGGCGGGCCGGCTCCGTGGCGCGCCTATATCGAAAGTAACATTGATGCTTATTAGTTAAGGTGGCGCTGCCCAATAGTGTCGACATCTATTGTTGCAGCGCCAATGTCTTCGGCCTTTACGCTTTCTAAGCAAATAGTCGGTAATCCTCGTCCGAACATGGATGTCGGAGACGGGGCATGAGCGGCGAAAACACTCTGGTATATGCGGCGCTGGGTGATGAGATCACGGTCAATTCCACCTATGCGCGATCGCAGGCGCATGGCGATGTGAACCGACTGGCCAACGGCAATTTCGTCGTCACCTGGGTCGATGCCGATTTCAACACCTCGGCCGACCGGTCGATCAGGTCGCAGCTCTACGCCGCCGACGGCACGCCGCTGGGCAGCGAGACGGTCGTCGCGCCCGGCAACGGCGTCATTCAGCCGACCGTCACCGACCTTGCCGATGGCGGCTATGTCGTTGCGTGGATGGTCTCGGGCGCGATCAGGGCGCAGCTGTTCGACGCCAGCGGTGTGGCGACCGGATCACTCCTGACGCTTGTTTCTGCGACCACCGCATCGAGCATCCGCATGCCCGATATCGCGGCGCTGGCCGATGGCGGATTCGCGCTGAGCTGGGAGGACAACCGCACGACCGGCGGCGACACCACCGGTTCGGGCGTCCATGTGCGGGCCTTCGATCAGACCGGCACCGCGACTGGGGCCGATACGCTGGTCAATGTCGCGACCGTGGGGAATCAGGCGGATTCGTCGATCACGGCGCTGTCCGGCGGTGGCTATGTCGTTACCTGGACGGATCGCGGCGCCGGCTGGGTGATCAAGGCGCAGATCTTCGATGCGGCGAACACGCGCGTCGGCACTGAATTCGTCGTCAATAATGTGGCCGCCACCTCCGTCGAATCCTCGGTGGTCACGCTCGCCAACGGCAATTTCGCGGTCGCCTGGAATGATTCGTCGGCGCATCACATCCAGATCTTCTCGGCGGCCGGCGTGCGAATCGGCAGCCAGATCGACGTGCCCACCATGCTCTCCGGCATTGCGGTCGGCCCGGAGCTCGCGGCGCTGTCCGACGGCGGGCTGGCGCTTGCGTTCACGGCGAACGGTGCGCCACTCAGCGATGGATCGGGCCGTGGCGTCTTCGTCCAGGTGATCGGTGCCGATGGCCAGGCGGTCGGCGGGCCACTCCAGGTCAATTCCCAGGCGAATGGCGATCAGATCGATCCGGGTATCGTCGGCCTTGCCGACGGCTCCTTCGTGGTGACCTGGACCGATCTCAACGGGTCGGGTGCCGATGACGATCAGGTGATGGCACAAGTGTTCGCACCGCATTGGTCGGTCGGCATCACTTCGGGGGACGGCGGCGACACCGCGGCGGTCGCGGCGGCGGAAAATGGCACGGCGGTGACGATCGTCGCGGCCGCGAACGGCGCCGGCGCCCCGATCGTCTATCAGATTATGGGCGGCGCTGACGCAGCCTTGTTTCATATCGACCCCGCGACGGGCGCGCTGACCTTTCTGGCCGCGCCCGATTTCGAAGCGCCGGGCAGTGCGGACGGCGACAATGTCTATGACGTCGTCGTCAGCGCGGCCGACGGCACGACATCGGATTCGCAATCGCTCGCGGTGACGGTCGTCAACGCCAATGAGGGGCTGTCGATCGTCTCGGGCGCCACTGCTTCAGTCGAGGAAAACAGCATTGTCGCTGCCGTCGTGCTGGCCGAGGACATCGACGGCGATACGCCTGCCTATTTCGTCGCCGGCGGTGCGGATGCGGCACTGTTCGCGTTCGACGCCGGCACCGGCCAGTTGTGCTTCGTCGGCGCGCCGGATTTCGAGACACCGGCGGATGCGGACGGCGACAATGTTTATGACGTGATCGTCGGCGCCACCGACGGGGAATATTTCGATTACCGGTCGATCGCGATCACGGTCGGAAACGAGACAGCCGAGCTGGGCTTCGCCGCGCCGGCGCTGGCGATTTCGGCCGACGAGAATGCGCCGGCCACGGCGCTGGTCGTTGCCATCTCGGAGAATGGCGATCCCATCAGCTACGCGATCGCGGGCGGCGCCGACGCAGCCCATTTCACGATCGACGCCCAGACGGGCGCGCTGAGCATGGTGGGCGCACCCGATTTCGAAGCCCCCGGCGATGCCGACGGCGACAATGTCTATGACGTCCTGGTGTCGGCGACTGACGGCAACAAGACCGCCTCGCAGACGGTGTCGGTCACGATCGGCAATGTCGATGAAGGCGTAAAGATCGTCTCCGGCGGCGGCGCGGACACCGTCATGCTCTCCCTGTCCGAAAATCAGGCCGGGGTCACGACGGTCGCGGCGATCGACCTGGACGGCGACACGGTCAGCTATGCCATTGCGGGCGGCGCCGATGCCGGCCTGTTCGCGATCGATGCAGTGACGGGCCAGCTGGCGTTCGTCGCAGCGCCGAATTTCGAAGCGCCGATCGATGCGAACGGTGATGGATCGTACAAGGTTACGGTGGCAGCCTCGTCCGGCGCGTTCAGCGCAACCCAGAGTTTTTCGATCGCGGTGCTCAACGTGAATGAGGGGATCGCGATCTCCTCCGGCGGAGGCGCCGCCGCCGCGTCGATCGCGGCCGCCGAAAACGGCACCGCCGTCACCACGGTGCTTGCGGTGGACCCGGACGGCACCGCGCCCAGCTATTCGATCGTCGGCGGTGCCGATGCGGCGCGCTTCGTCATCAACGCGCAAACCGGGGCGCTGCGGTTCGCCGCCGTGCCGGATTATGAAGATCCGGACGACGCCAATGGCGACAATATCTATTCGGTCGTCGTGGGCGCGAGCGACGGGCAGCTGATTGATACCCAGGCGCTGACCATCACCGTCACCGACGTCAACGGCCGCACGATCAACGGCACGTCGGCCGCCGATACGATCACGCCGAGCAGCACCAATCCGTCGCTGCGCCCCACCGGTGAGGAAGACACGATCTATGGCCGGGAAGGCAATGATATCATCCAGGGCGGCGCTGGCAATGACTGGCTGAACGGCGGTGCCGGTGCCGATCGCCTGACCGGCGGTGCGGGTGCCGATCAGTTCGTTTTCTCCGCCGTCTCCGAATCAACGGCGTCGGTGCGCGACGTGATCACCGATTTCGTCCATTCCCAGGGCGACGTCATCGCGCTCACCGCGATCGACGCGAACAGCATGGCGGGCGGCAACCAGGCCTTCGCGTTCATCGGCACCTCTGCCTTTTCCGGGGCTGCGGGTCAGTTGCGCTACGAGATGTCGGGCGGCAACACTTTGGTGTCGGGCGATGTGAACGGGGATGGTGTGGCGGATTTCCAGGTCCAGCTGACCGGCCTGATGGCGCTGACGGGATCGGATTTCCTACTGTAGGCGTGTGACGTTGGTCAGTCCGCCCGCGATGCGTGACACCGGGCGGCGCCTGTGAAAGGATGCGCCGCGACGGGAGAGACCATGAGCATCGCGCATTGCCCTGGCGGCGACACGACATGATTGGCGCTATCGCGGCGGGCGTAGTGGCGCTGACCGCCGGTCTCGCGGCGTTTTCCCGCCTCGCCGCGCACCGGATCGAGCGCCGCATCCCCGCCGATGGCAGCTTCGTCGTCGTTGATGGCGTGCGCCTTCATTACACCGATCGCGGCCATGGCCCGGCGATCGTGATGATCCACGGGCTCGGCGGGCAGATGCGCAATTTCAGCTATGCGTTGGCCGATATGCTCGTCGCCGATCACCGCGTGATTCTGGTCGATCGGCCGGGCGCGGGCTATTCCGCCGCGGCACCCTCCGCCGCCATCCCGGCTCAGGCAGCTTTGATCGCCGGGCTGATCGACCGGCTCGAGCTGGATCGGCCGCTGGTCGTGGGGCACTCGCTGGGCGGCGCGGTCGCGCTGGCGCTGGGGCTCGATCATCCCGAGAAGGTCAGCGGGCTCGCGCTGATCTCCCCGCTCACTCAGCCGCAGGAGGCGGTGCCGCCGGTGTTTCGCGGCATCGCCATCCGCTCTCCCGCGGTGCGACGCGCTGTCGCCCTGACGCTGGCGACGCCGATAGGGCTGCTCTCCGGGCGCAAGGGCGCCGTCGCGGTGTTCGCGCCGGAGGCGGTGCCGGCCGACTTCGCCCTTCGCGGCGGCGCGCAACTCGTGCTGCGGCCCGGCGCCTTCGATGCCGCATCGGCCGATCTTGCCGCTGCGCGCGCCGACATGGCGGCGCTGGCGGCGCGCTATGCCGGCCTGGCGGTGCCCGTCGCGATCCTGTTCGGACGGGAGGACGCGATCCTCGATCCCGAGGTGCACGGGCGGCGCATCGCGGTCGAGGTCCCGCGCGTCGAGCTGACCCTGATCGAGGGCGGGCACATGATCCCGATCACTGCTGCGGAGACGGTGGCGGCGTGGATCCGCGGAAGGATCATCGGCCCCGGGCCCCGCTGAGCCCCTCGCGCGTTGCCCGTCATTCAGGTCGGCCCGTGTAGCGGTCGGGCAGTATCGACGGGAGAAGACATGCTTGGATTTCGCTTCGCATCAGTAGCTGGGTTGATCGGCATTGCGGCGATCGGCGGCCTTTCGGCCTGCGCCACCGCGCCGAAGGCCGGGCCCGGCGCGCCGGCCGCGCTGGAAACGATCGCGGTTTCCGTCGGGCCGTGCTTCGGCTTCTGCCCGGTGTACAAGCTCGGCATCACGCCGGACGGCACCGTCGCGTTCGATGGCGAGCGCCACACCGCCGTGCTGGGCCAGCGCACCCGCGCAGCCGGCCGGACCGCTTATGACCGCACCGCTGCCGGCCTGGCACCCTATCGCCCCGCTACCGGCGCGACGGCCGAAACGACGTGCGAGACGCGCATTTCCGATCTTCAGCAGTATCACCTGACCTGGACGGCCGCGGACGGCACGGTGACGACGCTGAACCATGATCGCGGATGCCGCTCCCCGCGCAACGAGGCGCTGAACGAGCTGCTTCAGGCGCTGCCGACGCAATTGGGTGTCGAGCCATGGGCGCGGCAGACGACCCGGCCCGGCGTCTCGCGGGGCTGATCGCTTCATTGTGCCGCTGGGCTGATTACCGCCCGCCATGTGGGTAATTTGTTAATCCAGTTCCGCTATTCTGCGAATCATGAAGTTCATCCTGGCCGCTATCCTCATGCTGGTCCTGGGCGACATTGCTCTGGCACGCGGCGCAAACACCTCGAAGGTGGTGCACGCGGTCACGCGCTTCATCCATTCTTCCGGGGAGGAGGCGCGATCCTCAGTCTTCACGCGCTGATCGACAGCGGCGCCGGCGCATTTTTAGTGCCGGCGCCGCGCGCCGTTACCCGGCCTGCTGGCCGATCAGCGTAATCTCCACCCGCCGATTCTGCTGACGGCCGGACACAGTCTTGTTGTCGGCGACAGGCGCGCTTTCGCCATGCCCGACTGCCTCGATCCGCGCCGCATCGACACCCATCGCGCCCAGCGCCGCGCGCACTGCGCCGGCGCGCGCCTGCGACAATTGCTGGTTCGCCGCATCGGACCCTTGCGCATCGGTATGTCCGTCGATGCGGATTTTCACGGCGGCATTGGCCTGGAGATATTGCGCAAGCGGCCGCAGCCGTGCTTCGGCGCCAGGCTTCAGATCGGCTTTGCCCGTTTCGAACACCACGTCCTGCAGCACCAAAGTTGCGCCGAGCGCAGTCTGTTTCAGCTGCAGGTCGGCAAGCTGGCGCCGCGCGGCTTCGGCATCGGCCTGCGCCTTGGCGGCATCGGCCTGGGCGACGGCGGCGTCCTGCTGCGCCCGCGCGGCATCGGTGCGGGCCTGCTCGGCCTGCGCTTCGCTGGTGGCGAGCCGTTCCTGGTTGGCGACGGCGGCGTTGGCGGCGCGGTCCTTGGCGATCGCGGTCTGCGCATTGGCGCGCGCTGCGGCGATCAGCGCATCGATCCGAACGATGGTCGAACGAGCCCGGTCGGCCCGGTCCTTGTCGAGATCGGTGGCGAGCGTGGGCAGCGCCGAGGCCGCTTCATCCAGCTGCGCCGCGCCATAGCGGGCGACGAGCGGATCGGCTCGCGCCGCCTCGATCTTGGCACGATACTGGTCGACCACCACGCGGTCGGTCTTGTCGGCCAGCGCCGGCGTGCCGACGGCCAGCGTCGCGCCGGCGAGCAGAGTCATCATCAATTTACGCATCATTCTCTCCTGAAATAGGTTCGGCGGTCCGCGGTCATTGCGGGACGAGCGCCGTCTCCTGGGCTCGGGCTTCATCCTGGGCGACCTGCTTCTGCTGGGTCGCCGCGGCGAGATCGGCGAGCGCACTTGCTTCGGTCGCGGCGGCGATCGTCTTGTCTTCCTTGCTCAGGCTCCATTGCAGTTGCGCTTCGCTCAGCGCGGCGCGGGCACGGGCCTGGATGTCGGCCGCCTGGCCGGTCAGCGCCGCCTTGTCGTTCATGCTGATCTTGGCTTCCGCAGCGGCGACCGTGGTACGCGCGGTATCGCGCTTGCTGGCCAGGGCCGGCGATGCCGACAGCAGGGCAGCCGCAGCAAATGCCGCGCCGATGATCTTCGCGTTCATGGCAACAACTCCGTTCGTCGCCCCCGCGCTTCCCAGCCGCACAATGGCCGAGCGGGGCCGATTGTTCCGGTCTCGTCGCGGCGGGTCAGGTTGGGCCGTCCCGAAAACCGGCACCACCCTGTCCGGATTCGCTAGGTCCCACCCGGGAAGCTGATATGATCCCGGAATGTTCGCTCAGTTCCTCACCCCCGAATATGCGCCCTTCGCCATCGCCTTCGTGGTGATGATCGGCATCGGCCTGATCGAGGCGATCGGGCTCGGCTTCGGCAGTTTCGACCTGCATCCCCATATCGGTGATGCGCATGCCGACGGCCTGCTCGACTGGCTCGGCCTGGGCGATCGCCTGCCGATCCTGATCTGGCTGACCGCGCTGCTCGGCTGCTTCACCCTCGCGGGCATCGCGATCCAGCAGATCGCGCAGGGCCTGCTCGGCGCGCCGCTGCACTGGGGCCTGGCGACCGGCGGCGCGCTCGTCGCCGGCGGCGTCGCCAATGCCTTTGCCTCGGCCGGGCTCGCGCGGATCATGCCGGGCTATGAATCGACCGTGATCGATGCGGAGGACCTGATCATGCGCCGCGGCACCGTGCTGGAGGGCACTGCCCGCCGCGGCCATCCGGCCCGGGCCAAGGTGATCGACCAGCACGGCCAGGCCCATTACATCATGGTCGAGCCGCATGACGACGCCGATGTCGTCGCCCAGGGCGAGACGGCATTGCTCGTCCGCAAGGACGGCCCGACCTTCTTCGTCGTCCCGGACGCCAGCACCACGCTGCGCCCGATCTGATCTTCACCAACAGGAGGCTTTCTTGGACGGTTCACTACTGAACATCCTCATCTATGCGGGGATCATCCTTTTCGGCCTGATCGTTATCGGCCTGATCCTGACCCGGCTCTATCGCCGCGCGACCAAGGACGTCGCGCTGATCCGCACCGGCTTCGGCGGGGAGAAGGTCGTGCTCAACGGCGGCATCATGGTCATCCCGGTGCTGCACGAGCTGATGCAGGTCCGCCTGACCACCGTGAAGCTCGAAGTGTCGCGCCTCAACAAGGATGCGCTGATCACGCTCGACAAGCTGCGCGTCGATGTGGTCGGCCTGTTCCACATTAAGGTGAAGCCCGACGCGCAATCGATCGCCGCCGCGGCGCAGACGCTGGGCGAATCGGTCAACAGCCCGGATGCGGTGAAGTCGCTGCTCGACGGCAAGCTCGTCTCGGCGCTGCGCTCGGTCGCGGCGACGATGACGATGGAGCATCTCCACGCCAACCGCGCCGATTTCATCCAGAAGGTGCAGGAAGCGCTGATGACCGATCTGGACATGAACGGGTTTCAGCTGGAATCGGTCTCGATCACCCATTTCGACCAGACGGCGTTCGAACATTTCAATGAAAACAATGCTTTCGACGCGGAGGGCCTGACCGTGCTGACGCGCACGATCGAGGAGCGGAAGAAGATCCGCAACGACATCGTCGCGACCAATCGGGTCGAGATCGAGCAGCGCAACCTGGATGCCAACAACCAGTCGCTCGAAATCGCGCAGGCGGCCGAGCAGGCGCGGCTGACGCAGGAGCAGACGCTCGCCGCCCGCCGCGCGGAACAGGCAACGGCGATCGCGACGGCGGAGGCCGAGCAGACCCGGCTCGCCGAACTCGCGCGCATCTCGGCGGAACAGGCGCAGACGGTCGCGCAGACCGAGGCGGACAAGGTGGTGCAGACGGCGACCATCGCGCGCGACGGCGCAGTGCAGACGGCGACGATCGAGCGCGACCGCAACATCGAGCTCGCCCGGATCACCACGGCTGTGCAGACCGCGCAGAAATCCGAGGAGGAATCGACCGCCACCGCCGCCGCCAACGAAGCCCGCGCGCTCGCCGTGCGTGCCGAGGAAAGCGTCGCGACCGCCAAGGCGACCGAGATCGCCAACCGCAACAAGAACGTCGCGGTCATCGCCGCGACTCAGCGCGCGCAGGAGGAGGCAGTGCAGATCACCGTCGCCGCCACCGCCGAGAAGGAAGCGGCCGAGGCCCGCGCGATCGCGCTGCGCACCGAGGCGACCGCTGACGCCGACGCGGAAAAGGCCCGCGCCGAAGGCCGCGCCGCCGCGTTCAAGGTCGATGCCGCCGGCCAGACCGCGCTCAACGAAGCGACCAACGTGCTGAACGACGCGCAGACCGCGCTGCTGGTGCGCCGCGCCATGCTCGAAGCGCTGCCGGCGATCATCGCCGCGGCAAGCAAGCCGATGGAGCAGATCGACAAGATCTCGATTCTCGACGCGCGCGGCCTGCACGGCGACGGGGGCGGGGCCGACGGAAGCGGCAATGGCAGCGGCAACCTGGCGGATTCGGCAGTCGCCGCGGCGATGCGCTACCGCGTCGGCGGGCCGCTGATCGATGCGCTGATGGCGGAGATCGGCATGGCCGGCGGCACGCTCAACGGCCTGCTCACCGGCGCCGCCGCGCCCGCGGCAGCGCCGCCGCCGGCCATCGCCGCGCCGAAGGAGGACAAGGACTGAGTCGCGCCTCGAGAAACTGGGGCTGAAAAGATGGGCCGGAGGCATCGCCCCCGGCCCATCCCACCACCGCAAAAGGAACGCGTTCCAAATCGGTCGGCGTGAACGGCGGTAGCGCTAACGCGTCGCATAATTGAACTAAGGGGTTTTGCGGACTCTCACGGGCCGGATCGAGCGTCCTGCGCAGCGCGCCATGCCGAATCGCATAGCTGCGCCCGCGCTCGTTGGCGCCGTGGGACGGCCAACGTGCCATATCGGATCGCGGCGGCGCGGTCGGTCCGGCGCTAAACGCTTGCCCTTGCGCATGCCGATCCGCCATGCGCTGCGACATGACGTTTCAGGTAGATATGGGGATAGACGGCGCGGGCAAGGCGATCTGCGTCGATCTGGAGGAACTGCTCGCCACCCGCCTGCTGGTGCAGGGCAATTCCGGATCGGGCAAATCCTATCTGTTGCGGCGGTTGCTCGAACGCAGCGCCGGGCAGGTGCAGCAGGTCGTGATCGATCCCGAGGGCGATTTCGTCACCCTCGCGCCGTACGGCCATGTCGCGATCGAGGCGGTGGATTATTCGGTGGGCGAGATCACCCGCTTCGCCGGGCGTTGCCGCGAGCATCGCACCTCGGTCGTGCTCAGCCTGGAAGGGCTGGAGATGGAGGGGCAGATGCGCTGCGCCGCCGCCTTCCTCAACGGCCTGTTCGATGCCCCGCGCGAGCATTGGTATCCCGCGCTGGTGGTGGTCGACGAAGCGCAGATCTTCGCCCCCGCGGCCGGCGCCGAGGTGAGCGAGGAAATACGCCGCGCCTCGCTGTCGGCGATGGCGAACCTGATGTCGCGCGGGCGCAAGCGCGGCCTGGCCGGCATCATCGCGACTCAGCGACTGGCGAAGCTCAGCAAGAATGTCGCGGCCGAGGCGAGCAATTTCCTGATGGGCCGCACCTTCCTCGACATCGACATGGCGCGCGCGGCCGATCTGCTCGGCATGGAGCGGCGCCAGGCCGAATCGATCCGCGATCTCCAGCGCGGCACCTTTCTCGGCCTCGGCCCCGCCATTTCGCGCCGACCGGTGATGGTGAAGATCGGCACGGTGGAGACCAGCGCGCGCAGCTCCAGCCCGGTGCTGACCCCGCTGCCCCAGGCCCCGTCCGACGACATGATGACCTTCCTGCGCGAAGGCATAGAGGAGCCGCCCAGCACCTTGTTCCCGATGCTCCCGCCCGGCGTCTCGCCCGCGCCGCGCACGGCGCCGGCAGCGCAGCTGCTGCAGGATCTCGCGGCCACCCCGCCGCGCGAGCATGACAGCGCGCCGGAGCAGTCGCCCGAGGAGCTGGAGGAGGTCACCGTCCAGGTGCTCCGCGCGATCATGGACGATCCCGAGGCGACGCTGCGCAGCGCCGCGGTGCTGTTCCAGGATTTCCAGGTCCGCTGCCGCATGGCCGGGGTGAAGCGCTCGCCGCTCGACCCCTCCGCCTTTGCCCGCCGCCTCGCCGCGGCGCGCGCGGGCATCTTCGACCGGCTCGACGAGGAATGGCAGCAGGCGCTGGAGACGGCGAATGAGCTGCCCGACGACATGCTCGGCGCTTTCCTGCTGGTCGCCCGCGCCGCGCGCGAAGGCGAGCCGTGCCCGAGCGATGAGGCGGTCGCGCGCACCTACGGCACCAGCTCGCTCGGCCGCGCGCGCCGCGTGATGAGCTATATCGAAGGCCGCAACATCTTCGTGACGCGGGTCGATCTGGCGGGGAAACGATCGATCACGATTCCGGGCCTCGGGTGGACGACGGCTTCGGCCGAAATTGGGGGGTAGGACGATATCGCAGATGGCGAACACATGAAGGCGCTTTCCCCCTTCATTGCTCTTGGCTGGCACCGCAGCATTGGTTGACACACCCGCACTTGCCTGATGGCGATTTGCGCGCATTACAGGTTTGTGAGAGATTCAAACTCATGCCCATAGCTTTCGCCGTTCTGGCCCTTATCGGCATGGACGGGGACAACGCCGTTCCCAGTTCAAGGACGATCGCGCGGATCGAGAGCGGTATCGTGTTGCTCGACCAGCTACAGATAGTCGGTGTGGCGGACACGACGTCAATGAACCGGATGTCGCGCGTCAGGGTCCGTGCCGCTGCCTGCAGAGCCGAAGTCGCAAGCAAGGCTGACTGCACCTATCAAGTCGATCATTGTCGAGAAAGTGAAGAAGACAGCGACCATGACGGGTGGTGTGGTCGCCAGACCCGGTTTGTTCGCGCGGATGCTCCATCCCTGTGACGCCGAGCGATCGTGGCTGGACCGTGGATCCGACAACGACCGGCAAATAAGTCCATTATTGACGTGCGCCACTGACCATCGGACCGCGTCATCCGCGCTTGCGATGGGCGTCGGGCGTGCTCGATCGTCAAAAGAGCGATTGCCGAGCCGTCCCCGATCACCGACAGCCACCCCGACGAGGCGCCCAGGTGCCAGGCTATCGGGAGATTGTTGTGCATCCGGTCGAGACATTCGAATTGATATTCGCGCTGTTGATCGCGGTGCTGGTTCTCCACTGGGCGGCGACGCGCGTCGGGTTTCCGCCCGCCGTGGCATTGCTCGTCGGCGGCGGAGCGCTCGCTTTCGTGCCGGGCTTGCCCGCGGTGGCGCTGGATCCCGAACTGGTCCTGGTGCTATTTCTGCCGCCCTTGCTGATGGATGGTGCCTATTTCACCGAGATCGCCTCGTTCAGGCGGCACATCGGCGGCATAGTGTCGCTTGCTGTCGGGGCGGTGCTGTTCACCACGCTGGTGGTGGGTGTCGTCGTGCATATGCTGGCGCCAGCCTTGCCTTGGGCCGCCTGTTTTGCGTTGGGCGCGATCGTGTCGCCGCCCGATGCGGTGTCGGCCCGGGCGGTGCTGCAGCGCGTGACGCTCCCGCGTCGCCTGATCACCTTGCTTGAGGGAGAAAGCCTGCTCAACGACGCAACAGGGCTCGTACTGTTTCGCTTCGCGGTCGCCGCTGCGCTCACCGGCGTGTTCGATGCCGGGCAGGCGAGCATGAGCTTCATGACCCTCGCCATTGGCGGTGTCGCGGTTGGCGGCGCGATAGGCGGTGCGTGGGTGCTGCTGATGCGGCGTCTCAAGGACGATATGCTGGTGATCATCAGCTCGATGATCGTCTGCTGGGCCTCTTATCTTGCAGGCGAGGCGGTCCATGCTTCGGGCGTGATCGCCACGGTCGCGACGGGCTTGGTCTGCGGTTGGTACCAGCACGTGGTCTTCAGCGCGAACGCGCGAATGCGCGGCACCGCCTTTTGGCAGGTGATGGTGTTCCTGTTCGAGGCCCTGGTGTTCATCCTGATCGGCTTTTCCCTGCGCGGCGTGCTCGATCGCGTGGGCGGTGTAGAGACCGTCTGGGCGGACATGGCGGTGCCCGTTTTCGGAGTGGTGCTGGCGATGACGCTTGCGCGGTTCTTCTGGGTGTTCGGTAGCGACGGTGTTCTCGCGCTCCTTCATCGCGCAGGGCTGGTCGCGAAGCCTCCGCTGGGTTTGCGTGCCGCCACCGTGATGAGCTGGGCGGGCATGCGCGGCGTCGTCACCCTCGCCGTCGCCCTGACGCTTCCGGAGGCGATGCCGGGAAGGGACCTGATGCTGGTAACGGCGTTCGCGGCGATCCTGGTGACGGTGCTGCTCCAGGGTACGACGCTTGGGCTGGTGATCCGTGCGGCGGGGTTGCGCGAGACGGCGCCGCCGGCGCGCCTGAACCTGGGCGCTGCGGAGGCAGCGATGGCGCAGGCGCAACTCGAGCTCGTGGAACGCAGCGCCTATGGTCCCGATGGCAGCCCCCTGCATCCACGGCTGCTCGAAAATTACGGCCTTCGGGCCAGGCAGACCGCGAGATATTCCGAAAACGAGTCAGCGTTTACCGAGAATATCGCCAGGCACTTCGACCTGGTGATTGCCGCCGTCGCCGCCGGGCGCCTCGAACTCGTTCGATTGCACCGCGCCGGCGATATCGACGACAAGACGCTTCACAATCTGGAACTGGATCTCGATCTCGAGGAACTCGCGGCGGTGGCGGCAAAGAATGTCTGAAGGGGGCAAGGCCGGACCTGCCGCCGTCGGCATCGTCTGAGAACCGTCCGGCAGGTTCGAGAGGGAACAGGCCGGAAGCCGGACGCTTCAGAAGGCCGTTGGACGAATTGTGTTCCCTTGCCGGGGCGCTTAGGGCGCCACCATGACCGCCAAACCCCTCTCGCGAGCGCGACGTCACCCGATCGGACGGTTCAACCGATCGATATCCGGCGCGCTTTGCTGCTGCGTGGGTTTGGCTGGGTGCGTCAGCTCGTCGATCCCGCCCGCGCAGAACGAAATCGCGAAGCCGGCGGCGAGCCCAATGTCCGCCTGGGCAACCGCCGGTCCGGCCGAGACGGAAGTGCTGCGGACGATCCAGGCCGCCCGGCTCTCTCCCGATCAGGCGATCGAGGCGCGGAATCTCGGCAAACGCATCCGATGGGCCGGGGCCGTGCATCACATGGCCGCAACCGACAAGGGCGTTTGCCTGACGATCATCTATGCCGTCAGCGGCGATGCCGGCGAACCGCGCTGGACGCCCGATGCGACCAATCAGACCTTCAACGCCTGCACGACTGGCTCTTACGACCCGGAGCTGGTGCAAGATCTCACCAACGTCACGATCGTCGGCAGGATCACCGGCACGGCCTATATCGGCATGGGCGGCGGCGGCAGCACCGGCCCTGTGGTCGAGATAGAAAAGCTCTTTCGCTGGTCGGATTGTCTTGCCGGCGACGTCAGCCCCGTCTGCACATATGGCTTTCTGAGCCCGAGAGCGGTTGCCGACGATTGAGGCGTGCCCGCATCCTCGATCCGGCATAGCCCCTGTTATGAGCCATCCGCCGACAGGATTGCCTTGAGGATCGTTTCCGACCGTCGCTGCCCATAGCCGCGGCCATAGGCGCTCGAGGTGATCGCGATCACCATATGGCGGCTGGGGACGACATAGATCTTGTTGCCGCCATTGCCCGAAGCGAAGGAGACGGCGACCGGCTTTCCACCGATCTGCTGCACCTTCGAGTACCAGAAATAGCCATAGCCATCGGCATAGGGGTCGCTGTCGGCGATCGCGACTCTCGGCGCGAGCGCATCGCGGATCCAGCCCGCGCTGACGATCCGGCGGCCGCGATACAGGCCCTTGCCGCGCACCATCTCCCCGATCGTCGCGAAACCGCGCGTGGTGAGCGACAGATTGCCCTGGCCCTTGGTGTAGCCGGCGGCGTCCGCCGCCCAGCTCCAGCGGGTGATGCCCAGCGGCCCGAACAGCGACGATCGCGCGAAATCGGCCATCGTCCCGCCGGTCGCCTTCGCCACCACCACGCCGGCGGTATAGGCCGTGAGCGAGTTGTAGCGATAGCGCGAGCCCGGCGAATCGGCGCGGGGAACGGCGCGCAGGAACGCCAGCGGATCGGCCGCCTCATCCAGCTTGTCCTCATTGCCCGGCGATGCCGGATCCTCGTCGAACGCCGCCAGGCCGGACCGCATCGTCAGCACGTCGCTGAGGACGACATCCCCGATCGCGCTGCCGCTGGATTCGGGCCAATAAGCCGAGACCGGATCGGCGACGCTGCGAATATTGCCGCGATCGATGGCGATACCGAGCAGCAGCGCGGTCACGCTTTTCCCGGCCGAGCGGACGTCGTGGAGCGTGTCAGCAGTTTCGCCATTATAATAACGTTCCGCCACCACGCGACCGTCGCGGAGCACGACGACCCCGCGCAGGTCGGGGTGCTCGTCCTGGTCGAAGGTCGCCAGCACCCTGTCGAGCGCCGGATCGGTCCGCGATGGCGGAGACGCCGCGCAAAGGAGAGCGGCGCCGACGATGATGCCGGCCAGTTTGACTATATTCACCGTTCGGGCCCCCCAATCGAGTGAAGGCTGCTCTGATACCCTTTGGTCGTTCGCGCAACTGGGGGCGAAGGCTGGCTGCACCCTCCGTAACAGGGGCTCAACAGGGACCTTCGTCGCCAGCTGCAAGTGCGCTAGGCCGTGTCCCATGCGTATCGCCGCCGTACAATGTTCACCCATATCCGATGATGCCGAAGTGACCTGCGACATCGTGGCGCGTCGGCTGCGCTGGGCCGACGAAGAAGCGGTGGACCTGGTCGTGTTTCCCGAAGCGTTCCTGCTGGGGCATTCCTATGATCCCCTGACGATCCGGTCGCGCGCCCGCGCGGCATCGGATCATGCCCTGGCCACTCTGTGCAGCCGGGTGGCGGCTTTCCGGGCCACGCTGGTCATCGGCGCTTTCGCGCTTTCGGGAGAGCGCGTCGTCAACAGCGCGTTCGTGATCGCGCGCGGCCGGATCGTCGGCCGATATGACAAGGCCCATCCCAACGAACCGGGCGTCACCGCCGGCAGCGCCTTTCCCACCTTTCTGAAAGCGGGGACCCGCTACGGCATCAACATCTGCAACGATGCGAACCATGAAGATGCCGCGCGGCGCATCGCCGAGCAGCATGCTGCGCTGGTCCTCTATCCGCTCAACAATCTGCTTCGCCCGGAAACGGCCGAACGCTGGCGGGAAAAGAGCCTCGCGAACCTGAAGGATCGTGCGCGCGAGACCGGATGCTGGATTGCATCATCCGACGTGACGGGGGCGAGTGGCGACCTGGTGAGCTTCGGCTGCACGGCGATCGTGGCGCCGGACGGCCGCGTCATGGCCCGGGTCCCCGAGATGAGCGAGGGCGTCGCGGTGCAGGATGTGCCGGCACGGCCGGTCAGCCGGGCTCCGCATGGTGTTTCCGTATCTCGACCGGTGCAAAGGGAGCCGGCCACAGGCTGATCCGGTACAGATCGTCACCATCCAGCCCATCGTCACTCAGGCTGTCCAGGCCGCCGAAGCATGCTCTCATCCGGTAGGTTCCGGGCGGGACGGAGATGATGTCGATCGATCCGCCCGTGCATTCGTGAATTTCAAGGCGGCCGGAGGGCAGCTCGATGCTTGCCTCGACGATGTGATCCCAATCGTCCGGCGCGAGCGGTGGAGGCGCGTCCGCGATTGTGATCTCCACGGGGACGGTCATATTGCGGACGGGCTGGATGACGACAATGAAGGAGGCCGCCTTGATCCGGCGTTCGATGTCTTCCTCGGTGAAATCCACCGGCGGATCGGGCCGCTCGCCGGCATCCCAGAGATAGAACTGGAAATAATCGGCGAACACCTCGTAGCGCCTGTTCACTGCCCTGGCATCGCGCTTCTGCCAATCGACCAAATGCACCTCCCGACTATGCGTGCTGGCTTACCAAGCCTGGTCAGGTTCGCAATCGGAGAGCGGACAAACGGTCCTTTCAGCCATCCAGCGCCCAGCGATAGCGACCCGTTAGCGGATATTGGAACAGCGCCAGCTCCTCGCGCGTGCCGTTGCCGATATTGTGGATGACATAGCCCGCCCGGCCACCGGGCCGCCGATCCGATACGATGCCGGTGTGGGGCAGGCGCCCATCGATCAGGCTCGTGAAGATGTCGCCCGGTTGCCAGTCGTTCGGGTCCTGCGGGATCGGCAACCGGGCATGCTGGCGTGCGAAGAATACCGCGAGATTGGGCACGCGGCGATGATCGATGCTGCGGTCCGGCGCCTTCAGCCCCCAGCGGCGCGGATAAGCGGCAAAGCCGCTGCGCATATCGGTATTCACCAGCAACTGCAGATCCATGCCGAACGCGTCGCGATAGGCCCGGATGATCACGTCGGTGCAGACGCCTTTTGCACGCGGCACGTCGCCATTCGGGAAGGCGAGGCCGGTATAACTGGGATCATAAGTGAGCGTCACGCCGATCTGCCGTCGCGCCGCGGCAAGCAGGGCCGTTGCGGTTCGTCGGGGACGGGCGGCCGCCAGCCCGTCCAGCGGCGCCGCGATCAGGCCAAGCAGCACGAGTCGGCGCGACAACTCTGTGCCACGCCCTGCTGCGGCTCGCTCATCCGGGGATGGGATCGTCATGCTCTTCACGCGTCAGGTACGGAGCAATGTCGGCCCGCGATCACGCGAAACTGCCGGCCGGCGCCAGGCCCGGCGCAGAGGCCGTGTCGGGGCGAACCATCGGGATCGTGGCCAGCTTCGCGGGTATCCGCATGCCCTCGTCGCGCGAGATCTCCGGGCCGGCGATACCCATGCCGATGCGGATAACCGCCGTTTCCCCGGCACCGACCGAAAAGGCGAATGGCGGCTGATTCTTGCCGGCGACTCTGGCGAGCATGTGATGATCGCCCGGCGCCAGATCGATCGCGACTGACTGGGGGCTCCTGAGCTGAGCATAGGGCACATCGTCGATCGAAATGTCGAAGCCGGATAATTTGCCGATGAAGCCCTCGCGATAGATCAGCGCCCGCGCGCCCGCGACGGGGCTCTCGGCCAGGATCCGCGCGCGCTCGCCGGCGCTGACCGTCTCGACGCGGCGATTCCGGCGCAGGGCGTTATAGATAAGGTATCCGATCAGCGCGAAGCCAGCGATCGCGACGAACAGCGCAAAGCCGGAGCTGAACATGTTCATGCCGACCCAGGCGCCGATGATGGCGGCGATGATCGTGGCAACGATAATGAATGGCTTGGACTTCATCATGACGCGTGCCTTCCCCTGAGTTCGACATCAGGAACGGCAGGCTGTGGTGCATGGTTCCCGGGTTCGAGGCCGGCGATCCGGGACGTGTTCAGTTCATCAGCTTGTCGAAGTTCGGATTTGCGTTGCCCACGCAAACTTTCCGCGCCGCTTCGCTCGCCGCGCGCTGGTCCAGAATCCGGCGCTCGTCGTCCCGGCCATAAGGGCGTATCGTTAGTTCGGATGCACTGTATTTCACGGCGTAGCCGGTAAGCGCCATGTTCGTCACCGAACGCAGCGCGCGCGCGACATCCTCCAGATCCCGTTCATCCTCGCAGTGGAACATGCCCCCGGCGCAGCTGCACCGTCTGGTCTCGCTGTGAACGCCGATCGCCCGGCCGATCCGCGCTACCCGAGACACGTGCGTCCCCCGCACGCGCGTTCCGGGGGCATATGAGCTGACGATCACACTGGATACCTCATCGGACGATAGGATGTTCCAGTCGATCGCTTCGTAAGACGTCAGCCAGAGCGCCACTGGCTTTCCGGTGTGCGGCAGTGTGACATTCACACTCGTGTCCCGGGATGCGCTTTCGTACAGGCCGACATAATATAGATTCGAAGGATATTTGCCGTTGTCCGCGATATATTCGGGAATCTGACTATCCTCGATCGTGTCGACACGATCATCGACGGTCACTTTATATTCGACCGTGTGCCAGTTGTTGATGAACTCCACTTCCATGACATGTTCTCCCCTGGAAAAATCGTGGGAAAATGTCCTGCTGTCATTGCTTTCGTCGAACACGATCTCGCCGTCGATCAGGATGCGCGATTTGGCCCAGCTCTGGCTGACGCTGATCTGCCGGGTAACGGGCCTGGAGAATTTCAGCTTGCCGACCCAATAGGCGCCGAATTGGGGCGAGTTGATCTGATGGAACTCGGCCCAGGCATATTTGATGGCGATGCTGTCGACATTCTCCTCGAACACCACCCTGCCGGGATTGTCGCGGCTGAAATAAAACGCCTTGAAGCCGCTGTTCGGAATCGCGCCGCGCGGATCGAGCCGCTTGCCCCAGCTGCTGTGAATTTTCTCCGGCGCTATGGTCTCCCCCATATCGCGATGTCGCGCCGGCGAACCGCCCGTACGGTGGAACGACTCCAGCGCAAGCGGCGCGATCACGATGCCCCCGAGCAATATCACCAGCCAGCGCCACATGGTCCGATCCTTCGATGCCGGCGCAACGATAGTCTCGGCTACGTCGCCAACCGGTTAAGGGCCGATCGAAGTCTCGCCTTGGTGATGCGGACATATACCAAAGCTTATCGTTTCCTTCCTATCCCATCCCGATGAACAAGCCCCTCTTCGGCCGGAAGGTGAGCGCACCGCCCCCGCCCCCATCCCCACCCCCGTCGCCGCGTGGCGGCGGTGGGGAGGGTGGTGGATCGGGCGCCGCGATGCCGTGGCAGGGCACGCCGGACATGGTCGCGGGCAATCTCGCTTTTGCGCATCTCACCGAGAATCTGCCGATCCGCCTGGCGGTCGACGGGCGGCTGCATGCCGAGACCTTGCTGGCGGCGGCGGGCGCGGTGTGCGGTTATTGCTGCCAGCGCGCCGTGCTCGAGCGCGTCGCGCTGGGCGAAGCGATCGCCGGAGACCGGCTGCTGACGTTGCAGGCCGCGAACGGATTCACCTACCATGCCGGCGATGCGCTGAACGAGATGTTCTATGGCGGCCCCGGCCCGGCCGTGCCGGCGAACGCCAATTTGTGGCGTCTGCTGACGGGCACGGCCATGGCCAACGGCCTTCCGCCCGCGCAGGTGCCGACCTCGGCCGAGATATTCAGCCCCATGGCGGCGACGCTGGGCCAGGCTGACGAAGGGCGCCCGTCGACCGGGCCGGGCCACCAGCCGCTATTGCCGATCCACGAACTGCTGAAGGCGGTGTGGCCGCTCGTGCAGGATTGCCTGGTTGGCCGCTTCGCGAAGCTCGGCGGCACGGCCTTCCCCGCGCCGGTGCGCATCTGGCCGGCGGTCAGCGCGTGGGCGGCGGTCCAGTGCTTCGGCAAGACCCTGCCGATCCTCGATCCACGCATCGGCGTACTGATCGTGATGCAGTCGGCGGCGTTCGCGTCGAAGCTGGAGCGGAGGCGCGTGGAAGAGGCGTGATGCTGGCCACCGCCACGCCGTTCGATCTTTACGCCGCCGGCATCCGCCCCGTGCGCACGGCGCTGGCGATGCCGGGAAATCCCCAGTCCTCCGCCTGGCGCCCCGCGGCTTCGTAATCATAGGGCACGGCGTGAAGCGCGGCCGACCAGCCCCGCCGGCGGCGCTCGACGATCGCGTAGCGCGCCAGCGGGCTGCCGGCCTCGATCACGTGCGGCACGGGCCCGCCGTCGCGATAGCCGGGCATGCCGACGCTGCCGGGGTTCACCACCAGCACCGCGCCCGAGGCGACGATGCGCGCGATATGAGTGTGGCCGCACAGCACGAGCCGCGCTTCGCCAATGCCGGCCAGCCGGCCCCGGATGGCGTCCGGCGTGTCGAGCACCGGCTGGCCCGAGCGCACATCCTCCAGCAGATATTCCAGATCGCCCCCGGCCGGGCTGCCGTGGCAGGCGAATACGTCGCCATCGGCGAGCGTCGCGGTGGGCGGGAGGCTCCTGAGCCACGCCCAGTGCTCGGGCGACAGCAGCGGCCGCGACAGGACATCGAGCGCGCCCTGGCTTCCGTCGAGCAACTGCCGTTCATGGTTGCCGGCAATGGTGACATAGCCGGCGGCCATTTGCGCGTCGGCACTGCCGGCCGGATCGAACGGGCCCGAGATCAGGTCGCCTAGATTGACGGTGACATCCGGCGCGGCCGCCGCGATATCTGCCATCACCGCTTCGAGCGCGGCAAGATTGCCGTGAACGTCGGCGATGACGGCGATTCTCATGAGTGGCCCCCGGGTGATCCGGCTGCGGTGGCTATCACAGGTCGCGCAGCGGGCGCCACATCGTCCTCGATTGTTCACTGAGCCTGTCCCGTAGTAAAGCTGCGCGACAGCTCCGCGCGAGAGGGCGTCGACGGAAAAGGGGAGCGATATGAACATGCTGCACATGGTCGCGCTGGCCTTGCTGGCTGGCCTGTCCCCTCCGCCCGCCAAGGTGGTCGAGCCGCGGGAGATCAAGAGCGTGCAGGGGCTGAAGCCGGAGGAGGGGATCGTCCGCCTCTCCGTTCGCTCGCAGCGGCAGTTCATCGAAACCGCCTATCTCTATTTCATTCAGGTGCGGCCGGATGGTTCGGACGCGGAGCAGGTCCTGCGGTTCGAGCGCGGCGCCGGCGTGCCCGTGATGGGCACCAACATGATCGACGTGAAGGCCAAATATTACCGCGTGCCCGCCGGCCGGTACCGGCTGCTGGCCTATACCGTGGCATGCGGCGAGCTGCCGCCGCCGGGCAGCATCTGCTTCTTCGGCGGAAGACCGCTCCCGACCAAAGCCTATGTCGCCGGATCGCCGACGATCGAGGTTGCGCCCGGCGCGGTGACGGATGCCGGCGACTTCGTCATCGAATATACCAAGGAGGTCGATCTCGATAATTTCGACCTGTTCGACGATCGCTTCTCTGACGAAGGCTATGGCGTCCGGTGGCGGGCGATCAGGGACGGCATCCGCCCGGAATTCGCCGCGCTCCCCGCCGGTCCGCCGCCCGCCGTGCCCGCGCAGTTCCGCTCGCGCATCGAATGCGAGCAGCGGCCGAAGAACAGGACGGTGCAGTTTCCGTTCCGATGTCGGGCGGGGAGCCCGGCGCGCTGATGCCCGAAATCGCCGACCTGACCATTGCTAGCGGGGTTTGGCGGTGATGACTGCCATTGGAGACTTGGTGTGTGTGATCGCCACATCGCCAAAGCCTGCTTTCGCGAGCAGGTCGCCATATTCATCCAGCGAACGCTCGCGACCGGGCAACATGACCAGCATGTTCAGGTCCATAAGCGGCGCGAGACTTGTCTCGCCCACTTCACCCAACACGAGTTCGAAGATCGCCACGCGACCGCCCGGTGCTATCGCGTTCCGGCAATTGCGCAGAATGGTGATGCATTGGTCGTCGTCCCAGTCGTGCAGAATCCACTTCAGAAGGTAGAGGTCTGCCGAAGGAACGCTCTTGAAGAAATCGCCCGCAACCTTGTCTATCCGGCGACGGATCTGATTCGGTATGTTGGTGAGGGCCTGACCTTCGATTACGTTCGGCAGATCGAACAACGTCGCTTTCAGTGCCGGATTAACTTCCAACAGTGGTGCCAACAGCGCGCCGCTTGCACCTCCGATGTCCACGACCCGGTCGACCCCGGATGTATCGAGCACGCGTGCAGCCTCGCTGGCCACGACTGTTGTCATGCCTTCCATCGATTCAGTGAATGCATCCGCCTCGGACGGCATCCGTCCGAAATACTCGAAGATCTCTGAGCCCAGCGCAGCGGCCGCCTGCGGACGGCCTGAGCGAAGTGCCTCGGTAAAACGCCCCCACGGCAGCCAATGGCCCGCCGCGGGTTGCGACAATGCAAACCCGCGCATCGACTGAGGATGATCCCGTCGCAATGTGTCGAGCAGTGGGGTTGCCGCGAACCTATGGCCGTCGAAACTGACAAGGCCGAGGCTAGCGCAGGCGCGCAAATGACGGAACACCGCCGACGTATCCATATTGGCAAGTGCGGCGAGCTCCTCCGCGGTTGACGGGCGGTTTTGCAGGTGCTCGGCATAGTCGGCTACCGCAGCCCCATGGACAATCTGTGTCACCCAGAACCCGGTAATCATTCCGAGCATGCGTGTGGCAGGTCCCGCGACCTCGTTCATATTCATGGTTTCCTGATCTCATGGTGAATAGCTGAAGCGTCTCAACCTTTGCTTCAGGCGCACTCGGCGCTAGCGTTTGACAAGTCGTGATTGCTCGAAGCCCGCCCGCAGCTGTCGATTGTCGTTGATGACTCAAAATTCATTTTGGCCAAAAATCGATAAAAGCAGCAGATTATTCCGGTGTGGCTGCGCCGAATCCGAGCAGCGCGGGGAGCCGCCGATCTGCGAGGAAGAGTCCGCCCCAGACAAGGAAGCCCAGAGCCAGACAGACGAGCTGGGGCGGCGACCCGACTCCGCTGGCAGGCACATGTACCGCGATTGCGCCGCCGAGAAAGCCAGTCGTGAGGACTGCGCCCACTAAGCTTGTCATCGGAACGGCCAGAAAAAGAGCGCAGGCGATCGTAAGGAGCGAAAGGCTCGGGCCCGCTTTAGCCGGGTACCCGATATGCTCCAGTGCGGCGATCATCGATGGAGGCGACGTCAACTGCAGGACGCCGTCGATAAGCAGGAGAGTTGCGGCGAGCAGAAGCAACAGGCGCCCAAGCCTTGCGGATGTGGTCATAGTCAATTTTGAGCCTCTCGGAAATGGACGTCAGCCCACAGGGATTGCACCGCGAAGAGATGAGCATGCGGCGGGGTCGCGCGATTGCTGCAACAGCAGTCGAGCGGTTTTTGCCCTGCGCCGGTTGCCTGATCGCTGCGAACCGCGCCGAACAGGTTACATGCGTAACAGTGATCGTTAGGGCAGCAGGAAGGAGGAGTTGCGGCGAACGGCGTTTTACCGGCCCCTCATCTCTCGATATTCGTCCGTGACGTCGTCATCGATTTCGATCGGCTTGGTGCTGCCATCGTGCAGCCGATCGCGGCAATCCTTTCGTGGACCGGAAATCCAGAAATGGTCCCCGGTTTCAACATCGACGTAATTGGCCTTGAAGCCATGGCCGCCGAGCCGCTGAAACGTTCGCCCGCCATAGTGAAGCGACTGGCCCGATTTCGAGAGCGTTACCCGCCCGATCCGCGCTGGCCCGTTCAAACCCGCCGTCTTGTCCTCGATATACATGATGCGAGTCTTTTTAACGCTCATCGGTCGGGCCTTTCTCGCCTGACATAGCTCGGACTCGGGCGATCGGAAAAGGGCGCTGCCGAAGTCGGCCGCCCGCTCACCCAAGCTCCCCGACAAGCCATTCGCGAAAGCAGCGCATAGCGTCGCCTTCCGGCCGCGACAGCAGGCGGGTGAGCCAGTAGCGGCCGGCGTCGATCGCGATGGGGAAGGGTTGCACCAGCCGTTCGGCGGTCAGCTCGCGGCCGAACATCGCGGCCGGCGCGAGCGCGACGCCCAGCCCGGCCACCGCCGCGGCCACCATCAGCGCCGAGCTGTCGAACATCGGGCCGCGCAGCGTGGGCGGCGCGGCGCCGGCGGCGGCGAACCAGCGCGTCCATTCATTGGCGCGGTACGAGCGGAGCAGCCGCTCGCGGGCGAGATCGGCCGGCGCCGTCAGCCGCACGGCCATGGCTGGCGCGCATAACGGCGTCAGCGGCGCTTCGATCAGCGGCGCGGCCTGGGTGCCGTGCCACGCGCCGTCGCCGAAGCGGATCGCCCAGTCGAGCGCCTCGCCGGCGAGATCGACGCGGTTGTTGTTGATGGAAAGGCGCAGGTCGATCTGCGGATGCGCCGTGGCGAAGCCATCGAGCCGTTCGAGCAGCCAGCCCGTCGCGAAGGTGCCGACCACCCCGACGCTGAGCGCCTGCTGATAGCGCCCCTCGGCATAGCGATCGAGCGTCGCGCCGACCCGGTCGAACGCATCGGCCAGCACCGGCACCAGCGCCTGGCCGTCGTCCGTCAGCGCGAGGCCGCGCGGCAGACGGTGGAACAGGCGCGTGCCGAGCCGGCGTTCGAGCTGCGCGACCTGGTGGCTCACCGCGCCCTGGCTGACGCACAATTCGATCGCCGCGCGGGTGAAGTTGAGATGGCGCGCCGCCGCCTCGAAGGCGCGCAGGGCATTGAGCGGCAGCTGAGCACGTTCCATGCCCAAGCATGAGCAAAGCTCATGGCTCTGTCGAGAGAAGATGCTTTGCGGACGACGCGGGCCAACTCCATTCTGGGGGCCAAGGAGAAGAACCCATGCTCGCCAGAATCGCCGCCATCCTTGCCGTTTCCCTGGCTGCCGCTGTGCCAGCGCAGGACCGGAGCGATCCGCTCACCCGGCCTATCGCCGCCGACCGTGCCGCCGAATGGCTCGCGCCCCGTCCGCCGGCGCGCGTGTTCGGCAATAGCTATGTTGTGGGCTTTGGCGGCCTCAGCGTGGCCCTGATCGATACCGGCAAGGGGCTGATCCTGATCGACGGGGCGCTGCCCCAGGCCGCCCCGGCGATCCTGGCGAATGTGGCGAAGCTCGGTTTCCGCCCGCGCGACATCAAATATATCCTCAGCACCGAGCCGCATTTCGATCATGCCGGCGGGCTGGCAGCGCTTGCCCGCGATACCGGCGCGACCGTGATCGCCAGCGCGCGCGGGGCCGAGGGGCTGCGCTCGGGCCGGCTGGCCGCCGAAGATCCGCAGCGCGGCTATGACAGCCGCTTCCCGCCCGTTCCCGCGGTGCGCGTGATCGGCGACGGGCAGACGCTGCGGCTCGGCGACACGGTGATCACGGCGCGCGCCACGCCCGGCCATACGCTCGGCAGCATGAGCTGGAGCTGGCGATCGTGCGCGGCGCGGCGCTGCCGGGCGATCGTCTTCGCCTCCAGCCTCAATCCGGTTTCAGCCGACGGCTATCTTTATGGCGCGCCGTCGAGCCGCGCCATCTTGGCGGGATACCAGCGCAGCTATGCCGCGATGCGGGCAATGCCGTGCGACATCCTGATCACCGCTCATCCCGATCAGGCGGGCGGCAAGGGCCGGTTCACCACCGTGCCGGGCGCGTGCCGCGCTTATGCCGACCGCTCGAAGCGTTCGCTCGCCAGACGATTGGCCAGCGAAGGGAAGTGACCGGGGTCAGGCGCCTGCGCCGGCGCGCGTCGCCAGCAGCTGGAACTCCCAGGCCAGCGCCGTGCCGGTGGCGCCGCCATGATCGATCAGCGTGGGGGCGAGCGCGGCGGCCGTCTCCTCGCGCGCCCAGTCGCGCTGCCATTCGCTCACCACCACCATCCAGGTGACCGGAACCGCGCCGGCGGCGACCATGCGCCGTACGGCCATGTCGTGGGCCTCCGCCGATACGCCGCCCGAGGCGTCGGTGACGATGAACACGTCATATCCTTCGCCGAGCGCCTGGATCGCCGGCATGGCGAGGCAGATCTCGGTCCACAGCGCGGCCAGGATGAGCTGCTTGCGGCCGCTCTGGCGGACCATGTCGGTGACCTTCGGGTCCTGCCAGGTGTTGATGAAGGTGCGGTCGATCGGTTTCTGGTCGGGAAACACGTCCTGCAGGCCCTTGATGATATGGCCGCCGCGCTCCTCGATTACGGTCGTCAGGATCGTCGGCACGTCGAACAGCTTCGCTGCCTTGGCCAGGCCGATGACGTTGTTGATGATCATCGTCGGCTCATGGCTGTGCAGATTGGCGAACTGAAAGGGCTGATGGTCGATCAGCACGAGGATGCTGTCTTCGGGACGCAGAAGTGCGTCGAGGCCGGTCCGGGGCATGGAGGACTCCTTGGGGTGCGGTGGGCGCGGGGCGGCTTGCCGCCCGTGAGGGGTATTGGCGGCGGGTCAGTCGCCTGGGGCATCCAGGAAGACATGAAGCGTCTTGATGAGGCCGCCTTCGAAGCGGACGATATCGGTACCGGTCACCGCAGCCGGGCCGTCGGGCGGGCCGAATTTCCAGTGCAGCCGCCCGAGATCATGATGGCCGGCAGCGGGGGCGAGCGCGGTGAAGGCGAAATCCGCCGGCACGCCGGACAATATCCGTCCAACCGTCTCGCTGATCGCGGCATGGCCCGTGGCCACGGCATCCGGCTCGTAAAAGACGGCGTCCGCGGCATATAGCTCGCCGAGCGCGGCCAGGCGCCGCGTCGCATCGCGTTCGCCGAACACCCGGGCGAGGTTCGCCTGCATGACTGAATCATAATCCATGAAAGCTTCTCCGCGGCATCTTCGCCGGAGCGAATGGCCGGCATAGCTGCCTAGATAACCGGGCGATGCGGTTCGGATTAGGCATTGATGGCTGGAACCAGCTTCAACGATTCGTTTAAGATGGCTGCATGGAATCGCTGGCCAATCTGGAATCCTTCATCCGCAGCGCCGAATGCGGCAGCTTCTCCGCGGCGGCCCGGCGGCTGGGCGTGACGCCCGCGGCAGTGAGCCGCAACGTGGCGATGCTGGAGCGCAATCTCAGCGTCAGGCTGTTCCACCGGAGCAGCCGCAGCCTGGCGCTGACCGAGGACGGCGAGCGGTTCCTCGCCTCGGTCAGCGGCGGGGTGGAATCGATCCGCTCGGCCATCGCCGATGTGACGAAGCAGTCAGGGACGCCCGCGGGAATCCTGAAGCTGAGCATGCCGCAGACGTTCGGGTTGGATCACGTCCTGCCGCTGCTGCCGTCCTTCATGGCGCGCAATCCCGATGTCCAGCTCGACCTGAGCCTGGAGAATCGCCAGGTCGATCTGATCGGCGAGGGCTTCGACGCGGCGATCGGCGGCGGCATGGATCTGGCGGCGGGCGTGGTGGCGCGGCGGCTGGCGCCGCTGCACGTGATGGCGGTGGCCTCGCCCGCCTGTCTGGCCGGCCGCGCGCCGCCGCAGCACCCGCAGGAGCTGGCGTCGCTCGATGGCGTCGGCATGCGCTCGGCGCTCACCGGCCGGGTGCGCGTGTGGCGGATGCGCAACCGCGCGGGCGCCGAAGCGACGCTCGAGCACGAGGCGCGGCTGGTGTCGAACGATCCCGAGGCGATCTGCCGCGCGGCGCTGATGGGCCTGGGCGCGGCGATGATCGCCATTCCCTATGTCGAGCGGCATCTGGCCAGCGGCGCGCTGATCCGCCTGCTGCCGGACTGGCACGCCGATCTCGGGGCGATATCCTGCTATTTCCCCAGCCGGAAACTTCTGCCCGCCAAGACCCGGGCGTTCATCGAGCACATCGCCGACGCGTTCCGCGAGCAGGATCTGGCGCGGCGCTTTTCGGCCGAGGGGTGATGGGTCTCGAAGGTTCGACGTCCGCGTCGCACGGATCACTTTGCCGACGGTTCCGGGAACTCGCCGTCCGCCGCGATCAGCAGGGCCTAGGGGTGGGGCGGGCTTCGATCGAGGCAGCGCGCCGCTGGGCCATCGGGCGCAACCTGTCCGCAATCACCTTCGCGACCTTCCGGAAAGTCGCGTGGAACGACCCATTTTACAGCTCGATCGGCTTCCGGACACGCGCCACCGACGCACTGCCGGCCGCGCTGTCCAGGATTCTGGACGCAGAGAGCGCGGCGGGCCTGCCGGGCGAGCAGCGCTGCGCGATGCACTTGGCGCTGCCCAACGCCTGACGCCTGCCTCGCGCGCCTGCTGACAAGCCGGGGCGGATAGGTCACTATCGACTGCCTGGTCGGCGGGAGCGAAACCTGCTCGGCGACAGGCCGGAGGCGGTGCGCTATGGATGTTTCGAGAAGAGGCATATTGGCGGGGGCGGGTTTCGTCACCAGCGGGCTGCTCGCCCACCCGGCAGCAGCCTGCTCGTTCGTCCCGAGGCTGCGCCCCATCGGGTTTTCCGATGCGGCATGCCGGCGCTCTCTCCAGCGTCTGATCGCGCTGATTCATGCGGCCGCAACTTCCTCAGCCGACGATATCGCTCGCCGTGCATCGGCACTGTCGATAGCGTTCGATTCAACCGTTATCGACCCGATCATGAACTATCCGCGCGTTCATCCGATCGAAGATGCGGATCTGATCAGGGCCTGGGGTATGTCGGATGGAAAGCCGGATCGGTCACCCGTCGTGCTGCGCGAGATCAATCTGCTCAAGAGCGGGACAGGTGTTGCGCTGTATCAGTTCACGCTGCGTCGCGACGCGTTTCACGCGGGCGAAACGGAAGAGGAAGCGGCGGGATCCAGCTGTGGCATGGGTGCCGTCGCGCCCTATTACGGTCCTGAGGATGCTTCCTATCTCGGTCTTTTCCTGAATAACGCCTTGCGGGAAATCTCTGCCTTCGATGCGTGGTTGAGGGAACTGTGACGAGATTCGCCGGCTCGTCGGGCTGCCAAAGGCCCGACGATGTCTGATCGGCCCAGTTCCATGGATCGCACCTATCTCGCCGTGATGGCGGGCGCGCTGGTCTGGTCATTGCTCGGCGCCGCCACGGGACATGCGCAGCAGCCGCAGTCGATCATAGTGGTGCATTCCGAAACAGACATCGGACAGGCGCTGAAGGAGCAACGGGCCGAAATCGCCATGTGTCGCCGGATCTTGCGGCGCCATGCCGCGCTCGATCGCTTTCTCGCAACCCATGATCTTGGCGCGACCGGGATGTCCCGGATTGCCCAGCGCTTGTGGGAGGGCGAGGGCTGCCGGCAGGATCGGTCCCTGGCGATCCGGATCATGGAGCGGGTCGTCGGCCCCGAACCGCTGATCGCGATGCCGCCGGACGCCGTCGCGCAGTTGGCGGTTTATCTCCGCGCGCGCGGTGCGGTCGCCGACGCCGAACGGTCGATCGAGTTGCGGCGGGTGCTTTGGTTGCGCGGCAAAAGTTATTCGGGCCTCCCGCCAATAGCATGGTCCCCTGGCGACCTGCGCGCCTTCGTCGCGCGTCAGGATGTCTGGACGTATCTGAACCGGCGGGATGTGCGGCTGGGTTGGTCGCAGGATCAGCTGCTGTTTGCGGCGCTGAGCGACCCGGAATCGCCGCGGTTCGATCGCGAACGCAGTGCCGCGCTGGCTGAAACGGACCACGCATCGCCGGAACGGAAGTTCAGCGCCGCCCAACTCCTGCTCCCCGCCGCGGCAGGCAGCGATCCTGCCAAACGGGCCGAAGCCCTGCTGGCCGACGCGGCGCAGTATAACGAAGCGGCGCGCGTCCTGTTCGCGGATCTGCTCCGGCCGAGGCTGTCGAGCGGCGACCGGGCTATCCGAAACGATGCAATTGCCCATTTGTCCGCATGGTCGGGCCAGCCAACCCCGGCCGGCATCGCGGCACGTACGGCGCTGACGCCGCTGTTTGCAGATGATCTCTCGTCACCCGATGATGGGGTGAAGACAAAGGCGGTAGTGACCCTGACGGACTATGTCATTCGCGGCACGAAGGAAGCGGAACTGCCGCTGCTGCGTTGGACGGAGCGCGCGTTGCGGGGAGTCGACGGCCCGCTGAAAGTTGTCGCTCTACGGGAAACGCAGCGGCTCGCCGCGGAAGAAGTGCCGCTCGGCAAGCAGATTCTGAGCACCGAATATAGGCGGCATGGCGGTCTCGCGCGGGCGGGTCCGCTGTCGCGCGAGCAGGGGAATCTCACGAGCATCTTCACGGACGATAGCTATCCACGCGAAGCCGTCCGAGCGGGCGAAGAGGGCGTGGTCGAGGCCTCGGCGATCCTGTCGCCGGAGGGTTCGGTCATGGCCGTGATGATCACGCGTTCAGCCAGTCCGACGCTCGGCAAGACGGTGGCGAGGCTGTTATCGCAGCGCGCGCGCGGGATCCGCCCGGTGGGGTTTCCGGGGCGCTATGTTCAGGTCCAGTTGCCCCCGATTCAGTTTTCGCTGCGGCAATGCCAGGAAAATCTGCCTCAGCCTCCCGTGGTGCCCGGGGCGCTGTTGCTGCAAATGAAATCGTGTCCCACGGCCCGCCCCGACTTCGTGCTGTCAAACTGAGATAACGCCGGTCCTGCGAAACGACCGGGGGGGCGGCGGGGTTATGCGTTCGCCTTTCCCGGCGATGGCCACCCGGTGATTTCCCCCGAGCGCCGATCGCCGCAAGCGCCCGTTCCAGCACTACGTCGTGCGTCAGCACCACGGGCGTCGCGATGGGGATATCCGGCACGACGCCGTGCGCTTCGCGGCTGCCGTTGGGGCGGATCAGCAGGGCCTTGGCATAACCGACCGGGATGCCCGTGTGGGGAAGATCGAAGCTCTCCATTGCGCCATAGGTCGTCGCCAGATCGGTCGTCTCCTCGCCCAGGATCGTGCCGAAGCCGTAATCCTGGACGATCGCCGCCACGTTGACGGTGTTCGAATAGGAATAGCGATCGATCAGCACATTGACCTTGCCCGTGAAGCGGGCGCTTGCGCGCGGATTGGCCGCCGCCACCGCGTACGGGACGATGCCGCCGGGCGGGGCAGCGGCGTACAGCGCCGCAAACCTGGGTGAGACGGCATCGGTGACGCCGGCCGCCGCGGCCGCGTCGAGCCGCTTGCGGTTGGAGGCGATCGTCTGGCGGCTGACCCGAATGCGGAAATCCGACACGAAGCTGAACGGCCGGGTGGCGAACCAGGCGATCATCGGATCGCTGAAGCTGCTGTCGCCGCCGGGATTGTTGCGCAGATCGATCAGCAAGGTCCGGGCGTCAGCCGCGATGAAGCCCTGGAATGCCGCATCGATGAAAGCGACGAAGCTCTTATTGTCCCAGTCGTTGCCGCCCGGATCAATGTTGTAAAAGGGTCCGGGGCGCAGATAGGCGATGCCGCCGGGCAGCATCTTCGCGGTCCTTTTGTCGTCGAGCGCGAAAGCAGGCGGCTGCTGCTTGCCGGCCTCCGCCAGCTGCGCGGCGGTGCGGGCGGGAACGATTAGGCGCCGCACTCGCCCGTCCGGCTTGCGCACGGTGAGGGCGAATGTTTCCCGGCGCCCATAGTCGATCCACAGATAGCCCGGCAGGCGGTATTCGACGATCGAATAGGCCAGATAGGGCGTGTCAGCCGAAACCTGAGCGGCCAGGCGTGGCAGCCAGGTCGCGGTCGGTCTGCCGTCAAGCGCAGTGATCTCGTCGCCCGGCGCCGGATCGGGCAGGCCGCTCCGGTTGCCGATCACGAAAACCCGTCCGTCGTCGATCCGCACCTCAAGCGGGAAGACCGTGCCACCGCCCTGCAGGTAGCGGTCATAGGTGTCCGCCGGAAACGGGATGCGCGTGTGGGCGATCTTCACGCGCGCGACGAACCGCTGGAAGCGGGTCTGCAGCTCGAAGCGGCTCATCGGGCGGTCGAGCGCGGCGAGCTCCGCCGCGAAGGCACGATCGAGCTCAGTTGCCGGAACATGGGCATTGATGTCGTACTGGGCTTCCTTCAGCCCGGCATAGAGATCCCGGAAATCGGCCCTGGCCTGTTCGGCGGTGAAGAGCTGCTCCGTCGCGACCGGCTGGCTGTTCCCGGACTGTGCCGGGCTCTGCGTGGCGGCGCTTGCGAGCAGCAGCGCGGCGGCGGCTCTGAATGCTGCGCCGGATCGACGGGTAACGGCTCGACGAATCATGACTGTGCCCCTCAGTGTATTGCAACAATAATACACTAGGGAGGAACTGTCGAGATCGCCGATTTCGCCGCGCGTGCGGGGATTGTCCTCGCCCGCGACTTTGCACACCGGCCGAAACCCGACATGGTCGGACGTGGCATCAGGCGGAGGCGAGATGGCGCTGATCATCGTGGCGGGGGCGAGCGGCCAGCATGCCGCCGTCGTATATGAGGCGGCGTGCCTCGCGGGCATGGCGGTCGCCGGTTTCGCCGCGATCGCGGGCGACGGCCCCGACGCCGTGCTCGATTGCCCGCCGCTCGGCCTGCTCGACGCCGTCGCCGGGCCGGCGATCGCGGACGGGGCGACGTTCGTCGTCGCGTGCGGCACGAACGCTCTGCGCCGCCGCGTCGTGGACATGCTGGCCGGGCGCGGCGCTTCGTTCGGGAACGTCGTCCATCCCGCCGCGATCGTCTCGCCCAGTGCCGTCATCGCCGGTGGCGCGATGCTGCTTGCCGGGGCGATCGTCGGGCCGCAGGCGGAATTGGGGCGAGGGACGATCGTCAATCACGGCGCCAGCGTCGATCACCATTGCCGTCTCGGCGACCATGCGAACATCAGCCCGGGCGCTCGGCTCGGTGGCTGTGTCACCGCAGGGGCGGGCCTGTTCGTCGGGTTGAACGCGACGATCCTGCCTGGGCTCCGCCTCGGCGACGATGTCGTCATCGGTGCGGGCGCGGTCGTCACGCGGGATGTGGCGGCGGGATCGACGATGGTCGGCGTTCCGGCCCGGCCGCTCCGCCGGGCGTAGCGGCGCTACTTCGCCTTCCTGCTTTTCTGCGCCGTCGGGCACCGCGCCACATTATAGTCCAGCTTCAGCCGGCTCGGTCCGCTTGTGCAATCGGGCGTGGCATCCGGGGTGAGGCGCAGCACGCCCTTCGTGCCGGCGGGCAGGGCGGAGGGGCTGGCGAGCAGCTGGCGCAGCGCGGCGCGGCCCTCCGGCGTGTCGATATGGTTGCTGTGGCCGAGCGGCTTGCCGGGCAGGTCCGTCCCGTCGATCACGGTCAGCGCGCCGGGCCCGCCGCGCGGCGCGGGATAGCAGCGTTCGGTGTCGACCGGCTTGTTCCGCCGCAGCCGGAACGCGCAGCCGACATCGCCCGCGCGGGGATTGCCATGGACCGCCCAGCTGCTGCGCAGCGGCACGTCATGGCCGGAGGCGAACAGCGCGATGCGCCGCCCGTCGCGCACGATATCCGGCGCCAGATCGCGGTCGAACAGCTCGCGGTCGACATCCGGCGAGGCGAGCACGACGGTGCGCACCCGCGCAGCAAGGTCGGGCGCCGTCGCCTGAAGCCGGCCGAGCCCGTCGATCGCAATGCGATTGCCCATGGAGTGCGATACCAGCACCAGCTCCGGCGCCAGCTTCGCCAGATCGGCCAGCACCGCATCGAAATAGGCCTGGGTCCAGCGGGCATTTTCCTCGTCCCAGGTATATTTGGCGAGCCGGCGCTGCGACGGCCACAGAAACGCGATCGCCGGCCCGTCGAACCGTGCCGCCATGGCGATCTGGTCGACCTCGGACAAAGCCTGCACCGGATTGGTGTTGTAGCCATGGACATAGAGCAGGATCCGCCGCGGCGGCCCGGCAAGGTCGCGCCGCAACCGATCGTGCCACGCGGCGGCCGGCGCCAGGCTGAGCGCTGGCAGTTCCGGCGTACCCGGCACGGCCAGGCCATAATGCACTGCCTGCGGGGCCGGCGCGCCATAAGGGCGGAACGTGCCGCGCGAGACGGACAACGCGAGCGGCTGGCCCGCCAGGCAATCGGGCAGACCGGTGGAAACGAAATAGACCGGGCCCTGAGCCGTGGCGGGATCGGCCGTCTGTGCACTGCAATCCGCCGCTTCGGGGCCGTACGCCGGCGGCACCGTGAGGCACCCGGTCAGCAAGGTGGCGGCAAGCACGACGGCAAGGGCGCGGAGTCGATCGATCATGTGGCTATTCCCCCCGGCGGCATCCGGTGCCGCGCGCTGTGCCAGCGATTGATGGCGGGGAGAAGGCGGGCGGGATCATGGGCTCGTCTCCGAGGGGCAATCATGCCTGGAAGACCATCGCCTTTTTCGGGCCACCCCGCGTAAGATTTCCCCCGTCCGTCCGACTATACATTCGAACGGAGGGAATGGATGGGCCACAGCCGCAGCAACCAGGATCGGGACGCCCGCTATGCGGTGGCCGCGCGCAGCCATGGCGCCGCGATCGAGCGGCTCGCGCGCGGCTATGAAGCCGATGCCGAGCTGCGGCGCGATCTCGTCCAGGAAATCCACGCCGCGCTGTGGCGCAGCTATGGCTATTTCGAGGGGCAATGTTCCGAACGGACCTGGGTCTATCGCATCGCGCACAATGTGGCGGTCAGCCATCTCATCGCCCGGCGGCGGCTGAAGCGGGAAAGCCTGACCGGGCTCGACGCTGTCGAGCTGATCCCCGACGGCGGCGATCTCGAACGCGAGACGGCCGGTCGCTGGATCGTCGAGCAATTGCTGGCGACGATCCACCGGCTCGCGCCGGCCGACCGGCAGGTCATGCTGCTGTACCTCGAGGATCTGAGCGCGGCCGAGATCGGCGAGGTGACGGGCATGTCCGCGGGCGCCGTCGCGGTGCGCATCCACCGCATCAAGGCGCTGCTCGCCAGGCCCTATGCCGAGAAAGGAGCCATGGAATGAACGATACCGATAGCGCCAGGCACGCCTGGCAGGCGAGCGCCGCCGATCCGGCGCTGCCCGATCTCGCCGCGGTGCGCGCCGGGGCCGACCGGTTCTACCGCCGGGTCCGTCGCCGCAATGCGATCGAATATGCCGCCAGCGTCTTCGTCGTGATCTGCTTTTCGGCCTATGCCGTGTTCCTTCCACTGCCCACGATGCGGATCGGGGCGGCGATGGTAGTGCTCGGCACCCTGATCGTCGTCCGGCAGCTGCACCGCCTCGCATCGGCGGCGCCGCCGCCCGAGCGCGCCGCGGCCGAACCGATCCTGGTCCATCAGCGCGCCCAGCTCGCCCGTCAGCGCGATGCGCTTGCCGGCATCTTCACCTGGTATCTCCTGCCGCTGATCCCGGGCGTGCTCGTCATGACCATCGGCCCGGTGATCGAGCGCGGCGGCGTGGCCGGATTGCTGCATGCCCCGCGGGCGGCCTGGATCGTGCTGATCTGCGCGACCGTGACCTTCGCCGGGGTCTGGCTGCTCAACCGGCACGGCGCGGCGCGGCTGCGCCGGATGATCGACGAGATCGATGCGCTGACGAGCGGGAGGTGAGGAAATCGCCCGCCGCGCTTCCGCCGTCGCATCAACGGGATAGGCGCAGGAGGCTCGTTTCATCCGAGGCGATGCACAGCCGGGCCAAATCGGTTTGTCGGGAGCCGGAGGCTCCGCTTTGGGTTGGCGCATCGTTAACTATTGGAAGAACTCTATGTCCCCCAACGTAACGAAAATGGCCCCGGCGCTGGTGATTCTGGTCGGCGCGCTGGGCCTGGGAGGCTGTGCCACCAAGGGATATGTGCGGGAGCAGATCGCTCCGGTGAGCCAGCGCGTCGATGCGCTGGAAACGCAGTTGCAGGCGACCGACGGCACCGCGAAATCCGCCCTTGCCGAGGCGCAGGCCGCGTCGGGCCAGGCGCAGAACAACGGACAGCGCATCGATCAGCTCAATGGCCGGGTGGACGGCATCGAGCAGCGGCAGCGGGAGAGCCAGCGCAAGCGGCCGCGCAATTGACGCGGCACGGCGCTGATCGGGGCTGATCCGGCAGTGAGATCCGGTATCGGCTCCCGCCGGGGGCATTTCGAGCGATGGCTGGTTACGGGGCTGGCGGGGGCAGGTCTTGCCCTCGCCGCGTCCGCGCCCGCCTGCGCGGCGGACAAGGCGCGGCGGCCGAAACCCGCCGCACCGGCACCTGCGCCAGCCGAGGAGCCGGCGATCCCATCGGCGGCGGCAACCCGCGTCGCCGACTGGATCGCCGCCTCGGGGGATAATCGCGGCCTGCCTTACATCATCGTCGACAAGCAGGATGCGGCGCTGTTCCTGTTCGACGCGAAGGGCAAGCCGCTCGGCCGCGCGCCCGTGCTGATCGGCGTCGCCCCGGGGGACGAGGCCACCCCCGGCATCGGCAGCAAGAACCTCGCCGAGATCGGCCCGGCGGAAAAGACGACGCCGGCCGGGCGCTTCCTGGCCAAATACGGCATGGCCGCGGGCAAGCAGCGCGTGCTGTGGGTCGATTACGCCACGTCGGTGGCGCTGCACCCGATCCCGCCCGGCGCGAGCAAGAAGGAACGCCGCCGCCAGCGCATGCTCTCCCCCACGCCGGAAGACAACCGCATCACCTTCGGCTGCATCAACGTGCCCCAGGCTTTCTACGGCAAGCGCGTGCGGCCGCTGTTCCAGAGGAAGGGCGGATATGTCTATGTGCTGCCCGATACCAAGCCGATCGAGGCGGTGTTCCCGCGGCTGCGGGTGCAGGCAGTGAGCGGCGGGGCGGCGCCCGACAATCTCGGGGGGTAAGCAGGCCCTCACAGATAGGCCAGGGTCATGCTACCCACCCACCGGCACAGGAACATCGTCAGGGTGAAGGCGGCCGCGAACGAAAACAGCCACGATATCTCCGCCTGAAGCACCAGTTTCTCGTGCGCATCGAGCAGCCCGGCATCGCGGCGCCGCATCTGCCGGCTGGTCAGGATCATTGCCAGCGCGGCCAGAAAGGCCATCGGGACATAGCCGAAGATGAGCTCGCTCAGGCTTGCCGCTGAACTCGGGCCTGCGCTGTGCGCGATCAGGAAACGGACGATGGCCCGCTGGTTTTCATAGGGCGCAAAGACGTACACCAACGTCGCGATCCCCACGAGGTAGATCAGCGCGTGGCGGAGCCGCAAGGCCCAGGGCCAGGCGATGCGCGGCGGTGGCTGGGTCGGCTCGGAGGCATAGGCGGGGTCGGCATCTCCCGGGCGCAGCTTGCCGGCGGCGCGCTTGCGGTCGACATGCCAGAACCAGCGATACATCGCCCTGTGCGTCACGAAGAGGCAAACGATCGCGAGGAAGATCACCAGCACGAGGTTGAGCGCCACGGCAGCGGCGTCCCGCTCGGTCGAGCCGCGCAGGATCGCCACGCCGATCCAGGCCGCGAACAGCAAGATGCATCCGACCAGCCAGCACAGGCCGAGCACCAGCCATAACCGTAGCTTGCTGGCACGAATCCACTGGCCAAGACGGTCGAGCGGACCCGATGGGCCGGGCGGGGGAAAGTCGGCATTCATGCGAACCAGCGTGGCGCATCATGGCCGGCTTCGCGAGCGCTTTCACGAGAGCGCGGACCTTCCCCGGTCTGTCGCGGTGTCGCGCCGACTGGCGGCCGCTTCGCCGATACCGGAGTACCGATGACGGCGCTCGTCAGAACCAGGGTGGCCTGGCCGCGCCCGGTTGCCAGCCCCTCGCCGCGCGGGCTATCGCGGCTGCTCCTGTCACCAAGGGTAAGGCGTATCTATGCGGAACATCTCGATTTTCGATCAGTACGACGTCAACGCCGCGCGCGGCATGAGTGCCGGCCTGATGGGCTGCGTGGCGCTTGCACTGGCCGGCTGTGGTGGCGCCTCCAAATCGGGCAACGCCCCGCAGCAGGACATCCCGGCCGCGTTCGACACCGCCGCCCGCACGCTTTCGGCCGAGGCCTATCCTCTGGCGAACTGCGTCGCGACCGCTGACGACAAGGCGAAGCTGGCTTGCTACGCGGCGCTTGGTTTCAAGGATCAGGGCGATGTCGCCGGGGTCGAAAAACTGGCCGGCGCCGCTGACATCATGGCGGGCAAAACCTGGCAGATCACGGCGCCAAGCCCCGGCGGCAGTGACAGTTTCCAGGGCTCGGCGCTCCTGACTCTCGCCACGCTTGCCAATGAAGGCCCGATCGCATTCCGCAACACCCGCATCGATTTGCGCTGCCCGGCGGACTGGGGCGGGCCGAGCAATCAGCAATGGAGCGCGTCGATCGACCTGCCGTCCGATGTCGCGTACGAATCGAACAGCAAGGAACGCGGCACCATGGCGATCGAGGTCGACGGCAAGCCGTTCGACGCGGTTCAGTTCTCGCGCAGCACCTTCAACGTCGCCGCCGATCAGGCAGTCGCGTTTCGCGATGCCATCGTCGCCGGCAAGACCCTGGCGTTCACGCTGAAGACCGTCGACGGAAAGACCGGCGCGATGAAGACCACGCTGCCCGATTCCGGCGCCGGGCTGAAGGGCTATTTCGCCAAATTCTGCGCCTGATCGACTGAACCTGGCGCGCGCTGGCCGATGACGAAATCGGCCGGCGCGCGCCACGGTGTCACGGCTTTTTGATCAGCTCCACCCGCCGGTTGCGCGCCTTGCCCGCTTCGTCGCTGTTGGGCGAAACCGGATTGGCCTTGCCGAAGCCTCTCGCCTCCAGCCGGGCTTTGTCGATCCCGGCGGCAACCAGCGTCGTCATCACCGCCCTGGCCCGCGCATCCGACAAGGCCAGGTTGTGCGCGTCCGATCCGGTTTCGTCGGTATAGCCGTTGATGGCCAGGCGCAGCTTCGGGCTGGCCTTCAGCAACGCCGTCAGTTCGGCGATCTGCGGTCTTGAATCCGGCAGGATCGCGGCCTGGTCGGTCGCGAAATTCACCTGGATCACCGCTTTGCCGGTGGTATCCAGCGCGGTCTGCAAGGCGTCGGCAGGGAGCAGTTTCGCGGTCACCGCGATTGGCTTTTCCTCCACCACGATCATGTGGCTGCTGGCGCCGCCATTGGCGAAGCTGATCCACAGGGTCTTGTCGCTGCGCCGGACGATCCAGATCTCGACGAGATCGTCATTATACGGCGCTGCGTAATGCTCCTGGAGATTGTCGCGCTGTTCCTGCGCCAGACTTTCCAGCGCCTCCCGCGAAACCTTGCCCTCGAAAATCTTCACCGCGCCGATCTGCGTGAAGATCGCTTCCATGTTCTTCTTCAGTTCGTGGGCATTATAGCTGCTTTCCTGCTCGCCCTGGATGCCGACCAGATAGGTCTTGCCCTCGATCTGGCTGAACGCCGTGCCGGTCCAGAACGGGATCCGGTCGAAAGTGCGCGTCACCGGCTTGTTCAGCATCTTGTAGCCGGTCGGCAGCGCGAACTCGGGAAAGGCGCCAAGCGGTGCGGTCGACAGTGGTACGGATTCGACGGAAAACGCCGCGGTCGCGGGAGCACCGGCTGCAGGGATTGCCGCCGCTGCATTCTCTGTTCCATCGACCGAAACTGCCGCTGCGTTCGTTTCGGTTCCTGCATCGGATCGCTTGCCGCAAGCGGAGAGGCACAAACACAGGCCAAGCAAGACTATCTTCGAACGCACCATCATCTCTCCCGAGTGTGAGCGATGATCCCTAACGGGACGTCGCACCGGATGTCGATCTTCAATGTCCTGCCGCCCGGCCGACGCTTACGGGCCGCGCGCTTCAGGCAAATCGCGCACGCCAGGGCGTGGCCGCGGTACTCGATCCATGGTGCCCGCGTCTGCCCGGCCTGTGCCTTTATTATCCGGGGCACCGGCATGTGCCGGCGAGCTTGCGCGCATTTATCGACGTTATGCGCGCGAAACCGTGAGGGGCGGCCGGCGACCGAGACCACCGCCGCTCAAAGCTTGAAGCAGGTGTCGCGGTGCCATTGCAGGAAATGCGGATGCGGCCGATCCGCCGGGCGCAGCGGCGGCAGGGCGTGGCCGCTCTTGTTGATCATGGCGTGGATGCCGTCGGGATCGTTGATCTGGCGGGAGACGAGGATCTTCAGATCGTCATCGAGGCTGATCAGCCCGCGATCGAACATCCAGTGCACCGTGCCGGAAAGGGCGAGGCCGTTGTTGATGATATCCGGCCCGCTCGCCTCGACCGGCCGGATATGCGCTGCCTGCACTTCGGCCCGGCCGCCCCCGTTGATCAGCTTCAGCCCGGTGATCGCGCAGCGCTCGTCATAAGCGCGCAGCACGACGCGGCGGAAGATGCGATCCCGCACGATGCGCGATCCGACATAGGCGATGCGATCGCGCTCCTGCTCGAAGGCGAAGGGCGTGCGCTCGTCCTGCACCAGATTGGCGAGCGCCGGATCGTCATCGCGCGGCAACAGCGCATCGTCCCCGCCCAGGCCAAGCGCGATGATGCGGTTGAAATCCTCCGCCGACAGCGGCCGCACCGCCGATTGCGCGCGGCCGGATATGGCGCCCGCCGCATTCAGTAAGCCGCGCTCGACTGGATCGCCGGGCGTGCCGAAGGATACGGGATTGGCGAAATCGAGATAGCTGCCCGGCTCGATCACGGCGATGTACATGCCCGGCGTCCCCGGATCGGGAATGATTCGCGCAACCTTGGCGACGGCGAAATAGCCGCGCGTCCCGGGCACCTTGCGCGGCTCGTAATAGAGGATCCAGTCGCCGACGGTCTGCTCGGCGCGCGTCAGGTACGGACGGGGGAACTGATAGCGCTCGTCGGGTCTGTCGTCGTAGATCGAATCCGAACGGTGGATGAAAACGCCGAAGGCCATGCGGCTGGATAGCGAGAAATGGGCGCGAGTTATAGGGTTGGGGGCGTGACGGTTTTGGGGTCACTGGGATTTCGGCTCAGCTCCCATTTGCAGCCGTTGGGGGACGCTAGGGCGAAGACTGAAACCCGTCGGTCGTTTAGCTGAGCGCAGGGAGGCGGCTAACGCCCACTAGCGTACGTCGGCGGGCCGATGCACCATGGTCCGATGTTCGGGTTCCACGACTATACGACCGATCCGCGGAGCGGCCGTCCGCAGCCTCACTATTTGTGGGTGGCCGAAACCGTCACCACGTGGACCGCTTGGGTGCTGGCCGCGAGTTTTCTGGTCGGTGGATTTGCGTTTTACGTGAAGTCGCAAGAATTAGACGTTCCGTTGCAGATGGTGCTGAGCTCAATCCTGTTGGCCGCGATCGCTTATTGGCGGCAAACTATGCTTGTTCGGAAGCGAGCAGCATTGCGCGACGCCGTTAAAGCTTATGAAGCGATGCTCGCTGACTAACGTAGCTCTCGGCCCAACGCCGGACATCTAATCGCGTGAAAACCGAGAACGGCGCGGGAATCCTTCCCGCGCCGCCTCGCTCAGCCCTAAGGCTACCTCACTTCTTTTTCTTATGCTTCTTCTCCACCGCCGGCTCCTCCGCCGGAGCAGCGGCGTCGCTCGCCGTCGCGTCGGGCGTGGTTGCCGTGTCGGTGCCGGCGCTGTCCGGCGCGGGCTGGGCCCGGTCGGTCGGATAGGGCGCGGGCGGCAGGCCGGCTGGGTCGGCCGTGGTCGTCGGATCGGTTGGCGCCGGTGGGGTCTGCGGCGCGGTCTGGTCGCTGGCAGGCGGCATCTGCTGCGCGGTGGCGGGCAGGGCGAAGGCGAGCGCCGCGCTGGCGGCTGTGCTCAAAATCCTGATATTCATGGTGAAATCCTCTCGGTGTCTCTGTTCCCCGTTGCCCTTTTCTGCCCCAGCCGGGGCATGGATGCGACTGGAAGGCGATGATGCGAGCCGGCGGCGGGGCGGGTGGCGTCATGGCTTCATGCCGTCGTGGCGGCATACCGTCCTGCCGCCATGGCGCCGTTCCGCCATGCCGTCATGCCGTCGCCGCGCGCCCGATTCCGCCGTCCCGCGGGCCCGTCACGCCCCACCCGCCGCCCTCAATCCGGCATGCGATAGAGATAGGCATAATCCGCCTCGTTATCGGCATCGCGATACGCGTCGCCCATCTCTCCATAAGGATCGGCCGCCCGCCGACGCCGCGCCTGCCAGCGCATCTCCTCCCAGTGATCCGCCTTGATCGTGCGGAAATTGGCCAGGCACACCGCGTCCCCCGCATCGGGCGATCGGCCGAGCAGCGTCTTCATCTCGTCCTTCGATCGCACCAGGATGCCGCGCGCCGTCGCGCGCCACTGATAGGCGGCGAGATCGGCGCGCAGCGATGCGTCGTTGGGCAGGGCGATCGGCGCCGCCCCGCACGGATCGAGCGCCTCGCGCAGGCGCCACACCATCTCGGCGCGCATATTGGCGAATTTCATGCGGCCGTCGGCGCTGCCCGTGGGGGAGGAATTGGCGGCGTTGATCGCCACCGTCTGCACTTCGTTCTCGGTGAGGAAATTGGCGGTGGTCAGGCCCCATCCGATCACGTCGACATGCACCACGGCCCGGTCGCGCCGGTGGCGGATGACATGGCCGGCGGTGATGGGCCCGCCCTGTTCCTGCGGGATTTCGTTGCCGGGGATGCGGATCAGCGCATCGAACCAGCTGCCGTGGCGGCACGCGATGACGAAGGCGTCGCGGCCGCCCACCGCCACGTCCACGCCCATGCTGTCCATCTCGCCCTTCTGGCCCAGCTCGCGCGGGCGCCAGCGCGCCATCGCCGCATCGATCCACGCACTGGGGATCGCCTGCCAGGCGTCGTCCTCCACCCCGGCGGCGAAATCGCCGTTGAGCATCTGCGATCGCAACGGCTCCGGCATCGCCTGCAGCGTATCGATATAGCCGGTGCGCATGTAGAAGGCGTTGTCCGTCACCCGGCTCGGCACGAAGGTGCGCGATCGCGGGGTGATGATCTTTTCCGGGCCGAACTCGGCCGGATCGAAATCATGCACTGGCTCGCCGTTGAACAGCACGAACGGCCGCGCATCGGCCAGCTCCCTGTCCTTGCCGCGGATCGTGCTGAACCAACGCAGCTCGCCCGGCTCGGCCGGGTTCGGGTGGCCGGGGTCGAGCCAGGGCGCGAAATAGGCGATCACCCAGCGCCCCTCCGCGCTGGTCGGCGGGTTGAACGTCATCACCACGCGGGCGCGCTGGCCGGGCTCGCTGGTGCGGCACCATCCCATCACGAAGCGCACCTGCGTCTCGCGCAGCTCGGTCGCTTCGTCGAACGCGATCAGGTCGTGCGGCCGGCCCTGGAATTTATGGTGATCGTCGGGATGGTCGAGCCCGCCGAACTCGATCAGCCGCCCGCCCGGCAGGCGCCAGCCCGAACGCTGCGCGCTATAGCCCCTGCTCGATCCCAGGATCTCGCCAAGCCGCTGCACGATCCCCTCGGTCTGCACCTTTTCGCGGCGAACGATCAGCGAGCGGCGATGCGCGGTCAGGGCAAGGCCCGCGATCAGATCCGATTTGCCGCCCCCGGCCGCCCCGCCATAGCCGGTGACGTCCGCCGCGCTTTCCAGCGCGCTGGCCTGCGCGCCGGGCTGGGCGCGCCACGGGCAGGCAGCAAGATCGATCGTGGCGAACCCGGCCAGCGCGGCGCGCTCCTCCGGAGAGGCGCGGGCGAGCAAAGCGTCGAGCGCGGCGGAATCGGCGGCGGGTCTGGGCTGGCCGGTCATGCGATGTCCTCATGGTCGATCACGGTCCCGCCCATCTCGCAGCCCATCTCCCCCACCCCGTCGCCCATCCCGCCCTCCATCTCGGCGCCCATTTCGTCGGCGCTGAAATCGTCCCAGTCGTCGGCGGGATCGCGCGCGGCGACCGAGGCGAGGATGGCGCTGATCCGCGCGGCGAGCGCGACATTATCGGCCAGGCGGGGGTCGGCCACTATGGGGGCGTCCGGTCCGGGCGCGCCGACCGGCCCGCCGATCAGGCCCGCCACGCCGCCGGTCGGCCCCAACCCGCGTACCGCCAGGTTGAACCGCTGCGGATCCCAGCGCGCCAGGATGCGCATGCGCGTGTCGATGCGCAGGCGGGATCGCGCCACGCTTTCCGGATTGCGCTGCGGTTCCTTGCCGTCGCGCTCGATCCAGTCGTTGCGGCTGTCGTCGGCGATCTCGAGCATCTCATCGACCAGCGCATCGAAGCCGAGCGCGCGCGCCCGCGCCATGCCGGCCTCAAACGCCGGGTCGCCGAGCCATTTATACACGGTCCGCCACACGATGCCGTTCTCGCGGCACAACTGGGTCAGCGGGGTGCCGGAGGCGATGCCGTCAAGTAACAGCTGCTCCAGCTCGGGGGTGCGGTGAGTCTTGTCCATGGCGCCGGGTTAGCGCGGCGCGGGCGGGGTTTGAATCGATGGGGTGGCAGGTTGCGGCGCTATGTATCGCTTGCGGAACAATCAGAGAACAGAGTAGCCTGCGATACAGAAAATCGGAGGGACACGGCATGGCAAGCCCGATCGCGAAATCTCGGTTCCGCCCTTGTGTTGTTGCGCTGGCAATCGTCATCGCGGCGGCGTTGCTGATCCTGCCCGCCGCGCCGGCCCGCGCGCAGGGTGACCGCACCAGCCGGCAAATGTCGGCCCTGTCGCCGGACATGGCCAATCGCGTCTCGCAGGAGGATCTGTTGTCGGTGCTCGAGCCCAGCGGAAAGATCAGGCTTACCGGGTCTCCGCGCCGGACGAACCTGATGACGAAATCCTATGGCACTGAGTTCGAAGGGGTGTGCCGGCGCGATCTCGTCTCGTTGCTATATGCGCCGGTAAAGGCCGGTCTTCCTTCCGCCTCGGCGCGCCTTCGGCCCTACGGTATCGAAACCACGCCGATGTTCCGCATCAAGGTGCGGGCCGTTGAGGGGCTCAACGGCATCGTCGGCAAGCGCCTGACGTGCGAAACTACTGGTCGCTAAAGACCCCTCTCCAACGATACCGAAAGCCAAACCCACGGAGCGCAAAGCGAAGAGCCGGTGGAGAACCAAGCCACATAGGCCGTGATGGCCGTTTGACTCTTGATTTAGTCCGCTCGTACCAGTGACGTGAGAAACTAGTACAGCGGGCGGGGGCAACTTGTACAAACCTGATCACGAGCCGTTATTGTCTGCCGGTCGCCACGAGATGACGCCCGCAGAATTTAAATCTCGGTTTGTGGTCGGGCTTGGCGGTGCCGCGCGCTCGCAGATCTGGGAAAGATTAAAAACATCCGTTCTGGATGAAATTGTAAAGTTAAATATTCCTTGTGAGCTTTGGATTGATGGGAGTTATATAACTCTATGTCCAGAGCCAGATGACATTGATGGATCATTGATGGTGTTGAGTGAGGTTATTGATAATCTCGATCAGGATGGTATTACTTATCTAAACAAATTCGATGACTATGAGCCATGGTTTCATAAGTCGCTTGATATTTTTCTATGCCAAGTTTACCCTGTCGGCAATCCGCTGCGGGGTGATATGAACGACCCGGATGGATGGGCCAAGCAGTGGTCGAGCGAGCGGAACTCGGGTTGGCTTAAAGGATTTGTGGTTATACCGTTTAGGTAGAAAATGGATTTTTCGGAGGCTCTGTCCCTAGCGCGAGAGCACACGTCGATTGTGCAGCGGATGGAGTTTGCGCTCCGCGGAGCGCCGGGCGATAGCCGCTTGGCGCTGGGACTTGGCTCTGCGCGCCGCCGTGCAGAGCGAAGCCGGGAGACGCTTGAGGGATACGCCGCTCAAAGCCAAATTGATTTGATCAACTATCGGCTTGTCGGTGCGTCTGATATTTACGCTGTTGAGGCTGTCGCAGACAGCGTTCGCGCCTTTCAAAAATCTTTCACCAGTGCGGCTGATTTTTTAGAGCATGGCCCGAAGGCAAAAGCAAAATACTCGAACGAGATTGAGCGGAAAACACGTCTCAACTTTGCCTATACCTATCCCGGATCCTTAGGTATTGTTTTTGCCGTTGAGAATCAGCGCGACTTGTACGCGGATGGTGACTTTGATCCGATAATTGACGTGTTTAGCCAGTTCCTAAATGTAAGCGATGAGACGGAAGCAATTGATGCTTCGCGGCATATGGGTGCCGCTCTAATTGGCCAGCTTTGCTGGTGGGTCGATGTAAACGCAAAATGGGATACGTCAATTGATCTAGTAGTCAAGCGACCCGGCGGGCTTCAACGGGGCCAATTTGTCTCAAAGAATCGCTTTATAGACCTTCACGACATTTTTCATTCTGCCGTGGACTCCGAACCATCGACCTTTGAGGTATCTGGCATGCTGGTCGGTTTGGATATTGAGCCAGGGAGCTTTCACTTTGTTGTGCCTGGCGGCGAAGATTATCGCGGCGGCTTGGCCGACGATTTTGTGAAGCAAAAGAGGACCGTGCCAGATCGGTATGTCGCTACGATTCACGAAGACGTGAAGCGGGTTGTCGCAACGGGCAAGGAAACCCGCACGCTGAAGCTCAAGCACCTCGAACCGATTCCAAGAGAGCAGAAAGGCGAGCCGGTTTCTCAGGAATGACAGATACAAAACCCAACTCGACAAGCTCAAGGAAGCCGCGCGCGACCTTGAGACGACGACGACCCTGAGCGCTTCAGGAGCGGCTAGGGAAGCTGGTGAAGCATAAGCCGGTGCCGGAGCAGGAGTGAGCGGGTGGAGACGGAACGGACCCCGAGGAGTGTTGGCGAGCCTCGCTCAAACTCCAGCAAGGACACTTACGCCGCCTAGAGAGCGACGAGCGCAGTAGCCCTAGGGAGTTCGAGGACACTCGCAGTCGCGTCGAGCGCATTTGGGAACAGGGGCTGCCTGAGCGGCGAGCGAAAGGCCGTCCTAGCTGCCTCCCCTGAAAGGCGGGTCTGTAAACTACACAATCGCAATGCGGTGTGTCGATAAACCGACTATCGGGTCAGCGGGAAATGGGCGGCCGGCGGGACGGCGTTTGAAAGCTTCGCCTCCCCGGCGTTATCGGCGCACGAATTCCGCGACCGTGTAGAATCCTGCGCCCTGTGCGGCGACGACGTATTTCCGCCCCTTCTCGAACGGGAGCGCCGGCTTTTCGCCGTGGTAGCCCGGGGGTATCGTGGGATAGATGATCTCGGAAACGCATTTCCCTGCCTTTTCGGCGTCGGGCGGAAGCGAGATTTCCCAGAGGACGCTGGCGCCGACCTCTCGCCCGTCGCTTATGTCCAGGCTCTCGATACAGGCCGGATCATCCTCGTCATCCACGGTCTGGATCGATATGCGGCCATCCGGCAACTGCTCGATCCTGATCGGAACCGACAGCTGGCAGGATGAAAGGGTCAGGCAAGCGGGCGCCAGCAAAGCCCATGGCGCGCGCCTATAATCCATCGGTTCTCATCCCCGATGCCATTGCCGGCCTCCCCGACAAGGCGGGACGCCGCCTCTGTCTATCTCGTCACGCAGTCGGCCCGCCTCGCGCCATGATTACCCCTCCGCTCGGTACGTACCGAAGATCGTCCCGGTCCTGCAGATATCGTCATATCCATCCGGCGAGACGGCGGACAATTTCACGCTGGTCGGGCTCAGCGCCTGCAGGGCGAAGGTGAGGGGCCGTCCGTCCTGATTCAATTCGTCGTACACGGTCATCTTGCCATATCCAGTCGCGGACAGGGCCCCGGTCGCCGTAAAACCCGCGCAATCCCACATCCGGCCTTTCGTGGAGAAAGTGGTGACGGCCACCACGATCGAACCGTCCCCGACGGGAAGGACTGACATCTGGCCGGCCCAGGCGGTTCCCGACAGCATGAAGGAACCGGTTCGCCACGGCATTCCGTCCACGGGCCTCCGCCCGTTGCCGTTGGCGAAATTCAGCCTGTCGAGTTGCGCCGTGAGTTCGACGAGCCGGCAGCGATTGTCGATACAGGCGGCCTGGCGCTGCTTCCACGCATTGATCGTCAGGGTGAACGGGTTCCGGTCAGCACCCGGATCGGGGAAATCTTCATCGAAATAGAACAGGAAGGTCTCGCGTGCCTCCCGATAGCCGGCATCGACTGATCGCTGCAATGTCGCCACCGCCCGATCGGAGATCGCCGGCCGCTCCGTCGCGCCCAGTCCTCCGCTGATGACAAGCGTGCCGAGAAGGATGGCGAGAAGGCGTCTCATCCTATTTCCTCGACGAATGGCAGCCGGTCGCACATCGGTTCATCCAGCTTCCTCCAGCCAGCAAGAGCGTCGGGGGATCTTATGATGAGCACAGAGGCAAATTCCTGCGCGCCGCCAACGCCATAGCCGGGTCGGACGATTACCCAAACGTCCCGAATATGCGCGATGCGCGGACAGCCTGCTTCCCGCGTATTCTCGAGGCTCCGGTACAGCCAGACGCTCGCCTGAGGCCAGTGCGGAAAGAGATACTGCATGACGTGTCCGTACATCGGGGGGACTTCCCGCCGGATCCGGGTTACCGCGTCCTCGCCGATGTCGAACAGGGGAACGAAAATCGATATCTCGCTGGCCTGCTGAGGCGATCGATACGGTTCGATATGGGTCGCGCCGACACAGCCCGAATTATGCCGATGCACCCATTTGCGCACGCCCCCATTGAGGCAGGGAAACAGCCGTTCGAAATCGGCCGCCACGACTGCGGTCGGCTTGTCGATGCCGGGGATGACCGGGTCTGTTTTTGGGGGCTGGGTGCAGGAGAGCAGCATCAGCGCGGAAAACAGGGAGGCGACCGGCGTTGCAAGGAAGGGGCTTGCGGAAAAGCGCGCACGCCCATTCCCAACCCCTCCCGGCCAATCGCAGACGACAAGGAGGCGCCACATACGTCGCGCAACCATTGGAGCGGACACAGATGACGCCCTTTCCATTTCGAGCCGCAGCGTTAAACGCCGAATAGGAATATGATCCCCTTTTGTTCCTATAGAGTCAATGGTGGCTGCAACGGTTCGCACCGGCATATTGGCTTAGTCAGCATGATATCGATCGCGCTTATGGCGTCCTTATTGCTAATTATCTTCCTCCAACTCACATTTACCGCGCCTGTCACGGCGTGGTAAGTTCACGGACCATCTGCCGCATTGCTTCGTCCAGCCGCTCGGCGCAGCGAGGCACCGGATAAGCGGCGCAATCGGCGTTGCGGATGGCGGCCCAGCGGCGAGTCACAGCCCGTGTCGTCAGGGTGTCATCGTGTGTCGCGGCGCGCAGGCCCGGCGTTCGATCGATCCAGTCGAACAGCCCGGCCTTTGCCCGCACGGCCATCCGGGATGGCGGCGCTGGAACGGTACCGGTCAAGATCTCCGCGCGCCGGCGCGCCAGATCGGCGTAGTTGGATACCGCCACCACAATATCCGCCTGGGCGTAATTGCGATAACGAGCGCGGTCCGGATTGATGGCTTCTAGAAAGAGGCCGATCATCTCTGCGAGGAGGGCTTGCCGCAACGCGTGCGTGCGAGCGCGCGGCAGGAGTTTGTCATAGGCTTCGATCGCCGCACCGTCGCAGGCCTGGAGATAGGCGGGCGTGGGGAGTTCCTCGCGATTCCTGCAAGACTCACGGCGTGTGGTAATGCTCGCAATCGTCCGCTTTGCACGCTGTATCTCACGCGCGCTGGCGGGCTGCGTCCGTGTTGCGGCGCCGGGTGCGGCGGTGGTGAACAGGGCCATCAGCACCACACCGGCGATCGCAGCACCAACAACGGATTGTATCTTCCCCCTATGCGTCATTTCGATCCCTGCCTCGGGTACCATCGCGTAACGTGCGCCCGGTGACTTCATCCGTCCGGGCTTTGCCGACGCATGGTGTGATTCTCATTATGATCTTCTTTTGTTCAAAAAATCAACCCGCCCGACATACAATAGCTGCCGACGAAAACGAGTCGGCATATGCTGTGCAGCGACCGCTCAGCGCCTTGCTTTTCGGTGCAACGTTTGCGTGGCAGGTGGCGTGACATTTGCCGGATCGTACATATACAGAGTCACATCGATCCGCTCATCAGTATACCTATTCATGAACGCTCGGTACGCCGCGTCGCGATCCTGCCCATTGGCGGCAAGCAAAGCTTTCCGTTTTTCTTGAGGCACATTTTCATACCAATGCGCCGCCTTCACGGGTTGACCTCCGAAAAAGCGCCTTGCGCCGTCCAATCCTTCATGATGTGCGATATAGGCGTAGCGTGCGATGGCGGCCGGGGACTCATCCAGGATCATTTTGCGCGCTCTTAGAGCAGCAATATTATAAGAAGCATAATCTGCTGCGGCATAAATCGAATGATCGGTGTCGAAACGAAGTTCTAGGAAGTCCTTTTTGTGATCTTCTTTCATCTTGCCATTACGATCCAGATAACCTAATCTTTGCGCGACCTCATTCAAATAACTTCCACGCCGTTCTGCTTCGCCAATCCAGGTTGTGGCAACGAACTGAGTGAGGCCCGATGCTCCTGTATCGGAGTTTTTGCTTTTCGGGTCCCACTCGTTTCGGCTATTGCGACGTGCCTCTGCGCCGATGAACGCAGCAAGGGTCTGGGGCGCGAGACCGTATTTCCACGACGCCATGACGATCGTGTCATCATATTGTTGGTTGACGCCTAGATTCAGGTTTGCGGGCGAGTAGGGATCTTGCGTAGCAAGGCCGAGCGATCTTTTTCTTTGAAGATCGAGCAAGCCGGCCGAATTCAGCAAACGACCTCTGGTCGCCTTATCCGTATCTTCCTTGCTATTCCTCGGCCGAGCGGTTGCCTTGTAAGATCGGGATAACGCCTCGAAGGCCTTGTTCGGGCCAAACCCCGCAGCCGGTGCGGCCACAGGCCCCATCGAGGCATCGCGGCTCATATCTGCACCGGACAAAGTCGCCAGATCAATCTTGCCGTTGACGCTCGCCATCAGAGGGTGGCCGATAAAGGATATTTGCGTGGGTGAAGGCGAGCCGCCGGCCGACGCCGGACGTTCGCGGCCGTCGGCAACGGAGGGATCGATTGCCACATGTGGCCGGGCTGACTGATGAACTGCGTCTGGTACTGCAAGCAGTGGTGCATTGTTCGGCCGCTCGCTGAGTACCTCCGAACCACCCGCACGCCACCACTTCACGGCCTCCGGAGCCGAAAGCTCGCGGGGCGCCAGTCCCTCGGCGAGCAGCGCATAGCCGAGATACTCATCTACCTCCGGATAGGTCGCGGCGCGCTTGCCCTGGGTGAGGTCTTCCAGGTCCTGCTGCATGCGCGAGATCAGCCCCATCGCATAATAGGTCCCGTCGGGGCGTTGCCGGCGCAGGTGCACGGGCAAGGATTCGTGCATCTCCTCCGGCGTCATCTGGTGGATCGATTTCGGCTCGGGCGGCCGCGGGGGGAGCGGCGGGTCTAAGCGCCCGGCCTGAACGGTTGAATCGACGCGGGCGGCTCCGCGGCGACGCGGCTATCCGGGGCCCTCAGCCCCAGCGCGCCAGCGGCCAGGCGACCACCGCGATCCACGCGGCATAGCCGATCATCAGCAGGCGGTTGGCCCAGCCGAGCAGGCCGGGGCCGTTCATCCCGCCCTTCGACGCCAGCAGGATCCCCGCGGCCATCACCACCAGGCTGATCCAGATCACCGCGGTCAGCGGCAGCAGCGGGGCGCCGGCCCAGTCGGGCCGGGCGCGCAGCGCGAGCGATAGGAGCAGCACCGCGAGGATCTCGCCCGGCACCCCGATCATGAACGACACGCCGTGCATCCGCCCCGAGAGCGACGCGTCGGCCGGCGCCGTCGTGATCGGGTCCATCGGAAACAGCGCGGCGAGCGCCAGGCCGACGCCCGCTGCGATCAGGCAGGCCAGGCCGATCCGCCCGGTCAGCGTCGGCAGCTGCCCGATCAGCGCTGCGCCCAGCGCCAGGCTCGCCGCGGCGAAGGCGGCAAAGCACAGGCCCATGATCCAGCCCCGCGCGCCGACCGCATATTCGCTGATGACGTGCCAGCCCGGATCGAGATCGCGCCGCACGGCGTGCAGCACGGCCAGGGCCGCGACCGCGAGCAGCGCGGCGCCGATAGCGGCCCGCGCGGCGATCTGCGTTGATTCAGTGACGAGGGCAGGGGACACTGGCATGGTCGGTCGTCTCTTCGCTGTCGGCCAAATTCACTGTAGTAAGCTATATCGAAATGTCAACGAAACCCAGGCGCGCCTATTCCTCCACCCGCCGCGACGAGGCCGCCGCCGCGACCCGGGCGCGCGTGCTCGACGCTGCCCGCGCCCTGTTCGTCCGCCGCGGCATCGACGCCGCGACCATCGCCGATCTCGCCCGGGCGGCCGGGGTGTCCGCCTCGACCGTCTATGCTTTGTTCAAGTCCAAGGAGGGCGTGCTGCGGGCGCTGATGGAGGCGGCGCTGTTCGGCGGCCGCTATCAGGCGGCGATGGCGCGGCTCCAACACGTGTCCGGCGCGGTCCCCCGCCTCGCCGCCAGCGCCGCCGTCGCCCGCGCCATCTACGAAGGCGAGAGCGCCGAGCTTGGTCTGATCCGCGGTGTAGCTACCTTTTCACCTGCCCTGCGCGCGCTCGAACAGGACTTCGAGGAGATCCGTCTGGCCCAGCAGGAAGGGCGGATCGAGCAGCTTTACGCCGAGGGCCGCGCGCGCGCCGGCCTGCCGATCGCCGAGGCGCGGCGGCTGCTGTGGATGTACACCAGCCGCGATCTCTATCGCATGCTGGTCCACGAATCCGGCTGGACGCCCGACCGCTACGAGGCATGGCTGGCGCAGACCTTGGTCGAGGCGCTGGTGGAATCCTGAAACCGCTCAGCGCCGCGCCGGCGGCCGCGCGAAATCCACCCGGCCGATTTCGGCCACGCCATCGCCCCGCCGCGCGCCTTCGACCAGCTCATAGCCGATCAGCGCAAAGATGCGGCCGCCGGTGAAGATCGGGCGCATCGCGCCGTACCAGTCGACGCAGGATGCCGTGCACCCATCGTCGCGCGCGCCGCCCGCCGCGCTGCCGGCCAGTTCGCCCGCCGCGGACAGCCGCCGCGCGTTGCGCCGGAGATAGAGCATCGCCGCCATGTCCTTGCCGCCGGCACTGCGCCCCACGGGCAGGCCGAGCATCCCGTCGGCCCCGTCCGGCGAGCGCGGGTCGGGCGCGAAGAAGAAGGCCTGGCTGCGCGATTCCGCCTGGCTCGCCTTGGGCAGCACGAAGCGGTCGCCGAGCTTCGGTGCCGCGCCGGGCGTCAGGTCGATCGTGGCGAAGCCGAGCCCGCCATCCTTGGTGCCGCCGATCACGATGCCGTCGCGCCCGAGAAGGTCGATCCGGTCGACCGACTGGCCGAGCGGCAGCGCCGCGATCGGCCCCCCGGCAACCGGCACGACATGAACGAGCTGCTGCTTCTTCTCGTCCGAGGACTGGCCGTACAGCAGCGCATCATCGATGAAGCGGTTGTGGAAACCCCAATAGCCGCGGTTCGGAAAGGGCAGCGAGCGATAGGCGGAGAGCGGCAGCTCGGCCGATCCCGTGCCGATCTGGTCGAGCGGAATCCGCGCCAGCGCGACATCGCCGTCCGACACGAGCGGCGACCACATCGCATCGCCGCCGCCATCGGCCCGCACCACCACGTTGAGCCGCCCGGCGCGTTCCTGGAAGGAGAATTGGTCGACCGGGCTGCCGCGCACGCCGATCGCGCTCGGCGCGGCCTTGCCCAGCGGCAGCCGGTAGAGGAAACCGCGCGCGCCGCGCCGCCGCGCGCGCTGCGACCAGGCATCGGAGATCCACAGATACATGGCGGTGGGCGAGACGTAGAAGCTGCGCGATTCCGCCCCGAGCACGCCGACCGCGCGGCATTGCAGCTCGGCCGTCGCCAGATTGCAGCTGGTCAGCGTGTGCAGCGTGTCGATCGTCGCCGCCCCGCCGGCCTGCAGCGTGGGCGGAATATAGACCTGGTCCGCGCGCACGATCCGCCGGAACGGCGCATCCTTTCGCCCGCTCCAGCGCCGCATGCCGGGCAGCGCGGCGAGCGGATCGCCGGCCCGCCCGATCGCGAGCGGGGTGTAGAAGATCAGCGTGTCGCCGATCAGCCGCGCGGCATAGTTGCTCGCCGAATAATAATCGCTCGAGCGCAGCTGATAGGCATCCTCGAAGCGCAGATGCCCGGCATCGTCGATGCGGAAGCGGTTGATCTCCGTCCCGCCGCGCGCATAGCTATAGCCGATCACGATCACGCGGTTGCCGGAGAGCAGCATCTCGTCATACCAGTCGCCCTGGCCGGTCACGCCCGGCGGAAAGGCGTCGATCCGGTCGACCGGCGCCATCCTGCCGCCGGCGATCGAAATGGTGAACAGCCGCCCGCGCCGCAGCACGATCAGGATGTCGCCGCGCTGCTTGACGATCCCGCCCTCGTCGACGCCGGCTTCCTGGGTGTTGGTGATGTCGACCGCTTTCGCCCCGGTGACGACGATAGCCTCTGCGCTCGGTGCGGGGGGTGGCGCGGCCATCGGCTCGGCATTGGCCATCGGCGCGGCGCTGGCCCGCACGCGCTGCAGGAACGCGCGCAACGCGGCGTCCGACGCGAACGGCTTCAGGCTCCTGGCCGGCGGCGCGCGGCGCGCGGGCGCTGCCTCGGCCGCGGCGGCGGGCAGCAGCATCGCCATCGCGGCGAGGATCGCGCCCGGCCAGAACCCCTTGCGCACGCCCATCGACCTCTCCCGTTTTGACGCGGCCGGTCTGCGCAGCATTTCAGGCCGGGGCAAGGCCAAAGCGCGCGCTGGCCCCGAAAGCCGCGGCGGAACGTTCACCCCGCCAGATGACCCCGAAAGGCCCAGCCCGCATGTCCGAAATCCGTAGCGCGGCGATGGTCGTCAATGCTCAGTCGCGCAAGGGCCAGGCGCTGTTCGAACAGGCGCGCGGGCATTGCGACACGCTGCCCTTTCCGGTCGATTGCCACGCGGTGGAGGATCCGGCGAAGCTCGATGAAGTGGTGAAGCGCGCGCTGGCGCAGCGCCCCGATCTGATGATCCTCGGCGGCGGCGACGGCACGATCAGCGGGCTGGTCGATCATCTCGTCGGCACGCAGACGGCGCTGGGGGTGCTGCCGCTCGGCACCGCGAACAGCTTCGCGCGCACGCTCGGCATCCCGGTCGACGTCGCGGGCGCCTTCGCCGTGATCGCTGGCGGCGTGCGGCGGCGGATCGATCTCGGCATGATCGACGACGATTATTTCGCGAACGGCGCTGCGATCGGCATCGCCCCGCGCATCGCCCAGTCGGTTCCGCATGCGCTGAAGAAATATCTCGGCCGCGCCGGCTATCTCGGCTGGGCGGCGTGGGAGTTCCTGCACTTCAAGCCCTTCACCCTGATCGTCGGCGAAGGCGCCGATGCGAAACGGCTCGCCGTGGTCGAGGTGCGCATCTCCAACGGGCCCTATCATGGCGGCACCGAAGTCAACGAGCAGGCCGAGGTCGATAACGGCATGATCGTCGTCCAGGCGGTGACCGGCCATGCGCGGAGCCGGCTGCTCAAGAACTGGGCGGCAAGCGTGCTGCGCCTCGATGCCCGCCACGAAACGGTCGAGCATTTCGCCGGCACCGAACTCCGCATCGCGACCGAGCCGCCGATGGCGATCTCGATCGACGGCGAGCTGCTGGCCAGGACACCCGTCACCGCCCGCGTCGCGGCGGGGGTGATCGAGGTGCTGGTGCCGTGAGCGGGCGTAAGGTAGCGATCTGAATCGAGCGCGCCACCTCACCCCAGCGCCGCCACCCGTGCCGCGAAGGCTTCCTCGCGCGATTGCCAGCCGGCCCAGACCAGTTCGGCGATGAAATCGTCCAGCGCCATGCCCTCGCGCCGGGCGGCCTTGATGATCTCCATCGCGATGTCCGGCCGGCGGCTCTTCAGGGCCGGCAGCGCGGCCGATGGCAGGCGGCCGGGCCGCTTGCGCGTGCGCCAGTGCGGCGTCTTGTTGGTCACCGGCGCGGTTGCCTTGCCCGTCGCCAGGATGGTGATGCGGCGGGTGCGCTGATAGCGCTGGACGCGGATCAGCCCCTTGCGCTCGAGCCGCTGGACGAGATGCACCGTGGTGCTGATCGATTCACAGCCGCAGCATTCCTGCAGTTCGTCGCCGGTCGGGGCAGTGCGCCCGGCCTCGGCCGCGGCGGCGATGCAGGCGAGCACGGCGCGCTCCCATGGGGACAGGTCGGGCTCCGGCGTCATGACGCCATGTGCGATCGGGGCCATCTTCATGCTGCCTCCCGCCATTTGCAGAGTGCCGGGAGCTGCGCGCGCTGCGCCGCGGTGATCGGCTTGCCGGCGGGTCGCCAGCCGCGGTCGTGCGTCGCGATCAGGGTGCGGATGCGCGACAGCTCCCAGCGGCGCACCGCCAGCCCGGCGCAGCGCTCGCGCAGCTCGGCGACGGTGGGGAAGAAACGGCATTCGCGCAGCGCCCGGGCGCAGGCCGCGCCCAGTATGTCGGCGGGCATGTCGGCCAGGCCCTCGGCATAAAGCTCCAGCCGGGCGCCGGCCTCCAGGTCGCTGGCCTTGCCGGCGGGAAAGCCGAGCGCGAGTTTGCCGATCATGCGGCGGATCTCGCGCGGGGCGGCCGGGGCCAGCGCTGCCTCGGCCATAGCCGCGATCCCGGCCAGCGCGGCGCGCTCGGCGGGCGTGCAGACATGGCTAAAAGCCGCTGCCTCCGCCACCAGCGTCGCGAGCTTCGGATCGCAGCACGGCACGGACGAGAGGGTTGTGCGGCTCGCCGGCGGGGCCGGGTTCGGCACGGCGGGCGGATGCGGATCGGGCTGCGGGGCGGTTTCCATGGCGGGCTCCTTGCTGGTGGAGGGAGTGGTCGTCGCGAGGGTCGAAGATCTGCGCCCAGCCTTTCTCGGCGGCATGGGCGAGCAGCCGGCCGGGCGGCCAGACGTCGTCGGCCTGAGCGGCGAGATCGCGGATCAGCTTGCGATACGCGGCGTCCGTCATCGCCAGCCGCTTGGCCCGGCGATTGGCCAGCAGGTCGCGCCAGTCGTTCGGATCGCAGCCGGCGGGGCAGGGGAAGCGCCTCGTGCCCTCGCGGGGGGATTCCTCCCCGGGGGCACGGGGGTTGGGATTAATTTTTGGGGTCTGGGGGCTTTTATCAAGGGAAGGGGGGCTGGCGCCGGTCACGCTCGCTGCGGCGTCATGTGACGCGTTACCGGCGTCACCCTCGAACAAATCCCCCGTCCCCTCGCCGTGCAGCCGGTCGCGATAGCGCCGCTGCCGCCGGGCATTGCCGGCGCGCTGCGCTTCCCGCCGCGCATCGGCGCGCGCGGCATCGGCCTTGACCGCGGCGACGATCACCTCGGCCGACGCGCCCGCCGCGAGCATCGCATCCAGGACGGCGGGATCGATCATGCGCGCTCCCGCTCTGGCGAGGCGTCCCGCGCGGCGGCCGGGCCAGCGTCGCAGGACGCCGCGAACGGGCACCCCGCCATCTGGCAACTCCGCGTCTCGGGATGCCATTCCGATATGCCGCAGGGGCCGCACGCGGGATTCGCCGCCGCGGCAAGGGTTTCAGGATCCGACAGGCTGGTTCGCTGTGGCACGACTCGCTCCTCTTTGTTCCTATTATGTTCTCATAGGAATTTTCCTACATTGCAAGCGAGAGTTGATTCAACCTTGCCGCGCGCCGGGCTAGCGCCCTTCCGGACAGGAGGTGCCGATGGCCATGAATATCCCGCCAATCGAAGACGCTGACGCTTCAGGATCCCCCGTTCCGCCCGGCCAGCCCACACCCGCACTCGTCCCGCCGGACAGCGCGATAGAGCCGCCCAAGGCCGCGCCCGATCCCGCCCGCCTGCCGCCGGATGTGACGCCCGCGCCGGCGGAAGACGAGCCGATCGAGGAGGTGCTGTGGCGCTTCGTCGAGGAGAATGGCTGGCTCGCCAAGCCGCGCCCGCCGCTCCCCCCGCGGCCGCCCGAGCCGAAATCGATCCACCAGATGACGCCGGAGGAGGTGCATGAATCTCTTCCGGTGCACCTGCGCCGGCAGCGGCCCGACGGGACCTATGTGGTGATGGGGGTGATCTCGCACATGCAGCGGGACCTGGAAGACCTCACCCAGGGCAAGCGCGCCGCGACCTATCCGGAGGTGGACGAATATCTCGGCTATGCGCTGCTCGCCGAGGGACTGGCGCCGCGCGAGCTTTCGGCCCCGGATGCCGTGAAGTGGTGGCGTGCGGGTGGTTCGGAGGTGCTCAGCGAGCGGCCGGATAGCGACGTCCCGACGGGAGGAGAGCCAAGTGGGCTCAGGGTTCAGACCGACGATGCGCCGGTCGAAATCGGAGATGCGCGGGGCTTTGGCGGCGGCCCGCCAGCGCCCCAGTTCCAGCCGGCAGTCGCGATGCGATTATCTCCCCAGTTCGGCGATTCCGAGGGACTTGTCACTGACGGCGATGCGCGACGGCCCGGTGATCGCGCAGCAGCGCCCGCCTCGCTCACGCAAATATCCTCGCCCGGCCGGGTTGGTGGGAAGCCGCTCGGGACCGTGAACGGTGCCGTTGCACGCGGGCTCGCCGAGCCGCGCCCCGCCACCGTCCAAACGCCAAATCCGGATAGCGCCAAGAAAGAAAAAGAGCGCGCGCCCGCGCCGCTGGGCACCAATTTATCGACGTACGACACGGGTTTCGGCGGGCAGGGACGCGGGATCGACGGAGACTATCGTACGACCGCTGAGGAGCGGGCATGGCTGGCAGAGGTTAGACCAGCTGCTGTACAGGTAAAACCGTATCCCGACGGCATTCCAGGAAATGAAAAAGCAACGGTCTGGGCGCGACGCAAGATCAGACGAGAGGTAGGATATTACTACACATTACCAGAGGTGAAGGCCCTTCTCGACGTATTCGCCCATACCGAGGGAACTGAAATAGATGGGTATTACCGAACGCACTATCCCGACAAACAAAGGCTTCCCGATCTCAAGCGCTTCTACGGCACCGTTCCTATTGGCAGATATCAAATCACGGCCGACAATTGGAAGAATCTTGGGGAAGGATGGTGGTCGCGAAAGGAGTTTTCCGAAATATCTCAGGATATGGTCGCAATCACGTTGATGAAGCAAAAAGGCGTCATAAAGGAATTGCTCAAGGGGAATCTGAGCGGCTCCTTCAGCAAGGCAGCAGAAATATTCGCCTCGATTCCGTTGAGCTCGGAACAAGATTATAGCGGATTCATCGGTTCAAAATTCAGAAAGGAATATAACCCGGCGACGCACGGCAAGCGTCAGGGGACCCCCGTCCCGTTCAACGATCTGCTCTCTCTGTTTGTGGAACGTTTGAACGCGCGCAGGAAAGAATTCAAAGAGGCTGAACAGGCATGGAAAACCAAAAAGGAACTTCCCAAAGCCTTCATATCGCCCTTGCAATGGCGCGCTTTTGGTCTCGACGGATTCTAGGCTGCGGTGGCCTCATGCCAATTGACACGACGAGAACAAAAGGAGATCATAAGGCCCTGTTCGGTGTCGCAGAACCATGCGCGGCAGAAAGGATGACGGAAATGAAACCGGCCGCTCTCATTCGCCGCGCGATCTTGTCGGCCATATGCCCTGCACTGTTGCTCCCGGCGAGCAACGCGTCTGCCGCCAAACGCCCTGCGGCAACAGCCGGTATCGATAAGTCGGCGAGGGCGATCCGCGCCGACCTGTCCAGAATGTTTCCCAGAACAAAATATCCAAGTGAAGATTCGGATTCTTTTAGTATAACAGCTGACACGCCGTCCTCAAAGATTGACTCCATAGAGGCAAGACCTGAAGTCTACCGGATAGATAACGGCGTTAAAATGGTCCGATTAGAGCCCAGCCCGATATTTGGTAAGTTCCTTCGGTACATGTTCCCACGCTGGAGGAAGGCGGATGTGTGGCTGGCGCACAGCTTCGAAATCACGCGCCATACAATGTGCCCAAAGATCGCCCATATCGGGAATGCGTGGGTTGTCCTGCGAGGGGAATTTATTGAAGTCCTGGGATATGTGCGTGCGGAATTGATCGTTACGCGGCTCGCACCGGACCAGGATTTCTGGAAGGAAGCCAGGGAAATACAATGCGACGGACCGCCCGTGATCGACGAAATCCGGTGACGCGAAGGTTCGGCATTCGGGTGGGCGGTCCACGTGGATAGCGGAGGCAGCATTGACCGTAGCCGGTTCAACTCGTTTCACGTCGACCATTGCCGTACTGGTGGTCTTGCTGGCCGTCGTGAGCGTGCTGCCGATCGTCTTGTTCGCGCCGGAACCCGCCCCGCTCCCCCGCATCCAGAAAACCGCTGTGGAAGTCGAGGCATATCTCGACCGGATGTTCCCTTGCCCGCCCCGGGCGGCCACGCGAACCGCTAAAGAGTATGAAGCCCGCGCTGGCTGTACGGGTTACTTTTTTGTCGAACCCAGGGGGCAATCGGCGCCGCTCGAAAGCATCGATGCCAGTATCCCCGTGGGAAAATTCGAAAATGATATCCGACGGAAGCTGGTGATCTCACCGAACTACGGCAAGGTCGCTCGCTATATGTTTCCCGAATGGTCGCGGGCCGAGGCATGGGTAAATGACGGTATCGCGCATGTCTATGGGTGTCCGAAAATAGCCCATGCGAACGGCTTGTGGATCATGATACGGCAACAGGTCAGCAATTTTGGACCCTATCAATATGTACGGTTCCTCATAACCACGGATGGTTCCGAAATTGCGTCGTGGCGGAGCTCGGATGAAGTATGGTGTGACGGCCCTGTCCCGGTCTACGAGATACCATGACGATCCCGTCTGTTCCGCGCATTCTATCCTGGCACGCCGAAGCTATTACGGTTGGGAGACGTTGCTTTCCTTTGTCCTTGCTGTCCTTGGTTCAGCGCCAGCGATCCTTGATGTCGAGCGAAAGGGACGAGGGTCGCAAATGCATTTACGGTTGAGCATGGGCCGATGTCGGCACGTCAGTGTTCGCATTGGTGTCAGGATGTCGACAGGCGGGGTGCGCCACGAAGGGTGCCCACGGCAAGGAGGGCGGCAATGAAGATCGCGCGTTTATGTTTCGTCATGATATGTGCGATACTGCTCGGCGGCGCAGCCGATCCGAACGCGAGAACGGTTATTGTTTTGGCCAAGCCCGTAAAAGTCCTTAAGATTGTAGGATATCCTGGCGATGAAGATGAAATTCATACCGGCGTTATATTCCTAGTTAAAATGAAGACTATATCAGTTGTACGAGGCACGTTTCCAAAGCGGACTTTTACCGTCGAGATATGTCGCACATGGCAGAATATATTTTAAACGAAAAAGAATATATCGCGGTTTTCGATTCAGTGGACGGAAAATATAAGTCTTTGGGCACCGCAATTAATGACGTTCAGCGAGCCTGCTTTGATGAGGAATTGTTGAAAAAACCGATATCCCCCCGGAGGCGCTGGTCCATATCGTCCAACCGCCATATCCGGAAACCAGATGCTACCTGTTACCCTGAATTGATCGTACTGCCGAGGAGTCGATCATTCACGCCGCCGACGCAGCCCTTCGCCGTACGCGCCGTAAGCCGAAGGCGCCATTCGCTTGGGTGGACGGAAAGCCAGGCTTGCATGCGGCGGACCCAATGCGCGTGATTATCTTCACCGCTGGGCGACAATCCGCGACGCCGCTATACGAGAAATGCCCTCTCAATAATTCGGATACGTCCATGGGCTCGGGCGCACGCTATGCGAAACTTGCCTGAAAGCTGGTCGGGGTCAGCGTCACATGGGCATCGAGCGGTGGCCGTAGTTCGAACGCGCGAGGCTCCCGCGCGAAATTCCACAGGCGAACGAGATGCCATTCCTCGCGCCTCGCGTCCGCCATCGCCAGCTCGTTTCGGCTGATATGGAAGGGTGTTCGCTCCCAGCCATTGGTCGTCTTTACCTCGATGAGCCGCGTCCGCCCATCGGGCTGGAAGCTTGCGATGTCATAGCCCGCGCCGTCGCCGATATCGTCGCTAACCCATTGACGCGACGCGCAAGATCCTGCCTGCCGGCACCGGCCAGCGCAGCGCGTTCATGGGCGAGCACCCGCTCCTCGCCCGCACGCCCCAGCGCACGATTGCGATCGTCGCGCCCGGCAACGTCGAACTTCCGCGCGATTCCCATCATCTGTTCCAGCTCTGTCGGGGGCGGGGCGTTGCTTTGGGTTGGGGGCGGGCCGATCCAGAGGATGCTGTCTTCGCGCAGTGCCGGCATTCCGCCGGGCTTCGCAACGCGGGCGAGCGGATCGAGCCATTCGGGGTGCGCAGCGATCCAGCGTGCCACCGCGTCCTCAAGTGACGTCTGAAAATTGAACCTTGGCTTGTAGCCGGGGATTTGGACTTCCCCGAAACCCTGCAGGACGGCGCTGATATTGTGATGCTTGAATTCGACTGACCCGCGCCCGCGTCCAAGCCGCGCTTGCATCATCCGGTTATGCTCAGCCTTGTTGTAGGAGCGCCCGGCGAGATCATCGGCCAGCATGGCAAAATAGTCCGCGACGATCGCGTCGTTCTGCGCGTCGGTCCAGTCGGTTTCAGCCATCCGCTACAGCGTAAGAGGCTGGCGCGACATTGTCACTGGCCGTTACATCCGTCCGGCTAGGTGACGAGCTTTCGCCCCCTCACGCCTTCGATCCGTCCCTCGTCTTGGGCTCCGGGCAGACATAATCCGCCAGCCGGTTCACGTCGCCACCGCTGCGCAGATAGGCGAACCCGCCGGGGCACGCCTTGCCGGCGATGAGGCCGTTTTCCTTGAGGCGGCGCCCGAACTCGGCCATCGCTCGTTCGGCTGCGGGGCATACCGTCCTGATCGGGTGGGTGCCGCCGGTTCCGCCCATGATCTCGTGGCAATCCTGGCCGGCAGGGCTTGGCCGCGGCGCCTCGGGCGCGGTTTGCGCGAGCAATGCCAGGAGGATGAAGGCAGCCGACATCGCGCCTGGATAGCAGAAATGCGCTCGGACTGCCATCGGACTAGCGCGGCGCTGATCCCTCCCTGCATGCCGTCAGCGCTGCGCAAGTCCCGACGCCGCGGCGCGCCCACTATGGCCTTGCGTGCGCCGGTCGAGATGCCCAGTAGCTACCGATCGCCGGGGAACATGCCGCCTCTTTGCCGGCGCGGCACTTCTGTCGGCCATCCGCAAAAGGAACAAGGCATGCTCAATCACGTCATGGTCGGCTCCAACGACATCGAACGGTCCAGGCGCTTCTACGATGCCGTGCTCGGCGTGCTGGGCGCGGGCGAACCGGTCCGCAACGAAGCCGCCACCGGCCATGTCCGCTTGTTCTACCGCCACGCCGGCAGCACCTTCTGCGTCAGCGAGCCAATCGACGATGCGGCCGCGACCCCCGGTAACGGCAGCACCGTCGCCTTCAAATGCGACTCGCTCGATCAGGTGCGGGAGTTTCACGACGTGGCCGTTGCCCATGGCGGCACCTCGATCGAGGAAGCGCCCGGTCCGCGCGACAGCATCGTCGGGGTGGTCAACCTGTCCTATGTGCGCGATCCGGACGGCAACAAGCTCTGCGCCATTCACCGCGCCTAACACCGGGGCGGAACCGGCTCAGGGCGCGGCGATCCTCTCCGGCCCGTCCCCCAGCTCCCGCGCATCCTTCAGCGCGACGCCGGTCAGCCGCCGCGCCCGCGCCTCGGTCATCAGCCAGACGATCGCATCGGCCGCGGCGGCATAGCCAAGGCCGTGCGGCGGGCGGATGTTGGAGACGCAGTTGCGCTCGCTGTCCTGTCGGCCCGGGCGCGGCGCCCAGGTGAGATAGGCGCCTAGGCTGTCGGGCGCACTGAGGCCCGGGCGCTCCCCGATCAGCATCACCGCGAGATCGACGCCTAGCGCCGCGCCGATCGCATCGCCCAGCGCGACCCGGGCGTGCCGCGCGAGCACCACCGGCGCGATCCGCCAGCCCGGCAGCCGCTCGAACAGGGCGAGCAGCAGCGGCGCGGCATGCGCATGCACGGCGGTCGCCGAGAGGCCGTCACCGACGATCAGCGCCACCGTGTCGCCCGCCGGCGTCAGCCGCGCGGCATCGCCCTCCGCCAGGCACCGGCCGAGATCGGGGCGCTGGAGATACGTCGCCGGATCGCCCGCCCGGCTCGCTACCTCGATCACGGCGCGGCCGCCGATCGCGGTGCTGAAGCCGTCGCTCTCCAGCCGCGCCGCCACCGCATCGCGCGCGCGGGCATGGGCAAGCTGGAAGTCGAGCAGCGCCGCGGTCGGCAGCGCCTGCCCGGCCCGGCCCAGCCCGATCCGCGCCTGGGTCAGGCTGCGCAGATGGGCGAGGGGGTGGCCGGGAGCGACCTCCCGCCCGGGATCGGGCGGCTCAGCCATTGGCCAGTGCCCGGATCGCGTGATGCCGCAGCATCGCCCGGTCCCCCGCCGCGATCCGCCCGTCGCCATCGATCAGCCCGACCGATCCGAGCCACACCTCGAATTCCGGCGCCGGCCGCAGCCCGAGCGTGTCGCGCAGATAGAGCGCGTCATGGAAGCTGGTCGACTGATAGTTGAGCATGATGTCGTCGGCGCCCGGCACGCCCATCACGAACGTCACGCCGGCGACGCCGAGCATGGTCAGGATCGTATCCATGTCGTCCTGATCGGCCTCGGCATGGTTGGTGTAGCAGATGTCGAGCCCCATCGGCAGGCCGAGCAGCTTGCCGCAGCAATGATCCTCCAGCGCGGCGCGCAGGATCTGTTTGCCGTCATAGAGATATTCCGGCCCGATGAAGCCGACCACTGAATTGACCAGCAACGGGCGAAACGCGCGCGCGACGGCATAGGCGCGGCATTCCAGCGTCTGCTGGTCCACGCCGTGATGCGCCCCGGCCGACAGCGCCGATCCCTGGCCGGTTTCGAAATACATCGCATGATCGCCGACCGTGCCGCGGCCGAGCGAGCGGGTCGCCGCCTCCGCTTCGGCGAGCAGCGCGAGATCGATGCCGAAACCGCGATTGGCGGCTTGCGTCCCCGCGATCGACTGGAAGCAGAGATCGACCGGCGCGCCGCGCGCGATCAGCGCCAGCGTGTTGGTGACATGGGTGAGCACGCAGCTCTGCGTCGGGATGGCATAGGCCAGGCGGATCTCGTCGAGCAGCGCCAGCAGCGTGCCGGCCTGGGCGATATTATCGCCGGCCGGGTTGATCCCGATCACCGCGTCACCCGATCCGAGTAGCAGCCCGTCGAGGATCGCGGCGGCGATGCCGGCCGGGTCGTCGGTCGGATGGTTGGGCTGCAGCCGGGTGGAGAGGCGGCCCGGCAGGCCGATGGTGGTGCGGAAAGCGGTGACGACCCCGATCTTGCGCGCGACGGCGACCAGATCCTGGTTGCGCATCAGCTTCGACGTGGCGGCGACCATCTCCGGCGTCAGGCCCGGCGCCAGCGCCGCGATCGCCGCGCCGTCGGTCTCGTTCAGCAACAGCCATTCGCGAAACGCCCCCACCGTCAGGTGCGCGACCGGCGCAAAGGCGGCGGCATCGTGGCGGTCGACGATCAGCCGAGTGATCTCGTCCTGCTCATAAGGGATCACCGCTTCGTCGAGGAAGGTGCGAAGCGGCAGGTCGGCGAGCACGTAACGCGCCGCGACGCGCTGCTCCGCGCCCGTCGCGGCAAGGCCGGCGAGCACGTCGCCCGAACGCAGCGGGCTCGCCGCGGCCAGCACGTGGCGCAGGCTCTCGAAACGGTGGCGCGTTCCGGCGCAGTCGATGCGATAGTCGGGCAAGGGCGACTCCCTATCGGGGACGCGCAAGACTGGCCGATCGCGCGGCCTGGGGCAATCGCGCTGCCCCGTGCATATCATATGACGGATCGGTGACGCGCTTCGCCGATCCCGCCTTGATCCCGCAGCCGACCCGCGTCTAAGGCCGGGGCAATGTCCGATACTTACGCGCTTCGCATGCTCGCCCTGTCCATGGCCCATATCCGTCAGCGCATGCGCGACGATCTCGGGATCGCGGCGATGATCGAGCGCGGCGATCTCTCGGTGAAGATGAAGGGCGGGCTGTTCGGCCGCGATACCAGCGGCGATTTCGGCATGGATCTGCGCAGCCGCATCCTGGAGGCGCAGGAATTCCTGGAACGCGCGACCTTCGCCGTCACCGACGAAGCGCTGGTCGAGGCCTATGAGCATACCGGCGGGGCCGGCGCCGACGCCGACATGCTGTGGCGCGAGATCCGGCATCGCGGCCTGGTCGAATAAGGCCTGGAGCAGGCTGCGTTAAATCCGACGCGCTTCGCCTGCTCCAGATATTTGTTGTCGCATCGTTTTTGCTAAAAACCGGTTCCCACTTTTCGCACGATGCTCTAGCCGCCGACCAGCTCCTCCAGCCGGTCGAGCAATGGCCGCTGGCTCTCCAGCATCCGGGATCGCGCGACGCCGATCGTGAACCATTCGGCGCGGTCGACTTCGGGAATGGTGATGGTCCGTCCGCTGCGCGGCGGCCATTCCATCTCGGTCAGCGCGCTGACGATGCCGGCCGCATCGAGATCGCCGGCCAGCGCATAGGCCTCGACCCATTTGCCGCCCGACTGGCGGATGCGCCCGAGCGGCACGAGCTCGCCCTCGGCGTCGCTGCCCAGTTCCTCGCGGAACTCGCGCCGCGCCGCTTCGGGCGGGTCCTCGCCGGGCTCGACATTGCCCTTGGGGATTTGCCACGCGCCCGCGTCGCGCGCCGACCAGAAGGGTCCGCCCGGATGGATGAGGAACACCTCCAGCTCGTCACGCCTGCGATAGAGCAGGATCCCGGCACTCAGGCGAAAGGGCGGCATAGGCAAAATCCGCTTTCGATCCACGGCCGCTCGAAGCAGCCACAATGGCTATATCGGGTGCGGCGGTGCCGGGGCAAGGTGGCGGGATGGAGGCGCGTGCCGCCGCTCTCCCGCAATGACCCATAGGCAGTGAAGCGTCGGGCGTCGCTCGGTTATTTCGGCGCGCCGCTGTCACGGCAATTCGCGGTGGCGCCGGGCGCGTGCGGCGGTCATGCTGCGGGGGTGGAGGCGCGAATGGAAGAAACGAACGGGATGCGGCGGGCCGGGCCCGGCGATGCAGCGGCGGTGCGCGATCTGACGCGCGCTGCCTATGCCAGATGGGTGCCGATCGTCGGACGAGAGCCGCGGCCGATGGGCGCCGATTACGACCGCGCCGTGTGCGAACACCGCATCGATCTGCTCGATCGCGCCGGCGCGCTGGTCGCGCTCATCGAGACGGTGGTGGAGCCCGATTGCCTGCTGATCCTAAATGTCGCGGTGGCGCCGGATGCGCAGGGCAGGGGCCTTGGCCGCAAACTGCTGGCGCATGCCGAGAGCGTTGCGGTCGAAGCGGGGCTCGGCCGCATCAGGCTCTACACCAACAAGCTGATGGCGACGAACCTGCGCCTCTATGCCGAGCTTGGTTACGGCATCGACGGCGAAGAGGCATTCCCCGGCGCAGTCGCGATCCATATGAGCAAGGCGCTGGGTTAAGTCGACAACAGAAGCCTTCCTTCTTCCGTTCCCCGGCGCAGGCCGGGGTCGAGTTGGGGGACGATCATGGCGACGCGTTGTGCGCAGTTACGACAACCTTTCCAACTGGGCCCCGGCCTCCGTCGGGGAACCGCTCCGAACGAATCTCGACAGCTATAACTCCCGCTACTCCGGCTGTTCATCGGCCGTGCATTGGGGCAAGGTCAGGATCATGCGCATGCGTCACGCTGCCCTTCGCGTCGCCGTCGCCGCTTTCCTGGCCACATTCTCCGTCACCGCCACCGCCCAGGTCCCGACCACACCCCCGGCGCAAGTCGTGCCGCCGGCCTCGCCGGTACAGACGCCGGCCGAGGCGCTGGCGCAGGACGCCGCCGATTATGCCCGGCAGAACGGCGTGCCCCTCGACGAAGCGATCTTCCGCCTGCGCGCGCAGCAGGAATCGGTCCCCGCGACCGACCGGCTCCAATTGCTCTACAAGGATCGCCTGGCCGGCATCGCGATCGAGCATCACCCTGAATATCGCATCGTCGTGCTGCTCACCGGCACGCAGCCGGTCGCCGACGAGGCGGTGTTCGCCGGCGGGCGGCAGGTGCCGATCACTTTCCGCACTGGCGCGCCGGCCACGCGCGACCGGATCGTCGCCGCGATCGAGCAGCACCAGGCGGAAATCCGCGCCGCGCTGCCGCGACCGCCCGGCATGGGCGCCGATCCGCGCACCGGCGACCTGGTCGTGACGGTCAACAACGCCGATGCCGGCGGCATCGATCAGCCCGCGCTGACCGCGAAGCTGACCGATCTTGCCGGCGTACCGGTACGGCTTCGTATCCTCGGGCGCGATGTCGATACCGGCGCGATGGACGTCGGCGGCGGATCGCGCGTTGTCGGCATCAACCCGCTCGACGGCCGGCGCTATGCCTGCACCACTGGCTTCGTCGTGACGGACGGCGCGCGCACGGGCGTCGTGACCTCGGCGCATTGCCCGGACACACTCTCCTATGTCGATCGCGCGCGCCACGAAACGCCGCTCGCGTTCATCGGCCAATGGGGCTGGGGCTTTCAGGACGTGCAGGTCCATGTCAGCGACGAAACGCTGCGGCCGCTGTTCTATGCCGACACCGCCAAGAGGGAGGCGCGGCCAGTGACGACCTGGCGCAACCGCACCAGCACGCGCGCGGGCGACTTTGTGTGTCACCGCGGCGAGACGACGGGCTATAGCTGCGCGCAGGTGGATATGGTCGATTTCGCGCCGGCCGGCGATCTGTGCGGTGGGGCGTGCCTGCCGACCTGGGTCGCCGTCAACGGCCCGGTGTGCCAGGGCGGCGACAGCGGCGCCCCGGTGTTCAGCGGGACGGTTGCGTTCGGCATCGTGAAGGGCGCGAGCTACCGCGCCGACAAATCCTGTATTCTCTATTATTACATGTCGACCGATTATCTGCCGCCCGGCTGGTCGCTGCTGCACGGGCTGGGCAGCGCGCCGCAAATCGGGGTGCAGGAAATCGGGAAGCCCTGAAATTGAACGCCCCGCCAGCAGGGGGGGCGCTGGCGGGGCAATTCTATACACGAAGCGGCACGAGGGGGGACAGGAGCCGCTTCGAGATAGAAAACCAATCGGGCGCGCGACGGTTCCATCGATTTCAGTATTTTTTTACAATTCCCGCGGGGGCGATCCCCCATGGACGGAACCGGTATCGGACGATGACGTTTGCCGCATTGTCGATGGGAGACGGCGATGGCGCAGAACGACGAGAATGGTTCGCATGCGGTGGAACAACGCGGCATGAGCCGCGGCACGATCGCGGTCGTCCTGCTCGCGCTGCTGGTGATCGTGGCTGCCCTGGTATGGCGCAGCTGATGCGCCTCAGCGGCGGCGGCGTGGGGCCTTGGTCTTGGGCTGCTCCACGGACAGCTCGAGCATGAGCGTCACGAGCCGGGCGTCGAGCTCCTCGTCTGCCGGGTCATAGGTGGAGCGCAGCGCCGCGCCGACCAGCGCCACCTTGTCCCCGTCCGGCGGAGTGGCTTCGACAGGCTCGGCGGGGGCGCGGCCGCGCCAGGAGGCGAAACGGCGCAACATCGGTCAGCGCGGCGTCGGAATGGGGGGATAGGACAGGCTCTCCGGCGTGCCGGTGCTCGCCGCCCAGCTTTCGTGGCCGGTATCGGTCGTCCAGGCCCAGCCTGGCGCAGCGTCGGCGCTCTCGCGCTGCTGCGTGTAGAATGGCCCGCGCTGCCGCGCGTAGAATGGATTGAGGCCCGCCGTCGTATAGGCGCTCGCCACCATCCCGGTCGCAATGCTGAGGCTGAGGCAGCCTGCGACGATCGCTATTCTCGGGGGTCTGCCACGTCCGTCCGCGCCACGCCTGTCCACGCTTGTCTCCCGGTTCCGTGCTGCCAACGGTCTGGAATGGCTGGCGTTCCGTCCGATCGGATGGCCCGTCGCGGGCGCGGGGTGAACGGCCGTCGGCACAGCGGCGGCACGCGGCGTCAGGCCGCGTCGGCCTGCGGTTCCTCGTCGGGATCGTTGGCGCGTTCGAGATAGGATTCCGCCATCAGATAATGCGCTCTCACCACCGCCGGGTGTTCGGCGCGCTGGGCCAGTTCGAGTTCCTGTTCAGCCCGCTGGATATACCAGGATTCCGCTTCCTCCGGCTGTGCCGGCACCGTCTCGCGCATTTCTCGTCCTTCGTCGCGGCTGAAGCCGCCTGAATCCCGGGCCCATCTGAGATTGCCCGTCTCGCTCGGTGAGACGTTCGGCCGGGCGCTGGGTTCCGCCCACAATCGACGAAATGCGGCGGATCGCGACGGACCGATCGGCGCCTGCTGAAGATCCCGATTCCGCAACGGATGGCCGCGTCATGTGGGGGCGGGCGGGGGACGTTTCGAAAAAGGATGCCCGGATCCCTGAGGATCCGGGCACCGAGGTTTGCGCATCCTGCGCTGATATCCATCGAGGGAAATCGGCTGAACATCAACGCAGGATAAGGTTGCCCTCTCGCGCATTCCGAGCCGGGCGAATCTGCCCGGAAATCATTGCAATCAAGCACCGCTGACGCGGCTCGCGGCCGCCCCTGCCCGCAGATTCGGGCGCTTGCTAACGATTTCCCGTTGCAGGCGCCATAGCCATTGTTTCGTGACCGGTCCGACGTTGCGGCAACCGCGCGACGCACTGCCCACAGGATGATTCCCCGAACGGAGGTTTCGGCCCCCTGAAGATCCATATTGACGGCCTCGCACAGTATGTGTCATACACTGTGCGACAAACAGTGTATGACAGGCAGCATGCAGATGGCGATCGATCCCGAACTCTTCGAATCCATGCGGCTCGAGCTCCGGCGCGGCTCGCTGGTCCTCGCCGTGCTCGCCCGGCTTACCGAGGAGCGATACGGCTACACCCTGCGCCAGGCGCTCGCCGCCGACGGGCTCGAGATGGAGGAGAGCACCCTTTATCCGCTGCTCCGCCGGCTCGAGACGCAGGGCCTGCTCAACAGCGAATGGCGCGAGGAGGAGAAGCGCAAGAAGCGCTTCTACCGCCTCTCCCCGATGGGCGTGGCGATGCTCGCCGCGCTCACCGCCGAATGGCGCGGCATCAACGCCTCGCTCGACAAGATCCTGTGAACCCAAAGGCGAAAGGCCCCGACATGGACATGCTCGATATCTATCTGGAGGCGATCGCCGCGCATCTGCCGCGCGACGCCGCCCCCGACATCGTCGCCGAACTGCGCGATACCCTGTTGTCGCAGTTCGAGGAGCGCGAGGAGACGCTTGGCCGCGCGCTGACCGATGAGGAGCGACAGGAAGTGCTGCGCGCCATGGGCCATCCGCTCGCGGTGGCCGCGCGCTACCGCACCGGGCCGCAGCATCTGATCGGGCCCGAACTGTTCCCCTACTGGCTGTTCGCGGTGAAGGCGGGCCTGCTGATCCTCGCCGCGGCCTATGCGCTGATCCTGCTGATCGGTCTGGTGAGCAGTCCGTTCGATGCGGGACGGGCCGTCGTGCAATCGGTCCACGGCCTGTTCGGCGCCGGCCTCACGCTGATCGGCGTGGCGACGCTGGCGGGCGCGATCTGCGAGCATTTCGGGTTGCGGCCGGGCTATCTCGACACCTGGCGAGTCGAGGACCTGCAAATCCTAAAGCTGGCCGATCCGGCAAGCTGGGCGGCGCAGCTCGGCGCCGATCTGCCGATCCGTGGTCTGCCGCGGCTGAAGCCGCAACGCGTCTGGCCGGGCTCCGAAGCGATGGTGTCGCTGGTGGCCGGAATCCTGTTCGTCGCCTGGTGGATCGGCGTGCTGCACATTCCCGGCATGGCGGGCTTCGATCTGAAGGGATCGAAAACCACGGTCGAGGCCGCGCCGGTCTGGGCGGCGCTCTATCTGCCGATCCTCGCTTATGCGCTGGCCCAGATCGCGGTCGATGCGGTCGGCGTGGCCCGGCCGGTTGCGCTCCGGCTGCGCGCGGTGCTGCAGATCCCGGTCGCGGTTGCCGGTATTGTGCTGACGCTGGCGGTCTTCCGGGCAGGCCATTGGTTCACCCTGATCCGCGGCGGCGAGCGCGCCGCAGTCGGCGGAGACGGCTCGCTGCTCAACCTCGCGGCGCTGCACCAGCTGCACGGGATCGACCGCGACCTGCCGGGCCTGGCGCTCGGTCTCGGCGTCATCCTCAGCTGGGTACTGGTCATCACGGCGATTGGCCTGGGGGTGAAGATCGCGAAGAGCCTGTGGCAGATCTATGCGGCGGGGCGGCGCTGAAGGGACGCAAGTCCCACGGCAATGAAAAAGGGTCGACTCCGGGGGGGAGCCGACCCTTCTTCACGAGATGCCAGTGCGGGGCATCGGGAGAAAGCAGTGCGCCCGGAGTCAGGGAAGGAACGCGCTGCCCGGAAGCATGATAAACGCTTCGTGTTGAACAATATTAACCTGAATCAATAAAATTTCCTTACTTGTGTTATTTTTTCATCAAGGCCCCGCCTTCACGCTGCATTGGACAGGCGGCGATGCAGATAGCCTTCGTCGAAGCCCGCGATCTCGGCGAGCCGGGCCGGATCCAGGATCAGCAGGCTCCGTTCGCGCAGCTCCATCACGCCCGTCTGGCGCAGCTTGCGGATCACACGATTGACATGCACCGGCGTCAGCCCGAGCGCATCGGCCAGCACGATCTGGGTGATCGGCAGCTCGAGCTCATTGTCCGTCACCAGCCCGATATTATACGCGCGCAGATACAGCTCGCACATCAGGTGCGCGACGCGCGCGATGCTCGATCGGCGGCCCATGCTGACGATCCAGGCGCGCAACGTGCCCTCGTCGACCAGCTGGGTCGACCACAGCGCCCGGGCGATCCGCGGTCGCTCCTCGATCAGCCGCTCGATCTCGGCGCGCTCGATCAGCGCGACGCGCGCCGCCGTCAGCGTCTGAATGCTGTGGTCCATTTCCGCCAGCACACCGGCATGGATGTCGCAGCTGTCGCCCGGCATCAGCAGCGCCATGATCTGCCGCGTGCCATCGGGCAGCAATTTATAGCGGCACCCCCAGCCCTCCAGCATCACGAAGACCGGGCCGGGGGGATCGCCCTCGCGGATCAGGTCTTGCCGCGCGCCCACGCAGCGCGACCGCGCCGTCGCCTGTTCGAGCAGCGCGACATCGTCTTCCCCCAACAGGGCGAAGCCGCGAAGCTTTTCCACGAACCTGTTCGACATCGGAACTCCCGTCGCCGTCATGATAACAGATCGTCCGAGCAAGTTGATCCATGTTGCATCCGTTGCTGCGCCGGTTGTACAGGAGGGTGTGCGCCGCCTGAACCGGGCTGCGGCCGCTCCGCGCGGCCCGAATTCGCGGTTGCGGCATGGTAAACATACCCATAACGGGTGTCGTAATTTTACGATTTAGCTATATCTCCCATTGCCTTTAGGCCCACCCCGGACCTATATTCGCGACTGGAGTTGGGGCTCCTGGGGGGTGTCGGTGAAACAGCTGTTCAAGGGGAAGGCGGCGGCAGCCGTCGCCTTTCGGCCGGGCGTTGCACCCGGATTTCAGGCCGATGCGGCGCGCGCCATTGCCGATGGTCGCTACCTGATCTTCGGCGGCGAAGAGGAGGGGACGGCCACATTGTTGCTGAGCGGCGCGCCGCGGCTGGTCGCAGTGGTGCGCAAGGAACCTGATCTGCCCAGCAAGCTTCCCGCCTTCGAAGTGCTGTCACTCCGCGAGGCCAGCGCCGATATCGATGGCGAACGGGAAATGCTCAGCCGGCTATAACCGGCGCAGTGGCGAATCGCCCGGCCCCGACGCTACAGTCCAGCCAGGAATCCAGTCAGGAGCCAGCAGCATGACCAATCCGAGCCCCTGGGCGCATCACCGCAGCGCCGGCGTGGCCGACGACATCGATTTCGAGATCAAGGGACAGGAATTGCAGTTCCTCGAGATCGAGCTCGATCCGGGCGAAAGCGCCGTGGCCGAGGCCGGGGCGCTCGTGTGGAAGGATGCCTCGGTCGGCATGTCGACGGTGTTCGGCGATGGCAGCGGCGGGGAAGGCGACGGCTTCATGGGCAAGCTGCTCGGGGCGGGCAAGCGCCTGGTCACGGGCGAAAGTCTGTTCACCACCGTCTTCACCCATCACGGCACGGGCAAGGCGCGCGTCGCCTTCGCCTCGCCCACGCCGGGCGCGATCCTGCCGCTGCGCCTGGCCGATTATGGCGGTCGGCTGATCTGCCAGAAGGACAGCTTCCTCGCCGCGGCCAAGGGCGTGTCGATCGGCGTCGAATTCCAGCGCCGCATGATGACTGGCCTGTTCGGTGGCGAAGGCTTCATCATGCAGAAGCTGGAGGGAGACGGCTGGGTGTTCGTCCAGATGGGCGGCACCGTGGTCGAGCGCGAGCTCGGGCCGGGCCAGGAACTGCACGTCGATACCGGCTGCCTCGCGGCCTATACGCAAGGCGTCGATTTCGATCTCGTCGCGGCGGGCGGCGTGCGCAGCGCCTTGTTCGGCGGCGAAGGCCTGTTCTTCGCGCGGCTCACCGGGCCGGGCAAGGTATGGATCCAGTCGCTCCCCTTCTCCCGCCTCGCCGGCCGCATGCTCGCCGCCGCCGGCAGCCGGGGCGGCCAGAACCGCGGCGAAGGCTCGGTACTCGGCGGCCTGGGGGATCTGATCGGCGGGAATCGCTAGGGCCGGCCAGCGTCAGATATGTTCGTCCCTTCTTCCGTTCCCCGGCGAAGGCCGGGGCCCAGTTGGGGGACGACCATGATCAAGCGCCGCGCACCGTTATAACGATCTTCCAACCGCCCCCCGGTCTTCGCTTGGGAAGCCGGCCCTGCACGAATGTCGGTCAGGTTGTAGCGCTTACCGGTTTAGCGCGGCAACGCGTCGTCGCCTCCACTGCGTATATCGGCACGAAGCTCCGCAACCGCGCGCTCGCGAGAATGCCGATACCCCCGCTGCTGTAAGCCGCGATGGAAGGCCAGCGCGGCAAGCAGCCCGGTAACACCAGGCACGCTCAGATTCTGTGTGGTGAGCGGGACGAGGAACAGCGAGATGACGATCATCGCAACGCAGGCCGCAGCCAGGACGAACAAGGCAACCTCCCTGGATCGGCGAGGAACGTAAAACGGGTTCGCGGCTTTCATAAAGCCGTCAGACTTCGCACGAGGCGGGTACTGGCCGAGTCCGTGTCACGTCGCCAGTCTATAGCGGCGAGCGTTGAATCCGGCCAAGATTTCTACAGGATCTTCTTCCCCGGCGAAGGCCGGGGTCCAGCGGGAAAGGTCGTCATTAGAGTGCGCGGCCCTTCGTCACGATCGTCCCCCGACTCCTTTGCCGGGGAAGCGGAAAGAAGATCGCGTCTGTTGGCGCCGATTTAACGCACGATGATCTAACGCCGTGCCGAACGCCCGCAACCGAGTCGCGCGCTGCCCGCCGCCTGGGTCTAAGCTCGCGTCGGGCTAGCAGGAAGTGGTGGTTGGCTCGTGTCATATAATGTATGCATCCCTGATGCGTTCGATGCTCGAAACCTGCGCCGCACCCGCGCCATATCGGCGAGCTTCCATCCTGCTCCTGCTCGCATCATTCGGCTTGCCGATCGTTCTCGCGCAGGTTGGTGGTCCCTACTGGCTGGGCTTTCTGCTCGGTGCTCCAGCCTATGTTCTGCTGACCATGATGACGTACCGTCGCCTGCGGGACGGCGCGTTTTCCGGTGCCTGGGTGGGCCTGATGATCGTCGTTCTGAACGTCGGCCCGTCATGGGACGGACCGGGGCCACTCATCTTTCACCTCGGGAATGTCATCCTCATGATCCCTGTCCTGCTTGCTTGGATCATCCCGACCGATTTAGGCGCAAATCCCAGACTGGCCTGAGATTGCGATTGGGGCACTTGCGGCAGCGCCGCTTTAACCGAAAGCTGCAATGAGGGGCGGCGGCGCGGTTCGGATTTCGAAACTGGTGGATTCCAGGCCGGCTGCTTATAGCGAGAATGTTGGCAGAGCTCCCCCAAAGCAGGCCCCAGCAGCAGCAACATGCAGAGAAACCACTAAGATGGCAGCGCCAAATGGCTTGCGCCGCCAAATGCTCCATCCAAACAGTGCACCGTAGATCGGAAACTGGAGTAGCGCGGCGATAGCCGCGACTGGTCCGATCTTGCCTTCAAGCAGGGTCAGCAACATAGGCAGCGGAAACAAGACCCGCGCGGCGATGTAGGAGCCGTGTCCCGCCCCGGCAGAACTGATTGCAGCTACTACGGCCGGCCCCTCGATCAGCGCGCCGAACATGGCTCCAATCAACGTCGCGGACAGGGCGCTCGCGCGATCGGTTTTGGACTGGCGAACCAACATCCAGGCACTATGGGTCGGTCGGAGAATCGCTGCAACTGCACGCTCCCGCCCGACGCCGTCTGTCGGTCGACACTTCAAGACGTGCAACAGCGGGCAAGGCTGTAGGCGAAGCGTTGAGGCCATCCTCGACCTGCTGACCTCGACAGAGCCGAACCTTCAGCGCGACCACTGCAAGCGGCAATGAGCTCCGATGAAACAAAGCGGGTCTTGCCCCGCCGAGCGCGCCCACCCTCAAATCTCCAGCCGCAGCTCCACCCACAACGGATCGCCACTCTTGTCCGCATAGCGCAACGAAAAAGGCCCGCTCCCCGGCGCGAACGCCGCTTCCTCGTCGGCGCGCTTGCCGTCGCCGCGGATGATGCGGTCATGCGTCTTGGTCTTCAACCGCGCATAGAGATCGCCATACGGCATCGCCCAGCCGCTCGGGTTGGATTTGGTCACCTGCTCGCCCGCGACTTCCTCGACCACCGGGATCATCGCCACCAGATCCGGGCTGGTCATCATCTCCAGCCCCATCGTGCGCGCCGTCGCATTGTGGCTGCCGTGATGGCCGACCTTGTAGAACACGACGCGGCCCAGGATGTCCTGCGCGCTTTCGGTCGGGGCGTCCGGGGTGGCCGGCTTGGCGGGATAACGCTGGTCGTGCCACGACAGCCAGTTGCCGACCTGCGCGTCGGCCGGGAACAGCAGCACCCGGCGGTCCGGCGCCTCGATCGCCAGCGCGAGCGAGGTGTTGTTGACGTCGCCGTCGATCTTCAGCGCCAGCGTCTCGGCCGATCCGAGCCATTCGCCGTCGATCCGCCGGCCCGCCGCATCGGCCGCATAATAGAGGCCCGCGAGCGGATCGCCGGAGCTGCCGTCCTCCCAGCGCCGGAACCGGTCGGCAAAGGGGAAGTCGGCCGGCCGCGGCGTGCCGTCCGTCGCGGCGCCGGCGACCGCGTTGAAGCGCAGCGTCGTATCCAGCGCGGCGATATCGTCCGCATTGGTCAGATAGACTTCGCGCTCGGCGCCTTCCTTCGGATCGAGCTGCTTGAGCCGGCTGCGCGTGCGCGGTGGGCCGAGCACATGCGCCCTGAGCCGGTTGTCGACGCCGAACGAAACCTGCTGGCCGGGCTCGAGATAGGAGACATTCTGCTGCTCCGCCTTGCCCTTCAGCCAGGAAAACACGTCGGCGCAGCTGCGCGGCGGCACTTTCGGCGGGCGCGGCACCACCGGCGTGGCGGCAGCGCCCATGCCCTGCGCGACCGGCTTCCACGGCTCGATCTCGCCATAGAATTGCAGCATGTCGGTGATGCTCGCGATCCGGTCCTGCGCGGCCGGATCGGACCGGTCGAGCGCGAACGGGTTCGGCGCGCCGGGCGCATCCGGCGACACCAGCGCGGCCAGCGCCTCCAGCCCGCGGGATCGCTTCTCGCGGATCGCCACCGCCAGCTCGTCATCGTCATTCTCGGTCCAGGCGACCCACACCGCCCTGATCGTGAAGGTCTTCCACACATCGAAATGCAGGAGGAAGCCGGACAGATGATCGTAATGCTCGTGCGTGCCGATCACCAGATCGAGCACGCCGCCCGTATCCTTTTTCAGGTTCTCGACGACCGCGCCGATATGGCCGACGCCGCTCTTGGTAGCCGGCTTGCTCGCGCCGATGCATTGCAGCACCCCGCAATCGATCAGCGCGCGGAAAATCCTGCCCTGATATTCATGCGTCAGCAGGAAACAGTCGCCGAGCAGCCCGCGATACATCCGCACGGAAATGGCATCGCCGCCGGCCGCCGGTTTGGCCGGCTTGGCGGGTTTTGCGGGCTTGGCCGGTTTTGCGGCGGGGGGAGCTTTAGCCATCTGGCCCTCACATCCGGTGGAGGAGCGCGAACGGCTCGTTGGAGCGGCCGCGGTCATAGGTGAAGCCAAGCGAGGCCGGGGTCAGCAGATGCTCGCGCTGGCGGGCGAGGCGGGCCTCGTCGTCGATGCGTTTGCTGATGACGTAGCGCAGCTTGTTGCCGCGCAGGTCGATGATCAGCGTCGCGCCGCCGCGAAACACGAAATCGCCCCATTGCGGGTCGCCGGCGGGGGCGCCGGCGGGTGGGGGCGCATCCTGCGCTGCCTGCACCGCCGGGTCGAAATAGCCCTGGCGGCGCTGCGTCACTTCGATCACCAGCTGGCGGATGTCCTGCCCGTCGGGCCCGGCGCGCCGCGTCGTGCGCACGCTGGCGACTTCGACCACCAGCCCGGAGCGGCCGCCGCGGATGCTGTGCAGATCCTTGCCCTCATGGCGCTGAAAATAAATGCCGAGCGCGCGTTCCCACGACAGGTCGGCATTGTCGTCCGTCGCGATATTCGGCGCCTTGGCCAGCATCGCCAGGAACAGCTCCCAGCGCGCGAAATGGCTCGTCGCGCGCTTCAGGCCGCCGGCGAGCCGCTTCACCGCGGCATCGTCCACGCCCAGCGCAAGCAGATCCGCCGCGATCGATTCGAGATAGGCCTCCAGCGCCTTGCCGGTGCTCGCCGCATCGTCGGACAGCACGGCCCGCGCCCGCGCGCGCAACGCTTCGAACCGCGCCTGCGTCACCCCGCTCCCCGGCTTCACCACCAGCGCCGGCTGAGTCAGCCAGTACCACACCTTGCGCCGGTTCTCCTCGGCGGTCTTCACGATGTCGGACCGGCGATATTCCGGCACCAGGTTCAGCCCCTCCGCCTGGATGTCGTCGATGCAGAGATAGCCCGGGGCGAGCTCCTCCTGCGGCGCCAGATCCCACAACAGATTGTCGGGCGACATCGACAGGCAGTTTTCCGGGAAGATGCCCCGCCGGCGGAACGCCTCGACGAAGGCGAGCCGGTAATGCAGCCGGTCGTCCGGGATCAGATCGGCATCGGCGGTGACGATCGCGCGCAGGAATTCGCCGAACCGCACATCCACCGGCGGCAGATAATCGAGCGCGCGGATGCACATGCGCAGCACATGGTCGGCGCTCTTGGTCGCTTCCCGGGTCAGTCGCGCGACCAGATCGGGATGCAGCTGATCGCCCGCGCCGATCCGCGTCCCGCTCATCCGCAGCAAATCGTCGGTGCGCGCGGTGTAGATGCTCAGGAACGCGTCGAACACCGCGGCGACCAGGATCGCGCCGCGCTCGTGGGGCTCGGAAGTCCCGTCCAGCGCATTGGCGTCGGGCGCCTTGTCGATATAGTCGCGCAGCGAGGCATGGCCGGTCGTGCCCTTGGCGAACTGGCTCGCCAGCCCGCTCAGCAGCCCGCTCTGGTCGAGCCGCCCGCCGCGCTTCTCGATGAAATCATACACCGCTTCGTACAGCTGGAAGTGGGAGAACAGCGCGGCGATATCGGCAAAGGCCTCGTGAAAGGCCAGGCTGTCGACGCTGGTCGATTCCGAATAGCGCGGGTGCAGCCCGTCCAGGATCGCGTGCGTCGTCTCATGCACGATGATGTCGTGCGACAGCGCCGTGAAGATCCAGCTCGCGCCGGCCGATCGCTGCGTCGCGTTGAAATAACCGAACAGCAGGGCGCGTTTGGCCCGGCTGTAATAGGCGTTCGCCTCGCGCAGGGCATGCGGATAGACCCGCAGCTTCATCGTCGGGACATAGGTCTTCTTGTCGTCCCGCCATTCCGGCGCCCAGATCACCTTGCGGCCCAGCGCGCGCTCGAACAGCTTGATCGTCTTCATCGCCACCGCGAACACCATCTGCTGGTGAAAACGCGGATCGCCCTCCGACGGCGGCAGGCCGTCCTGGCCAAGCACTTCGCCGGCATTGAGATCGATCGGCGGATAGAATTGGCGGCTGCACGGATCGATATCGATCACTTCGAGATATTCGTTGACCGGGCCGGGGCTGATCCCCTCCTCGGTCGGATCGTCCCAGGCAAGCGAAATGGTCGCATGGCTGAACTTGGTCGAACCGAGATCGAGCGAAGCATTGGGATCGAACGCATAGACGCGCAGCCGCCGCGCGGTCGGCTTGGGCATTGCGGGCGGGCTCATCGGCATGGCGTCCGGCATCCGTGTTCCCTCCATCATACCGCAACCGGGGAAAGGGACCGCACCGTGACGCGCTATGGCCGGCCGCCCCCGATCGATCCGGAAATGTAACGGTTGCGCCGGGGCCTGTCCATTTCCGCTGCCGCCGATCTGGGGCTAAAGCGACGGCCAGTACACAGGGGCGCGCATCGTCTTTCTTCTTCTTCTTCTTTGCTTCCCCGGCGAAGGCCGGGGCCCAGTTGGGGAACAATAATGGCGAAACGCTTCGCGCCGTATAACAACTTTTCAACTGAACCCCGGCCTGCGCCGGAGAAGGCTGCGCGCGGGCGGTGCACGTCAGATTCGGGACCAGAAATCCAGGGCACCATATCTGGCCGGCATCCGACCTTCGCGGGTGATTTCGAGCCTGGCGGCGCGATCACTCAGCCTCGGCCACTCTCTCGATCACGCCTCGCGCCGGAAGCGCCAACATCCTGCGCGCCAAAGAAAGCAATTCGGCGCGTGCGTTGATCGCACAATAGCGCGTCGTCCAGATATCGAGACCTTTGGCCTCGACCTGTGTTCCGGCGGGGCAACGCTGCTGCAGGACCGTGAACCGTTCGATCGTGCCGCCGGCCGGTTCGCGGGCCAGCAACGTGTATTCGCTGCCAGGAACAGTGCCCTTTTGGAGTGCCCACAGCTCCCACGTTGCTGAGCCTTTGCGAGTCTTTCCCAGCTGGACGAAGAAGCCATATTTCCATGGGGCTTCCTTCAGCTCGTCTTGCTTGTCCGCAGTTGTCATGATTGCAGCACAATGGACAACGCCATAGTTGGAAAACCGCTCCCAGTGCTCGTCCCCGGCATCATCGCTTGGGTTGGGCGTGAAGCGCCAATCCCCGAATGCAACGCGAGATGAGCATCCGAAGTCGTCCCCCGATGAAAAGCCTCGCGGCCAGGTCTCCGCCCAGTCGAATGTGTAAAGCGGCAGGATGGAATGGATGCGCTCCGCAGCCATTGCTTCAGTCTCGGCCGCCGGCGCCGCAGACGATAGCTGAACGGGAACCGCTGCCGCCAATGCAATCACCCACGCGCGCAGATGCTTCATACCCGGCTCCCCTTCATTTCCATATCTGAACCGAGAACGGAGCGTGCGCAATCAGCGCAGTCGCTATGCGGGCGGACGGCGGAACAGCCGCGATCGCCCAGGATGACGTCGTTCGCGGCTGATTTCGCGGTCCCGCAGGCGATCATCGCCGACGTTGCAAAGCGGCCGCTTTTTACAACAGCGTGGCTGCGGGCTCGACACAGGGAAATGCTGCTGGCATCCCGTCCGCATGATCCGGTATCTTGGCGCCTGGCGCAGCCTTCCGCGAAGACAGCTGACAGCCCTCCTCGTTCTCGCTCTCGCCGTCTTGCTCGCGAATGTGCGTCAGCCTTTCCCGGAAATCGCGCCGCTCCAGCATCTGCCAACGGTGCTGCTGATAGTCGCCGCGCCGCCGATGCTCGCGCGCTGGCCTTTGTCGAACGGGGCGGTGGGCTCGCTACTTCTGTTCTGGCTGCTGCATACGCTTGGCGGGCGTTATACCTATTCCAACGTGCCCTATGACGAATGGGCGCAGTCGCTCACCGGGCACAATATCAGCGGCACGTTCGGGCAGGCGCGCAATGGATATGACCGGCTGGTGCATCTGGCGTTCGGGCTGCTGTGGGTACCGCCCTTCGCCGAAGCGATGCGACGGCATGCGGGGATGGGATGGCGCGCCAGCCTGTGGACGGCGTTCATGTTTATCGGCGCGGTAAGCGCGCTCTATGAGATCTTCGAATGGCTGCTTACGATCGTGGTCGCACCGGGAATGGCGGACGATTATAACGGCCAGCAAGGGGACGTCTGGGATGCGCAAAAGGATATGGCGATCGCACTCGCCGGCGCGGGAATAGCGGCAACGTGGCAGGGACTAATGGTGAGATCGCCGACGCAAAATAAATCAATGCCCGGCGGCGCCAACCGGCTTTGACGAACGGCAGCTAGCGCCCCTGTTGCCTCTCAACACCGCCCCCCCGATGCATACTCAACCCCCCTCGAGCGCCGCAAGGATCGGGCAATCCGGCCGCGATCCGCCCTTGCAGCGTTCGGCCAGGTCCACCAACGTCTTGCGCATCGCCTCCAGCGCCACCGCCTTGCGGTGCAACTCCGCCGCCCGGGCCAGCGCGAGCCGCCGTACCTCGGCATTGTCGCGCCCGCTATCGGACCACAGGCCGAGCAGCGCGGCGATATCGCTCACCGGAAAGCCCAGGTCGCGCGCATTGGCGATGAAGCGCAGACGGTGCACGTCGCTGTCCGAATAGTCGCGATAGCCCGAATCCCGGCGCGGCGCGGCCTCGATCAGGCCGATCGCCTCGTAATGGCGGATCATCCGTTGCGAGACGCCGCTCGCGGCCGAGGCGCCGCCGATCTTCACAGCTTCACCGCGTTCAGCCGCAATGCGTTCAGCACCACGGTGAAGGACGACAGCGCCATCGCCGCCCCCGCCACCATCGGCGACAACAACAGCCCCGCGACCGGATAGAGCACCCCCGCCGCCACCGGCACGCCGATGCCGTTGAACAGGAAGGAGAAGAACAGGTTCTGGCGGATGTTGCGCATCGTCGCCCGCGCCAGCCGCCGCGCCCGCACGATCGCCGACAGGTCGCCGCGCGTCAGCGTGATGCCCGCGCTTTCGATCGCCACGTCAGTGCCCGTGCCCATCGCCAGCCCGACATCGGCCGCGGCCAGTGCCGGCGCGTCGTTCACCCCGTCCCCGGCCATGGCGACACGCGCCCCCGCCGCCTTCAGCTCGGCGATCACGGCGGCCTTGTCCTCCGGCTTCAGCCCGGCGCGCACCTCGTCCAGCCCGCCGACCGTGCGTGCGACCGCCTCGGCCGTGGTGCGATTGTCGCCGGTCAGCATGACGATGCGCAGCCCCTCGGCCCGCAGCGCGACGATCGCGTCGCGCGCCGAGGCGCGGACCGGATCGGCCACCGCCAGCAACCCGGCCAGCGCCCCGTCGATCGCGACCAGCATCACGCCCGCCCCCTCTGCCCGGCGCGCCTCCGCAGCCGCCTCCAGCGGGGCGGGGTCGGCGCCCAGCCGGGTCATCAGCGCGGTATTGCCGATCGCCACGGCACGGCCGTCCACAATCGCCGTCACGCCTTCGCCAGTCAGCGAAGCGAAATCCCCGGCGGCCCCCACGGCCAGCCCACGCCCCCGCGCCGCGGCAACGATCGCCTGCGCCAGCGGATGCTCGGATAACGCCTCGACCGCCGCGCTCAGCGCCAGCAGGCGGTCCTCTTCCACGCCCCCGGCCGTCTCGATCCCGATCAGCGTCGGCCGGCCCTCGGTCAGCGTGCCGGTCTTGTCGATCACCAGCGTATCGACCGTGTCGAACGCCTGCAGCGCCTCGGCGTGCTTGATCAGCACCCCGGCATGCGCGCCGCGCCCGGCCGCGACCATGATCGACATCGGCGTGGCGAGGCCGAGCGCACAGGGACAGGCGATGATCAGCACCGCGATGGCGTTGAGCAAAGCATGGCCGAAGCGCGGCTCCGGCCCGATCAGGCTCCACACGATAAACGTCACGATCGCGATCAGCACCACGCCCGGCACGAACCATCCCGACACCCGGTCCGCCACGGCCTGGATCGGCGCGCGGCTGCGCTGCGCCTCGGCCACCATGCGCACGATCCGCGCCAGCACCGTGTCCGTGCCGACTGCCTGCGCCTCCATCACCAGGCTGCCGGTGCCGTTGACGGTTCCGCCGGTCAGCGCCGCGCCAGCGCTTTTCTCGATCGGCATCGGCTCGCCGGTCAGCATCGATTCGTCGACGGCGGAGCGCCCCTCGATCGTCACGCCGTCGACCGGCACTGCCTCGCCGGGGCGGATGCGCAGCCGGTCGCCGGGATGGACTTCGGACAGCTCGATCTCGCTCTCGCTCCCGTCGGCGGCGATCCGCCGCGCGGTCTTCGGCGCCAGCTTCATCAGCGCGCGGATCGCCTTGCCCGTCGCCGCCCGCGCGCGCAGCTCGAGCACCTGGCCGAGCAGCACGAGCGTCACGACGATCCCCGCCGCCTCGTAATAGACCGGCGGGCCCATGCCGTGCGCGTGGAAGGTCATCGGGAAGATGCCGGGCGCGACGGTCGCGACCAGGCTGTACAGGAACGCCGCGCCCACGCCGATCGCGATCAGGGTGAACATGTTGAGATGGCGCGTGCGCAGCGAGGTCCAGCCGCGCTCGAAAAAGGGCAGGCCGGCCCACAACACGATCGGCGCGGTCAGCGCGAGCTGCGCCCAGGCCGACCAGGCCGGCGGCAGCAGCGTCAGGCCAAGCATCTCCGCACCCATCGACAGCACCAGCAACGGCACCGACAACAGCCCCGCCACCCACAGCCGCCGGGTGAAATCGACCAGCTCGGGATTCGGCGCATCGTCGAGCGACGGCGCCTCCGGCTCCAGCGCCATGCCGCAGATCGGGCAGGTCCCGGGCCCGTCCCGCCGGATCTGCGGATGCATCGGACACGTCCAGATCGCCCCTTCCGGCACCGGGCCGGCCGGGGCGGACGGCGCATGGTGCGCGCAATGCGATCCATGCGCGTGCTCGGGCTGGTGCTGATGATGTTGGGCGTGCGCGTCGGTCATGCTCGAATCTCCGGATGCACGCTCTATATGGAGTCTGACATCATGTCAGGGTCAAGGGAGGGACTTCGGTCTGATCGCGGCATGCCGCTATGCCTCGTGCGTACGGTCGTCGTGGCAGAGAACGCGCCAATCTTCCGTACAGGGCCCAGTGATACATTCCCGATTGCGGACGGTTCTTCACTGGCCGATGTTGCTGCCATGGACGACGATAACTTCAGATGGTTGAGCGAGTGGTATTTGTCCCAATGCGATGATGATTGGGAACACTCCTACGGGGTGAAGATTGACACGCTCGACAACCCGGGCTGGTCGCTCAAAATCGATCTGACGGACACATCGTTAGCAGACAAGGCTTTCGAACGCGTCACATGCGGTGAGCCCAGCAACGACCTGGAGGAGTGGCGCCGGACGGGAAGCTGGTGGGTAGCGTCCTTGCAGGGCCGCACGTTCGAGGTGTCCTGCGGCCCACTCGACTTGTCAGCAGCCATAGGTATTTTTCGCCAGTGGGCTGAGCAGATCGCTTAGCGGTGAAGGGCTGCTATCGCCGCCTGTCGGCTCGAACGGCGCGACGCGGGAAATCCCGTCATAGATCGATCTCCCCCGCGCGGATCTTGCGGTTGCGCTCCTCCAGCTCGCCCTCGTCCGCGGGGAACAGCATCGCCATGCCGGCGGTCGCCGCGCTCTGCTGGACTTCCTCCACAAAGGGGCGAAGCTTCGTTTCATAGTCCCGAAACGCGGCGGCGTGATCGTCCGGATGGCGCTGAAGGGCATCGGCCAGCCGCGCCGCGCCAATCAGCGCCATCGATCCGCCCAGGCCAGCCACGGGGGATACGCAATATCCCGCGTCGCCGACCAGCGCGACGCGGCCTTTCGACCACGTCTTCATCCGGATCTGGTTCGCCTGGTCGAAGTAGAAGTCTCCATCGGCATCGAGGTGCGCGAGCATCTCCGGCACCTTCCAGCCCAGCCCCGCGAAGTGATCATGGATCAGGCGGCGCTGCTGTGCCTTGTCGCGAAAGTCATAGTCGATTTGCCGATCGGACCGGAAGGCGAGTGCGATGTCCGTGCGGTCGTCATAGCCGTTCAGCATGGCCGTCCGGCCGGGGACGCTGAACACCTGCGATCTGTTCGCCGGAACCAGGCCGGTCTCCGGCACCACCCGCAGGTAGAAATAGCCGCCCATATAATAGGACGCCCCGGCATCGTCGAACGCCAGCGATCGGGTGTTGGAGCGGTTGCCGTCGCACCCGAAGACCAACGCATAGTCGCCCTGCGAACCATCGTCGAACGAGACGGACACGCTCTCCGGGCCGTCGTCCAGGCGGGTGATGGAGCGGCCGAACAGCAGCTCGACCGAGCCGTCGATCGATGCGAACAGGATGTCGAGCAGATCGTCCCGGTGGATCTCGAAGCGGGCCGCCGTCAGGTCGTCCGGACGAGAGGCGGGCGTCAACCCGCCCAGGGTCGCGTCGTCCTCATCCTTGAACTCGAAGTCCCGCGGCGGGAGCGCCTTCGCTCGCACCACATCGATCATCCCCATGCGGGTGAGGATGCCGATCGTCTCTCCCTCGATGTCGACGGGGGTGCCGCCCCTGCGAAGGCACCTTGCGGCCTCGACGATCGTCACCCGATAGCCGAGCCGCGTCATCCAGAAGGCGGTGGCCAGGCCGGCGAAGCTCGCACCGCTGACCAGAACCGGGATTCGATCGGCGGTCGCGGCCGAGGAGACGGAGCTTGACGGATCGACCATGGTTACCTCAATTTCGGATGCCATTAAGTAGACTCAATACATAAATATACTGAGTATAGAAAGCAAGCCATGCCACAACCAGCCGAGAGACGAACGCGCAAGCGGCTGATTACCCGCCAGGCGATCTCCGACGTGGCGACCCGCCTCTTCTTCGAGCGCGGCTTCGATCAGGTGACGATCGACGAGATCGCCGAGGCGGCCGATGTGGGGCGGATGACGGTGTTCAACCATTTCCCCCGCAAGGAGGACATGTTCTTCGATCGGGAGCAGGAGATCCGCGACGTCGCCTTCGCGGCCATCAAGGGGCGCGGCGCTGGTACCTCGCCCGTCCAGGCGCTCAGGTCGCTGGCGCATCGGCTGGTCGAGCAGCCGGATCCATCCTTCCCGCTTTTCCGCGGCACCTATCTGTTCGTCGAAACGGCGCTCGCCAGCGAGACCCTGAAGGCGCGCGCCCGCCAGATGCGCGACGATTTCGTGCGCGCGCTGGCCGCCGCCCTGGCCGATGCCGCCGCGCGCCCGCACGATGATCCGAACGCCCATCTCGCCGCGGGACTGGTCGCCGCGGTCTGGACCGTGGCGTTCACCCAGGCGCATGAAGCTGTCGGCCGGACGCAGGACCCGAACGAGGCGAACCGCATCTTCCTGGCGCTGATCGACAGGGGGACTGCGGGCGTCGAGGCGGCGCTGGCCGGTACGGCCTATGCCTGAGCGGCGGCCGCGGTGCGTCCGGCGATACCGTGGCGAGGGAAGGGGCCTTAGAGGTTCGTTGTCAGCTACGCGCCCTAAATACCGCCGTTCGACGACAGGCTCCGTCATCCCGAAAGCCGCCATTCGTCCAGTTGAGCGCGTGCCCGGGCATTGCGGCGGGGAGAAGTCCCGCTAGTCTGGCAAAGGTCTTCGGCGTGTTTTGGATGTGACGATGCGGTTCGCGATGGCCCTGGTTCTGATCCTGGCAATCGGCGGGGCGGCCGATGCCCGGCAGACACGCGCCATGCGTCATCTTCCCCCGGTATATGACGTGGCCGACCGGCTCATGCGGCACCCGCCGTTGCTAACGGCCAGCCGCCTGCCTGAGCATTACAAGCTGGGACGTTGCCGGCTCGACGTTCGGGGGCATACCTACATCGCCGGCCCATGTGCCTATTCCATATCCAGGGGCGGGGCCCTTGAATTTCACGGGCCGCATCAGGTGTTTGGCGGCGTCGACTATCGTCGACCCGGGATATTCGCGGAGGAGATTTCAACCGACTTTTTCGTCCAGGTCGATCACGAGCTGCTCGACAACGGCGCAATCGGGTCAGGATGGGAAGCGCATTGGAACGAGAACAAGCGCGCCACGCATGCGCAGAGCCAATTGGGCAAGGTAACGAAGCACGGGGCCTGCTACGTCAACAATGAGACTCGAATCTGTCTTTGGAAGCGATAAAACAAACCGTCAGGCAGAACTCGCCCGGAAGCGGCCGTTGGCGGTGACGCTACGCTCGCCGAGATGGGCCGACATGCGGCGTTCGGGGCCTTCCTAGCCATCGTCTGCTTCTTTGGCGCGCGGAGTGTTAGTCGCGCCTGATCGACGAAGGCCCGCTTTCCTCACCTTCCGTCGTTCGGCCGCAGCAGCGGGGTGCGTAACGCCTGAAAAAGGACCAGCAGCTATCAGGCGAAATGCTGTCAGGCCGCTATCGCCCCAATTCCAGCCGCGCTTGCTCAATAGCGGTCGTCCGTTCAGCCCCATCGTATGACGAATCGATCAAAAAGCCCGACAACCTCGTGCGGCATCCTGTTGGCTGCAGCGATCCTTGTCCTGCTCTTCGGAGGTTACGTGTCGTTCGCGTGGCTGGCGCCGGAGGTGTGACGTCTCCCGCCCACTGGCGCGCATGTATCGACATGCTATGATTTCGCCATGGAGAGCCGCTTCCGGCCTAACCGCCTTGACATATTCGCATTGGTGGCGGTGATCGTCACGTCGGCGCTTTTTCTCGATGCGGCCTTTGGCGCTGCCGAGATGTATACCAGCGTGCAAACGATTCCGGCATGGAAGCAGGCCGCAGGATGTTTTGGCTGGCTGGTCGCAACTTTTGGTCCAATCACGGTTTCCGTCGTGTTTTGGCGCTGGTCGAAGCGCTTTCGCAACGCCTGGATACTGCATCTGCTGATGCTTCCCGTCGCGTACGCGCTGGTGGCAGGCGGATGGTCCATAATGCTGTTTGCGCTGAATGTGAGCGACTTCGAGGATTCGATCGGAGGGCCGGTGTTACAAGCCATGGCTCTGTTTTTGCTTGCGGTGGCTGGTTATTACGTGGCTGTTTTATATCGGGTTTTTCGGAAGTATTCGCACCGGGCGACCGTCTCCTGATCAGCCAATCTCGGCCATGTTACGGCCTACGCCATACTTCCCGGCGGTCGCCCCGCTCACCGCCGAGTTTGTCTACGGATCGTCTTGCATGGGATCGGCGCGGACAGACTCGATCACCTTCAGTCTTCCTGTTCCCCGGCGAAGGCCGGGGCCAAGTCGGGGGACGATTTTGGCTAACGCTGGGCGTCGTTACAACAACCTTTCCAACTAGGCCCCGGCCTTCGCCGGGGAACAGGATGCTCACAAAATGCCGGCCGGCCCAACGCTCCCCCGCCACCCACCGCCGCACGCCCCCGCCTCAGTCGCGCGCCACGGACACCCCCGCAAAAAGCCCCCCGTACCCCGCAAGCCTGCGCGACACGAACTCCGTGAACAGCCGCACGCGCTTCGTCTTGCGCGTCTCCCCCTGGGTGAGCAGCCAGAGCGTGCCGTACAAATGCAGCTCAGTGCCCGGCACCCGCACCAGCAGCGGGTCGGCATCGCCGACAAAGCAGGGCAGCGTGGTGATCCCGATCCCTTGCCGCACAGCGACGATCTGTGCCCCGGCGTCCGTGGTCCTGAACGGATCCCCCGTGGTGCGGATCTCACCCGCGCTGGCCCAGTCCGGAATGCCGTGCATGCTGATCACGATCCACCGGATCGGATCGGGCGCGCCCGCGCGCCATGCGGCCAGCCGGTCGCGGGCCATATAGACGCCGCCGAACACCTCCGGTCCCTTCAGCCCGTGAAGATTGAGCGGCAGGGTCTTGCGGTCATAGACGACGCGGATCGCCACATCGGCCTCGCGGTTGGTCAGGTTCGCCAGCTCGCCGGACGACAGGATCTCCATTTCGATGTCCGGATTCAGGCGCGCGAAATCGGCGAAGTCGGGCATGAGCAGATGCGTCGCGACGGGCGGCGCCATCGTCACCCGCAAGAGCCCGCGCACGCCCTGGTCGCGCCCGAAGACGCGCGTCTCCAGCTGGTGCGACGATGCTTCCATCTGGTCCGCGAACTCCAGCACTTCCTCGCCCGCCGCCGTCAGGCGATATCCCGACGGCAGCTTTTCGAACATCTGCACGCCGAGCCGATCCTCGAGCTGGGCGATGCGGCGCAGAACGGTCGAATGGTTCACCCCCAGCCGCTCGGCAGCCGCCCGCACTGAGCCGCCACGCGCCACGGCGAGGAAATAGCGAACGTCATCCCAGTCGATCATGGTGCAATCCCGCACCGCACGGTGCGCCTCTCAAAGCCGGGTCCGACAGATCCAACACCCTCTCGTACCGGGGGTAGCACGGGCTGTCATCAACGGCTCATGCTGCCAGGCACTTCCCAATGCCGAACCGCGGACACCCATAGTCGCGGCCGTCGCCAGCCGTCGGGGTGGATCGATTACGCACCACCGATGTGCGCGCCTGCACACTCAACACCAGACGCCGGCAGTCCCATTTCGATTGTCTCGGGGACGTTCCCGAACGGAATTCGAAGGACACATCATGGGAAAGCTCGAAAATAAGGTAGCCGTCATCACGGGTGGATCGAGCGGCATGGCGCTGGCGAGCGCCCGGCGCTTCGTCGAGGAAGGCGCCTATGTCTTCATCACGGGCCGCCGGCAGGAGACGCTTGACGAGGCCGTCGCGCTGATCGGCCGCAACGTCACCGGCGTGCGCGGCGACGCGGCCAATCTCGACGATCTCGATCGCCTGTTCGATGCGGTCAGGCGGGAAAAAGGCAAGATCGACATCCTCTATGCGAGCGCCGGCATGGGCGAAGCCGTCCCGCTGGGCGAGATCACCGAGCAGCATTTCGATGCGGCGTTCGGCCTGAACACGCGCGGCACGCTGTTCACGGTGCAGAAGGCGCTGCCGCTGTTCAACGATGGCGGATCGATCTTCATGACTGGCTCGGTCGCCTCGGTGAAGGGCTTCCCCGGCTACGGCGTCTATGCGGCGAGCAAGGCGGCGCTGCGCTCCTTCGCCCGCACCTGGCTCAATGAGCTGAAGGACAGGAATATCCGGGTGAACGTGCTGAGCCCGGGCCCGATCGCCACGCCGATGCAGGATCAGGTCCTCACCCCGGAGGCGAAGCAGATGTTCGCATCCCTGATCCCGCGCGGCACGATGGGCCGTCCCGAGGAAATCGCGGCAGTCGCGCTGTTCCTCGCGTCGGACGATTCGAGCTTCGTGAACGGCGTGGAATTGTCGGTCGACGGCGGCTTCTCGGCGATCTGACATCGCGTCCTGATCCGCGAAACGGAAAGCCCGGCGCCGCTGAAGGCCGGGCACCTATCGGAGAAATATCATGCGCTATGCAATCATCGGATTCGGCAAGATCGGCCAGGCCCTCGCCCACGCCTTTGCCCGCAGGAACATCGACGTGACCGTCGCGAGCCGCCGCCCGGCCGAGGCGCTGGCGCCACAGGCCCGGGCGATCGGACCGGGAGTCGTCGCCAGGTCGCTTCAGGATGCGCTTCAGGCCGACACGATCTTCCTCGCGGTCCCGTTCGTGGAGCATGCCGCGGTTGGGAAGGCCCTGCCGGACTGGGAAGGCAAGACGATCGTCGACGTGACCAACACTTATGGCATCACCCCTGAAGAGCTGGACGGCCTCCCGTCCTCGGCCTTCGTCGCAAGGGCCTTCCCCGGCGCCAGGCTGGTGAAAGGGTTCAATCACCTGATCGCGGCCACCCTGGCCACCGATCCGGTCGTCAAGGGCGGCCACCGGGTCGTCTTCCTGTCGAGCGACGACGCGGACGCGGTCGCGCCCGTGGCGGATCTGGCCCGGCAGCTCGGCTTCGCCCCCGTCGCGCTGGGCAAGCTGGGCGAGGGCGGCGCCCTGGTCCACGCCCGTGGTCGCATCTGGGGCGCGCTGATCTTCCAGGATCTGTTCAAGATGGAGCAGTGAGCGGCGCGCGGCCCCGTGCTCCGGTCCCGGGCGCGGGTCGCGACCTGTTGGGCAAGGCCTGTCTTGCGCGATGAACGGGTGCTGCAAGGCACGTTCCGTGCATATTCAGCCCGTTAACCCCATATAGGTCCCAAGCCGGCACGGGCCGACGTCCATTCCGGACGTCTTCGCGCCCGCCCCCGAGGAGCAAATTCATGAAGACCCTGTTTGCCAAGGCGGGCCTCGCGCTCGCGCTCGGCGCCACCGCGCTCACCGTCGCCGTGCCTGCCCAGGCGCAGCGTTATGATCGCGGCTATCGCCATCATAACAATGGCGACACCGCGATCGTCGCCGGCATCGCTGGTCTCGCGATCGGCGCGGCTATTGCCTCCTCGGGTCGTAACGACGGCTATTACGAGCCGGATTATTATTATGACGGCGGCGGCTACGGCTATGGCTACGACCAGTATAGCTACCGCGATTACCGCCCGGTCTATCCGCAGCGTTATTACAACCAGCGTTACTACAGCCAGCGCTACTATAACGGGTATAACGGGTATAACGGGTATCGGAACAACGATCGCGGTCATTATCGGGGCGATGGCCGGCGTGACGGCGGTCGCGGCGGGCACCGCAACTACCGCTAATCCAGGCTACCGCTAATCCAGGCGCGAGCGGCGCGGGAAACTCCGGTTTCCCGCGCCGTTTTGCTGTCAGTAGTCGAAGAAGCGCTCGCCCCGGCCGCGCTTCAGGATCAGGGCCGTCGATCGTCCGGATACCCGCGCCGATGTCCGCTCATGATAGCCGATGCGCCGCCGCGGCGGATCGGCGCAGAACTTCCAGACGTACAGCGCCGCGTGGCTGAGGGCGATCAGCCCGTTCTTGGCGAACATCACGCCCAGCCAGGCCGGCAGCGCGACCGGGAACAGCAGGATGAACAGGCGCCGCGTCGATCTCCGCCATGATCGCGGCGATTCGAGGCGTGGTCCTGGCGGCGGTCCGGACATGGTCAGAGAGCCCTCAACGGAAATGGCACGAAACGGGCGATCTCCCCGTGTTGGAAATCTCGCCTCCAGGCTGCTTCCTATTTGAAATTCCGTAACAAATTGCCGACTCGATCTCCTTAAAAATGCCATAAAGCGCTGTCCGGATTCAGCTCTCCCGTGTACGGAAACCCCGGTTTTCCGGCCCTGTTGAAGCCCGTGCCGGATCGGCACACACTGGCGTCAACGGTTCGCCCCGGCGGCGAATCGACTGGAGGAGGGAAGGATGATTCGCGCCGCGCTGCTCGGCCTGCTGGCGCTCCCGCTGGCCGCCGCTTCGCCGTCGGGCCTCGATCGGCTCCCCTATGGCCGCACGGCTCAGGGCGAGCAGGTCGATCGCTTCACCCTCCGCAACGCCAACGGCGCGCGGCTCGGCGTGCTCACCCTGGGCGGCGTGATCGACGAGATCAGCGTGCCCGATCGCGCCGGGCGCTTCGCCAACGTCGTCCTCGCGCTGCCCGACGTCGCGGCGTACGAGGCAATGCCGACGGTCGGCGCGATCATCGGCCGCTACGCCAACCGCATCTCGCATGGCGGCTTCACGATCGACGGGATCCGCTATCCGCTCTCGCCCGATCCCGCCGCGATCGTATCGCATGGCGGCCGCCCCGGCTTCGCGTCGAAGGTCTGGCGGGCGGCCCCGTGCCAGGCCGCCGGCTGCCGCAGCCTGACGCTCAGCTACCACAGCGCCGACGGCGAGAACGGCTTTCCCGGCGCGCTCGACGTCGCGGTCACCTACACGCTGACCGACGACAATGCCGTACGCCTCGATTACGTCGCGACAACCACCAGGCCGACCGTGATCAACCTGACCAACCACAGCTATTTCAACCTGGGCGGGGACAGGATCGGCAGCATCGACGATCACTGGCTCCAGATCGCCGCCAACCGCTTCACCGCGATCGACGCGACCCGCAACGCGACCGGGGAGATCCGCCCGGTGGCCGGCACCGCGCTCGATCTGCGCAAGCTGACCCGGCTGGGCGAGCGCATTGCCTCGAACGATCCGCAGATCCTGCTCGGCAACGGCTTCGATCATAATTTCGTGTTGAACCGTCCGGCCGGCGATCCGCTCCCGGTCGGCGCGCGCGCCTGGGATCCGGCGAGCGGCCGCACGCTCGAAATGCGCACGACCGAGCCCGGGGTGCAGTTCTACACCGCCAACGGGTTCAACGGGAAACAGGCCGGCACGGGCGGCCGCATGCTGCGCCAGGGCGCCGGCTTCGCGCTGGAGACGCAGCATTTCCCCGACAGCCCGAACCAGCCGGCCTTCCCCTCGACCATATTGCGCCCCGGCGAAACCTTCCGCTCGACCACCTTGTACCGCTTCGGCGTACGGCGGTGATCCGCGCGTCGGGATTTCGCGCTCCGTAGCTCAGTCCGGCTGTATTTATTGCACGACGGGTCTGGCGGGGCTTGCGCGGGAAGGTGCCGCGACCGAGAAGCGGCCGACGCATGATATCGCATCTCAGCTTCACCGGCACTTGGCGCGATTATCAGGCCCGCATCCTGGCGGATGTCGATGCCCGACTGGCGGACGGACGCCTGCACGTCGTCGCAGCGCCAGGTTCAGGCAAGACGATGCTGGGGCTTGAAGTGATACGCCGGATCGGCCGCCCGACCCTCGTCCTCGCGCCGACCAACACGATCCGCAACCAGTGGGTGGACCGGCTGTGCCAGTCCTTTCTGCCCGCCCGCCCCGCTGCGCCCGATTGGGTGTCCTTGTCGCTCGGCGCACCGGCCGCGCTGACCGTGTGCACCTATCAGGCCCTGCACGCGGCCTGGGCCGGCCGGAGCGGCGAGGATGTGGAAGACGCCCACGAAGGCGAACTCCGGGAGCCCGACGAAGCTCAGCGCGATGAGGGCGTTTTCGCGCACCTCGTGCAGGCGCTGGCTGCGATCGGCCCGGTCACGATCGTGCTCGACGAGGCACATCATCTGCGGCGCGAGTGGTGGCGTGCCCTGCAGGCACTGGTGGCCGCGTTGCCGGAGCCGATCCTCGTCTCGCTGACCGCGACGCCGCCTTATGATGTCGAATTTGCCGAATGGCGCCGTTACGAAGAATTATGCGGTCCGATCAATGCGGAGATATCGGTCCCGGAACTGGTGCGGCACGGCAATCTCTGTCCGCACCAGGATTATCTCCACGTCTCCATCGCAACCGCGCCGGAAGCGGAGCGCATCGTCACGCGGCGCGACGGCCTGACGATGCTGTTCGATCGACTGCTGGCCGACCCGGTCTTTGCCGATAGTCTGTCCGATCATGGCTGGCTGATGGAACCGGGCGCCTATGAGGAGGATATCCTCGATGCTCCCGAATTCCTGTCGGCCATGCTGATCTTCCTGCGGGCTGCCGGGCGGCGGCCGCCACGCGCGCCACTGGCATTGCTCGGCGTCCGGCGCGGCGATGTGCCACCGCTTTCGCCGCGCTGGATGGAAACGTTGCTGGATGGCGTGCTGTTCGCGCATCGCGAGGCGTTCGCTTCTTTTCCGTGGTTCGATGGGTTGAAGGCCGATCTCCAGCGACTGGGCGCCATCGAGGGCGGGCATGTCCGGATCGGTGAAAGCGGCGCGCTGTTCACGCTGATGGCAAACAGCCTGGCCAAGCTCGACAGCATCGTCGCGATCGCGCGGGCGGAGGCTGAATCCCTGGGCGAGCGGTTGCGTATGGTCGTCCTGATCGATCTGGTGCGCGAGGGTGATCTGCCGCGCGGCGACGGGCTGCGGCCCGAACCGGCCAAGCTCGGGGTCGCCTCGATCTTCGATACGTTACGGCTCGCCGGCATCCCGGCGCGGCTCGGCGTGGTCAGCGGCTCCCTGGTCATCATACCGGCGGGAGCCGAGCCTGCTCTGGCGGAGGCGGCTGCGTGGTGCGGCGTCGCGGCTGAAGCAGTGCGCACCTCGTCACTCCCCGGATGCCCTGGCTATGTGCGCGTCCGTATTGCCGGTGCGGACGGCCATCGCATCGTCGCGGTCATTACGCGCCTATTCGCGATGGGGGCGATCAACCTGCTCACCGGCACCCAGGCGCTGCTGGGGGAGGGGTGGGACGCGCCGTCGATCAACACGCTGGTGCTGGCGAGCAATGTCGGCTCCTACATGATGTCGAACCAGATGCGGGGTCGGGCGATCCGGACCGATCCGGCCGATCCCGCCAAAGTGGCCAATATCTGGCACCTTGCGACCATCGTGCCCGACGCCCCGGGCATCGCGGCAGCCGCGCGGCGTAGCTTTGACTGGAGCGCCGAGATCCCGTCCGGCGATCCGATCGGGCGCGCGCTCGGGCCCGATATGGAATTGATGAAGCGCCGCTTCCGCGCCTTCGCCGGGATCGGCCGCGGCATAAGCGACACGATCGAAAGCGGGATGGATCGGCTTGGACTGGCCGGGCGATCATGGGATGCCGCGGCAGTCGCCGAACTGGATGCCGAGATGCTGGCCGATGCCGCTGACCGCAGCGCAGTCGCGGACAAATGGCAGCGGGCTATCGGGGGCACGGAGGATCGCCGGACGATGCGGCAGGTCAGCCGCCCGCGTTACGCGCCCCGTATGCTCGCGGTTGCGGATACGCTGGAATATCTCGTGCTCTCGGGGATCGGCGGCGCGATCTTTTCTGCGGGCAACGCGTTGCGTAACGCGAGCGCGACCGGGCTGGGTGGGCTGGTGATGCTCTTTGCCGGGCTGACGCTGCTCTACGCCCTGCCCCATCTTGCGAAAGCGGCATGGCTGCTGGTTCGCAACGGATCGCTCGAGCGCAGCATCGATCAGGTCGGGCTGGCGCTGCTCGACAGTTTCGAGGCGGCGGGCCTGATCGATTGGTCGGGCGCGTACGAAATCGTCGTAGATCGCTCGTTCAAGGGTGAGCGGCTGGTGACGTTGCTCGGCGCGGAACGCGTAGTCGAACGGCTGTTCCTTGATGCGCTGGCGGAGATTCTGGGGCCAGTGGAGAATCCGCGGTACCTGCTGGTGCGGGAAAGCTGGCTCGGCCGCTGGCTGCGCGTCGATTTCCATGCGGTGCCGACGGTGCTCGGCCAGCGCAAGGAGAGCGCCGAGATTTTTGCAGCGCGCTGGAAGGCGCGGGTCGGCCGGGGCTCGCTTGTCTATACCCGCACGGCCATGGGGCGGCGGACGCTACTTCGAGCGCGGGCCGGGTCCCTTGCCGCTGGTTTCCGCCGAACTGTCGATACCCAGTCGGCCTGGCGATAACGCGGCGGGGGAGACTATCACGCATTCGCGCGTTGGGCAGGCGGATAAACAGCCGGTGCCTTCATTGCCGCCGGGCCAACAGGAAGGACTCATCATGGCAGAGATCAACAGCGACGAAAAAGTGGTGGTCGCCAAGAGCAGCATCAACGTGGCGAACATCATCGCCGCCATCGCCCTGCTGCTGCTGGTGCTTGGCCTGCTGAAATATATCGGCGCCTCGCCCTTCTAACGGCGCCCGCCGCCCGCTCCCTCCGGGGAGCGGGCGAGGCGTTCTATGGCGTTGCCTCGGCCAGCGCCTTCATCGTCTCGATCGCGCCCTGGAAACGCGGTCCTATCCGTTCATATTGCGCCTTGCGCACGTCATCGGACGGCATCAGCGCCGAATCGTAGATCAGCGTGTAGATGATCCTGGACTGGCGCGGGCCGGCGGGCTCGACCGCCAGCGTCCCGTGATAGGCGAAGCCGGCCATGCCGCCCGCCGTCTGGCCATAGGTGTAGGAATGGGCAGTGCGCGCGATCATCGGTTCCTCGGTCACGCCGTTGAGCCGCCGCACCGTGCCGACATCGCCGCTGCCCGATCTGATCTCGCACGTCAGTTTCAGCCATTCCGCGATCGCGCAATAATCCCCGATCCGCCGCCACACCGCGTCGGCAGGTCGATCGACCAGGATTTCCTTGCGGATCACGACATAATCGGCCTCGGCCGCCGGGGCGGCCGTTCCGATCAGCAGGGCGGGCAGGGCAGCAACAAGGGCGCGGGCGATCATGCTTCCTCCAGGCGGTGTCGCGCCGGTCTATGGCGCTTCTCGGCCGGGCGGAAGGCGGCTTAGGTGTCGCCTTGCTTCACTGGCTGGGGATGGTTCGGCGTCAGGATCAGCGTACCGCCCTCGACTCGCCAGGATTTGAGCCGCGACAGGAAGTTCATCCCGATCACGTCGACATCGCCGAACGCGGGGGAAACGACCACCGCCAGCTCGCGCGCGACGATCGTGCCGAAGCGCAGTTCGGGGATCGTGCCGGTCTGCGCATTGACCGTGCCATTGGCCGTCCGCAGCACCACCGGAAAGGCCGCCTGCTTCACCGCGATTCCGGCAGCTACCGCGGTATCTTCCGACAGCGCGGTCACGGTCGCGCCACTGTCGACGAGCATGCGCCGCTCGACCCCGCCGATCCGCGCCCGCACCCAGAAATGCCCGTCGCGCGCCATGCGGATGCGCACTTCCTTGCCGACGACTTCCTGCCGATCAGTCTGCAACAGTCCGGCGATCTTGGCGACATAGGGATCGAAGCGCCCGCGATCCTGGATCAGCATCACCAATATCGCGCCCAGCATGCCCCACACGACCAGCGTGGTCAGCGTCCGCACGACCGACATGCGACGCCCGATCACCGCCGCGACGATCAGCCCGGCCAGCAGGAGATACAGCACATTGGTGCCGCCGAGATCGGGAGTCATCGTGCCTCTTCAGTTACCGTGCCGGGGGTGGAGGGTATGGCCCCCAGCCCATGTATGAAGCCTGACCGCGAATATCGACCACCGTCAGATATGAGCCTGGCCGACTAAACTGCGCAATTTATTGGGAACCGCTTAACGGGTTGGTGCGTATATCGCCCGCAACCGCATTGGGCTCACACCTGACGGGGGTAAGACCAGGCCGGATCGGACAGCATCCTTCGGCCTGGTCTTTCGTTCCCGCACCCTGCGCTCGCGTTCCCGAAATTCCCGTCCGTCGCGCCTTCGCCGCGTTTCGTCGATCCGGCGGCGCACGTCGCTTGATACGGCCAGCCGCCTGTGATTGGCGGGCTTGACCGGGGCGGGGGCCCGCGGCTGTTTCACGAGCGGGACAATCACATGTTCGAATCGATTGCCTTCACCTTTGGCCTCCTGACGAGCTTCGTGCTGTCGGGCGCCAGCCTCAACAACCGGTTGAAGCGGCCGCATCCGCCAATCCTGCTCTACATCGGCTATCTGTGCTGCGGCGTCTCTGCGGCGCTGTCGGCCGCGCTGTTCCTCTATGTCGCGCGCAGCTATCTCGCCGTCTGAACGGCAACGGGGCGGCTGCAGCCGCCCCGCGCCTCTTGCGAACGGCGGTTAACGAACCGAACCGCGCCGCACCAGATTGACGATCGCGAGCAGCACGACCGCGCCGAGCAGCGACACCAGGATCGTCGCGATGCTGTATCCGCCGCTGGTGATCGGCGGCACGCCGAGCAGCGGCGACACCAGGAAGCCGGCGAGTACTGCGCCGACGATGCCGACCACGACGTTCAGGAATATGCCCTGCTGCCCGTCGGTGCGCATCAGGATGCTGGCCAGCCAGCCGATCACGCCGCCGACGATCAAGAGAATAATGAGACTCATGCTTGCTCTCCCTCATTGGTGGACAGCGCGCGAGGCAATTGGCGGGGCGCGCCGGGGTCCTTGACCTATAGGCAGAACGACCGGAATCGCGGCGCGTTCCTCAATCCGGCGCAGGCAGTTACAACGCGAGCGGCAACTGGTTCGCGTCCTGGGTGGGTCCGCCGCCCAGTTCATCCAATATGTTCCGCGCCAGCGTTTCCGCCGCCCGTTCGCGCAGCCGCGGATCGCGTACGGTGATGCCGATCCTGGCCCAGGCCGGCGCGGCGAGGATGACCGGAATCAGGTCGGCGGGGACGAGGTCTGGGGCGAATCGGCTCATGCGGGCAAACTAGATCAAAACGGGAACATAGCAAAGCGCGCAATCCAGCTTCTTCTTGCCACGTCGCCGCGCTACACGGGCTGATGCTGCGCGGCCCGTCCTATCAGGATAGCTTTTTGAGCCTGCGCCGGAAAAGCCGGACGCCTGTCTGGCTGTCTTTGGTGTGGCGTGTCCTGCTCGCGATCGGGCTGATCTGCATCGCGCTCGCCGTGCACTGGTTCTACCGGGACGGGCTGCGCGACCATGTCGACGGGGTGATCACCTTCAGCGATGTGCTCTATTTCACAATGATCACCATCACCACGGTCGGTTATGGCGATATCGTGCCGGTCACGCCGCAGGCGCGGATGTTCGATACGTTCGTGGTCACGCCGATCCGGCTGTTCGTGTGGCTGATCTTCCTTGGCACGGCCTATGATTTCCTCCTCAAGCGCGTCTGGGAGAAATGGCGTATGAGCGTTATCCAGCGGCATCTGCATGGCCATATCGTGGTCGCCGGCTATGGCACCAGCGGGGCGGAGGCCGTGTGCGAGCTGATCCGGCGCGGCCACGGTGCCGATACCATCGTCGTCATCGACGAACGCCCCGCCGCGCTGCACCTGGCCGAGGCGTGCGGCGCGACCGTGCTCGAGGGCGACGCCACCCGCAACCTGACGCTCGAGGCAGCGAAGATCGACAAGGCGCGCGCCATCATCATCTCGGCCGGGCGCGACGATACCTCGATCCTGATCGTGCTCACGGCCCGCCGCCTGGCGCCCGACGTGCCGATCAGCGTCGCGATCCGATCGGAGGATAATGAAGCGCTCGCCCGTCAGGCCGGCGCAACCACCGTCATCAACCCGGCGAGCTTTGCCGGACTGCTGCTCGCCGGCTCGACGCACGGGCCGCACATCGCCGACTATATGGCCGATCTCGCCGCCGCGGACGGTGCCGTCGCGTTGCACGAACGTGCCGTGACCGCCGACGAGGTGGGCAAGCCGCTCGCGCTGATCGGCACCGGGCTCGGCGTGCGCATCTACCGCAACGATCGCGCTTATGGTTTCTGGGAAATCGAGGCCGGCCATCTCGAACCCGGCGACGCCATTCTCGAGGTGGTGCCGCGCACTCGCGAACACCCCCGCTGAACGGCTGCGGAACTCAAGGCGCGCTCATGCATTGATTGAAGTAACGAGAAACGTTGGAGAGCGCCAAAATGGCCAAAGTAATACAGGCTCCGGCACCTGACCTGACCCGCGAGAATCACGGATTTCCCGGCGGCGTCGCCTTTTTGATCATGGTCCTCGTCTCGATCGCTCTTTGGGCTGCGCTGATCGCGTTCATCGCCTGAAGACCTTCGGCGCCGAACACTTAGCTCCTCCTTTGCACCGCAAGAAGATCGCCGCGCATTCTGCGTTAACTTGACCCATATCATTGCGGTGCCACCAGGATGGGCCGATGCCTGTGTCATTGCACGGGAGGCGCGCTTGGACATTTCATGGAATGAAGATTCGGTCGCCGCAATGCGACCGCGCGACACCGACAAGGCCAGTGGCGATCTGCAGGTCGTCGCGCAGGGGCCGCTGACCCGCGTGCTCGATGCCATAGCGGCCGGTTTCGCCACCGATATCGGGCGGATGCGCATTTCCTTTCCGGAGCGCCGCAAGCCGCCCTTCCGCTACGAAGGCGCTGAAATAGCGGCACTGCTGGCGGAACGCGGCCGCGCGTTGCGCGCGGTTTCGCTCAATGCTGTTGCTGCTGAGGCATCGATCCGACGAGCGCGATCGCCAGCGCGGAGAGCATGACGGCCAGCCTGACCGGCTCTTATTCTACAGCCGGCGAGCGTTCAGTGCCCCGGTGCGTCCAGTTCGACGCCGTCGATCGGAAAACCGAGCCCGGTAAGCTCGACCAGCGCCTGATCGAGCCTGATGCCGACCTCGGTCAGGCCCAGCGCGTCGGCCACGATCAGCGCTTCGATCAGCCTGGCGGCCAGATCGGCTTCGGCGCGGTCAAGCGGCGCCGGGCGCCGGCGCTGCGGGGCAAGAGTGGTTACGGCGGCCGAGCCGAACCCGGCGCGCGATAGAGAGTTCATCACAATCCTCGTTTCAGCGGTCGTGCGGCCTCGTGGCTGGCACCCGCGCGGTGCCCGCTACCCGATTCGCCCGGTGCAGCCTACTCCGGAATATTGCGGGCCCGAAGCGCTCTGACACGGGAGTTCGGTGAGGGAACCCTTCTGCGCGACAAAGCGGAATTGTGTGAGCCGCCTTCCCGTTTCCACGCTAACGGCCAGCCGCGTGACTGATTCCCCATCTTCCCCTGCGTCGCCGCCGGCCCGGACCGGCGTGTTCCTCGGTATCGCCGCCTACACTTTGTGGGGCTTGCTGCCGCTATATCTCAGGCTGCTCGAGCATGTGCCGGCGGCGCAGATCCTCGCGCACCGCGTGCTGTGGTCGGCGTTCCTGCTGGTCGTCGTCGCGGTGCTGTTCCGGCGCCTGCCGGCCATCATCGCCGCGGTGACCCGCCGTACGCTGCTGCTGTTGACCGCCACGGCTCTGCTCATTGGCGCCAACTGGCTCGTCTATATCTGGGCGGTGCAGAACGGGCATGTGCTCGATGCGAGCCTTGGCTATTTCATCAATCCGCTGGTCAATGTCGTGCTCGGCGTGGTGGTGCTGGGTGAGCGGGTGCGCCGCATCCAGGGCGCGGCGATCGCGCTGGCGGCGGTCGGCGTGGCGATCATGGCGGTGTCGAACGGCGGCAGCATCTGGATTTCGCTCGAACTCGCCTTGACCTTCGGATTCTACGGCCTGCTGCGCAAGGTCGCGGCGATCGACGCGCTGGGCGGATTGTTGATCGAAACCCTGCTGCTCGCGCCCTTCGCGCTCGTGCTGGTGCTGATGACTCAGGCCGATGGCACCGGCGCCTTCGGCCATCAGGGCGTGAGCACCGATGTGCTGCTGATCATTGTCGGCGCGCTCACCGCGGCGCCGCTGCTGCTGTTCGCCGCGGCGGCCCGGCGCATGCCCTATACCGCGCTCGGCCTGCTCCAATATATCGCGCCGACGCTGCAATTCCTGCTCGCGATCCTGGTGTTCGGCGAGCATCTGCGGCCGCACGATCTCGCTGCCTTTGCGCTGATCTGGGCCGGGCTGGCGGTCTATGCGGTCGATGTCGTGCGCGCCGCGCGGGCGTGATTGTGCAGGCCGCCCGTCACATTACGGCGAAGGGATTCCGGCCGGCCGTCGCGTAGCGCGCCATCGCCATCGTGGTCAGCTGCGCGTTGACGCGGATGCAGCTGGTGAAGGTGCTGGCATCGGTGACGATCACGTTGCTGGTGCCATGGACGCGGCATTCGAGATCGACCACGCCCCGGGCGGGATCGGCGTTGCGGCCATTGCCCCCTTGCGGGTGCGAGCTCGCCAGGGTGACGTCGTCGGCCTCGTGGATCGCATCGTCGAAGAAACGGTCGACATCCTGGTCGGGACGGAGCGCCTGGCCGCGCGCGAGCGCTGGATAGACCTCGGCCGCGCCGGCCGCGAAATGCACCCGCGCCAAGGTCGCCAGCGCGCGCCGCAGCAGCGGCAGCTCGACGTCGCGGCGCAGTTTGAAATGCAGCCCGCCCTTGATGAGGCGTCCGCACCGGTCGGCCGGAATCAGCACGCCGGCCGAGGCGAGCCGGCCATAATTGCGCATCCGCCGGGCATGGTCGCCGAACCAGCCGGGCATCAGCGTCGACATGCTCATCGGTGGCTGGAAATGCGATTCGAGCAGGAAGTCGCCGCGATCGACATAGGTCGTCATCTGGTCCTCGTCCCACGCATTGAGCGGCGTGTCGCCCGGCATGCGCGCGACGACCGGGCAGGAGACGTTCAGCGACATGTCGGTGCCCGTGCCCTCGATCCCGCTACGATCGAGGATGCGGCTGGAGGCGATCGCCCCCGCCGCGACGACCACGCCGCTGGTCGCGCGCACGAAGCGCTTGCGGCCGTCCTCCAGCACCAGTTCAACGCCCTCGGCGATGCGCCGCCCGGCACCGTCGCGCTCGTCCTTCCAGCGAATCCGGCTCACCTCGGCCTCGGCCAGGATGCGCGCGCCGTCGCGCCGGGCATCGATCAGGAAGGATTGCGCCGTGCCCTGCTTGCGCCCGTAGGGGCAGCCGGTGTTGCAATAGCCGCAATAGGCGCAGTCGGCGCCGATGCTGCGGGGGCCGTAATTCTTGCTGAACCACGTCGCCGGCGCGGCCGCGTCGTGCGGATCGCCGGTCGCGGCGGCATAAGCGGCCCAGCCGCGCAGCAGATGCGTGCCATTGTTGCGCCCGGTCCCGGGGCCGACCGGCTCGACGCCCAGCCGGCGCTCGACCGCTTCATAAGCGAGGCCGAAGCGCGCTTCGGCGACCGGCGCGCCGAGCGAGGCCCAGCGCGCAAAGACATTGTCCGCGCCGGCATGGACCAGGCCGGGCTGCTGCACCCGCAGGCAGATGCCGTTGTTGATCACGGTCGATCCGCCGACGCAGCGCCCCTGGAACACGACGATGTCGTGATCGCGCGTGTTCTGCAGCCCGCCGTCGACGAACAGCCGCGCGGTCATGCGCGCTTCCTCATGGGTGATGCGGCTGGACGGGTAATGCGGCCCCGCCTCGATCACCAGCACGTCATGCCCCTGCGCGGCGAGCGTCGCCGCTGCCACCGCGCCGCCCGCGCCGGATCCGATGACGATCACGCCGGCGCTCTCCGGCACATCGTCTTCGCCGACGAAATCGTCATGGCGCAGGTCTCGCCCGTCGAACAGGCCGATCGGGACTTCACCGGCCCCGCGGGTGCGATGGGCGGGCAGGGTGAAGCCGATCTGCGCGAGCACCGGGTTGGCCCGGTTGTCGTTCTGGTCGACGCCCTCCCAATGGCCGTAATAGCCGGCATAGATGACGCCCCGGATGCGGGCGAGATCCTGCATGAGGTTGTTGCTCGATCGGCCCAGCCGCCGCTCGACCCGCCGCGCGCGCCAGGCGGGGCCGGCGATCAGGAAGATCGGGCCGCCCAGCACGAAGCACAAAAGCCATAGCGACAGTGCGATCTCGCGCGGCTTGTTGCCGTGGAACAGGGCGAACTGGCGCTGGAGATTGTCGACCACTTGGTCGGCCGTGATGACCATCTCGCTGCCGTGGAACAGCGCCTCGGTCAGCGCCTTCAGCATGGCGGCTTCGATCGGGTTGAACGGCTTGCGCATAGGAATCCCCCGGAACAAGCGGGACCCCGTGGTGCAGGTCGGCGCCGCCGGAGTGTAGGCGAGCCGGTCGATCGGGGCAATTTGGGCGGCGGCGTCCCGACGGGACTTTCAACCGTTATGGTTATAACGGTGCCGGCCGCCCAACGGCCCCCTTAGAACCGCTTCCCGAGCGTCAGATACCATTCGCGGCGCGGCGCCGGCTGCGCATCGGTCTGCGGGAAGCCGATGCCCTGGTAATCGAACACGTTGCGATAATAGACCTTGTTGAACAGGTTGGTGACGCCGGCCGCGATCGTAAAATCATGATCGGTGTTGGCATAGGCGATGCGCCCGTTGAACAGCGATCGCGCGGGCATCAGGTGGTTGTATTTGGTCGATGTGCCGCTGACCACCTGGCTCGATTCGTAGGTCCAGTCGAGCCGCGGGGTGATCGATCCGCCGATCGCATCGGCCAGGATCTCGTACTGGACGCCGGCATTGGCGGTCCAGAACGGATTGAACTGGCGGCGGTTGACCGCGCGCGCCCTGATATCGTCCGCCATGAATTTCGACCAGCCGACCGATCCGTTGACGACCAGCCGGTCGATCGGGTTGATCGTATATTCAAGCTCCGCGCCGCGCACCGTTGCCGGCAGGTTGCGATAATAGGTGCGGCCGATGCAGACGATGCCGGTGCCTGCAGGCACGGTGGCCGTGCCGCACTGAGTCGAGCCCGGCGGACCGCCCGGCAGCGGAATGAGCACCTGGTTGCCCGCCAGCGGCTGCGATTGCTGAGTCAGCTGCGCTTCGGCACCGCCGATCGAGGACGGGCGGTTCTTGAAATCGGTGTAGAAGGCGGCGGCATTCAGGCGCACCCGGCGATCGAACAGATCGAGCTTCGCGCCCAGTTCATAGGCGACGCTGTCATTGCCGTCGAACTGGGTGACTTGCGATGGTTGCAGCGGGCGCGGATTATAGCCCGGCAGCGAATTGCCCGTCGCGGCCAACGCATAGACGAGCACCCGGCTGGTCGCCTGGAAATTGACGCCCGCCTTCCAGCTGAACTTCTGCTGTTCCGGCGTCACGTTGAACCGGATGTCGGAGGCGACGGGGGTGATGTCGGCCAGGTTGGTGAACTTCACCACCTTCTTGTCGTCAGAATAGCGCGCGCCGACCACGATCCCGAGCCGCTCGCCGAACGGGCGGACCGTGGCATTGGCGAACACGGCCTTGCTGGTCGGATCATAGGTGGTGAAGATCGTGCGCTGGCCGCCCGAACTGGGCGAGATGATGTTGGCGTGCTGCACGCCCGCCGCATCGAAATAGAAGCCGCCGACCACCCAGTCGATCAGCGCCGATTTGCCGGACAGGCGCATCTCGGCCGTGAAATAGCTCTGCCGGATATCGTTGATGACATGCTCGACCGCGATCGGCATGCCGTCGGTGTCGAAGGTGTGGATCTCGTCGAGCACACGGTAGCCGAGCACCGTGGTGAGATCGATATCATTGCCCAGATCCCAGTTGAGCTTGCCCGACAGGCCCCAGTTGGTGAGGTTGTTGTGCGGCGGGATGACCGATCCGCCACGGGTCGGGCGGCCGTTTACCGTGGTGCCATTATAATAGGTGTTGGTCGGGATGATCGTGCCCGCCGGGATCGGATCGGCATAGCTGACATAGGTGGTGAAGGGATCGCCGGTGATGAATCGGCTGTCCACCACCAGGCCGTAATAGGCCGCCGCCGTCTTGATATTGTTGTTGGCGCGGGCCGGATCGACATCGACCACCGTGTCGGCCGCATTCTCCGAGGTGTCGCGGATATAATCGGCGTTGAGCGTCAGCTTAACGCCGGGCGCCGGCTGCCACATGAAGCTGCCGCGCACCGCGCGCACATCCTCGCCGCCGAGATAGCCGACCGTGCAATCGTCCGCCTTGAAATTGGGCGTGCCCGCCTGCAGCGGATTGCCGATCGGGAAGGTCCCGGCAAGCGCTGGCGTCCCGCGGCGATTCATCTCGCAGGTGAAATCGAGGCGGCGCTGATAGCCCCGGCGCTCCTTCGACAGGCCCGACACCATGATCGCGGCGTTTTCGCCGATCGGCAGGTTGAAGCCGGCGCGCAGATCGGTGCGGTTGCGCGTGCCGACGGTGAACTCGGCATAGGCCGATGTTTCTGTCGCCGATGGCTGCTTGCCGACGACGTTGACCGCTCCGGCCAGCGAGTTGCGGCCGAACAGCGTGCCCTGCGGCCCGCGCAGCACTTCGATATGATCGATGTCGAGCAGATCGAAATTCGCGCCGAGCAGCAGCGGATAATAGACGTCGTCGATATAGAAGGCGACCGCCGGCTCGCCCGCCAGGCTGGTGTCGCCCGATCCGATGCCGCGGATGAAGGCGGAGACGCCGGGGCCGAAGGCGCCCTGCACGCGGCGGAACTGCGCGTTCGGCACGACCGAGGTGAGATCCGCGATATTGGTGATGCCGCGTTCCTGCAGCGCGTCGGAGGTGACCGCGGTGATGGCGATCGGCGTGTCCTGCAGGTTGGTCGATTGCCGCGTCGCCGTAACGACGATGTCTTCGATGCCGTCCCGCGCGGGTTCTTCCGCTGCCTGGGCCTGGGCGGGCGTTTGGGCCTGCGCCGCGGGCAGCATGATCAGCATCGATGCCGACGCCAACAATGCCCTGCTTAGAAATGCGAATGATGATGTGCCAGGGCGCTCCGCCCCGGAATGAGCACACGCGTGCGACGTTTCGGCACGCACTGCGCCAGCCAATTGGCTCAAGCCTGTCATAGCCCCTCTCCCCATTTTCGGGTTCAGCTGCCGATTTCTTGTCGGGTTATTGCCCGGCGAATCGATTTGCTGCCCGCATCCCCTCTGGCCGGGATCGGAAGAAGGCACTTGTCCAATGGGGCCGAATGTCATGTCGAAAACGGCACTGCCCTTCGTCGGGCCTTGCCATCGCGCGCCGCGCTGCGTGAAGCTGCCGGGCAACGAAAAAGGGGTGAGGATGATGGCGCAGATGCGCAAATGGGCGCTGGCCCCGTTGGTGGTGATGCTGGCCGGCGCCAGTCCCTCGCAGCGCCCGGTGCCGGCGCCCATCGATCGCCCCGGCACGCCAGCGGCGGACAGCGTCGATCGCCTGGCGCGCGACGTCCAGCGTGTCGAATCGCTGCGCGCGGTGAAGGACCTGCAGCGTGCCTATGCCCAATATGGACAGGCCGGGCAGTGGCGCGACATGGCGGCGCTGTTCGTGACGGGCGGGCGGATCGAGTGGGGCGGCAAGCGCATCGCGGGGCAGGGCGCCATCGCCGCCTGGCTCGGTCAGCGCGGACATGGCGGGCGGCCCGGCACGCTCGCGACGGAGCTGATCGACGAGCCGCTCGTGACGCTCTCGGCCGACGGCACCAGTGCGCAGGGGCGCTGGATGAGCCTGTCGCTGCTGGGCGACGGCCAGGGCAATGCGCGCATCGAAGGCGGCGTTTACGAGAATGATTATGTCCGCGGCCCGCGCGGCTGGCGGATCGCCACCGCCCGCTATTTCCCCCAGTTCGAGGGTGGCTATGCCGAGGGCTGGACCAATATCGGCGGGCGGGACCTGCCCGTGGTCCCCTATCGCATCACCCCCGACCAGACGGGCGTTCCGGTGCCCCCGGCTTCGGGCCCGGCGCGGAAGACCGGCGCCAGCCTGGCCGAAATCCAGCGCCGCATCCTCGCCCTCAATGACGAGGACGCAGTCCGCAACGTCCAGAACGCCTATGGCTATTATGTCGATCGCAAGATGTGGGACGATGTCGTCGATCTCTTCGCGCCCGATGCCGTGGCGGAGATCGGCGCGTCCGGCACCCAGCGCGGGCAGGCCGGCGTGCGACGTGCGCTGGCGCGCATGGGGCCGGCCGGGCTGCGGCACGGCGAACTCAACGATCGCCCGCTGTTCGACACGATCGTGCGCGTGCTGCCCGGCGGGCGCGAAGCGGAGAGCAGGGGCATTGAGCTCGGCATGCTCGGCGATGCCGACAAGGGCACGGCCGAGTGGGAGATCAGCGTCTTCCGCAATCGCTTCGTCAAGCAAGACGGCCTGTGGAAGCTCAGCGAGCTGCGCGTCGTCCCCCTGCTCCGCGCGGACTATTATGTTGGCTGGGGCAAGGGCACGCGGCGCGTCCAGGTTCCTGCGTTGCTCGGCCCTGCGCCTGCAGCCTCACGTGCGGCGATCCACGCGCCCGCCGCCTCCACGCTGGCCGATGCGCGCCGCCGCCTGCAGCGCTCGCTCGCCTATGATGCCGTCGAGAACGTCTCGTCAGCCTATGGGCTCTATATCGACGATTTTCAGTGGCCGCAGATGGGCGCGATCTTCGCCGTCAAGGGCAACAAGCAGTCGCCCTTCGTCGGCTATTATCTCGGGCGCGACCGGATCATGGGGGCGGTCAACGCCACCTGGGGGCCGCCGCCGGAGACGCGCCCGGGCATTTCCTATCACTGGCGCACCCAGCCGGTGATTCATGTCTCGCACGATGCCCGCTCGGCCAATCTGCGCACGCGCCTGTTCCAGCCGCGCACGTCGAAGGAACCGAGCAGGGCAGGGCAATTCTACGCCGCGGGTTTCCACGGCGGCATGTATCCCAACGACCAGTTCGTGCTGGAGGACGGCATCTGGCGGCTGTGGAGCCTGACCATCGACGAGCCCTATTTCTTCTCGGTCGACTGGAAAACCGGCTGGTCCGCGGCGAAGGACCCGAAAGAGGGCACTGCACCGAGCCCGAGCGCGCTGTTCCGCAAATACCCGCCCGATATCCCGATCACTGCGCTCGGCCGTCGCGAGGAGGGGTTCCGCGGCGGCACCGGCAAGACGATCACCTGGCCGGGCATCCTGCCGATGTGGTTTCACTACCGCAATCCGGTGAGCGGCCGCGTGCCGGACAATTACTGGCCCGATTGCGTGCCCTGCGTTCAGATGCCGCAGGCGAGCATGACCCGGCATGGCTATCAGATGCCGCCGAACGGACCGGAAATCGATGGGGTGGAAGTCGCGCGCTGAGCAGGGTGGTGGTGTCCGATTTTCCGGAGTGGTCTCCCATCGGCCACCGAACGGTAAATCGGATCGCCAGCCATATCCCGTAACGTGCCGGCAAGGTTTATTGTGCACTGCAGCAACAATAGTCGCTATGAGCCGTTGGTAACGTGCGGACGATTCGTCCGCCCCCCGGGGGACCCGATTTCATGCGTACGCTTTCCGACACCATCAAGCGGCTCGCCGCCGCCCATCCCGGCGCCGCGCCCGTCCGTGTCGGCCGAGATCGCCTCGCCGACATGGCCTTTACCGGTCCCAATCCGGGCCAGCTCCGCGCGCGCCAATATCTGCCCGCGAACCTCAAGCCCGGCGCCGCGCTGGTCGTGGTGCTGCATGGCTGTACGCAGGATGCGGCCGGCTATGATCATGGCTCGGGCTGGTCGACTTTGGCCGATCGCCACGGCTTCGCTTTGCTCTATCCGGAGCAGCAGCGTTCGAACAACCCGAACCTGTGCTTCAACTGGTTCGTGCCGGAGGATATCGCCCGCGAGGGCGGCGAGGCCGAATCGATCGCGGCGATGGTCGCGCAGATGCTGGCCGAGCATGATCTCGATTCGGCGCGCGTGTTCGTCACCGGCCTGTCGGCCGGCGGCGCGATGACGGCGGTGATGCTCGCCACCCGGCCGGAGCTGTTCGCCGGCGGGGCGATCGTCGCTGGCCTGCCTTATGGCTCGGCCACGACCATCCCCCAGGCGTTCGATCGCATGCGCGGTCATGGCGGCCCGGCAGGGCCCGAACTGGCCGATCGCGTCCGCCGCGCCTCGGACCATGACGGTGCCTGGCCGGCGCTGTCTGTCTGGCATGGCACGGCCGACCACACGGTCGCCGTCTCCAACATGGAGGATATCGTGGCACAGTGGCTGCCGCTCCACGGCCTCGGCACCGCGCCTTCGCACAGCGAGGTGGAGGGCCGTCATCAGCGCCGCGTGTGGCAGGACAAGGCCGGCCGGCCCGTCATCGAAGCGCATGCCATCGCCGGCATGGGCCACGGCACCCCGGTCGCCCCGGACGTGTCGGGCTGCGGCGCGGCCATGCCGCACATGCTCGATGTCGGCGTCTGCTCGACCGGGCACATCGCCAGCTTCTGGGGCATCGCCGGGGCAGTGAAGACGCGCAAAGCACCCGCCGCCAAGGTCGCGCCCGCCACCGCCACCGCGCCCGCCGCCCGCGCCAAGCCCGCCACGCCACCCCTGCGCGCTGCCGCCCGGCCCCGGCCGATCCCGGTCCAGGCCGATGCGTCGGGCGTGAAGAAGGTGATCGAGGACGCGCTCCGCGCCGCGGGGTTGATGCGCTAGCATGCCTTGGATCGGGTCGATCCACCAACCCCGTTCGCCCTGAGCGTGTCGAAGCCCGCTCTTCTCTTTCCGCGGAAGAGAGAACGGCCCTTCGACACGCTCAGGGCGAACGGGAAGAGGTGATTGATCAGGCGAGTCACCCAATGCCGCCTTGGCTTGCCCCGGCCATATCCCGCCCGTAAACTGCCGCCATGCCGGATGCGCTCATCACTGGCGGCTGCCTCTGCGGCGCAGTGCGCTACGCCGCCGATCGCGCGCCCGATTATGCCGGCTATTGCTGCTGCGCCGATTGCCGCCGGGCCTCGGGCTCGGGCTTCATCCCGTTCATGGGCTTTCCCGCGACCGCTTTGCGCTTCACCGGCGCGACGGTGCAGGTCCGCTCGACGGCGTTTCGCGGTGGGGAGGCAGTGCGCAATCGCTGCCCTTCATGCGGCAGCCTCGTGTTCGGCGGCGTGGTCGGCCAGGACGCGTCGCACACCATCTATGCCGGATCGCTCGACGATCCTTCCTCGTTCAGCCCGTCCATCGCCCTGTTCGATCGCGACCGCCCCGAATGGGTCGTCCTGCCGCCGGGGCTGACGGTGTTCGCGACCATGCCGGATTGATCCCGGCTTTCCGGATCGCCGACGATATCCAGCCGCGCCCGGGGTGCGTGGGTTCTCTTCCTACCTTTGGATCGCCGTCGCCGTCTCGATCGTCCCAGGTTATCCCGGACGATCGGCAGTATCAGGGCAACGCCGCTGGTCAGCACCGCGATGATGGCGAAAGTGATGATCGCCGGGATCATTGCCGGCCGTTGGCGGAAAGCGGTGAGCCCGGTGGCGATGGCAGGTTTCGCGCAACTGTCATCCGGCGGCCCTCTTCTCTGAGCTGAGCCATCGTCGCATATTTTCCCGGCCGACGCGAGAGGCATGGCCGCTCCGGCCCTATACGGGATATTACGTATGATCCCGGTGCGCCCGGTGCGGCAAGGCGGTGCGATGGACAATATCGTGACCCCGACCGAAGCCGATCTCGCGCGGCTCGTGCCCGCCTTCTACGCGCGGGTGCGGCAGGACGCGCTGATCGGCCCGGTGTTCGAATCGGCGATCGACGACTGGGAGGATCATCTCGGGCGGCTGGTCGCCTTCTGGTCGTCGGTTATGCTCACCACGGGCCGCTACAAGGGCAATCCCGTGGCCGCCCATCTGAAGCATCTCGCGACGATCACGCCGGTGATGTTCGATCGCTGGCTCGCGCTCTGGGCGGCGGTCACGGCGGAGATGCTGTCGGCGCCAAAGGCGGCGGCGCTGCAGGACAAGGCGGCGCGGATCGCCGAAAGCCTCAAATACGCGCTCTATTTCCGGTTGCCGCCCCGGCCCGGTTCGGCGCCGCTCAGCCGGTAATCAGGTTGAGCGACCGTTCCGCCGGGCCGATCGTCACCAGCCGGCCCCAGTCGAAGGCGAGGAAGTCCTGCTCGATCCCGTCGGCGAAGATCACCCCGCCGTCGTTCATCCGCGACGTGACCGCGAGCGGCGCAGCGCTCAGCCGGCCGGCGCGGAGCGCGGTGCCAGTCGAGACGCTGGGAAAGGGCTCGCGCACGAAATAGGCGACCGCGCGCTCCTCGACGCCGATTGCGAACGGCTGGTGCGTCGCTTCCATGATCGATCGGGCCCAGCCGGTCGCGCCCGTGCCCGAGGCGACGATCAGCCCGCTCGACGACTGGTCCTCGCGCCCGTCCTCCGCCGCCAGGCTGTAGCGCGCCGACTGGTGGCTGCGATGCCCGACGAAGATCTCGTTGAGCGCCAGCAGCTTCTCGCCCGTATCGAGCGCTGCCTCGACCATCGTGCGGTGTTCGGCGGCCGCACCGCCCGCGATTCCGGCCGGCAACAACCGGCCGAGCCGCCCGATCGGCACGCGCACCAGCACCCCGTCATACAGGTCCGGCGCCGGGTTGATCCCGAACACCGGCTGGCCGGTCAGATATTTCGCCACATTGGCGACCAGCCCGTCCTGCCCGACCGCGACCACCGCATCCTCCGGCCCGAACAGAAAGCGGTCGAGATCGGCGCGCTGCACCAGCGCCTGCCGCCAGGTGTCCGGCACCGCCGCGCGCGCCGCGCGCAGCGCCGCGTGGAGCTGGTCGTGACGCGCTTCGAGATCCTCCAGTCGCTGCCCGCGCGTCTTCAGGAAGAAGCGCGCCTGCTCGCGCGTCGCGTGGCGCGCGAGCAGCAGCTCGTAATCGGTCTCGCGCGTGACGAAGACGGCGCGGGGCGTGATCGTCGACATCGCCCCGGCCTCAGGCGGCGGGCTGCGGCGCGGGCAGCGCGGTCGCCTCGCGGCGGAACTCGCCCATCAGCGTCGCGAGCAGGTCCGGCGTGACGTTCAGATGCTCGATCGTGTCGAGTTTGCCCGCAAGTTCGCGCGCGGCCAGGCCAAGCATCACGCCCGGCGGCAGGTCGCGATAGATCGCGATATGCGCGGTCTCGGCCTCGGCCCGGGCGCTTTCCACGGTGCGGATCCGCTCGGCCTCGGCCGCCGCCTCGATCTGCTGCGCCTCGGCCAGGCCGGTCGCGCGGTCGCGCGCATTGCCGGTCTCCTCGGCGATCAGCTGCTTCTCGCGCCGGGCCAGCTCGGTCTTGTTGGCCAGTTCGTTCTCGGCGATCGCGCGTTCCTTGTCGACGGCAAGCGCGCGGCGCTCGAAGGTCGCTTCGTCGGCCTTTTGCTGCAACGCCTCGAAGGTCGGGGTCTGCAACGCCCGTTCCAACTCGCTGGAGGGCGCGAGGTTGGTCAGCCGGATCGCGGCGACCGCGATGCCGATCTCGGCCAGCGCCGGATCGCCGCCCAGCGCCGCTTCCAGTGCCTTGCGCAACGGCTCCGGCCCGGCATCGAGCAGCGCCCGCACTGGCTCCTGCGCCAGATATTGCAGCGCCGCCTGGTTGACCAGGCCAGCGAGCCGCGTTTCGATCTGCTGGATCGGCTCGCCCTTCAGCACGCCGTTGAACACCCCGATGGTGAAATCCACCCGGCTCGCCAGCAGGACGGGATCAGTGACGTGCCAGGTCAGCGTGCCCTGCACCGCGACCGTCTGGAAATCCTTGCTCCGGCCCTTCACGAACAGCGCCATTTCGCGATCGTCCATCGGCAGCTCGGCCAGGCTCGCGGTTTCGGGCCTGAACCAGAAGACCAGCCCGCGCCCGCTCTGCCGCATGTGGCCGTTGCGATACCGGATCACATGGTTGCTGGCATCGCTGCGCAGCTGGGCGAAGAAGCCGAAGTTCCGAATATACGCCATGATCATTCTCCCCGGGGATTGGTGGGTTCGGTGGGACGGTAGCGAAACAGCTCGGCCGGCCGGAACGATGCGCCGGTCTCGCGCGCGCCGGTCGCCTCCAGCCAGCCGCGATCGAGCATGCGGCGGCGAAAGCCGGGCTTGTTGAGGGGCATGCCCAGGATCGCCTCATGCACGTCCTGCAGCGCGCGCAGCGTGAACAGCTCTGGCAGCAGGGCGAAGGCGACCGCCGAATAATCGAGCTTGCCGCGCAGCCGCAGCATGGCGAGGCCAAGGATGTCGGCATGATCGAAGGCAAGCGGCAGGGGATCGCCGTCCGGCGATTGCGCCGTCACCGGCCCGCCAGTCTCGCCCGGCCAGGGCACGGCGATCCGCGCCAGCATGAGATCGGGCGATGCCTTCAGCGCGGCGGCGAAGCGATCGGCCGGCAGCAGCGCAAAATAGGCGATGCTGACGATGCGCATGCGCGGATCGCGATCGACCGCGCCGAAGCTGTAGAGCTGCTCGACATAGGCGCCCGCCATATGCGCGCGGGTGGCGAGCACGCGGTGCGCGGCGTCGTCCAGGCTTTCGTCCGGCTTCACGAACCCGCCCGGCAGGGACCAGCGGCCGAGATGCGGATGTTCCGCACGCCGCACCAGCAAGGCGGCGGGCGCCCCATCGACCACGCTCATCAGGACGAGGTCGACCGCCACTGAAAGCGGTTCATAGACCGTTGGATCATAGGCCTGGAGAAAGGTCGATTCGTCCACGCGACACCTTATATGCAATTCGCATCTTAGTTATGCGCGAATCGGATATAAGTGTCAAGCCGCCCCATAATGCCGCCCGGGTCGCCTATCTCTCATGCTCCAGGCCAAGTCCCACCAGCGCCAGATACGCCTCCAAAGTGGCGCTCTCGCCCGCGCCGATAATCGCCCCGACATAGCCGTCCGGGCGGATCAGCACCCTGCCGCCGGGGGCCAGCGCATAGGCGCGCTCGACATGCCCGTCCCAATCGACCAGGTCGCCGCGCGCGCCGATATCGTGGATGTGCAGGCCGGGGCGGGCCGGCACTTCGTCCGCGACGTCCCGCCCCAGCAGAGTCCAGTGCGGGCCGGCGAACAGCGTGAACAATCGGCTCGGCTGGCCGGCGGCGCCGAGGACCGGCGCATCCGGCGCGCGGTCTCCCGCCAGCAGCCCACCGGTCCGCGCCGGCCGTTCCAGCGCCAGCGACGACTCGGCATAACCAAGGTCGAGCTGGTGCACCTCGCGTCCGCGGCGCATCTCGCCCCGGCCGCTGGCTTCCAGCAGCCTGGTCGCCAGGCCGAGCATGCCAGCGGCGATCGGCCGGCGTTCCTCCTCATAGCTGTCGAGCAGCGCATCCGCCGCACCGCGCAGCACCGCCGCCAGCTTCCAGCCGATATTATAGGCATCCTGCATGCTGGTGTTCAGGCCCTGGCCGCCGGTGGGCGGATGGACATGCGCTGCGTCGCCCACCAGGAACACGCGGCCCACCCGATACCGATCGGCCAGCCGTGCGTTCATGGTGAAGGCCGATGCCCAGGCGATCGAATCGATACGGATATCGTCGCGGCCGGTCCGGTCGCGCACCATCGCATTCAGGCCGGCGACGGACAGGTCAGCTTCGCCGTCGAGCGGGATCGGCGCCTGCAGCTGGAACAAATCGGTCCCGGCGAGCGGGCAGAAGGATATCTGCCGCACCATCGAATCCCCGTTGAAGCGGTGCCAGGCCGCGTGATCGATCCCGCTCAGCAGGACATCGGCGGCAATGGCGCGCACGCCGAGCGTCTTGCCCGGAAAGCCGATGTCCAGCGCCTGGCGCACGAAGCTGCGCCCGCCGTCCGCGCCGACGAGATAGCGTACACGCAGAGTCTCCGCGCCCGCCGGGCCGGCCAGCTGCACGGTCACGCCGGCCGCGTCCTGCTCGAAGCCGGTCAGCGTGCAGCCGAATTCCGGCCGGTGCCCCAGCTCGATCAGCCGGTCGCGCATGATGGCCTCGGTCATGGACTGCGGCACCATCAGCGGCATGTGATAGGGTTCGGCCGGGGTCGGATCGGTGAGCTCCATCACGGCGGATTCGGCGTGGCTGCCATCGTCGCGATATTCGCGTTGCGGCGGATAGGGCCCGCCCGCCGCGACGAGCCGGTCGAGGATGCCGAGATCCTCGAAAATCTCCTGGCTGCGCGGCTGGATGCCCTTGCCGCGCGATCCGCTGAACGGTTCGCTGCGTTGCTCCACCAGCCGGAACGAAACGCCCCGGCGCGCCAGATCGATCGCCAGCGCGAGCCCGGCCGCGCCGGCTCCGCAGATCAATATGTCGGTACAATCCTCTGTCATCGCCACCTCCATGTGTGTATTATGCACATATTAGGAGGACCAGCATGTCGTCAAGAAAAAATGTGCAAGATACACATATATCGGATCAGATCCGGATTCTGCACGGGGCGCTGATCGATATTGTCGGGGTGATGAACCGCCCCCAGGGCGACGAGCGCATGGTGCGGGAGGCCGGCATCGCGCTCGATGGCGCACTGTTCCCATTGCTGGTCGGCATCGAGCGGCGCGGCCCGATCGGGGTGGTCGATCTCGCCGACCGGGTCGGGCGCGACTACACCACCGTCAGCCGCCAGGTCGCCAAGCTGGAAACCCTGGGCCTGGTCGAACGTCAGGCGAGCGCGGCGGACCGGCGCGTCCGCGAAGCGGTGGTGACGCCCAGGGGCAAGACCATGACGGACGCCGTCGACCTTGCCCGGGATCGCATGGGCCGCTCGATCTTCGAAAGCTGGGAGGAACGGGACATCGCCGAACTGGTGCGGCTGATGCGTAAATTCGCCGACGATATCACCGCGCCGGACAGCCCGGCGGGCGCCTGAGCAGCGGTCGGCCTCACCGGGCACGCTCCTCGATGCAATGATCGCCCGCGGCTGTGACGGCCGTCACGCGTGCCCAGCTCAAATCGGATTATCCCGGGCTCGGTTGCATTCATCCGAGGGGACGAACAATGACGGACAAGCTGTTCGAGAGCTACAACGCGGCGCTGACGCAGCGCGTCGGCGATCTCGCGGTCGCGGGCGATCCGGCCCGGGTCCAGCAGGTGCTGGACGACGCCAGGATCGAGGCGGTGGAGAATGCGCGGATCCCCGATACGTTCGTCTATAAGGCGACCGTGATCGTGCTCGGCGCCAGCGTGATCCTGGTGATCCTCGCTCAATTGGCGATCGTGATGATCGTCGGCCACGACAAGATCCCGGACGGCATCATCGCCATCGGGTCCGCCGCGATCGGCGCCCTTGCCGGCTTGCTCGCCCCCGCCCCGAACGCCTGATCGCCTTTCGCAGCGGCGTCGAGCGCCGCAGCGAAAGGCCGCACACTCCCCTTTTCCCGAAGGAGGAAAAGATGCTGCATGCCGTGACTCCCTTTGGTGCGGATGCCTGTTGCAGGGACCGTTGCCAGGTTCCGCCATCGCCCTATCTTCTTTCCCGGCTGCACGCGCGCTATCTCGCGCTGATCGCCGAAGGGCGGCTGCCTTCGGAAACGACGTTCGACCAATATCTCGCGGTCTGGCGCTCCAACCGGCGCGGCGCCAAATATCGCGGGCTCGACGATGGGGCGACCGATACCGGCCCGCTCAATCCTCACGCCCAGAAGATCGATCGGCCGCCGACGCAGCTGCACGGCGAGGTGCGGACGCTGGTGCTGCTCGTCGATTTCCCCGATCTGACGCATCAGGAGGATCTCGGCAGCGCCTATTTCGAACAGATGCTGTTCAGCACCGGCAAGGTGTTCCCGACCGGCAGCATGCGCGATTATTACCGGAAGGTGAGCGGCTGGAACGGCGCCGGCGCCGGGATCGACGTGACCGGGAAGGTGTTCGGATGGTTCCGCCTGCCGAACCCGGTCTCCTTCTATGCCGATGGCAGTTCCGGGATGGACGGGAATTTCCCGAGAAACGCGCAGGGCATGGCCCGCGACGCGGTGCAGGCGGCGATCGCCGCCGGCGTCGATCTGAGCGGCTATGACGTTCTGGGGGAAGGCACGATCACTGCCCTGTTCGTCATCCATGCCGGCCGCGGCGCCGAGACGACCAGCGGCCGCAACGATATCTGGAGCCACAAATGGGTCATCCCGGACAATGGGGTCCCTATCGGAAACGGCGTGCGCGCCAGCACCTATCTGACCGTGCCCGAGGATTGCCATGTCGGCGTCTGCGCCCATGAATGGGGTCATCTCGCCGCGCGCTGGGCGGATTATTACGACACCGGCCGCGTGGCCAATTTCCGGTCGAACGGCCTTGGCGACTATTGCCTGATGGCCTCGGGCTCGTGGGGCGATGGCGGGCTCACCCCGACCTTCCCGAACGGCATGCTGCGGATGTTCCATGGCTGGATCAGGCCTCAACTGGTCGAGCAAACCACGCCGGGCATCGTGCTGGAGCCGGCGGCGGAAGGCGGCGGCGCAGTCGTCATCCGCAATCCCGGCGTGATGACGGAGACGCAATATATCGTCGTCGAATATCGCCGCCGCGGCGGGCAGGACGCGTTCCTGCCGGATGAGGGGATCGCGATCTATGTCGTCGATGAGGCGATCACCAACGTGAACGACGAGAACAGGCTGGCGATCGAGCTGATCCAGGCCGACGGCCGGCGGGATATGGCGCAGATCTTCAACAGTCCGAACCGCGGCGACCAGACCGATCTCTATCCGCTCGGCGACAAGAGAGCGGCCGGGAAGGAGACTACGCCACCGCTGAACATGCCCGGCAATCGCTGGTCGGGCGTCACGATCCGGGTGAACGGAATGCCCGGGGATCCGAAGATGAGCATCGACGTGACGATCGGCTGACGGGGCGGGCCCCGTTCAGCCGGCCTTGCGGCACGCCGCGCTCTGCTGCTCGGCGGAATCCGGCGGCGCGGTCGTGGGCCCTTCGATCAGTTGCGCCCGATCGCCGTCGCTCCACCACATCAGGCTCTTGCCGGGCGATCGGCCGGTGTCCGACCGGTATTTGCTGGTCGTCGTCTCGGACAGGATGTTGTGCAGCTCGAACGTCTTCCCCCCGATCGTCAGGCGCATCACATCCCAGGCGAGATCGTGATCGACCATCACGGTCAGGCCGTTGGTACAGCTGAAGCGGATGGGGCCGTTGGCGCCGTCGGTATCGCGCATTGCGGTGGCCGCGTTTGCGTTCGGCGGCGGCGCCAGGAACGGATCGGCGGGAATCGCGGCGGGCGGGATGCCGCTATTGCCGTCGCCCACGTCAGTCTCCGCATCGGGCGCCCCCGAGCCGCAGCCGGTGAGCATTGCCGCTGCCAGAACCAGAACAAGACACGCACGCATATACCAATTCCCAGGATCGGCGCTGCCATCCGGCAGCGTCGAAGTCTGGCGGTGCGCTAGCACGGCGGTGCCGGCCGCGGCTAGGGAGCCGTGCCGATGGCGTGCGCCGCGACCTCAGTCGCGGAACAGCAGCGGCGCCATTTCGTGCAGGCTCCGCCGCCAGGTCAGGAATTCATGCCCCGTATTGGGCGAGACATAGAAGACGCTGTTGAGGCCTGCGCCTTTCAGCGCCTCGGCGTTCGCCCGCGGATCAACGCGCGGCCCGCCCGGAGGGCCACCGCGACCGCCTTCCAGTTCCCGGCTGCCCGCGCTGACGAAGGTCAGCTTGACCTTCTCCCTGAACCCCGGCGTCTTGTTGACGTCGTCGAGCGAGAAGGTCCCGCCGCTCAACAGGCCGATATAGGCGAATGTGTCGAGGTTCGCGGGCGCGATCAGCTTGGTTTCGAAACCGCCCATGGAAAGGCCCGCCATACCGCGATGGCGCTGGTCGGAAAGCGTGCGGAAATTGGCGTCGATATAGGGGATCAGTTCGTCGACCAGGACGGTCCTGAATGGCTTGATGTCGAAACTGGCCAGGCCGCCGGGCCGCACCTCGTTGGTCATGCCATATGTCATCACGATGATGAATGGCCGCGCCTTTCCGGCGGCGATCAGGTTGTCCATGATCAGATTGGCATGGCCCTGGTTGGCCCAGGCGGTCTCGTCCTCGCCCCAGCCATGCTGCAGATACAGCACCGGATAGCGCTCGCGCTGGTTCTTCTCGTAACCCGGCGGCGTGTAGACGAAGGCGCGGCGTTGCGTGCCGGTGCTGGGGGACGGAAACAATATCTGGGACACCCGGCCATGCGGTACGTCCTTCAGCGCATAGAAATCCGCGTCATGCGCCGGAATCTCGATGCCGCTTTCCCAGCGCGTCGATCCGTAGAAGTTCAACGTGCCCGGGTCGTTGAACGTCCCGCCATCCACGGTCAGGTGGTAATAATGGAATCCCTCGTCGAGCGGACCTTCGGTCGTGCCCGTCCAGGATCCGTCCGTCGCCTTGGTCAGGACGGTGCCGCCGCGTCCGCCCAGGCCGAGGCTCACCTTCACGCTCTGCGCTTCGGGCGCGACGATGCGGAAACGGGCATGGCCCTGCGAATTGACCTGTGGAAATTGCTGGCCCGGCTGGTTCACGGAGGATGGCTTGAAATCCTCCACGATCGCGGCCGGCGCGGGAGTCTGGGCCGGCGCGGCGGTCTGGGCCGAAGCCTGGCCGACGGTGCCGGTTACGATGGCGGCCAACATTGCGGCAACGGCGCGATTCATCAGACTATCCCCCCTGAAACTAAGTCCATGTCCGCTTTCGGCGCGGCATTAATTACTCAGACTTATTGCAGGAGATCGGCTGCGCCGCAAGAGCGGGGAAGGGCCGTGGGGCTTTTACCGGCGTCTTTTCCGTGAGTTTGCGGACGTGGAGCCGCTGGCGGGCCGATCCCGCCAGCGATCTCCCATGCGTCAGGCAGCGAGCTTGCTGATTTCCACCTCGGCGCTGTCGATCGCCTGCTGGCGCTGGGCCTCGCCCATGGCGATGCCTTCGGCGCGGATGAAGCGGATGTCGGTGACGCCGAAAAAGCCGAACACGCCGCGCAGATAGGTTTCCTGATGGTCGAGGAACGCCGCCTGGGTGTCGGCCCCGTAGAAGCCGCCGCGCGAGGAGGCGATGATCACCGTCTTGCCGCCGGCCAGGCCTTCGGCGCCGTTCGCGCCATAGCGGAAGGTGCGGCCCGCGACCGCGAGCCGGTCGATCCATGCCTTGAGCTGGCTGGGGATGCCGAAATTATACATCGGTGCGCCGACCACCACGATATCGGCGGCGAGGAATTCCTCCAGCGCTGCCTGGCCCGCCGCCACGTCCTGCTGCAGCGCGCCGGTCTCGGGCACGGCGCCCTGCGCCGCGGCCAGATGCAGGCCGGTCAGGTGATCGACCGGGTCGGTCGCCAGGTCGCGCCGCACGATCTCGATATCGGGATGCAGCGCCTGCTGCTGGGCGACGATCGACGCCGACAAATGGCGGCTTACCGATCCGGGGCCGAGAATGCTTGAATCGACATGGAGGAGCTTCATGATCTGGGTCCTTCGCAACGAAGAGGAGGTTGCGAAGCGCCAGATATGGACTCGCCGTGTAGCGTAAAAGCCTATATGTTACGATGCATAGTATATGGATTTACGATAGATGCTTGATGCCGTCTCGCTCGATCAGCTGCGCACCTTCCTCGCCGCGGTGGAGGAAGGCAGTTTCTCCGCCGCCGGCCGCCGGCTCGGGCGCGCCCAGTCGGTCGTCAGCCAGACGCTCGGCACGCTTGAACGGCAACTCGGCGTGCAATTGTTCGATCGCAGCGCGCGCTATCCGGCGCTGACCGATGCCGGCACCGCGCTGGTGCCGGAGGCGCAGGCGGTGGCCGGGCGGATGGATGCCTTCAAGGCGCGCGCGCGCGATCTCGCCGGCGGGCTTGAGGCGGAGCTGGCGGTGGCGGTCGACGTGATGTTCCCGATCTTCGTCTTCGCGCACGCGGTGCGCGATTTCCAGGCGACCTTTCCCCACACGCCGCTGCGCGTGAATGTCGAGGCGCTGGGCGCGGTGATCGAGCCGGTCGCCGAGGGGCGGGCGGCCTTTGCCGTGGTCGGCACCCTGCCGCTCGTGCCGGAGGACTTCGTGCAGGAACGGCTGCTGTCGATCCCGCTGATGATGGTCGCGGCGCCCGAACATCCGCTGGCCCAGCGCACCGGCCCGATCCCCCGGGCCGACCTTGCCGAGCATGTCCAGCTGGTCCTCACCGATCGGTCGGATCTGTCGCGCGGCAAGCAGTTCGGCGTGCTTTCGCCCAGGACGTGGCGCATCGCCGATCTCGGCGCCAAGCATGAATTCCTGCGCGCTGGCCTTGGCTGGGGCAGCATGCCGGAGCCGCTGGTTCAGGCCGATCTCGCCGAGGGGCGGCTGGTCGAGCTGGTGCTGGAGGATGGCTGGCCGGAGGGCAATCTGCTGCCGATGCTCGCGGTCCACCGCAAGGATACGCCGCCCGGGCCCGCCGGACGCTGGCTGATCGAGCGGCTGAAGGATACGGTCGCCCGATGCCCCGGCGGGCATTGAGGCAATGGCGGATCATCCCATCCCCCCGCATCCTGTTATCGTGTTCGACGCGGCGTGCGTGCTGTGCTCGGCCAATGCACAGTTCGTGCTGAAGCATGACCGGCGCGACCATTTCCGCCTCGCTTCCATGCAGGGCGAAGTGGGCGCGGCCCTGTTCCGGCGCTTCGGCATCGATCCCGCCGATCCGGAAACGATCATCCTGGTCGATGGCGACAGCGTACGCCTGAACAGTGACGCCGTGATCGCCATCTATGCCGGGCTCGGCTGGCCATGGCGCGCCGCGGCGGCGTTGCGGCTGGTGCCGCGCGCCCTGCGCGATCCGGTCTATCGCTGGGTCGCGCGGAATCGCTACCGGCTGTTCGGCCGGCGCGAGACCTGCTGGCTGCCGACGCCGGAGCAGGCGCGACGCGTGCTTTGAGCCGCTAGGGCTATCACGCGCCAGCCAGCCGGTCTCGGAAATCCGCCACCCAGCGGCGCTGGTCCTCGGTATCCGGCACGGCGACGCCCCGCGCCGAACGGATCAGGGTGAAGGCACCTTCCGCATCAAGTCCGTCAAGCGCCAGCAGCGCCGCGGCCATCAACGCGGATCGGCCGATGCCGGCGCGGCAATGAAATGCGACTGGCCTCCCCGCTTCGCGTATCTGGCGCAGGAATGTCAGCGCGTCCCGGCGATCGGGCATGCCGCGATCCGGAATCGGAAAGGACAGGAACGCGATGCCGCGCGCACCGCACAGGGCGCGCTCGCGCTGAAGGCCGAGCTCAGCCGCCTCATCCGGTTCGAGCAGGCTGACGACGAGGCCGATCCCCGCGCTAAACCAATGGTCGATTTCGTCCTCGAGCCAGTCGCCCGCGCGCGGTCGCGCGGCGATCGCGATGCGCTGCGCAAAGGGGTGCTCGATCCAGTAGATGTCGGATGCCATGCAGGTTCCTGAGGCTGGAGCGGTAAGGGTTGAATCGGCGCCAACCGACGCGCCCGCTTCATCTTCTCTTTGTTCCCCGGCGAAGGCCGGGGTCCAGTTGGCGGGACGATCATGATGAAGCGCCGCGCGCCGTTACGACAACCTCTCCGTCCGGAACTCTTTGCCGGGGAACAGACTGCCGCACGAATGTCGGTTCGATTTAACGCTTGGCGTACTACAGGCGTCGGCGTGAGCCGGATTCTGATTCTCGGGGGATATGGCGGCTTCGGCGCGCGGCTGGCGCGCCGGTTGGCTGGACGGCGCTATCATATCCTCGTCGCCGGCCGCAATGCGGAGAAGGCGCGCGCCTTTTGCGCCGGACTGCCCGGTACCGAGCCGGTGGTCGCCGACCGGGAAGGGGATGTCGCCGCCCTGCTGGCGGCGCAGCGCCCGGACCTGCTGATCGATGCGGCCGGGCCGTTCCAGCACAGCGACTATCGCGTGCCGCTCGCCTGTATCGAAGCGGGCGTGCCCTATCTCGATCTCGCCGACGGGCGCGCCTTCGTGACGGGCATCGGTGCGCTCGATGCCGCGGCGCGGGAGGCCGGTGTCGCCGTCGTCGCGGGCGCATCGAGCGTGCCGGCGCTGTCCGGCGCGGTGGCGCGGCATCTCGCCGCGGGCACGGCGCGCGTAACGCAGGTCGAGGTCGCGATCAGCGCCTCCAACCGCGCGACGGCCGGCCCTTCGGTCGCGGCCGCGATCCTCTCTTATGTCGGGCGGCCGGTCCGCCTGTGGCGCAACCGCCGCTGGACGCGCGGCTGGGGCTGGCAGGAACTGCGGCGCGAGAGCTTTGCCGTTACGGGCGTGCCCGAAATACGGGGCCGCTGGGTCGCGCTGGCCGAAGTGCCCGATCTCGATCTGCTGCCCGCCATGCTCCCAGGCCGCCCGGCGGTGACCTTCCGCGCCGGCACCGAGATTTCGCTGCAGACGCTCGGCCTGTGGCTGCTGAGCTGGCCGATCAGGTGGTTCGGCCTGTCGGCGGTCCCGCTCGCGCCGCTGCTGCTCCCGCTGCAACGCCTGACGAGCATCCTTACCAGCGACCGTTCCGCCATGTCGGTCCACCTGACCGGGGAGGATAGCGAGGGTTTCGTCGAGCGCCGCTGGACGCTGATCGCTCAGCATGGCGACGGCCCCGAGATCCCGACGCTGGCCGCTGCCCTGCTCGCCGAGGAAATACTGGCCGGCCGGCTCCCCGCCGGCGCGCGCGATGCCGGGTCGCTGCTCGATCTCGCGCAGTTCGAGTCGATCTTCGCCCAGCTCGCGATCCGCCACGCAACGGTCGAGCGTCGTTTGCCGCCGCCGCTCTATCGGCGGGTGATGGGGCCAGCCTTCGATGCGCTGCCCGAGGCGGCCCGCGCGTTGCATTCGGTCTGCCGCGACGGCGGGGCGCAAGGGCAGGGGCGGGTCGAGCGCGGCACCGGCCTGCTCGCGCGGGCGATCGGGGCAATCATGCGCTTCCCCCCGACCGGCAGCTATAAGCTGCACGTCGCCTTTGCCGAGCAACACGGCGTCGAGACCTGGACGCGCCGGTTCGGTCCTCACGCCTTCACCAGCCGGCTGCGACAGCGGGGTGTGCGCCTGGTCGAACGCTTCGGCCCGCTGCGTTTCCACTTCGATCTGCCCTCGAACACGGATGGCCTCGAGATGGTGCTGCGGCGCTGGACCTGCCTCGGCATCCCTCTGCCGCTGGCGCTCGCCCCGCGCATCCAGGCCCGCGAATGGCAGGACGGCGATCGTTTCCGCTTCGACGTTGCCATCGCGCTGCCGCTGATCGGGCTGGTCGTGCACTATGACGGGTGGCTGCTTCCCGACGCCTGACCACCCCCGTTCAGCTGAGCAAGGGCCCTGCGGCGAAATCCGCCTTCGCGATCGCATAGGTGACGTGGCGGATCACGGCGTCGCCCATCCGATATTCCTGCACCCGGTCGGTCAGCACGCCGCCGATCTTCTCCACCGCCCGGCGCGATCGGAGATTGTCCTCGCCGATGCGAAAGATGACCGTTTCATACGTCCCGAACGCGTGCGTCAGCATCAGCCGCTTCATCTCGCGGTTCCACCCGCCGCCCCAGCGGTCGCACGCGAGGAAGGTCCAGCCGATCTCCACTTCGCCCGGTTCGGCGAACCGCTCCGAATAGCGCGAGAAGCCGAAGACGGTGTCATTGGCCCGGTCGACCGCGACCAGCCCGCCGCGATCGGCCAGGGCTTCGTCGAAAAAGGCGCGGAACACCGGCTCGCGATACCGCTCGCGCATCGGGTGCATCGCCCAGATGGCTGGATCCGCCGCCACCGCGAACAAGGCGTCCCAATCCTCCGGCACCTGCGGCCGGAGAACGAGCAGGTCGCCGGACAGCACCGGCTGGAAATTGAACATGGACGGCCCCTTTTCGAAACGTTGCGCATCCAGCACAAAGCCGCGGGATCGGCAAATCCACATTGCTGTTAGCGTTCACATCCTTCTTGCAACGCGCGCCGATCCAGATCAGCATGGCCCCGGTGGCAGCGTTGTCACTGGGGAGATTCGCCGGAACAGGCGAACGACGAAGGGGTGGACAGCATGACGCCAGCGCAGCTCAGCATTGCCTTTTTCCTGCAGATGGCGCTGATCATCGCTGCCTGCCGCGGCGTCGGCTGGCTGGCGAAGCGCTTTCTCGGCCAGCCGCAGGTGGTCGGCGAAATGATCGCCGGCGTCATCCTCGGCCCGTCGCTGTTCGGCCTGCTCGCGCCCGATCTTCAGGCGGCGATCTTCCCCAAGGAATCGAAGGCAGTGCTGTTCGTCGTCGCGCAGCTCGGCGTCGGCCTCTACATGTTCATCGTCGGCCTTGGCTTCCAGGCCCGGCATTTTCGCAGCAACGCGCGCAGCGCCGGGGCCGTATCGCTCTCGGGCATGGCCGCGCCGTTCCTCGTCGCCGTGCTGCTGGCACCGTGGCTGATCGGCATTCCCGGCCTGTTCGCGCCGCAGATCACGCAGGTCCAGGCGACCCTGTTCATCGGCGCGTGCATCGCGATCACGGCCTTTCCGATGCTCGCCCGCATCATCCATGAGCGCGGGCTGAGCGGCACCCCGCTGGGCACGCTCTCGCTCTCCGCCGGCGCGATCGACGATGCCGGCGCCTGGACGGTGCTGGCCGTGGTGCTGGCGAGCTTCGGCGACGGCCCCGGCGTGGCGATCAAGGCGATCGTCGGCGGCGTGGCGTTCGTCGCCTTCATGCTGATCTTCGGCCCGCGCCTGCTCGCCCCGCTCGGCCGCATCGCGGAGCGGGAAGGGCGGATCAACCCCAACCTGATGGGCTTCACGCTGATCCTGTTCATGGCCTCGGCCTTCGCGATGGATTCGATCGGCATCCATGCCGTGTTCGGCGGCTTCATCCTCGGCACGGTGATCCCGCGCGGCTTCTTCGCCGACGAGCTGAAGCGCCAGATCGAGCCTTTCGCGGTGGTCGTGCTGCTGCCGACCTTCTTCGTCTTTTCCGGCCTCAACACGCAGCTCACCATGGTCGACAATCTCTCGCTGCTGGCGGTGACATTGGTGATCCTCGCCGCGTCGATCCTCGCCAAGGGCGGCGCCTGCTGGGCCGCCGCACGCCTGACGGGCCAGGACAATCCGACCGCGCTCGGCATCGGCGCGCTGATGAACGCGCGCGGACTGATGGAACTGATCATCATCAATATCGGCCTGCAGCGCGGCATCATCGGCCCGGCGCTGTTCTCGATGCTGGTGCTGATGGCGATCGTCACGACCCTGATGGCCTCGCCGCTGTTCGAGCTCGTCTACGGCCGCAAGGCGCGCGAGCGTGGCGACCTCGGCGGGCTGAATGAAGTGGACGACGTGTCCGCAGTGCCGGTACCGCGCTAGCCGACCACGGGGGGCGACGATGATCGACATTCGGGCCAGGCTAGTTGCTCTGGCGATCATCGCCGCGCTCTTCGCGTTGCCGGTCGTCGCGCTGCTCTGGATGACGGCGGTGCCCGGCGTCTCCCATGACGGCCCGCTCCCGCCGCTCACCGTGGACGAGGCGCGCCTCGCCACGCGCCTGCGCGGGCATGTCGTCGCCATCGCCAGCACGCCGCACAATGTCGAGCATCCGATCGAGCTCGAACGCGCCGCGCGCCATATCGAAGGGGCGCTGGCGTCGATGGGCTATGCCGTGCGCCGCCAGTCGTTCAGCGCCGGCGGGGAACGCGTCCGCAATATCGAGGTGGTGGTCGATCCCGCCCGTCCCGACGCGGAGACGCTGGTGATCGGCGCACATTACGACAGCGCCTATGAGGCGCCGGGCGCCAACGACAATGCGACCGGCACCGCCGCGGTGATCGAGCTGGCCCGCACCTTGGCCGATTTGCGCGGCAAGGCGGCGCTCCGCCTGCGACTCGTGCTGTTCGTGAATGAGGAGCCGCCCTGGTTTCAGACTCCGCTGATGGGCAGCGTCGTCTATGCCGCGCAGCTGAAACGCACCGGGGAGCCGGTGCTCGGCATGATCAGCCTGGAGACGATCGGCTATTACAGCGATCGGCCGCACAGCCAGCATTATCCCTGGCCGCTTGCGCAGCTCTATCCCGATACCGGCAATTTCGTCGCGTTTGTCGGCACCACCGGGTCGCGCGGCTTCGTGCGCCGGACGGTCGGGTCGTTTCGCTCGGTCGCGCGCTTCCCGAGTGTCGGCGGGACCGCGCCGGGTTTCATCCAGGGCGTCGACTGGTCGGATCACTGGGCCTTTGCCGGCGAGGGCATGCCGGCGCTGATGGTCACGGACACCGCCCCGTTCCGCTACCCCCATTATCACAGCCTCGCCGACACGCCCGACAAGATCGACTATGACCGGCTTGCGCGGCTGGTTGCGGGGCTGGACCGGACGATAAGGGTAATGCGCTAGTCCGCGTCGGGGTGTCTCGGCCTTGTCCGGGTGCGCGTCTCGGCTAGACTGACGCTGCGGCACGGGCCGGAAAACGGGGAGGACAGGGCATGACGATCGATCCTGTTGCGCGACACTACCGACTGGTGTTGCCGGCCATCCTGCTCGTCGCCTTGCCGGGCATCGCGCCGGCCCAGATGCCGCGGCCAGAAGCCCGCGCCGCGCCCGAGCTGCGCGACGGCGCGCATGATTTCGATTTCGAGTTCGGCCGGTGGAAAGCGCATGTCGCGCGGCGGCTGAAACCGCTGACCGGATCGACCACATGGGTCGAGTATGACGGCCTGTCGGTGGTGCGGCCGGTGTGGGGCGGCCAGGCCAATCTGGGCGAGCTCGCTGTCGCTGGCCCGGCCGGGCGGATCCAGGGCATGAGCCTGCGCCTCTATGACGCCAGCGCACGCCAGTGGAAGATCCGCTGGGCCAACAGCGCCGACAGCGAGCTTGGCGCGCCGATGGTCGGCAGCTTCGCGAACGGGCGCGGGCTGTTCTACAATCAGGAGGCGCTGAACGGCCGGGCCATCCTGGTGCGCTTCATCTTTTCGAACATGGCGGCCACCAGCTTCCGCATCGAGCAGGCCTTTTCGGACGATGGCGGCCGGAACTGGGAGGTGAACTGGATCTCCGACTTCACCAGGCTGCCGGACCAATAGCTTCGCCCCATTGGCGGAGTGTGTAACGACCGATCGTCTTGAGGTCTTCGAACGCGCGCGGGGTGACGCGAAACGATCGCGTCATTCCTCGTCCAGAGCCGCGATGATGCGATCGGCCGAATAATCTTCGACGAAATCGCCGTTCCGAGCCTGCGCCGCGCCCTGGGCCAAATGCAGGCGCAGCGTGTCGAGCCGCATCTTCTGCTCCTCCAGCGCCCGCAAGGCGTCCCGGACAACCTCGCTCGCCGAGCCGTACCGCCCACTGCCGACCTCTTTGCGAATGAAGACTTCCCAATGTTCGCCCAGGCTGAGACTCGTATTTGCCATGCGGCTACCTCCTATATTCAAATTCACTATATATGAATACACCGAGTTGTCACAACGGCGGCGGGGCTTGGACTCATCGATCGATCCCTTGTGAGGTCACTAGAGAGCACGCTCGCCGCCGTTAGGAGCCCTGGCATACAGTGGTAACGCTACCAGTTGCACTTTATGTATGCCGCAATGCAATATTTGCACTTGCGAGGAAATCTGCTGCAGTGCACAACGACTGTGCCTTTCAGGCATCCTCTCCTAAAACTTTCACGGCCGGTCTCGTACCGGCCTTTTTTTTGTCCGCGAATCGGCTATGAGGACTCGCCGTCGTATCGCCTGACGATAAAAGAAACGCGCAGGAGCGGAAAGCCGCCGGTAAGACCGGCACTGGCGAAACGACAGCGCGGGGGATCGAGCAGCCAAGGGCGCTCTCCCCCGCTACTTCATTCCAGCTTGGTCCCATCTGGCAGATCGATGTGCCAGAACTGCGTCGCCACGCCGTCCACCCCGAAATCATTGTCGTTGACCAGCAGCAGCGTGCGTGGCGACAGCAGGGCGATGCCCTCCAGGTCGGCGCCGATCTCCGCATGGTCGTCGGTCGAGAAGATCAGGGTCTTGGCCAGCGCGGGCAGGGAGTCCCCGGCGGCGCTGCGCTGCTCGATCGTCGGCCGAGTCGCGATATCGCGCTCGTTCGGATCGAGCGCGCCGGTTTCATCGAGCGTGACCGCATAAAGCTTGGCCGTCGCCGATCCCCGCTCGAGCACCAGCAGCCGGCCGGGCGCGATCACTGCGATGTCGCACAGCTTCAGGTCGGCCCGGTCGACATCGCCGATCGCCGAGTCGCGCCGGAAGCTGCCGGGCTTGTCGAGCCGGTAGAGAAACTCCGCCGTCACCGCGCCCGTCGCGGTATCGATCACCCACAGCCGCACATGGCGCGCACGGCGATGCGCCGCTTCGTCGGGATGGGCGAGCGGACTCTGGAACGCGCAATAGAGCCGGGTGCCGTCGACCGAGAGCGCCAGCGCCTCGAACCCACGATTGAGCTGCCGGTGCGCGGCGATCGCCGGGAGCGACTCGACCACTGCATAATCGGCGCCAGCAAAGGCCGCCCCGCTTCCGCGCGGCACATGCCGGGCCAGCACCGTTCCGTCCTCCGCGACGTGCAGCAGCGAGGGGCCATATTCGTCCGCGATCCAGAAACTGCCGTCCGCCGCCGCGGCGATGCCCTCGGTATCGGCGCCGGACGGATCGGGCGCGAGCCGCGCGGCGGCCAGATCGAAGGCGGGCTCGCTGAACGGACCCGGCACCGGCAGCCCCGACAGCGGCCGGCCGCTCCGATCGCGCAGCGGAATCGTCCGGACGCACGCCACCCGCCCATCCGATACGTGGAGTTCGGAAATCGCCGGCCCGATGCCGGGAAAGGGCATCAGCTTGGCGCCCGCCAGGCCGGCATGCCGCCGCAACTGCTCGAGCCCATAGCGCTCGATGGCGAACGGCAGCTTGAGATTGGGCCCGCGGTCCCCGATCGCCCACACGCGTTCCACCGCGTCGCCGGCACGCCGCGCCAGCCCGGAGCCGAGCCCGCGCGTAACGCGTAGCGTGCCGCCCGGCAGATCGAGCGAGCCGAGCAGCTCGTCGACATAAGCGAGGCGCGTGGCGCGGAGTGAATCAGTCATCGCAAAGCCTTCCGATCGGGAACGCCCTATCAGGTCGCGGCCGTCCGGTCGCGGGGCAGGGCCGCCGGCGCGGCATCGGCGCAAGCCTCGTCGAACCGGTCGGCGGCCAGATGCTCGCGGTGGTCAGGCCCGGCCACGCGCACCCATTCCACGATCAGCATCGCATCGCCCGCATCGTTCTGCCGCCGCACGGACGCGATCAGCGGCGGGCTGGTGCGCAGCAACAGCACCGCGCGCCCGTCGGCCACCGGCGTGAAGATGAGATAGCGCCCCCCGTCGATCGCCTTGCGCGCCGCCCCGTGGAGCCCGCGCGCCGCGCCCGGCAGGAAGGCCAGCGGCACGGCGCGCCGCTTCCTCCTGAAAATAGAACGCGGCAACCCACGACCCCTATCGTTGTGCTGCCTACGACCCCCCGATCGACAATGCTTGGCTCAATAGCGCCGAGCCTGTGCCACGCATTGATGGAAAGCAAGATCGGTCGATTCACTTTTAACGCGAATCGGGCGATTGCGGCTGCTCTTCAGGGAGGACAGCATGGCCGGCACCGATCCCCTTCGCGCATGTCACCCGGCGACGCGCCGCCAGGCAGGCTATGCCGCCTGGACCGACGATCCCGCCATCCCGGTCCTGTTCGAGATCCTGCGCGATCTGGATGCCGCCGCCGCCCGGCTGGACGCGCTGCGCCACGATCGGCCGGATCTCGGTGCCGGGGCGGTGGGCGGCGATATCGGCACCGTCGCCACCCTCTTCGAGCGTTGCCCCGATCGATCCTACGCGCTCGGCTGGCGCACCCGCGGCAATGGCGGCGCGTGTGCCGCCCTGTGGGAACTGCTCGCCGCGCGCCGCGATGCCTGGATCTCGGCCCGGCTTGCGGCGGAGGGCGGGGGCCGGAACGCCCGCCGCGCCGCGCTTTGCGCTGCGGCGATCCCGGTCGATATCGCCTGGCGCCGCTTCGCCGCCGCGCATCCGGGCGGCCGGAACCGCGCCTGCGCATTTTCGTCTTCGCCAGCAGCGCCGATTCCTGCGACACAGGCGGCATCAACCACGGAGTCGCCGCGATGAAGATGCTGATGCCCGCAAGCCTGCTCCTGGCGCTCGCCGCCTGCGGCCAGCCCGCGCCGCAGCAGCCGGCCCCCACCCCGAGCCCCAGCCCGACCGACAAGACCGATTATCTCGCGCGGATCGAGGCGCTCGCGCCGAAGCAGCGCGATGTCGTCTTCTACCGCGCGCTGGAGGATGCCGGCAGCGATTGCCAGGCCGTCTCCGGCTCGACGCGCCGCGCGCCGGTCGAGGGGCGCCCGGCCTGGACGGCGCAGTGCGAGGATGGCCGCGTCTGGGTCGTCATCCTGCACGACAATGGCATGATGCAGGTCGCGACAGACGGCCCGGCCAAGCCCGCCGCGCGCTGAGCGCGCCTTGCCGCAACGCCGGGCTGCGCCGCCCTCCGGCCTGTGCTATGGTTAATCCAGGCGCCACGCCGTCCTCAGCGATGCGCCGAGCGAAGGAGGAATCGCATGCCTGCCCCCACGCCTGAGAGCCCCGCACACGGGTCCGGACCGGAACAGGATCACGCGCCATTCGATCTGATGCTGCAGACCATGTATCTGTGGCAGGCCCCGATGATCCTCGGCGCGGCGTGGTGGAATCATCTGATGCCGGGCTGGCCGGCGCATACCGCCTTCGGCCGCCACCAGGTGCATCACGATGCCCACGCCCAGCTCGTCGTGCCCGAACCGATCGAGGAAACCGGCGAGAATCTCCTGGCCTGATCCGAGATTCGCGCCTGATGTGAAAATTGTTGGGGATTTTTTCATCCGCCCCGTATAGGCAGGCGCAGCGATCACGATCGCAAACGGAGACGCGTTCGATGCACGGCCAGGATGCAGCGCTGGGGAAACGGGCGGTTCACGCCCTGCTTCCGCTCGCCCGCATGCGCCGCGCCACTCTTTGCATGTCGACTCGACTTATGATCCGGACCCGAATTACGACCGGGCAGATCCTCTCGATCTGACCCACAGGTCTGGGCGCTGGCGCGGGACGCATCCGCCACGCCCCTCAACAGATTCAGGTTTTCCGGAGTATCTCCATGGACTTTCGACATGCGCATGATGCGCATCCGCCCGAACACCTCGTTCGCCTGCACGATTCCGCCACCGGCCTCGACGGCGTCATCGCCCTTCACTCCACCAATCTCGGCCCGGCCGCCGGCGGCTGCCGGTTATGGACCTATCCCGATCCCGCCGCCGCGATCGGCGATGCCCTCCGCCTCGCCGAGGGCATGAGCTACAAGAATGCGCTCGCCGGCCTCCCGCTCGGCGGGGGCAAGGCGGTGCTGCGCCGGCCCGACGGCGATTTCGATCGCGTCGCCCTGTTCCGCGCCTTTGCCGAGGCAGTCGAGCAGCTCGGCGGCCAATATGTCACGGCGGAGGATGTCGGCACCACCGTCGGCGACATGGCGGAGGTCGCCCGCCACACCCGCCACGTCGCCGGCCTGCCGCCGCGCCCCGGCCAGCCCGGCGGCGATCCTTCGCCCTGGACGGCGCTCGGCGTGTTCCGCGCAATGCAGGCCGCCGCCGAACACCGGCTCGGTCGGCCGGTCGGGGAGTGCACCGTCGCGATCCAGGGCCTCGGCTCGGTCGGCGCGGCGCTCGCCGGGCTGCTGCACCAGGCCGGCGCCCGCCTGATCGTCGCCGAGCCGCGCTCCGCCGTCGCCGCCGCGGTCGCGACGCGAACCGGCGCCGACATCGCCTCGCTCGCCGGCGTGCTGGAGGCGCGCTGCGACATCTTCGCACCCTGTGCGCTGGGCGGCGTGCTCACCGCGCGGACCATCCCGAAGCTGCGCGCGGCGATCGTCTGCGGCGCCGCCAACAACCAGCTCGGCAGCGCGGAGGACGGCGCGCTGCTGGCCGATCGCGGCATCCTCTACGCGCCGGATTATGTCGCCAATGCCGGCGGCATCATCAATGTCTGTGCCGAATATCTCGGCTGGAGCGAGGCTGAGGTCTCGGCGCGCATCGATGCCATCCCCGATCGCCTGCGCGGGCTATGGGCCGATGCGGACCAGGCCGGCATCGCCGTGAACCTCGCCGCCGATCGCCTGGCCCGCGCCACGATCGCGCGCGGCCGCGCCCCGGCGCGCGCCGAGGCGCTGGCCACGTCATGACGGCGGAGGCGGTCGCGCGGTACAAGCTGCGCGGCATCGACGATCCCGAACTCGTGCCGCGCGTCTTCGGCCAGTTCGCGCGGTGCGGGCTCGTCCCGGGCTTCGCGCTGGTCCGGCGCTATGCCGGGCAGATCGGCATCCAGATCGAAACCACCGGCGTCGACGCGCACGGCGCCGAGATCCTGGCCGAGACGCTCCGCGCGCAACTGCTGGTCGAGGAGGTGGCGCTGGTCTTCGAGCTGCCGGGGTAGGGTGGCGGGCCCGGCCCACCACCCCCGTTCGCCCTGAGCCTGTCGAAGGGCCGCCCTTCTTGCTCGGTGAGGGCGGCGCCGACAGACGCGCTCGCGTCGTCTTCTGCTCCCCCGCGGACTGCCCTTCATAATATTGAAACAATTTCATACTAAGTTAGTGGGAGATGGAAAAGAACAGCTCCGCGCATCTGGCGCGAGGGGTCCTCATCGGGAGGATCGAAACCCTGGCCATAGGCCAGATGGATGCGGCCCTGAGCTTCGAAGGGAGGCTGGCCGCAGAGAACGGATGGACCGGAGCCTTTGCGGTCCGGGTCGCCCGGGAATATCGCCGCTTCCTTGCCCTTATGGCCCTGAGCGACGAGCAGCTTACGCCTTCGGATGCGGTCGACCAGGCGTGGCATCTGCACATGGTGTACACGCGGGACTACTGGCACGGCCTGTGCCGCGATATCGTCGGGCGCGACATGCATCACGAACCGACGGCCGGCGGCCCGGAGCATCGGGAGCAGTATCGCAACCGATACAGCCATACCCTTGAACTCTACCGCGCCACCTTCGGCACCACGCCGCCCGCCGACATCTGGCCCGCACCCGCTGAACGCTTCTCCGCCCGGTTCCAGCGCGTGGATCTGACAAGGACCATCCTTCTCGACGCGAGGATCGCGAGATGGATCGGGCCGGGTGCCGCCGGACTGGCGGTGGCCGGCCTTGCCGCAATGCAGGGCCTGGCCGCGGTGCTGTCGATCGGCGTGGTCATCGTCCTTATGCTCCTGTCTTCCTCATGGAACACCCGCAGGTCCGGCCGCCGCACCAGGCCCGGTTCCGACGGCTGCACCGCGGACTTCAGTTTTGGCGATGGTGGCGACGGTGGCGACGGGGGTTGCGGCGGGGGCTGCGGCGGAGGATGTGGCGGTGGGTGAAAATCGCCTCGCAACGGGCGGACGCCGCCGGTTGGTCGCTCAGCCGAAGCGGGAAGTCGTTGCACGCAGCCATCAGAATTCGCGGGAAAGCGCGAACTCGATGCGGGTGCGCTTGAAATCGTAAAGCCCGATGGTCGATCGGCTTTCCGATCGCGTGACCCGGATCACCGGAGACAGCTCCTGGAAGCGCCAGCGGCCCAGCAGCACGCCCGCCGTCGCGTCGAGCCGCCAGTCGCGGCGCGCTTCCGGAAACAGCTGCAGCCGCGCATCGGCCACGGTGCGCGATCCGGAGAGCTGAACGAACACGGTGCTGCGCCCGATGCGCCGCGCCGCGAGCAGGTCGAGGCCGCCGGTGGTCAGCGCATAACCGGGGTCGTTCGCATCCTGCCGGTTGATGCGCGCGCCGATACGCCCGCTCAGGCGTGAACCGAATGCCTTGTCCAGGGAGAGGCTGGCATCGTAGAAAGTGCCGTCCTGCTGATCGACGCGAAAGTCGTTTGCGGCAATCGTCGTCTCCAGTTCCAGCTGCGCGGTTCGCCCGATCGGCCGCAACAGGTTGAGCGTCCCGCCATATCCCTTGGAATAGGGATCGGCGCCGTACCAGCGGCGCGTCGCCAGGGCCGCGGGCCGCACGCGCATGCGCTCGATCTGGAATTCCGGGCCTGAGGCGAGAGAGGCCGAGACGTCGTTGAAGCGGCGCTTGCCATACAGGTCCGCACGGCCGCTGAGGCGGGTGAGCCAGCCCTGCTTGCCAAGCGCCGCTCGCCAGAATCCCTGGCCCGACAGCGCCAGGCCGACACCCGAACGCGCCTGGGCGGAGGGGCTGAGCGGCAGATCGTCGATCACCGTCTCGATCGTGTTGCGGCTGGTCGAGGCGTTGATGTTGCTGTCGGGCGCGATCGCGATTTCGAAGGTGGCGCCGACTGGCCGGCGAGACCGCAGCGCGGTCGCGAACTGGTCGACCGCACGGGCAACGTCGTCGGGCAGGCCGACGGCCCCGGCCGTGCGCAGCTCGCGCCGCGCCCCCGCCTCGTCGCCGGTCAGCGCCAGAAGCCGCGCAAGATCCAGCCGTACGCGGTTCGCATCGGGCTTTTCCGCAAGGATCGCGCGATAAAGGGCGATCGCCGCCGCACGATCGCCAAGCCGTTCGTGGATCTGCGCGAGGCGAAACCGCGCTTCGGCACGATACTCGCCGTTCGGATCCCCGGCGAGCGCGCGAAGAATCGCGATCGCCTCCGCGGTCCGGCCCGCGGCGACGTGTTCCGCGGCGATCGCGAACAAGGCTTGCGCCGACAGGCCGGTAACGCAGGGCTGTCCGTTGCACTGCGCCACCGCCTGGCCCGCCAAGGCGAGCCAGGCGGGAACGAGCACGGCCTAGTTCTTGCGGCCGACGACGGCGCCGGTGCCGAAGCCGCTATTGCCGACGATCGAAAACACGCCGCCCACCTCGGCTGCCTGAGGGCCATAAAAGGCACCGGTAAGCCCGGCGCGATAGCCCTGGGCATTGGCGGTGCCGTTGCCACTGAAGCGGTTGGTGCCTGACTGGATCGCCGCGTTCACCGTCTGGGTGCCGAAGGTCTTGGTGCCCCCGCTGACCACGTTGGTGCCGACCGGCGTCATCGAAAACGCGACCGTAGCGGCGGCAAAGTCAGCCGTCAGGCTGCTGGTACCGCCGAGCGCGTAGACGCCCGAGGGATCCGCGAACTGGCCGTCCAGAGTCGTCCGGTAGCTTGCCGTGCCGGTGCGCGGCATATCCGATGCAGCGGTTGCGACGCCAAAAGTGAAGAAGGCCGTGTCCACGTCGATCGAGCTGCCCCGGTCAGTGATGCTCTGCTGGGCGCCGTAGCTGACATAGGTCAGCGCCAATGTCGGATTGCCGCTGCCGGGATTGAACAACGCAAAATTGTCCTGACGCGAACCGCTGGTCTTCTGGTAGGCGGTGACCGTCGCATTGGACGAGGCGGCGACCCTGTCGCCCGAGCTGAAGGTGACCTGCGGCACGACGGAGCCGACCAATGTGTAGGAGGCCGCGCCGGCATCGTAGCGGACCTGGCCCGCATCGGACGTACTGACGGGAGTGGATGTCCGCGAAGTCGCGGCGCCCGCCGGCCGTGTGATGGAATATTGAATCACGCCCGTGGGCGAGAAGGCAAATGTCTCGCTGAACTGGAGCGAAGCCAGCGAGCTGTTGGTCTGCGCGGCCGGCGGGGGCGGGGGTGTCGAGCTGAGGCCTCCGCCGCCGCCCCCGCCGCAGGCAGAGAGAGCTACCGTTGAAAGCAACGCCAAAGGAGCGACGATCCCACGCATATATTTTCCCCTCTTTTCAGGTTGGTAGGATATCGATCCCTATAAATTTGTAAAGCCGGGGTATTGGGGAATCGCTGCACGCCGATCGTCGCGGAAACCGCACTATTATGTCGGTACGGGGATTGAGGGGATGCCAGCGGGCGCCCAGGAGCTCCCCCTTCTGCTTCCCCGGCGAAGGCCGGGGTCCAGTTGGGCGACGATCATGGCGAAAGGGTCAGTTCTTTTCGGATCGACGCCTGAGGAACGCGCGGGCGAATGCTTCTGGCGTCTCCGTCTTGAGCGCAAGGTCGCCAAAGCCAGGGCTGCGATGGTAGCGACGGTGGCTGCGGCGGTGACAGAATCGCCTCGCGACAGGCCCGAAAGCTGCCGGCTGGTTCGCGGGGTGCGATCAGCCAAAGCGAGGCCAGAAGGTAGCGACGATCACCGTAACGCCAAGGGCGGCATCGACGATCAGGCGGAGCCCGGCGCCAAATCGCGAACGAGGCCGGTACAGGAGAAACGCCTTGTGAATCGCCGCGACCACGAACAGCAAAAGGACGATCGCCAGCATCGTCGCGACGACGACAGAATACCGTATCCAGCCAACCGGCCCGGACACCAGATAGGGTGCGATCAGCAGGAAGGCCGTCATCGCCGCCGCGCCGCGGCCCATCAGCAAGCGGCCGGTCGCTTCCGCCAGGAAGATGAGCGCGATCGACACCGCGAGAGCGGCAAGGATGATGCCGGTCGTCGATGATGGCAACAGGCGCTGAATGCCCATGAACGGCAGCATGAACATCGGCACGATGATCAGGACAGCCAAAGCGAGATAGAGCGCCCGGCGCCAGCCGCCCTCGATCCGGATCGGCGCCCTGAACAGCGGCGGCGGTGCGGCCGCGATCCCCGAACGCAGGATCGCCGCCATCCAGTTCGCATCAAGGACCAGGACGCACGCGACGATGGTCGCGGTCAGCGTCTTGGCGATGGTCCAGAGTGGGCCGGACATGGCGAACAGAGTGCCGGTATCGCTCACCCGTCGCGACGCCGTCCGACGTGCCGGATGAAGGATATTTTCGGGCCCATGGCAGCTCTGTAGGGCGGAAAGCTGCCGGGCGGCAAACCACCAGGCCGATCGGTTCCGGCGTCAGCCAGTGCGCACGACGCGCGCTCGTCCCGGGCTTCGCGCCGGTCCGGCGCTATGCCGGGCAGATCGCCATCCAGATCGAAACGACCGGCATCGACGCGCACAGCGCGGAGATCCCGGCGGAGACGCTCCCCCCGCAACTGCTGGTCGAGGAGATGGCGCCGGTCTTCGAGCTGCCAGGATGGAGCGTTGCGGGCTGGCCCGACCCACCACCTCCGTTCGCCCTGAGCTTGTCGAAGGGCCGTCCTTCCTGCTCGGTGATGGCCAACGCGAACAGTCGCGCGCGCTTCTTCCACCTTCCGCTTCCCCGGCGAAGGCCGGGGTCCAGTTGGGGGACGATCATGGCGAAAGGGTCAGTTCTTTTCGGATCGACGCTTGAGGAACGCGCGGGCGAACGCTTCGGGCGTCTCAGTCTTGAGCACAAGATCGCCAAAGCCCAGATCGATTTTGCCGCCTGCGCATACGTACCGCGAGGTCTGATACATCGGCGTTCCCTGTTTCAAGGGGTTCCACTTGGTGGCACCCGAAAGGCCGCCATCCGGATTGCCGGCGTCCAGGTACCGAAATGGCGCGCCTGCACAGTCGAAATCGACGTGGAGGCGTAATGAGGTGGCCTGGCTGACCGCGGAAAGGACGGCGGAGCTAGTCGCGGGACCGGCCTTGATGCTGGTTCGACCATCGCGCTTTCCTCGTAATCCATATCAGTGTCACGCCGTTAAGGCGCCGAAATGATCCATTGTAACTAGACCGTGCCTACCCCTTTAAGCTGGGAACGAACTTCTTCGGGTCAGCATCATATTCTAATTTTTGTTTATCGTAGAATGATTGGTCGCTTAATAGAGCCCTCATATATTTTTCCTGCATGTGAATCGCTACGGAAAAAAGAATTATTAGTCCAATCGCCGCAAAAAAGCCAACTAATGGGGCCCATGTATCTAGAAAATCATAAAATGGCGAAGTACTTGTTCCATAATAAGTTCCACCACTAGGAGTAGCGTAACTTGTTTCAAACGGTCCAACACTAGAGTATGACTTCAAAGAATCCGGCGTCAATAGAGTGCTGAACGAGTATGTAGCCCACAAGTAGACTCTCACCTTTTCTCCTGGCTTAATATTTGGAATAGGTATGTCATTCTTGCCAGTAATGAATTGTCGCTTATTACCGTCATCCGTAACTATTAAGGTATCCGGTCGTGATCCATCTTCCAACCTAAAGTGGACGTTCTCTGCTATGGTGTCGCCTTTATTCAGCAACTCCATCGACATAAATTTGTAAATGTCGGGATTGAAAAAGGTATCGTGCCGGCTTTGATTTTCCCGAGCGTCGTCTGAAGGTTTTTCTTCCTCGATTCCGACTTTGGTTGGGCGCTCCATCCACCGGCTAAGCTGTATGTCCGCCATTATCGCCCTTTGAGGGAAGATGGCTTTAACAATTGGTTCAAGGTAGCCTGCTAAGATCGTGGTAAGTATCAATAATATTAATGCTGTGGCGATGCTCCCGAACCATCTCATTTCTTCCCCCTAATATCCGCCCATATTTGCCCTGTTTTGTCGCAAACTTGCGCAAGCCGGTTGTCGTTGTCCCAATCGGACCGATAGGCCGCCTGCCTACGGGTTAATTGCCAGCATGATAGATCGCCGTGCTTGCCCGCGACAAGCGCCAAGGTCCGCCCATATCGATCTATCCCAACGCGCTTGATCCTAAGGGGTCCCATTGCCGCGCGTTCCAAGCTGCGGGCGCTTGCAACCGGATCACCGGGCACACAGGCCCGCCCTAGCCGGCAATGACCCGGAAGCTCGGGGGCGTCGATCCCAAGCAACCTGACTCGTTCTCCCGCACAGTTGAGGGTATCACCGTCTATTACCCGGCAAGCTACTTGCTGAGGCCCTACCCCAGCTATTGCTGCGGCCGTTGCAAGCGCGATCCAGCTATTCATTCGGCTTAACTTCCTCGTACACGATACGTAGCGGCTTCCCATCGAGTGGCGGATAGGGGAAGCCCAATGCTGGGGAATCTCGGGTTATCCAGAGGTTGTCTAAAACCGCTGCCCATTCGATTGCTGTAGCACGGCGGGCGGGGTTACTCTCCTTGGGGTTGCTACTCGCTATCGCCTGCTTCCGCCCCTTGGGCAGCCCTTTAGCGAGGCTGGCGACCATAGCTGTTAACTCGTCGTTGGAGAGCGTGGGACCACCTTCTTCCGACTGAAAGACGCACTTGTAGAAGGCCCTCACAACCCGCTCCGCTGCCCGCTCGTAGATGGAAATGCTAGTGCCCCTGGCTAGATCGCTTCTCATGCTCGGGGTCCAACTCCTTAAGCCTGAGAAGATGAGATAGGCGAGTTCGTCCGTGGCGACATGTCGCATGGTTGGCTCCGAATCGATGGGAACCTAACCTAGCCAATCTTGCAATTTGTTCTAGTTATGTTCTTATGGTGCCAATGGCGACTCGTAGCCGAGTCGAGCTTGGAGACGACACATGGAACTGTATGACGGACAGGAGCCCGATGGCTTCGATTGGAGCGAGGCGCTGTGTAATGCCGGGGTGCCGCCGCGCTTCGTGGACCTGTCGCACCTTACATTGGAAGAACAACGGGCTCGGCATGAGGCGCGAGAGCAGGCAGCTATCGCAGTTGCCACCACTATAGGGCTACCCATTGAGGCTGACTCGCAGGGCCGCCCCGTCCTAGCCCCACCGGTACCAATCGACCTGCAACGTGAGATCGACGCGGTCCCAATCGCCAAAGCTCACTTGGATTGGGTGGCGCGGGTAGTGTCTGCCATTCCTGAGGACATGCGCTACGCGGGCGTCTTCTCGGCATATTCGGCTAACGAGTGCGTCGAGGAGCATGGCCTTAAGGCACCATTGGCGGGTGCGGCTCTGGCAGCGCGGGCAGTAGCGCTTTGCCGTTGGCGTGATGCCCACGACCCCCAGCAAGCTGCATACCAGGGCGCGGTGCTTGAAGCCGCTGCACGAACCCCTGTGGTTTACACCGATGGGTTGCCGGGATTCGATCCAGCCGTGTTTGGCGAGCTTGTCGAGTTCCTAACAGATATGCCCTACTAGCTGCCGGTGCGTGGCCCGTTACAAAGATGGCTTAAAGGTCGCCACTCACATTTTTGAGGCAGCGGCTTGGCAATATCGGGTCAAAGTTTCCTGCGCGCGTTGCCTGCATAGCTCAGTCTTCGACGCGCATCAGCTTTGGTGGCTATTCCAAAGTCGTGGATGGGATGACTCATTGGTCGAGGCAAGGAAGCGCTTCTGGTGCCGTGGTTGTGCCGCGATAACGCGGAAGCGGGTAAAGGCGGCTAAGCTAGAGCTTGTGCGGGATGAGGCCGAGAACCACGGGCTGCCCTTTCCTGATGAGGGGGCATGGAAGAGGGCAGTTAGCCGCTATCGGTCGTAGGCTTACGCACTTCCCAACAATGAAAGTTGAGGTATGGTTCACTCATGTGCAACCTCTACAATCTCAAGGTAACGCGAGCGGAGATAGTCGCGTATTTCGAAGCTAATGATGATTGGCGGCAGGATCTAGAAAAGGATTACGTATCCCCCAGTCGCGAAGGGCTGGTGGTTACGTCGGCTGAAGGGACCCGATCACTCACTGGCATGCGATGGGGCTTTCCCCATTGGCAGCCCGGCCAGAAAGAGGTGGTCAACGTTCGCAACTATGGGTCGTCGTTCTGGAGGTCAGCACTCAAGAATCCGGAGCGCCGCTGTCTGGTTCCATTCACCGAATTTCAGGAATGGTCGGTAGAGCCTGACCCGGTAACCGGTAAGAAGACCAAGCATTGGTTCTCAATCCCCTCTCGTCCAATTGGAGTTTTTGCAGGCGTATGGCGTCCCACCGACACCGGACCGCGCTTCGCGTTTTTGACGTGTGGCTATTCCACTGATCCGGATGCGGAGAAGGAAGCGGCGGCAGTGCACATAGTGGGCGCTATCCATCCAAAGGCGATACCGGTAATTTTGCATGACGAAGATTTTGATCGGTGGCTACAAGCGCCGATCGACGAGGCCTTAGGCTTAGCGTGCGCATTCCCTAGTCAGCTATTGTCAGTAAAGTAGAAAAACGAGAAAGTATGACTGATAATACCGCCCCGCTTGCCGATTGCGCATTTGACCACTCACCAAACGCTGGACAATTCCGTAACCGCTAGTGTCTAGCTGTGCCGGTCCGCGACGGATCAAGCTGGACTTGACGTTAGTCGGCTTCGTCCAGCCCACGCACAATTTCGCCAATCCGCTGGATCAGCGCGCCTTGCGTATCGGCAGCAGCCATCATCCGGTTCTGCGCCTCGCTTTCACCGCTCGATATCCCAACGACTGCGGTTTGGGACCGAAGCCGATCAGCCAATGCTCTGACTTCGTCGTCGCGAACTCGGCTGGCGAGCAACATGGTTTCCGTAATCAGTCGCAGATGATCGTTGGATAGATCGTCCGGAAGCCGCTGCCGCTGCCACTTGCCCGTCGTCCGGTGTGCCACAACGTCCTGATGGAGCGATGCGCCTGTGTTGCGCAGCAGCTTCTGCGAAGCTTCCTGAAGGGCTAACAGCGTCTGCCTTTGGAAATCAGTGCGGCGTGTCGCCAATCGTTCGCGCTGTTCCTCACGTCGGCGCTCACGGTCCCGCTCCGTCAAGCGTCGGTCAGCCAACCACGCCGCCAACATCGTCAAGACGCCACCGGTGATCACGCTTATGGTCGTTGCGAGCCAGCTAGCCATATCGGTCCTGCACGTCTCGTCCTCCCCGGAGAATTAGATCACCACGGCCTGCCAGAACAGTTCTTGCACGCGTTCGCTGTCTGTTCTATTTGGCAGCCGACTGCAACGATAATGCGGGCCCGGTTGATGATCGGAATACAACCTCTAAGATCGACCGACGCGAATCATCGTGTTGGGGGAGCAATGGGCGCGTATGTGATGGAAAGGGAGACACCGGCACGAATGCGCGGACCTCGTTATCACGCGCCCGAAGACGTTCGGCAGACTGATCTACGAGAGATCCTTAGCCGCTCCAATCGCGGGCAGCTTGAACCGAAGCAAATGAGCTTCCTTGATCGTGGCAAAGGCCCTGACGCAACGCCCCTGCCGATTTGGTATGCGGGCGATATCGATTTGGTCGAACGTCGCGCTATCGCTGTCATCGGAACGCGCGACGTAAGCGAAATTGGCCGCAAGCGTGCGAGCAAGTTTGCCCGCGAGTTGGTGGACCAAGGTATTGTTGTCGTGTCCGGCTTGGCGGCGGGTGTGGACGCGATGGCGCTGCAATCTGCAATCCACAATCAAGGACAGGTGATCGCCGTGATCGGAACACCGATCGATAAGGCATACCCGGCAGAAAACGCGCGACTACAAGAGGAAATCTACCGTGACCACCTTCTGATTTCGCAGTTTCCGATTGGGGAACGGACGTTCCCGTCAAGCTTCCCCGCGCGAAATCGAACGATGGCCGCTATCTCTGACGCCAGTGTGATCATCGAGGCATCAGAGACGTCAGGCACGCTCCACCAAGCTTCCGAATGCGTGCGCCTTGGTCGGTGGTTGGGCATCTCTAAGAGCGTTGCCGAAGACCCGCGTCTTGAATGGCCATCAAAATTCCGTAGCTATGAAAAGTGCATAGTGCTGGAAAGCACTGCCGAATTGGTCGAGCGGGTCTATAAGGGGTTGTGATGCGCCTTCATGGTCTATGCTATTATCGCGGAAACAGCGAAACTTGGACAACCAAGTTCCGCAAGGAGGACTGGGCAGCACGGAACCTCGTCAAAGCGATAAAGCATGAGGATTTTAAGGGCTACTCGGATATAAAAACTGGCAACTCAACCATCCGCATCGATAATACGGTCAGCGGTCGCAATCGGGCGTTGAACGCCGTTGCGGGTGCATTGGCCAACAAGATCAGCCAAGCGGGATATCAAAACGCGGCGGTGATCCCTATTCCATCGTCATCGCACGTCAATCCGAACGCGGTGTTCACCGGGCGCAGGATCGCTGAAGCGATCCGGGCTAAGAACGGTGCTTTCGTGTCCACGCCGGTCCTGTATTTCGATGAGCCATTGCAGAAGAGCGCGGGTGGCGGCGGCACGCGCAACGCGGGAGCAATCCAAGCGCATTTGCGGTTGGCAAATTGCCAGCTGCCGCCTTCGGTGGTGCTTCTGGACGATGTTTGTACGACCGGCGGCCACCTGAAAGCCGCCGCGCGATTTCTCGCGGAGCATGGCGTGGAAGTGCAAGATGCGTTCGTTATCGGACGCACCGTATGGGAGCAGCCAGACAACATGTTCGCTGTCCAAACGGAAGAAATGCAGACCACCAGCCTATTTGATTTCGACTTCTGACTGATCGATCATCATGGTGACCATCGACTCACTCGATGACGGGGGGTTACGGCGACAGTTACTAATTAGCGAACTTAGACTTCAGCCCGTCACCCCCCCCCTTGAATCGAACCGTCGCCGAATTACGCACGGCTTAATGGATCAAGTTAGCGTGTCAGCCAGCGAGGCGCTGCATCTCACGGATGACTTTCTCAACCTTGGCTTTCGACTCGCCAAAAAGATCAAGTGCGATAATCTGTCCGCCGCGCACGTTCTGCTTCCCGGTGCCCGTGACCTGGAACGTAAATGGCTCAGTTTCCGACAGAACGATAGACCCGGAAACTCCACTCCATGAGCCCATCGTCATTCCCGTAGTAAAGCCAACAACCCCGGCGCCGTCGTTGATCTGATCCACCTTGTAACGCGCCGCCTGGACTGCCTTAACCGCCAGATCGAGGACCATGGCGCGAGTGCCCCGAAAACGCCCGTCCTGGAAAGAAACCGAGTCAGGTGCCGTGGCAGTCGTCTCTGAAATGTTCACTGGAGCGCCGCATCCGGGGCAAGCTGGCGCCTTATCGGAGACCTCGCGCGCGCACTCCTCACATTTGATCAATGCCATAGCTACCCCCCCATTTATTTGATGCGTACATAGCTGCCATGCTTTGCACCCCGTGCGAAGTAAGAAATGGCGGTTGTCTATATTCCTTACTCGTATCTGAAAGTGGCCAAGTCGCGTCCCACGACTCGGTGCTGGAGACGCCTGAAGCGGCATGGAGATTAAGGCGAAGGGATGCCGCTCCGGGGAACGGTAGAAAAGGGCTCGATGCCCGTCATTGGGTCTTTCCAACTCCCGACATCCCCACACTCACCCCTCTGCCGGCACCGTCCCAAACAACTCGATCGTGAACAGCAACGTCGCGCCCCCCGGGATCGGCCCCGTCGCCTTCGTCCCATAGGCAAGGTTCTGCGGGATCGCGAATTCGAACGTGTCGCCCACCGCCATCAGCGGCACGCCTTCCTGCCAGCCGCGGATCAGGCGCGGCAGCGGGAAGGTCACGGGCGCGCCGCGGCCGACCGAGCTGTCGAATTCGGTCCCGTCGATCAGCGTGCCGGTATAATGGATCGTCACCCGGTCGGTCGGCGCCGGATGCGGCGCGCCGGCCCCATCTCTACCCCCGGCGCCGGCCTTGATCCGGCGATAGCGCAGCCCGCTGGCGGTATAATGCCAACCGTCGCTCTCCTTCAGGCTGAGCAGATACAGCATCTGCCGGTTGTGCCAGCCCACATCCTGGCTGTTGACCGCATCGGGCGCGTCCTGCGCCACAGCCGTCGGGGCAAACGCCACCATCATCGCCGCCGCCGCTGCCGCCCAGATCGTCGAACCCATCATCGTCTCCCCATCGCCGCCCCGATCGCGGCAAGCGCTCTATAGCGCGCCGCGCGCGCAGGGGAATTGCGTCATTGGTCGGTCCGCGCCCCTCGGATCGACGCCAGATCCTCATCCAGATCGTGATAGGCGCCCGCCGGCACTGGCGCGCGATCAGGTCGGAAGGACAGGCCATGCCGGGCAAGGATTTTCCCGGCCGTCTCGGAAGCTGTCTCCCGCCGCATCCGGGTATCGATCGCTTCCCGCAACGCCGTCACGACTGCGTCCGCAATGCTGGTCCCGTCGATCTGCGCGAGCCTGCGCGCCAGCGCATCGGCCTGCGGGTCGCGGATGCTGATCGTCATGGTAGGGCTCCGGTCTTGCGGCGCGACTATACGACGTCGCACGACCTGACGGAATACCGCCCCACGGATCGAAACCGCCGCGCGGTCGTTCCTCCGCCGCATGATCCGCTGGCCCGAAAAACTCTGGATCGTCCGCCATGGGCAAAGCGCCGGCAATGTCGCGCGCGATGCCGCGCATGCCGCGATGCTCGATCGCATCGCCGTCGCCGGGCGCGATGTCGATGTGCCGCTCAGCGATCTGGGCGAGCAGCAATCGCTGGCGCTCGGCCGCTGGTTCGCCGCCATGCCCGAACAGGATCGGCCCCAGGCCGTGCTCGTCTCGCCCTATGCCCGCGCGATCCGCACGGCGGAGCTGATCCGCGAAGCCGGCGGCGTCGCCGCGGACGAGCCCCTGTGCGGCGACGAGCGGCTGCGCGAGAAGGAATTCGGCATCCTCGATGGCCTCACCACGCCCGGCGTGGCCAGGGTCTTCCCCGATCAGGCCGAGTTCCGCCGCATCCTCGGCAAATTCTATCACCGGCCGCCCGGCGGGGAGAGCTGGTGCGACGTCATCGCCCGGCTGCGCTCGGTGCTCGATACCATCTCGCTCCATTATCCCGGCGAGCGCGTGATGATCGTCGCGCACCAGGTCGTGGTGCTGTGCCTGCGCTACGTCATCGAGCATCTCGACGAGCAAGCGATCCTCGCGATCGATGCCGAGGGCGATGTCGCCAATTGCGGCGTCACCGAATATCGCTTCGATCCGCACCGCGGCCGCACCGGCGGCATGGTGCTCGAACGCTATAATTATACCGTCCCGGTCGAGGATGCCGCGGTGCCGGTGACGCGCGCCGACGATCCCGTGGTGGCGGCGCGCGGATGAGTCCTTGCCCGATCGATGCGCAGTGGCGCGCCGCCCACCCCTTGCCCGCGATCGGCGACGGCATGGACAAGGAAGAGCGCGGCCGCGCGCTGGTGATCGGCGGATCGGCCTTCGTGCCCGGCGCGCTGCTGCTCACCGGAGAGGCGCTGCTGCGCGCCGGCGCGGGCAAGGTGCAGCTGGCGACGGTCGCCCCGGTTGCGGTGCCGCTCGGCGTGCGCTTCCCCGAAGCCGCGGTGATCGCGCTGCCCGAAGACGAGACGGGCGAGATCGCCGGTGGCGCGCTGGAGGCGCTGAAGGACGCCGCGGGCTCCTGCGGCGCGCTGATTATCGGCCCCGGCATGCGCTGCCGCCCGCAGACCGCGGCGCTGGTCGAGGCCCTGCTCGGGGCGGCGGGGGAGGACACGCCGGTCCTGCTCGACGCCGGCGCGATGACCGCGCTGGCCGACCGGGCCGACATGCTGAAGGGCAGGGGCGGCCGGGTCGTCTTCACCCCGCATCACGGCGAGTTAGCCACGCTGACCGGCCAGGACAAGGAGGATATCGCGCGCGATCCGCAAGCGGCCGCGATCGATGCGGCCCAGCTTTTCGATGCCGTGGTGGTGCTCAAGGCGGAGGAGACGATCGTCGCGGCCGGCGACGCGGCGGCCCCGCTGCACTATGGCGGCGGCGCGCCCGGGCTTGGCACCGCGGGCTCGGGCGATGTGCTCGCCGGCATCATCGGCGGGCTGCTCGCGCGCGGCGCCGATCCGGTGACGGCCGCCGGCTGGGGCGTGTGGCTGCACGGGGAGGCGGGGCGGGCGGCCAGCGCGGCGATCGGCCCGCTCGGCTTCCTCGCGCGCGATCTGTTGCCGCATATTCCGGGGCTGATGGCGCGCGCGTGACGCGCCGGGCTTCCGACTATTATCTGCTTGAACCGGCGCGCGCGGCATCGCCATAACGCGCGCATGAGCAGCGTCCGCATCTGGGTGTATCTCGCGGCCTTGCTCGCGCTGGTGGCGCTGGGTCTGGGCTGGCGCCTCCGCCACGCGCCGAACGAGCTCGCCACCTATATCGCCGGGCGCGGCTTCATCCTGACCGAGCAGGCGCGCGTCGCGCCGAAGGGCATGACGCTGATCGTCGGCGACAGCATCGTCGAGCGCGCCTGGCATCCGGAGGTGTGCGGCCCCGCGGCATTCAACGCCGGCATCTCCAGCGCCGCCCTGCGCGATCTCGCGCCGCTGGCGAAGACTCTGGTCCCGATCCTCCAGCCGACGCGGATCATCCTCGCCATCGGCACCAACGATGCGGCGGTGGGCCGGGCGGTGCCGACGGAAGCGTGGATCGGCGCTTATGGGCAGCTCCTCGACGCGCTGCCGAAGGACCGCGTCGAGCTGGTCGCGGCCCCCGCGGTGGAGCCGGGCAAGCTCGCCTCGGGCCTGATCGACAGCGCCGATCTCGCGGCGAAGAACCGCGCCTTGCGCGCGCTGGCGATCCGCCGTGGCGTGTCCTTTGCGCCGTCGATCGCGATCGACACCGGCGATGGCCTGCACCCGACGGCGGCCGGTGCCGCGGCGTGGCGCGAGAATGTCGAGCGCCACTGTCCCGGCGCCGATCGCCCCTAATCGATCCTTAATACGGCCCCGGTATCAGTGGCCATGCGCGCCGCCTCAGCCCCCTTTGGTACAGACACCGCCGTTCGCTCCGGCAAGCATGCCCCCCGCAAACATGTTTATGCCACGCTCGACGGTATCCGCGGTATCGCTGCGGCGCTGGTCGCGATGCGCCATGCGGGGGCGCTCTTTCCCGGCTGGGATTTCCCGAACAGCGGGCTCGCGGTCGATCTGTTCTTCGTCATCAGCGGCTTCGTCGTCGCCAGCGCCTATGATCGCCGCCTGGCCGACGGGCTGACGCCCGGCGCGTTCATGCGCATCCGCCTGATCCGGCTCTACCCGCTTTATCTGGCCGGGCTCCTGCTCGGGCTTGGCGCGGGCGTCCTGTGCTGGCTGAGCGGCACCGATCCGCAGCTGAACGCGCGCGTGCTGGCCGCCTGCCTGCTCTTCGGCCTGGTGATGCTGCCGTCGCTCTACAGCTGGAACGGCGAGATCTTTCCGCTCAACCCGCCCGCCTGGTCGCTGTTCTTCGAACTTGCGATCAACGCCCTTTACGCCGTCGTCCACCGCTTCCTCACCCCCCGCCGCCTCGTCGCCGTCGCGGTCCTTTCCGGGGCGATCCTGTTGGAAATGTCCCTCACCGGCCACGCCCTGGACGAGGGTCATAACTGGTCCCATTTCGCAACCGGTTTCGTCCGCGTCACCTATTCCTTCACTCTCGGAATAGTGCTGTTTCACCTGCCCTGCCGGCCCGTCATTTCGTCCCCCGGGTCCGCCGCGATCCTCCTCCTGGCCGCCGCGATCCTCATGGTCCCCCCGCTCGGCGCCTGGTATCCGCTGCTCGCGATCACCCTGTTGATGCCGGCCCTGGTGTTCCTCGGCACGATGATCGAACCGGGTCCGAAACTGCGCCGCGGCTGGCACCTGCTCGGCCGCATCTCCTATCCCCTCTACGTGCTCCACGCCCCGGCCGCGATCTATGTCGAATGGTCGTTGGGCAGGGCCGGCCTCCCGCAGCCGGGCGTCGCGGTTGGGCTCGTGTTCCTGCTCGCCATGATGGCCATCGCCTGGTGGGCCGATCGCCGTTTCGCGGTCTGGTTCGGACCGGCCAGCCGGCTGTGGCGCCGGCCGGTCGCGGGTCCGCTTGGAAGCCGCAGTCGCTTTGGCTACAGCCGGCCGCTGCCCGACTCAGGAAAGGGATCCCCATGAAGGCCATTCGCATCGAAGCTCCCGGCGGTCTCGATCGGTTGCGCCTGGTGGAGATGGCGTATGCGGCTGAGCCGGGGCCCGGCGAGATCAGGGTGCGCCTCCGCGCCAGCTCGCTCAACTTCCACGATTACAGCGTGGTCACGGGCAGGATGCCGTCGGAGGACGGGCGCATCCCGATGTCGGACGGCGCCGGAAGCGTCGAAGCGGTCGGCGACGGCGTCACTGAATTCGCGGTGGGGGACATGGTGGTTTCCTGCTTCTTCCCCGACTGGCAGGCCGGCCCCGCCGCGACCGACAATTTCGCCCGCACGCCCGGCGACGGGATCGACGGTTATGCCCGTGAGGCAGTGACGACGCCGGCATCGTGGTTCACCCACGCGCCCGCCGGCTGGAGCTTCGAGGAAGCGGCGACCATCACCACCGCCGGCCTCACGGCATGGCGCGCGCTGGTCGTGAATGGCGGCATCAGGCCCGGCGACACGGTGCTCACGCTCGGCACCGGCGGCGTCTCGATCTACGCGCTGCAACTCGCCAAGGCCGCCGGCGCGACCGTCATCCAGACCTCGTCCTCCGACGAGAAGCTGGAGCGCGCCAAGCAACTCGGGGCCGATCACCTCATCAATTACCGCTCGACTCCGGCCTGGTCGGCTACGGTGCGGGACCTGACCGGCGGGCGCGGCGTCGATCACGTCGTGGAAGTCGGCGGGCCGGGCACCTTGCCGCAATCGATCGGCTCGATCGCGATCGGCGGCCATATCGCGCTGATCGGGGTGTTGACCGGCTTCACCGGGGATATTCCGACGGCGTTCCTGATGGCGCGCCAGGCCCGGCTCCGTGGGCTGATCGTCGGGAGCCGCTGGGATCAGCAGCAGTTCGTCCGCGCCCTGGAAGTGAACCGGATCCGCCCGGTCATCGACAGCAGCTTCGGCCTTGCGGACATCGCCAGGGCGTTCGCGCATCAGGAGAGCGGCGATCACTTCGGCAAGATCTGCCTGACCTATTGAAGCTCGGCGAGGCGCTGGCGCAGATCGGCATTGTCCGCCTCGAGTTCGGTCAGCCGGTCGCGGAGCGGCTGCGTCGCCACGGCAATCTCGGCCTCGGTAAAGCGCGGCGTGATGTGTTGCGGGCAGTTCCAGTCGAACGCCGCCAGCTTCAGCCGGAAGACGCGTTCCAGATTGGCGCGATATCCGGGCACGGTCACCAGCTCGGTCAGGGCCGGATCGGCATCGAGCGCAAGCACCTCGACATGGGCATAGATCTTCAGCCGCGCGCGGCGGGGATAGTCCATCAGGAACAGGCAGGCGCGGTCGCTCGATCCGAGATTGCCGAGGCTGATATATTGGCGGTTGCCGCGATAGTCGGCAAAGGCCAGCGTCCGGTCATCGACCAGCTTCAGGAATCCGCGCGGACCGCCGCGATGCTGGACATAGGGCCAGCCGGTTTCCGAGACGGTCGCCATGTAGAAACTGTCGCGATCGGCCAGGAACGCGGCCTCGTTGTCCGTGAACCGGTCGAATTCCCGGTGGCCCTTGAAGTCAGTCCATAAATGGTCGACGCCCATCGTCGCCTGGGCGGCGCGCACGCCGGGGGTTACCGCGATATCGAGGAAGCCATAGGCCATGTCAGTCGCCTCAGCCGGCGGGCGGCAGGGTGGCGGGATCCCAATGCTCGTCGGCCTTGCCATCCTTGAACCGCCACATGTCGAACCAGGTGGTGGTATAGGTGCGGGACGGGTCCTTCGGGTCCTTCAGCTCGCGCACGAAGCTGACCGTCACATAATCGCCCTCGGCCGTCACCGCGACGACCTTGGTCTTCATCTTTTCCGGAATGGGCTTCGGCTTCACTTTGGCGACCTTGACGAAAAAGGTCATGACCGCGTCGAGGCCCGAGGCAGCGAGCGGATTGTGCTGGATATATTCCCGGGTGAGATACAGCGGCGCGCGGTCCCACTGGCCGGCCTCGAGCAACTCCTTGACGATCTTCAGCGCCACCTGCTTGTTCGCGTTCAGCCGGGGATCGGGGCTGGTGAAGAGCGATTCCGGATCGGGATGAGCGGTGACCGGCGCATTCAGCGCCTGGGCATTGGCCAGCGGACTGGCCAGCAGCAGTGCGGCAGCGGCGCCGATCCGGATCGAAGCTCTCATTCAACTCTCCCCAACGGTCTGCCCCGCCCGAGTCGCTCAGCGGCTGGCGCTTCGTTCAATCAAGAATGCCGCGAGGTTGCAACCGCCAGCACGGGCCGGCTGCCAGTTCCGCGCCTGATCGACGCGGACGGGGAGGTGCCGCCCGGCCATCGCCGCAAGGGCGCTGGCCGGGCGCTGGTCGGGTCAATCGGTGTCGAGCGCCTTGGCCATGTCGAGATGGCTCTTGACCTTCGGGGCGATCTCGCCGGCCGCTGTCTTCAGCGTGGGCACTGCGCCGTCCTTGGCGAAGCTTTGCATCAGCGACAGCGCATCTTCATGCGCATCGACCTGGCCGTCGATATATTCCTTGTCGAACGCAGCGCCGGTCAGCCCGCGCAGCTCGGCCAGATCGTCATTCTGATCGCCGGTGAGCGTCGCGTCGGGGATGATCGCCGGGCTGGCGGCGGAGGCCGCGGCCTTGATCTTGGCGGTGGATTCGGTGTGCGCCTTGATCATGTCGCTGGCGAAGGCCTTCACCTTGGCCGAAGACGCGTTGGTCAGGGCCAGTTTCGCCGCCGCGATCTCGAATGCGTCGCTCTTCGCCGCTGCGTCGACAAAGCCCTGACCGGTCGGCGTTGGGGTGATCGCGGCGCCGGCCGCGTCGATCGCGTTGGACGCGGCGTTGCCGACATCGGTCAGCGCGTTGCCGGTGTCGGCGACGGCGTTGTCGGCGGCCTGTTCTGTCTTCGGCCCGCAGGCGGCAAGGCCAAGGGCGAGCGCGGCGAGACTGGCGATCGGAAGTGCTTTCATGGGAATCCTCTCCGGTGGGTACAGGCGCCTCGAACGCCCGGCGCGCTGGCGCGTTCCCCGCGGCGGCCCGGCCGGCGGCCCGCGTCAGCCGCGAAAGAGCCGGTCGCGCCAGGCCGGGAAGGTCGCCCCGGCCTGTACCGGATGACCGAACAGAAAGCCCTGGCCGACCGCGCAGCCGCGCTGCCGCAGGTGCCGCGCCTGAGCCATGGTCTCGATCCCTTCGGCGACGACGCTGATGCCGAGGTTGCGGCCAAGAGCGATCACCGCGTCGGCGATCGCCGCATCGTTCGGGCTGTGTTCCAGGTTGCTGATGAAGCTGCGGTCGATCTTCAGCACATCGACCGGATAGTGCTTCAGGTGGCTGAGCGAGGCGTAGCCAGTGCCGAAATCGTCGAGCGCGATGCGGATGCCTTCCGCGCTCAGCAGGCGCAGCGCCCGCTCGACGAACGGCGCGCTGCGGCCCAGAAACACCGTCTCGGTGACCTCGATCTCGAGCCGCTGCGGCGGCAGGTTGCGTCGCGCCAGGCATTCCAGCACGCGTTCGGCGAAATTGTCGTAGCGAAAGTCGTTGGCGGAGGTGTTCACCGCGATCGAGATCGGATCGAACCCCTGGTCGAGCCAGCGCCGCAGATCGGCCGTCACCTTGTCCAGGATACGGTCGGTCAGCTCGATCGACAGGTCCGAATCTTCGAACGCCGCGGTGATGTCGGCGGGCAAATGGGTGGCGCCGTGCGGATCCCGCCAGCGCAACAGCGCTTCGAAGCCGACCAGGGCGTGCGTGTGAAGATCGATCTTGGGCTGGTAGAACGCCTCGACCCGCCCGTTCGCCAGGGCGTCCTTCGCCAGGTTGATCATCGAGAACTGGCGCTGCAGGTCCGAGCGCATCTCCGGTCGGAACAGCTGGCTGCGGCCTCGGCCGCCGGTCTTTGCGGTGTAGAGCGCCAGATCGGCCGATTTGAGCAGCTCGGTCGGGTTCGTGCCATGATCGGGGAAGATCGCGGCGCCGATGCTGGCCGCGCAATCCAGCGTCCGGCCGTTGAACACGAACGGCTCGCGCAGTCGCCGGATCAGCGCGGCGGCGCAGCTCTCGACATCCGCCGTGCCCTGCAGCGGCATCAGAATCGCGAACTCGTCGCCGCCCAGCCGGCCGATCGTCGCGCCCGGCGGCGCGACATCGATCAGCCGCCGCGCGAACACGCGCAGCAACGCATCCCCCGCGTCATGGCCGAGCGTGTCGTTGATTCGCTTGAGATTGTCGACGTCGAACAGCATCAGCCCGATCCGGCCGTGCGCGGCTCTCGCCAGCGCGATCGCGCTGTCCAGTTCCTGCTGCACCGCCAGCCGGTTGGGCAACAATGTCAGCGGATCGTGCGTCGCCGCCCAGCGGATGCGTTCCTCCGCGTCGCGCTCCGCGGTCACGTCCTGAACGGTCACGATCAGCCGGTTGATATTTCCAGTGCCGGTCACCGATTTCCATCCGGTGGTCTTGAGCCACCGCACGGCCCCGTCGTTGTGGCGGTGGATGCGCAGGGCGACCTCGAATTCGACGGGAAGGAGGTCGCCGGACGCAGCAGTGACGACGGACTGGAATTTGGAACGATCCTCGGGATGGATGATCTCAAGCGCGGTCGCGATGCTCGGCTCCGTGTTCGGCGGCAGGCCGACCATCGCCAGCAGCTCATCGGACCAGCGCCGCTCGCCGGTCGTCAGGTCGACGTCCCAAACGCCGAGATGTGCCGCCTGCACCGCGAACCGCAGCCGTTCCTCGCTGGCCGCGAGAGCGGCCTCGGTCGACTTGCGCTTCCCACTTTCCTCAAGCGATCCACCCTCAAGCGATCCACGCATCGCGACGGACCGCTGCCCGGGCCAGCGCTCGGCACTGGCGAGCGCCGCCAAGCCGGTGAGCAGGCGTATCGTCTGCTCGCCGGGGGCGTCGCGGGGGACGGTGTCGAGGATGCACAGCGTCCCCGCATCGGGCCCGCCCGACTCGCCGAACGGGATGATGACGACAAAGCGCGCGCCGGGCAGCCCCGAAGCGGGGACCAGGCCACGCCATTCGGCTGCGTGCAGATCGCCGATGACGATCGGTTCGGCGCGGTCGATCAGGCGGGCCGGCAGCAGCGCGTCGGCGGGGCGCAACGGCCCGTTGATTCCGACCTGCACCCGCACCAGCTGCCGCCCGGCGGCGGCGAGGCTGATGAAGCCGATCGGCGCGCCGACCGCTTCGGTAGCGAGCAGAAGGATGCGATACAGAATCGATTCTTGAGTATTCGGCAGGGTTGGCGCGGCAGGCCCCCCTTGTGCGGCAGGTGGGACCATGGCCTTTCCGGCATAGTCGAGAGAGCGAACGCTTGTGCGATTCAACGCGATCCCTCCCATGCCATCTCCGATCGGACGGCTGACAACCTAAATATATTCGAAACGCTAACGAAACCTTCGCGCAACTGCTGATGGGAGTCGTTTCGTAGCCGGAATAGTCATTTTATTGCGACACCGGGCGATCTGGCGGAACGGAAGCGGGCAAGGCCGGTTTTCGCGCCTGAAAGGAAGACCGATGACCGCCCTTATAGAAGCCCGCGATCTGCCCGGCCTGACACCCTTCTCGCTTGCCTTGCGCCAGGCGCTGAAGACGGGGAGCAGCCGCCGCCTCACGCGTTTCGCTGCAGGCGGCCTCATGGTCGAGCTGCGCGCGACCGGGGATTCGGTGTGGGCGCTGATCCGGCGCGAGGGGAAGGGCGGGCTGGCGGTGCGGACGGCGTTCGTGCCCGAGGGCGACTTCGAGTGCAGCGTCGAGAAGATCGTCGACGGCGAGGCAGCCCGGCTGAAGGTGACGAGCGCGCTCGGTCTGCATGAAATCGTGGTGCGTTCGGGTGGCGACGCACTTGAGCATATCCGGGTCACGGTCGAACTCACGCCGGCGGTGCCGCTGCTCGTCCCGTTCCTGCCGCGCGATCTCTATCCGCTTGATGCGCTGGACGATCCGGCCGGGGCGGTCGGCCATGTCGAGGCGTCTCAGCGCGGGCTCAACAGCGGCCTGCTCTATTTCCGGATCGACGAACCAGCGTTCGGCAACATCCTCTATTTCCAGAACCTCACGGCGATGAACCCCTATTATCTCGCGACGGGCACGAAGCCGGATGGGGCGGTGGGGGGCGTTTGGCCCGAGCTCGGCTATCTTCCGCCCACCCCGCCGCAGAGCGGCACGCCGCCGACCGAACCGCTGCCGGCCGGCGTCAAAGTCACGCTATCCGACGCGATCCTGGTCTTCCGGCACGACGGGCCGCCGTCCGAAGCGGAATCGGCGCGGCAGTTTCTCCAGATGCTCGGGGTCGCCTATCAGCAGCTCGATCTGCCCATTACCGAGTATCGCGACTGGATCGCCCGGGCCGAGCTGACCCTGCGGGACCTCGACGAAGCGCCTGATGCTACGATCCGCCATTATGGCCACCGCTATGTGCATCCCTATACCGGGGCCGAATATCCCGACATCATGGTGCAGATGTCACTGCTCTCGGCGATCCATGACTGGGGCTGCTGGCATGGTACGCCGCATCCGCTCGAAGCCGAATTCAAGGCTGGGCTGAGCCGGTTCTACGACCCGAAACTGAAAACGTTGCGGCGCTATCTGCCAAACGTCGGCAAGGACAAGGACAAGGATGCCGTCGACAGCTGGTATCTCTACCATCCGATGCTCAATCTCGGCCGGCTGGCGCTGCACGGCGATCAGGCGATGCGCCGGCTGTTCCTGAAATCGGTGGATTTCGGCGTGAAGGCCGCGCGGCATTTCAACTATGACTGGCCGATCATGTACAAGGTCACCGACTTCACGGTGATTACGGAGAAGGCCGGGGACGATCGCGGCCAGACCGATGTCGGCGGCATCTATGCCTGGGTGATGCTCCAGGCCTATGAACTGACCGACAATCACGAGTATCTGCAGGAAGCGCGCGCTGCGATCGAGGCGGCGATGGGCCGGCGCTTCAATCTCAATTACCAGGCGAACCTGACGGCCTGGGGCGCGGCTGCGTGCATGCGGCTGTGGCGGATAACCGACGATCAGCGCTACCTCGACCAGAGCTATGTCTATCTGGCGAGTTTCTTCCACAACAGCGAGATCTGGGAATCGGAGATCGCGTTCGCAAAGCATTACCGCAATTTTCTGGGCGTCACCTGCCTGCAGGATGCGCCGTACATGGCGATCTACGAATGCTTCGACAGCTTCGCTGCGTTCGAGCGCTATCTCGATGACAGCGGGCCGGATCTGGAACCGGCGGTGCGCATGCTGGTAGCGGAATATTGCAAATATGCGCTCGACCGGGCGTGGTATTATTATCCGGATGCGTTGCCAAAGGAGATGCTGGCGACCGAGATCCGCAACGGTCATATCGACCGGGCGCTCTCCTTCCCGCTCGAGGATCTCTATCCCGACGGCCAGCCGGCCGGGCAGGTCGGGCAGGAGATATACGGCGCCGGCGCGGCCTTCGTCTTTGCGACCCGGTCCTTCCATCAGGTCGATGACGCGCCCTTCCTGCTCCACGCCAATCATTTCATCCGCGCGCGCGAACGGACGGCTGACCATGCGATGACGATCTCCTTCGACGGGGGCGATACCTGCCTTGCCGCGCTCAGCCTGGTCCGCGTCAAGCGCCGCAAGCTGCCCAGGACTCGGGTGGTGACGGTGGGAGGCGATGTGATCAGGCCGAAATCGGTGTCGGCCGACCGCATCGACTATGTCGTGCCGGCAAACGGGCGGCTGGTGCTGAGCTGGGATTGAACCGGATTGGTGGTATCGGCGAGCCCCGCCATGTGATCGTTAACATGCTTTAACGAAAGCGGAGTTTTCGCTATGTAGGGTTGGTGTTCCAGAGCCGGGGCGGGCGATGGAGTCGCTGATGACCGAACGGGACGATTACAGCTATTTCCGGCAACGCGCGCTACGCGAGCGCGAGATCGCCGAGGGCTGCACGGAAAATGTCGTAGCGCTGGCCCATCGCCGGCTGGCCGCAGAATATGAGCGCCGTACCGCGGCCGGGCCGCCGGCGATTCCCGATATTGCTAGAACGGGATCGGCAGGTTCTGGTCGAGATGCAGATACAGCGCGCTGAAATCCGCCGCGGCGCGTAGCCGATCAATGTCGTCGAAGCGGATATGGCGCCGGTCGCGTATGATCAGCCCCTGTTCGGCCAGCGCCTTCAGCGTGCGGTTGACGTGCACACTGGTCAGCCCGACCGCATCGCCCAGTTGCTCCTGAGTCAGCGGCAGATGATAGCCGGCGCCATTGGTCATCTTCGCGGCTTCCATGCGCAACGACACCTCGCATAGCAGATGCGCGACGCGCGCCCTGGCGTCGCGGCGGCCGACATTCAGGATCCATTCGCGCGAGATGGAGGCATCGACCAGCCCGTCGATCCACATCGCGTTGCCGATCGCCGGATGCTGCTGCACCAGATCGCGTAGCGCGGATCGTTCGATTTCGGCGGTGACGAGCCGGCTCAGCGCCTGCACGCTGTGATCGGCCCGGTTGAGGAACAGATGCTGGAGATCGAGGAAATCGCCCGTCATGTGCAGCGAGACGATCTGCCGCGCGCCGGTCGCCGCCAGCTTCTGCCGGAAGGCGAGGCCAGAGATGATGAAGCTGCAATGCTTTCGGGCCGGCTCGCCCTCACGCAGGATATAGGCCGGCGCCTCGAAGACACGCTCGACAAAGGGCAGCGCCATGATGGCCGCGCGATCCGCATCGTCGAGCGACGCCCTCGTCTGGAGCTTTCGGACTATCTTGTTTTGTATCGAGTCGTCGGATGACATGTGGGCTCTCCGTTGGGCGGGAGCTCACGCATCTCTCAGTCGCCGTACCCGGGCTTAACCTACCGGCGATAGACGGTCCTTAACACGTGACGTCGGAAATCGAAAACAAATGTTGTTTTCTGGTCAGGTCGTGGTGGGTTTTCTTTCAATAATTTCCATAACTTAACTTTTGATAGGATAGGTCGTTCGGCTTGTTGTCGACGGGGGGGTGCCACGGCGACCGGCCGCAGGAGCGAAACCGTCGCTCCGGCGTTCGGCCCTTCATGGCACGTTATTATTTCCACCTTCACAATGGCGACGGCCTGACCCCCGACGAGGAGGGACAGGATTTTGCCGGGCCGGCGGAGGCGCACGCCGCCGCGCTGGCGAATATCCGCTCGATTCTGGCGAGTGAAGTAGATTCAGGCGCGCTCGACCTGAACGGGCGGCTCGAGATCCTCGACGAAGCGGGGGTGCAGATCCTCGTCGTCGCCTTTTCGGAGGCAGTCGACGTGCTGCCGCCGCGCGCGCCGAACCAATGATCGACAAGCATCTACGCAAGTTGCGCGCCCGCGACGAGGTCAGCGCGGAGGAGGAGCGGGTGATCCGCGAAGCCGCCGGAAGCGCGCACGAGGTTGCCGCCCGGAAGACGATCATCCGTGCGGGCGACCTGCTGTCGAACTCGACAATGCTGCTCGACGGGCTGATGTGCCGCTACAAGGATCTGCGCAACGGAGAACGGCAGATCACCGAACTGCACGTCGCCGGGGATTTCGTCGATCTGCACAGCTTCACACTGAAGCGGCTCGATCACAACATTATGGCGCTGTCGCCTTGCCGGATCGCGCTGGTGCCACATGAACGGCTGACGCGCATCACGGAGGAGCATCCCCACCTCGCGCGGATCTACTGGTTCACGACCAATCTCGATGCCGCGATCCACCGCGAGTGGGAATTGTCGCTGGGCCGGCGCACTGCGCTGTCCAAGACGGCGCATCTTCTGTGCGAACTGCAGGTGCGCCTCGGCCTGGTCGGGCTGGCGGACGACAGCGGCTATGACCTCAGACTCACACAGGTCGATCTGGCGGAGTGCCTCGGCCTGACCGCGGTCCACGTCAATCGCACGTTGCGCCAACTGCGCGAGCAGGGTCTGGTGAGTATCAGCAAGGGCCGGGTGGAGATTCTCGACCGTGACGGCCTGCGCAAGGTCGCCGAATTCGATCCGGCCTATCTCTATCTCGAGCGACGGCCGATGTAGCCGGACCTTGCGGTCATCTTTGGCCCGTCGCCCGGGCGGGGAGTCCGCCCGGGCGCAGGATTCAATGACTCGCCGTTTCGCCGGCGGCGCGGAGGCTCAGATACCGGTTCACGATGGTGGGTAGCGACTGATCGCAGAACGCGGCCATGGCTTCTTCTTCCTGCAGGGTGGCGTCCAGCAACGGGACTGCGTTGCCGAAATTACCCGCCTCGGCGATGGTGATCAGCCCCTTGTAGCTGGCGATCTCGAAATTTTCGAAAGCGAAATTGGCGAAGCTGTTCTTCAGTATCTCGTCAGGGGCGAGCATGTGCGCAAACGCTGCGAGATTGCCGGATATGCTCAAGGCCGTGTCCTTGATCGCCGAATGCTTTTCATCGAGCATGGCGAGGATCTCGTCGAGCCGCTTGATCTGCTGCTCGGTTTCCACCCGATGCTCGCGCAGCCGCTGCTCGACTTCGGGATAATTGGCGAGGTGGCTGATCTGCCGGTCCATCAGCGCGAGCGCCTGATGCTCGACGGCATGCGCATCGCGCAGGCCTATCACGAACAGTTTGCGGATCACGTCGGTTCGCTCGATTACGTCAACCATGGCTGCACTCCTCAATGAGTGCCCGGCGCCTGCCGGTTCCGAGTGACGAAGGCGCCGGGCGGGGAACGTCGCAAGAGCTTCTCCAACCCGTGCAACACAGCGCCGTTCCTTCTTTCTCGCCTGAAAAGGGAAAGATTAACGTACGTTAGTCCGATTTTTAGCGCGCACTCACCGCGCGCCTGCAGGCGCGCGTGCTACAGGCGCAGCCCAAAGCGCGGGCCTAGCCATATCATCGCGAGATAGAGCGCGATGGTGAGCGCGCAGCCGGCCAGCAACGCCAGCCAGAAGGATACGCCCTGGCGCAACAGCGCCGGGATCAGCAGGAACATCGGCAGCGACGGCAGCACGTACCAGAAGGTGGCGCTGGCGTGATCCGCCATGATGGCGGCGTCTGGCTTGTCGTGCCACAGCCACATCATGCCGAGCACCGAGACCAGCGGCAGCGACGCAACGAGCGCACCGAAGCCAGGGCTGCGCTTCGCAATCTCCGAAACGGCGGCGATGATGATGCCGGAAATGAGCGCCTTGATCGCGAGATAGAGCATGATGCCAGTTTATAAGACCGCACACCGCGCGCCTAGGGTGCGTCGGCGATCTCCACCCACACCGGCGCGTGATCGCTGCTCTTTTCCCAGCCACGCACGTCGCGGTCGACTTCGGCGGCCAGCAGGCGGGGGGCGAGCGTCGGGCTGAGCAGGAGGTGATCCAGGCGCAGTCCGGCGTTGCGGGCGTAGGCGTTCCGGAAATAATCCCAGAAGGTGTAGATCGTATCGTCGGGATGGAGTGTGCGCAAGGCATCGGTCCAGCCCTGGTCGATCAGCCGGAAGAAGGCGGCGCGGACCTCGGGCGCGAACAACGCATCGTCGAGCCAGCGCTCCGGCTTGTACACGTCGCGCTCCGTCGGCATCACGTTGAAGTCGCCGGCGATGATCACCGGCATGCCGCTGGCCATCAGTTCGGCGGCATGGCCGATCAACTGGTCGAACCACCGCATCTTGTACTCGAACTTCGGGCCGGGCCGGGGATTGCCGTTTGGCAGATAGAGGCCGGCGACGAGCACGCCGTTCACCGCCGCCTCGATATAGCGGCTCTGCGTCTCGTCCGGATCGCCCGGCAGGCCGCGCCGCGTCTCGACCGGCGGACCGACCCGGCTGAGGATGGCGACGCCGTTCCAGCTTTTCTGGCCGTGCCAGATGGCGTGATAGCCAGCGGCCTCGATCGCCGCGATGGGGAATTTCTCCTGCGGCGCCTTCAGCTCCTGCAGGCAGACCACATCGGGTTGGCGTTCCGCCAGCCAGCGCAGCACGACGGGAAGGCGGCCATTGATGCCGTTTACGTTATAGGTCGCGATCTTCATCGATGTGCCCCGTGGAAACCTCGCGACGCCCGCGGGTTCTTCTGTGCACGTTAACGCACGAAGGAGGGGAGCGATGCTCGAACATGTGCCGCACTGGCTGGGACGGATGCTGCACGGCGTGCGCGCCGGCCACGGCCGGCTTGCCGTCGCCGATCCGGCGCTTGGCCTGACCGGCGCGTCGATCGACCTGTCGAGCCCGGCCTTTGCGGACGGCGCGCGCCTGCCCGAGCGATTCACCGCCGACGGGGCCGGGGTCTCCCCGCCTCTGGTCTGGGGGGAGGTGCCTGCAGGCACCGAGAGCCTGGCGCTGATCGTCGAGGATGCGGATGCGCCGTCGCTCAATCCGCTGGTTCATGCGCTGATCTGGGACATGCCGGCTGATGAGCGGCGCCTGGCCGAAGGCGCGATCGCGGCGGACGGGGCCGGCGCAACCGACGGGCGCGACGTGGGGCGCAACAGCTATTTCGCGCAAGGCTGGCTGCCGCCCGATCCGCCGACCGGGCACGGCTCGCACGACTATGTCTTCCAGCTCTTCGCGCTTGCCGGCACCCCGGCGCTCGACGCCAATCCGGGGCGGTCGGCGATTGTCGAGGCGATCCGGGGCCATGTGCTGGCGGCGGGGGTGATCACCGGCACCTATTCGCGCGGCGAGGAAGCGCCGCTCGGGTCAGCGAGCTTCGGCGGCGCGGCCCCGGCGTGATGGCGGCGCAGAGCGACCTGTTTGGCGTGCCGGTGCCGGCTGGCCTGCCGCACGGGCTGGCCTATGCGCCGGATATCGTCACGCCGGAGGAGGAGCGCGCGCTCGTCGCCGCGCTCGATGCGATCGAGGTGACGCCGTTCCGTTTCCAGGGGTGGACCGGCAAGCGGCTGACCGCGTCGTTCGGCTGGCGCTATGATTTCGACGATGCGAGTTTCGGGCCGACCGAGCCGATCCCGGATTTCCTGCTGTCGCTGCGCGCCCGGGCCGCCGAGTTTGCCGGGCTGGCGGTCGACGACCTCGTCCAGTCGCTGGTCGTGCGCTACGATCCCGGCGCCGGCATCGGCTGGCATCGCGACCGGCCGGTGTTCGAACATGTCGTCGGCATCTCGCTCGAGGCGCCTGCCGTCCTGCGGTTGCGGCGGCGGCGCGAAGCGGGGTTCGATCGTGCGGCGCTCCCGATCGCGCCGCGCTCGATCTATCATCTCTCCGGCGAGGCGCGGCATGGCTGGGAACACAGCATCGCGGCGATGGCGGAGCGGCGCTGGTCGGTCACCTTTCGGAGCCTGTCGACGAAGGGCATGCGCGCGATCGAACGGTCGTGATCATTGTGCGTTGCAACCATGGCAAAGCATCGTTTTAAGGGATCAAGTCCCTATCGCCGCTCATCCTCCGTTCAACTGGAATAAGCGAGTGCGGGATCGACAAGGCGTATGAGAGGATCCGCATGAAATATCTTGGCCTGACCGTAATCGCATTGCTCGCCGGCTCGACCGCGGCATCGGCCGCGCCGCCGGCAGATCCGGTAGCGGGCGCGCTGGTGTTCAAGAAATGCGCGGCGTGCCACAGCCTCGATCCGACCGGGAAGAGCGGCCTTGGCCCCAATCTGCGCGGCGTGGTCAACCGCAAGGCGGCGGCCGTCACCACCTTCGCTTATTCGCCGGCGATGAAGGCATCCTCCATCGTGTGGAACGACAAGACGCTGGCCGCCTTCCTCGCGGCGCCGCGCCAGGCGGTGCCGGGCACGAAGATGATCTTCATCGGCCTGCCCAAGCCGCAGGACCAGGCGGACGTCATCGCCTTCCTCAAGCAGAACGCAAAGAAGTAGCGTCTGCGCCGCAGCCGAGCGGGGTCAGCCCAGTGGCGGCCCCGGCGGCTGCGGAAAGCGCGAGCGCGGCCCCTTGCCCCAGGCGGGCGTCGCCGTTTTCGGCGCATTGGCCTTCGGGTCCTCGAGGTAATGGCCGATGTCGCGTGCGGTCTGGCGGTAATAGGCGCTGGTGAGCGCATCGGCCCCGGCGCGGGTCTTCAGCGTCGTTGCCAGAGTGGCGAGCTTGTCGAGCACATAGGCGCGCGCTTCGGGCGCCGCTTCGTCGCTGCCGCCCAGCATCATCATGGATTCCAGCGCGACCTGTTGCGTCACGCGGCGCAGCGCGCGGGCTGACGGCGTGGCGTCGGACCCGGCGCTCCAGCTGTGGGCGAGCACCGTGTCGACCAGCTCGGGGAAGGTCAGCGTATCGGGCTGCCGGGCGGCGAGCGCGACCATGCGCGCCGACCGCGCGGCGTCGAACAGCGGCTCGACCACCATGCCGGCAAGGATGCGCGCGGCGCGCAACTGATCGAACGCGTCGTCAGTCGACAGATCCTCCAGATTGTTGCCCGGATCTGGCGTCAGCTGCACCAGCAGGGATTCGGGCAGGGCGAGGTTCTTCGGCTCTATCGCCTCCATCAACAGGCCGAGCGTGTCGCGCTGCAGTTTGGCCGGGATGAACTCGGTCGCCGGCAGCGTCTCGCCCTTGACAACGATGTTGGTGAACTGGCCTCCGACATATTTCAGGCCGGATTCGATCGCGTAGCGGTGATGGAGATAGGCCATCCACAGCCGGATGTTGCGCAGCGAGCCGACCGGCTCGTCCGTCTTGAGCATCTGCTGCCCGTAATTGGCGATCATGATCGAGCGCGCCGCCAGCGCCTCGCTCAGATTCTCGGTCGGCGTGGCGCGGTCGTCATACCAGGTCCAGCGCGGATCGGTGTCGGGCACGTAGAGGATCTTCTTGGCGCGCATGTCCGCGACGATCGCGTCGAGCCCCGCCTTTTCCGACGCCGCCGGCAGCGGCGTATAGGCGTAGCGGACCATATAGGTGTCGTAGGCGCCGATCTGCTTCTGGAAGGATTCGCTGAGATCCAGCTTGCCGTTCACCACCTTCACGCGCGGCGTGGGATATTCCATCACCGAGGCGCGGTCGTTGAGGCTCGACGCGAAATTATGGCCGAAGCCCTGGGCATGGCCAAGCTCGTGCGCGGTGAGCAGCGCCTGACGCAGCAGCACCATGTCGCGCTGTCCGGCCGGCATCGTCGCCATCGTGTCCTCGCTCAGCAGGCTGGGATCGGCGATGGTGATGCCGCTGCCGTCGGCGGGCAGGCCGCCGCTATAGGTGTCCCAGTAATTGCCGACGGTGCGGATGCGGTGGGTGTCCATCCGCACCTTTGATCCGATGATCTCGCCGGTGCGTGGATCGCGATAGGTGCCGCCGCTGGAAAAGCCGCGCTCGTCGCGGTTGATCCACAGGACATAGGAATAGCGGATGTCCATCGGGTCCATGTCGGCCGGCGCATCGAGCGCGACGATCGCGTTGCTGAAACCGGCCGCCTCATAGGCCTTGTTCCACCACAACAGGCCTTGCTTCATCGTGTGGCGGATCGGCGCCGGGATGGCCGGATCGAAATAGATGGTGATCGGCTTGACCGGATCGCTGATCGGGGCCGTGGGATCCTTCTTTTCGAGGCGCCAGCGCGTGATCCAGCTTTCCTCCGGCCCGTCGCTGAACGGTTTGGAATAATCCTGGAAGCGGATCGCGCTCACGCCGATGCGCGGATCGGCTGCGCGAGGGGTATAGCCGGTCGGCGCGCGCAGGAAGCTGTGGTGAATGCGCATCGTCAGCAGGCGCGGATCGGGCGTCACGCCGCTCACCAGTGCGCCGGGATTGTCGGCAGTGAAGGTCGCGACCGTCTCGATCTCGGTATTGTCCGGAAACGCCTTCATGCGCTTTGGATAAAAGACGCTCTTGCCGGCATCGAACTTGAAGCTGCCCTGGTTCGTCCGGCGCAGCTGCGCTTCGACATTGCCGGCGTCGCGCATGAAGAAGGATGTCGCATCGACGACGACGCGGCCGCCGCTGTCGGATTCGATCGGCAAAGCGGCGAGCGTGGAGGTCGGGAAGGAATCCTCCACGCCTGCCGCATGCGCTGCATCGCCGGAGAGCGAGCGGAAGCGCAGGTTCCGCTCGGTCACCAGCACCTTGCCGCCGGCACGCTGGAAGCGGATCACCGCGCTATCCACCACGCCGCGATCGAATGGCAGCTCGACGGAGCCGCCGCCGGTCGCGGCGGACACATAATAGAGCACGTCCTCGTCGAATGCCGGGATCTCGATCAGCACGCGGCCCTTGGCGCTGTCGAAGAAGAAGGGGACGAAGCCGTCGGCGCGCTGCGGCAGCGCCACGCCCTTTGCCGGTTCGGCCGGTCGCGCGGTGGCGGGCAGGGCAAGGGCGACCAGGCAGATCGCGCCGAGCGAGGAAGTGAGCAGCTTCGCCTTGTTCATTGACCAGTCCCGATTTCATGATGTCGTTCGCCGGCCGCAGCCGGGAGGGGTCGGAGAGGCGACGGCGTGCCGACGCCGCCTCCCCGAAAGCCGCTACTTCGTCGCCGGAGGGGGCGGCGAGGCAGGTGCGGGATATTTCACCCCCATCTGCTCGAGGTAGCTGCTGTACTTGGCCGGATCATAGTAGAATTTCTCCATCTGGGGGCGCATCTGCGCCATCAGCTGGGTGTTCAGGTCGATCGCCGGCTTGTCGGCCGCGGTCAGCACCGGATCATATTTCTGGTCCTTCTGCTGGACCGTGTTGAAATAGGTCTTGGCGTCGGCAATCAGCTTCGGCGTCGTCATCAGATCGAGCACCGTCATCGCCACTGCCTTGGCGCCCGCCACCGCGCCCTTGTGTGCGATCGGGGTCGCCATCGCGATCGCCGCCGTCACGTTATGGCCGATCGTGCTGGGCACGTTGGAGGGGAAACCGATGGTGATGGTCGGCACCGTCCACATGATGTCTCCGATGTCATCGGAGCCGCCGCCATTGGAGGGGCCGCGCGTTTCCGGGGTGGAGAGCGGGGCGATCGTGTCGAACAGCGGCTGGAGCTTAAGGCCGTTGGAGACCTGCACGGCCTTGGCGAAGGCCTGGTCGTCGGCCGACCATTTCGGCATGCCGACGGCCTTGATATTGGCATAGGCGGCCTCGGCCATCGGCTTGTTGCCGTAATTGGGGGCGGCATAGCCGAGCACGCGCCGCGTGACCGTCGTGCCCGTCGCCATCGCCGCTGCTTCGGAGATGGTGTTGCCCGTCTCGTAGAGCTTGCGGATCGAATCGAAGGTCTGCTCGCGGAAATAATACCAGACCGATGCTTCGCCCGGCACCACGTTCGGCTGTCCGCCGCCATTGGTGATGACGTAATGCGAGCGCTGGGTGAGCGGCAGATGTTCGCGGCGCATGTTCCACGCAATGTCCATCACCTCGACGCCGTCGAGCGCGCTGCGCCCGGCCCAGGGCGCGCCCGCCGCGTGCGAGGTCTTGCCGTGGAAGGTATATTCCACGGAGACCATGCCGTTATTGCCCATCTCTCCGTAACCGGTGCCGAAACGATTGCCGACATGGGTGAAGATCGAGGCGTCGACATCCTTGAACAGGCCCTCGCGCACATAATAGGCCTTGGTCGCGAGCAGTTCCTCGGCCACGCCCGGCCAGATCATCAGCCGGCCCTTGATGCCGTTCTTGATCATCACGTCCTTGGCAGCGATCGCCGCGGCGACGATCAGCGGCATGCCGGAATTATGGCCTTCGCCATGCCCCGGCGCGCCTGGCACCATTGGCGTGATCTTCGGCGTGCCCGGCATTTGCGACAGGCCGAGCAGCCCGTCGATATCGCTGCCCAGCGCGATCAGCGGGCCGCCCTCGCCCCAGGTCGCGGTGAAGGCGGTCGGGATGCCGGCCACGCCGCGGGTGACCTTGAAGCCCTCCTTTTCGAGGATGCCGGTGATGTATTCGGACGTCTTGAACTCCTGGAAACCGGGCTCGGCGAAGCTGTAGATGGAATCGACCATCTCCTGGATCAGCTTCGCGTGAGCATCGACATTAGCCGCCGCCGCCGCCTTGAGCGCCGGCTTGGCCTCGGCATGAGCGGCGGGAACGTACAGCGCGGTGGATAGCAGGGCGGCCGTAAGGCCAAGCATCTTCTTCATCGAAACATCATCCTCGATTTTCTTGTTCTAAAAAGATCAGATCTTGAACCGCACGCCCAGGCGGAACACCCGGCCAAGCACGTCGTACAGGGCACGGTTGGTCTGCGGATAGGCTTCGGTGTTGTCGCCCGTCGGGCCGTTGGCGACCAGGACCGGATCGGTATTCAACAGGTTGCGGATCGAGAAATAGATTTCCGACTTGGCACCCGCGACCTCGAATTTGTAGCTCGCGTTCATGTCGAAATAGGTCGCGCCAGGGATCGAATTGAGGTTCATCGTGCGGAAGTCTGCGCTGGAAGCCGGGCAATTCGTGTCGCAGACGATGGCGTTGTTATCATAAACGCCACTCGACACGCCCCGAGCAATGGCTTGTACGCCAAAGCCCGAGCTAAAGTCGTATCCAACCGAGAAGCGGTATGTCCAATTAGGCAGGCCACCCGTATTCTGGCCTGCAGCGTCGGTCTCGGCGACCACGAAATTGGCGGTTTTCTGTGCGATCGCGTAGCTGGCGAGTCCGCGCAATGACAGAGTGCCTGGGCCAATCGGCCGGCGATAGCTTGCCTCGAAATCGATGCCGCTGCTCTTGATGCTGACGAAGTTCTGCGGGATGACCTCGATGCTGATGATGTCGGTGTCCAACCCGCGACCATTGGCGTTGATGATTGCGTTACAGGCCTGAGCGATCTGCTGCTGATAGCATTGATCGGCGATCGTCTGGATGCCGTAGGACGAAATCGCGCCCTTTAGTTCGATATTGTAATAATCGACCGATGCGGCGAAGCCCGGCAGGAAGGTAGGCGTGAAGACGACGCCAGCCCCGTAGGTCCTGGCAACTTCGGGAGCTAGATTGGGATTGCCGAGGTTCGAGGTGATCAAGCGATCTGAGGCGTTGCCAGGGCGAGCGACCGAGTTGGAGGCGCCGCCACCGGGAGCATATAGATCGGCGAGATTGGGCGCGCGGATGTCGCGCGAGATGGTGCCGCGTAGCTTGATATCGTCAATGGCCTGCCAGGTGAGGCCGGCCTTCCACGTCGCTACGGTGCCCGACGTCGAATAGTCGGTGGCGCGGACCGCCCCGTTGAAATCCATGCCATCGATGATCGGGATCACGGTTTCAAGATAGGCTTCCTTCACATTGTATGTGCCGGTGTTCACCAGGAAGTTGCCGTAAAGCCAGGTCCCGACGAGATTATTTTGGGCATCCCGGCCGGGTTGGAAGAATGGATCGACCGAACCGCTGATTCCTTCCTTGCGCCACTCGCCGCCGAAGGCGAGCGATACGGGACCGGCCGGCAGTTCGAACAAGCTGTTGGTCGAGAAGTTGAACGCGGCGACGTCCTGCGTAAGCCGCTGGTTGCGAAGCGGGCTTCGGTTGCCGCCCGTGATGTAGCTTATGGCTGCTGTCTGGGTCGGAACCCCCACACCGAGAACGTTGAGCGGGGCACAGCCGTTCGTCGGGGCGGTCAGCGACGTCCGGCAAACGATGCTGCCGAGCGCCAGGCCCGACGTACCGCGGTTTGCCGCCGTAACAACTACGGCATCGGTTGCGTCGGTGTAGCGCTGGCTGAGCCAGGCATTGGTCAGCCCTTCTTTAGTCTTGGTCATGCCGCGCTGATAATAGACATCCCATTTCCAGTTGCGGCCAAGCGCATCGAATTCGCCGTCCGCGCCGGCAACGTAGCGAAAGACTTCGCGTGTGTTATCCGAGCCTTGCGGATCGATGAACACGTTACCGGCACCAACCGTGACCGCCGACAGGCCATTTGTCGCCATCAGCGCTTTGACTTCGGGCGAGAGGAAGGCGTTATCGCTTTTGATGCTGACCGCGGTGCTGGCGGTCTGCTGATAATAGCTTTGCCCGCGGTACCGGCTATAGGCAAACTGCCCGAACACGTGCAGTGCCGGCGAGAATTCATAGCTCAGGCGGCCGAAGGCGGACTGGCGCTTTTCGGACGGCTGCAGTGTTGCCGAACCAGTGTGCGATGCGCTGGTGATTTCCCGATCGCCGCCGACCATCCACTGGCCGCCGATAGCACCGAAATTCAGATGGTTGATCGAACCATAGCCGGTCGCGGGGTTGACCGATCCGAAATATATGCCCCGTACGGCGGCGAGGGTCGCGCCGGTCGCCGCTAGGCCGTCACTGGCGCGAGTCGCGCCAGTGATCAGGCCACCAGGTGCGAAGCCGGAGACGCCGGCGTTCGAGGTGACAAGGTATTCGGGATAGCAGGTCGTCGCGGCAGAGGTGTCTTCGCAGGCCGCTTTTATATATTGTGGGTTGTTGACGCGGAAGAAACCAGTGTTGTTCCAGTCGCGGTCAACCGTGTGGACGCCCTTTTGCGTGAAATATTCGCCCGAAACGGTGATATGGCCCTTGCCGTCGGCGAACGACGTGCCGGCCGTCAGGCTCACCTTGTGGTTCGGGGCATCGCCATACGTGGTGACGCCGTGCTCATATTCGGCTTCGAGGCCGGTGAAATTCTTGTTCAGGATGAAGTTGACGACGCCTGAAACGGCGTCCGAGCCATAAGCGGAAGATGCGCCGCCGGTTACCACTTCGACGCGCTCGATCAGTGCCTGCGGGATGGTGTTGACGTCGACCGATCCGGTGTTCGTCGACGGGACCGAGCGCTGCCCGTCGACCAGCACCAGCGTGCGGTTCGCGCCCAGGCCGCGCAGGTTGACGGTGTTGATGCCGGCGCCGCCGTTCGAAAGCGCGCCGTTGGAATTCGCCGACGTGCCCGATCCGCGGACAGCCGGCAGCGTGTTCACGAAATCGGAAATATTGGCGGGCGCCTCGCGGTTGATTTCCTCGGTACTGATCACGCTGACCGGGGTCGGTGCGCTATAACCGTCGCGCACGATGCGCGTGCCGGTGACGGTGATGTCGCCAGTCGTCTCCGCTTCCAGCTCCTGCGCGGCCAGGCTCGGCTCGGCGGCCGGCGGGGGCGCCGCCTCCTCGGCGCTCGTCATGGCGACGGGCGTGGTCTGCGCAGTGGCGATGGCGGGCTGGACGGCAATGGCCAAGGCCAAAATGCCGACGCTCGAAAGACTATACTGCCTGAAAAGGCTGCGGCCGGAACAAGTATTTGCGCTGAATAGAGTCGTCATGGTCGCCCCCGATTGTTGTTACTCCCTGGGCAACCTCTCCCTTTAACCTGTTCTTCAAGAACAGTGTTATGATCGAAACACTATCTTAACCATGTAACCAGGATGCAATTCTCCCGCGGCACTGACGGATGCGTCAGCGCCGGGTCCCTGGCTTGCTTGATGGTTTCTCCCTTGGACGGCAGCTCTCTGGTGGAGCTTGCCTGTCGAAAGATTAGCAGAATTGTCTTGGGGGATGTCGCTATTTTCAGGCGTCTGATTTCATTATTTGCGGCGATTCCTGCGCCGTTCGGCAATTTATGACAGATTGTAGGCGCGGCATACGGTCAGCTGGCCGGATTCCCATATTAGCACGGATTCGGTCCGAATCGGCGGAATCGGGCCGTCAGGCGGGTCCGGACAACAGGACCGGCGGCACGGCCCGCTGGGCTACTTCGCGCATCACGAAGCTGCTGCGAATCTTGGCGACGTGCGGCAGCATGGAGAGCTCGCTGCGATACACCCGATCGTAATCCTCGAACGATTTCACATGGACGATCATGAGAAAATCGACATTGCCCGAGACGAAGCTGCAATAGGACATTGACGGGCATTTCACGACCGCAGTTTCGAATTCCATCAGCACATTCTCCGCCTGCGACCGCAATTCGATCATCACGACCACGACGATGCCGAAGCCAAGCCGGGCCATATCGAGGTCCGCCGAATAGCCGCGCACGGCGCCACGTTCCTCCAGGATCTTGCGCCGCCGGGCGACCGCCGTGCTTGAAAGATGTACGCGCTCGCTGAGCGCGACGTCGGATGCGCGCCCGTCGCTCGCCAGTTCACGGAGGATGCGGTAGTCGATCGCATCGATATCGGCTATGCCCGAATCGGTCATATATTGCGCCCCTTACGCAGTGATTGAACAAATTGTGCCGCTGCCGTGTACAAAAACACCACAAAATGACAATGCCGTTGTTAGATCATGCGATGCCGATTTGTGCCGAATCGGGCGATCGACACGGCGGGCGGGCGCACTGGCAGTGATCGCATCAGCCGCTGGACTCTGCTATCATCGTTCCGTGATCGAGCTTGGGACATGACGGTGCGATCAGGGGAAACGGCGCCATCGCGGCGCGCATTCTTGCGACAGGCTGTGGGCACGACCGGGGCGCTGGCCGCGTCGATGCTTCTGCCTGAACTGCTCGGCGCGCCAGCCCGCGCGCAGGACGAATTCCCGCCGATCACTGCGCCGTGCCGCGTCCGTCCCGACCTGCTGGCACAATCGCTGGCCGCGCTCGAACGGCATGGCGGCAGCATCGCCATGCGCGATCGGATCGGCATCGCCGATTTCACCGCGCCGTCATTTCAGCCGCGGCTGTATCTGGTCGATCTCGCCAATGGCGCGACGACATCCTTCCTGGTGGCGCACGGAAAAGGATCCGATCCGGAGCATACCGGCTGGTTGCAGAGCTTCTCGAACATCGACGGATCGAACGCATCGTCGGAAGGGGTTTTCCTGACGTCGGACTATTATGTAGGCCAACATGGCGCGTCGCAGCGGCTGATCGGCCTCGATCCGACCAACAGCAACGCCGAAAGCCGCGCGATCATCATCCATTCGGCCTGGTACGCGAATTCCGATATCCTGCTGGCCCAGCCGGTGCTTGGCCGCAGCGATGGCTGCTTCACGGTCGGGGAACTTGAACTCGATCATGTCTTCGACCGGCTCGGGCCGGGCCGCATGCTGTTTTCCGCCAAGCTCTGACCCCCAACCGCAGGATCGCCGCATGACCGCTCTGCTTCCCGCCGAACTCGCCTGGTACGTGACCGGCCGCTTCTACGCGACGGCTGACGGCAGTTTGGCCGATTATGGCTATTTCCTGCACCTGCCCTTCTCCGGCATCCCGCTGTTCGACGGCAAGCGGAGCGAGACGACGGCGCATTTCACCTTCGCCGCCACGCCGTTCAAGGCGCATGGGGTCGATAATGGCGGGCTGTCGCTCGGCGTGGATCCCGTCGGGGAATTCTCGGTCTACCTGCAACGCAGCCCGGCCGGGACGTTCGACGATCCCGCGTCCTTCGCGCTGGGCGAGCGCATCGCCATTTTCCGCCGCGCGACGCTTGTGGTCGGCACGACGGTCACCGGACCGGACGGCAAGACGACGGTACAGCTGATCGGTACCAATGTGTTCACCGCGCGGCTGATCGCCAGCACGCCGTTCGAGTTTGGCGGTCGCCGCCACGATCTCGCTGACCATCTCGCCCCTGGCGTCACGCAGTTCGGCACCGCCGGCGAGACGCCGATCGTGCCGCCCCCGGCCGGCTATGATCTGGTGCTGCCCTTCACCGGATCGGCCATTGCGCTCGGCCGCACCGGATAGGCGATCCCGCTATCTGGCAGCCGTTTTTGCCGCGATATCGGGCGTCACCTCGGCCCTCCACGCCGTCTCCGGCCGGAGATAGCGCCGTGCCAGTGCCTGGATATCGGCGGGCGTCATTGCCTCGAACTCGGCGATCGCGGTCAGCGTCTGCGCGACATAATGCGGCCGGTCGACGATATGAGTCAGCTGGTTGAGCCACCAGCCATTGGTGTTGCGCCCGCGCCGGGATGCCTCGATCAGCGGTTCGCGCGCGCGCTTCAACTCGTCCTCGCTGATCGGCGTGTCACGCAGGTTCGCGGCGATGGCGTCCATCGCAGCGAAGAAGGCGGGCAACTTCCCCGGCGCCGTCTCGGCCTGGACGGCGATGGTGCCGTAGCCCTTGTAGGTATCCGAATAGCTGGCGGCGACGTCCGGCGCATAGGCCAGCGCCTGGCGCTCGCGGATCTCTTCGAGCACGCGCAGTTCGAGCACCGCGGTGAGCACCTCGATCCGCCGCGCCTCGCTGCGATCGTCGATCATGTCGGTCGCCGGCCACGCGATATAGCCGAGGCCCTGTTCGGCCAGTCCCGTGTGCCTGAACCGGAGCGGCGTCGGGGTGGGCGCGGGGAAGCGGCGTTCCGCGGCGCCCGGCGCGGGTGGGCCGGCGGCCGGGCGCGGCGGCAGCGCGCCGAAGGTGGCGGCCGTCACTGCGATCGCGTCGTCGACGGTCGTGTCGCCGACCATGGTGATGCGGATCGGGCCACTCGCCAGCAGCGCCTTCAGCGCCGGCCGCACCGCATCCATCGACCAGCCTGCCATGATCTCGGGCGGGACGAAGGCAGCGCGGCGATCGCCGCCGGCAAGCAATTCCCTGGCCTGCACGCTGAACGCGCCTGACGGCCGCGCCAGGCTGGCCCGGTACATCGCCGGATAATTCGCCTTCATCTGTTCGAATGCCTGACTGCGAAAGGCAGGATCGATGAGATAGGCCGTCATCAGCTGCATCTGGAGTTGCAGGTCCTCGCGCCGCGTCGCGCCGTTCAGCAGGAATCGGTCACCCAGCGTCGAGAAGCCGGCGCCGACGACATGGCCGTTGAGCGACCGGCTCATTTCGTCGACCGTCATCTTGCCCAGCCCGCCTGGTTGCAGGCCGCCGATCGTGCTGGCGCGCGGATCGAGCGTGTCGGGCGAGAAATTCTGCTCGCCGATGCCGGTCAGCAGGTTGATGAGGATCGAATTGCGGCTGAAGCTGGTCGGCTTGACGGTCAGCGTCACGCCGTTGGCGAAGGTGACGATGGTGGTGCCGAGCGTCGGGATGTCCCGCCGGCTCGCGACCAGGCCGGCCTTGCCGAAATCGGTATAGGGCCAGGCGCGCTTGTCGACCGCCGGCGGCGCGGCGACCGCGATCGCGCGCGACCGCTGCAGGGCGGCCGCCACAGCCGCCTCGCCGCCCTCGATCGGGACGGGCGACGTGACCATGGTCAGCGGGCCGGCGCCGCTGAACATCGGCTTCAGCGCGGCGTTCACTGTTTCGGCGGTGAGGCCGTCCGTCGCCTCGAATAAGGCGAGATCGGTCTGCGGCGTGGTGAACACCTCCCGGCTGTTGACCGTGCCGAGGATAGCGCCGGCCAGGCCGCGCGTGGTGCGGGTGGTCGCGCCCTTCACGGCATTCTGCAGGGCGGTGCGCCAGCCGGTGACCTCGCGCTGCAGTTCCGCCTCGGACACGCCATATTGGACGATCCGGCGCTGCTCCTGCTCGATCGTTGCGAGCGCCGGCTGCCATTTGCCCTGGACGAACTGGGCGGACATCGTGGCGATGCCGACGCTACGCAACAGCGTAGAGTCGCTGGCACCGGCGCTCAGGAAGGGCGCGTCGTCGATCCGCGAGAGTTCTGACAGGCGCCGGTTCAGCACGGCCAGCCCCAAGCCTTCGATCAGGTCCTGTCGGCGATTGGCGACAGTGTCGGGTCGCAGGTCCGGCTGGCGGGTCCAGGCCAGCGAAATGCCGGATGACACGCCCGGCTCCACCGTCACGTGCGTCTCCGGCCCACGTGGCGCGACCGTGCCGAGATCGGGTTCGGGGCCGTCCGGCGCGCTGGGCTGCCAGCTGGCGAACACCGTGCGGATCTTGGTCTCGATCGCGGCGATATCGAAGTCGCCGACTGCGATCAGCGTCGCACGGGATGGCCGGTAATGACGCTGATAGAAGTCGACGAAGCGCTCGCGCGGGGCAGTGGCGATGATCGCCATGTCGCCGATCGGCAAACGCGTCGCGACCTTCTGCCCCCGGGCGAGGATGCCGAGCTGCTGTTGCCAGACGCGTTGCGCCGGCGAATTGCGCAGCCGCTCCTCTCCCGCGATCACGCCGCGCTCGGCCGCGATGTCGCTGTCGGCCATCGTCGCTTCGGACACCTGCTCGCGCAGCACGCGCAGCGCGGTATCGACCGTCTCGTCATTGGTGCGCGGCAGTTCGAGCTGGTAATAGGTCTGGTCGAAGCCGGTAGCGGCATTGAGATCGGCGCCGAAGGCGAGGCCGAGCCGTTCGAGGATGCGGATCAGCTCGGTCTTCGGGATGTTGGTCGTGCCGTTGAAGGCCATATGCTCCATGAAATGGGCGAGGCCGCGCTGATCGTCCTGCTCCATCAGCGAACCCGCATCGATCCGCAGGCGCAGCGACGCCTGGCCCGGCGGCGTGGCGTTGCGTAGCAGGGCATAGCGCATGCCATTGGGCAAGGTGCCGGTGCGGAGATCGGGATCGACCGGCAGGTCGCTGGCGATGTGCGCCCAGGGCTGGGACGACGGCACCGGCTGGATCGCCGCAACCGTGCGGGCGCCTGACCTGGCCTGACCCGACAGCGGCCCCGCGAGCAGGGCGGCGGCGAGCAGCAGCAATGGACCGTGCATCGATCGCAATATCTTCAATGCCGGCTCACTTCACCACTGCGTCATAATCCGGGTCGAGCGCGATCGCACGCTCCTCGTCCCGTTCGGCCCGGCGGGTGTCGCCGCGTTGTCGCAGCATCACGCTGCGCTGATAATAGCCGCGCGCCGCTGTCGGCGCATAACGCACCGCCTGGTCCAGATCGGCGATGGCGCCATCGATATCGCCCTGCCGCTGCCGGACAAGGGCGCGGTTGAGATAGGCGAAGGCGAGGCGCGGCTGAAGTTCGATCGCCTGGTCGAATGCGCCGATCGCGCCGTCGAGATTGCCCTGCCACGCGAGCGACAGGCCGTCGGCGAGCCGCGCGCCCGCGCGCCCGGCCGGGCCCTTTGCGCCGGGATCGACCAGCCTTTTGCAGCTGTTCAGCCGGCGCAGCGGATCGTTGACGGTGCAGGCATCCCAGTCGCCTCGCCGCACCGGGCGGCGCATCGCCGTTCCGGTCACCACTATGTCCGAGTCATCATTGGCCAGCGCAGCCGATGGCGTCGGCCGAGGCGTGGCAGCTGGCGCCTGCAGGCGCGCTTCTGCGCGCCGCGTTTTTATCTGGATGTCGGCGACAAAGCTCTGTTCCGCCTGCATCACCGGCGCTGGGGCCGGTGGCGGGGGAGGCGGCGGAGGAGGCGGCGGTGGTGGAGGGGGCGGGGGCGGCGGAGCAGCCATCTCCGGTGCGGCTGTCGTGATGAGGTCGGACGCGTCTTCGGCTTTCTCCCGCGATGGGGCGGGTGCCGCCGGCGTTCGGACGGGAGGCGCCGTATCCGACGGTGGAAGCGCGGGGGATGTCGGCGGTAGCACGACCCGCGCGGCGGGCGAGGGCGCCGCGCCGCGCTGGACCGGCTGCGGCTGCTCGGTCTCGGCGGGAAAACGCTCGTCGATCGAGAGCAGCGCGATCGGAACGCCGACCACCGCGACCACCATCGCGGATACCAGCACGCCCATTTGCGGGCGGCCCAGTTTCGGCCACCAGCCGGACCCTGCCACGCGCGCCGGGCGCGTGGCCGGCGGCGTCTCCCCATCGAAGCGGCGCATCGCTGCCTCGATCGCTGCGTCGCGACGGGCCGGCCGGGGCGGGGGCGGCTCGGGCAGCGACAGGGCGATATCGTCATCCATCGCCATTTACCCGCGCATGCCGGCGCCGATCGCGTGCTTCCGAAGAAGGAGCGCTGATCGCGTACGAGGTGGGAAATGGCACTGCATCGGCCAAGCTTATACCCAATATTCGGCGCCGGTCGAACGATCGGCGCGTGGCCCCGCCGCCATCGTGACGACGGCAGGGCCGGCCCGTTCTAACGCTCCAGGCTGGCCATCGAACGCGCATTGTTGGCCGCGCGAACGAGCTGGATGAACTCCGAGCGATAGCCGAAGCTGTCCTCGCCGCGCGCCGCGGTCGCGATGCGCAGCACGTCGCCATAAGTGAAGCTGCCGGTATGGCGACCGCCGCGCAGCAACTCGGCAAAGGCCGCGACGCCGGTGGCGAAGCGCGCATCCCGCGGTGCATCCTCGAAACGGGCTACTTCCGCCTTGCGATCGATCGGTGTCGAGATCAGGCGGCTCGTATCGGATTTGGGCAGCTTGTAGCGGATCTTGACGAAGCCGATCTCCGTGCCCTGCGCGCTGGCCGGTTCCGGCCTGGCATAGCGCAACGCGCCGATCGCGCGCGGGCCGCCGACCGGCACGATCTCGTAGAGCGCGGTGACGGTCTGGCCCGATCCGACATCGCCGGCATCGACCTTGTCATTCTCGAAATCCTCGCGGTTGAGCATCCGCGTCTCGTAACCGATCAGGCGATATTCGGCGACGGCCGCCGGGTTGAACTCGACCTGGATCTTCACGTCCTTGGCGATCGGGAACAGGGTGGAACTCGCCTCGTCGACCAGCGTCTTCCGCGCTTCGCTGACGGTATCGATATAGGCGGCGGCGCCGTTGCCGTTCTGCGCCAGCGCCTGCATCAGCGCATCGTTGTAATTGCCCATGCCGAAGCCGAGCACCGAGAGGAACACGCCCTTGCCGCGCTCGCGCTCGATATAGCCCGTGAGTTCGTCCTGGTTGGTGATGCCGACGTTGAAATCCCCATCGGTCGCCAGGATCACGCGGTTGACGCCGTGCGGATCGAAATTCTGCGCGGCCAGCGCATAGGCCTGGCGGATGCCCTCGGCGCCGGCAGTGCTGCCCCCGGCACCAAGCCGGTCGATCACGGCCAGGATCCGGTCCTTCTGGCTGGCCGGCGTCGGCTGGAGCGCGGTGCCGGCATAGCCCGCATAAGTGACGATCGCGACGCTGTCATCGCCGTCCAGCTGGTCGAGCAGCATGGCCAGCGACTGCTTGACCAGCGGCAGCTTATTCTGGGCGTTCATCGATCCCGATGTGTCGATCAGGAAGACGAGATTGGCGCGGGGGCGCGTGGCGTGCTGGATATCATAACCGCGGATGCCGATCCGAACGAGCTTCCGGCCGGCCGTCCACGGGCTGGGAAACACAGCGACATTGGTGCTGAACGGCTGCTGCGCGGTGCGCGGCGCGGCATAATCATAGGGGAAATAATTGACCATCTCCTCAGTCCGCACCGCAGCCGGCTGGGGCAGGACGTTCTGGTTGAGCGAGGCGCGCACGAAGGAATAGGCAGCGGTGTCGACATCGATCGAGAAGGTCGAGACTGGCTCGCTTTTGACCAGCTTGAACGGATTCTCCGCGACGGCAGTGAAGCGGTCGCGGCCGGTGTCGCGGTACGGCATCGGCAGATACGGATGGCGTTCGGGCATCGGCATGATGCCCTGCGGCGCGATGACAGGCATCGCCATCCGCTGCATTTTCATGCCCGGGGCTGGAGGCGGAGGCGGGGGCGGCGGCGCGGCCACCTCGGCGTGGGACATGGCCTGGACGCTCTGCGCCGGTGCTGCCTGATAGTCCTCCCTGCGCGTACTGGTCACGACGATGTCCGCCTCGGATGACGGGGCGGCGGTTTGCGACGCCGACGATGGCGCCTCGTCGACTCCGGACCGGGAGCAGGAGACGAGGAGCAGGACGGCCACCCCGGTGGCGACCCTATGGTATGGACGGGGCATGAAAAACTCTCCCTGACGTGCGGGCAAAATCGTCCGCATGTCCCTGCGACGCGCGCCGACGGCATATCCTTGGGTCCGATCGCGTTTTTTTTTGAAAAGGTCTCCGGTCAGTCGGCCCCGCCGGCCGAGAGCATGCGCCGCACCTCGTGCATGCGCCAGGAAATGGTCGCCTCGGCAACGCCCAGGATGACGGCGGCTTCGGCATGCGTCAGCTGCTGCCCCGCGACGAGCACCGCGGCATCGCGATAGACCGGCTTGAGCCGGGCGATCGCACTCTTCAGCCACATCGCGTCGTGCAGATCGCGCCCGTCAGGTCCGCGTGCCAGGCCAGTCACCACCGCGAGCCGGTCGGCAAAGCCGCTGAACGAACGGCGGCGGCGGCGCAGATCGCGACACGCGTTGAACACGATGCCGCACAGCCAGGTGGTGAATTTCGCCTCGCCCCGGAACGTCCCGATTTTCTCGACGAGCGTGCAGCAGACATCCTGGGCTATATCGTCGGCATCGGCGCGCGATCCGGTCAGCTGCCAGGCGAGGCCGTGGATTCGGTTATAATGCCGCTGCAGCAACGTGCCGAACGCGTCGCGATTGCCGGCGATCGCGGCCGCGAGAAGGTCGGAATCCGGATCGTCGCCGAAATCCGCCATGCGTCACGGCCGATCCCGATCGGGGCCCGGCGCTCGCTCCGCCACCGCAGCGCGACCCTGCATCCTCATAGAAAGACCGTCGCCCCAAAGCCCCATCTGCCACGCTACCTGCACCATTCGGGCGGGCGACGCCATCGCCAGCCGAGCGCAGGCCGGCGAAAATCGCGGAAGGGGCTTCCGGCCGGCTAGCCTCCGCTAACGCCAGTGCGAGGTGCGATGATCCGGTACCGCCCGGATGCGCCGGGCAGCATCGCCGTCGCGAGGAAGGCGATAGCGGCCAATGGCAGGAGAGCGAGAAGAACCGCTGACGCACCCGCCTGCAGGCTCAGTACGAAACCGGCAAGCAACGGTCCCGCGATGGCGCCGAGGCGCCCGAAGGCCACCGCGGCGCCCACGCCGGAACCGCGCAGCGCCGCCGGGTAGAGCGTGGCGGACAGGCCGTAGAGGAGGAATTGCGCGCCCACGACGAAGAAACCGACAAAGGCGGCCGCTGCGATCATCGGTGCCGCACCGGTTATCGCGGCCAGCGCGAACAGTCCTACCGCCATGGCCCCATAGGTGGCGCCCAGCAGCCATGGCCGGGTGCCGCTCCGCGCGAGATGGCCGAGCAGCAGCGCGCCGCCGGCGCCGCTGACGCTGAAGGCCAAGGCCGCCCCCAGCGCCTGTGACCGGCCCAGGCCCCGCCCCAGCATCAGCGTGGGCAGCCAGTTGAGCAGCAGATGCAGAATCAGCAGAGTCGCGAACGAGGCAGTCCACAAGGCCAGGGTGGCCGTGGCACGCCGCTCTCCGAACAAGGTCTCGGCCAGCCCGGCCATGTCGTCCCGGGCGTCATCATGGGCGCCCCCGGCCTTGCGCGGGGCGGCCGGCAATAACCAGGCCCCCGCGACGGCGAGCAGGATCGGCGCGACGCCGCCGACATGGAACAGGAATGTCCAGTCCCGGCTTGTGGAAAGGACCAGCAGGCCCGCCAACGCGCCGCCCAACGGCATCCCCGCGGTGATCATGGTCACGCGGCCCGCCTGGCTGTCTGGGCGGCCGGTCTCCGCCACCAGGGCGATCAGCGCGGGAAACGCGCCGCCAAGGCCGATGCCGGTTAGGAACCGCATCGCGATCAGGCCGTACAGGCCGGAGGCCAGCGTGGTCCCGATCGAAAAGGCGCCGAAGGTCAGCAAGGATGCGATCAGCAGCGCCTTTCGACCGATCCGGTCCGACAGCCGCCCGCCGATCAGCGCGCCGAACAACAGGCCGATGGTGTTGCTGCTGAACACCCATGCCAGTTCACCCGGGGCCAGGCCGAATGCCGGCGCCATCCGCGGCGCGGCGAGGCCGGCCGATTGAAGATCGTAACCCTCCACCAGCGCCGCCAATGCACAGAAAAGCCAGGTTGCTGCGTTGCCTCGACCTTTGTCCGTCATGTCTTCCCGCCCGATCCCAAAAGCGTCCCGGTGGCCGACATACGCTGGGGCCGTGTTTCGGCGAAACGACGTCGGGCTACCGCTGTAACCCTATTTCATTGGCGCCGAATATTCTCACCCTTCGAGCGCGGCCAGCGCGCTGTCCGGAAACAGCGCGTCGATGAAGCCGAACTGAGTCATGTCGGTGATGCGCTGTGGATAGAGCACGCCGTTCAGATGATCGAATTCGTGCTGGAATACGCGGGCGTGAAATCCTTCGACCTCGCGGGAGAGCTCACCGCCGTCCTCAAGTGTGCCGCCATACCGGATGTGCGTGGCGCGCGGGACGAGGCCGCGCATGCCGGGTACCGACAGGCACCCCTCCCAACCGTCCTCGGTTTCGTCAGTCAATATGTCGAGCCACGGATTGATGAGCGTCGTGACCGGCACCGGCGCCTGATCCGGATAGCGCGGGTTCGCATCGAAACCGAAGATCATCAGGCGGAGGTCGATGCCGATCTGCGGCGCCGCCAGTCCAACGCCATCTGCGGCGTACATGGTTTCGTACATGTCCGCGATGATCGCCTTCAGCGCCGGATTATGCATATCCTCGACCGGCCTCGCCACGCGCAAGAGCCGGGGATCGCCCATCTTCAATATCTCGCGGATCATGCCTGTCGTCCCGGTTGTCGGCTGCGTACGATAGTCGCACAAAGCCGCTCCCTACCACCCAGATCCCCCGCCGCCACCGCCGCCACCACCGGAGGAACCGCCGCCGGAGGAGCCGCTTGAACTACTGCTACTGCTCGAACTGCTGCTGGAGGTGCTGGGCGAGGTTGCGGCCGAAGCGATGGTCGAGGTCAGCGCGGCGCCCATCGCGGTGGCGAGGGCGCCGGAATCCGACCAGGATCGCGCGGAATTCCCGACATACCAGTCGCTCGCTGGGCTGGGGCGGCCGTCCACGCCGGCCGTCGCCATGACATCGGCGAAGCGTTTCGCCCAGCGATTCTCCACCTCCAGCGCCATGGCATAGGGCAGATAGCGTTCGAACAGCGCCGCGGTCTTTTCCGGCGGGTTGAGTGTGTCCAGCCGGTCCTCCTCCGCCACTGAAAGATAGTGGCGAAAGCCGCGGATGCCGTCGCGCAGCGCCCAGCCGGCCGGAGTGGGCACCACCAGCCACGCACGGGTGACCAGCAGGAAAGGAATGGCGAGCAGCGGAATGAGCAGGGGCAGGGGGTTGCCGCCGGCGAGACCCAGGAAGACGAGCGTGCAGCCCAGCAAGACCATGGCCAGCCAGATCAGCGCAGTGACGATCCAGTTCAGGATCTTCACGCCCTTGCCGAGCTTCCCGCGGCGCTGGCGGGCCAGCAGCAACAGAAGCAGGCGGCCGACGAGCATGCCGCTGACGAGTCCGGGCAGTATCCAGGGCGAAATCCGCGGATTGCCCAGCAACACTATCACCGCCACCGCCAGCATCAGGCCGCCGATAAGCATCCATCCCATCAGACTATCGCGGGGTTCCTCGGTAAAGGTGCGGCCTTCGCCGTATTGCGCCTCGAGTTCCTGCGCCAGGCCGCGGCGCGCGGCGGTCAGCAAGGCGTGATTGGCCCGTTTCAGCACCACCGACTTGCGCGATTTGAACAGCAGCCGGGTCATTTTCTCTTCCGCTGGAGGAAGATCAGCGGCGCCGTCCATCCGCTCGAGTCTCTGCTCGGCATCGCCGTCCTTCGCGACGCCGTCGACGATCCGCAGCCGGCCGCGCACCGCGGCATCGACCACCGCCGCGGAAAAGGTGCGGTCGTCGAAACCCTTGCGCCAGACATAGCGCACCGCGGCCGCGGAGAGCCCATCGGGCGGCGAGAACAGCGGTACGAGCGGGCGCGGATCGGGGTGACGCCGCGCCCGCCACAAGGCCAGCGCCCAATAAACGAGCATGGCGATCACGGCGATGGCCGCGAGCAGCATCGCACCCCAATCGGCCAACCACCAGCCGAGCCTGTCCAGCACGCCGGGCGCAGCGACTACGCCCTTGGGCCATGCGGCAGCCACGGTCAGCCCCTCCGTCGCCTCCAGCCGCCTTGTGGTGCGAAAGACGATCCGGCCCGGCCGCTCCTCCACCACTTCCGCGTCCGCGGCGGTTGAGCCCTGTTCACCGGTATAAAAAGCCCGCTTCCCGAATTTCACTGCCGCGGGCAGGGTGATCCTTGCCTCTGCGCGTTCGATCGGGAAGGTCCAGCCATTGCCGGTGGCATTCCAGTAAAGCTCGTCGACATCGGAATAGAAACTGAGTTGGCGGGTTGTGCGATAATGGATGCGATAGACATGCTCGCCGGGCGTCAGCAGCGTTTCCGCGCGCCCGATACGCACTCGCTCGCCATTGTCCATGCCGAGTAGCGTATAGGGTTCGGGGCGGCCGTCGCGCGCCACCTCCAGCACCCGGAAGCCGACGGTGACCAGCCGTCCCCCTGGACCGGGATAGCGGGTGGGGAAATCGCGCTGGATTCCACGCTTGATCTCGTTCCCCTCGGAGACGATGTGGATGGTCTCGACCACGTCCAGCGCGCCATCCGCGCGCACGGTGACGTCGCTGACGAAATCGGTGATCCGTTCCTCGGCGCTTGCCGGCACGGCAACCAGCAGCGCGAGCGCTGCGATCAACACGGGCAGGATCCGCACGCTCAGCGCGCGCCGTCGAAACGGACTGCCGGGGCGCTGGCGATGGCGGGATCCGCATCCTCGAAGAATTGTTCCTCGCGAAAGCCAAGCGGACCGGCGACGAGCAGATCCGGGAAGGACGCTATGCGCGTGTTCAGATCGCGCACGGTGGCGTTGTAGTAGCGCCGGGCGCTTTGCAGTTCCGTCTCGATCGCGGAGAGCTCGGTCTGAAGGGCGCGGAAATTGGTATCGGCCTTCAACTCGGGATAAGCTTCGACAACCGCCATCAGCCGGCCGAGCATGCCGCCCAGGGCCGCGTCGGCCCGGGCGGCATCCTCCGGGCGGGCGGCTTTCACCGCGTCCGATCGATGGACCGTTACGTCGTCGAGCAGATCGCGTTCATGCGCGGCATAGCCTTGTACGGTCGCAACCAGATTGGGGACGAGATCCGCACGGCGCCGCAATTGTACGGCGATCCCGCTCCACCCCTCGCGCACGAGCGCACGAGCGCGCACCAGCCGGTTGTAGATCAGGATGAAGAGGAGGCCGGTCAGCGCTACGAGGGCTAGCGCGATCCACAAAGCAGTATAGGTCACATTCGCTCCCGGAAAGATCGCACCGACGCCGGGCGGCCGTTGGTCCGCGGGGATACCGCGTCGGCAGCGGATATCCAACATCCGCCTGCCGCCAGGCGCGACCGCTTCGACCGAATGAGCGAGCGCTCGCCACCATCCCCTGGCCCCGCGCAGCCGGTCGTCTGGCCGATTTGACGTCCGAGGGCGGCCTGCTACGCCGCATGGCCCAAGTTTCAGGAGAATCCCGGATGCTGCATTCCGCGTTTGGCCGATTAATCAGCGTGGCGTGTGCGGCGGTCGCGGCTTGTTCCGCCATCGCCCAGCCGGTGTCGTCGCAGGAGGCGCCGAAGGCGGCCGATCCAGCTACGCCAGCCGCGGTGGCGGGAGACTATGTTCACTCGGAAATGGAGCTCGTCGCGGGCATCCGCCTCAGCCCGGACGGAAGTTTCCGATATGGCCTGACCGTGGGCTCGCTGGATGAACAGGCCCAGGGCCGGTGGAAAGTTGCGGGCAACCGGATCGAGTTGATCAGCGACCCCCGGCCAGTGGCCCCGGTGATCACCGCCGGTCGGATCGATGCGGCGCCCGACCAACCATTCGCGATACGCGTTGTGGGTCCGAATGGCCGGGACGTGCCTGGCGTTGACCTGAGCATCGAATTCGAAACGGGCGATCCGCTCGAATCCTATCTGGCGGGAGGCCCCTGGTCGCTTCCTTCGGACGAAAAAAGGAAGCCGCGGTTCGTCACGTTCAGCATGGCGTCGTACAGGCTGCGGTCCGAACGTCTGCCCCTCAGTGCCGATCCGGGAAGGATCGCGACATTCTTGCTGACTCCGAACGATTTCGGCGTGCTCGACCTAACCGGCGTGCAGGCGGAACTGGAGGGTGACAGCCTGACCCTTCACCGTCCCGAGGGGGCCATGCGATTCAAGCGGACCAGGCCCTGAACGCCAAGCCCCAAGCTCGTGCAATCGAGGTTAAGGCGCGACCGCCAGCGGCAGCCAAGGTTGCATTTGGCAGAGCCTAACTTTTCTTCGCTTTAATTCCTATCAAATTGATGGATTATAAGTCCGGGCCAGAAAACCGGCTCGTAACCATGGGTGGCTTATGCCGAAGGAACAGTCCCGTCCGATCGTGCTCAATATTCCCGGGCTGTGGAATTCGGGGGCGGATCACTGGCAGACCGCGTGGGAACGGGAGCGGCCCGATTGCCACCGCGTCGAGCTTGGCTGCTGGGACGATCCGATCCGCAACGTGTGGATCAGCCGCATCGATCAGGCCGTCCATGAGGCGCGGGGCGACGTGGTATTGGTGGCGCATAGCCTGGGCTGCCATGCCGTAGCCTGGTGGGCCAGGCTGCTTGGCCCGAGCGGCCTCTCGCGCGTCAAGGGCGCCCTGCTCGTCGCGCCGCCCGACGCGGATCGGGCCGATGTCGATCCCAGGATCGCACGGTTCAGCCCGACGCCGGCGGTGATCCTGCCATTCCCCACGCTGCTCGTCGCCAGCCGCGGCGACGCTTATGCGAGCATCGATAGCGCGCGCGCGATGGCCGATCTGTGGGGCGCGTTCCTCGTCGATGTCGGGGATCTCGGGCATATCAACGCCGCGTCCGGCCTTGGCAACTGGCCGCAGGGGCAGCAGCTGCTGTCGATCCTCGCGGGCGACGCCCGGAGCGACTGCACGCGCGCCGTGCTGGCGGAACGCGTGGCGGCGTTGGCGCGCGACTCCGGCACGGTGCCCCAACGCGACCGGCGAGGCGATCAGCACCTGCCGGCAGAGCAGGGCGCGAGATGACCGACGACACAAGCCTGGCCACGATCGCCTTTCCGGGCGGGCTCGGCACCGTGATCGACGGGCTGAAGCAGGCGCGGCTCGACTGGCGTGCCGCCCATGCGCGCCATGCCGAGCGCGGGATTCAGTTTCCGTCACGCGAGACACTGCGCCGAATCCTGCGCGAGCTGGGGACTGCGCTGTTTCCGCTGCGCCTCGGGCCGCCCGAGCTCACCGCCGGCAACGAGAATCGCTGGGTCGAGGCAACGCTCGAATCGATCCTGTCGCAGCTCGGCGCGCAGATTGCGATCGAGTTGCGGATCGCCCGTCCCGGGATCGCCAGCGTCGAGGAGGGGCTCGAGGTTGAGCGCATCATCGGGGCGTTCGCGGCGAGCCTGCCGGACATCCGGCGGCTGCTCGATGCGGATGTCGAGGCGGGCTATGCCAACGACCCGGCCGCACGAAGCGTGGACGAGGTGCTACTGTCCTATCCGTCGCTGGCGGCGATCATCCATCACCGGCTCGCGCACCGGCTGCATCAGCTTGGTGCACCGCTGGTCGCGCGCGTCATCGCCGAAGTCGCGCATGCCGAGACCGGCATCGATATCCATCCAGCGGCGCAAATCGGGCGCAGCTTCTTCATCGATCACGGGACGGGAATCGTGATCGGCGAGACCGCCAGGATCGGCAACCGCGTCCGGTTGTACCAGGGCGTGACGCTTGGCGGCGAGCCGGTCGCGGCGAGCGAGGCGCACGGCGAGGACAGGGACGGGGCCGCCACGCGCCGCCATCCCGCGATCGAGGACGATGTCGTGATCTTCGCCGGTGCCGTCCTGCTTGGACCAGTCACGATCGGTGCGCGCTCGCGTATCGCCGGCAATGTCTGGCTGCGGCGCGACGTGCCGCCCGACAGCGTGGTCGAGGCCGCCGAACCGGCGATCCGCCCGCGACGACCGGGCGAATGACGCCGATCGCCGGACTTACAGCCCGAGTTCAGCCATCTCGACGACCCGGTGCTCGCGCGCGCTGATCTCGGCGGCGACGCCGATCGCGACCGCGCGCAGGCCATCGTCCGCCGTCACTTCGACCGGCCCTTCGCCGCGGACCGCCCGCGCGAAGGCTTCGTGCTGATGGAAGGTCGCGCCGTGATGCGATCCGGCCGCCATAGCGGTTTCGTCCACCTCGACCGTCTCCCGCACCACTGCCTTGTCGGCGCGAAAGCCGACCCGCGGCGAAAAGATGATGTCGCCGGGCGGAACGATGACGTCGAGCCGTGCCGAATCGCCGGTCGCGACGATCTCCTCCTGATGCTCGGCGCCGTCAGCGAACATGCAAAGATCGAGCAGCGCGCGGACGCCGTTGGAAAAGTCCACCACGGTGTAGCTGTTGTCGATGATGTCGGGCCGCTCCCCTTCATACAGTTCGTCGCGGTGGTTCACGTCCATCGCGCCCGAACAGAACACGCGGACTGGTTCGGCCTGCACGATCAGCCGCATCAGATCGAAGAAATGGCAGCATTTCTCGACCATCGTGCCGCCCGTGTTGCGCGAGAAGCGGTTCCAGTCCCCGACCTTCACCAGGAAGGGAAAGCGATGTTCGCGCATCGCCAGCATCTGCAGCCGGCCGATGCGGCCGGCATGGACATCGGCGATGAAGCGCGCGACCGGCGGCATGTAGCGATATTCCATGCCGGTCCACACCGGCGCGCTGTGGCTGGCCGCGCGGTCGGCGATCCACCGTGCATCCTCGAGCGTGGTCGCCAGCGGCTTTTCGCACAGGATCGCGACGCCGCGCTCGAACAAAGGCACGATGGTCTCGCGATGCGTGTTGTTGGGCGACGCGATCACGACCGCATCGATCTCGCCCTTTTCCGCCAGCTCCTCCGCCGAGCGGAAGCGCTGCGGCCGTGCGTCGCCGAGCGAAGCATCGGCCCAGCCCAGCGACGTTTCGACCGGATCGGCGATTGCGGTGATGACGGCGTTCGGCAGCAACCGGATGTTGCGGATATGCTCGCACCCCATCATTCCGGTGCCGACGATGCCATAACGGATAAGCTCTCCCACCTTGTCGTCCCTTGTGCCATGAGCGCGCATGCTCGCGCGTGGTAATGAATCGCGCCCGCTCTGCAGGAGCGGGACTTCCGTTTCCCCGCTGGCATGGGGCATGGCGCGCTTCAAGGGCGAATGGTGCGTCGGGCCGGAAGCATCGATCGGAGAATATGTGCCATGAGTTCGTGCGAAGTCAGCTGGTTCTCGGCGCTGTGCGACGACGATTACGAATTTCTGGGCGTGCCCGATCCCAAGCTGCAATCGAGCTGGGAGCATTGCCGCGACATCGTGCTCCAGGCCGAAAGCGGCGGTTTCGACAATGTCCTGCTGCCGTCGGGCTATGCGCTGGGCATCGACACGACCGCCTTTGCCGCGGCGATCGCCGTGCTGGTCCGGCGCATCCGGCTGCTGATGGCAGTGCGGATCGGCGAGAGCTGGCCGCCTCAGCTCGCGCGCCAGATCGCCACCATCGATCGCATACTAGGCGCGGGTGCGGACGGGCAGGGGCGCCTCACGATCAACATCATCTCGAGCGAGTTGCCCGGCGAATCGCTGGCGAGCGCGCCGCGCTACGCGCGCACCGTCGAGGCGATGCACATCCTGCGCACGCTGTTGGACGGCCAGCCGCTCGATCATGACGGCGACTTCTGGAAGCTGAAGCTCGATCCGGCGCGTATCGGCACGGTTTCGGGCCGCGCGCCGGCTTTCTACTTCGGCGGGCTGTCCGAAGATGCGCGCGAGGCGGCCGCGAAAGGCGCCGATGTCTATCTGATGTGGCCCGACCGGATGGAGGCAGTGCGCGAGACGATCGCCGACCTGCGGACCCGTGCCGACAAGGCCGGCCGCAGCCTGCGTTTCGGTTACCGCGTGCATGTCGTGGTGCGCGAGACCGAGGCGGCGGCGCGGGATGCGGCGGATCGCCTGTTGTCGCGGCTCGACGATGCTGCCGGCGCGGCGATCCGGGCCAAGTCGCTCGATTCCCAGTCTGCCGGCGTGCGGCGCCAGGCCGAGCTGCGCGAGGCGGCGGGCGGCGAAGGCTATGTCGAGGATAATCTGTGGACCGGCATCGGCCGCGCCCGATCGGGGTGCGGCGCGGCGATCGTCGGCGATCCCGATCAGGTCCTCGCCAAGCTGGAGGCGTACCGCGCCGCCGGCATCGATGCGTTCATCCTGTCCGGCTACCCGCACAGCGCCGAAGCCGATCTGTTCGCCCGGCACGTCCTGCCGCGCCTCGATCACGGGCCGCTCGTCATAGCATAGGCGATCCGCCGCATAGAAAATCTGCGCTGGCCAAGGCCGAGGCCGCCGCATAGCGTCGCGGCATGGAGACGGATCAGGCGATTGCGGCGCAGGCCGAGAGTTTTGCGCGCGATGGTTATGCGGTGTTCCCGCGCGTCCTGGCGGGCGAGCTGCTGGATTTGCTGCGGCGGGAATGCGATCATTTCGTAGCACGCGAGGATGCCCGGATGGATGCGGCCGGCGTCGATGCGCTTGGGCTCAGTCATCGCGGGACGCGCTATTTCGCGAACGAATGCCAGCGCGAGCAGCCGTCGCTGCGCCGCATGCTGTTCAGCCGGACGATGGCGCAGATCTGCCGGGCGACGCTGGGTGCCGACGCCTATTTCTTCTTCGATCAATATGTCGTGAAGGGGCCAGATCGAGGCCTCGCCTTCAGCTGGCATCAGGATTCGGGCTATGTCGTCGGCAATGGCGGGCCGCCCGATCATCTGCCCTATCTGACCTGCTGGTGCCCGCTCGACGATGCGACCGTCGAAAACGGCACGGTCCGGGTCATTCCCGGTAGCCATCTGGACGGCATCCGCACCCATGACCGGCAGGCCGCAACCAACGATCTGGCGGTCGCGACCGAGGAGGACGGCGTCGCGATCGAGGTCCCCGCGGGCAGCGTGGTCGCCTTTTCCAGCCTGTTGCTCCACGCCACCGGCGCCAATCGCAGCGCTGCGCCAAGGCGAGTCTATCTCGCGCAATATACGGCCGAGGCGATGCTCAATCCGGGCACGCGTCAGCTTCGGCGCAATGCGGTGCGGGTTCTCCAGAATGGCGAGCAGGTCACCGTCGCATGACCATGTCGCCGCGGCGCCGCTGGCTGTTGTTCGCACTGATCCTCACCGCGGGCATCCTGAACCTCGTCGACCGGCAGATCATCTCGATCCTGAAGCCGGTCATCAGCGCCGATCTGCACTGGTCCGACAATGATTATGGAACGCTCGCCGCCTGGTTCCAGGGCGCTGCGGCCGTCGCTTTCCTCTTCACCGGCACGATCGTCGACAAGCTCGGCGTGAAATGGGCCAATCCGGTCGGCGTCGCCGCGTGGAGTCTCGCCGCCATGCTGCACGGCTGGGCCAGCGGCTTCACGCAGTTCGTGCTGTGCCGCGTGGCGCTGGGCGCGACCGAGGCGATGGGCACGCCGAGCGGGGTAAAGACGATCGCGACGATCTTCCCGCCCCGGCTGCGATCGAGCGGCTTCGGGTTGCTGAATGGCATCAACAGCATCGGCGCGATCGTCACGCCCTTGTTCATTCCCGCCGTCGCCGCCTTGTGGGGCTGGCGCGCGGCGTTCGTCGCCGCGGGCGTTGCCGGGTTGCTATGGGCCGGCATCTGGTTGCTGGTGACACGTGGCCTTACCTTCGGTGCCGAGCCGGAAGTCGCGCCCGATGCCGGCGCGCCGGTCGAAACTTATGGGCCGATCCTCACTGAGCGGCGGACCTGGGCGATCGCGGTCGGCAAGATCCTGTCGGATTCGACCTGGTGGCTCATGCTGTTCTGGATGCCCGATTTCTTCAACCGGCAGTTCGGCCTGAGCGGTACCGCGCTCGGGCCGCCGCTCGCCATCGCCTATACCGGCGCGGCGGTTGGCTCGCTCTGCGCCGGCGCGATTTCGAGCGCACTGCTCGGACGCGGGTGGAGCGAGAACCGGGTGCGCAAGAGCGTGATGTTCGTCTCGGCGCTCTGCGTGGTTCCGGTATCGCTCGCGCTGCATGTCGACACTTATGGCCTGGCGGTCGCGCTGCTGGCGCTGGCGCTGGCCGGGCATCAGGGCTTTTCCACCAGCCTGTTCGCGCTGATCGCCGATGTGACGCCGCACGCGAAGGTCGGGCGGGTCACCAGCTTCGGGGCCTTTTGCGGCAATCTCGGCGGCATGGCGATCGCCAAGATCGCCGGGCTCGTGCTGGCGGCAGGCCTTGGCTACGGCCCCCTGTTCGCCTTCGCCAGCATCTCCTATCTTCTGGCGCTTGGCTGGATCCACATGCTGTTGCCGCGGATCCGGCGGATCGGCCCGTCAGTCGCTTTGCCCGGGCGTTGATCCGCGGGGCGGGGCTTCGGGCCGGGGAAGGAAAACTTTCTTTTCCCACTAAGTTGGTAGGGTAATGGGCAGGCAGGAAAACAGATAAAGGGTAGATCGATGGCCGACCGGCGCTCGAAATTCATTGCTTTCATGCTGCTCGCGACCAGCAGCGCGCTGGTGCCGGAGATGGCCTGGGCACAGGCAGCGCCCGACGCGGCGGCCCCCGAAGGCGCCAGCGACGATATCGTCGTGACGGCGCGCTATCGTTCGGAATCGGTCAAGGACGTGCCGATCGCCATCACGGCGATCAGCGGAGCATCGCTGGCCGAGCGCCAGCTGAACAATCTCCAGTCGATCGCGACCTCGGTCCCGTCGGTCGAGTTCCGCGCAGGCGCATCGAACAAGGATCGCACCGTCTTCATCCGCGGCGTCGGCACCATCACTACCTCGCCGGGCGTCGAGCCGTCGGTCTCGACCGTGCTCGACGGCGTCGTGCTGACGCGCCCGGGCCAGTCGACGCTGGACCTGGGCGAAGTCGAGCGAGTCGAAGTGCTGCGCGGGCCGCAGGGCACGCTGTTCGGCAAGAACGCGTCGGCCGGCGTCATCAACATCGTCACGCGCAATCCGACCGAGCAGTTCAGCGCGTTCGGCGAGGCGGGCATCACGAGCGACGAGGAATATCGTCTGAAGGCCGGTGTCTCCGGCGCGGTCATCCCGGGCAAGCTGCTTGCTCTGGTCGGCGGCCTCTACACCAAATGGGACGGGAACGTCCGCAATCTGGTCACCGGTAACGAGGTGAACGGCTTCGAACGCTATGGCGGCCGCGGCAAGCTGATCTTCACGCCGAACGACGATCTGAAATTCACCGTCATCGGCGATTATCTCCAGTCGCGCGATACCGTGCCGACCGCGATCTACGCATCGACCTCGCAGACGGCCTATCCGACCAATGTCGTCACCAATTCCACGGCGCTCGCCGGGCTGCTCGCGGGTGCCGGCGTCGTGCCGTCGCGCGACAATCGCACCATTTCCTCGTCCTTCGATTCGGACGTTCGCGACAAGAATTTCGGCGCGTCGCTCACCGGCGAACTCGCGCTTGGCGACTATCACGTCACCTCGATCACGGCCTATCGAAAATGGCTGAACCATCAACATCAGGATTTCGACGGCATCTCGACGCTCGCGGTCGGCTTCCCGCAGGGCGAGGATTTCGGCGATGTGGATTCCCGCCAGTTCTCGCAGGAACTGCGCCTCACGTCGCCGAAGCAGGGCTTCATCGATTATGTGCTCGGCGCCTATTATCTCCATGCGGATACCGATGAACGCTACCAGCGCACGATCACGACCCTGCCCGGGCCGCTCACCACGGTGGGCGTCGCCAATTACGGCGTGACCAACGACAATTACGCGCTGTTCGGTGAAGCCAACGTCAACTTCACCAGCTTCTTCCGCGGCATCGCCGGCTATCGCTCGACCTGGGACGATGTCGACTTCTACCACGTCCGGACCTCGACCAACGATCCGACCAATCTCGGGGCGGCGGCGCCGGCGGTCGATCGGCCGGGCATTCGCGGCTATCACAACGCGACCGGCTCCACGAGCCGGCGTGGCGACAGCTACCGGCTCGGCCTCCAGCTCGATCTCGGGCAGAATGCGCAGACCTATTTCACTTATTCGCGCGGCTATAAGGGGCCGGGCTACAACGTCTATTTCAACATGCGCTCGCAGCTGGTCGGCACCGCCGTCCTGCCGCTCGACGAAGTGCCGCTGCAGCCGGAAACGTCCAACTCCTACGAAGCCGGGATCAAGGGCAACACGTCGGATCGCAGCTTCAGCTATGCCCTTGCAGTCTATTCGACGAGCTTCGACGGCTATCAGGCGAACTTCGCCGATACGGTCGGCGGGCTGCAGGTGACGCGCCTGATCAACGCCGGTTCGGTCCGCTCGCGCGGCGCCGAGGCGGATGTGACGCTCCGGCCGACCAAGGGCTTCACCGTGGATCTGTCGGCGGCCTATACGGATGCCAAGGTGGTGAATTTCAACTGCCCGGTCGGTGCCGCGGTCAGCTGCAATATCGATGGCCAGCCCTTGCCGTTCGCCCCCAAGGTGAAGCTGTACGGCAACGCCACCTATCGTTTCCCGGTGACCGATGCGCTCAACCTGGAGCTCCAGAGCGACCTCTCATTCCGCAGCAAGACGCAATATTCGCTGTCGGAAACGAAGAACACGATCGAGCCGGCCATCGCGATCTGGAACGCCAGCGTCGCCGTGCTGTCCAGCAGCTCGGGCTGGCAGGTGCGTGCTTATGTGAAGAACATCACGAACACGTCCTATTCGAGCTTCCTCGGCAATGGCAGCGCGGCGGGCACCGTGCGTTTCGTCCCGCGCGACGACAAACGCTATGCCGGGCTGCTGCTGCGCAAGGACTTCTGATCCGGTGAGGAGTCGGCGGTGATGGACCGCCGGCTCAGCCGTCCTGCGTGCCGGATTCAGTAGCTGGCGCCCTGCTGCCCGCTGAGGTATCGCTGAGGGGACGCCATGGTCGATCAGCCCAAGATTCTCCCTCACGGGACCTATATCGTTACCGTGCGCTCGCTCTACGAGACACTCACGCCGAGCGTGATCATGGCGGTCGCGTTCCTCGGTGTCGGCACCCATGTCGCGCTCGACAGGCCTGATCCGTTGCTGACCGTGCTGCTCGTGCTCGGCGGTCTCGCTATGGCGATGCGGCTTGGCGTTCTGCTTCTCTATCGTGGCCGCGCGTGCAGCGAGGCGCTTGATCTGGCCGGCGCGCGCCATGTCGAGCGCGTGTTCGCGATCCCCTATCTGGCGTTTGCCGCCGCCTTCGGCGCGTTCAGCGCGCGCGCATTCCAGGTGAGCAGCGCCGAATCGCATATGCTCGTGGTCGGGCTATTGTTCGGCTATGCGGCCGGCATTGCCGCAGGCGTCTTCCTGCGTCCCGCAATTTCGATTTCGAGCATGGCGGTGGCGGCAGTACCGACGAGCGTCGTTGCCCTGACAACGCCCGATACGACCTATATCGGCGTCGGGGCGCTGCTTCTGCTGTTTCTCGCGGGCGGCATCCACAGCATGATGCGAAACTACGGCGCCGCCATCACGGAGATCACCGCACGCCGCACATTTGCGACACTGGCACGGGCCGACGCGCTAACCGGGCTGGAGAATCGTCTGTCGTTGCGCGAGGCCTTCGACGCCCAGTTCGCCAGCAAGGCCCGCGATGGCATCCTTGCCGTGCACTGCCTCGACCTCGATCGCTTCAAGGCCGTCAACGACACCTTTGGCCATCCCGTGGGAGACGCGCTTCTGCAGGCCGTATCGGATCGGCTGCGCCGACTCCTTCGGACGGGCGATGTGGCAGCCAGGGTTGGCGGCGACGAATTCGTCGTCCTGCAGATGAGCGCGCAGCACCGGAGCGAAGCGGACTTGCTGGCCCGCCGGATCGCTCGCTCCATATCCGATCCCTATACCATTCTCGGCCATACTCTTTCGATCGGAACCAGTGTCGGCTACGCGGTGCACCCGGATCATGGCCAGGATCTCGAAGAACTGATCGCTCATGCCGATGAGGCGCTGATAGGGATCAAGCGCAAGGGCGGCGGCATCGCCCTGTACGAACCCGCACCGCACCGCGACACGTGGCGGGTCGCCAACTAAGGCGTTGCCGGGTGCCTGCGGGGCGCCGACTACGCCAAGCGCGGCGAGGATATCAGTAACGCGATGCCGCCGGGCGGCACCGGCACGGATCGCAATGATCCCCAGGTCGCCAGGCTGATGAAACCAGCAAAAGCAGATGGTCCTTTCGATGGGTCAGATGCTCGGTGAGGAAGTGTTGCATGTTGCTCGCGCCAGCCTGGAACGCCCGGTGATGAGCCCCCGGATTCGCGGCGCACAGCAGACGGTGACCTGCCCGGGCCGCAAACGGCTGGACAAGGGGCGCGCGGGCCATCCGGGCACCTATGAGGATGCCGATCCGATCGGCCTTCGCCTGAGCCTGCTCAAGATCGGCGACACCGTGATCGGCGGCGTTGACGGCGAAGTCTTCACCACCATCGCCCAACGCTTCAAGCGGGAGTCTCCCTTCAAGCACAGCATGATGACGACGCTGACAAACGGTATGGCGGGGTCCGGCTACATCCCCAACGATGCGGCGTTCGGCTACAACACGTTCGAAGTCGTCTCATCGCGACTGAAGCCGGGTTGCGCCGAGACGGCCATCGTCGACGGGTTGCTCGATCTGATCGAGAAGGTCGATACGAAATAGGCGCGCGTCTCCGCGAGTCAGCCCGCGGCGCGATCCAGGGCGGTCTGCGCCAGGGCGATCGCCCCCAACGGGCCGGCATCGACGCCGAGCCCGGCGGGCTGAAGGATAAGCTCCGCGGCATCGCAGTCCAGAAAGGGCAGATAGTCGCCGAGCCGTTCCACGACGAGCGCCCGGGCCCAGGGCAGGAGGAAGGGGCGCGACAGGATCACGCTGCCGCCGAACAGGATCCGCTGCGCTGACGTGGTGAGCAGGATCGTGCCGCACAGTTCAGCGATATCCGCCGCGACGTGGCGCCATAAGGGGTGAGAGTCGGGCACAGTCGCGGGATCCATGCCGAACCGCGCGTGAAGCGCCGGGCCGCAGACCAGACCCTCGATGCAATCGCCGTGGAACGGGCAGGCGCCTGCGAAGGAATCGTTTGCCGCCCGCCGGAGCCGGAGATGTCCGATCTCGGGGTGCATCGCACCGTGCACCGGCTGGCCGGCGACCAGCACGCCGCCGCCCAACCCGGTTCCGATCGTGATGTAACACAGGCTGTCGCAGCCGACGCCGGCGCCCCAGCGATATTCGGCGAGAGCGGCGCCGTTCACATCGGTGTCGATCCGCCAAGGGCAGGTGAAACCATGGGTCAGCAGCGGGATTATCGGCGCGCCGGACCAGCGCGGTTTCGGCGTCGCGAGGATGTGGCCGAAGTCCGGACGGGTTTCGGAAAGTTGAATCGGGCCGAAGGACGCAATGCCCAGCGCCGCGATCGGCGCGCGCTCTTGCCATTCGCAGACCTGCGCGCGGAGCGCTCCCAGGGTCGTGTCGGGATCGGTGGTCGGGATCGTCTTGCGATCGACGATCCGGTCGCCCTCGGCCAGCAGCGCGATCGCCTTGGTGCCGCCGAGTTCGATCCCCGTGAAAAATGCCGGCATGGCTACGCCGCCAGACCGGCGCTCGCTCCGTCGAGACGGAGGCGCAGCATGGGGGCGAAGGTCGCACCGAAGCGCCTGGATTCAGCGTCGCTGCCCCACGCGTCGATGAAGCTCGTCACCTGAAGGTCGGGAAGCACCAGCCAGCTATAAGCCTGCCTGGGCGCCTCGACGGGGTTTGCGAACACCAGACCGGTGCCGTTCAGCGGCGCCCAGCCCCCCTGCAACCGCTCCGACACCATGCCGTACAGGCCGGTCGGGCCGGTCGGACCATCGGGATTGAAGACGTGGCGCTGAGTCGACCAGAACAGATAATAAAGACCCTGGTGAAAAATCGCGTGCGGCCGCTCGAGTTCGTTGTTGAGCGCGTCGGCACTGATGAGGGGCGGGCGGATCTCCCAGCTTTCGGCATCGTCGTCGCGCGCAACGGCCCAGCCCACCGCGCCATTGAACGCCGAGGTCGAGCCAGCCAGGGAGGCCGCGAAGAAGATATGGTGGCGGCCGTCAAGCGGATCCCGGAAATAGGCCGGATCCCGGAATGCCTTGATCGTGCCCACTGCGCCTTCGCCAGCGTCGCTGGCCATGTAACGGGCCGGATCGCGCGCTACGATCTCGCTGAGCGCATGCCAGTCGACGAGCTGCCAGGAGTCGGCTGTGCGGCATAATGTCGCCCTGGCGCGGAAGATCCGCTGCTCGAACGTCGGTGTCGGCTCGCCGCGGCGCCCGGTCGCGGTGAAGAACAGGGTCAGCGCCTTCCGATCCGGGCCGAGCACCGCCGAACCCGACCATTCGCGGCTGCCGGGAGAAAAGCCATCGGGAAGGGCCGCGCCGAGATGAGTCCAACTGACCGCGTCCCGCAGCAGCAAGTGAATCCGCGCATGGCCGTGGCGCTCTTCGGGATCGCTAAATTGCGGGGCGCCCAGGGCCATCCACAAGGTCTTTCCGTCCTCCAGCACTGATGGCGTCCCGTCAGCGTCCTGAATGGGCCATGCGTCCCAGATATCGAGATCCGGCGTTATGCGTACGACATCGTTGTCACCTATTAGCGGTGCAGCATCGTGCGCACGGGTGCCGACGATAGTGAGGTGCTCTGCCGTCCAGGCGCTGGGGGTGCCGCGACCTGCGGCATCCTCGGTCAACCAACGAGACTTGGTCAACGGGCCGCCCGCCGCATAGCGGAAGCTGGGACGATCGGCGTCATGGCAATTCGCCACCAAGCTGCCTGCCTCCCAGTGGCGCTTGCGCCAGTTTGACCGACCACGTTATCCTCCCCTTGGTTTCGTACATCTCCCTATCGGCAAACGCTTGTCCTCACAATCGATTGCACAACATTTTTATAGCGTTTCCCGCAATGGTGCGACTGGCGGCTTCATAGCCGACCGGCAATCTCCATCTGCGTCGTCCCATCCAGACAGTTAATGCCGTTCAATATTCTCGTATGCACAATCGATTGTAGATTGAGCTTGAATTCGCCCCCTGCAACGGGTCTCATCGCCATGCTGCGCAAAGTGATGGCGGCTGGAGAAAGGCACTATGACGTCGGATTTTGAGCAACTGGAGTTCGGGATCGGGCGGCGATCATTCCTCGCCGGCGGTGCCGCGCTGGCGGGATTGGGTCTCGGTTCAATTGCCCAGGCACAGGAATTCCCCAAACTGCCGCCACCGCCGCCGGCCTGGACTGAGGCCGAACAGCTCGCGCTGTGGCCGGACGGCCCGCCGACGACCGGCTACCGCGCCAGGGAATTGCCGGCTGGCTGGCCCGCTGTCTGGGTACGCAATGTCGAGCGCCCGACGCTCCGTGTCTTCCGGCCAGAAAAATCCAACGGCCGTGCTCTGCTGTCGATCCCGGGCGGCGCCTACACTTTCGTATCGATCCTCAACGAAGGCCTTGATCTCGCCCGTGCCATGACGGCGCTTGGCTATACGGTGTTCGTGCTCACCTATCGCCTTCCGGACGAGGGATGGCGCGATCGGGCCGATGTGCCGCTCCAGGACGCGCAGCGCGCGGTTCGCGTCATTCGCGCCCAGGCCGGCCGCTACGGTTTCGATCCCGCCGCCGTTGCCGCTATCGGCTTTTCGGCCGGGGGCCATCTCGCCGCCACGCTCGCAACGGGCTTTGCGGAGCCGGTCTATCGCCCGCGCGACGCCACGGACGCGCTCGACGCGCGACCAATAGCGATGGCCCTGGTCTATCCCGTGATCAGCGTCACCGCGCCGGTCACGCATGCCGAATCCGCGATGCGCCTGCTGGGGCCACATCCCGGCGCCGACCTGATCGCGCGCCGGTCGCCTGCGGACCATGTCACGCCGCAAACGCCGCCGGTCTTCCTGGTCCACGCGCTCGACGACAGCGCGGTCCCGGTCGAGAACAGCCTGGCCATGATGCGCGCGCTGCGCACCGCCAAGCGGCCGGTTGAAGTGCATCTGTTCGAGGAAGGCGGACATGGCTTCGGCCTTGGCCCGAAGGACAAGCCATGCGGCCAATGGTCGGCGCTGTTCGCCGCCTGGCTCGATCGGCATTTCGCGTCGACCGGCTAAGCGGCGCCCGGGCGGTCGCCGTTAGCGGACGCGGTAGAAGCGGATCTTCACTGCGGGTCCATCGGGGGACTCATAGGGCACGAGCATCCCGACAAAGGCGGATTTCGACATCCAGTCATAGGCGCCGATCGGCGCCTCGAACACGGCCACCGTGCGTACGCCGGCCGGGGCTTCGCCCGCGGCCGGGGGGCAGGCAACGCCCTTGTTGACGACGTTGATCACGGTGCCGTCATGCGTCCGCAGCATGTAATCCGCTTCCAGTTCGGTGCAGCCATCGGCGCGCAGCAATTGCCAGTCCCAGCCGCCGGGCATCACCTCGCCGCGAACCTTCGGGCCCGAGAAACTACCCCCTGTGATCGGGATGATGGTGCGGCCGCCCCGGGCGGTGGTGCCGACCTGGACGGGCGGCCCCAGTTTCACGATCTCCTCGAACGCCAGTTCGAGCCCGGGAGCCGTGTCGGCCGGTGGAGCGGCCTGTTGCGCCTGTGCCGCGGGTGCCAGCACCAGCGTCGCGAGCACGCCCAACGATTGCATCATAGGGTTGCCGATCTTCATTTTTCGTACCTTTTTCAGCGTTTCGCACAGACGAAATTCTCGGCCTTTTCGCCGTCCGTCGTTCCCGGCTTGGGCACGGCGACGAGGGGATAGGGGCAGAGCGGACGGCTGCGGCCGTTCCATGGGGACATCGGGCCGGCCGTCGCGACGATCCGCTCCGGCGCCTGTCCCTGTTCGACCCAGCGAACCAGCGCGCCGAAAGCGTCGTAGCGATCGGTCGCCGGGCCCCCCTGGCAATGGCCCATCCCCGGGACGGGGAAGACGCGGGCGAACTGTGCTGCCTTGCCCCCGGCCGCGCGATCGACCTCTTTCCACCAGGCGATCGTGTCGTTGAAGGAGAAGACGGGATCCGAGACACCGTGCGGGACGATCATCCTGCCCCCGCGCTTGCGGAACGCAGCGAGATCGCCGGAGCGCGCGCTGATGTCCTGCCAGCCCGAACGCGTAAAGCCATGGCCGGTCGCGTAGATTGCCCCGGCATCGCGGTCGAAATCGAACCCGAGCTGATAGGCGAGCAACGCATCGGGCGTCGTTCCCGGCGCCTTGGGCGGCACGGTGAAGGTCGTCGCCAGCGAAGGCCCGCCCATCATCACGTTGATCGACGGGATACGGCCGTCGGCCGAACCGGTCTTCCAGATGCGCCAGCCCAGATCGGACCAGCCGGCATCCCATGGGAAGCTGGCATAAAGCGGCTTGCCGGCAGAGGTCCGCGGTCCTTCATGGACGCGTTCGAGCGCACCGATCTGAGCGGCCGAAAGGCAGCCGTCCTGCTTTGCGCCGGAACACTGGCTGCGCTTGAGCACGGGCAGCACCCGGGCCGAGGTACACTGGCCATGAGCCCCGACGATTCCGTCGGCCAGGCCGTCATCGGCATCGCACGCACTGAGCACGGCCTTGCGTACCAGGCCGAGATCGGCGTCGCTGAACGACGCGGCCAGCGAGGCGAGGGTGACGGCTTCGCCCTTGGCCTTCACCACGCTGGCGAATTGCTGCGTATCCCATGCCTCGGCCAGGGCGGCGCGGGGCAGGGCGAAGCCCGGCGCACCCGCGACGATGCCGTCGTAAAGCTCGGGATAGCGCTGGGCGAGCGCCATGCCCTCCTGTCCGCCCTTCGAGCATCCCACGAAATAGCTGTATTGTGGCGGTTTTCCGTAGAAGCGTGCGACGAGTGCCTTGGCGGCGAGCGTCACCGGCTCCAGCGAGCTGCGGCCATAATCCGCCCGTGCCTGTGGATCGAAGCCAAAGGCGGTCGGACCACCCCGTTTCGGATCGCTGTTGACGGCATTGTCGTGCCCCGAATCCTGCGACAGCACGGCATAGCCCTGAACGAGCGCCGGCTTCGCATCTCCGGAAAGCCGGCCGATCGCGCTGCCCAGCTCCCCATTGGTCCCGCCGCCGCCCTCGAAGAAGAAGCGGCCGTTCCAATCCTGGGGAAGGCGCAGGTGGAAGCGGATCGCATAGTGCGCTCCGTCCACGCCCTGGCGCTCGTGCATCGTAGCGGTCACGTCGCAATGGGCGGGAAGATTTACCGCCGGCGGCGCTATGCCGGGCGGACCGGGTTGGGCCGGGGCGGGCCCGGCCGATCGGAAGATGCTGGCGGTGATCCTGGTGCCCTTTTCGGGCCAGGCCTGAGCCATCGCGTCGCCGAGGCCGGCGCACCGTTCCGATAACGGGGAAATATCCTGCTGCCCGGCGGGAGCGAGAAACGAAGAACCGGAAAGCGCAGCACCCAGAGCGCCGAGCGATGCCGCTCCCGCGAAATATATCCAATGCATGGTCAGAACCTCGTCGACAGACGCACGCCGAACTCGCGCGGCGCGCCATAAAACGCGTTGTTGCCGGACTGGCCCGAAACATAGGCTTGTTCGTCAGGTTGGTGCTTCAAATTTGCGATACCGGCGCGATGCCTTGGCTTACTTGACTATAATCGGCGATGTCGCGCGCGGCGAGCATCGCCGCAAAGGGTTTGCGGGCGAGGTTCCAGCCGCACAGCGCCGTCAGCAGGCTGGCGAACACCGCGCCCAGCACCAGGCTGTAGGCGCTGTCGCCCAGCCAGTCGCCCAGTGCCCCCATCGCCATTGGCGCAAACACCGCGCTGACGCAGGTAAAGAACAGCAGCAGGCCCGCGATCGAGCCGTGGCGCCCCTTGTCGTAGCAGCTGATCCCGGTCGAATTGATCGTCGGATAGAGAACCGACATGAATAACCCGGTCGCGGGAAGGGCGAAGATCGCCACCTCGCGCCCGCCCGCCACGGCGATCCAGAAGAGCAGCGCCATCGCCGCGCTGCACACGGCCAGCACGGTGGCCCAGTCGAGCCGCGACAACAGCCACACGCCGAGGAAACGCCCCGCCGCGCGCAGCACGAAGAAGATCGACACGACATAAGCGGCGAGCCAGGTCCAGGATCCCGAATAGCCCGCGAGATAGGTCGGCGCCCAGACATAGATCGCCGCTTCGGCGCCGACATACAGCATCAGCGCCGTGCCGAAGAAGCGCGCAGCCGGATCGCCCGCCATGCGGATCGCCGCGCTGGGACGGGCGGGTACCGCGCGGGTGACGACCGGCTTTGGAAATCGGGCGAATACCGACCCGAGCACCAGCAGGGCGCAGAGCATCGCGGCAATGAGATAGACCCATTTCCAGCCGGCGCCGGTGTGCAGCATATAGGCAACGATCGCCGGGCCGACGATCGCGCCGATTCCGAAAAAGCCCTCGATCAGGTTCATCGTGGCGGCATGTTCGCGGGTCGAGCGCGACAGATCGCCGATCAGCGCCAGCGCGCCCGCCTTGAAGATGCCGATACCGAGCCCCGACAGGAACAGCAGCGACACGAAGAACAGAAAGGCGTGGCCCGCCGCAAAAAGGGCCGAGCTGGCGCCGAACAGGCACAGGCCGAGCAGGATCGTGGCCTTGCGCCCGATCCGATCCGCCAGAAATCCGAGCGCGATGGCGGAAATGCCGATTCCCGACATGGTGGCATATTGGAACGAGCCACCGGCCGTCAGCCCAAGCTCGAATTCGCGGATGACTTCGGGAATGACGGTGCCGACCGAGTCCGTGGTCATGGCGAACATGGCGAACATCAGGAAGACCAGCCATTTCAGCAGCGCGGTTCCGCTTGCCGATCCTGCTGGGGCTTGGCTCTCCATCATGCTCTCCGCTATCTTTCGGCCGAAACGGCAACTGTGCTTATCGCGGTACTGCGCTTCAAACGCAATCGATTGCGAACGGCTATGAAGCCGCGCTACTGTGGTACGAACGGCGGGAGAGGAAAAACATGAGAATTATTACCTTGGGCTTGGGCGCGATCGTGCTCACATCGGCAACGGCATCCGACACCGGCCGAGCCGACGCGGCCGCCACTGCCGCACCCGCGGCACGCTGCGCGGCGCTGGTCGGGCAATCTCTTGGCGATGGCGTCAAGATCAGCGCGGCCACCCATGTCGATGCCGCGGCACCCGGTACGGTGCCCAGCGGCTTCGGTCCGCCCCTGGCCTCGGGCATCCCGGCTCATTGCCGCGTAGAGGGCATGATCAACGCACGAACCGGCGCGGCCGGAAAAGCGTATGGCATCGGCTTCGCGCTTGCCCTGCCGGACATCTGGAATGGCCGCTTCCTGCTGCAGGGCGGGGGAGGCCTGAACGGAAGCGTCCCGCCGCCGCTGGGCAATATCGCGGCTGGCGATACCCCGGCGCTGGCACGCGGCTTCGCGGTCATCAGCCATGACAGCGGGCACAAGGGCGCGGTGTTCGACGGCGCGTTCATGGCGGACCAGCGCGCGGCGCTGGATTTCGCCGAGGCATCGGTGCGGACCGTGACGATCGCCGGCAAGGCGATCACGACGGGCTATTACGGCAAGCCGATCGACCACAGCTATATGGCGGGATGCTCGACCGGCGGGCGCGAGGCCATGCTGGCATCCCAGCGCTATCCCGAACTGTTCGACGGGATCGTGGCCGGGGCCCCGGCGATGCGCACGGGCGATTCCAATCTCGCGATCGCCTATTCGGCGGTTCAGTTCAACCAGGCAGCTCCGCGAGACAAGGACGGGTTGCCGATCGTCTCGCAGATCTTTGCGGCCCCGGATCGCCAGTTGATCCTGAAGGGAATGCTGGATCAATGCGACAGGCTGGATGGGCTTGCCGACGGCATGATCATGAATCAGGCGCAGTGCCGTTTTCAGCCTGCCAAGCTGCAGTGCAAGACCGGCAAGGCCGAGGGCTGCCTGAGCAAGGCCCAGGTGTCGGCACTGGATCGCGCCTTTGCAGGGCCGAAAGACGCCGCGGGCTATCCGATCTATGCGCCAGTCCCTTACGATACCGGCATCGTCGATTCCTCCGGGCCGCTGCCGGGCTATCTTCCCACCGGCGCGCCCGGGGTGTTCGGCCCGGCGCCGCGCGACCTGACGATCGATCTCGACGCGCGTGTCCAGGCGATCCGCGCCGACGGCGTCCAGCGGCTGACCGACACGCATGTCTGGACCAATCTCAACACCTTCCTGGGGCGTGGCGGCAAGATCCTGTTCTATCACGGGGTCAGCGATCCCTGGTTCTCGGCACTTGCGACCTGGGACTATTGGCAACGCGCCAAAACAGCGAACGGCCCGGCCTGGGACGCGGCGAGCCGGTTCTACATGGTGCCCGGCATGGCACATTGCGCCGGCGGCAATGCGTTCGACACTTTCGATCTGCTCGGGCCCGTCGTTGAATGGGTCGAGCAGGGCAAGGCGCCCGCATCGGTGGTCGCCGCGCGGAAATCGCCTGCCAGGGAGCAGCGGCCGATGTGTCCTCATCCGAGCTACGCGCATTATGTCGGCGGTGACGTGACCAAGCCCGAAAGCTTCGAATGCCGGGCCCCGCTCAGCTGAACGCGCCGCTATCGTGACGAAAACGGGCGGGAGGGCCTGCGCCTTCCCGCCCGTCATCCGGCAAGCATGCCGGGGTCAGTACGCCTGAATCACTGCAGGGTCGCGCGGAAGCAAAGCCCGATCGTCGGCCCGACTTCCATGCCCTGAACACGGGCTACCGGCGGCCCCCCTATTTCCCGGCCCGGTCGAATGCACGGCGCAGCGCATCGATTTTCGCGCGGTTGAACTGGGCGGCCTGAGGACTTTCCGGCGCGAGCTGGTCGAAGCCATGGAACGCGCCGGGGACGACCAGCAACTCCGTCGGGACGCCTGCCTCGTTCAGCCGGCGCGCATAATCGATGTCCTCGCTGACGAAGAGATCGACGCCGCCGACTTCGATAAAGGCAGGCGGCAGGCCGGCGAGATTCTCGGTACGGGCAGGGACGGCGCGTGCCGGAACCTTGGCGGTGCCCGGCTGCTGACCCAGAAAGGCGCGCCAGCCATATTGGTTTTCCGACGCGCTCCAGCCGACGGTGGCGATGTGGGGCGGCATGCGCACCGCGCCGCCGGTGCGGTCGTCGAGCATCGGATAGACCAGCGCCTGGAACAGGATGGGGATCTCGCCGCGGTCGCGCGCGGTGATGGCGAGCAGCGCGGCGTGCCCGCCGCCGGCGCTTTCCCCGGTCACGGCGATCCGGCTGCGGTCGAGCCCAAGCTGGGCCGCATTTCCGTACATCCAGCGCAGGCCGGCATAATTATCCTCGATCGACCCGCGATAGTCGGTTTCCGGAGCGAGGCGGTATTCGACGGTGACGATCACGCAGTCGAGATCGCGCGCCAGTTCCTGAAGGCGGCGGACGTCGCCCGCAGCGCTGCCGAGGATATAGCCGCCGCCATGGGTGTGCAGGATGCCGGGGCGGCTGGTACCGGCCTTGGCGTTGATGACAAACAATTTCACATCGGGCGCGCCCTTCGCGCCAGGGATGGACTGTTCCGTTACCGGCACGTCGGCGAGGCGCTCAGGCGCGGGCGGTCCTCCGCTGCCGTCCTTCCGCGACGCGAGCACTGACTGTTCGTTGATTGTGCCCATCAGCTTGGAAAAGCCGATTGCCTTGCGCGCGGCTTCCCGCAATTCCGGAGCGATCGGACGTAACGCCTCGGCGTCGTCCTGTGACGCGGCGCCGGCCGCCGGTGTCTGGGGGCGTGCCTGGACGCCGTTCAAGGCCAGCGAAAGCGCCAGCAAGGTCGCTCCGCCAAGGGCCATCGTCTTCCTGTTCATGCAACTCTCCTGATTCACTCGCCCTTGTTCGCCATCGGGGCCTGCCCGGCACCGTATTGGCAATCGATTGCAAGTCAACAGGGAACGGTCGGCCTTGCCGGATCAGGTCGATCCGCGCACGATGAGCTCAGGGCTGAGGATGACTGATCCAGTGACCTCGCCGGCGATGCGTTTCATCAGGCTGTCGACGAGATGGGAGGCGCCGGCCGCGATGTTCTGGCGCACGGTCGTCAGGGGCGGTGCGCTGGTTTGCGCCAGATACAGGTCGTCGAACCCGACGACCTTCACGTCCCCCGGCACCGACAGGCCGCGGGTGGCCAGCACCTGGATCGCCGTCAGCGCGATCAGGTCCGACGCAGCGAAAATCCCGTCCGGAGGAACGTCGATCTGGCTCAGGAAGCTGTCTATATCCAACCCACTGACTTCAGAGGCAAAATGCGTGGGCGTGTCCATCAGGACAATCCCTTCCCGTGCCCGGATTGCCGCCTTCGCCCCCTCGAGCCGCAGCGACGGCTCGATCGCCTGGGTATTCCCCAGAAAAGCGATCTTGCGGCATCCGCGGTCGATCAGATGTTGCGTTGCCAGCCGCCCGCCAAGGAAATTGTCCGTACCGACCGAGCAATGGATCTGCCCCTGGATGAAGCCGCCCCACGCGACCATCGGCAGATAGGTAAGGGCGATCCGGTCCAGCACGCTCGACTGGTCCGACTGTCCAACGATGATGAACCCGTCCACCCGGTCTGCATCGATCAATTTCGATAGCCAGTCGTCCTGGTTGGGAATCACGCGGGACAGCATCAGGTCAAATCCGCGCTCGGTCAGCTCGTCGGCGAGGCTGCCGATCAGCGTCATGAAAAACGGATCGGAAAGATGCTGTCCGCGATCATGGCCCAGCGGCACGACCACGCCGATCGCTCCGCGCCGCTTTGTGCGCAGGTTGCGCGCCAGCGCGCTCGGCCGGAAATCATGTTTTTCCGCCAGCTTGCGGATGCGGTCCGACGTCTCGGCATTCACCACGTCCTTGCCGGCGAGCGCACGGGATACGGTTGCCGGCGAAACCCCGGCAAGCTTGGCCAGATCGTAGATAGTTCGGATCTTGCCGGACAACCTTTGTCTCCCTGAAACACCGTCGCGATACGTTTACTGCAACCGCATTGCAACAAGTGAGCGGTTGCAGGACGCGGCCAGCGGCCCGGTCATCGCACCCTCATGGCAACGCTGCCCGCATCGTTCCCACGCGCATGGTCGTTGGATCACAGCCGCGAGGGCAGCGAGCCCGTGACCCACGTCCCTGCGGCCTGCAATCGTTTGTGATATAGCTTGCAATCGATTGCTTCGCTGGATAATCGAGATGGGAGAAAATGCGGGAGAGTGAGCCGGTGAAGGCGCTGAGGGCCAGACTGAACATAAGCGGACGACTGTCGGGCCCCTCCTTGCGCACGAGGGGGGCTGCGGCAGGGCCGCTATGATGGCCGGCGCGGAACCACAAGGCGCGCAGGCCCCAGGGCCCTCACCGCAGCGAATTTCTTAAAAACAAATCAGAACCACAGGGGATGTTACCATGAAGACAATCACCAAGATTCTTGCCACGACCTTCCTTTGCTCGCTGCCATGCGCCGCGTTCGCCCAAACGGCGCCGGTGCCGGCGGTTCCGACGCAGGACGAGCCAGCGACCGCGGAGGGCGATACGGGCGACATCATCGTCACCGCGCAGAAGACGTCGGAACGGCTTTCCAAGGCGCCAGTCGCGATCAGCGTGGTGTCGCAGGATAGTCTGACGCGGCAAGGGATCAATTCCGCCACGGCGCTCACCACGACCGTACCCAATCTCCAGGCCAGCCAGAACGGTTTCGCGATCCGCGGTATCGGCAGCAACAACAGCTTCAGCGGCTATTCGACCGTCGCGACCCAGATCGATGGCATCTACGACCCCTCATCGGCGACCTTGTCGCTGGGCCTGTTCGACGTCGGATCGATCGAGGTGCTGCGCGGTCCGCAGGGCACGGTCTATGGTCGGAACGCGACGGCCGGTGTCGTCAACATCAACACCGCCGACCCGGGCAGGACGCTCGGGTTCGACGGGGATTTTCAGTATGGCAGCTTCAATGGAGTGCGCGCCCGCGTTGCGGTCGATCTTCCGGTGAGCGACGCGCTTCGGGTGCGCGTATCCGCATTTCGGCAGGTCGATGATGGTATTGGCGGTCGTTACCGGGCGATCGACAAGTACAACAAGACCGATCTCGCGGCGATCCGGGTGACCACCCTGCTGAATCTCAGCGATCGCCTGACGTGGCGGCTCTCGCTGAACTATGGAGAAAATAAGGGCACGGTTCCGCTATCCTATATGCGCAGCCGGAATTTCTATCCGAACGCGAACATCGCGGCGGGCACCTTCGGGCCAATGCAGACGATTTACGATGAGACGATCAATCCGGGATTGGACCAGGTTACCGACAATCGCATGGATCTGGTCAGTTATGCTGCGCGGTCGCGTCTGACCTGGGATGCGACCGAGTCGCTCTCGCTTACCTATCTGGCCGGCTATTCGGTGCTCAAGGACAATGGCGTCGACGCGGCGACCGGGGTTTTCAGCCAGCAGAGCATCAACCGCCGTACCAACACGCAATCGCATGAACTGAACGCCAACTTCAGGGCCGGGGCGCTCAGCCTCGTTCTGGGCGGCTTCCTCTATCAGGACAAGCAACCTTCGGGCACGCGTCTGCTGCACGCCGGTGACACGGCGCCGGCCCCGTTCGGCAGCATATTCAACACCCCGAAGGTCGCCGGTACGGGCAATAACATCACGACCATCAGCGGCGTCGACGTCGTGACCTCCTATCGCGGTCAGGGGACGAAATCGCAGGCCGTGTTCGGCCAGGGCACGCTCGAAGTCGCACCGGGACTGAAAATCATCGGCGGCGTGCGCTCAACCTGGGAGCAGGTGAACCAGCGCAACATCGAGCTGGTGTGTCCGGGCGACACGGTGACCCTTGCCAATATCACGCCGACGACCTGTCCTGGCATTCCCTTCGTATATGCACTGTCCGACGACACTAACCGACCCGAAGCGAAGTTCTCGAACGTGAGCTGGAAGGCGGGCGTCAATTACGAGCTGACACGCGACACCCTGGTTTATGCCACCGTCGGCACCGGATTTCGCGGCGGCGGCCTGGAGGCGAGCGGGAACGCGCCGGAGTACCGACAATATCGTCCCGAGACGGTCACCAATTATGAGGCCGGCGTGCGGAGTTCGCTGATCGGCGGCAAGCTGTACCTTGCGCTGACCGCGTTCAACATGGATTATAAGGACCTTCAGGTATCGAGCATCGTGCGCAACCCGCTGACCAATCAGGTATCGGCGGTGACGACCAATGCGGCGACGGCCCGGCTGCGCGGCCTGGAATTTGAAGCGACGATCAAGCCGACCAGCCGCGACCGGATCAGCGGCTATGTCTCGTATCTCGATGCGAAGATCCGGTCGTTCCCGACCGCCTCGGACAATCTGAATTCCGCGAGCGGCAATTATAATGCTGCGACCGCCGCCCTGAAGAACGCCGAGTTGCCGGTGAATGTCACGATCGACGTATCCGGCAATGAATTGCCGAACGCGCCGGAATGGTCGGCGCGGGCGAGCTATGCCCACATCTTCGATCTCCCGGGTTTTGGGACGCTGACCCCGAGCGTCGATTTCTACGTACAGTCACGCACCTTCAGCGATATCCAGAACTACAGCCAGAGCCGTCGCGCATCTTACACCAAGACCGATCTCAACCTGCGCTATGAAGTTGAAGGTGGGCAGTTCTCCATCACCGGGTTCGTCAACAACGTTGAGGACAATCGTGTTGCCAATGCTTTGGTCACGGTCTGGAGTTCGACGGTGGCCAGCTACGATCCGCCACGCACCTACGGCGTGCGTCTGGGCATGAACTTTTGAAAAAGGTGTACTGGCTCCAGGACTGATATCGGGTGAGCGAGCAGGCGCTGTTGCGCCTGCTCCGGTCCGATCGAAAGACGCACCCCAATAGTCGATAGGCGCCGGCCTGGCGCCAGGCCGCAACCGGATCGAGGATTCGCTCAGATTCGGATGCAATATGGCTGTCGCCAGGCCACGTGTGGTTTCGCATTCCCGCCGAAAGCTTGGTGGCGATGACCACCGCATCGCGGCTGACGAAGTCCCGAGGCGGATCAGAGACGGGTCGCGAGCGGCCGTGCACCGTGGACGGCCGGGCCGACAGTTTTCGCATGTCGCCTACCTAAAGCTGTCTAGCCACCACCGGCCCAGGTCCCGCCGACGTCTTTCTCGAGCTATCGCGCCAGAAGCGGTCAACAGACATCTCTGGACCGCCCAATACGAGGCTGGCACCATGCCCAGGCAGACGATCGCGGTGATTGGGAAGAAGTGTGGGAGTGCCGGGACCGCAATCTGTAAAAGCGACCGTGCAAAGCCACCGTCGGCGACACAATCGGGTCAAAATCTCAAGAACAAACGGAGCATGCGCGCGTCGCTTCCCGAGGGATCAGCGGGTGCGAATCGCAGTCTAGTGACCACGCCAGGCCGCCCCAGTCCGTCGCCACTTATTTGACGAGTTTTAGGCGCCAGGCGCTATGTCATTGAAAAATGGTGCACCCGACTGGATTCGAACCAGTGGCCTCTGCCTTCGGAGGGCAGCGCTCTATCCAGCTGAGCTACGGGTGCCTGGCCGCAGGCGCCTAGCAAAGCCTGCGCGCCGGCGCCAGCCGTTTCCGCATCTAGTGCTTCGCGACGAGCTTTATCGGCTGGAATTCGCCCAGGCCGCAGGTCGGGCCCTGGCTGAGCCCGTCGCCGCGCAGCACGGTGATCGTGTCGACCGAGCAGAGCTGGCCGATGCTCGTCCGATAGGCGAAGCGCTGGTCGAAGGTCAGGCCCGAGCACGCCGCCGGCAGGGTGTTGCGATAGATGCTGCCGTCGCGCATCTCGAAATCGATCACCCAGTCGTTGCGCACATGGCTCTGGCCGATGCGGCTCGTGGTGATGCAGCTTTGCGGCTTGCCTGTCGGCTCGGCCGCGGGAATTCGGTTGCGGTCCTTCGCGGCGCCCGGCGCGGCGATGGCGAGAACGGCAAGGGCAATCATGATCCTCTGCATGAATCACGCCTCCGCTGGGGCGCCGCGCTTCGGGGGCGGCGTCTTGGGTTTATAGGCGCACAGATCCCGCACCACGCAACGCCAGCATTCGGGCGTGCGCGCCTTGCAGACATATCTGCCGTGCAGGATTAACCAGTGATGAGCATGCAGCCGGAATGGCTGGGGCACGACCTTGTCCAGCACCAGTTCGACCGCCAGCGGCGTCTTGCCGCGCGCCAGGCCGGTGCGGTTGCCGACGCGGAAGATATGCGTATCGACCGCAAAGGTCTCCGCGCCGAAGGCGACGTTCATCACCACATTCGCGGTCTTGCGCCCGACGCCGGGCAGCGTCTCCAGCGCGTCCCGGTTGGCCGGCACCTCGCTGCCGAAATCGGCGATCAGCTTTTCGGATAGGGCGATGACGTTCTTCGCCTTGGTGTTGAACAGGCCGATCGTCTTGATGTGCTTTTTCAGCCCTTCCTCGCCCAGCGCGACCATCTTTTCGGGCGTGTCGACCTCGGCGAACAGCGCGCGCGTCGCCTTGTTGACGCCGACATCGGTCGCCTGCGCCGACAGCGCGACCGCGACGACGAGCGTGAAGGGGTTGGTATATTCGAGCTCGGTCTCCGGGTGCGGATCGTCCGCCGCGAGCCGCGCGAAGAACGCGACGACGTCCGCCCTCTTCAAAGGTGCAGCCTCTTCAAAGGTCCAGCACCTCGGCCATCTGATAGCGCCCGGCCGGCCGGGCGGCGAGCCACAGCGCGGCGGTGATCGCGCCCCGCGCGAAGATCTCGCGGCTTTCGGCGCGGTGCCCGATCTCGATCCGCTCGCCGGTGCCGGCGAACACCACCTGATGGTCCCCCGCCACCGATCCGCCGCGCAGGCTCGCAAAGCCGATCGTGCCTTCGGCCCGCGCCCCGGTCAGGCCGGCCCGGTCCGTCACCTTGGCCTCGGCCAGCGGAATGCCGCGCCCGGCCGCGGCCGCCTCGCCGAGCAGCAGGGCAGTGCCGGACGGCGCATCGACCTTGTGGCGGTGGTGCATCTCGACGATCTCGATGTCCCAGTCGGTGCCGAGCCGCGCCGCAGCCTCGCGCACCAGCCGCGCGAGCAGGGTAACGCCGAGCGAGACGGTGCCGGTCTGCAGCACCGCGATCTTCTCCGCCGCCGCGTCGATCAGCGCATGATGCGTGAGGCTGAGGCCGGTGGTGCCGACCAGGATCGGCGTGCCGGCCGCCACCGCTGCGGCCAGATTCGCCTCGAGCGCGGCCGGCACCGAGAAATCGACCAGCACGTCGGCTGCCTGCGCCAGCGCCGCCGGATCGCCGCCGGCATCGATCCCGCCCGCCAGCGTCGCGCCGAGATCGGAGACGACGCCCGACAGCGCCTGGCCCATGCGCCCCGCGCTCCCGATAATTCCGATCGCGGTCATTGCTTCAGGCTCCCCAGGTCACATCTTCTGGTCTGGCACGCCCGGTCCGATGCCGTGCGGCCGGCGGCGAAATGCCACACAGCGGCGACTTAGGACAGGCCTTCGCGCGGGGCAAACCTTCTCCTCGCCCGACCATGGTAAACGTTTGCCGACGGCGTTTGACTGAACGCAAATCGCCGCGAGTGCCGCGCGCTATGCTGGCCGCAACGAACAGGATGAGGAACGATATGAGCACCCCCGGACATGATCTCCACGCGCTTTTTCCCGCCGACGGCGCCGCACTCACGGCCCTGAAGCAGGAGAACGCCCATTTCCGCGCGCTCGCCGAGCAGGAGCATGTGCTCCAGAAAGAAATCGACCGGATCGACGCCGGGCTCGATCCGGCATCGGACGACCGCGCCGAGGAACTGAAGAAGCTGCGGCTCACCGCATTGGACGAAATCGCGGCGCTGATCGCGCAGTACAAGGCGGCGTGATGGCCGCGCACGAAAACGTCCGCCAGGCGCTGGTCGAGCGGCTCGCCGCGCTGCAGAGCCGTATCGATCGGATCGAGGCCGAGATGGCGCAGCCGCTCGAAGCGGACTTCGCCGAACAGGCCGTCGCGCGCCAGGACGACGAGGCCGAGGACGCCGTCGAGACGGCGGCGCTCGCCGAAATCGTCGCAATCCGCGCCGCGCTGGGGCGAATCGCGGACGGGACTTATGGCGAATGCGTCAGCTGCGGCACGCCGATTGCCCCGGCCCGGCTCGAAGCGCTGCCCACCGCCGTCACCTGCATCGCCTGCGCCAGCGGTAGTTGAAGGCGGGCGGGCAGGAGGGCTTGGGCGGAGACCGCGTGCTTCGACCGTCGGCACATGCCCGACGTCGTCGTCACCGGCGTCTCCGCCGAAAGCGGCCTCGCCACCTTCCGTGGGCCGGCGGCCTGTGGGAGGGGCGCCGCGTCGAGGATAAGGGCAACCCATAATCGATTATGCAAGCCATACTCGGGGTGTGGTTGCGATGGTGGCCTTACAGGTGGATGGTGAAGTATGACCACCTCCACCATAACAGCCTCGAATATGTTTACGCCGCTGTTGTCCGCAGACCGATTCTTCCGGTTGAGGTGGGAGGAGTTTGAAGCCGAATGGGGATCGGAGACTGATCCGCCCTATTATTTGGCGCTCAGCTCGCTTGCGGAGCATTTGATCGAGCGGTTGGGCGCTGGCGAGACCGGGAGTTTCGGAGCCGTGTTCAAGGTTGTCGAGCAGTGGCATATCCGTGGCGATACCTATGTCGCTGAAGCTGCGAGCATGGGCCTGCTTGAAAGCATCCAGAACGCCTTGGGCGGACAAGATCGCGGTTTCCGGTCGCCTAACGGCGTTCGGGCCAGTGACTTTGAGCGCTGGTTGGGGCCGATATCACGCCAATGGTGGGACAAGCTCTATCTCTATTGGAATGGCGACAGCACAACCATCCAACCCGATCGATGAGCGACATCCACAACATCGTCATCCTCACCGGCGCCGGCGTTTCCGCCGAAAGCGGCATTGCCACCTTTCGCGGGCCCGGTGGCCTGTGGGAGGGGCACCGCGTAGAGGACGTCTGCACGCCCGAGGCGCTCGCGCAGGATCCCGATCTCGTTCACCGCTTCTACGATGCGCGGCGCGCGGCGCTCGCAACGGTGGTGCCCAATGCCGCGCATCGCGCGCTGGCGCGGCTCGATGCGGCGTGGCCGGGCGCGCTTCTGATCGTCACGCAGAATGTCGATGATCTGCACGAACGGGCGGGCGCGGCGCGGCTGTTGCATATGCATGGCGAGCTGAACTCGGCCCTGTGCGCGGCGTGCACGTCGCGGGTCGAATGGCGCGGCGACCTCCCGCCCCGCACCGTCTGCGCCGCTTGCGGTGCGCAGGCGCTGCGGCCCGACATCGTGTTCTTCGGCGAGATGCCCTATGCGATGGACAGGATCGAACGGGCGCTGGCGGAGGCCGATCTGTTCGTCTCGATCGGCACGTCGGGGGCGGTCTATCCCGCCGCCGGCTTCGTCCAGACGGCGCGCTATCACGGGGCATGCACACTCGAGATGAACCTCGATCCCTCCGCCGGCAGCGCCTATTTTCACGAGACCCGCCTCGGCCCGGCCGGCGAACTGGTGCCGGCCTGGGTGGAGGAACTGCTCGCCTGAGTTCCTCCCCGGTCCGCCGGGGAGGAAGGATCAGTCGACCCAGTCGAGGCCCATCTCGCGATAGATGTCGCGTTCGTCGTCCCAGCCCGGCTTCACCTTCACGTGCAGGTACAGATGCACTGGCTTGCCCATGATCGCGCTCAGCTCGGTCCGGGCGCGCCCGCCGATTTCCTTGATGCGCGCGCCGCCCTTGCCCAGCACGATCGCGCGCTGGGTCGGCCGCTCGACCAGGATCTGCTGGTGGATCTCGACGGAGCCGTCCTCGCGCTCCTTATACTGCTCCGTCTCGATCGCGCTGGCGTAGGGGAGCTCGGCATGGAGCTGTAGATAGAGCTGCTCGCGCGTCACTTCGGAGGCAAGGCTGCGCTCGGTCGCGTCGGATACCTGGTCGGCCGGGAAATGCCACGGGCCCTCGGGCATCGCCTTGGCGAAGGTCGCCTTCAGCTCGGCCAGCCCGTCGCCGGTCGTCGCGCTGATGAAGAAGGTCTCGGCGAAATCGACGATTCCGTTCAGCCGCTCGGCATGAAGCAGCAGCTTGGCCTTGTCGGCGAGATCCACCTTGTTGAGGATCAGATATTTCGGCTCCGAGCGTCCCGCGATCGATTCAGCGATCGGGATCACCTTGGGCCCAAGCCCGCCCTTGGCATCGACCACCAGCGCGATCACGTCGGCACCCTCGGTCCCGCCCCAGGCCGCCGAAACCATCGCGCGGTCGAGCCGCCGCTTGGGTTCGAAGATGCCGGGCGTGTCGACCAGCAGCAGCTGAGTCTCGCCCTCGATCGCGACGCCCATCAGCCGGGCGCGCGTCGTCTGCGCCTTGGGGCTGACGATCGCGACCTTCTGGCCGACGAGCGCGTTGACGAGGGTGGATTTGCCGGCATTGGGCGCGCCGACCACGGCGACGAGGCCGCAATGGGTCTGGGATTCGGTCATGATTGCCTCAGGTGATCAACGCGACCAGCTGGGCGGCCGCGAATGGGGAAGGGCGCCCCTTACACCGATTCGGCACGGTTTGTCGAAAGCGCGCCCATGTCCGTGTTTTTTCTCCTATTAAATCTGTCGGAATTGCGACATAGGAAAGGCCGATTGGTCGGGCCGGGGAGGACGAGCGTGGGGCGCGTCCGGGCGCCGGTCCGAATCGCCACGGAGTATAATCATGAAGAAGCTCGTTATCCTGTCGCTGACCACCGTCGCCGCGTTCGGCCTCGCTGCCTGCAGCAAGACCACCACCACCGAGAACACGACGATCACCAACGAAGTCACGCTGAACAGCGAAGAGCCGATCCTGGAAGAGAACGCCGCCGTGATCGACGCGAACCTCACCGCCGTCGACAATGCTGTTGCGCTCGACACCGTTGGGAACGTTTCCAACAGCAACTGAGGAACGCCGGCGCCCCGCGCCGACGCTCCGGTCCGACGCCCTCCAGGGGCGTCGCCGAACCGAAAGGCCGCGCTTCCCGACCGGGATGCGCGGCCTTTTTCATGATCGTATCAGCCCGCGCCCATTGCGCGCCGCAATCTCGTCTCACGCCCAAGCCGGTCTGTCGCAGACCCAAGCAGGACTATATATCCCATCGAGTAGATAGGAATTAGAGTGGCGGCTGCCGAGGCTCCCTAGCGCACGGCATAACCTTTGGCCCGGCGCCCGCGTGCCGGGCCATTTTTCGTCAATCCGCGAGAATTACAGGGAGCGCAGCGCCCGCGCCGGCCGTGCAGCAAGCGCGGGGAGCGAGCCGAGCAGCCCGATCACCAGGATCACGCCGGTGCCGATCGCCAGCGTCGCCAGCACCACGCCCCAGTCCGGCGCCCAGGGCAGCTCGAACAGCATCGTCACGACATACCACCCCGCCGCCGCGCCGATGCCGAGCGCGACCAGCGCGACGATGATCGCCAGCAGCGCATATTCAGTCGCCTGGACCAGCAGGATCTGCCGCCGCGTCGCCCCGAGCAGCTTGAGCAGCACCGCATCATAGACCCGCGCCTGCCGCGCCGCGAGCACGGCGCCGACCAGCACGGCGATGCCCGCGACGATCGCCACCGCCGCCGCCGCCGCGACCGCCGTGGCGAGCTGGCCGAAGAGCGCGCCGACCGTGGCGATCACGTCGCCCACCCGGATGAGGCTGCTCGACGGAAAGGCCCGCGTCACCGCGCTATTGACCGCTGCCTCGCGCGGCGCCGGCACCGTCACCGTCGCCATATAGTTGAACGGCGCGCCGTCGAACGCATGCGGCGAAAAGATCAGCACGAAATTGAAGCCCATCGTGCCCCAGTCGATCTCCCGGAAAGAGGCGATCCTGGCCGGCAGCTCGACGCCGAGCGCCGAGACGGTAATGCTGTCGCCGATCTTCAGCCCGAGCAGCCGCCCGGCCTCCGCATCCATCGAGACGAGCGGCGGCCCGGCATAGTCGCGCGCCCACCAGCGCCCGGCGGTGATGCGGTTGCCGGCCGGCAGATCCGCGCCGAAGGTGAGGCCTCGGTCGCCGCGCAGGATCCACGCGCCTTCGGGAATGGATTTCATGTCGGCCACGCGCTTGTCGTTCAGCGCCACCACCGGCCCGCGCAGCGACGGTACCGCGCGGATATCGGCGCCCGGCGCCGCCCCACGCACGATGTCGCCGAACCGGTCGATTCCGTCGGCCGGCACGTCGAGCACGAAGAAGCTCGGCGCGCGCTGCGGCACGGTGCTGCGCAGCGCCCCGGCCAGGTTGCTCTGGATCACCGCAAGCGTGACGAACAGGGTGAGGCCAAGCCCCAGCGCCAGCACCAGCCGGTCGGTCTGTGCGGCGGGCGCGTGGAGATTGGCGATGGCGAGCCGAAGCAGCGGCCGGCGCGATCGCGGCAGCCGCGCCGCGATCGCGCGGATGCCGAGCGCGAGCAGGCCGAGCAGCAACACCAGCCCGGCCGCCGCCCCCAGCACGCTCGCCGCGAACCCCGGATCGCGCGCGGTGAAGATCGCCAGTGCCGCGGCCGCCGCCAGCGCGCCGCCCGCACCGGCAATTACCGGGGCGGCGATTCGCCCGCGTCCCTCGACCGCACCGCGGAACAGCGCCGTCGCCCCGATCCGCCGCGCCCGCGCCAGTGGCGGCAGGGCAAAGGCAAAGGCGACGAGCGCGCCGAACGCCGCGGCCTGCAGCAACGGCCCGGGATAGAGGCCGATGCGCGGCGGCACGGGCAGGGCGGAGCCCGCCACCACCGAGACGATCATCGGCACCAGCGCCCCGAGCACCAGCGCCAGCCCGATCGCCGCGGCCGAGACCAGGGCGATCTCGATCAGGAAAATCCGCACGATCAGCCGCGAATCCGCACCCAGCGTCTTCAGCGTGGCGATCGCGCCCCGCTTGCCGTCGAGATAGGCGCCCACGCCATTGCCCACGCCGATCCCGGCGATCACCAATGCGGTCAGCGCGACCAGCGTCAGGAACTGGCCGATCCGTTCGATCGATCGCCGCGCGCCGGGCGCCCCGTCGCTGCTGTCCTGAACGCGCCAGCGGCTTTCGCGGAATCCCTCGGTCAGCTGCTTCGCCGCCGCGGTCGCGTCGATGCCGGGCCGCGTCGCGATGCGATAGCGCCAGTCGTACAGGCTGCCCGGCTGGATCAGTCCGGTCGCGGCCAGCGCGCTCATGTCGATCATTGCCGGCGGGGCGAGGCGAAAGCCCTCGCCGATCTCGTCCGGCTCGTCGGCGATCAGGCCGGTGACGGTCAACGCCGCCTCGCCGACGCGCACCGTGTCGCCCACGCGCACGCCAAGCCGCCCGGCCAGCGCCGGATCGAGCGCGATGCCGCCCGGCCGCGCGGCCAGCGCTCCGGGCGCAAGCGTCAGCTTCCCGACCAGCGGATAGCGCGCATCGACGGCCTTCAGCGCGGCCAGCGTCGCGCGCGCGCCATCGGCTCGCGCCACCATTGCGTTGAGCTTCGCGCTTTCGGAGATCGTGCCGAGCCGCGCGATGGCGGCATGTTCGGCCGGTGTGGCGCGGCGCTGCGACAGGCTTACCGCGATGTCGCCGCCCAGGAATTCCCGTCCCTGCGTCGCCAGCGCCCCGGTCAGCGCGGAGGAAAGGCTGCCGATCCCGGCGATCGCCGCGACGCCCAGGAACAGGCACACCGCCAGCAGCCGCAATCCGCCCAGCCCGCCGCGCAGGTCGCGCAGCGCCAGCCGCCAGGCCAGTGCGATATTGCCGGCACTCACGCCGCCGCGCTCGCCGTCCGGCTGTCGGCGGCGATCAGGCCGTCGCGCATCTCGATCACCCGGTCGCAGCGCTTGGCCAGGGCCGGATCATGCGTGATCATCAGCAAGGTCGTCGCGGTCTCACCGCGCCGCGCGAACAGCAGGTCGAGCACGGAGGTGCCGGTCGTGCCGTCGAGATTGCCGGTCGGCTCGTCGGCGAACAGGATCGCCGGGCGCGGCGCGATGGCGCGGGCGATCGCCACGCGCTGCTGCTCGCCGCCGGAAAGCTGCGCCGGATAATGGCCGAGCCGGTGGCCCAGCCCGACGGCCTTCAGCTCGCTTTCGGCCCGCGCAAACGCATCGGCCACGCCGTCCAGCTCCAGCGGCACCGCGACATTCTCCAGCGCGGTCATCGTCGGCAACAAATGAAAGGCCTGCAGCACGATGCCGATCCGCCCGCGCCGCGCCAGCGCCAGCTCGTCCTCGTTCAGCGCGCCGAAATCGGCCCCGGCGACATGCACCGTCCCCCCGGTCGCGCGCTCCAGGCCGGCCAGCACCGCCATCAGGGAGGATTTGCCCGAACCGGATGCGCCGAGCAGCGCGACGCTGCTGCCGGCCGCGATCTCCAGGTCGATGCCCTTCAATATCTCGACCCGGGCTTCCCCTTTGCCCAGCGCGAGGGTGACATCGCGCGCACGGATCGCGATATGCTGGTCTGTCATGGCTGATGGATGATCCGAATGAAGCGCAGGAATATGGCATATGGCGTGGCACGATCGGTTCTCCAAGCGCTCGCGCTGATATGGGCGGTGCTGCTGGCCGCGCCGGCGAGCGCGCAGGGGCAGGACAAGCTCGTCCTTGCCTTTGGCGACAGCCTGATGGCCGGTTACGGCCTGGCCCCGGCCCAGGCCTTTCCCGCGCGGCTCGAAGCGGCGCTGCGCAAGAGTGGGGTGAAGGTCCAGGTTCGCAACGGCAGCGTCTCGGGCGATACCAGCGCGGCCGGCAAGGCGCGGCTCGCCTGGGTGCTGAACGCGCTGAAGCGCAAGCCCGATCTCGTCATCGTCGAGCTCGGCGCGAACGACATGCTGCGCGGCCTGAGCCCGGCCCAGACCCGCGCGAACCTCGATGCGATCCTCACCGAGCTGAAACGCCGCCAGATCCGCGTGCTGGTCGCCGGCATGCGCGCCGCCCCCAATATGGGCAAGGCCTATGCCGCGCAGTTCGAACCGATCTTCCCGCAGCTCGCCCGCAAGCACGGCGCCGCGCTCTACCCCTTCTTCCTCACCGGCGTCGCCGCCCAGCGCCCGCTGCTTCAGGCCGACGGCATGCACCCCAATCCGCGCGGGGTCGAGGTGGTCGTGCGCGGCATTGCGCCGCAGGTGGCGGGGTTGCTGAGATGAGGGGGGCGACGGCATTTCTTGACCGTATCCGAGTATTGTCGCCGCCGTAATAGAAGATCCCGCATTATAGAATGGTTGGCTGGAACTCCAATCGCTGGCGCCATCGTGAGCCTCCCCTTACTCGCTGCAACGAATGAGAAAATCAGCGCTTTGAGAGTCTCACCGTGGGGCGTAAGCCGCGCACGTTGGTAATTCAATTACACAATGTCCGGGGACTCTTCTGGCATTGATTGAAATTATTTATATTGAATATTTCATTAAAATTTAGGCAACTATGCAGGTTACGCGCGTCGCGTAGGGGAAGTTTTCAGCAAATATGCGAAGCTCCGTTATCGAAGAAGCGACACTTATCTCACAAATTACTTTCGTATCTGATCTATTTATGGACAATATCTGACTTGAAGTCTGAATATGCCCAGAAAATACCATTTCGCCGACTGCGCGTCGGCCGTCATCAGTTAGAATAATATCGACTTCCCCATCATATTCTCCTATTGTCCAAATAGATAGACAGTTCTTCGTCACTTGAATGGCCGACGCACCTGTATCGTCTGGCACGACGAGATTTTCACTTTGATCGTAGACAAAAAGTACGCCGTTTGGAACGGTATAGCTCTTTACGCAGGTGTATAGCATTTTATTTCTAGTCCCGCTTTCTCACTGCCGCAGTCACTTCTCCCGCCTGTCGGCGACTACACGCATCACAATGTGGGTAAAGCCGTTGCGAAGCACCAGCTGGCTTCAGCGCAGTAGATTGTTGATGGTCCGGGATCCAATTTCCTGATCTTGTGCCCGGGGTGCGAGCGCCACATGTGTGACAGCCCCGTGCGTTGCCTTCAGCGTTTACCCCTCGACGCTCAGCGGCTGTGGCCCGTGGACCGGAAGCCGGTACTCCTGGACCTGCATTAGGGCCAGGCTTCAGCGTAGAAACGCCGTTTTGTGCTCGGGGCGGGGATGCGCTTCGATCAATGCCGCGAGCCGCGTCTGTTCTTGCCGCGCGCGCGCGATCCCCGTCCGCATTTTGGTGTTCTATGTATATGAAAACACCGACGCCGACAGCAATAGCGGCAATGTCGGCGAGAGGGTTCTCGGGGCCGCCCCCAGCTGCATCGGTCTCGAGCGCAGCCAAAAGAGCTCTTGCGGCGGCGGAACTACCGTCCAGTTCTCCACTGGGGTCGCGCCCGTCGACCGGATCATTGCCGACATAGGCATAGAGATCCATCTGGTCCTTGTAGCCGATTGGATCGGTCTGCAGGAACCGTCCCAGCCGCGCGGAATAGATCCGCGCCTTGTAATAATACATGCCGAGATCGGGCAGCCAGGCCTGCCCGGTATATTCGAACCGGCCGATATTGCCCGAGCCGGGCACGCCATATTCGTCATAAGTGTTGATTGCGGTCGGATTGCCCCAGCAATCGGCCTGCGCGACGATCGAGCCCTGATGATCGCTGTGCAGAAAGCGCGTCTGCGAACAGTCCATTGCGCTACCGCCATCCGCCAGGATCGGCTCGTCTTCCAGCGGGCCATGGACATAGCGCGCGATCGTCGCGCCCGAGTCGTCATATTCAGCGACCAGCGCATCGCCATCGTAGAGGAAGCGGGTCGTGCCTGATGCCCCACCAGAGGTCTGAAACAGCCGCCCGAGCGGGTCGTAAACCATCGTCGTCGTCAGCGTTCCCGCCGCCGCGACGAGCCGGTTCTCGACGTCGTATGTGAGGCTCGTCCCGCCGGTCGATGCCAGATTGCCGTTCGAATCATAGCCCAGCGTGCCGGCACCGACCGTGACATATTGGTTGAGCCCGTTGGCAACATAGCCCGTTGTCCCGGCGACATAGCCCGCATAGGCATAGGCGTCGTTCGAGCGGCCCTGGCTGACGATCTGGCTCGCCGGATTATAGCCGAAGCTGGTGGTGGCGTTCGCGCTGCCGCTGGCGAAGGACTGGCTCTCCGATGCGAGCCGCGAGATCGGATCATAGCCATAGCTGGTGCCGCTGCTGCCGCGGAGCGTGGCCGTCCGCCGCCCCTGCGGATCATAGGGGATCGTCAGGAAGGGCACCGTTGCGACCGTCGCCGTATGCCAGGCGGCGTTGGTCATCCGGTTGAGCCCGTCATAATTGTAATCGACATAGACACCGTCGGGATGAGTCAGGCGGGTGCGGTTGCCGTCGGCGTCATATTGATAGCCGAGCGTCCGGCTGAACCCCGCCATGCTGATATTGCTCGAGGTCATCCGCCCGACCGCATCATAGGCCTGGGTCACCCCGTCGCTGCCGGCCGCGCCACTGTCGAAGCGCGCCGAGAGTCGAAGCCCACGGATGTCGTAATCATAATAGACATCGCGCACCGCCCAGGAAGGCGGGGTGGTGCAGGCATACCCGGCGACGCAGGCGCCGCTGACCAGCTTCGACGTCATCCGGTTGAGCGCATCGTAGCCGTAGGTCAGCGTCCGCCCGTCTCGCTTCCTCAGGCTCGTACGGTTGCCGTTGGCGTCATAGGCATATTCCTCATAGTCGTTGGCGCTAACGCTGCCGGCGACGGTCGTAGACGGGAAACGCCAGCGGATCTGGCGGTCTTGGCCGTCATAGTCATATTGAGCACGGTTGCCGTTGGCGTCGGTTACATATTGCTGTTTACCGTTCGTTGTGTAGCCATAGCCGGCGTAGACCTGCTCAAGCGGGGTGCCAAAGGCCTTGCGGATCTGGATGACCTCGCCCCCGCCATCATAGACCAGCCTAGTTATCCGATCCGGGCCGTAGCTCCCTTGGACACCGAGCGCGCAGGCGCTCGCCGGCCGCGAGGCGAAGGCAGCCGGGTTCATTCGGACGGCGGTACATTCGAGCCGGCCAACGGCATCGTAGCTATACTGGGTCAGGATATAGGTGAGGTCGCCTGACCCGCTTGTCGTGACGGTGCTTTCGGTGACCTTGCGGTCCATCGGATCAAATGCCGTCTTCACGGACTTGAAGACGGTGAAGCCTATCCAGTCCTTCGGTTCGATCGATTCCGGCTGCCACGCGGCAAGTTCGCCCGTGTCGATCTGGATAAGCCGCCCCGCCGCGTCGTAGCTGTTGCGCACAGCGGCATGGTGCAGTGGGCCTGCCCCGTCGGGGTCGGGGGAGATCTCGCCCGTCAATCGCTGCATCTTGTCGTAGCGATGGCCGGCGGTGAACGGCGACGCTGTCGACTGCGCCATCGCCGCGCCCGGCCATGCCAGCGGCAGCAAAGCGGCGACGGCGCGAATCAGCATCTTGCACATTGTGCCGCTTCTCCCGAAACTGCTCATGGACAGCTCGTCAGGCCGGCGCGCGGCGCCGTTTCCGAGATATTGTTTCCGTAATCATCATAGCTGTAGCAGGTGCGCAGATTGAGCTTGCCCGGTCCCTGATCCACCACCTTGGCGCGGCGCAGGAGCGTGTTTGGCGTCCCGGCGGCCCCATATTCATAGGTCGTCACGACCTTGACAGCGGCCGGTGCCGTCGAGCAGGCCGCGGCACTGCTGCCGGGCGCTCCCTCGCACATCGTCTCGCTCGTCAACATCGAGACCGGGCTCGCCGCCGCCACTAGCGATCCGGCGCTATTCTTCACATAGGCATAGAGGTCAGCATAAGTGAACAGCTTCACTGTCCGGATGTTGTGCGAGTCCGGCGGGCCAACCTCCGACACCATCTGGCCATTTGCGTTATACTGCATCGCCGTCACGTTTCCGCGCGGGTCGGTAATGGTCCTTGGCTTGTCGCACGTCATTGAAGATGCAGTGCACGGATCAAAGGTCTGATGGCGCGCGAGAGTGGGTCCACCCGACGGCTTAGGGTAGGCAGTCTCATCCAGCACATTGCCGGCTGCGTCCCGGGTAGAACTCACATAATTGAGCTCCGGCCACTGCGCCTGCGTTTCCAGGCCATCCTGATTTACCTGGAAATTATAAACGTGGTTAAGCGGGTCGATCCACTGAACAAGAGCATATTCTCCGTCGCGAAGTGTGTTCTGAGAATAATACCGATTTACTATTCCGCCGGGCTCCGTAGAGGTAACCAAGCCGGCGGATATATTGTATGCGTAGTTCGTGGTTTTATCTGGAAGGATCGCGCTCGTCACACGATAGTCTGACCCCATGGAGCAGAGCGCGAAGTTCGGAATGTTTGGGTTTTGCACACAATTTGGCAAATAGCTGAATAGATACTTAATGCTTTCGACCGCGCTGTCCGGATTGGTGATCGACAAGGTCGAAGATGGGCCACTCGTGCTGCGATAGACCGTCACGCCACCCGTTGCGTCGGTAACCGATGTCGTACCGATGACCGGAGGTGCTGTGGGTGAACCACTTGAGGTGTAAGCGTAGGATGCGGTCGGCCATGGATGCGATAGCGCACAGCTATCCGCATCCGGATCACAATATTCTATGGAATTGTTGATTGCCTTCGCGGATACCCGTCTGCCCCACCAGCCCTGAGAGACGTTATTGCTCTCATAGGTGAATTTGATTTGATATCCGGTGTTCGTCGTTACAGACTGAATACGAAAGACCGGATAATATGTTTGTGGAATCACTTTGTAGTGAATAGTCCAAACTACACCATTTCCGTAAGATACAGAGGTCGCTAAACGGTATATTTGCTCGGAGTTATCACCGAACGCGCCATATTGATCCCATATCAACAGGCCAAATGTTACCTTTGTGCCATTTTTTTGCTTATAGATGGGTCCCGAAGATTCGGAGAATATAAATGCGCCGGGTGAGACACCAAAGCTTCCGAAGCTGTCTCCAGTCGGACCAAAAGAGGCGCTAATCGACTCGGGTATATCCATGATGTTGTTATCAAGATATGTGCTGTCGAAAGAGTCCCGAAAGATCCCGCCACTCAGATATCGCGCTAAATGCAGTCCATTCTCCCCCGGTGGACCGATGTCCAGTTCGGCACGTGAATAAACTGGATTACCAGTCTTCACATCTACGCCATTTGCGTCGATCCGCGGGCCTTTGGGCGGCGGCGGTAGTTGAGCCAGGGTGTGAGCGCTGATCGAAGCGGCGAGCAGGATCGAAATTCGACAAAATCCGCTGATGCATAGCGGAAGACGTTCCGATATAAAATACCGCTCAAATTTGGGTGCAGTCCTAATTGAAATCATCATTTCGGTCCCGAAGATAATGGTTCCCGTATTGAGTTATTATATATATTAGATTTCGCTCTTAGAGCATCGCGCCAACATATGGATTGAAAGCTTGAAGCGGAACGCATCACTCGGCGCCACCTCCGCTGCACGTCAGTGTCGGCCCGGTAATATGCACCGTAAGCGTGCCGGTTGATGCCGCGCCCAGACTGTCCCGGACCACATAGCTGAAAGTCGCGGTGCCCTTGTCCCCCGCGTCAACTTGTACCGAGGTGCTGCTGATGACCGTCGCCACGGTATCCGATCCGCCCGTGACGGATTGCAGCGAAAGCGGCACATTGTTGTCCGGATCGCTGTCGTTCGCCGTCAGGTTCGCCGTCGCGCTTGTCCAGCAACGCAGGCTCAATGAGTCCGCCACCGCGACTGGCGGCAGATTGGTCGGCGTCGGTGTCGGCGTTGGAGTGGGGGTTGGTGTAGGGGTTGGAGTGGGCGTCGGGGTCGGCACAGGAGTGGGTGTCGGCGTGGGCGTGGGTGTGGGCGTCGAAATGGACGTCGCGCAGGCTGGCGCGCCGCTCGTTCCGACGAAATATTGTGTTCGGTTGCCTGCCGGATCGAAGCAGGTCGCCATCGTCACCCCGCCGCTGGGGCCGCCCGCACGATTAGTCGTGACCAGGCGGCCAAGGGCGTCATAGGTATAAATGGTGTTTTCGGACGCTCGCGCCGAGGTTCCGGCAACAAGCACCGCGGGTGCTACTCCGCACAGCAGCAACCAACGTGCTGGCATCCGGCTATCCCTCCTCCGTCGCCCGAGTCCAGCCCGAACAATCAGTCAAGGTTCAGCTATCGGGCCTGAGTCGTCAATTGCCAGGCAGGACAGATAGATCGGATTCGGTTTCTTTAAACGACTCTGTTTGCTGGATTAATCGGCGGCGGAGATGTTTTACGAGAATCATGGCGGCAGGCAGGCACAACTCATGGTGCCGCTTTGGCGCAATCCTTGAATTGTAATTCCGTGCCGCCGTCTGGTTCAGCGCGATATCCGACTGTCCACTCGGTCACATGCCGGCCTTGGCAGTTGCATTTCCGGCTGCTTCTCCTCACGCCAGTTAAGCAATCAGCTCCCGCATGATCTCGCGCGGCAGGGATTCGTCGAAGCGGCATCCCATGCGGCCGCCCTCGCTCCAGATCACGGTCGCGGCGAGCGGTGCGCTGCCGTTGAGCTTGAGCAGGAGCCGCTCACCCGGTGGATGCTTCACGGATGCCTGGAGGCGGCAGCCATAGGTCGAGATATCGCACAGGGTCGCGGTTGCTTCCCGGCCGCGCGAGCGGGCCGTCGCCCGGCTGATATGCACCGGATAGCGCGGTTCGGCGCGCCGCTCGAGCGACGCTGCTGCCACGGTGCGATAGTGCGATGCCCTCGACGCCATAGATTTCCCACCCTCGCCAACGGGATAGCGCGGTATCCGTGAGTAAATCGTTAAAAGCGGCCGGTGCGGTCCGATCACCCGATTCAATTCGCCTCGCCACCTCGGTTATCCTGCGCGGTCGCGCTTTTCCGTTCCCGGAGGCGCTCCTGTAAAGGATCGGGATCGGCATGCACGTACCAGACAAGCCGGCTAATCGTCGACCCATTCTCATAAATCGGGAAGTATTTCGCGATTTTTCCGACCTATTCGAACGCCGTCCGTGCAATGTTCGGCGCCCACCGCGGCACATGCGGACCACCAATACAGTCCATCGACTGAAGGCGCCAAATAAAGCGACCGCAAAAAACGGGTCGACGTGGCCTCACAAAAGTCCCCGGTTACTTGCAGTCCGACAGTATCGGGCCGGTCCCGTTACTTGCGGCCGCCACGCGGTGCTAGCGCGGCAATTTCTCCAGCAGCGCCTGCGCCGCCAGCCGTTCGGCCTCCTGCTTGGAGCTGCCCGTCGCGATCGCCTCGGCCAGCGCGCCGATCGAGGCCTTCACCGTGAAGCGCGGCGCGTGGTGCGGGCCGGATCGCTCGATCACTTCATAGGCCGGGGTGCGCCGGTTATGCGCCGCGGCCCATTCCTGCAGCGCGGATTTGGGGTGCTGCGGCGCAGCCGATCCCTGGATCTTCACCCGGTCGCCCCAGGCATTGCGAATCGCGGCCCGCGCGGCCTCCAGCCCGGCATCGAGATAGAGCGCGCCGATCAGCGCCTCCATCACGTCGCCCAGCACATTGTCGCTGTCGGCCGCCCCATCGTCGCGCGCCTGCTTGCCGAGCTTAAGCTGCGCGCTCACCCCCAGCCCGCGCGCGACATCGGCGCACACCGCGCCCGTCACCAGCGCGTTGAGCCGCTTGGACAGCGCACCTTCCGGCTCGCCCGGGAACAGTTCGAACAGCCACTCCGCCATGCACAGGCCAAGCACGCGGTCGCCCAGGAATTCGAGCCGCTCGTAATTCGCCGCGGCCTGGCTGCCATGAGTCAGCGCGCGCTCATAGCCGGCCAGCGCGCCCGGTCGGTGGCCGAAGGTCGATGAGATCCACCCGGCGAGGTCGCCGCCCGGCCCGGTTTCGGGCCGCGCGCCGCTCAAAAGCCTTCCCCGATCCTCGACCAGCGCGCCGCGGTGAACCAGGTCCAGGGCAGCAGCCAGCTGGCCGAGCCGTCGGTCGAGAAGAAGGAGACGAGCGCCTTGCCCTCGATCCGGTCCATCGGGACATAACCCATGCCCATCGGCGGATCGAACCGGCTGTCGCCGCTGTCGTCGCGATTGTCGCCCATCACGAAGACGGTGCCGGCCGGCACGGCATAAACCTGGGTGTCGTCCGCCCCCGGACTCATCCCGCGGTCGAGCACGTTATAGCTCTTGCCGTTGGGCAGCGTCTCGCGGAACTGCAGGTAACGGCAGATCTGCTTGCCCTGCGCATCGGCGTCGAGGAACTCGGCCGGGCACTCGCTGCCCGCCGGATAGTTCGGCGTGATCGGAATCGTGAAGTCGGCGATGCGCTCCTTGGGGATCGCGGTGCCGTTCAGGATCAGCTGGCCGTTCCGCATCTGCACGGTATCGCCGGGCAGGCCGATCACGCGCTTGATCACGTCATGGTCGCCGCCGGGTCCGCGGAAGACGACGACGTCGCCGCGCGCCGGATCGCGGCCGAGGATCCGCCCGGGGATCAGCGGCACGCTGAACGGCAGCGAATGGCGCGAATACCCGTAATTCCATTTCGAGACGAACAGGTAATCGCCGACATAGAGCCGCGGCAGCATCGATTGCGACGGGATGTTGAACGGCGACAGGATGAAACTGCGGAAGATCAGCACCGCCAGCACCAGTTTCACCAGGAAGATCAGGGTATCGCGCGTCTCCGATTTCGGCTTCGCCAGCGCGGCGGTGGTCGCGGGCGAGGGATCGGTTGCGGGCATGTCGTCGGTATCGGCCATGCGGCGCGGTTTGCGGTGGCCGGGGCGGGGCGTCAAGCCGCACGCCCGCTCGTGACGTCACATATGTTCCCCACCATGTTCATAGTGGCGGAATCGATCCGGCACGCTTACCTGACGCCATGATTAGCGGAGACGAATCCATGCCTGCCGACTGGACCAAGATCGAAGCCCTGCCGTCGCCTCGTCTCGAATCGCTCTTCGCCGATGATCCCGATCGCCTCGGTCGGTTCAGCCTCGACGTCGCCGGGCTGCATTTCGACTGGTCCAAGACGCATCTGACCGCTGATGCCCTTGCCGCGTTCGAGGCGCTGGCGAAGGCGCAGGACCTGGCCGGCAAGCGCGAGGCCTTGTTCGCCGGGGAGATCGTGAACGTCACCGAAGGCCGCGCCGCGACTCACACGGCGGAGCGCGGCGAGGGCAAGGCTGAGGATGTCAGCCTCGCGCGCACTTTCCACGCCCGCATGCGCGCGCTGATTGACGCGATCGAGGCCGAGGCGCTCGGGCCGATCCGCCACGTCCTGCATGTCGGCATCGGCGGCTCCGCGCTCGGCCCGGATCTGCTGGTCGATGCGCTCGGCCGCGAATCCCGCCGCTACGATACTGCGATCGTCTCCAACGTCGACGGCGTCGCGCTCGAGGAAGCATTCAGCCGTTTCGATCCCGCCGCCACCCTGCTGGTGGTCGCCTCCAAGACCTTCACCACCACCGAGACCATGCTCAACGCCGAAAGCGTGCTGGAATGGATGCAGGAAAATGGGGTCGACGATCCCTATGGCCGGGTGATCGCGCTCACCGCATCGCCCGACAAGGCGATCGAATGGGGCGTCGATGAAACGCGTGTGCTGCCCTTCATGGAAAGCGTCGGCGGGCGCTATTCGCTCTGGTCGTCGATCGGTTTTCCCGCCGCGATCGCGCTCGGGTGGGACAGTTTCGAGGAGCTGCTCGACGGCGCGGCCGAGATGGACCGCCATTTCCGCCTTTCCTCGCTCAGCGAGAATGCCCCGGCGCTCGCTGCCTTTGCCGATCTCTATTACACTCAGGTCCGCGGTGCCGAGACCCGCGCGACCTTCGCTTATGACGAGCGGCTGCGGCTGCTCCCCTCCTATCTCCAGCAGCTCGAGATGGAATCGAACGGCAAGGGCGTGACGGTCGACGGGCAGCCGCTCGGCCGGCCGAGCGCCGCGATCACCTGGGGCGGCGTCGGCACCGATGCGCAGCATGCCGTGTTCCAGCTGCTCCACCAGGGCACGCATCTCGTTCCCGTCGAGTTCGTCGCAGTGATCGAGTCCGGCGACACGCTGGCCGAGGATCATCACCGCCAGCTACTGCTCAATGCCTTCGCGCAGGGTGCCGCGCTGATGAAGGGGCGTGCGAATGACGCCGATCTTGCCCGCAGCTACCCGGGCGATCGGCCCAGCTCGACGATCCTGCTCGACGTGCTCGATGCCCGCACGCTCGGCGCGCTGATCGCCTTTTACGAACAGCGCACTTTCGTGAACGCGACCCTGCTCGGCATCAATCCGTTCGATCAGTTCGGGGTCGAGCTCGGCAAGGAAATGGCCAAGGCCGCGGGCGAGGGCGACCAGAAGTTCGACGCCTCGACCGAAGACCTGATCAAGCGGGCGTTCGGCGAAGGCTGATCCCGACCGTTCGGCCCCGGACCTGATCCGGGGTCATCGAAACACTTCTTTTCAGGCCTGCAAACGGCCGCGCTTTGGAGATCATGATGGCCGAGGCCACTTACGACTACGACCTGTTCGTCATCGGCGCCGGCTCCGGCGGCACCCGCGCGTCACGCGTCGCGGCGGCGCATGGCGCGAGGGTCGCCGTGGCCGAGGAATATCGCGTCGGCGGCACCTGCGTCATCCGCGGCTGCGTGCCGAAGAAGCTGCTGATCTACGGCGCGCATTTCGCCGAGGATCTGGCCGATGCGCGGCGCTTCGGCTGGAAGGTGCCGGAATGCGAGTTCGACTGGAAAGTGCTGACGAAGAACGTCTTCGACGAGGTTGATCGCATCAACGGCGCCTATACCGACACTTTGGTCAACAACGGCGTGGAGATCATCCAGGATCGCGCGACGATCACCGGCCCGCACAATATCCTGCTCGGCAGCGGCCGCGAGGTCACCGCGAAGACGATCCTCGTCGCTGTGGGCGCGACGCCGTCCGTGCCCAAATGTCCCGGCCACGAGCTTGGCATAACCTCGAACGAGGCCTTCCACTTGGAGGCCGTGCCCAAGCGAATCCTGATCGCCGGCGCCGGCTATATCGCCAACGAATTCGCCGGCATCTTCCATCAGTTGGGCGCGCATGTGACGCTCAGCAACCGCACGGACGTGATCCTGCGCGGCTATGACGACCAGATCCGCGATCGGTTGCTCCAGATTTCGCTGACCAAGGGCATCGAGTTCCGCTTCCACGCCGATTTCCAGGGCATCGAGAAGCTCGAGGATGGCAGCCTGAAGGTCAGCATGTCGGGCCATGAGCCGATCGAGGTCGATTGCGTGATGTTCGCGACCGGGCGCGATCCCAACACCACGGGCCTCGGCCTCGAGTCCGCCGGCGTCGAGCTCGACGAGAAGGGCGCGGTCGTGGTCGATGCCGACAACCGCTCGACCTGCGACAGCATCTATGCCGTGGGGGACGTCACCAACCGCATCCAGCTCACCCCGATCGCGATCCGCGAGGGCCAGGCCTTTGCCGACACGCTGTTCGGCGGCAAGCCGACCCGCGTCGATTACGAGAATGTGCCGGCGGCGGTGTTCAGCCATCCCCCGATGGCCGGCGTCGGCCTGACGGAGAGCCAGGCCAAGAACAAGTTCGGCTCGGTGAAGGTCTACACCTCGGATTTCCGCCCGATGAAGAACGTGCTGGCCGGGCGCAACGAGCGCGCGCTCTACAAGATGATCTGCGACAGCGAGACGGGCAAGATCCTCGGCCTGCACATGATCGGTCCGGACGCCCCGGAGATCCTCCAGGCCGCGGCGATCGCGGTGAAAGCCGGCCTGACCAAGGATGCCTTCGACCAGACCGTCGCCCTTCACCCGACCATGGCGGAGGAGCTGGTGCTACTGCGGTGATCTTGTCCGGCCTCGGCGCGAATGATAGGATTCGGCCATGGCGCAGATGAAGATCGACCTGACCGAGGAAGAGCTCGCAGCGGTGTTGACCCGGGTCGAGACGGGCGCGTTCGCGAGCGTCGAAGACTATCTTCAGCAACTGATCCAGCAGGATCAGGACGAGGCCGGGAAACTGGCCAGGCTACAGGCGGCGATCGAAGTGGGACGTGCATCCGGCCCGGGGACGCGGTCGCTTCAGGAAATATACGACGACAATCGGAAGCGACGTGACGCGGCTTGAGGTCAGCGCTGCGGCCGAGAACGATCTCGACGAGATACTTACCTACAGTACAATCCGCTTCGGGGATCCCGTGGCGACCGACTATTATTTCGGCTTCCACGACAGTTTCGACCGGCTGGTGCAAAATCCCCGGATCGGCCGCCCGGCGGAACACGCGGGCAAGGATGTGCGCTGTCTGTCCTATCGGCGGCACCGCATCTTCTATGAGATCGATGGGAGGTGGTGCGCATCTTCCGCATCCTGCACCACTCGATGGATACGGATGGCATGATCCGCTGAACCCTATCCGGGCACCTCGCCCTGCCGCTTCGCCACGAAGCGCGCCAGCGCCGGGCCGAGCAACAGGCACGCGAAGAAACGCAGCGCCTGCAACGCCATGACATAGGGCACGTCGACCTTGGTCGATGCCGCGATGATCGCGACGGAGTCCATCCCGCCGGGGCTCGTCGCGAGATAGGCAGTGACGGGGTCGACACCGCCAAACACCGACACCAGCATGCCGAGCCCGGCCGAGAAGGCGACGAGCAGCAGGATCGAGAGCAGGATGCGCGGCAGCACGCGCGCGGCCGCCTTCACGATGTCGCGGGTGAAGTGCAGCCCGATGCGCCAGCCGACCACCGCATAGCTCAGCGCGAGCAGCCAGCCCGGCAGTTCGAGCCGCCCCAGCCCGGCAAGGCTGAGCCCCGCCCCAAGGATCAGCGCGCCGAGCAACGCGCCCGCCGGCAGCTTCAGCCGCACGCCGGCCCAGCCGCCGACCGCGGCGATCGCCAGCGTCGTGGCGCAGGCGATCGGATCGACCGGCGCGAACCAGTCGGCGGTCGGGCTGTGCGCGCCGCCATGTGCGCCCACCAGCGCCGCGACGATCGAGGCGGCGCCCGCGACCACGGCCACGCGGCTGTACGTCATCACCGCGACCAGCCGCCATTCGGCGCCATAGGACTGCGCCATCAGCACCATCGCGGCCGCCCCGCCCGGCATGCAGCCCCACACCGCGACGCTACCCGGCAGCCAGCCGAGCCGCGCGATCAGCCAGCCGAGCAGGACGCTCACCGCCAGGGTCGCCGCCGTGGTGGCGACGAAGACCGGCCAGTGATCGATCACCGTCGTCACCATCCCTGCGTCGAACGCTCCGGCGACCAGCAGGCCGACCAACGCCTGCGCCGCCTGGAATGCCGAGGATGGGACGCTCACGCCATGGCCGCGCACCGCGACGATGATCGCGGCGATCATCGGCCCGAGCAGCAGCCCGGCCGGCAGGTGCGCCGCCTCGAGCACGCCGGCGAACGCCGCCGACAGGCCGAGCAGCAGCGCCCAGCGGGCAGCCGGCGGCCAGGCGGGACGGGCGGGTTCGGGCGGCATGCTGGTCTTTCTTCTCAACCTCCACGCCGGCGCGGAGGGCGTGGCGTCAGCTCACCCGGTTCGCCACCAGATCGTCGACCACCGCCGGATCGGCCAGCGTGCTGGTATCGCCCAGGCTGGAGACGTCGCCCTCGGCGATCTTGCGCAGGATGCGGCGCATGATCTTGCCGGAACGGGTCTTGGGCAAGCCCGGCGCGAACTGCAGCGCGTCGGGCGCGGCGATCGGGCCGATCTCGCTGCGGACCCATTTGATCAGCTCGGCGCGCAGCGCGTCGGACGGTGCCTCGCCTGAATTGAGCGTGACATAGGCGTAGATGCCCTGGCCCTTGATGTCGTGCGGCATGCCGACCACCGCTGCCTCGGCCACCATCGGATGCAGCACCAGCGCCGATTCAACTTCGGCCGTGCCCATGCGATGGCCGGATACGTTGATCACGTCGTCGACCCGGCCGGTGATCCACCAATAGCCGTCCTCGTCGCGCCGGGCGCCGTCCCCGGTGAAATATTTGCCGGGATAGGTCGTGAAATACGTCTGGAAGAAACGCGCATGGTCGCCCCACACGCTGCGCATCTGCCCCGGCCAGCTTCGCGCGATGACCAGATTGCCCTCGGTCGCGCCGTTGAGCACCACGCCTTCGGTGTCGACCAGTTGCGGATCGACACCAGGCATCGGCTTGGTCGCGCTGCCGGGTTTCAGGTCGGTCGCCCCGGGCATCGGCGCGATCATCGCGCCGCCGGTTTCGGTCTGCCACCAGGTGTCGATGATCGGGCAGCGTCCTTCGCCGATCACGTCGTGATACCAGCGCCACGCCTCCGGGTTGATCGGCTCACCGACAGTGCCAAGCAGTTTCAGCGACGCGCGGCTGGTCTTCGTCACATAGTCGTCGCCTTCCTTCATCAGCGCGCGCAGCGCAGTGGGGGCAGTGAAGAGGGTGTGGACCTTGTGCCGGTCGACCACCTGCCAGATGCGGCTCGCATCGGGCCAGGTCGGCAGCCCTTCGAACATCAGCGTCGTCGCGCCGTTGGCGAGCGGGCCGTAGAGGATGTAGCTGTGGCCGGTGACCCAGCCGATATCGGCAGCGCACCACCAGACATCGCTGGGCCGGTAATCGAACGCCAGCTCATGCGTCAGGCTCGCCCAGAGCAGATAACCGCCGCTCGTGTGGAGCACGCCTTTGGGCTGTCCGGTTGAGCCCGAGGTGTAGAGGATGAACAACGGATCCTCGGCCCCCATCGGCTCGGCCACGCAGCGATCGCTCACGCCCTCGGCCGCCTCGTGATACCAGAGGTCGCGACCCTCGTGCATCGTCACCGCGCCGCCGGTCGCCTGCACGACGATGACGGTCTTCAGCGCCGGCGCGCGCTCCGCGGCGGCATCGACATTGGCCTTCAGCGGCACGCGCTTGCCACCGCGCCGGCCCTCGTCGGCGGTGACGAGGAAGGCGCTGTCGCAATCGGTGATGCGGCCCGCCAGCGCTTCGGGCGAAAAGCCGCCGAACACGACCGAATGGATCGCCCCGATCCGTGCGCAGGCCAGGATCGCGAACGCCGCCTCCGGGATCATCGGCATGTAGATGGTGACCCGGTCGCCCTTCTTCGCGCCCTGGGCTTTCAGCACATTGGCGAAGCGGCAGACCTCGGCATGAAGCTCGCGATAGGTGAAGCGGCGCGGCTCCTCGCTCGGCTCGTCGGGCTCCCAGATCAGTGCGGTCTGGTCGCCGCGCTTGGCGAGGTGCCGGTCGAGGCAATTGGCCGCGACGTTCAGCTTGCCGTCGGCGAACCACTGGATGTGGAAATCCTTCTCGCCGAACGACCAGTCGCCGGCGATCTCCGGCCGCTTGATCCAGTCGAGCCGGCGCGCCTGTTCGAGCCAGAAGCTGCCCGGATCGGCGAGCGAACGGCCGTACAGCTTGTCATATCCGGCCGCATCGACGCGCGCGCGCTTCGCCCATTGGGGTGGCACGGGATAGAGCGTCTGATCGGACATGGGTTTCTCCTGCGCGGCTCTCTTTGCCGGGGGGGCGGGGGATTGCAAGCCCGTGTGTCATGGAGAGCGAATTGCCTGGTCCCGAAAGCGATACCCTGTGACTGGCCTGGAGAACAAAAAGAGAATATGGAGATAGTCGAGGCGGTTTTTTGGAGGGGCGATGAATTGGCGGTTGGCCGGTGGCATCGTTCTGGGCCTGATCACGCTATCGGGCGCGAAGGTCGCACATGGCATGTGGCACCTTGGTGCGACAGGTGAGGCATTGGTCGAAGCCGGTTATGGCGAACGCGTAACGCGATTGACGTACAGTTCCCGTTGCGGCGTTTCTCGCTCGGCAACGGAGTTCGTCGGCAAAAATATGCGGCGCGGTTATGAAGCGCGCGGGTATGTCTGCACGAGCTATTTCGGCCAGCCTGAGATTCACGAGCTTCCCTTATAGGATCACTCGGTAGACCTCGACTGGGACTAAGGGCCGCGCTCGGTGACCCATCTTGGCGCGACTTCCATCTCAATGTACTCAGGATACATCTTTCGCCTGAAAGCGGGGAGGGCGGTTCATGACGGGCACGATCCTGGTGACGGGCGGCAGCGGCTACATCGCCGGCTATCTGATCCGCCAGCTTGCGGCCGAAGGCTGGAAGATCAACGCAACGATCCGCTCGCTCAAACGCGAGGCGGAGGTGCGCGCTGCGCTCGGTATCGCCGGATCGTCGATCCGCTTCTTCGCCGCCGACCTGACGGACGATGCCGGCTGGGCCGAGGCAGTCGCGGGCTGCAGCCATGTCGCGCACGTCGCCTCGCCCTTCCCGGTGAAGGCGGTCAAGCATGAGGACGAACTGATCGCGCCGGCGCGCGACGGCGCGTTGCGGGCGCTGCGCTTCGCGGCGGCGGCCGGGGTCGGGTGCTTCGTGATGACCTCTTCGGTGGCGGCGATCGCTTATGGCCACAAAGGCGCCGAGCGGACCTTTACCGAGGCCGACTGGACTGACGTCACTGCGCCGGGGCTCGGCGCCTATATCAAATCGAAGACGATCGCCGAGCGCGCGGCGCGGGACTGGATGGCGGCCAATGGCGGCGCGATGGAATTCTGCACGGTCAATCCGTCGGCTGTGCTCGGGCCGCTGATGAGCGATGATTTTTCGGCGTCGATCGAATTCGTGAAGCGGTTGATCGACGGATCCATGCCCGGTTTTCCGCGGCTCGGCTTAGCGGTGGTCGATGTGCGCGACCTTGCCGATCTGCATGTCCGCGCCCTCGTTGCGCCGGGTATCGCGAACGAGCGGTTCATCGGGGCCGGGCCGTTCATGATGATACGCGAGGTAGGGGAGATTCTGCGGGAGCGGCTCGGGCCGGAGGCGCGAAAATTGCCCAGGCGCGCCATCCCGGATTTCGTGATCAAGCTAATGGCGCTGTTCGATTCGAGCATCCGCCAGGTCACCGGCGAACTCGGCCGGACGCGTGCGGTCAGCTCGGACCATGCTCTCGAAGTGCTCGGCTGGCGGACCCGCCCGGCGGCGGATTCGATCGTCGATACCGCCCGCAGCCTGATCGACCGGGGCATCGTCAAGGTCTGACGGGGCGCTCCCGCCCGGCGATCGCTGCAAGCACGATGCCCGCGACGATGCAGGCCATGCCCCACAGATGGAAGGTGTGCAGCCGTTCGCCGAGTAGCAGGGCGGCCAGCACTGCGCCGAACAGCGGCAACAGCGCGATCATCTGACCCGCCCGCCCCGCGCCGATCGTCGCGACCGCGCGATTGTAGAGGAAATAGGAGATGATCGAGGGCAGCACCGCGACATAGGCGAAGGCGCCGAACGTGGCGGGACGCCAGGTGACCGTCGCGCCGTTCAGCCATTCATGCACCGCCAGCGGCAGCATCGCGAGCGCGCCGATCGTGAAGGTCGCGACAAGGAAGCTCAGCGGGTCGACATCCGGCCGCAGGCGCAGCAGTGCCGTGTAGAAGGACCACACCAACGTCGCGCCGAGGATCAGCGCATCGCCCGCGCCGAGCTTCAGGTGAAGCAGCGTGTCGATCTCGCCCTGCGACACCACCCAGCCGACGCCGATGGTCGACGCGATGACGCCCACGATCTGCAGCGAGCGCGCCCGCTCCCCGAAGATCACGCGGCCGATCAGCAGCACCAGCGCCGGAACCGCTGCCTGGATCAACAGGCCGTTGCTCGCGGTGGTATGGTGCAGGCCCGAATAGAGCAGGGCATTGAAGGCAGCGACACCGAGCAGCCCCAGGATCAGCACCGCCCGCCACTGCGCGCGGAGCGCCGGCGCATCGGCCCGCAGCCGTCGCCAGGCAAAGGGGAACAGGATCGCGGCCGCCCCGGCCCAGCGCACCAGGGCGAGGGTGAAGGGCGGGATATCGTCCCGCACCGCGCGCCCGACGATCGAATTGCCGGCCCAGAGCACCATGACGATGACGAGGAACAGATAGGCGTGCAGGGAGCGGCGGCGAATCGCGGACTTGTCTTGCATATGGCTGTGTTTTTTCCGCGACCCGTGAAGGCCCGAGCCGTTATCGCACGCGGGACGGTTCGGCCAGAGTCGAGCGGACGGCCGCTACAGGAAGTTGTTCGGCCAGATCATCGTCCGCCACATATGGGCGGTCGGCGATCCGTCGAAACCGAGCCCCTGGCTCGGCTGGCGGAAGTTCCGGCCGATCACGTCAGTCAGGAATTCGGGGTCCGGCGTCGGCGTCTCGTCGAAGAAATAAAGGTCGTACAGCGTCACCAGCCGGGCGCTCATATACCAGCGATGCGCCCGCGCCGCCTCTGCCTCTTGCCGGATATAGGCGGGCGGCACATAATCCGGCCCGAAGAAGCGGTGATAGCTTTCGGGATAGGCATAGCCCACCGATTCGTCGGCGAAATAGCGCAGCGCCTGGTGCTGCTGCACCGCCCAGGCGACTTCCTCGTCGACATAGGGCGCGATCATCTGGGCGCCCCAATAGCCATGGTCCGAGCGGATCAGACAGGCGTTGGAAATGTCGTGGAGCAGGCAGGCCAGGACGATCTTCTCTTCCTGTCCGTCCTCCAGCGCGCGCTGCGCTGAGGTCAGCAAATGGCGGGCAGTGATGCCGGTGATGCGCAGCCGGAAGAAATCGAGCAACGTCGGGGCCTCGGGCATGCGCGGCAGCGCCGGATTGTCGCCCATCATCATCACCGTATCGGGGCTGAGCCTTGCCAGCGCCTCATGCTCGCCGGTCGACTGGCCGGTGCCGATGATGGCGACGGGGGCGGGTACGATGATGCGTTCGCGCCCTTGTTGGGGCCAGTCCGGCAGATGATCCATGCACATCGCCCCGTTGTGCCAAATCGCGGGCGCGGGGGGAAGCCGTTCAGACGACGCGGTAAGGCACCTTGCCGCGAATATCGGGATCGACCGCGATGTCGCGATCCGCTGGCGGAAAGGCGCGCTGGTCGCAATCGTCGCGCGGGCAGAGCCGGCACGAGATGCCGATCGGGATCGGCGGCGCAGTCCGGTCGAGCGCGTCGGCATAAACGAAGTCGGCGGCATGCTCGGCCTCGCAGCCCAATGTCACCGCGTAGCGGCGCGGGCTGCGGGTGAAGCTGCCCGATGGCTTGACCAGCCCCTTGGCCATCGAGACATAGCGCACCCCGTCCGGCGCCTCGGCATGCTGGACGACGATCCGGTCGGGGATCGCGACGGCTTCGTGCACGATCCATAACGGGCAGGCGCCGCCGAAGCGGGCGAACTGCAGCCGAGTCGCTGAATGGCGCTTGGTGATGTTGCCCGCCATGTCGACCCGGCAGAAATAAAAGGGGATGCCCTCCGCCCCTGGCCGCTGCAGCGTCGAGAGCCGGTGGCATGCTTGCTCGAAGCTGACCCCGAAGCGGCGGCACAGCCGGTCGATGTCGTGGCGCATCGCCCGCGCGGTCGCGCGGAACCGGGCATAAGGCATTGTCAGCGCGCCCGCCGCATAATTGGCCAGGCCGATCCGCAACAGGTTGCGCGCCTCGACGCTCGAAACCGATGCCGTGTCGACGATCTCCTCGATCGCGCCTGCGAATTCTATCGCGACCAGCTGGTGCGCGATCAGGAAGCGGCGGCTCTCGGGCGGCATCGCGCCGTTGAGCGTGAGCGTGCCGCGCTGCCGGTCGAATGCGCGCAGCGCCGCCGCATCGTCGGCCGCCGCGACGATCGCGATGCCGTGTCCCGCAAGCCGCGCAACCAGCGCAGTCTCGTCCGGACCGAGCGTCTCGGCCAGCGCCTCGGCCGCCCGGTCGAGTGGATCGACATAGTTGCCGGCGATGTGGAACCAGTCGCGCACCGCCTCCCACGGCATGCGCCCGCCGGCTCCCGAAATGCCCGAGGTCATGCTCTCCTCGACCATCTGCAGCCGTTCCTCGGCGGCGCGCACGGCGGCGTGGAGGGCGATGATCCGGTCGGCGATCTCGGGCCGCTCCTCGGCAAGTCGCGCGATCGCGTCGGGCGAAGGGGCTGGGGGCAGGACTGGATCGCCGAGCGCCGCGGTCAGCCCGCTCAGCCGCATGGCCGGCGCCTCGCTTTCGATCAGCGCACCCGGATGCCGTCTGCGCAAAGCTGCGGTGACGGCCGGGGTCAGCGGCCGGTCGCCGCTTTCGAGCTGGGAGAGATAGGAGACGGAAATGCCCAGCCGCGCCGCCATCGCCGCCTGGTTGAGGCCCGCGCCGCGGCGCAGGGCGCGAAGCTGTTCTCCGGCATAGAGACGAGGGGTGCGGGACATTCGAGCTCCGAAGAAGTGCCTCCTCTCCATTCGCCCTGAGCTTGTCGAAGGGCCGCACTTCTTCGCGACGAAGAAAGTGCAGGGCTTCGACAAGCTCAGCCCGAACGGACGGGGAATTCCGGATAGTTCGCAAAACCTGCCTTCGCAACTTCGCAAATTCACATTTGCAAAACTGGCCGCACCTTGAAAGAGAGGCCCACCCCATCGCGGAGTGCCGAATGTCGTCGACGATCGAGGAGCTTGAACGCCGGCGCGAAGCCGCCCGCATGGGTGGCGGCGCGAAGCGCATCGCCGCGCAGCACGCCAAGGGCAAGCTCACCGCGCGCGAGCGGCTGCATGTCCTGCTCGACGAGGGATCGTTCGAGGAGCTCGACATGTATGTCGAGCATAATTGCGTCGATTTCGGCATGGCCGAACAGACCATTCCCGGTGACGGTGTCGTCACCGGATCGGGCACGATCAACGGCCGGCTCGTCTTCGTCTTCAGCCAGGATTTCACCGTGTTCGGCGGCTCGCTCAGTGAGCGGCATGCGCAGAAGATCTGCAAGATCATGGATATGGCGATGAAGGTCGGTGCGCCGGTGATCGGCATCAACGATTCGGGCGGCGCGCGCATCCAGGAGGGCGTCGCTTCGCTCGGCGGCTATGCCGAGGTGTTCCAGCGCAACGTGCTCGCCTCGGGCGTCGTCCCGCAGATTTCCCTCATCATGGGGCCATGCGCCGGGGGCGCCGTCTATTCCCCGGCCATGACCGACTTCATCTTCATGGTGAAGGACAGCTCCTACATGTTCGTCACCGGCCCGGATGTAGTGAAGACCGTTACAAACGAGATCGTCACGCAGGAGGAACTGGGCGGAGCGGTGACGCATACCACGAAGTCGGGGGTCGCCGACGTGGCGTTCGATGACGACATCGAAGCGTTGCGCGCGGCCCGCGACTTCGTGGACTTCCTTCCAGCCTCGAACCGCGAAGCGGTGCCGGAACGGCCCACCTCGGACGCCTGGGACCGGATCGAGGAGAGCCTCGACCTGCTGATCCCGGCCTCGGCCAACCAGCCCTACGACATGCACGAACTGATCCGGAAGACCGTCGACGAAGGCGATTTCTTCGAGATTCAGCCGACTCATGCCGCCAACATCATCATCGGCTTCGGCCGGATCGAGGGGCGCACGGTCGGTTTCGTCGCCAACCAGCCAATGGTGCTGGCCGGGTGCCTCGACATCAACTCGTCCAAGAAAGCCGCGCGCTTCGTGCGCTTCTGCGACGCGTTCGAAATCCCGATCGTCACCTTCGTCGATGTGCCGGGCTTCCTGCCGGGCACCGCGCAGGAACTGAACGGCATCATCAAGCACGGCGCAAAGCTGCTCTTCGCCTATGGCGAGGCGACCGTGCCGAAGATCACCGTGATCACGCGGAAAGCCTATGGCGGCGCCTATGACGTCATGGCGTCGAAGCATCTGCGCGGCGATCTCAACTATGCCTGGCCCACCGCCGAGATCGCGGTGATGGGCGCCAAGGGCGCGGTCGAGATCATCTTCCGCGGCAAGAGCCGGGAAGAGATCGCCGAACGCACCGCCGAATATGAGGCGCGCTTCGCCAACCCGTTCGTGGCGGCATCGAAGGGGTTCATCGACGAGGTGATCCAGCCGCATTCGACGCGCCGGCGGATCGCGCTCGGCCTGCGCAAGCTGCGCGGCAAGAGCCTCGAAAATCCGTGGAAGAAGCACGACAATATTCCGCTTTGACGACGGGCCGGTTGCGCCGCCCATCGCCTTGGGCGCAGGTTGCGACTCCCGATCAATGACAGGTGACGAATGATCCTCTTCCTCACATTGGCGCTTCAGGCTGCCGCCCCCGCCCCGACTCCCGCTGCTCCGGTGGCGCCCTGGACACCGCGTCTGAGGGCCGATCCCACCACCGGTCTGAAGTCAGGCTCGGTCTCGGCGAGTTCGAACGAAGGCAATGGTCGTCTGACCGTTCGCTGCGACCATGCCGGCGAGGGTATCGTATCCATCCAGTTCCTGCCGACCCAGCCCTTCGCCGCCGCGACGGATCGGCCAGTGTCGATCCAGATCGACGGTGAGCCGGCCTTGGGGGCGAACTGGGAGTTTCCGGGCCGTGCGACCCTTGTCCGTGACGAGGCGATCGTCACCACGCTCTCCGCCGCGATAGCCCGGGCGAAGCAGATCAAGATTCGTATCATCGATCCGCAGGATCAACCGATACTGGCGACTCTGTCCGGCCCGCCGAGCGCAGCGCCGATCAAGCAGGTGCTTGAAGCATGCGGCTATGTTCTGGGCCAGGTGCCCGCACGCGCGCCCGCGCCTGCGCCTGCGCCGCAATGATCCTGGGCCGCCTCAACCATGTCGGCGTCGCGACGCCGTCGATCGAGCAGTCGATCGTCTTCTATCGCGAGGTGATGGGCGCGACGAAGATCCACACCCCGTTCGATCTGCCGGCGCAGGGCGTCAAGGTGTGTTTCGTCGATACGCCCAACACGCAGATCGAGCTGATCGAGCCCTATGACGAAAGCTCGCCGATCAACGGTTTCCTCGCGAAGAACCCGGCGGGCGGGCAGCATCACCTTTGCTACGAGGTGCCCGACATCCACGAAGCCAAGGCCTGGTTCGAGGGCAAGGGCGCCCGCATCCTGGGCGAGCCGCGCATCGGCGCGCATGGCACGCCGATCTTCTTCGTCCACCCGAAGGACATGGGCGGGGTGCTGACCGAGATCATGGAAACGCCGAAGGACGGGAGCCACTAATGGCCTATGAGCATATCCTGAGCGAACGGCGTGGCGACGTCCTCGTCCTCACGCTCAACCGTCCGGACCGGCTGAACGCTGCCCCGCCGGCGATGTTCGACGAGCTGACCGACGCGCTTTCCAGTCTCGACGGTGCGCGCGCGGTGCTCTTTGCCGGTGCCGGTCGCGCCTTCTGCTCCGGCGCGGATGTCGCGGGCGGTGCGCTCGGCTCGGACAATCCGGGCGAGGCGACCTATCAGGCGCTGACCAATCATTATAACCGCACCATCGCGGCGGTCGCCGATCTCGGCGTGCCGGTGGTCAGCGCAGTGCGCGGGCCGGCCGCCGGCATCGGCTGCAGCCTCGCGCTCGCCGCCGATTTCTGCGTGGCGGGCGAGACGGCCTATTTCCTCCAGGCCTTCGTCAATATCGGCCTCGTCCCCGATGGCGGCGCGAGCTGGATGCTGCCGCGCCTGATCGGCAAGGCACGCGCGACCGAGATGATGATGCTCGGCGAGCGGGTGCTGGCGGCCAGGGCCTATGACTGGGGCATGATCCACAAGCTGGTGGCGGACGATGCGCTCGACAGCGAGGCCTTCGCGCTGGCCGAACGGCTGGCGGCTGGGCCGACGGTGGCGCTCGGCCTGATGCGTCGCGGCCTCGCTCATGCGCTCGAGGTCGATTACGCGACCGCGATGGTGCGCGAAGCCGAGAACCAGCGTGCCGCGCGCGGTTCGGCGGATTCGATGGAGGGCGGCATCGCCTTCCTGCAGAAGCGCAAGCCGGCGTTCCGGGGGGCGTAGGCACAGGCCGATGGCGATCGCCTATTATCTCTCCCACCCGCAGGTCAGGGTCGATCCGGATGTGCCGGTGCCCGATTGGGGCTTGTCCGGGCCGGGGCGCGATCGGTTGCGCGCGCTTCAGGGCAGGCAATGGCTCGCCGGCATCGAGCGGATCGTGTCGAGCGATGAGCGCAAGGCAGTGCAGACGAGCGAGATCATCGCCGCGATGATCGACCGGCCGGTCGAGGTCGCGGCGGGCATGCACGAGAATGACCGCTCGGCGACCGGCTTCCTGCCGCCTGCGGAATTCGAGGCGACTGCCGATCGGTTCTTCGCTGAGCCGGACGATTCCATCCGCGGCTGGGAACGTGCAATTGATGCGCAGCAGCGGATCCTGGACGCGGTGCGCAGGGCGCTGGCGGATCGGCCGGAGACGACCCTGTTCGTCGGCCATGGCGGCGTCGGCACCCTGCTGAAATGTGCGATTGCGCGCGACGCGATCGATCGCCGCCACGATCAGGCCGCCGAGGGTGGCAATGCCGGTGGCGGCAATGTCCATGCGTTCACGACCGATCTTTCGGAATCGCTGTTCGGCTGGACGGCAATGGAAGAGCTTGCGTGATGCGCTGCAAATCCCGCCTCCGGGTCCTGCGGAGGGCACCGTCATGAAGGCGCATGTGGTCGTCGATTGCGAGTCTTCCGTGCCATGCCCCTGCCATGGCAGCATGATCTGCTTCGGCGCGTTCGTCGCTGAGCCGGATCTGGCGCGTGGCTGGCGGTCGGAGACGATTCACCCTTATTCGGACACGCATGTCGAGGCTGCCTATGCTTCGATTGGTATGACACACGACCGCCATCTTGCCGAGGCGACGCAGACCCTGGCCGACGCGATGCGATCGTTCGACGCCTGGCTGACGTCGCTCGGCGCTGACCGGGTCGTGTTCTGGTCGGATAATCCGGCGTTCGACTGGCAATGGATCAATCACGGCTTCGCAGCTGCCGGCATCGCGAATCCGTTCGGATTTTCGGCGCGGCGCATCGGCGATCTCTATGCCGGCCTTACCCGGAACTTCGGCAATACTCAGGGGTGGAAGAAGTTGCGCGAGACGGCGCACGATCACGATCCGCTGAACGATGCGAAGGGCAACGCGGAGGCGCTCGTCAGCATCCTTCGCCAGCATGATCAGTTGGACAAATTACGATGACCGATAATCCAACCCTGGACGCCTGGAGCGCCGCCGCCGCGAAGGAGGTGAAGGGCAAGGACCTGACCTGGCAGACGCCCGAGGGCATCGCGGTCAAGCCGCTCTACACCGCCGAGGACACGGCCGATATCGACCCGGGCCTGCCCGGCTTCGCGCCCTTCACGCGCGGCGTGCGGGCCTCGATGTATGCCGGGCGGCCCTGGACGATCCGGCAATATGCCGGCTTCTCGACCGCCGAGGCGTCCAACGCCTTTTACCGCCGCAACCTTGCCGCGGGGCAGAAGGGGCTGTCGGTCGCGTTCGATCTCGCCACGCACCGGGGATACGACAGCGATCATCCGCGCGTGACGGGCGATGTCGGCAAGGCGGGGGTCGCGATCGACACGATCGACGACATGAAGATCCTGTTCGACGGCATCCCGCTCGACAAGATGTCGGTGTCCATGACGATGAACGGCGCGGTCATCCCGATCCTCGCCTTCTTCATCGTCGCGGGCGAGGAGCAGGGCGTCCCTCAGGAGCAGCTGGACGGCACGATCCAGAACGACATCCTGAAGGAGTTCATGGTCCGGAACACCTATATCTATCCGCCCGAGCCCAGCATGCGGATCATCTCGGACATCATCGGCTACACCTCGCGCCACATGCCGAAGTTCAACTCGATCTCGATCTCCGGCTATCACATGCAGGAAGCCGGGGCGACGCAGCTTCAGGAGCTTGCCTTCACCATCGCCGACGGGCGCGAATATGCGAAAGCGGCGATGGCCTCGGGGCTCGATCTCGATGCCTTTGCCGGGCGGCTGAGCTTCTTCTTCGCGATAGGCATGAACTTCTTCATGGAGGTCGCGAAGCTGCGCGCGGCGCGGAAGCTGTGGCACCGGGTGATGACCGATCTCGGCGCGAAGGACGAGCGCTCCAAGATGCTGCGCACCCATTGCCAGACATCGGGCGTGTCGCTCACCGAGCAGGACCCGTACAACAACGTCATCCGCACCACGATCGAAGCGATGGCCGCGATGCTGGGCGGGACGCAGAGCCTGCACACCAACGCACTCGACGAAGCAATCGCGCTGCCCACCGATTTCTCCGCCCGGATCGCGCGCAACACGCAGATCGTGATCCAGGAAGAGACGGGCATGACCAATGTCGTCGATCCGCTCGGCGGCAGCTATTATATCGAGAGCCTGACTCAGGAACTGTACGACAAGGCCTGGGAGATCATCGAGCGGGTAGAGGCCGAAGGCGGCATGGCCAGGGCCGTTGCGGCGGGCTGGCCCAAGGCAATGATCGAGGAAGCCTCGGCCGGGCGCGCCGCGCGCGTCGACATGGGCGAGGACGTGATCGTCGGCGTCAACAAGTACAAGCTGGCCGAAGAGGATTGGATCGACATCCTCGACGTCGATAACGTTGCCGTCCGGGAATCGCAGATCGCGCGGATCAAAAAGTCCAAGGCGGGCCGCGACGAGACGAAGTGTCGCGCCGCGCTCGATGCCTTGCGCGATGGCGCCGCCGGCAACGAGAACGTGCTCGGTCTCGCCGTGGAATGCGCCCGCCAGCGCGCCACCCTCGGCGAGATCAGCCAGGCGATGGAGGATGTGTTCGGGCGCTACGGCACCAACCCCACGCCCGTCTCCGGCATTTACGGCGGCGCGCACGAGTTCGACCGGCGCTGGCTCGGCCTGCTCGACGGGGTCAGTTCGCTGACGCATCGCATGGGCCGCAAGCCGCGCCTGCTCGTCGCCAAGATGGGGCAGGACGGGCATGATCGCGGCGCGAACCTGGTCTCTTCCGCGTTCGGCGATCTCGGCTTCGATGTGGTGCCGGGGCCGTTGTTCCAGACGCCGAAGGAAGCCGCCGATCTCGCCATCGCGTCGGACGTCGACGTGGTCGGCGCCTCGTCGCTCGCTGCGGGACACAAGACGCTGATCCCCGAGCTGATCGGCCACCTTCGCGAGGCGGGCCGGGGCGACATCAAGGTCATCGCGGGCGGGGTTATCCCGGCGCAGGATTATCAGTATCTGCGCGACGCCGGCGTCCAGGGGATTTTCGGCCCCGGCACCAATCTGGTGAATGCCGCCGGCGATGTGTTGAAATTGCTGGGGCATAATCTGCCCCCGATCGAGGAAGCTGCTGAATGAGTGAAGGTATGACCTTGAGCCAACTAAGCCCCTCCCCTTCAGGAGTGGTTTCCGGCGATCGGGTCAATCATGCCCCCGGCATGATTGAGGGATTGCCGGGGGCAATCCCGACCCGATCGCCGGAAGCCACTGGGTTTGGGGTGGGGCCTATCCGTCTCACCGAGACAGCGGCGTATGAGGCACTGCCCCACCCCAACCCAGCATCGCCGTCCTTGGCCCTGTCCGGGGGACAGGGCTACGGCGATGCTCCTGAAGGGGAGGGGCTTTTGAGGAACGACTGGACCCGCCAGGAAATCGCAGCCCTTTTCGATCTCCCCTTCACCGACCTCGTCTTCCGCGCAGCCGAGGTCCACCGCGCGCACCACGCGGCGGGCGAAGTGCAGCTCTGCACCTTGCTGTCGATCAAGACCGGCGGCTGCCCGGAGGATTGCGGCTATTGCTCCCAGTCGGCTTCGGCCGATTCCGGGCTCAAGGCGGAAAAGCTGATGGAGGTGCAGGCCGTGCTGGCGGCCGCGGCCGAGGCCAAGGCTTCCGGCTCGCAGCGATTCTGCATGGGCGCCGCCTGGCGCAACCCCAAGGACCGCGACATGGGCGCCGTGATCGCGATGGTCGAGGGCGTGAAGGCGATGGGCCTTGAAACCTGCATGACGCTCGGCATGCTCGAGCCGCATCAGGCGCACCAGCTCGCCCGCGCGGGGCTCGATTATTACAACCACAATATCGATACCTCGCCCGAACATTATGGCGAGGTCATCACGACGCGGACCTTCCAGGACCGGCTCGATACGCTGGAACATGTGCGCGGCGCCGGCATCAATGTCTGTTCGGGCGGCATCGTCGGCATGGGCGAGACGCGCGCCGACCGGGTCGGCTTCGTCCACACGCTGGCGACTCTGCCGCGCCATCCGGAGAGCGTGCCGATCAATGCGCTGGTGCCGGTCAGGGGCACCGTGCTGGGCGACATGCTGGCCGACACCCCGCTGGCGAAGATCGACGATATCGAATTCGTGCGGACGGTCGCGGTCGCCCGCATCACCATGCCGCTGTCGATGGTCCGCCTCTCGGCCGGCCGCGAAAGCATGAGCGAGGCGACTCAGGCATTGTGCTTCATGGCTGGCGCCAATTCGATCTTCACCGGCGAAAAGCTGCTGACCACCGGCAATGCCGGCGGTGGCGCCGACGCGGCGTTGTTCGCCAAGCTCGGCCTCGTGCCGATGGAAGGCGAAGAACCGATGCGGAAGGAAAAGACATGTTGCTGACCCTCGCGCTGCTGATCGCAGCCCCGCAGACCCAGGCCCAGATGACTCAGTCTGCGGGCTCGGCCTACACCCGTGCCGACGCCGAGATGACGCGCGTCTGGAGGGCGACGCTTGCCTATATGAAAGGCCGCGACGCGCAGGACAGGTCGCGCGGCGGCGGCTTCGGCTACGCGGCGGCGCTGCTCGAAAGCCAGCGCGCCTGGCTCAAGTTCCGCGATACCGAATGCGTGATCGAGGGCGGCGAGTTCGCCGGTGGATCGATGCAGTCGATGACGATCGCCGGCTGCAAGACGCGGCTGACCTCCGCGCGCACGGCGCAGCTCAAGTCGCTGATGTGGCGGCGGTGATGGGCGGCTACCCTAAAATGATTCTATTCCCCTCCCGCTTGCGGGAGGGGGCAGGGGGTGGGCTCGCGCTCACCTCGAACTGTACCGTTTGCGAGAGGCCGGGCGCCCACCCCCAGCCCCTCCCGCACGCGGGAGGGGAGTAAGAAGTGTTCAAGAAAATCCTGGTCGCCAATCGCGGCGAGATCGCCTGCCGCGTCATGCGCACCGCCAAGAAGATGGGGATCGCCACCGTCGCGGTCTATTCGGACGCCGATGCCCGCGCGCCGCATGTGCTGATGGCTGACGAGGCCGTCCGCCTCGGGCCGGCACCCGCCAATGAGAGCTATCTCAAGGCCGAGCTGATCCTGCTCGCCGCGAAGGAAACCGGCGCCGACTGCATCCATCCGGGCTATGGCTTCCTCTCCGAGCGCGAAAGTTTCGCGCGGGCCTGCGCCGAGGCCGGCATCGCGTTCGTCGGCCCGCCGCCAAACGCCATCGCGGCGATGGGCGACAAGATCGAATCCAAGAAGCTGGCCAAGGCGGCGGGCGTCAATGTCGTGCCCGGCTTCCTCGGCGAGATCGACGATACCGAGCATGCCGTGCGCATCGCATCGGACATCGGCTATCCCGTGATGATGAAGGCTTCGGCCGGCGGCGGCGGCAAGGGCATGCGGCTTGCCTATGGCGAGCAGGACGTGCGCGAAGGCTTCGAGGCGACCAAGCGCGAGGGGCTCGCCAGCTTCGGCGACGACCGCGTCTTCATCGAGAAGTTCATCGAGAGCCCGCGCCATATCGAAATCCAGGTGATGGGCGATCAGCACGGCAACATCGTCTATCTCGGCGAGCGCGAATGCTCGATCCAGCGCCGCCACCAGAAAGTCGTCGAGGAGTCGCCGTCGCCCTTCGTCACGCCGGAGATGCGCAAGGCGATGGGCGAGCAGGCCGTCGCGCTGGCGGCCGCGGTCGGCTACTTCAGCGCGGGCACGGTCGAGCTGATCGTCTCGGGTGCCGACACCTCGGGCAAGGGTTTCTACTTCCTCGAGATGAACACCCGGCTCCAGGTCGAGCATCCCGTCACTGAATGTATCACCGGGCTCGATCTGGTCGAGCTGATGATCCGCGTCGCGGCGGGCGAGCCACTCGGTTTCACGCAGGACGACGTAACGCTCACTGGCTGGGCGATCGAGAACCGCGTCTATGCCGAGGATCCCTACCGCGGCTTCCTGCCGTCGATCGGGCGGCTGGTGCGGTATAACCCTCCTGCAAGTACCGAGACACCCTATCTTCCGTTCGCTTCGAGCGACGTCGAGAAGCAGGCGGCAGGAGCAGGTTTCTCGACTTCGCTCGAAACGAACGGTGAGGGGGTCGAAGCCTATGTCCGCGTCGATGACGGCGTGCGCGAGGGCGGCGAAGTCTCGATGTTCTACGATCCGATGATCGCAAAGCTGATCACCTGGGCGCCCACGCGCGAAGAGGCGATCGACACGCAGATTGCTGCGCTCGACGCGTTCGAGATCGAGGGGCCGGGCAACAATCTCGATTTCGTCTCGGCGCTGATGCAGCACCCGCGCTTCCGCGAAGGCGCGCTGACCACTGGCTTCATCGCCGAGGAATATCCCGATGGTTTCCACGGCGCCCCGGCGTCGCCCGAACTTATCCGCAACCTCGCCGCCATCGCCGCCTTTGCCGCGACCGCCGAGGCGGATCGAGCGCGCCGCGTCGACGGCCAGCTCGGCAGGCGCCTGCAGCCGCCGTCGGACTGGGTGGTGCGGATCGATGTTGCCGATCATGTGGTGGCGATCTCGACCGATGGCATCACCGTCGACGGCGAGGAGCTGGAGATCGCGCTGGAATATACGCCGGGCGACCGCGTGATCGAGGCCGAGATCGGCGATGAACTGCTGATCGTGAAGATCGCCCGCGTATCCGCCGGCTTCCGCCTGACCACCCGCGGCGCCGCGCACCGCGCGCGCGTCCTGCCGGCGCATGTCGCGCCCTTTGCGCGGCATCTGATCGAGAAGATCCCGCCCGATCTCTCGAAATTCCTGCTCGCGCCGATGCCGGGCCTGCTGATGCGCCTCGACGTCGCGGCCGGTGACAAGGTCGAGGCCGGCCAGCCGCTCGCGGTAGTCGAGGCAATGAAGATGGAGAATATCCTGCGCGCCGAAAAGACCGGGCGCGTAAAGACGATCAACGCCGCGCCCGGTGACAGCCTCGCAGTGGACGCCGTAATTCTGGAGATGGAATAGCGGAGCTTAAGGTGCAGGGATGTCCATTGGCCTGAGCTTGCCCTTGTCTTTGTAGCTCTCAAACTCGCTGGCGTTGGAAGGCGATAGATTGGGGGTGCTCGCCATCATTCCGATCGCGATCTCGCACTTCACAAAATAGGTTTCACCGGGTTCGATCTCAAGATTGATGTCGTCCTTCGCCAGGTTTTTCGCCCAATAGTGATGGATACCCGGTTCCGCCAGATGGACGAAATAGCGATTGCTCGTAAGCTTGGAGAGCCGGATCTCGCTTGAAGCCTGGCCCTCGCGCACCGTGCAACCGGGGCCTAAGCCGCCGGGCCGCCAGAAGATGATCTGGCCTTTGTCCGCTGGTGCCGGATCGAACATTCCGGCGATCCGGGGCGCCTGCTGTGAGGCGCCATCGCCGGCCGCCATTTGCGCCGCAGCGGGGACGCCCAGGATCAGCATCGGGATCGCGAGCATGCCAAGGTTCATTTGCGGGTCTCCAGTTGTCCGGCGGCATGTGCCGGTACGATGAAATCGGTAGCGACCTTCGCAACCGCGATGGCACCGGCGGGAATATCCACGTTGTGCGCTATCGCAATGGGGCCCACCGTGCTGAACACGGTGCCGGAGGCGCCGGATCGGTCGATACGAAAGCCGCGCAAGGGTAGGTGCGCGTTGCCCAGGTCAAGATACCGCGCTGCGACGATCAACTCGCCCGGCCTGTTCGTCATGAAGCGCACATGCGAGGCATGGATGACTTCTCCAGTGCCGAGTGTTCCCACCGGCACGATCGTCGTTCCGTCGACCACGATAGGGGCCGCCAATCGGATGGCGAAATGATCCCCTATCTTCGCCGTTCGGGATTTCACTTCCTCGGTAATCTCGATTTGGACCGGTGTGCCGGCGGGGATCATCCGCCCGGCCTCGGCAGCTGACGGAATCGAGATATTCGCGGTCGGTACCTCACTTGTCGCGGGTTGTTTCTGCAACAGAGCAAACATCGCCAATACCGCAATGATCATAATCGCCCGCCCACATGCAATATCCTTTTGCCGGCCTCGCAAAATCGTCGAACCAACGCGCAATAGCACATGGTCGATAAGCATGAATTTTGCAGGCGTGACCAGCCTAAGCGACAAATTGCGACAATATTTCGGTGGACCCAAACCGGCTCGCTAGCCATTTGAGCCGTATGTTTCGCAACCGCATCTTTTTGCTGCTCACCGTCGCCCTGCCGCTTCAGGCCTGCATGGTGGGGCCGGATTATGCGCCGCCCGCGCCCGGCAAGCTTGGCGTGCCGGGCGGCTATTCGACGCCGGCACCGGCGGGCGCGCCGGCCGATATTTCCACATGGTGGACCAGCTTCAATGATCCGCTGCTGATCTCGATCGTCGATCGGGCGCGCAGCGGGAACCTGGATATCGCCCAGGCCGTGGCACGGCTGCGTCAGGCGCGCGAATCGCTGGTCCAGTCGCGCGCGCAACGTTTGCCGAGCGTATCGGGCTCGGGCGGCTATAACCGCAGCCTGTTCGACACTGTCGGGGACCGCGACAATTTCTCGGTCGGCGCGGACGTCTCCTACCAGGCCGATCTGTTCGGCGGCATCGGCCGCGGCATCGAGGCCTCGCGCGGCAGCTATCAGGCGAGCGGCTATGATCTCGCCACGGTGCAGACCTCGATCGCGGCCGAGGCGGCGCGCAACTACATCCTCGCGCGCCAGGCCCAGGCGAACCTCGCCATCGCGCGCAACTCGCTGGTCATCCAGGACGACAATCTCGAGATCAGCGGCTTCCGCGTGCAGGCCGGGCTGGTCTCCTCGCTCGATGTCGAGCAGTCGCGTGCCCAGCGCGCGCAGACGGCGGCGACCATCCCCTCGCTCGAGCAAAGCTACCAGTCGGCGGTCAACCGGCTCGGCGTGCTGACCGGGCAGGCGCCCGGCGCGCTCAAGGCCGAGCTGGCGGCGACCGCGCCGATCCCGACGGGCCCCGCAACGCTCGCGGTCGGCATTCCCGCCGACGCGCTGCGCCAGCGCCCCGACGTGCGCGCGGCCGAACGCCGGCTCGCCGCCGCCACCGCGCAGATCGGCGTGGCCGAAGCGCAGCTTTATCCGGCGCTCGGCATCACCGGGAATATCGGCACGGCGGCCGCGTCGATCGGCAACCTCACCAGCATCATCACCGGCGGCCTGTTCGCCGGCCTCAGCCAGCTGATCTTCGATGGCGGGCGTACGCGCTCACAGGTACGCTCGCAGGAGGCGGCGGCCGAGGGAGCGTTTGCCGCCTATAAGCAGACCGTGCTGACCGCGCTCGAGGATGTCGAGAACGCGCTCACCGCGCTTCAGGCGGCCAAGGACCGCCAGGCGCAGTTCGCCATCGCGTTCGACGCCGCGAACAACAGCGCGATCCTGTCGCGCAGCCAGTATCGCGCGGGCCTGACCGACATCACGACGCTCAACAACAACGAGACTTCCCTGCTGTCCGCACGGAACGGTCTTTCCAACGCCCGGGCCGATCAGGCCCAGGCACTCGTCCAGCTCTATCTCGCCCTTGGCGGCGGCTGGGACAGCACCACCATACCCGCGGCCCCAGCGGCCCAGATTCCCCAGGAATGATCATGGCCGATCCGACCAGCAGCAATATCGACGACTTTCTCGGGGTTAAGCCCGCCCCCGCGTGGCAGCGTTATGTCAAATGGGTGCTCGTCGGCATCGGCGTGATCCTGCTCCTCCTGCTCGCGCGGAGCTGGTTCGCCGGCCCGGCCAAGGGCGAATACGCCACTGAGCAGGTCGCGCGGGGATCGCTGTCCGTTACCGTCTCGGCGACCGGCAAGCTCGCCCCGATCAACCAGATCGAGGTCGGTTCGGAACTGTCCGGCCTGGTCACCAAGGTGGTCGTCGACGTCAACGACCGCGTCGTTGCGGGGCAGCCGCTTGCCCTGGTCGATCCGTCGCGTTTCCAGGATACGGTCAATCAGAGCAAGGCGGCGCTCGATGCCGCGGTGGCGACGGTTGGCCAGAACCAGGCGACAGTATCCTATTCCAACGCCCAGCTGGCCCGCCTTCAGGAGGTCAGCCGCCTGTCGGGCGGCCGCGTTCCCGCCAAGACGGAGATGGAACAGGCCATCGCCGACCGTGACCGCGCGGTTGCCAATCTGCGCGCGGCTCAGGCCAACGCCGTCTCGGCGCGCGCCGCCTTGTCCTCGAACACGACTCAGCTGACCAGGACCGTGATCCGCTCACCGGTCAACGGCGTGGTCCTCGCCCGCCAGATCGAGCCGGGCCAGACCGTCGCCGCGTCGTTCAACACGCCGACCCTGTTCGTCATCGCGCAGGATCTGTCGACGATGAAGCTCGAGGTCGCGATCGACGAGGCCGATGTCGGCGAGGTCAAGCAGGGGCAGAATGCGACGTTCACCGTCGATGCCTTCCCCGGCAAGACTTTCCCTGCGGCGATCACCCGGGTCGATCTCGGTTCGAACCTGAGCGCCCAGTCGAGCACCACGACGACCACTACCACGGCGCAGGTCGTCTCCTATGCCGCCACGCTCAGCGTCGCCAATGCCGATCAGCAATTGCGCCCCGGCATGACGGCAACCGCCGATATCGTCACCAACGCGCGCAACAATGTTCTGCTCGTCCCCAATGCGGCACTGCGCTTCAAGCCGACCGAGACCACGCCGAGCGCATCCGCCAGCGGTGGAATCGCCGGTGCGCTCGTCCCGCGCGGCGGACGCCGCGGGGGTGGGGGCGCGGCGCGCACCGCGACCATCGGCACGGGCGCGAAGCAGACCGTCTATGTGAAGGGCGCCGACGGTGAGCCCCGCCCGGTCGAGATCACCACCGGCGTGACCAATGGCAGCATGACTGAAGTGATCGGCGGCGGATTGAAGGCCGGCGATGTCGTGATCACCGGCCAGCTTACCGGCAATGGTGCGGCGAGCGGCGGCCAGCGCCGGCGCTCGGGTGCGGGCGGTGCAGCGGGCGGCCAGCGCAGTGGCCAGTGATGCAACCGCCACGATCGCGAATGGACAGCGCACACCGCACGGTGCGGGCCCGCTGATCCAGCTCCGCGGCGTCACCAAGGTTTACGGCGAGGGCGCGACCGCGTTCAAGGCACTGAAGGGCGTCGACCTCGATATCGAGCAGGGCGATTTCGTCGCGGTGATGGGCGCGTCCGGCTCGGGCAAGTCGACCACGATGAACATCCTGGGCTGCCTAGACGTGCCGACCTCCGGCACCTTCCTGTTCCGCGGCCATCATGTCGAGACGCTCGGCCGCGATCAGCGCGCGCTGCTGCGCCGCCGCTATCTCGGCTTCGTCTTCCAGGGCTTCAACCTGCTCGCCCGCACCACCGCCCTGGAAAATGTCGAGCTGCCTTTGCTGTATCGCGGCGATCCCAAGAAGCAGCGCTACGACGCGGCCATGGCGGCGCTCGAAAAGGTCGGGCTCGATAAATGGTGGGACCACACGCCCGCAGAGCTCTCGGGCGGCCAGCAGCAGCGCGTTGCGATCGCCCGCGCGATCGTCACGTCGCCCGATGTGCTGCTCGCCGACGAGCCCACCGGCAACCTCGATTCGGAGCGTTCGGTCGAAATCATGGAATTGCTCAGCGGCCTCAACCGCGATGCCGGAATCACCGTGCTGATGGTCACCCACGAACCGGACATGGCCGCCTTCGCGCGCACCATCGTCCATTTCAAGGACGGGCTGGTCGAACGCATCGATCGCCAGCACCATGAAGGGGAGAAGGTGTCGTAATGCTCGGCACGACCTTCCTCCTCGCGATCCGCTCGATCCTGCGGCACAAGCTGCGCTCGTTCCTGACGACGCTCGGCATCATCATCGGCGTCGGCGCGGTCGTCACCATGGTCACGCTCGGCCAGGCGACCACCGCCGCCGTGCAGAAACAGATCTCCGCGCTCGGCACCAACGTGCTGCAGGTCCGGCCCGGCCAGGGCTTCGGCCGTGGCGGCGGCGGACCGCGTCCGCCCGATTTCAAGCCGGAGGACGTCACTGCGATCAAGGATCAGATCGCCGGCGTCACCGCGGTCGCGCCCCAGGCGCAATCGACCGCCACCGCGATCTATGAGGGTGCCAACTGGTCGACCACGATCAACGGCACCACCACCGGTTATTTCGACGTCCAGCCATGGCCGCTCACCGCCGGCCGCGTCTTCACGCCGGCCGAGGAACAGGCCGGCAAGGCCGTGTGCATCATCGGCAGCACGGTCAGCCAGAATCTCTATCGCGGCGGCCGTGCGGTTGACACGCGGATGCGCATCGGCGGCATCTCCTGCGACGTGATCGGCGTGCTCTCGACGCGCGGCCAGGCCGGCTTCGGCGGCGATCAGGACGATATCGTGATCATGCCGATCAAGGCAGTGCAGCGCCGCTTCACTGGCAGCCGCGACGTGCGGCTGATCCTGGTCGGCGTCAACGAGGCCTATTCGACCGCGACCGTCCAGGCCGGGATCGAGGATCTGCTGCGCGAGCGCCGCAACATCTCCGGCAGCAAGACCGACGATTTCAACATCTTCGATACCAAGCAGATTTCCGACACGCTGACCGGTACGACCACCCTGCTGACCAGCATCGTCACCGCGGTGGCAGCGATCTCGCTGCTGGTCGGCGGCATCGGGATCATGAACATCATGCTCGTCTCGGTGACGGAGCGGACGCGCGAGATCGGCATCCGCCTCGCCATCGGCGCGGTCGCGCGCGAGGTGCTGCTGCAGTTCCTGGTGGAAGCGGTCGCCTTGTCCTGCCTCGGCGGGCTGATCGGCCTGATCGTCGCACAGGTCGCGATCCTCGCGCTGGCGCCGCTGATGCAGGTCAGCTGGATCTTCGTGCCGCAGATCAACGTCGTCGCCTTCGGCATCTCGGCGGTGATCGGCGTGGTATTCGGCTATTTCCCGGCGCGCCGGGCGGCATCGCTCAACCCGATCGACGCGCTCCGCCACGAATGAGAAATCCTCCCCATGCCGTGCATGGGGAGGATCATGAAGCTCAGAAGCTGGCGCCGAGCGTGATGCCATAGGTGCGCGGGTCGCCGACATTGCCGGCGATCAGGCCGGTATTGCCCGGGGTCGTCGCCAGGATCTCGTAATAATCCTTGTCGAAGACGTTGCGGACCCAGCCGAAGATGTTGAAGCTGTCGGTCCGGAAGCCGATGCGGGCGTTCGCCAGGGTGTAGCCGTCGATGTCGGTATAGATCGAGCGCGAGGCGTTCGACGAGAATTTCGACCGCGAGTTCGCATCCACGCCGAGATAGGCCTTGCCGTCTGCGCCGAAGATCTGGACCGGCACATTATATTCGCCGCCATAGGAGAAGGCGACCTTCGAGATGCCCGGCAGCCACTGGCCGGAAATGTCGCACACCGTCGGGCTGTTGGTGCCCGGTGCGCCCGGCGCGCCGATCACCGCGCCGCTGCCGCCGCCCGAAAGCTCGGGCGGGCAGGGGGCGTTCTTGAAGTCGACATATTCATGGTCGGTGTACGCGCCGTTCACGTAGAGATTGAGACGGTCGGACGGTCGGATCGAGAAATCGGCCTCCACGCCGCGCACGCGCACCTTGCCGGCATTGGCGAGGTACCCGCGCAGGGTCGAGGTTGAGCTGTTGTTGACGACAGCCTGATAGTCCTTGATCTCGGTCCAGAAGGCGCTGACGTTGAACGTCGCCTTGCGATCCCAGAACTGCGATTTCAGCCCAAGCTCGAAGTGATCGACCTTTTCGGGGTCGACCTGGGCCAGCTGAGTCTGGACGACACCGTTCACCACCGGAACGCCGTTGAGGTTGAGGCCGCCCGATTTGAACGTATGGGCATAGGTGCCATACACCAGCACGTCGCGCGTCGGCTTGTAGGACAAGGTCAGATCATAAGTGAGGTTCCACGCGCGATAGGTTTCGTCCGTGAAGGACTGCGGCTGGATCGCGTCGCGCTGCGCTGCCTGGCGGGCGGTGCCGCCGCTATAGGGCACCAGATTGCCCTGCGCGTCGCGCACGATGCTGACATAGGAACCGACCTTGTCGTCGTAATTGACGCGCGCGCCCGGCGACACCGTGAACTTGTCCGTCACATCCCAGTTGAGCTTGCCGAACACCGCGCCGCTGAAGTTCTTCAGGCGGATATCGTTGTTCGCGGTCAGGCCGTCGAGCACGGTCGGGTCGTTCGCCAGAAGCGGGGTGTTCGGATTGATCAGCCAGCGGCTGGCCGCCGGGCCCTGCCGCTGCACGCCGGTCGTGTGGATGTCCTGGTAGAAGGCGAAGGCGCCGACGACATAATCGAAGCCGTTGCCCTTGCCGGCATAGCGGAGTTCCTGGGTGTACTGGTTCTGCTTGGTCGGGTTCTGCGACAGGGTGGTGATCGGCAAGCCGGTGAAATCGCGGTCATTGGCCGGGCCCCAATCCCAGAAGCGCCATGCAGTGACCGAGGTGAGCGTGCCCGAGCCGAGGTCGAGTTCGCCGCGCAGCGATGCGCCGCCCAGCACGTTCAGCGCGTTCAGATCCGCATCGACGTCGGTCAGCCGGTCGAACGCGTTACGGCTTGGCACGACATAATTCTGCGCGGCGGACAGCTGATCATATTGCCGGCTGGCGGGGCGCTGGGTCGAGCCGACCCGCACGAAGATCTGCGCGCAGCATTCCGGATCCTGGCGGTTGTAATCGCCCGACAGGGTGAAGCGGAGATTGTCGGCGGCGTTCCACAGCAGGGCGCCGCGGATGCCGATATTGTCCTGTTCGTTGACGTAATTGCCGGTCGCCACGTTGAAGATGGTGCCGCGGCGGCTGGTCGCCGAAATGCCGATGCGGGCGGCGACGGTGTCGCTGAGCGGGCCCGAGATCGATGCCTTGGCCTGCTTGAAGGCGAGGTTACCGATCGAGACCTCGGCGCGGCCCTCGAGCGAGAAGCTCGGCGCCTTGGACGTGATGTTGATCGCGCCGGCGACGGTGTTCTTGCCGTACAGCGTGCCCTGCGGTCCGCGCAGCGTTTCGATCTGCTGGACGTCGAGGAAGTCGAGCGTCGCGACCGCGACGCGGCTGAAATAGACCTGGTCGATATAGACGCCGACGCCCTGGTCGATGCCGTCATTGGTCAGGCCGAGCGGCGCGCCGAGGCCGCGGATGTTGACGGCGGAATTGCGCGGGTTGGTCGAATAGAATTGCAGCGTCGGCTGAAGCTGCTGGAGGCGCTGCATGTTGAAGCTGCCGGTGCTGTCCAGCTCCTTCACGCCGACGACGGAAATAGGGATCGGCACGTCCTGCACAGCTTCCTGCCGGCGGCGCGCCGTGACGACGATGTCGGAAGCTGCCGACGTACGCTGGACGTCCTGCGGGGTCCGCTCGACTTCACCGGGGGTTACCTGCGGGGTTTTGGCTGCCACCGCCGGCGTTTCCGTGATCGCACCGGAAGCGGTGCTGGCAAGCAGCATGAGCGTGATCGAGCTTAAAGACATGAGGCCCCCTTTGGTCCGATTGTTTTAATCCCCATCATACTGATAGGAATGATCGGGATTGGCCACAAAGTGAATCTTGGGGAAGTCGAAGCCCGGATTTCCCAGTCGCGACGCGCTGTGACGCTACGGCCGCACCAGGCTCCGCAACCGCTGCAGGTCCTCTGGCGTATCGATGTCGATCAGTTCGGCCGGCGATGTCACGACGTGCCTGCCCGCGCGTACCAGGTCGCGCGCGCCGGCATCGCCCTCTAGCGTCAGCAGCGAATCGAACCGCCCCGCCGCGAAGATGGCGGGCGGGCAGGGGTTCACCCCATCGCTCGACGCGACCACCGCATCGTGCGAATCCGCTGCGTCGAGCAGGCGATAGACATGCGCCGCCGTCACCCGCGGCATGTCGGCCAGGGCGATCAGCACGGCCTCGGCGCCATCGCTCTTCGCGCATTCCACGCCGAGCTTCACGGAGCGGGACATGCCGATCATCGGCTCGTCATTATGGATAACGCGGTAGCCGCGGCTGCCGAAATCCAGGTCGGTGCCGTTCTTCACCACCAGGCGGGACTGGAACGGAACGTCCTCGAACGCCGTCACGACGTGCATCGCGAGCGGATGGCCGAGGAATTCCTGCTCCAGCTTGTCGATATCGCCGAACCGCTCGGATCGGCCGGCCGCGAGCAGGATGAGCATGGTCTTCTCGACGCTGATCATGCCGGCTTGCCGTCCCGCTGGTTGAACGCACCCACCATCGCCGCGGCGATCGACAGCGCGATCTCGGCCGGGCCGATCGCGCCGATGTCGAGCCCGACGGGCGCGTCGATCCGGTCGAGCTCGGCTGCGCCAACCCCCTGCGCCGCGAGCCGTTCCCGCCGCGCGGCATGGCTGCGCCGCGATCCCAGGGCGCCGACATAGGCGGTCGGCGCGGCGAGCGCCGCCAGCAGCGCCGGATCGTCGATCTTGGTATCGTGGCTCAGCGTCACCACCGCGGTCGAAGGCCCGGGCACATAAGCGGCGACGGCTTCGTCGGGCCAGCGGTCGTCGAGCGTCACGCCGGGGAAACGCTCCTCGGTCAGGAAGCGGGCGCGCGGATCGATCACCACCGTATCGATGCCGAGTTCCCGCGCCAGGCCGGCCAGCGCCTGCGCGATCTGCACCGCGCCGACGATCAGCAGCCGGCGCGGGGGGTCATAGCGGTTGAGAAAGGCCGATCCGGTCTCGAGCGGCCGTGCGTCGCTGTGCCCGGTCGCCAGGTCCGTCGCGATGGTGAGCGCCTTGCCCGCGTCGCGCGCTTCGGCGATGCGGTCGAACAATTCCGGATCGAAGCCCTCTGCCGATACCGGCTGCACCATCACCGCGATCTCGCCGCCACAGGGCAGGCCGACTTCCCAGGCCGCCGCGTCCGCCACGCCGTAATTCTTCACCTGGAACGGCGCGCCCGCAATCACCTCGGCAGCGGTGGCGAGGATGTCGCTCTCCACGCATCCACCCGAGACGGATCCCTCGAACCGGCCATCGGCATTGACCAGCATATGGCTGCCGCGCGGCCGCGGCGCCGATCCCCAGGTCGATACCACCGTGGCGATCGCCATCGGTGCGCCCTTCCAGGCGGCGGCTGCGGCAAGGACTGTGTCGTTATCGGCCATTGGATATCCCGGATCCGTTGACGTCGGGCGACGTCACGGTTGTTGAGCAGCGCACGCAGGGTAGATGGGGCGCTTCATACCGGCGGCAACCCCGCCAGCAGCTTGTCCAGCGTCATCGGGAATTCCCGCACGCGCACGCCGCACGCATTGTAGATCGCGTTGGTCACTGCGGCGCCCGCGCCGGAGATGGTCAGCTCGCCCAGCCCCTTGGCCCCGATCGGGTTGGCGTGCCGGTCGATATCCTCGATAAAATGCACGTCGAGATGCGGCACATCGGCATGCACCGGCACATGATATTCGCCGAGATCATGGTTCACGAACTGGCCGTGGCGCTGGTCGATCTCGGCGCCTTCCATCAGCGCATAGCCGATGCCCCAGATCATCCCGCCGATCGCCTGGCTCCGCGCGGTGCGGGCGTTGAGGATGCGCCCCGCCTCGAACACGCCGAGCATCCGCCGTACCCGCACCATGCCGGTCACTGCGTTGACGGCCACCTCGGCGAACTGCGCGCCGTGCGCTGCCTGGCTGAAAGACCGCGCATTCTTGCCCTGGCTGATCTTGCCCGTCGCAATCAGCGGCGCGTCGCCGACCAGCGCGTCGAGTCCGACGCGGCGATTGCCGGCAATGGCGTGGCCGTCCTTCAGCGTCATGTTCTCCGGGCTGGTTTCCATCCGCTTCGCCAGCTCGGCGACGATATCCTCGCAGGCGAGAGCAACCGAGGATCCGGCGCTGGCCGCGCCGAACGATCCGCCCGATCCCGCGCCGGCCGGGTAATTGGTGTCGCCCAGCCGCACGTCCACGCAGTGGACCGGCAGCCCAAGCGACTCGCCCGCGATCTGGGCGAGGATGGTGTATGTGCCGGTGCCGATATCGGTCATGTCGGTCTCGACCGTGGCGCGGCCGTCAGTGCCGAGTGTCACCCGCGCTTCGGAATCGACCAGCAGGTTGATCCGCACTGCCGCGGCCATGCCCATGCCGATCAGCCATTCGCCCTCGCGCACCGATCCGGGCGTCGCCTGGCGCCTTGCCCAGCCAAAGCGCCGCGCGCCTTCGTCGAGACATTCGACCAGCCGCCGGGTCGAAAAGGGCGCGCCCGTCGTCGGATCGACCTGAGGATCATTCAGCTTGCGGAAGTCGACCGGGTCGCGGCCAAGCTGCTCGGCCATTTCGTCCATCGCCGTTTCCAGCGCGAGCATGCCGACGGCTTCGCCCGGCGCGCGGACCGCGCCCGCCATGACCATGTCGAGCGTCACCACCTTGTGGCTGATCTTGCGCACCGGCGCGGCGTAGAGCGAGATCGTGCCGAGCGCGACCGGCTCCATGAAGCCGCCGTCGGGGCCCTGGCTCACCACGCTGTCATGCCCGATCGCGGTCAGCTTGCCATCGGCATCCGCGGCGAGGCGGATGCGCTGATGCGTATCGGTGCGGCGATAGACATTGTGGAACAGCTGCGACCGGCTCATCGCAATCTTCACCGGGCGGCCGATCCGCTGCGCGGCGATCGCGGCCATCACTGCCTCCGGCCCAAGCATCTTCCCGCCGAAGCCGCCGCCGATATAGGGCGAGACGATCCGGACGTTCGCGGGATCGATGCCGATCGCCCCGGCGAGGATCTTCTTCGAAGCGTTCAGGATCTGCAGGCTCGAATAGAGCGTCAGCTTCTCGCCCTCCCACACCGCGATCGACGCGTGCGGCTCCATCGCGGCATGGACCTGGTTCGGCGTGGCATAGACCTGGTCGATGCTGGCGGCGGCCTCGGCCATCGCCACATCGATATCGCCCATCGCCATGTCCTGCAGGCGCGAATCCTTGGGCGGGCCGCTCGCCTCGGCGACATGCGCCTGCGTATCGAAGCGCCCGTCTTCCGGCTCGATGCTGACTCGCACCGTGCGCGCGGCATCGCGTGCCGCCTCGAAGCTGGTGGCGATCGCCGCGCCGATCACCTGGTCCCAGTGGTCGATCGCGTCATTGCCGTTCGCTGCCGGCGCGAAGGCCGCCGCCTGTCGCGGGATGCGCTGGTCGTCGACGATGATGTCGATCACGCCGGGCAGGGCACGCGCCGCGGCGATGTCGAACCCGGTCACCTTGCCCTTCGCGGCCGGGGCGGTGATCAGGAAGCCGTAAGCGACATTCTCGATCTGGTGCTCGTAACCATAGGTCGCCGTGCCCGTCACCTTGAGCAGACCCTCGACGCGCTCCACGCCCCTGCCCAGCACGTCCTGCACCCCGCGATCGAGCGCGAGGCCGGGATGATCGGCGTCCATCTTGTAATCGGTCATGGTTTGCCTCCGGGCGCTACGGGCCCGTCTCGATAGGTGCCTCGAACACTTGCCCTTCCCCGGCGAAGGCCGGGGTCCAGGTACGGAACGGTTGCGACAGCGCGGTGCGCGTTGTTGCTTCTGTCCCCCGACTGGACCCCGGCCTTCGCCGGGGAAGCAGGTTTTGGCGGGACGAGGGCGCCGATACGTACGGAAGTCATAGATCCGGCAATCCCGCCAGCAGCTTGTCCAGCGTGATCGGAAAGTCCCGCACGCGCACGCCGCAGGCATTGTAGATCGCATTGGCCACCGCCGCGCCCGCGCCGCAGATGCCGAGCTCGCCGATGCCCTTGGCGTGGAGCGGGTTGGCGTGCACGTCGCGCTCCGGCAGGAACGTCACGTCGATATGCGGCACATCGGCATGGGCGGGCACGTGATATTCCCCAAGATCGCGGTTCACGACCTTGCCGTTGCGCGGATCGTGGATCAGGTCCTCGGTCAGCGCCGCGCCGATGCCGAAGATCATGCCGCCGATCGCCTGGCTCCTCGCGGTGCGCGCATTGAGGATGCGCCCCGCCGCGAACACGCCCAGCATCCGCCGCACGCGCACTTCGCCGGTGATCGCGTTCACGCCGACCTCGCAGAAATGCGCCCCATAGGCTGCCTGGCGGGTGTCCTTCGCCTGCCTGCCCGGGGCGATCTCGCCGGTCGCCGTCAGCCCGTCGCCGGCCAGCGTGCCGATCGCGACGCTGCGATTGTCGGCGATGGCGAACCCGTCCTTCAGGGTCAGCGCGTCCTCCGGGCAGCCCATCGCCTCGGCCAGCAGCACACGCAGCTTCTCGCAGGCGAGATAGACGGAGGACCCGCTCGAGGTCGCGCCGTACGATCCGCCCGATCCCGCGGCCGGCGGAAAGTCGCTGTCGCCCAGCCGCACGTCGACCCGGTCGATCGGCAGACCCAGCAGCTCGCCCGCGATCTGCCCCAGGATGGTGTAGCTGCCGGTGCCGATATCGGTCATGTCGGTCTCGACGATCGCCGTGCCCGCCGGCGTGATCGCCACACGGGCGATCGATGGCCGCAACAGGTTGCTGCGCGCCGCCGCGGCCACGCCGAGCCCGATCAGCCATTCGCCCTCGCGCCGGTTGCCCGGTGTCGCATCGCGCCGGTCCCAGCCGAACTGCGCTGCGCCCTCGTCGAGGCAGCGCGTCAGCTGCCGCGTGGAAAAAGGCACGCCGCTTTCCGGATCGACGGCCGGATCGTTGCGCTTGCGCAGTTCCACCGGGTCGATGCCGACGGCTTCGGCCAGTTCGTCCATCGCGCTTTCGAGCGCCAGCATCCCGCTGCCTTCGCCCGGCGCGCGCATCGATCCGGCCAGCAATTGATCGAGCCGGACTACATCGTGGGTAATGTGCCGGTTCTCGCCGCCATACAGGAAATGCGTCGCGACCCCGGCCGGCTCGAAATAGGGTTCGCCCGGCAGGTTGCTGCACAAGGTCTCATGGCCGATCGCCGTCAGCACGCCCTGCTCGTCGGCGCCAAGCCGCAGGCGCTGCTCGGTGTTGGAACGGCGAATGGTCGTCTCGAACACCTGTGGCCGGGTCATCACCACCTTTACCGGGCGCCCGACCTGCTTCGCGGCAAGCGCGGCCGCGACGGTCTCTGGTGCGATGCCCAGCTTCGATCCGAATCCGCCGCCGACATAGCGCGCGACAAGCCGCACCTTGTCCGGCTTCACCCCAAGCGCGTCGGCCAGCTGCAGGCGGTTATGCGCAACCACCTGATAGGAGCCGTGCAGGGTCAGCTGGTCGCCTTCCCAGGCGGCGATCGACGCGTGCGGCTCCATTGCCGCGCTGCTCTGGCTCGGCGTGGTCCATATCCGGTCGACCGTGAAGCGCGCCTTCAGCATCGCCGAATCGACATCGCCTTGGGTGCTGTGCGCCGGGACCAGCCGGTCGGCCGGCCGGTCGGCCTCGGCGCGATGCTGCCTGAAATCGAACCGGCCCGCGACTGGCTCATGCTCGACGCGCACGGCGGCGGCGGCATCGCGGGCCTGCTCGAAGCTTTCGGCGACGACGATCGCCACGATCTCCCCGGCATAGCGCACGTCGCGCACGCCCTGGGTGGGCGCCTTGGGCGTGCCGGCCTGCTGTGGGTTGCGCAGGAAGGTGTTGAGGTCGCTGACCACGTCGATCACGCCCGGCATCGCTTTCGCGACCGACGCATCGATCGCCGTCACCGTCCCGCGCGCGAACCGCGCACCGATCAGCACGCCATAGACCAGGCCGGGAAAATCATACTCGGCCGAATAGGGCGCGCTGCCCGAAACCTTGAGCCGCCCCTCGGTCCGTTCGATCGGCGCGCCGATCAGGCCTTGCGCGCCGGTGTCGAGCAGGCTCGCCGGAACCGGCTGGTCCATGGTCAGGGCATCGCGCCCGGGCATCACTCGGTCAGGTCGCGCAGGCACGCGATCAGCGTGCGGCGGGTAAGGGGGATCTTGAAGTCGTTCGATCCGTAACCCCTTGCGTCCGCCAGCAGCGCATCCGCCGCAGCTTCGAAGGCAGCGGTCGAGGGCGCCTGGCCGATCAAAGCTGCCTCGACTGCCGGGTCGCGCCACGGCATCGGCCCGAGCCCGCCGAACGCCAGCGCGGCCGACGCGATCTTGCCGTCCTCGACCGAGACGATCCCGGCGACCGAGACGAGCGCAAAGGCGTAGGATGCCCGGTCGCGCACCTTGCGGTACACTTGCTTGCCTTCCGGCGGCGGCGGCAGCTCTACATGCGTGATCAGCTCGCCCGGATGCAGCACCGTCTCGATCTGCGGCGTGTCGCCGGGCAGGCGATAAAAGTCGCCGATCGCGATCCGCCGCCGGTCGCCGTCCGGCGTCAGCGTCACGATCGTCGCGTCGAGCGCCCGCATCGCCACCGCCATATCGCTCGGATGAGTCGCGATGCACTGCTCGCTCGTGCCGAGGATCGCGAGGATGCGGTTGAACCCGCCCTGCGCCGAGCAGCCCGAACCGGGCTCGCGCTTGTTGCACGGCATGGCGGTATCGTAGAAATAATAGCAGCGCGTCCGCTGCAGCAGATTGCCGCCGGTCGACGCCTTGTTGCGCAATTGGCCGGATGCCCCCGCCAGAAGCGCGCGGCTGAGCACCGGATAGCCCGCGATCACGCGCGGGTCGGCGGCGAGATCGCTGTTCGGCACCAGCGCGCCGATCGTCAGCCCGCCATCGGGACGCACCTCGATCTCGGCGAGATCGAGCCGGCTGATGTCCACCAACCGGTCCGGCGTCTCGATCTGCAGCTTCATTAGGTCGAGCAGGTTGGTGCCGCCGGCAATGAACCGGCCGCCGGCCGCGACGGCGGCCTCGGGCGACTCCGCCCGCGAATACGCGAAAGTCTTCATGCGCCGGCCACCTCGCGATTGGCGGGTTCGAGTCCTGCCACTTCGGCAATGGCGTCGACGATATTGGGATAGGCCGAACAGCGGCAGAGATTGCCACTCATCCGTTCCGATATCTCCGTCTCGCTCAGCGCCACATCGTCGAGCGACACGCTGACATGGCTCGGCCAGCCCTTCGCCACTTCGTCGAGCATGCCGACCGCCGAACAGATCTGCCCCGGCGTGCAGTAACCGCACTGGAATCCGTCATGCTTCACGAACGCCGCCTGCATCGGGTGCAGCGCGTCGGCGCTGCCCAGTCCTTCGATCGTTATAATGTCATCATCCTGGTGCATCACCGCCAGCGTGAGACACGAATTGATCCGCCGGCCGTTCACCAGCACGGTGCACGCACCGCACTGGCCATGGTCGCAGCCCTTCTTGGTGCCTGTCAGGGCGAGATGCTCGCGGAGCAGATCGAGCAGGGAAGCGCGGATATCCGGCTCGGCTTCGCGCTGCTGGCCGTTGATCGTGAACTGCATGGAATCGCCCCTTCTGGCTTGGTGGGGTAACGCGTCGGGTAAGGATGGTTTCCGGGAATGGATAGCATAGTGAAACTTTTTCGTCTGTCGTTACGATCGCGAAATATCGTCGCCAGCCTGCTCGTGCTGGCGCCCGCCGGCGCGATCGGGCAGACCGCGCCGGTGACCCCGCTTTCGCCCCCTATCGTGATCGCGCACCGCGGCGTCAGCGGGCTGCGCCCCGAACATACCATCGCTGCCTATCGGCTCGCGATCGAACAGGGCGCCGATTTCATCGAACCCGATCTGGTGCCGACCAAGGACGGCGTGCTGGTCGCGCGGCACGAGAACGACATCACCGACACGACGGACGTCGCGAAGCATCCCGAATTCGCCGGCCGCAAGACGACCAAGGTGATCGACGGCGAGAAGCACACCGGCTGGTTCACCGAGGACTTCACCCTCGTCGAGCTGAAGACGCTGCGCGCGAAGGAGCGGCTGCCGATGCTCCGCCCCGACAATGCGCAATATGACGGCCAGTTCGAAATCCCGACCTTTCTCGAGATCATCGCGCTGGCGAAACAATATTCGGTCGGCGGGCGCACTGTCGGCGTCTATCCCGAGACCAAGCATCCGAGCTATTTCGCCTCGATCGGCCTGCCGACGAACGAAAAGCTCGTCGAACAGCTGAACGCCGCCGGCTGGAAGGATGCGAGCGCCCCGGTGTTCATCCAGTCGTTCGAGGTCAACAATCTCAAGGCGCTGCATAAGCTTACCGGCATCCGCCTGATCCAGCTGATGGATGCGTCCGGCGCGCCCGCCGATGGTGCCGCGTCCAGCTATGCCGAGATGGCCACGCCCGCCGGGCTGAAGGCGATTGCGGCCTATGCGTACGGCATCGGTCCAAGCAAGGACATGATCATCAAGGGCGATGCGCCGCCCTCCACTCTGGTCGCGGATGCCCATGCCGCTGGCCTGCGCGTCCATCCCTGGACTTTCCGCGCAGAGAATTTCTTCCTGCCCGCGTCGTTGCGCACGGGCATCAATCCGCGCGGTCATGGCCGTCTTTCGGACGATATTCGGCGTTATCTCGATCTTGGCATCGATGGCTTCTTCACCGATTTCACCGCTATCGGCGTCGAAGCGCGGGATGCCCGGGCCAAGTGAAAGAAACGATCATGCGCAAGTTCCTGTTGCCGGCGATGCTGCTCCTCCCCCTGCTCGCCGGGGGCTGCGTGCGCACCGTCGCCAGCGTCGTGACCGCCCCGGTCAAGATCGTAAGCCAGGGTGCCGACTGGGCGACCACCAGCCAGGACGAAGCCGATCGCAACGCCGGTCGCAAGCAACGCAAGGCTGACGAGAAGCGCGCCAGGGAAGACCGCAAGGCCCGCCGCGAAGAAGAGCGCGACCGCGATCGCGAGCGGGACCGGGACTAACGACGCCAGGCGGCGCCCTCTATTCCTTGCCCGCCAGAACCTTCGCGATCGCCAGCAGCACCTCGGGCCGCACCTGCACGCCCATATGACTGCTGCGCACCCGGATGTTGCGCGCACCGGGTTCCTGGCAGATCGCGCCGGCGACCAGTCCATCGCTCGCGCTCCAGATCGCGGTGGTCGGCACGGGCAGGGGCGAGGCCACTTCCTCGCCGATCGCCAGCACATGGGGATCGTCGATCTTCTCGCCGGATAGCCATTCGAACGCCCGCCACACATTGGTCGCGCGCGGCGATCCCGCGAAAGGTGAGCTCACCGTGATCACTTCGCGCACCAGCTCCGGCACGCGGTGCGCCGCCAGCCGCGCCATCATCCCGCCCAGGCTTACCCCGATCAGCGTCACTGGCTGGCCGGTCTCGTCATGAATCTCGCGGATCCGCGCGAACAGCTTCTCGCCCTCGGGGCCGATCGCCCGGCTGCCATAGTTGCGACCGAGCCCCCAGCCATAGGCACGGTAGCCGAGCCGGTTGAGATAACCGCGCAGTGCGAAGTTGGAGCGATCGGCATTGACCAGCCCGGGCAGGATCAGGATCGGTCGCCCATCGCCCTTCGGCCCGGTGGCGAGCGCTCGCCGCCGCCAGAAGAACTCGGCCAGCCCATAGGCACCGCGCGGCACTTCCGCCGCCCATAGCCACGGGGAGGGTGGTCTGGTGTCGTTCATTGGGCGAACCATCCTAGCACGGTCACGGGAAAGGGCGTCCAGGCGCCGATCCGCACGCCGGCATGGCGCAGCGCCTCGCCGGTCCAGGCGTTGCAGGTCCGGATCGCCGAATAATGGCCTCGCGCTTCGTAGAACGCATCGTAACCGGCATAGCCATATTGATGCGCCGGCCGCTGGCCGTTCTCGCTGCGAAAGGTGGCGCGGATGAAATCGGCAAGGCGGCGATACTCCTCGGGCCGCAGCGTGATCGCGCGGGTATCGGCGTCAACGCGCGGCTCGGGCAAATGGTCGACATGCAGCACCGTGCGCTCGCTGCCCACCGCCGCGGCCAGCACGGTCAGCGGCTTCACATCGGCCCAGGTCGGCGTCTCGACATAGAAGCCGCGGTCGCCCCAGCCGAACGAGACATGGCTATACGCCGCATAGCGCGGATCGCGCAGGTCTTCGGCGCGCGCCACATCGCGCCAGTCCACCCCGTCCGCCACCACCGGCACGACGATCCCGGTATGGATGCCATTGCTCTGGACATAGATGCGCACGCCCGTCGCCGCCTGCGTCCAGCCCGTGTTGGATGGAATGGATCCGCCGATCATCCCGGCCGTTGCATAAACGATCAGCAGGGCGATCAGCCCCGCCGCGACCAGGCCGGCGCGCTTTGCGACCGTTCGGGCGGGATGGATTTTCGGCCGCATCGCGAGTGTGATATGGTATTTCGATGACAGACGATACGCATGTTCTCGATCGTCCTCCCGCCGGCGCCGCGGCTGACTGGACGGTCCCGCAGGACTGGGCGCATTACAGCGCGGCGGAACATGCGGTGTGGGATACCTTGTTCGATCGCCAGGCGAAGCTCCTCCCCGGCCGCGCGTCGGAGGCTTATTTGCGCGGGCTCGACGTGCTGAAACTGTCGAAGCCCGGCATCCCCGATTTCGAGGAATTGTCCGAACGGCTGATGGGCCTGACCGGCTGGCAGGTCGTCGCTGTGCCCGGGCTTGTGCCGGATGACGTGTTCTTCGATCATATGGCCAATCGCCGCTTCGTCGCCGGCAATTTCATCCGCCGTCCCGATCAGCTCGATTACCTGCAGGAACCGGACGTGTTCCACGACGTGTTCGGCCATGTCCCGATGCTGGCCGATCCGGTGTTCGCCGATTATCTCGCCGCGTATGGCCGCGGCGGCCAGCGTGCGCTGGAGCTCGGCGCGCTCCAGCATCTGTCCCGGCTTTATTGGTACACGGTCGAATTCGGCCTGATCGCCGAGCCGGAGGGGTTGCGCATCTACGGCTCGGGCATCGTATCGAGCTTCGCCGAAACCCGCTTCGCGCTCGACGATCCAAGCCCGAACCGCATCGCCTTCGATCTGAAGCGGGTCATGCGCACGGAATATCGCATCGACGATTTCCAACAGAATTACTTCGTGATCCCCAGCTTCGACGAACTGCTCCGCGCCACCGTCGAAACCGATTTCGCCCCGCTTTACAAGGATATAATGGCGCAACCCGACGTGCCCGTCGCCCAGATCCTGCCGGAAGATCTCGTCCTGACTCATGGCACCCAGGACTACGCTCGAGAGAAGGCAGCCGCCCTCTAGTCACCAGCTCCCGAAGCCCGGCGTCTCCGCCTCTTTCCCACTATCCCGCACCGGCCGCCGCCAGCCAAGCAGCTGCCGCTTGCGCAACCGCAGGGTCGGCCATTCGCCCAGCATGGTCCGCCCCGCCAGCCACAGCCCCTCGCGGCGATAGGCGCGCGCTACCGTTTTCGCCTGCCCTTCGAGCAGCCCGGCCAGCACCAAAGTCCCGCCCGGCGCGAGCGCGGCGCCGATCGCCGGGGCCAGCGCGATCAGCGGTCCGGCCAGGATATTGGCGACGATCAGGTCGTACGGCGCCCGCCGCGCGATCAGCGGATGATCGAGCCCGGATGCGACCGCGAGCGCCAGCTGCCCCATGCCGCGGCCCAGCGCCACGCCGTTGAGGTCGGCATTCTCCGCCGTCACGTCGATCGATGCCGGATCGATGTCCGATGCCGTCGCATAGGCCCGCGGCCACAAATGCATCGCCGCAAAAGCCAGCAGGCCGGTGCCCGTCCCGATATCGGCGATGTTGCGGAACACTGCGCCGTGCCGCTTCAGCGCATCGAGCGTCCCCAGGCAGCCGCTCGTCGTCTCGTGCTGGCCGGTGCCGAACGCCCGGCTCGCCTCGATCCGGAATGCATGCGTCCCCGGCGGCGGCGTGCCGCGATTGGCATCGGTATGGACGTAGAAGCGCCCGGCATGGACGGGCTCGATCCCCGCCTGGCTCAGCGTGATCCAGTCCTGCTCGATCACTCGCTCGGCCCGCGCCTTGCTGCGCGCCGCGCTCGGCACCAGCGCGCGGATCGCGGCGATCGTCGCGGCATCGGGCTCGCTCTCGAAATAGGCGTCGAGCCGCCAGCTCTGCGCGTCGTCCATCACCTCTTCGCTGGTCATCAGCACCGGCGGCGGATCGAGCATCGCCAGCGCCGGAAAATCGACGTCGATCGCCTCCGCCTCGGCACGGGTGCAGGGCAAGGTGAGTTTCCAGCTATCGGCCATGACGCGCCACCATTCTCTTTTTAACTTGCTTCCCCGGCGAAGGCCGGGGCCCCGTCGGGGGACAGAACGAAACGGGTGTCGCACTGCATTTCAGGATCCGCCCAACTGGACCCGACCTTCGCCCGGGCAGAAGAAAGGCGGGCTGGGTGAAATGTCCACGGATAACCCAATCAGGCGAAATCCCTTATCGCACATAGCTCGCGCCGTTGACGTCGATCACCCCGCCGGTCATCGAGGGCGGCGCGTCCAGCGCAAGGAAGCGCGCCGTCTCGGCCACTTCCTCCGGCGCCGCAACCCGACCCAGGGGAATGTCCGCCAGCAATTTGTCGCCGCCGCGGCTCGCCAGATAGTCCTCGGCCATGCCGGTCATGGTGAAGCCCGGGCATACCGCAAAGGCCAGGATGCCCTCGGCCGCGTAGCCGCGCGCGATCGATTTGGTCATCGCCACCATGCCGGCCTTGGACGCGGCATAATGCCAGTGCGCCGGCGAATCGCCGCGATAGGCGGCGCGGCTGGCGATGTTGACGATCCGCCCGCTCGCCTTGCGCTCCTGCCAGTGGCGCACCGCCAGCCGGCACAGCTCGGCGGACGCGGTCAGGTTGATGCGCATCGTCCGTTCCCAGTCGGCCACCCAGGCGTCATGCGGCCGGTCGAGCGGATTTGCCTCGAACACCCCGGCATTGTTGATCAGCACGTCGATCCGCCCGTCGAGCCGCTCCAGCGCCGCCTGCCACAGGGCGGTCGGCGCTGCGGGATCGGCGAAGTCGGCGGGAATGCCGCTCGCGGTGCCATGCCCGACGAGCTTGATGTCGGGACGGTCGAGCGCGGTCGCGATCGCCGCACCGATGCCGCGGCTGCTGCCGGTGAGGAGGATATGGATCATGCCGCGCGACATAGCGCCGCTCGCCCGGCGGCGTCACCCCTGTTGGAGACGCCGGAGCTTGCATGCCACGATTGAAACGCGCGCGTCGCGCAGATAGCCTCGCCATCGTGGCAGAGGATCAGATCACCATCAGGGATGCCGCCGCGGCGGACCTGGACTGGCTGGCGCAGCTGTGGTTCGCCGGCTGGCAGGATGCCCATGCCGATATCCTGCCGGCGGCGCTCGCGCGGGTGCGGACCCTGGCGAGCTTCCGCGAACGGCTCGCCAACGCCCTGCCGTTGGTGCGCGTCGCGGTCCGGTCCCGGGCGCTCGCCGGCTTCGCGCTGCTCAAGGGCAACGAGCTCGATCAGTTCTACGTCGCGGCCGATGCGCGCGGCACGGGCGTCGCCCCGGCGCTGATGGCCGATGCCCTTGCACGGTTGCGCGGCAGCGGCGCGACCACGGCATGGCTCGCCTGCGCGATCGGCAATCAGCGCGCCGCGCGCTTCTACGAAAAGCTCGGCTGGCACCGTGCCGGCGTGATGACCAGCCAGCTGTCCACGTCGGCGGGCGTGTTCGAGCTCGACGTGTGGCGCTACGAGATCGGGCTCATGGCGAGCGACGGAGCGAAGATGCTCAAGCTGCAGCTATCGTGACGCCGATCCAGGATGATATCCTGGCAGCACAGGCTCTCGCATCGGCTGACGTCGTATCCACGGTCAGTCGATAGTCCGCGCCGTCATCGAACAGACTGCGATTGGCCGTCAGCCGCTCCAGGATGGCCGGGTCGCGCAGCTTTCGGCTGGTGCGCCGTCCGGGTTCAGCCACGCGACGCGCCCGCTCCCCGGCCTGACATTCGAGCGTGACGGACAGCAGCGGCACGCCCCGGTCATGCGCGAGGTTGCGGATCGCGCGCCAATGCGTTTCGGCAAAGCCGCTCGGCCCGCCCGTCGCGTTCACGCCGGTCAGGATCAGGGGCGTGCCGGTCGGCAGGGCCCGCGCATAGTCGAAGGCTATGTCCCGGACGGCGCTGACCGCCGCGTAATAAGCCGGGCTCGGATAGTCGGTGAGGGCGATCGCGACATTGAACATGCTATGATTGTCGAGCAGGCGCGCGCCCAGCAGATCCGCCAGTTCCAGGCCGATGGTCAGTTTGCCGACACCGGGCCATCCGTTGAGGCTGATGATCATGCGACCGGTTTGGGGTTCACCGCGAACGCCCGCAATGGGTCATCGCAAAAATCTCTATGATGCCTCCTGACCAAACCCCGACCGAAACATTGTACAGATCATTGTACAACATCTGCCAAAAAAATGTCAGCGACCGCATGACACTCCCGACGCGACACTGCCGCGTTGCTCGATTCAACCGCGGCGAACCCTGGCCTATCCCTTCAGACGCGGCGAGAAATCCGGCCGCACCTTTCTCATCGCCGGATACTGGAGGAACTCTCGGAGGATTCGCTTAAGCCGCGACACTCGCCGAGAAATTGTCCGCCGCGCCCTTCAGCCCGTTGAGCCGGTCGTCGACCTCGCCGAATTCCCGGCCCAGCGCATCGATCTCGCTTGCCACATTTTCGGTGTCCTCGCGGATCGTTGCGATCGTGTTGGACATCGAATCCGCGGCCAGTGCGGTCTCATCGACGGCGGCGGTGATCGCAGTGACGGTCTGCGCCTGCGCTTCCATCGCGAACCGGATGCGGTTGGCGCTTTCCTGCACGTCGGTCACGGTCGCCTTGATCGAGGCGTTGGTCTCGACGGTCGATCGCGTGGCGGACTGGATCGCCGCGATCTTGGTGGCGATGTCGTCGGTCGCGCGCGCCGTCTGGCTGGCGAGCGACTTCACTTCCTGCGCGACCACCGCGAAGCCGCGTCCGGCGTCACCGGCGCGCGCCGCCTCGATCGTCGCGTTGAGCGCGAGCAGATTGGTCTGCCCGGCGATGTCGCGGATCAGGCCGAGGATCGATTCGATCGACTGGGCATGGCCGCTCAGCGTTTCGGACATGCCTACCGCCAGGCTCGCCTGGCCCGAGGCGCGCGTCGCGATGTCGGCCGCCGCCTCCACCTCGCTGCGTGCCTCCTCGATCGCGCGGATCAGGCCGGCCGAGGTGCGTGCCGCTTCGCGCATCGCCATTGCCGATTGCTCGGCCGCGGCGGCGACTTCGGAGGTCTTGCCCAGCATGCCGCGCGCCGAAGCCGAGGCGCGCTGCGCCTGGACGCGGATGGTATTGCCCAGCGATGCCGCGCCCTCGATCGAATGCGCGATGCTCTCGCTGAACTGTGCCGATCGCGTCCGCCGCTCGTCGCGCGCACGCTCAACGTCGCGCGCGGCGAGATGCAACGCCATGACATTGGCCTCGACCAGGCCGAGCCGCTGGATCACGTCGGCGAGCCGGCGGAATTTCGCCTCGTCCTCGCCCACCTTCTCGGCGATCACCGCCAGCGTGCGGCTGTGCGCCCGGCCCATCGCCGAGAGCATCGCTGGCAGCGGGATGTTGTGCTTGTGCGAATCCGCGGCGTGGCGGAACGCCATCATCATCCAGGCATCGTCGAGCACGCCCTTATATTTGGCCTGCGTGTAAGCGGCGCTCTTCGCGACGCGCTTGCGTATCCGCTCGGCGTCGAAATGCTGGCGGATATGCGCGGTCGCCGGCAACGAGAGATAATGCTCCCAGAATTCCGTGGCGATGCTTTCCTCGCTGCCTTTGATCAGGCGCGCGATCTCCGCCGCGCCGGGAGCGATCGTCCGGTCCCAGTCATATTCGGCGATATGCTCTGCGATCGAACGCGAATCGCCGCTCCAGCCCCCAATGATCTCGGCATTCTCCTGCGCCATCGGTCCTTCTTCCCTCCTGCTCACGCGGCCACCTTCGCAACGAATGCGCCCGCGCTGTTCTTGAGCGTGCCAAGCCTACCATCCAGTGAATCGAAACCCTGTCCGACACGCTCGATCTCGCTCGCCACATTCTCGGTATCCTCGCGGATCGTCGCGATCGTGTTGGACATCGAATCCGCGGCCAGCGCAGTCTCGTCGACGGCGGCGGTGATCGCGGTCACGGTCTGCGCCTGGGTCTCCATCGCCACGCGGATGCGGCCGGCGCTCTCCTGCACCTCAGACACGATCGACTTGATCGACGCATTGGTCTCGACGGTCGAGCGGGTGGCCGACTGGATCGCCGCGATCTTGGCGGCGATGTCGTCGGTCGCGCGCGCCGTCTGGCTGGCGAGTGACTTCACTTCCTGCGCTACGACCGCGAAGCCGCGCCCGGCGTCGCCGGCCCGTGCCGCCTCGATCGTGGCGTTGAGCGCGAGCAAATTGGTCTGGCCGGCAATGTCGCGGATCAGGCCCAGGATCGATTCGATCGACTGGGCGTGATCGGACAGCGCTTCGGACATGCCGACCGCGGCGCCGGCCTCGCCCGATGCGCGCGTCGCGATCTCGGCGGCCACCTCGACCTCGGCGCGGGCGTCCTCGATCGCCCGGATCAGGCCGGCCGAAGTACGCGCCGCCTCGCGCATCGCCATCGCCGATTGCTCGGCCGCGGCGGCGACTTCGGACGTCTTGACCAGCATGCCCCGCGCCGCGGCCGAGGTGCGGATCGATTGCCCGCGGAGCGCGCCCGATTCCTGAGTCGCTGCCTCCACCATCGTGGCGATGCCGTCGCGGAAATCGGCGGCGAGCGTGTCGCGCCCGTCCTGGGCGAGATGCTCGCGATAGAGATTGTAGATCGCGACGGTGATCTCGCCCTCGATCGCGGAGAGCCGCATCAGCGTATCGATCAGCTCGGGCAGCTTCGCATCGTCGCCGGCCACTGCCTTGGTGATCACGCCAAGCGCGATCCGGTCGCTGGCATTGATCATCGACAGCAAGGCGAGCGGCGAGACACCGCCGACATAAGCGGCCGCAACTGACCGCTCGATCGACTCGATCCAGGCGCGGCCGGTCGTGTCGAGGAAGCGGTTGCGCAGGAATACGCAGCCGATCTCGATCATCTTTTCGGTTTCGTGCTGCGACCACACCCGGTCGTCGGCGAAGCAGCGCAGCCATTGCTCCCAATAGCCGGCCGAAATCGCCTGGACGCCCGGCTCGATCACCCGCCACGCCGCGCGACTCGCCGCGGCGAGCGATCCGTCAACGTCGAACACGCGCAGCCTTGCCGCGATATCTACTTTGGCGGCTATCGTGCCGGGTGCGGGCAAGTCACTGGGGATCAAGGGCGATACTCCGTACAGGCGATCCTCCGCTGCGATGCGGTCGCCGCCGGGTTAGCCCGATTAGGTTAAGGCGTGGTTAGGCGGCGGGCCGATTCCCGGCGAAACTGCGGATTGTCCCCGGCCGTCCGCGACCAATCCGCCTTGCATCGCAGCACATGCGGACTAATACGGCGCCACATTCGTCCGAGAGGATTTCCTGCCTTGGCTAGCGCACGTAACCCCGCCCGACCGATTTCACCGCATCTGACGGCGTGGAAATGGGGCGTCCACATGACCGTCTCGATCCTCCACCGCGCCACCGGCGACGGCATGGCGACGGTCGGCACGCTCCTGCTGGTGTGGTGGCTGGCGGCGCTGGCGTCGGGCAAGGAAGCCTATGCCGTCTTCATCGACACCTTCACTTATGCCGATGGCAGCCTGAACGCGCTCGGCTACATCATCGGCATCGGGCTGACCCTGTCGCTATTCCAGCACATGGCGAGCGGTATCCGCCATCTCGTGATGGATACCGGTGCCGGCTTCGAGCTGAAGCGCAACCGGATCGGCGCCTGGTCCACCATGATCGTCTCGGTCGTTCTCACCGCGCTCTATTGGGCCTATATCCTGGGGGGCAAATAAGATGGGCAACGGCACTGAACTCGGTCGCGTCCGCGGCCTCGGCTCCGCCAAGGAGGGCACGCATCACTGGTGGAACCAGCGGCTCACCGCCGGCTCCAACCTGTTCCTGATGCTGTGGCTGGTGATCTCGGTCGCCCGGCTGCCCGGCTATGATGCCGCCACCGTGCAGGGCTGGATCGCCTCGGCCTGGGTCGCGATCCCGCTGGCCCTGCTGATCCTTTCGGTGTTCTACCATTTCCGCCTCGGCCTGCAGGTGCTGATCGAGGATTATGCGCATGGCGAGGCCCGCGTCGCGGCCATGGCCGCCCTCAACTTCTTCGTGATCACGACTGCCGCGATCGCCATCTTCTCGATCCTCAGGATCGCCTTCACCGCCGGAGTCGCCGCCTGATGTCGGACGCTTACAAGATCATAGACCACACTTATGATGCGGTGGTCGTGGGCGCGGGCGGATCGGGCCTGCGCGCAACCATGGGCATTGCGGAGAGCGGCCTGAAGACGGCCTGCATCACCAAGGTGTTCCCGACGCGCAGCCACACCGTCGCGGCGCAGGGCGGCATTGCCGCCAGCCTCGGCAATATGGGGCCGGATCACTGGACCTGGCACATGTTCGATACCGTGAAGGGTTCGGACTGGCTCGGCGACCAGGACGCGATCGAATATATGGTCCGCGAGGCGCCCGCCGCCGTCTATGAGCTCGAACATGCCGGCGTGCCGTTCAGCCGCACCGATGCAGGCAAGATCTATCAGCGCCCGTTCGGCGGCATGATGCAGAACATGGGCGAGGGGCCCCCCGCCCAGCGCACCTGCGCCGCTGCGGACCGCACCGGCCACGCCATGCTCCACGCGCTCTACCAGCAGAGCCTGAAGTATGACGCGGATTTCTACGTCGAATATTTCGCGCTCGATCTGATCATGGAGAACGGCCAGTGCCGCGGCGTCATCGCGCTGTGCATGGACGACGGATCGATCCACCGCTTCCGCAGCCATGCCGTGGTGCTCGCCACCGGCGGTTACGGCCGCACCTATTTCTCCGCGACCTCGGCGCATACCTGCACGGGTGACGGCGGCGGCATGGTGCTGCGCGCGGGACTGCCGTTGCAGGACATGGAATTCGTCCAGTTCCACCCGACCGGCATCTACGGCGCCGGCGTGCTCATCACTGAGGGCGCGCGCGGCGAGGGCGGTTACCTGACCAACTCCGAGGGCGAGCGCTTCATGGAGCGCTATGCGCCATCCGCGAAGGATCTCGCTTCACGCGACGTCGTGTCGCGCTCGATGGCGATGGAGATTCGCGAGGGCCGCGGCGTCGGCAAGGAGAAGGATCATATCTATCTCCATCTCGACCATATCGATCCCAAGGTGCTGCACGAGCGGCTGCCCGGCATCACCGAGACCGGCAAGATCTTCGCCGGCGTCGATCTGACCCGCCAGCCTCTGCCCGTCACCCCGACGGTGCACTATAATATGGGCGGCATCCCGACCAATTATCATGGTGAGGTCGTCCAGCTGAAGGACGGCAACCCGGATACCGTCGTGCCCGGCCTGTTCGCGGTCGGCGAAGCGGCCTGCGTCTCAGTCCACGGCGCCAACCGGCTCGGCTCCAACTCGCTGATCGATCTCGTGGTGTTCGGCCGCGCGACCGGCCTGCGCCTCAAGGAGACGCTCAAGCCCAACACCTCGCACAACCCGCTGCCCAAGGGCTCGGAAGAACTGGCGCTCGGCCGGCTCGATCATTTCCGCAATGCCAAGGGCGGCTCGCCCACCGCCGAGGTGCGGCTCGAAATGCAGCGCACCATGCAGAAGCATTGCGCCGTGTTCCGCTCGGACGAGCTGCTCAACGAAGGCGTCGGCAAGATCGCCAAGACCTATGAGCGGATGACCGATATCGGCATCGAGGATCGCTCGTTGATCTGGAACACCGATCTGGTCGAGACGCTTGAGCTCGACAATCTCATTGCGCAGGCGGTGGTGACGATGAACTCGGCGGCCAACCGCAAGGAAAGCCGGGGCGCGCACGTCAACGAGGATTTCCCGGAGCGCGACGACGCGAACTGGATGAAGCACACCACGGCGACCTTTACCGGCTGGGCGGGCACCGGCGGCGCGACCAACATCGGCTATCGCCCGGTCCACGATTACACGCTCACTGACGATATCGACTATATCAAGCCGAAGAAGCGGGTTTACTGAAGTGCCATGGGCGTCAGGCAAATGGAGCAGAGCCTGCGCCCTTGCCATCTGCATTTCAGCTTTCTGCGGGTTGGCTCATCCCGCAGAGGCCCGTCGTATCAAGACTGGCAACGGCGACACGCTGGAAATCTCCTACAAGCCGGCGCTCCGCCTGATCTGGGCGGGGGCGAGCACTAACAGATTGATTTACGGAGACAGCTACCTCACGCTGTTTCCGGAAATGCTCAAGCTCATCGCAGAGACGGCCCAAGAGCATTCTGCGGATCGTTTTGCCATCACCGGTGCGTTCTGCATCAAGACCAACGACATGTATATTGGCATCAGAGCACAGTGCAAACTGCAGGCAGTGCCGCTCCGCCCCGGTGAGATGGTGGTCCCGAGACCGAAAGACGATCAACCCGTCTATTTCGTGACGCTCGATGCGCTGTCGGGTAAAGCCGATAGATCGTGGATGCGATCCTTGAACCTGGGCAGCGGCATCCGGGAAAGAGCCGAGATCGCACGGGCAGGCAGCGCCGGCGCGCAAATACCATGATGATGTGAATCGGTTCGTTAGCGCGATGATCCGGCATCTGTTTCTGGCCGTGGTTGCCATCGTGTCGACGTCCATTGCGGAACCAGTCATGGCGCCGCCGGCCTCGCTTGGCGTCGATCCCTTTTACGCCAGATATGTCGATGCCAGTGGCATCCCGATCCTGTCCTCGGCCAGGGTCCCCGATCAGGCGCTGCTTGCGGCGAAGGCGATCGTCGAGGCTATGCTCGCGCACCGCCCCGATCTCGCCCGCGTCCTGGTCGCCGAGCGCGTCCGCGTCGCGATCATGGCGCCCGATGAGAGCACGCTCGACCTGCCCGAACAGCGCCATTGGAAGAAACCGGCGCGCGACGATCCGCGCCTCACCTATTGCGAGCGCAAGCATTATGACGAGCGCATCGGCCGCCTCACTGACCGCGCTTATTGGAACGCCCGCGCGCGGGGCATGGCGGGGCGCCTGACCAGTGGCGCTACCGAGGACCTGCTCGGACAGCGCGCCTCGCGCTATTATGGCGAGACGATCTTCCTCCACGAATTCTCGCATGCCGTGCTCGACGCGATTAAACGCGCCGATCCGCTGCTCTATGCCGAGGTCGAGCGGGCTTATTCGGGCGCGCTGAAGGCGGGGAAATGGAAGCGCGAATATGCCTCGACCAGCATCGGCGAATATTGGGCGGAGGGCAGCCAGTTCTGGTTCAATTCCAACCGTATAGCGATCTTCGATGGGCGCCGCATCCTGTCCGACGCCGATCTCGCGGCCTATGATCCGGCGCTCCATGCCGCGCTGGGCAAGGCCTATGGCGCGTCGCACCATATCCCGGCCGACCCCTTTTACCTGAGCGACGCGCGCGTTCCGCCCGGCCCCTTGCCCGCCAACACTGCCGAGGTCTGCTGAATTATTTCGTCACGCCTGCGGAACATCACCAGCCGCGCTCGGTTACGCGCGGCATGAAAGACGCCAAATACCCGCTTCTCGCCAAGCCGCACATCCGCCTGTCCGGCCCGGTCGACCAGTTCATGTACCAGAGCTTCCGCCAGCAGCTCGATGCCTGCCCGGAGCAGGGGACGCTGGTCATCGCGCTGACCACGCTCGGCGGCGATCCGGAGGTCGCGCGCACCATGGCCGACGATATCCGCCTGCTGGAGGATCATGACGGCCGCGAGATCCTGTTCCTCGGCAAGGTCGCGGTCTATTCCGCCGGCGCGACCTTCATGGCCGCCTTCCCGGTCGACCGCCGCTTCCTCACCCGCCACACGCGGCTGATGATCCACGAACGGATCATCTCGAAGCAGCTCAACATCAACGGTCCGCTGCGCATGTGCATCGCCAGCCTCAAGGCGACCCTCCACGAGATCGAGCATTCGATCCTGATCGAGGAGGAAGGCTTCCGCGATATCGTGAAGGGCAGCCGGGTCGATTTCGAGGACCTGCGCGAAAAGGCCCCGGCCAACTGGTATATCGAGGCCGAGGAAGCGCGCGACCTGGGGCTGGTGCTGGACGTGATCTGAACCGGACGGAGTGCCTGCACCCATTCTGCACAGTCACTCCTCCCGATCCGCTTTGGCCTTCGCCCCCGCCCGCCGCTAGCTGAAGATCTCCTAAAAGGGAGGTCAAACCATGTCCGCTCTTCATGCGTCCGAACGCACGCCCGCGATGAAGTTGCTGCTGCCGCTCCTCATCGGCGCGCTGCTCGCGATCCCGATCTTCGCTGTCTACCTGCTCGTCTATGATCGCCAGGAACAGTCGGCGACGGCCCAGGCATCGATCGCACAGGGCTGGGGCGGGCCGCAGGTCATTGCCGGGCCGGTGCTCGTCATCCCCTATTCGAAACAGACCAGCGAAGTCGTCACCGAAGGCACGAAACAGGTGACCAAGACCAGCACCAGCTGGCACGAGCTGACGCTGTCGCCCGATACGACCGATCTCAGGACCGATCTCAAGCCAAGCGTGCGCAACCGATCGATCTACGATGTGGTGGTGTATGAGGCGCATAATCGCGGCTCGGCGCGCTTCTCGCTGCCGGCCGACCTGCAGCGCTTCGGCATCGCGCCGGAGACGCTTGCGCTCGATCGGGCGCAGATCCGCTTCGGCATCAAGGATGCCCGCGGCCTGTTCGGCCCCCCGCCGACGGTAACGATCAGCGGCAAGCCGCTCTCGCTCCAGCCGGGCAACGGCATGCGCGAAACAGGCGGGTCGGGCTTCTTCGCCTGGTTCGACGCCGGCGAGTTGCGCGGCCGGCCGGTCGGCGCGACGTTCGATTATGCGGTGCGCGGCAACGCTTCGCTCGCGCTGGTGCCGGGCGGCGGCGATACGCGCTGGCACGTGCAATCCTCCTGGCGCAGCCCGAGCTTCCAGGGCGGCTTCCTGCCCGCTGAAAAGACGCTCGCCGGCACCGGCTTTACCGCCACATGGCGGGTCGGCAACCTCGCGCTCGGCAGCGCGCTGGTCGAATCCGACCGTGGCAAGGGAGATCTGCCGGAGGCCGCTTCCGGCGATCACGAGGCGCGCGTCGATCTGGTCACCCCGGTCGATCTCTACAGCCAGGTCAACCGCTCGGTGAAATACGGCTTCCTGTTCGTCGGCTTCACTTTCCTCGCCTTCCTGATGTTCGACGTGATCGGCGGCGTGAAGGTGTCGGCGATCGAATATGGCCTGGTCGGATCGGGACTGGTGCTGTTCTTCGTGATGCTGCTGGCCTTTGCCGAAGTGATCGGCTTCACCCCGGCCTATGCCGTTGCCGGCGGCGCGATCGTCAACCTGCTCACTGCCTATTCGGCAGCGGTGCTCGGCAGCTGGCGCCGCAGCCTGTTCATCGGCGCGCTGATCGCCGCGCTCTACGGCGTGCTGTACGTGCTGCTCAGCCTCGAGGACATGGCGCTGCTCGCCGGATCGGTGACGCTCTTCGTGGCCCTTGCTGCGGTGATGTACCTCACGCGGAGCATCGACTGGGGCAGGGCCCCGGAGGTGGGGGAGCCGGTTCCAGAGTGAGCGCTCTTCTTCCCCTCTCCCGGCGGGAGAGGGGCAAGCTGCGCAGCAGCGCGGGGTGAGGGCGACTGGCGTGGTCACCCTCACCCTTCCGCGCTACGCGCTCCCTCCCTCTCCCGTTGGGAGAGGGATTTTACCGCCAGCGCAGATTTCCCCGCGTCAGGTCCGCGACCGATTTTACCCCCATCAGCTTCATGTCGCGCTCGATTTCGTCATGCAGCCGCCCGAGCACGCGCTCGACGCCGGGCTGCCCGGCCGAGGCCAGCGCATAGAGATACAGCCGCCCGCCCGAACACGCCTTCGCACCGACGCTCAGCGCCTTCAGCACATGGCTGCCGCGCCGGATCCCGCCGTCGCAGATGACGTCGATCTTGTCGCCGACCGCATCGACGATTTCGGCCAGCTGGTCGAACGGCGCGCGGCTGCCATCCAGCTGCCGCCCGCCATGGTTCGACACCATGATCGCGGTCGCGCCGATATCGACGGCACGTCGCGCGTCTTCGACCGACATGATCCCCTTCAGGCAGAATTCCCCGCCCCATTGCGCGCGCACGCCCTCGGCCGTCTTCCAGTCCATCGACGGGTCGAGCATCTTGTTGAAATAATCCGCTACCGACAGCGCGACATTGGTCCCCTCGGACACATGATCCTTCAGGTTCGACAGCTCGAACTTCTCCCGGAACAGATAGTCGAGCGTCCAGCCCGGGTGAGTCGCGAAGCTGAGCGCCGAGGCCGGCGTCAGTTTCGGCGGGGAGGTGAAGCCGGTGCGCAGGCAGCGCTCGCGATTGCCCGAGACGATCGTGTCGACGGTCAGCGCGATGCAGTCGAACTTCGCTTCCTTGCACCGCTCTACCAGCGCGTGGTTCAGGCCCTTGTCCTTGTGGATGTAGAGCTGGAACATCTTGGGCGTGCTGATCGTGCGCCCGATCTCCTCGATGCTGACGGTGCCCAGGCTCGAAATGCCGAAATAGGTCCCGAATTTCTCCGCCGCGCGGGCCACGCCGCGCTCGCCATGCCAGTGGAACAGGCGCTGCAACGCGGTAGGTGACAGGAACAGCGGCATGTCGATCTTGCGGCCCATCACCGTGGTGCTCATGTCGATCGTCTCGACGCCGGCCAGAACGCTCGGCACCAGGTCGCACGAGTCGAACGCCTCGGTGTTGCGTGCCTTGGTCTTCTCGTCGTCGGCGGCGCCGTCGATATAATGATAGACAGGGCCGGGCAGGCGCTTGCGGGCGAGGGTGCGGAAATCCTCGACATTGTGGCAATCGCTCAATCTCATATCTTGCCCTGTTCGTTCATATGTTGGGCTTTGCCCTACGATTCTTGTCTGCCATCCGCAACGTGGCGATGATTCTTGCCCCGTTCCGGAAATTTGCAATCGCGCGTCTTTCCGACGACACGGGCTGCGCCAAAGGGTTGCACGCGCGCGCCGAAAGGCATAGCCGCTTTCCGCGACGCACCATTTCGTTTCCGCCGGAGACTTTCAGGCATGGCCGAATTCAGACTGCCCCCGAACAGCCGACCCAAAAAGGGTGGCAAGGTCCACAAGGCAGATGCCGAAGCGACGCGGATCAAGAATTTCAAGATCTACCGCTACGATCCCGATGCCGGCGAGAATCCGCATTACGACACGTTCGAGATCGATCTCGACAATTGCGGCCCGATGGTGCTCGACGCGCTGATCAAGATGAAGTCGGAACAGGATTCGTCGCTCACTTTCCGCCGGTCCTGCCGTGAAGGCATTTGCGGTTCCTGCTCGATGAACATCGACGGCAAGAACGGCCTCGCCTGCACCACCGCGATCGAGGACGTGAAGGGCGATATCCGCATCACGCCGCTGCCGCACATGGATGTGATCAAGGATCTGGTCCCCGATTTCACCCATTTCTACGCGCAATATTCCTCGATCAAGCCCTGGCTGCAGACCGTCACGCCGCCGCCCTCGGGCAAGGAGCGGCTCCAGTCGCCGGCCGACCGCGAGAAGCTGGACGGCCTGTACGAATGCATCCTGTGTGCCTGCTGCTCGACGGCCTGCCCGAGCTATTGGTGGAACAGCGACAAGTTCCTCGGCCCGGCGATCCTGTTGCAGGCCTATCGCTGGCTCGCCGACAGCCGCGACGAGATGACCGGCGAGCGGCTCGACGAGCTGGAGGATCCGTTCCGCCTCTATCGCTGCCACACGATCATGAACTGCGCGAATGTCTGCCCCAAGGGTCTCAACCCGGCCAAGGCGATCGCCGAGATCAAGAAGATGGAAGCCGAGCGGGTCGTCTGAGGCCTGCATCGGTGACCGATTCGAGTCCGCTCGCGACCTTCATCTATGAGGAGCATCCCGATCATCCGGGCTGGATGCGGTGGGGCTTCACCGATCCGTCGCGCTACAACAGTTTTCTCGGCCCGATGATGGTGCGGATCGAGGGCGGCATCGCCCTCGTCCGCATGACGCCGGAGCGGCGCCATTCCAACCTGCGCAACAATGTCCATGGCGGCACGCTGCTCGGCTTCATCGACGTCGCGCTGTTCGCCGCGTCGCGCAGCTTCGGGCTGATCACGGCGGCATCGGCGGTGACGCTGGATCTCTCCACGCAATTCATCGGCGGCGGCCGCATCGGCGAGCCGATCGAGGCCCAGGTCGAGCTGCTGCGCGAGACCGGGCGGCTGCTGTTCCTGCGCGGGCTGATCGTGCAGGGCGAGGAGAAGATCATGAGCTTCTCCGCCACCATCCGCAAATCGGTGCCGAAGCAATGACCGCATTACCCGTTCGCGCCCATTGATGCCCAACGTCCTTGCCCGTTATCAGGCGCTGGTCGCCGCCGGCGAACTGAAGCCCGATCCCGAACAGGCCGAGGCCGCGCGGTGCCTCGATGCGCTCGCCACCGAACTCGAGGCGGCGCCGAAGCGCGGCAGCGTGCTGTGGCGCGCGCTCGGCCGCCGGCCGGAGGCGCCCGCCGGCATCTATCTGTGGGGCGGGGTCGGACGCGGCAAATCCATGCTGATGGACCTGTTCTTCGGCTGCATTCACATGCGGCGGAAGCGGCGCATCCACTTCCTCGAATTCATGCTCGACGTGCATGCGCGGCTGCGGGTGGAGCGCGAGAAGGAAGTGGGCGACCCGATCGCCCCCGTCGCCGCCGCCATTGCCGAGGAAGTGAAGGTCCTCTGCTTCGACGAGATCATGGTCACCAACAGCCCGGATGCGATGATCCTGTCGCGGCTGTTCTCGGAACTGCTGCGCCACGGCGTCACCGTGGTGATGACGTCCAATCGCCCACCGCGCGATCTCTACAAGGACGGGCTCAACCGCGAACATTTCCTGCCTTTCATCGAACTGATCGAGTCGCGCATGCGCGTGCTCGCGCTGAACGGCCCGGTGGATTATCGGCGCGACCGGCTCGGCCAGGTCGAAACCTGGCTCGTGCCCAACGGCCCGGTGGCGACCGCGGAGCTCTCCGCCGCCTTTTTCCGCCTGACCGATTATCCCCCCGAGGATCGCGAGCATGTGCCGTCCGAGGAATTGCCGGTCGGCGGCGGGCGCACGCTGCATGTGCCCAAGAGCCTGAAGGGCGTCGCGGTCTTCTCGTTCAAGCGCCTGTGCGGGGAGGCGCGGGGCTCGGCCGATTATCTCGCGGTCGCGCGCCGGTTCCACACCGTGATCCTGGTCGGCATCCCGAAGCTCGGTCCCGAAAACCGCAACGAGGCAGCGCGGTTCGTTCAGCTGATCGATGCGCTCTACGAACATAAGGTGAAGTTGCTCGCCGCCGCCGATGCGCCGCCGGGCGAGTTGTACGAGAAGGGCGATGGCCGCTTCGAATTCGAGCGCACGATCAGCCGGCTGGAGGAGATGCGCTCCGACGATTATCTCGAATTGGGCCACGGCGCGAACTGAATCCTTTCGCCATGGCGCACCGGGCTGATATCATTCGCTCAGGCCATGGAGGGAATGCGATGCTTGTCACCACTACGGAGAATGTCCCCGGCCACACCGTCCGCGCCACGCTCGGCCAGGTGTTCGGCGTCGTCGTCCGCAGCCGCGGTATAGGCGGCAACATCACCGCCAGCCTGCGCTCGATCATCGGCGGCGAGATTCCCGAATATACCAGGCTGGTCGAGGATACGCGGCGCCACGCGATCGACCGGCTGGTCGCCAACGCCGCGCTGATGGGCGCGAACGCAGTGGTGATGATGCGCTTCGATTCGGGCGAGATCGCCCAGGCGATGAACGAGGTCGTCGCCTATGGCACCGCCGTGATCCTCGATCCCGCGCCTGAATGATGCTGCGCACCTTCGTCCTGATGGTCGCTATGCTGCTGTTTACGGCAGCGCTGATCGGCGTTGTGGTCGATCCGGCGGTGTGGCCGACATTGATCTTCGCAGCGTTGGTGCTCGCCGGCATCCTGTTCGAGCGCCGCCGCTACGGCGCTGCGGAGGCGAGGCCGACCGGCGGCGCGTGGCGCGAGACGGGCGAGCGGTTCGTCGACGATGCCAGCGGCCGGCCAGTGACGGTCTGGTATAATGAGGGCACCGGCGCGCGCCGCTATGTCGATCCCGATGGTGCTCCACCATCTTAATGCACTTGCGAAGCATTCGCATTAAAAGACAGAAATACCGTCCTTTAGCGGTTGCCCCACCGGCAAAACGGGCCTAAGCCGCCGCCCAGTTTCGCCGCGCGCGCGGCATTATACCCTCCGAAAGGACGAAGAATGGCCCGCAAGAAGATCGCGCTCATCGGCGCCGGCAACATCGGCGGCACGCTCGCCCACCTCGCTGCCCTCAAGGGCCTGGGCGACATCGTCCTGTTCGACGTGGTCGAGGGCGTGCCCCAGGGCAAGGCGCTCGATCTCAGCCAGTGCAGCCCGGTCGAGGGTTTCGACGCGAAGATCACCGGCACCAATGATTATGCCGATATCGCGGGCGCCGACGTCATCATCGTCACCGCCGGCGTCGCCCGCAAGCCGGGCATGAGCCGCGACGATCTGCTCGGCATCAACCTGAAGGTCATGAAGGCCGTGGGTGAGGGCATTGCCGCCAATGCGCCCGACGCCTTCGTCATCTGCATCACCAACCCGCTCGACGCGATGGTCTGGGCGCTGCGCGAATTCTCCGGCCTCCCGCATGAGAAGGTCGTCGGCATGGCCGGCGTGCTCGACAGCTCGCGCTTCAGCCACTTCCTCGCCGAAGAATTCAAGGTCTCGGTCAAGGACGTCACCTCCTTCGTCCTCGGCGGCCACGGCGACACAATGGTCCCGGTGATCAGCTATTCGACCGTGTCCGGTATCCCGGTCCCCGACCTGATCGAGATGGGCTTCTCGACGCAGGAGCGCATCGACGCGATCGTGGCGCGCACCCGTTCGGGCGGCGGCGAGATCGTCGCCCTGCTCAAGACCGGCTCCGCTTATTACGCACCGGCCACCTCGGCGATTTCGATGGCCGAAGCCTATCTCTACGATCAGAAGCGCCTGCTCCCGGCGGCGGTCCACCTGACCGGCCAGTACGGCGTCGACAATCTCTATGTCGGCGTGCCGGTGATCATCGGCGCCGGCGGCGTCGAGAAGGTCGTCGAGATAAAGCTCGATGCCGAGGCGCAGAACAATCTCGACGTCTCGGTCGAGGCGGTCAAGGAATTGCTGGTCGCCTGCAAGGCGATCGACGGAAGCCTCGCCTGACGGTTTTAGCGGCTCCCCGGCGAAGGCCGGGGTCCAGTTGGGAGAACCCCGGAGATGGAGAAAGCCGGTTTCGTCTACATCATGGCGAGCAGGAAAAACGGCACGATCTATCTCGGCGTGACGAGTGACCTTCCCAGGCGGGTTTGGGAACATCGCAACGATCTCGTCGAAGGGTTCACGAAGAAATATCGGTGTCACACGTTGGTCTGGTACCACGCCTATGACACCATCGAAGAAGCGCGGCAGCGCGAGCTGCAGATGAAGGAATGGAAGCGGGCCTGGAAATTGCGCGAGATCGAAGGATTCAATCCCGACTGGGAAGACCTGTTCGAGACCATCGCGTGAGCCACTACCGCTTTCCCAACTGGGCCCCGGCCTTCGCCGGGGAACAATGAGGAAGAGAATCGAATGAGCATCCTCGTCGACAAGAACACCAAGGTCATCACCCAGGGAATGACCGGTGAGACCGGCACCTTCCATACGCAGCAGGCGCTGGCGTACGGCACGCAGATGGTCGGTGGCGTCACGCCGGGCAAGGGCGGTACCGAGCATATTGGCCTGCCGGTCTACGACACCGTCGCCGAGGCCGTCGCGAAGACCGGCGCGACTGCGTCCGTCATCTATGTGCCGCCGCCCTTCGCCGCGGATTCGATCCTCGAGGCGATCGACGCCGAAGTGCCGCTGATCGTGACCATCACTGAGGGCATTCCGGTGCTCGACATGGTCAAGGTGAAGCGCGCGCTGAGCGGTTCGAAGTCGCGCCTGATCGGCCCGAACTGCCCGGGCGTTTTGACCCCGGGTGAGTGCAAGATCGGCATCATGCCCGGCAGCATCTTCAAGAAGGGCTCGGTCGGCGTTGTAAGCCGCTCCGGCACGCTTACCTATGAAGCCGTGTTCCAGACGTCGAATGCAGGCCTCGGCCAGACGACCGCGGTCGGCATCGGTGGCGATCCGGTCAACGGCACGAACTTCATCGATGTGCTCGAGCTGTTCCTCGCCGATCCGGAGACTCAGTCGATCATCATGATCGGCGAAATCGGCGGTTCGGCCGAAGAGGAAGCGGCGCAATTCCTCCGCGACGAGGCGAAGCGCGGCCGTTCCAAGCCGATGGCCGGCTTCATTGCCGGGCGCACGGCGCCTCCGGGGCGTCGCATGGGCCATGCCGGCGCGATCGTCTCGGGCGGCCAGGGCGGCGCCGAGGACAAGATCGCGGCGATGGAAGCGGCAGGGATCAAGGTGGCGGACAGTCCGTCGGAACTGGGCACCACTTTGTTGTCGGTGTTGAAGGGTTAACCAACCCCCGCCTCAGGCGGGGACAAAGCGGCATCACCTCCCCAGGGATGCGCCGAGGAACAGCCAGATGGGCTATGAAGGTCAGGATTTCGCGGAGATTGCAGGCGGGGTGAGCCCCGCCTTCATCGAGACGCTCTACGCACGCTACAAACTGTCGCCTGACAGCGTTGAACCGTCGTGGCGCGCCTGGTTCGAGGGGCTGGAAGGTTCCTCGCAGGGCCCGAGCTGGGAACAGGACAGCTGGCCGCTTTCCTCGACCGACGATCTGACGGCGGCGCTCGATCCGACTCAGATGGAGCCGGCGCCGAAGCCCGCCAAGGGCGGCGCCAAGCCCGCTGCTCCGGCCGCCGCGCCCTCGCAGGAAGCGATCCTGCGCGCCGCCGGCGATTCGATCCGCGCGATGCTGCTCATCCGCACCTATCGGGTGCGCGGCCATCTCGCCGCCAATCTCGATCCGCTCGGTCTTTCGAAGCATGAGCGGCCGGCCGACCTCACGACCGAATATCACGGCTTCTCCGACGACGACATCGATCGGCCGGTCTATCTCGGCGGCACGCTCGGCCTGCAATGGGCGACGGTGCGCGAGATCGTCGACACGCTGCGCGCGAATTACTGCGGCAATGTCGGTCTCGAATATATGCACATCTCCGACGTGGAGGAGCGCCGCTTCCTCCAGGATCGGATGGAGGGCAAGGACAAGGCGATCGAGTTCACGCCCCTCGGCAAGAAGGCGATCCTCAACAAGGTGATCGAGGCCGAGCAGTGGGAGAAATTCTGCGGCCGCAAATATGTCGGCACCAAGCGCTTCGGGCTCGACGGCGGCGAGAGCATGATCCCCGCGCTGGAAAGCGTGATCAAATATGGCGGCCAGTTCGGCGTGCGCGAGATCGTGTTCGGCATGGCGCATCGCGGCCGGCTGAACGTCCTCACCAACGTGATGGCCAAGCCGTTCCGCATCATCTTCCACGAATTCGGCGGCGGCTCCGACAATCCCGATGACGTCGCCGGTTCGGGCGACGTGAAATACCATCTCGGTACCTCGACCGACCGCGAGTTCGACGGGATCAGCGTTCACATGTCGCTGGTCGCCAACCCCTCGCATCTCGAGGCGGAGGATCCGGTCGTGCTGGGCAAGGTCCGCGCGATCCAGACGATCACCAACGACCTGGCCGAGCACAAGACGGCCTTGCCTGTGCTGATCCATGGCGACGCGGCCTTCGCCGGCCAGGGCATCGTGTGGGAATGCCTCGGCTTCTCCGGGATCCGCGGCTACAATACCGGCGGTTGCATCCACTTCGTCATCAACAACCAGATCGGCTTCACGACGAGCCCGCAATTCGCCCGCTCCTCGCCCTATCCGTCGGATGTGGCGAAGGGCGTCCAGGCGCCGATCTTCCACGTCAATGGCGACGATCCCGAGGCCGTCACCTTCGCCACCAAGATGGCGATCGAGTTCCGCCAGCGCTTCCACCGCGACATCGTGATCGACATGTGGTGCTATCGCCGCTTCGGCCATAACGAGGGCGACGAGCCTAGCTTCACCCAGCCGCTGATGTACGACCGCATCAAGAGCCATCCGCCGGTCAGCGAAGTCTATGGCACCAAGCTGATCCAGCAGGGCGTGGTCGATCGTGCATGGATCGACGACAATATCGCGCAGTTCACCAGCCTGCTCGAAAACGAGTTCGAGGCTGGCGCTTCCTACAAGCCGAACAAGGCCGACTGGTTCGCCGGGCGCTGGTCCGGCCTGCACGCTCCGGCCGATGCCGAGCATGCCCGCCGCAACGTCGAGACCGCGATCGAGACCAAGCTGTTCGATTCGCTCGGCCGCACGCTGACCACCGTTCCCGGTGATCTGACCATCCACAAGACGCTCGGCCGCGTGATCGATGCCAAGCGCGAGATGTTCAAGACCGGCGCGAGCTTCGACTGGGCGACCGGCGAAGCGCTCGCCTTCGGGTCGCTGCTGTCGGAAGGGTACGGCGTCCGCCTGTCCGGGCAGGATTCGGGCCGCGGCACGTTCAGCCAGCGACATGCCGTGTGGATCGACCAGAAGGACGAGCATAAATATCTCCCGCTCGCGCAGATCGAGCATGGCCGCTTCGAGGTGCTCGACAGCCCCTTGAGCGAATATGGCGTGCTCGGGTTCGAGTACGGCTATGCGCTGGCCGATCCGAAGACGCTGGTGCTGTGGGAGGCGCAGTTCGGCGACTTCATGAACGGCGCGCAGATCATGATCGATCAGTTCATCGCGTCGGGCGAAGCCAAGTGGCTGCGCGCCAACGGCCTGGTGATGCTGCTGCCGCACGGGTATGAAGGGCAAGGGCCGGAGCATAGCTCGGCCCGCGTCGAGCGCTTCCTGCAGCTGTGTGCGCAGGATAATATGCAGGTCGCGAACTGCACCACGCCGGCCAATTATTTCCACCTGCTGCGCCGGCAGATGCACCGCGGTTTCCGCAAGCCGCTGGTGATCTTCACGCCCAAGTCGCTGCTCCGCCACAAGCTGGCGGTCAGCAAGGCGGAGGATTTCGTCGGCGACAGCCATTTCCGGCGGTTGCTCAGCGATCCCTCGGCCCCGGCCGATGCCGATGTGAAGCGCCTCGTGCTGTGCACCGGCAAGGTCGCCTACGACCTGATGGAGGCACGCGACGCGGCGGGCGACAAGAACACCGCGATCGTCCGCGTGGAGCAGCTCTATCCCTTCCCGAGCGAGCCGCTGGTGGCGCGCCTCAAGAAGCTGCCCAATCTCGAGGATGTCGTCTGGGCCCAGGAAGAGCCGAAGAACAACGGTGCCTGGAGCTTCGTCGAGCCGTTCATCGAGGAATGCCTGATCGAGGCGGGCGCCAAAACGGGCCGCGCGCATTATTCGGGCCGCGCTTCCGCCGCGTCGCCCGCGACCGGGCTGATGAAGCGTCACCAGATGGAGCAGGCCGCGCTGATCGCCGATGCGCTCGGCCATAACGTCCGCGAAGAAATCCGCCGCACGCGCAAATCATAAGTCCGCCCAGCGGAACGAGGAAGAGAAGATGGCAACCGAAGTCAATGTCCCCACCCTGGGCGAATCGATCACTGAGGCAACGCTCGGCGAATGGCTGAAGCAGCCCGGCGATCCCGTCGCCGTCGACGAGCCGATCGCCAGCCTCGAGACCGACAAGGTCTCGGTCGAGGTCCCGTCGCCCGTGGCCGGGATCATGGGCGAGCAGGCCGTGAAGGTGGGCGATACGGTGAATGTCGGCGCGATGATCGCGACGATCAACGCTGCCGACGGGGCTCCCGCCGCAGCAACGCCAGTCGCGGGTGCGACGACCGGTAACGCCGATCTCAGCGACAAGGCGAAGGACGGCACTGGCCCAGGTCCGGGCGAGCAGCCGCGCCTGCGCGAAGGCGATGGCCCCGCCGCGCTCTCGCCGTCGGTCCGCCGCGCCGTGCTCGAACACGGCGTCGATCCCGCCACGGTCAAGGGCACCGGCAAGGACGGCCGCATTACCAAGGATGACGTCGTCGCTGCGGCTTCGGCAGCGCCGGCTCCGGCGGCCGCGCCCGCCCCGTCGCCCGTGCCGCAGGTCGCGCCGTCGGTCGCCGCCTCGACTGGCCGCAAGGAAGAGCGCGTGCGCATGACGCGCCTGCGCCAGACGATCGCGAAGCGCCTCAAGGAAGCGCAGAACACGGCCGCGATGCTCACCACCTTCAACGACGTCGACATGACGGCGGTGATCGAGGCGCGTGCCAAGTACAAGGATCTGTTCGAGAAGAAGCACGGCGTCCGGCTCGGCTTCATGGGCTTCTTCGCCAAGGCCGCGTGCCTCGCGCTGAAGGACGTGCCCAGCGTCAACGCCTCGATCGAGGGCGACGAGATCGTCTATCACGATTATGTCGATATCTCGGTCGCGGTATCGGGCCCGGGCGGTCTGGTCGTCCCCGTCGTGCGCGATGCGGATCAGCTTTCGGTCGCCGGGATCGAGCGCACCATCGGTGATTTCGGCAAGCGTGCCAAGGACGGCACGCTGAAGATGGAAGAGATGAAGGGCGGCACCTTCACCATCTCCAATGGCGGCGTGTTCGGCTCGCTGATGTCGACCCCGATCATCAACCCGCCCCAGGCGGCAGTGCTCGGCCTTCACCGTATCGAGGACCGCCCGGTCGTCCGCGACGGCCAGGTCGTGGTCCGCCCGATGATGTACCTCGCGCTCAGCTATGATCACCGCCTGATCGACGGCCGCGAGGCAGTGACGTTCCTCGTCGCGCTGAAGAACGCGATCGAGGATCCCACTCGTATCCTGATCGACCTCTAACCATATTGGGCTTGTGCTCCCGCAAAGGCGGGAGCCCAGTCCGCACCCCCGCCGTCGCGGGGGTACATAAAGGTGCCACATGGCTGACTATGATTTCGACGTCCTGGTAATCGGCTCGGGCCCGGGCGGCTATGTCGCCGCGATCCGCGCAGCACAGCTCGGTCTCAAGACCGGTTGCGTCGAGAGCCGCGAGACGCTTGGCGGCACCTGCCTCAATGTCGGCTGCATTCCGTCCAAGGCGATGCTGCACGCGTCGGACCTGTATGACGAGGCAGTCTCCGGCCGGCTCGCCAAGCTTGGCGTCAAGGTCGAGACCAGCCTCGATCTCGAGACGATGCACGGCCAGCGCAAGGACGCCGTCAAGCAGCTTACCGGCGGCATCGAATATCTGTTCAAGAAGAACAAGGTCGAGTGGCTGAAGGGCTATGCCAGCTTCACCGGCAAGGACAGCGTCAAGGTCGGCGACCGTGAGGTCCGCGCGAAGAACATCATCATCGCCACCGGCTCGTCGGTCACCCCGCTGCCCGGCGTGACGATCGACCAGAAGGTCGTGGTGGATTCGACCGGCGCGCTGGAACTGCCCGCCGTGCCGAAGCAGATGGTCGTGATCGGCGGCGGCGTGATCGGGCTGGAGCTCGGCTCGGTCTGGCGGCGGCTCGGTGCGAAGGTGATCGTCGTCGAATTCCTCGACCAGATCTTGCCCGGCTTCGATGGCGAAGTCCGCAAGGAAGCCAACAAGATCTTCAAGAAGCAGGGCATTGAGTTCAGGCTCTCGACCAAGGTCACCGGCGTGGCCGTCAATGGTGACACCGCGACGCTCACCCTTGAGCCCGCCGCGGGCGGCGAAGCGACGACGCTCGAGGCCGATGCGGTGCTCGTGTCGATCGGCCGCCGGCCCAACACCGATGGCCTTGGCCTCGACCAGGCCGGCCTCGCGACCAACCAGCGCGGCCAGGTGGAGACCGACCACCGTTTCCAGACGTCGGTTCCCGGCATCTGGGCGATCGGCGACGTCATCCCCGGCCCGATGCTCGCGCACAAGGCTGAGGACGAAGGCATCGCGGTCGCCGAGAACATCGCCGGGCTCACCGGCATCGTGAATCACGATGTGATCCCGAGCGTCGTCTACACCAACCCCGAGATCGCCGGCGTCGGCCTGACCGAGGAAGCGGCGAAGGAGCGCGGCGAGGTGAAGGTCGGCAAGTTCCCGATGCTCGCCAATTCGCGCGCCAAGACCAACCATGAGCCCGACGGCTTCGTGAAGGTGATTGCCGACGCGAAGACGGACCGGGTGCTCGGCGTCTGGGTCATCGCCTCGGTCGGCGGCACGATGATCGCCCAGGCCGCGCAGGCCATGGAGTTCGGCGCTACCTCCGAGGACATCGCCTATACCTGCCACGCCCATCCGACGCATTCGGAAGCGATCAAGGAAGCCGCGATGGCGGTGCTGGGCAAGCCGATCCACATCTGACGTTTCCTGCTGTTCCCCGGCGAAGGCCGAGGCCCAGTTGGGAGACGATCATGGCGAGCGCGGCGCTCAATTACCGCAGCCTTCCCAACTGGGCCCCGGCCTTCGCCGGGGAACAGTGTTTGGCTTAAACCGCCCGCACGCCCCAGGGTCCGGCCGTCTCCCTGCTGCGACTCATCGCCGCGACCACGACCGTCAGCAGCGCCGCCGCACCGGTCGCCAGCCACAGCGCGCCATTGTCGAACGCGCCGTAACAGCGCGCGCCCATCACCACGCCGCTGACGAAGCCCACCCACAGCATCAGATAGCGCACCCACGTCCAGCGCTCCGCATCGCCCATCAGCGCGCCGGCCAGGCGTTGCGCCATGCGGACGAGCGATCCGGTCATATAGGTCAGGCCGATGCTCACTTCGCCGTCGCGAAGGAACAGGCCATTCTCCGCGCCCATCGCCGCGGCGAGCAGCAGCAGCGCCTTGGTGTTCGGCGCGAACTGCATGATCGTCGCCGCAAGAGCGAGCAACAGGGTCACCGCGATCATCACTGCCGCTTGGGCGTGCTTCGCCCAGCGCCGCGCGATCACCGTCGCGATCATCACCCCGCTGACGAAGCTCAGCAGCAGCGCGCCCGCCATCCGCACTTCGTCATGGCGCTGGGTCGCGAAGGCAACGCCGAGCCGGGTCGTGTTGCCGCTCATGAAGGAGGCGAAGAAACCGCCAAGGCTGGAAAAGGCGAGGGCATCGACGAAACCGGCAAGCGCGGCGAGGCAGATGGCAAGGGCGATCATCGGCGGGCGATAGCTGTGCATGACCCCCGCTATGTCGCAGCGCGCGGCGAATCTCCAGACCCGCTTTGCGCGGCGCGCGCGCTGGCGATAGGGAAGGGCGATGCTTCCCCACGCGCCCTGGCAATTCGGATCGATCCTCCCCTGGCTCGACCTGTTCGGCATCGCGGTGTTCGCGACCACCGGTGCGCTCGCCGCGACCCGGCGCGGCCAGACGCTCGTCACCGCTGCCTTCTTCGCGCTGATCACGGGCGTGGGCGGCGGCTCGGTGCGCGATCTGCTGATCGGCGCGCCGGTCTTCTGGGTGCATGATCCCCTCGTCGCGGCTGTCTGCCTTGCGGCCGCCGGGCTGGTATGGATCACCCCGCAGGCCTGGTGGAAGGACAAGGCGCTCGACTGGCTCGATGCGGTGGGCCTCGCAGCCTATGCCGTGTTCGGTGCGGCCAAGGCGCTTGCCTTCGGCGTGCCGCCGGTTCCCGCCGCCCTGATGGGCGTGATGACGGCTTGTGTCGGCGGCATCATCCGCGATGTGCTGGCCGGCGAGCCCTCGATCCTGATGCGCCCGGAGCTTTATGTGACGGCGGCCGCGCTTGCCGCGGGATTGCACGTCGCCCTGGTCTCGCTCGGCTTTCCCGCCTTCGCTGCGGCCGTAGTGGCAGCGGCTGCAGGCTTCAGCCTGCGCGCTGCCGCGATCCACTGGAAGCTCGCTTTGCCCAGCTATCGTGGCCGGCGTTAATGCCTATCGCTTCAGGCCCTTCAGCACATTGCCCTCGGTCGACAGATAATTGTCGCGATAGTCGAAGCGCGGGCAGTCGCTGAAGATCAGCCAGTAATATTTCATCTGCTCGGACCACCAATAACCCGGGCAGGCATCGTTCCACGCGCCGGGCGCGGTGACGTCTCTCAGGCCGGAATAGCCATGGGCCACCTTGCTCGTCCGCTTCATGGCGAGGAAGTGCGTGCGCGCGACGTGCCGCCAATGCTCGTCGCGATCGTGCAGCCACAGCGTGAAGGCTGAGTCGACCAGTTCGGGGCGCAGCGCATTGCCCTTCGACTTGATCGACCAGTCGCTCGGATCGAACGCTTCCGGCAGCACGCCGAACCTGTCCTGCGCCTTCTCCCAGCCGCGCATCGCCGCCCTGGCTTCGCCGGGCTTGCCGCCCTCCCGCAGCAACCCGGGATAGAAAGCGGACAGCTCGCTCTGCACCAGATCGAGCCTTTCGCCGGTCTCGAAATCCACATTGGCGAACCACAAATCGCCCGTCGTCCGGTCGCCAAGATGCGTCAGGATCGCCGCGGTGCAGCTGCGATAGGCATCGCGCAGGCCCGTGTCCCCAGTCAGCAGCCACGTGTCCCACAGATATTCGAAATAGCTGTCGGTCGGCGGCCCGATGGTGGCAATGCGCGTGGTCCAGGCGCCGGTCGTCACGTCGATCGTATCGGCGAGCAGCCCAATCTTCGATCGTTTCCCATAGAGCGTGAGCATCGCGTCGATCGCCGCCTCGCCGAATCTCTTCTCGCCGGTAAGCTTCGACAATGTGACGAACTCCGGCGCGAGGCCCCCGCCGATCTCGGCGGGAAAGCTCAACGGATCGCGGGTCTTGCCGGTGCGGAGATTGACGTAGCGCATCGGCATGCCGGTCGGCGTGTCGAACGCGGGCATCATCCGCGTCGCCAGGTCCTGTGCCAGTTCGAGCAGCTTCGCCTCGCCGGTCGCGAGATGGCCGGAGAGCAGCCCGCCGACCAGCCGGATCGTCGCCTCGAACACCTGCGCGTCGCCATCCAGGTCGAAACGCAGCGACTGTTTGATCCAGCGCACCCCGTCCTCGAGCTCGGCATCGAGGCCCATCAGCCACAGCGTGTCGAGCGCCTCGACGATCGACAGGCCGACCGTCTGGCCGGGGATCAGGAAAGACTTGCTGGTGCCCGAGACTGGCCTGATCTCGTCCTGACCCCAGGCCTGTTTGCGATATTCGGCCCATGCCCAGGCCATCTCGCCGCGGACGTCCTGCGCCAGGGCGTGCCAGTCGGCGCGCTCGGCAAGGGTGAGGGCGGGGGTGGCGGACAGCGCCGCCGATGCGACGGCGCTGCCCAGGAAATGGCGACGATCGATCACGGCCCACCCCGCTGGGAAAGGGTGGCCATCTCTACACCGTTACGGGCCTCCTTCAACTGCGGCGGACGTCAGCGATTGTGATCCCTGCCGTTGCCCTGGCCCGGCTGCGGCCGCTGAGCCACCGCGCGCTGCTGCGCCCGTTGAGCCTGTTGAGCAGCGCGCTGTTGCTGCTGGGCGGCCTGTTGTGCCGCGCGTTGCTGCGCCGCTTGCTGCTGCGCCTGCTGGCGTTGCTTCACCTGCTGCTGGGCGACGGCGCGTTGCTGGTCGGCCTGTCGGCGCTGTGCCTCGCGTTGCTGTTGCAGCTGCTGGCCGCGTTGCGTGGCCTGCTGCTGCGCCGCACGTTGCGTGGCTTGCTGGGCCTGGCGCTGCTGCGCCTGCTGTGCAGCCCGCTGCTGCTGAGCGACACGCTGCTGGGCCGCGCGCTCCTCCGCCTGCTGCCGTTGCTGCACCGCCTGTTGGGCACGTTGCTGGGTCGCACGCTGCTGCACCTGCTGTTCCCGCGAGACGCGTTGCTGGTTCAGGCGTTGCTCGGCCTGCCGGCGCTGGGCGTCGCGCTGCTGGTTCAGCTGTTGCTGGCGCTGCTCCGCGCTCCGCTGCGCCACCTGCTGCCGCGCCCGCTGTCGTTCGGCCTGTTGCTGCAGGCGCTGGACCTGCTGCTGCTGCTGCGCTTGCTGGCGCACCTGCCCGTTGCGCGCCTCAATGGCCTGGCGCGCCTGCTGCCGCGCTGCGTCCTGCTGCTGCCGGGCCGCATCCTGCTGAAGCGCGGCATCGCGCTGGGCCGCTGCCTGAGCGCGCTGCTGTTCCGCTATCTGCCGCGCCTGCTGCTGGCGAGGCCGCTCGTCGCGCCCGGTCCGCTCCGGCGTATAAAGCTGGGGCGGTCGGTCCGGTTGGCCCTCACGCTGCCAGGTGGCGAAGCGCTGCGCGGCGCGTTCGCGCAGGGCCCGCTCGGGTTGCAGGCGCTGGCTGTCCTCGGCCGAATTGCGCTGGCGATAGGCCTGCCAGTCGGGCACGCGCTGCCGCGCGTCGCGCCAATCGGTGCGGGCCGCCGCGATTTCAGGCCGGCGCTGCGCCCATTGCGCCGCCGCCACGCCGCGGCGCGGGCGCTCGGCCGCCGCCCGGCGCAGTGCCCGAGCCCGGGCATAATAGCGCGAGGCTGCCTCGGCCTGTCGGGCAGCGTCCGCTCCGGAGATCAGCCGGCCGTCGCGGCCATAGACGGTCGTGATCCGCCCGCCGCGATAGCCGTAACTGTACTGGGGATCGCGCACGAGATACGGATAGTCCGCATCCGGCTCGTAATAATAATAGCGATATCCGCCGTCGATCGGCTCGGCATAGGTCGAATAGTCGTTGCCCGTCTCCCATGCCCAGGGCTCGACGCCGTCATAGTCGAAATAATAATCGGGCGGCGCATCGCCGATCGTGTCGCTGATCCAGTCGGCGCGGTCGATCCACGCATAGCGCTGATCGTCCGGCGCATCGGCATAGCCGAGCCGCTCGACGGGCGGCAGCGCGGCAAGCGCGGGCGCCCGGCGCACGGGGGCAGCCGGCCCGGCGGCGAGCGGCTGCACGTCGGGCAGCGGCGGCAAGGCGGCGACCGTCTGGTTGGCCGTAGCCTGGTCGTCGATGGTCGCCTGCCGCCCCTGCTGGCCGCAGGCGGCGAGCGAAAGGGTCAGTGCGGCGGCGCTTGCTGCGCCCAGCAACATACGGGTTTTTCCAGCCATGGCGAATGCCTCCTCTGGCAGTGAATCTGCGCCAGAAGTCGCACAACGCGCCTTAACCTGCTCTGGGTGCGTGGTTCATCGGAGGTTTCGGCTCGGCCGGGGCCAGTTGCCAGCCTCAGGCCACCTGTCGTTCGGTCAGCCGGTCGGCGACGACGCGCGTGTGGAGCAGCGCCATCGCCTCATGGGCTGAAAGGGCAGCGCCTTCCTGCCACGCGCCGATATAGCTCAGATGCTCGCCGGCGAAGAAGATGCGGTCCTCCGGCCGGCATAGCTCCGCATAATCGGTCTTGCGCTGTTCGGGCGTCCAGCGTGCGGCGATGCCGCCGCTCCACGGGGTCTCGTTCCACGCCACCGTCACGCCCTTGGTCAGCAGCGCCGATTTGCCCGGATGCATCCGCTCGATCACCGCGCGCGACACCTGCAGCCGCTCGGCATGCGGCAGGTTCGAAAAGGCCGATGCATCGCCGAGCCCACCCGCCGCATAAGCACCGATCACGATGCCGGTCGGGCTGTTCCACCCGCCGCTCGGATACCAGATCAGCTGGCTCGGCGCGTCGGTGAAGGCCAGCCCGCCATAAATGCCCTGCTCCTCCCAGAAGCGCGGGCTCTCCCACGCGACCTTCGCCGATGGCATATAGACGGTGTTGGCCAGCGCCGCCTTCTTCGCCGCCGACAGCGGCATGTCGAGTTGCTTCACCATCGTCGCCGGCAGGGTGCACAGGCAATAATGTGCCGTCACCGCGCCGCCATCCTGCAGCAGTATGCGCACGCCCCTGGCGGTCGGTCGCACTGCCTTCACGGGCGTGTTGAGCCGCACGGCATCCTTCACCCGCTCATGGATCGCCCGGGCGATCTGGTCCATGCCGCCGACGGGCTGGAACATCGGCGCCTGCTGGTCGAACGTCTCCTCGAAGGTCAGCCCGCCGCCCCAGAACCCGTCGGCCATGATCTGGTCGAGCGTCAGCGGGTCCATCGGCACGCCGGGATTGGCATAGCCCCCGGGATTGTCGGAGAAGCCGGAGCGGTCCGATCCGCGGTACACGCCCTTGGGATCGAGCGCGCCCCATTGCTCCAGATAGGCGCGCAGCTTGGCCCGGTCCGCCAGCGTCACCTGGCCATCGAGCGCGCCCTGGTCGAGCGCCTTGGCGATCAGCTCGGCGAAACGGCCCTTGGTGTCGTTCACTGCCTGGCGCTCGGTCACCGTGCGCCCGCCGAAATCGAGCCGCGCCGAGCGGTTGACGTTGACCATCACTTCGATCGGCACGCCGAATTGCTTGGCATAGCCCAGGATCACGGTGTGCGCGGTGGGCAGGCGCGCCGCGCCCGCGTTGAAATAATGCCCGTTCTCGAAGGTGCAGATCTGGTCCTCGCGCCCGATCTGCTCGATCCGGTCGCCGCCGCGGATCGACCAGACGCGCCCGCCGACGCGCCCGCGTGCCTCCAGCACCGTCACCGTGTATCCCGCCTTGCCCAGTTCGTAAGCGGCGACGAGCCCCGCGATCCCCGCACCCAGGATGACGACGGATTTTCCCTTGCCCGATCCCGGCGGCAGCGCGACGAGCCTGGTTTCGGCCGATGCGCGCGTCGCCAGCAGGCCCATCGCCTGCATCGACAGGAACACTGCGCTGTAACCGCCGGCCCTTCCCATCGCGTGGAGGAAGGCCCGGCGCGTTGTCATTTCGCGGGGAGCTTGGCGGCGGTCACTTCCACCTCGACCAGGAATTGCGGGGCGGCGAGTGCCGCCACCTGAACCGTCACCCTTGCCGGCTTGAGCGGCTGGTCGGCGGTGCCCCACACTTCCTTGTACGCCGTCATCATCCCGGCGAAATCCATGGTCGTCGCGCCGGCCGGCGCAACCAGATAGACCCGCATCATCACCACATCGCCCGGCGCCATGCCGTGCGCGGCGAGCGCTGTCTTGATCTTGGCGAAGACGGATCGGGACTGGACCTCGGTATTGCCCCAGCGGCCCGGATCGCTCTCCGCCATGCCAGCGATCGGATCGGGCAGCAGGCCGCTGACATAAAGGGTGGTCGCGCCGGGCGGCACCGTAACCGAACCGGCGATTGCCGCGGTCGGTGCGCCGTCATGGACGATTTGCGCGGTGGCCGGGGATGCCGCCAGCAGCAGTCCGCCCGCTCCGCTCGCCAAACAACGCCTGAAGATCGATCCCGCCATGTCTTGTCCCCCGAGTCGCCTGAAACAGTGTATGCTGCACTGCGTCATTCACAAGAGGGCGGCGAAACTTGCCGGATCGTCCGCCGGAACGGGCGCAGTGATTGGAAAAACCAGCGGCGGAAGCCGGAAAAGGCCGCCCGCCGCCGGAATTCGGCGTCTTACCGCAATTCGATCCGCGCCGAGCGGAAGCGGACATTGGCGCGCGGGCTGATCTGCTTGGCGGCCGCGTCGGGGCTGGTGCCCGTCACGCCGCTGCTCGGCTCGATCACCAGCGCGGTGTCGGTTCCGCCCAGCGCCTTCAGCGCCTCGGTCGCGTCGAACGTCTTCTGGTCGTCGGGCGCATTGGCGGCCATGCCGGCCATGTCATGGCCGGCATGCGGTGCCGTCAGGTTGAAGAAATTGATCACGCCCAGCAGCACGCGTTTGCCGCCACTGCCCTGGATATAGACTTCGTAGAGCACGCCCGGCGCCTCGTCATAGGCCAGGCCGTCTATCACCAGCACCGATCGCGGCGTCTCGCCGTTGCGGGGCGCTGCCCCCAGCATGTCCTTGCGGACATCAGGCGCGATCTTCAACGGCACCACGGTCGTGCCGAGCCGCAGCGGGGTGGCGCCGGTCACCTGATAGACGCGCAAGGGCCGCTCCTGCAGCAAGAGGGTCGGAAGCTTGATCTTCAGCGTCGCCGGGCAGCCGCCGCCGGCGGCATAGCTATAGTGGAGCTGCGCGGTGGTGAGCATGTCGCCCACCTTCCGCGTCACCAGCGCACCGGTGCCGTCGATGAAGTTGAAGGTCTGGGCAAGTTGTGACGGATTGCTCGGCAGCCGCGCCGCCTGGTTCACCTTCAGCCAGCATTCGTACAGCCGGTCGATATTGGTGTGGTGGGTGTAGAAGATCGGGTCGTTTCCGGCCGCCGGCACCGCGCCCATGTAACCGGTCGGGCAATTGGCGACGCCGACTGCGCAATGCACCGCGCCGTGCGGCGTCTGTTCGATCGCGCTGTTGAACGGGTTGTAGCTGGTCTGCTGCATCGCGTTGGTGGTCGATACGACCGAGGCAGCGAGATTGCTCGTGCCGGCGTTCAGCTGCGCCTGGCGATTGGGGATGTAGAGCGGGTTCGCCACGCTCTGGCCATTGGCGTTGATGTATTTCTGCTCGCGATAGGCGGCCGGCATCTGCGCATTGCCTTCGTAATCCCAGAAGGGCAGCCGCAAATTGGGGTCGCCCGCCGCCGACTGGAGAACCTTCTCGAAATAATAGAGGTACATGCGGTGCCAGGTGAGGAATTGGACGGTGCCGTGCTGGCAGGTGCACCAGGTCGCGTTCTCGTCGGCATTGCTCTTCGCCTGGGCGGTGAGCCCGCTCATGCCCGCGGCGCTCAGCCCGGAGACATTGGCACAGCCGGTTCCGAAATAGGCATGCATGTTCGCCCAGTAGATCCAGCTCCGCCGGTAATTGGCGCTGCCGCGCGGTTCGCTGTTCCACGCCTTCATCTGCGCCACGCCCTTGCGCAGGCTGGCCAGTTCGTGCGCGGTCAGCTGCAGGATCGATTTGCGCTGAGCGATGAAAAAACGCCCTGGCGTGATCCGCGCCTTCTGGATCTTTTTGCCCGTTGGAGCCGCGGATTGCGCCGCGGCCGGTTGCGCGAGGCTACCGATGGCGAGCAACATCGCGGCGCCGCCGTGGAGAGCCGTAAGCCGAGCCTTTACCATATAAGACATTTCCCGACACTCCCTCTATTATGTTCTGAACACACGCCGACGCGCGCCGTCAGGTCCATTATTGGGGACGACGGCTTATCTTGAACGACGACTCGCCGGTTCAAGAATATGCCGATCAATGCTACGCCCGTTGGGGAAATCGGTCGCCATCAACTGCACCCATATCGAAGGAAATGGCCGTTCGCCTCATGATCGGTGCCGGGCTCGGCGCGGGCCTATCCAGTGCCCGGCCGATCGGGCATCATTCGCCCATGACCGCGCTGGCCAACCGATTTGGGCCCCAGGCAATGGGCCTCGTCCGGTTCGCCGGCATCTGGCTCATCTGGCTGGTCATCGCGCTGATCACCTCGGTGCAGAGCTATGTCGCCGGGCGTACCGCCGGCACGCCGCAACCCTGGCTGCCCGCCTTCGGCAATGGCATCGCCTGGTATTCCGCCTGGGCGGTGCTGACGCCGCTGGTGGTCGCAGTGGCGCGGCGTTTCGCGAACGAACGGCGCATTCCCCTGCTTTTCGCGATCCATCTCGGCGCTGGTCTGTGCGTCGCGGTGCTGCATTCGGCGCTCTACGCCTCGCTCAACGCGATGGTCTATGGCCGGGCGGCCTGGGCGCCGTGGAGCAGCGATCTGCTTCTGCTCAAGCTCACCAGCAGCGTGCATGTGCAGCTGATGATCTACGCGATCATCGTCGGCATCGTGCTCGGCGCCCGCGCCTATCGCACGCTGCGCGACCGGGAGGTCGCCGCCGCCCGGCTCGAAACTCAATTGGCCGAGGCCGAGACGGCGGCGCTCCGCGCGCAACTCCAGCCGCATTTCCTGTTCAACGCGCTCAACGCGATTTCGGCGCTGGTGCCCGACGATCCGGTGATGGCGCAGCGGCTGATCGCGCGGCTTGGCGATCTGCTGCGCCTGTCGATCGATCAGCACCGGGCGCAGCGCGGCGCGCTCGCCGAGGAACTTGAATTCACGGACTCCTATCTGGCGATCGAGCAGGCACGGCTGGGCTCGAGGTTGCGCATCGTCCGGCGCATCGCACCCGAGGCGCTGGCGGTTCCGGTGCCGAGCCTGTTGCTCCAGCCGCTGGTGGAGAATGCCGTGCGGCACGGCATCGCGCCGCTCGTCGCCGGCGGCACGCTGACGATCAAGGCCGGGCTGGATGGCGCGGACTTGCGGCTGGTCGTCGCTGACGACGGCAAGGGGGCAGGGGAGATCGTCGAGGGCGTCGGGCTCGGCAATGCACGCCGCCGGCTGCGCCAGCTCCATGGCGATCGTCAGTCGCTCGCCGTCGAAACGGCGCCGGGTGCAGGCTTCAGCGTCACGATCCGGGTCCCGCGATGATCCGCACGCTGATCGTCGATGATGAGCCGCTCGCCCGCCGCGCCGTATCGGCGCCGCTGGCCGCGCATGGCGGGTTCGAGGTGGTGGCAGAGGCCGGGCACGGCGCCGCGGCGGTCGCGGCGATCGAGGCGTTGCGGCCTGATCTCGTGTTCCTGGACGTGCAGATGCCGGAGATGACGGGCTTCGACGTGATCGCGGCGGTTGGGCTCGAGGCAATGCCGCTCACCGTGTTCGTCACTGCCTATGACGAACATGCCGTGCGCGCGTTCGAGGTGGAGGCGCTGGATTATCTGCTCAAGCCGTTCGACGATCTGCGCATCGGCCGCGTGCTGGAGCGCGTGCGCCGCCGGCTCGCCAGCGACACGCCGCGCGCCGCCCGGCTCGGGGCGATGCTGGGCGGGCTGCCCGATCCGCCCGGCCTGGTCGTGCGTGCGCATGGCAGCATCAGGCTGATCCCGCTCGACCGGATCGACTGGATTGCGGCGGCGGGCGACTATGCGGAGGTCCATGCCGATGGCCGGGCGTCCCTGCTCAACGAATCGCTCGCCTCGCTCGAGGCGCGGTTGCCGGCGGCCGCGTTCGCCCGCGTCCACCGTTCGGCGATCGTGCGGCTCGACCGGCTGGCCGAGCTCCGCCCAGCCACGCACGGCGATGCGCTGTTGCGCCTGACGTGCGGTGCCGAGCTGCGGCTCAGCCGGCGCTATCGCGCCCCGATCGACCGCTACCTCGCGCGCTGATCCCGCCGGGCGAGCCCAGGGTCCCGCCTGGCGACGACGCCTTGCCGCGGAACGCTCGTCCCTGCCCAGTGGCGCTGCATCATAGCGGGAGGGTGGCCATGCGTGTTCGATTGTTTCTCTGCCTCTTGCTGGCGCTGTTCGCGGCTCCGGCCCACGCCCAGAGCCGGCTGGTTACGGCCCAGCTCCCCTCGACCAGCTTCGCCGCGAGCCGGATCGGCATAGCCCCGCTGCGCAACGTCACCGTTTATCTGCCGCCGCATTATGCGGACGGATCGCGGCGTTTCCCGGTGGTCTATTACCTCAACCACTTCTTCGAGGATCATCGCGAGCCCTTCGCCAGCCACGACGCGCGCGCCCTGTTCGACCAGGCGATCGGCGCCGGCGTGATCGGCGAGGTGATCGTGGTGACGGCAGATTTCGCCACGCCGGCGGGGAGCTCCTGGTACGTCAATTCCTCCGCGACTGGGAACTGGGAGGATTTCATGGTGCGCGAGCTCGTGCCCTGGGTCGACCGGACATATCGCACGCTGGCCGCCCGGGATTCGCGCGGCGTCGTCGGGGACGGCGTCGGCGGCTATGGTGCGATCCGTTTCGGCATGCGCCACCCCGAAGTCTTCGGCGCGGTCTATGCGCTGCAGGCGGTCGGTACTGGGCCCGGCGTCCAGACCAGCTATAGCCGCCCGAACTTCGATCTGCTTGCCCGCGCCCGGTCGCTCGACGATCTCGGCGATGACGGCTTTTCGCGGATCTTCACGTCGATCTACCAGGCCTTCTCGCCGAACCCCGATCGCTCGCCGCTCTATTTCGATCCGCCGGCGCGGCGTGTGGATGGTCGGCTCGTGGTGGACAGCGCCGTCATGGCGCGGTTCCACGAACGCATGGACCTGACGTCCCTCGTCCCTGCCTATGCCGACAATCTGAAGTCGCTCCGTGCCCTGAAGATCGACTGGGGCCGCGGCGATACCATCGCCGATCACATCGCCGGCAACCAGGCGCTGTCGCACCTGCTGACCGAATTCGGCGTGCCCCACGAAGCGGAGGAGCATGCCGGCGGCTTTCGCGACCGGCATTGGGGCGAGGACGGGCGCGTCTATACCGACGTCCTGCCCTTCTTCGCCCGGCACCTGCTGTTCGGCCCGCCGACCACGCCACGCGATCGCGTCGTTGCCGCGCATGGGCGGCTCGGCGCGGCGATGATCGCCGGCGATGCAGACGCGCTCGCCGCCCTGTACCTGCCAGATGCGATCAGCATGCCGGAATATCAGCCCGCATTGTACGGCAGCGCCCGGATCGCCACCTATCAGCGCGCCATGCTCGGCCGCCGCCGGGTGACGGACTATGTGCCGGTGATGAAAGACGTGATCGATCTCGGCCGGGGCGTCCTGGTCGAGACCGGCACCTTCACCATTGCTTGGCGCGGTTTCGAGGAGGAGCGCGGCAAGTACATCAATGTCTGGAGCCCCGGGCCGGATGGCTTGCTGAAGCTCAAGGCCGATGTCCGCGGCTATTTCCGGCCGCTGCCCGATCCGGCATCCTTCGTGGTCGCGATGCCGGCTGAAGCGCCCCCGACGGCGCCGGCCAGCGCGCTCGCCGCCCGGCTCGATACCCGCAACCGCGCCAATGCACGCGCCGTGCAGGATCATGACGTGGCCGCGCAGCTCGCGCTCTATGCCGATGACGGGGTGTTCATGCCGTTCGCCAACAAGCCCAGGATCGGGATCGAAGAGATCCGCCCGTATCTGGCTGGCTATGTGAATGCCGGCCGCGGCGTGACGTTCGATTCAGTACGCGTCTGGAATACCGGCTTCGAGGATTTCGGCGGCTATGTGCTGGAATATGGCAAGTTCAGCGTCGCCTGGCGGGCCGGCGGGTCCTCCGGCGTCACGCAGGGCGGGGGGCTGCGGCTGTGGCGCCAGGGCGCTGACGGCTCGCTCAGGATGCTGCGCCAGATCGGGACGCACGATCATGTCGGCTGACGGTCTCGCACGGCGCACGATCCTGTGCGGTCTCGCCGCAGTGCTTGCCGCGCCGGCGTCCGCCTTCGCCCAAACCGATCCGCGGGCGATGATCCGCCTGCGCGATCCGCGCCGGTCGCCGCCGCCCGCGACGATCGCCGACATGGCATGGATCGAAGGCCATTGGATCGGCGCGATGCCGGAAGGGCCGGTCGAGCATGTCATCCTGTCGGCGGCGTTCGGCCATATGCCCGGCTTCGTGCGGGCAGTGAATCCGCAGGGCGTGCTCTTCTACGAGATCAGCGTGTTCGTCGAAACCGGCGGGTCGCTCTCGGTCCGGGTCAAGCATTTCACGCCCGCGCTCGCCGGATGGGAAGCTCAGAGTGCCTATGTCGATCGCCCGCTGCTCGCCCGCGACGGCGCCGGCTATTATTTCGACGGCATCACTTTCCTGCGCACCGGGCCGGACAGCTTCACCGTCTATTTCCTCGATCGCTCGGGCAGTGTCGAGCGCGCCACTTTGGTCATCCCGTTCCGCCGGAAGGGGTGATCTTAGCCCGGTCCCAATAAGGCGGATCGCCGAAACTGCGCTTCAGGCTCGCGGTCAGCGCGGCGATCTTGGTCGAGGCGCTGCGGTCGCGCGGATAGGCGATGAACAGCTCGGCGCCCTCCGCCGCGCATCCGACCGCGACTTCAACCAGTGCGCCGCTCGCCAGCTGCTCGTGCACGAAGAAGGTCGGCAGCAGCGCGATGCCCAGCCCGGCCAGCGCCGCGTCGCGCATCACCAGCCCGTTATTGACGCGCAGCGCCGCGCGCGGCCGCAGCACCGTCCAGCCCTGCGCGCCAGCGAAGCGCCAGTCGGCGTCGCGATAGGCGTAGAGGATGCCCTTGTGCCCCGAAAGCTCGGCCAGCGCGGTCGGATGCCCCTTTTCCGCCAGATAGGCTGGCGCGGCGACCAGCACGCGCCGCGTCCGCGCCAGCCGTTTCGCGACCAGCCGCGTATCGCCCACCGGCCCGTGCCGGATCACCGCATCGAACCCGCTGGCCGCCGCATCGACGAACCGGTCGTCCAGCTCCAGCGTCAGGTCGATCTCGGGATGGTCGCGCAGGAACCGGTTCAGCGCCGGTCCGAGATGCAGGATGCCGAACCCGACCGGCGCAGAGATCCGCAGCGGCCCCGCCAGCGTGCCGCGCCGCGCCGCCATCTCGGCCGTCGCCTCGCGCGCCTGGAACAGGATCTGTTGCGCTCTTGGCAGGAAGGTGTTGCCGTCCTCGGTCAAAGTCAGCTTGCGCGTGGTTCGCTGGATCAGCCTTGTGCCCAGCGTCCGCTCCAGCTCGGCCAGCCTCTCGCTCACCACGGACTTGGCCTGGCCCTGCTGCCGCGCCGCTGCGCTGATCGATCCCGCCTCGACGATCGCGGTGAACGCGGCAAGGCCGTCAAGCTTCAGCATCGTTCGGGATTCCCGGACACAAGAGTCAGCTTAATCCTACTAGTCCGAACGATAGATTGCCATCATTTTCACCCTCGAAGAGGGGCGCCACCGGCGCTCCCGACAGGGGAAAATATATGCTTCGTTCCTTGATGCTCGCCGGCGCAGCTCTGGTGATGGCCGCGCCTGCCGCCGCGCAGGTGCCGCCTTATCCCGTCGCTTTCCACACCCAGGAAATCGCCAGCAACGGCGCCACCATCCACGTCCGCGTCGGCGGCAAGGGCCCCGCGGTCGTGTTGCTCCACGGCTATGGCGAGACCGGCGACATGTGGGCGCCGTTGGCTGCCGATCTGATGCGCGACCACACCGTGATCGTGCCCGATCTGCGCGGCCTCGGCCTGTCCTCGAAACCGGCCGGCGGCTTCGACAAGAAGAACCAGGCAGGCGACGTGCTCGGCGTGCTCGATGCGCTAAAGGTCACCGGCCAGGTCGATCTCGTCACGCACGATATCGGCAATATGGTCGGCTATGCCTTTGCCGAGCTTCATGCCGATCGGGTGAAGCGCTTCGTGCTGATCGACGCGCCGGTGCCCGGGGTCGGCCCGTGGGAGGAGATCCTCAAGAACCCGCTGCTCTGGCATTTCCGCTTCGGCGGGCCGGACATGGAGCGGCTGGTGGCCGGGCGCGAGCGCATCTACCTCGATCGCTTCTGGAACGAATTCTCCGCTGATCCGAAGCATTTCACCGAAGGCTCGCGCGCGCATTATGCGAAGCTCTACGCCCTGCCCGGCGCAATGCATTCCGGCTTCGCCCAGTTCGCCGCTTTCGATCAGGACGCGATCGACAACCGCGCCTGGCTCGCCGCCAACGGCAAGCTCAAGATGCCGGTCCTCGCGCTCGGCGGCGAGAAGAGCTTCGGCCTGACCATGGCCGTGGTGATGCGCGCCGGTGCCGAGAACGTCACGGAAGGCGTAATCCCCGGCTCCGGCCACTGGATCATGGAGGAAAACCCCGGCGCCACCGTCACCGCGGTCCGCGCTTTCCTGGCCCCCGCGAAATGATCCCGCGCCTCCTCCTGCTCGCCGCGGCCCTGCTCCCGCTCTCCGCCGCGGCCCAGAACGGGGCGGGGCAGGGGGAGGGACAACTCCGCCTCGCGCCCGCCGACATCGCCGCGCTGCCCGCGATCGAGGCGGGCGCCGGCACCTCCGGCGTGGCCGGCATCCGCACCCGCATCCTGTCCGGCGATCCGACCAGGCCCGGCCTCTACACCATCGCGCTGACTGTCCCCGCCAACACCCGCATCGCCGCCCACCGCCACCGCGACGATCGCACCGCCACCGTCGTCTCCGGCACCTGGTATTTCGGCTATGGCGAGGTGGCGAACGATGCGGCGTTCAAGCCGCTCCCGCCCGGCAGCTTCTACGCCGAGGCCGCCGACGCGCCCCATTTCGCCCACACCGGCGCCACGCCGGTGACGCTCTACATCACCGGCATCGGGCCCACCGACACGCGCTATGTCGAGGCGTCTGCCACACCCTGAATCCTGTGCCCCGAGGCTTGCGGATGGTCCCCTCTCCCGTTCGTGCCGAGCTTGTCGAAGCACCGTTCTTCTCGACAGTAGAGAACTGCCGCTCGATGCCATCAGCCGCAGCCTGACGGCTCAGCCAGAACCGCCGATGAAGGGCAGGGCGGCGAATTTCGTCACCACCCCCGTCACCTTGTCCACCGCGCCTGCGATATCGTCGATCGTGCGGGCGATCGCCTGGATCCGGTCGGCCTCCTTCTTCGCTGCCTTGGACAGTGCGTTGATCTGCTCCACCAGCGGCCCCGCCGCGATCGCGTCGTCGATCTGCTCGATGCCCAGCACGGCATGCCGCCGCAACGCTTCGAGGATCTGGGTATCGGTCGCGGTCGCCTTCTGGAAATCGGAGTCTGGGTCGTCCGAAAAGGGCGCCGATTGCAGCACCTGCATCGACATGGTCAGGTCCTGCACCAGCGTGTTGCGCGTCTGCGCCCAGGCGCCGAGCGTCTTGAGCTGAGTCGCCATCACTCGCCCTCCTTCGTCTTCAGCGCCTGGACGGCACCGTGCGTGACGCTGGCCAGATCGATCACTGCGCTGATCGCCGCTTCGAAATCGATCGTGTTGCCGGTCCGCGCTGCCTGGGCGAGCCCGGCATGCGCCTTGCCGATCGCGAGATAGCGCTGCTGTTCGATGCTGCGCGCGTTGAAGTCGGCGACGCGCGCGAACAGCGCGTCCTGGGAGGCCCGCACCTGATCGGGCGGCGCACCGGTTGCGGCAAGGCGCGATGCCTCCGCCTGCGCGGCCAGCGCCGCCTGCAGCAGCGCGGTGCCGTCATAGAGGTTCAGCCGGTCGTCGACGTCGGACAGGATCGCGGTCGCCTCTTGCACCAGCGTGTCGCCCGCAATGATGATCTTCTTCAGCACGCGTCCCCGTTCCGCCGCCAGCAGCAGACCGCCCGCCTTGGCCACCACCGCGGCGATGGCGCCGATCTTCGCGCTTGAACTGCCCGGCGCCGCGCCCGTCGCCTTGCGGATCGCGCCGTCGAGATTGCCGAGCGAGGTGGCGAGCCCGTTCACGGAGTCGGAAAACGCCGCCTGGTCCTCGGTGGTGTCCGCGGCGAGCAGGATCAGGTTGTCGGCATAGTCCGACAGCGCCTGGTCGAGCGCCTTGATGTTGGAATAGGTGGGGATCTTCTCGATCGGCTTGCCGGTTGCGTCGATCAGCGTGCACGGCGCGGGCGGTGCCGTGGCGCTCGGATCGGGCGCAAGCAGCAGTTGCGCGCATTGCGGCGAGAGGCGCAGATCGACATGATTGTCCGCCAGAGCCTGATGGATGCGCTCGCTCTCCGCCGCCGCCAGCGCCGTCAGCCGCTGATCCTGCACCGCGACCGACGCCTTGGTCAGCGTGCCGAACTCACCGATGGAATCGCGATAGGCGGTGTTGATGCAGCCGGTGAGGGTGGCGGCGATGCCGACGGCCAGTACCGTCCGGTGATGCGCCCATAATGCGTCCATGACTCTCCCCCGCCCCCGATGAGGCGCTCAGGCTGATCCAAAATCCGCCGCCGGGCTAGGGTCGCGGTGTGCCGATGCCACCGGATTGGCGGCATCGGCGGTACAACTCCGTATTTTGAAGGATCCGGGGATTATCGGAAAAGCGAGAAAGGCACGCCCACGAATAGCGCGATCGTGGCGTCGTCCTCGCGGCCGCCGCCGATCTTGGGAGCGTTGACATAGCCAACACGCACTCCGCCTCGCAATTTTCCTTCGCCATCGCTCGCGAGATAAAAGGGTACATCCACCCCGAACACGCGGTTTTTGACATCATAACTGACACTGGGCGCGATGGCGTAGTGGCGCGCGCCCGGCTCGAAACCGAAGCTCTTCCGGCCGTCGACCGTGAAAACGGCGCTACGCGATGTTGCGGGCGCGCCATCCGGTGCAGTCAGGCATTGAGTCTGGGTCGCGTTGATCGCCTGGCATAAAGAAACCGGGGCCTGAGCTTCATAGCGTCGGGCGTAGGTGAACGACGCGGTGAGCGAGCTGGAATGGTTGATCCACAAGAACCCTCCGAATACGGTTGCGCTGAAACCGTATTTTGAAGCCTTCTTGACGGTGAAGGTGTTCCGGTCGAGATATTTGTAGATGTCCTGATTGGCGCCAGCTTCTACGCCGTAGAAGCGGAAGGGCGTGTTGGGATAGTAAAAGGCGTACGTCCGGTCGAACAACTCAGGCGCGTATGTCTCGATAAGCGAGCTCTTGGATTCGTTTTGGAGGCGGCCGCCGGCAAAGTCGCAGTTCTTGGCAATCGTGGCGGGCGGGCCGCCCGAATATTTTTCTTCGCAACGTTTTTGCGCGATTTTGACTGCTTCGTCGTCCAACTGCCGCTGCAAACCTTGTTTCGGATACGAAATTGCGCCGCTGAATCGCGTGTAGTTCAACTTCAGTTCGGTGCCGCCGGGAAACCCGTCAAGGTCGAGCAGGGTGGTCTTGGTATCGTCTTTGTCGAGTTCGGTCGCGACCTTGAACGTGAATTGGTCGTAGAAAAGGCGATCCGTCGTCGCCGTTTCCGAACGGGCGAAACTCCAGGCGAACTCCACGCGCTTCTCGTCCGCGCTCGCGGTCAGTTGAAGTTGTGGCACAATGCTGCTGCCCAGTGCACGGTCGGTGGGCCCGTTCGCGACACCGCCTGCGATTTTTTGTGAGCCTGTCACGCCGTCGCTGTCGCGCGCGGCGACCTGAGCCTCGCCACTTGAACGTTGTTGTGCGGGGAGCTGACCAGGCATGCACAGCAACGCACACGCCGCGATACCGAGCCGGGCCTTCACTTTTCGCTATCCGGAGCGGAAGTGGCAGCGCCTGCGAAAATCTGAGGGATCGGAATCTCGTCGAAACCAGCAGGACGGGAATTCGGGATCTTCGACCCGATGCGCTTGCTGATGACCGTTCCATCGCGAAACACCTCGACGTCCATGGTGCCGCCCGGGTCGCCGACCATATGCCAGCTCAGCCATTCGGTCTCCGTGTCGTCCCAGGTGATGGTGCCCTTACCGCTGGTGATCCTCACCGGCTTGCCGCGGAATACGAACGCATATCCCTTCACCTTTTCGAGGTTCGAGACTTTCACATCGAGTTTAACGTCGGCCATGGATTCCTCCTGTCATGGGTTGACGGCCATCCATGAACCGGACCGGGCCCCCCACCGCGTGACGGCCATCACGCCCGTGCGCGAAATCGTTACGCGGCTGCCGCTCGAAACCCGGGCCGTGAGCTCCTATATCGCCGCAGCATCCTCTTGCCCCATCCGAACAAATATGGAACATATCGGTCTATGTTGACCCACATCTCCGTGCGCGGCGCGCGCGAGCACAACCTCAAGGATGTCTCGATCGACATCCCGCGCGACACGCTCACGGTGATCACCGGGCTGTCCGGTTCGGGCAAGTCGAGCCTCGCCTTCGACACCATCTATGCCGAGGGGCAGCGCCGCTATGTCGAGTCGCTCTCGGCCTATGCGCGCCAGTTCCTCGAGCTGATGCAGAAGCCGGACGTCGATCATATCGAAGGCCTGTCGCCCGCCATCTCGATCGAGCAGAAGACCACCAGCCGCAACCCGCGCTCCACCGTCGCCACCGTGACGGAAGTCTATGATTACATGCGCCTGCTCTGGGCGCGCGTCGGCATTCCCTATTCGCCCGCCACCGGCCTGCCGATCGCCGCGCAGACGGTCAGCCAGATGGTCGACCGCGTCATGGCCCTGCCCGAGGGCACGCGGCTCTACCTGCTCGCCCCCGTCGTGCGCGGCCGCAAGGGCGAATATCGCAAGGAAATGGCCGAGTGGCAGAAGGCCGGCTTCACCCGGGTCCGCATCGACGGCGAACTCCACGAGATCGACGAAGCCCCCGCGCTCGACAAGAAATACAAGCATGACATCGAAGTCGTGGTCGATCGCATGGTGGTCGGCCCGGACATGGCCACCCGCCTCGCCGACAGCTTCGAGACTGCGCTGAAGCTGGCCGAAGGGCTAGCCTATGTCGACCTGGTCGATACGACGGTGGCAAATCTAAGCGAAGGGGAGCGGGGCAAGAACAACGCGCTGCGCGAAATGCCGCAAACCTTCGTCGCGGAAGGCGCAACCCCTCTCCCAGCGGGAGAGGGAGGGGCCCAGCCAAAGGCTGGGAGGGTGAGGGCGACCAAAGCACAGGCCGCCGCGTCTGATAACCCAAGCCTCGTCCAGGCCGAGAAGCCCTCAGGCGGCATGAAGAACACCGGCATCCCGGACAACCGCATCGTCTTCAGCGAGAAATTCGCCTGCCCCGTCTCCGGCTTCACCATCGCCGAGATCGAGCCGCGCCTGTTCTCCTTCAACGCGCCGCAGGGCGCGTGCCCGGCCTGCGACGGCCTCGGCGAGAAATTGCTGTTCGACGAGGAACTCGTCGTCCCCAACCACGCGCTCAGCATCAAGAAGGGCGCGATCGTGCCCTGGGCGAAATCCAATCCGCCCTCGCCTTATTACATGCAGGTGCTGGGCAGCCTGGCGCGCGAATTCGGCTTCAGCCTCGATACGCCGTGGGAGGAACTCCCCGGCGAAGTGAAGCTGATCATCCTCCACGGCACCGCCGGCAAGCCGGTCACGCTCACCTTCGTCGACGGCCGCAAATCCTACGACGTGCGCAAGCCGTTCGAGGGCGTCATCGGCAACCTCAACCGCCGCATGCTCCAGACGGAAAGCGCCTGGATGCGTGAGGAGCTGTCCAAATATCAGAGCAGCGCCGCGTGCGAGGTGTGCCACGGCGCCCGCCTCAAGCCGGAGGCGCTGGCGGTCAAAATCGGCATGCGCGACATCTCGTCGGTCACCCATCTCTCGGTGGTCGATGCGCTCACTTGGTTCACCGCGATTCCGGCCGAGCTCACCGATCAGCAAAACGCCATCGCCGAACGCATATTGAAGGAGATCCTCGAACGGATCGGCTTCCTCAACAATGTCGGGCTCGATTATCTCAACCTCGATCGCACTTCGGGCACTTTGTCCGGCGGCGAGAGCCAGCGCATCCGCCTCGCCTCGCAGATCGGCTCCGGCCTTTCGGGCGTGCTCTACGTGCTCGACGAGCCGAGCATCGGCCTGCACCAGCGCGATAACGACATGCTGCTCGCCACGCTCCGCCGCCTGCGCGATCTCGGCAACACCGTGCTGGTGGTCGAGCATGACGAGGATGCGATCCGCTCGGCCGATTACGTCATCGATATGGGCCCCGGCGCCGGCGTCCATGGTGGAGAGATCGTCGCCCAGGGCACGCTCGACGATATCCTGAAGGCGAAGGGCAGCGTCACCGCCGATTATCTCAACGGCACGCGCGAAGTCGCGGTGCCCACGACGCGGCGCAAGGGCAATGGCAAGAAGCTGACCGTCGTCGGCGCCACCGCCAACAATCTGCGCGGCGTCACCGCCAGCATCCCGCTCGGCACCTTCACTTGCGTCACGGGCGTGTCGGGCTCGGGCAAGTCGAGCTTCACCATCGACACGCTCTATGCCGCCGCCGCGCGCGAGCTCAACGGCGCGCGCATGCTCGCCGGCAAGTATGAGAAGATCACTGGCCTGCAATATCTCGACAAGGTGATCGACATCGATCAGTCGCCGATCGGCCGCACCCCGCGCTCCAACCCGGCCACCTATACCGGCGCCTTCACCCAGATCCGCGACTGGTTCGCCGGCCTGCCCGAAAGCGCCGCGCGAGGGTACAAGCCCGGCCGCTTCAGCTTCAACGTCAAGGGCGGCCGCTGCGAGGCATGCCAGGGCGATGGCCTGCTCAAGATCGAGATGCACTTCCTGCCCGACGTCTATGTCGTGTGCGATGTGTGCCACGGCGCCCGCTACAATCGCGAGACGCTCGAGGTGAAGTTCAAGGGCAAGAGCATCGCCGACGTGCTCGACATGACGGTCGAGGATGCGGTCGAATTCTTCAAGGCCGTCCCCCCGATCCGCGACAAGATGGCGATGCTGGCGGAGGTCGGCCTCGGCTACGTCAAGGTCGGCCAGCAGGCGACGACTCTGTCGGGCGGCGAAGCGCAACGCGTGAAGCTGGCCAAGGAACTGTCGCGCAGAGCCACCGGCCAGACGCTCTATATCCTGGACGAGCCCACCACCGGGCTTCATTTCGAGGACGTGCGCAAGCTGCTCGAAGTGCTCCACGCGCTGGTCGATCAGGGCAACACGGTCGTGGTGATCGAGCATAATCTCGACGTCATCAAGACCGCCGACTGGGTGCTCGATCTTGGGCCGGAAGGCGGCGTGAAAGGCGGCGAGATCGTCGCCGAAGGCACGCCCGAAAAGGTCGCCAAGGCCAAGGGCAGCTTCACCGGTCACTATCTCGCGCCCCTGCTGGAGCGTGGGCGGCAGAGCGTCGCGGCGGAGTAAAAGTATCTCCCAAAATCTCCCTCTCCCCCTGTGGGAGAGGGAAGGGGCCCATCGCGTAGCGATGGGAAGGGTGAGGGGGACACACGAACTCAGGTACTGGCTACGCGACGTATTGGAACGGCAGGGGCAAGCAGCGGATGACCAGTCCATACCGACCCGAATTCGAAGCCGCCCTCCGCCTCTTCGCGCGCGCCAGCGAAGCCATGAAGGCCCGTGGCTTCGCCGCCCCGGTGCTGGTCGGCGGCGCAGCGGTAGAGCTCTACTCGGCCAGCGCCATCGCCACCGGCGATTTCGATATCGTTACCGCGCGACAGGAGGAATTCGAGGAAGAACTGCGCAGCCTCGGCTTCGTCCGCCCGTCCGGCCCCGGCAAGGCAACGCGTGGCTGGATTCATCCCGATCTGCATCTCGGCTTCGAGATCGTGTCCGCGAGCCTTCTCGACGGGATGGCCGAGCGCGAACGCGTGCGCCTTTTCTCCCTCGATACGGACGGCATTGCTGCGGTCCTGTCGCTCGAAGACATGATCGCAGATCGTATCGGTCAGTTCGCTTCCGGCACTGCGCCCGACATGCTCGAACAGGCACGCATATTGCTTCGCCTGTTTCCCGATGCCGATCTGGAGTATCTTGAACGCCGCATCAGATACGAAAGCGGCGGCGATCATGGCCTCGACATCCTCCAGGGCTGAAAAGGCCGCCACACCGCTCGCGGATTTCGGCCGCGAAGTCCTGCTGCGCCGCGCCGCCGCGGGCAACCCCGTCATGCCCCGCAATGCCGGCACCCGCCGCACCGCCAGCAAGCGCGCGCTGCTCGTGGCGATCGAAGACGCTGGCGGCAAATGGTGAGAGCGGAAGGGCGCGGGGCGATTGGCGCACACGTTTCAGAGGTGAAGTAACTCGCCCCCGTAATCACGCGCGACGGTCCGAAGACGCGGCGGCCGCTCATCTCCAGGGGGCACGCGCCAGCTTGCCGGCGCGGTCGCGGCATTGCAGTCCATAATCGATCACGCGGTCCCCATATTCACCGTTGATCTGGCCGGTCATCAGCCGCAGCACGCCGCGGGGCGATCTGTAATAGAACAGGCACTGTCCCACGCTATCGACTGCGCATGTGTCGATCTCGGTAATGCCCTCACGATAATAGGTCACATATTCGTGGCTGTTGCGCTCGCGGTCGATCGGGCCGTTCGGACGATACGGCCTCCACCCCCCTTGCAGCAGGATCGCCCGCGCCTCCTCGATCGGTTTGTGAAACAGGTTCGGAAAGCGGACATGGCCGTCGCACACCGTGTCGAACGGCGCCGTCTCGTCCAGACGCAGCACGTTCCCCGACAGGGTCAGGTCGCCGATCGGCGGGGCCGGCAAGCTGGTCGCCACCCGCAACGCGCCGCCCTTCATGGGTTGCAGACCGTCGGGCACCAGCCACCAGAAGCCGCGCGCCGGATGCAGCATCGCCACGACGGCATCGCCCTCGTAGAACACGATATTGATGGTCGCCGGCATGCAGGGCACCCCGGGCATGGAATAATAATGGCGCAGGATCGTCACCGCGGTGAGGCTGCCCAGCGGCTGCTCGCCCGTCACGCGCCAGCCCAGCGCCCTGGCCGCCTTGCCGCCCGCTGTTGCGGGCGTGATCAGACCCCACCCATCGCAATCCCACATTTTCTCGCTGGTGTTGGTTCCCGGCTCGATCCGCGGCAGGGTGTCAGTGGCGATCAACGCATAGCGGCGGACCGTCGAGCGCACGGCGATGTGCCCCGGCTTCGGTGTGATGGTGATCGGTGGATCGGGATATTCGTCCGGAATGTTGATCACGCCCTCTGCGGGCGATGATGCTGACGGCGACGGCGACGACGCTGTGGTCGCCTTGGCTGTCGGCTTCACTGCGCTAGAACAGCCCGACAGCAACACCAGCAGACACATCGCCCAAGCTAGCTTCATTGCGCTTTCCCGTCCGTCCAAGCTGGGCACAAGCGATAGCAGGATCGGAACAAATCAGCAACATAGACCCAGGAGAATTACGGTGAGGGTCACTTCATCGCAAGGTCGGCCAGCAGGCGACGACCCTGGCTGGCGGCGGGGTGAAACACGTCAAGCTGGCCAGCCCTCCACCAAAACCATAACGCCCAAGTAACGTCCCGAAATCCCCGCCAACCTCTTGAGCCCGCGCCCAATTCAACTAAAGTCCCCACCGGGGGGACGTCACACATGAAATTCGCGCATCTCGCAGCATGGGCTCTTCTCGCGCTGCCGGTGGCCTCGCCGGCGCAGACACGCCCGGCCGCCGCCCCGCTCACCCGCGCCGAGCAGCTCGACATCATGGCCGACTTCTTCGTGCCGCGTCCTGTGATCCTCCCGATCAGCCGGGAGCTGTGCGACACCGCCTTCCGCACGCAACTGGCCCGCGACCCCGGCATGCCCGAAATCGAGAAGGCGCTGCCCGGCATCGTCGATCGCATGGTCAAGGCATCCTCCGCCCATTGCGATGTCGAGATGAAGAAGATCGTGGAGGCGCGCCAGGATCAGGTCCGCACCTATATGGCCGCTCAGTTCAGCCCCGCCGAACTGGCGCGCCTGGCCCGTTTGCTCGCCCCTTCCGTCCAGGAAGCGAGCGACTTCAAGCTTGTGGTGCGCCCCGGCGATTCGATGCAGCAGCTCGTCGCGCAGGTGAGCGTTACTCCACAACAGGAACAGCGCCTCAGAGCCGCTCAGGTCGCCTTCGCGCGAACGCCCGGCGGCGTTGCCCTCATCAACAGGGTCCACGCTTACGAGCTGTCGATGAAGCCGCTGCTCAATCTCGACCAGACGGCGATCCGCGATATCGCGAACCAGGGCTACAAGCTGGCCCACCGCGAGGCCAATCTCTACGCGCAGGAAAAGGACCTGCTGGAACTCTATTCGGACGCCCCGATTCCGCCGCGCCCCGCCGCCCTCGCCGAAGTCGCGCCGCCCCCGGGCACCGATCCGCTCCCCGCCAAATTGTCGGGCTCCTTCGTCTACGTCTATTCGTTCCTCGACGTTCGGCAGAATGAATATACCCCGAAGGTGCTCGATCAGTTCGATGACGATCTGACCACCCGGCTCAACGCCGCCGGCATCTCCAGCAAGATCCTCCGCTATACGGAGAGCGCCAAGGGCAAGGACGAATTCGTCGCCGCGAAGACTCAGGTGGGGGATGATTCAAGGGCCGTCCCGGTGGCGGAAACCATCGGCGGCAACCTGGCCGACGAGCGCACTACCAAGGCGCGCTTCCGCCTGATCGTCTTTCCCGCCAATTTCACCCTGTCGGGCGCCTGGCGCTTCTACGACATCCGCTTCATCCTGATGGACACCGCCACCAACAAGCGCCTGCTGGAATACACCTATAGCGGGAAGCATCTGGTGATGATGCGCGACAGCGAGAACGCCCAGGCGCGGTCGCGGAAGATCCTGGATGCAGCGTTTGCGGAGCTGAGGGCGAAGGGGTTTTTGTGAGGGGGTTCTGATAGGCATCAACCTCAAGGCGTGGCCGCGACACTCGGAATTCGGGGACACTAGGAATTCGGGGACATTGTGTAATTGAATTAGCCATCCTCCTGCAGAGTACGGAGTCGCCTGGCAGGTGCTCCACGGCAGGAGGATGACCGATGACGATTTATGCAGGATTGGATGTTTCTGAC